>CAVTXK010000002.1:1462500-2570625 GCA_963738685.1 uncultured Chloroflexia bacterium
AAGGTCCCCGCGGAGTTACCAAATCGATCGCTAGTCGAGCGGCCCTGGAACGGCCGGCCAGAGAGGGTGAGAGCCCCGTAGGCGAAAGCGACCGATCTCCGTGAACGACCACCTGAGTACCACGTGGAAGGTCTCTCCTGTGGGAAGCTGGGCGGACCACCGTCCAAGGCTAAATACTCTTGGCGACCGATAGTGAACGAGTACCGTGAGGGAAAGGTGAAAAGCACCCCGGAAGGGGAGTGAAATAGAACCTGAAACCACGTGCCTACAAGCAGTCAGAGGGTGTTGCCGGTTCGCCGGTAGCCTGATGGCGTGCCTTTTGAAGAATGAGCCGACGAGTTACGTGTGTGTGGCGAGGTTAAGTCCGCGAAGGACGGAGCCGGAGCGAAAGCGAGTCTGAATAGGGCGATCAGTCGCACGCAGTAGACCCGAAACCGAGTGACCTATCCATGGCCAGGTTGAAGCGGGAGTAATGTCTCGTGGAGGCCCGAACTCACTAGCGTTGAAAAGCTAGGGGATGAGCTGTGGGTAGCGGTGAAATGCCAATCGAACTCGGAGATAGCTGGTTCTCCCCGAAATAGCTTTAGGGCTAGCCTCGGGCGTTCAATCACGGGGGTAGAGCACTGGATGGGCTAGGGGGCTTCCCGCTTACCAACCCCAACCAAACTCCGAATCCCGTGATTTCAGAGCCCGGGAGTCAGACTGCGAGGGCTAAGCTTCGTGGTCAAAAGGGAAACAGCCCAGACCGCCAGCTAAGGTCCCTAAATCCAAGCTAAGTGGGAAAGGATGTGGATTCGCACAGACAACCAGGATGTTGGCTTAGAAGCAGCCACCATTGAAAGAGTGCGTAATAGCTCACTGGTCAAGTGGATCTGCGCCGACAATTCAGCGGGGCTCAAGCTTGGTACCGAAGCTGCGGATCAGGTGACCGGTTCGCCGGTCGTCTGGTGGTAGGGGAGCGTTCCATTCAGCAGTGAAGGTCGACCGTGAGGACGGCTGGAGCGGACGGAAGTGCGAATGTCGGCATGAGTAGCGCAATGTGAGTGAGAATCTCACACACCGTAAGCCTAAGGTTTCCTGAGGAAGGCTGGTCCGCTCAGGGTTAGTCGGGCCTAAGCCGAGGACGAACGTCGTAGGCGATGGACATCCGGTTGATATTCCGGAACCACTAACGATCGTTTGCACCGCAAGGTGTCGCCTGGGGGTAGGTGAACGGAGGTTGGCCGGCGCAAGTCGGTCGAGTCCGGGAGCTGATCCCAGGTGAGAGCAATGGCATGACACGGTGTGGTAGCTCGAGCGCGTTTTGGCTATACGCGTCTAAACCGGTAGGGGGATCGGACAGGCAAATCCGTCTGATCATTCAACCCCGAGCAGTGAATGAAAGGGGCTTCTGCCTCGATTCGAGTGAGCCATGCTGCCGAGAAAAGTGTCTAGCGAGATCAATAGTGTCCGTACCGCAAACCGACACAGGTAGGCGGGTAGAGCATACCAAGGCGAACGGGAGAACCCTCGTTAAGGAACTCGGCAACATGGCCCCGTAACTTCGGGAGAAGGGGCGCTTCGCGGCTGCTTGCTTGCAAGTGGTCGATCGAAGCCGCAGTGAAAAGGCCCAGGCGACTGTTTAGCAAAAACACAGGTCTCTGCGAAAGCGAAAGCTGACGTATAGGGGCTGACGCCTGCCCAGTGCCGGAAGGTTAAGAGGAGAGGTGCAAGCTTTGAACCGAAGCCCCGGTAAACGGCGGCCGTAACTATAACGGTCCTAAGGTAGCGAAATTCCTTGTCGGGTAAGTTCCGACCCGCACGAATGGCGTAACGATCTGGGCGCTGTCTCAACGAGGGATCCGGCGAAATTGAAGTACCTGTGAAGATGCAGGTTACCCGCGGCAGGACAAAAAGACCCCGTGGAGCTTTACTACACCTTGACATTGGATTGGAATCTTGCTTGTGTAGGATAGGTGGGAGGCTGAGAAGCTGGGGCGCTAGCCTCGGTGGAGCCGACGTTGAAATACCACCCTTGTTGGATTTCGGTTCTAACCGCGACCCGTGATCCGGGCGCAGGACAGTGTCAGGCGGGTAGTTTGACTGGGGCGGTCGCCTCCTAAAGTGTAACGGAGGCGCCCAAAGGTTCCCTCAGGCTGAATGGAAACCAGCCGGAGAGTGCAAAGGCATAAGGGAGCTTGACTGCGAGACCTACAAGTCGAGCAGAGACGAAAGTCGGGCTTAGTGATCTGGTACCTCCGAGTGGAAGGGGTATCACTCAACGGATAAAAGCTACCCCGGGGATAACAGGCTGATGGTGCCCAAGAGTTCACATCGACGGCACGGTTTGGCACCTCGATGTCGGCTCGTCGCATCCTGGGGCGGAAGTACGTCCCAAGGGTTTGGCTGTTCGCCCATTAAAGCGGCACGCGAGCTGGGTTCAGAACGTCGTGAGACAGTTCGGTCTCTATCCGCCGTGGGCGTAGGGAACTTGAGAGGAGTTGCTCCTAGTACGAGAGGACCGGGGTGAACGAACCGCTGGTGTGCCAGTTGTCCCGCCAGGGGCACCGCTGGGTAGCTATGTTCGGTCGGGATAAGCGCTGAAAGCATCTAAGTGCGAAGCTCGCCTCAAGATGAGGTTCCCCACCGGGTCAACCGGGTAAGACCGCAGGGAGACTACCTGTTTGATAGGCCGCATGTGGAAGTCCGGTGACGGATGAAGCTGAGCGGTACTAACGGTCGAGGGCTTGACCTCTTCAGCAACTGACCAGGGGTCAGTGGCTGGGATCGTGATCACGATCCTTGACGACTCACCACGAGATCGAAGATCTCTTCCGGCGCCCGCCGGATCCCTTGCGGATCCGCGTCGTGCCGCTGCCGACCACGTCCAGACGCAATAAATCCCGGTGACTCTAGCGGAGAGGCCATACCCGTTCCCATCCCGAACACGGAAGTCAAGCTCTCCAGCGCCGAAGATACTGAGAGGGCAGCCTTTCGGGAAAATAGGTCGTCGCCGGGATTTTTGCGTGTCCGGGGCCACATTCGTGGTTCCTGCAGGAACCGCCACCGGCGGGATGCTCGCTAACACCGGGTATCCTGTTCATCGGATGACCGAGATCGGCGTTTCCCGTCCCGTTAATCTGCCGGTCATGCCGGCGACCGCCGACGTCTGCCCGTATCTGCTGGCTGCCGACGGCGGTTGGCGTGCCTCCACGCCAGCCCGCGAACACCGCTGCACCGCGGTCTCGCCGGCCGCGATCCTGGCGCCCGAGAAGCAGCGCCGTCTGTGCCTCGTTGCCGAGCATCGCGGCTGCAGTACCTACGCGGCCGCCTCGGGCGTCGGTGGTGTCGGCGATGAGCCGCTTGCTCACGACCGCAGCCGAGCCGGTCGGCCCTTCGCCCGCACCGCCCCGCTGGTCCTCGATCACGGGGGCTTTGCCATGTCCATGCCGGCTCTCGGATCCGAGCGGAGCCTCGGTCAGAGCGGCCTCGTGGCGCTCATGGCGGTCGCCTTCGGGGCGATCATCATCGCGCGCCTGTCGGGCGGGGGACCGGCGCTGACCCCTGCGCAGGTCGCTGGAGCCGCATCCGGGACGCCATCGCCGTCGTCAGCCGCGACCGCGCGAGCCACGACGATCCCGGCGGCGACCGAGGAGGCAGCCCCGGGACGGACGCTCGTCCCGACCGAGGTGGAGCCCACACCCACGCCGGCCGCTGAAGCGACACCCAAGGCCACTGCCGAAGCGACGCCCAAGGCCACCGCCGAAGCGACGCCGAGCCCAGCCGCAGCCGCCAAGACCTACACCGTCCGCAGCGGCGACACGCTAGCGGGCATCGCCGGCGAGTTCGGCACGACCTGGCAGGTGCTGGCGCAGCTCAACCGGCTCGATGACCCCACCGCGCTGCAGGTCGGTCAGGTCCTGGAGCTTCCCTGACCTCGAGCCCGCGGGTCAACGCTGGCAGCCCCGGCAGAACGACGTCACGAACCCACCGGCCTTGACCTCGGTGATCCGCGTGCCACAACGAGGGCACGGCTGACCGCCCTTCATGTGGACCGCCAGGAAGTCGCGCACCTGCGTCTCGAAGGTCGGTGGGACCCGTCGGCGCAGGACTTCGATGGCGTCGGCAACGGTCGTGCCCGTCGCGGCATACAGCGCGTCGATCTCCTCCTCGGCCAGGGTGGAGCGCTTGCGGAACGGCAGGAGCTTCGCGGCATGGAGGATCTCATCGCTATAGGCATTGCCGATGCCGGCCACGAACGATTGATTGCGGAGCAGGTTCTTGAGCTCGCCCGGATGGCGCCGGATCCGATCGCGCCACGCGTCAAGGGTCAGCGCCGGGTCGTCGACGTCCGGCCCGATCTCGCCAGGCCCGAGACCCGGCACGGGCCGGTCGACGCCGGATGGCAGCAGGTAGACCTTGCCCATCTGCGTTGGATCGCGGTACCGGACCTCGGGCGATGCGTCGGACGTCGGCAGCCAGGGGGCGTCCCTGGTCCACGCTGCCGGCCGGAAGCGACCACGCGGCCCGAGCGGCCCGAACCCCAGCACGACCGCGGTCTTCGTCGGCAGCTTCGCGCCCGGAGCGGCCAACTGGAACCGACCGGTGAGCATGGGATTCACGACGATCGCATCGCGCTCCAGGTCGATCATGAGGAACTTGCCGCGTTGCCGGATGCCGCCCACGGTCTGACCGACCAGGGCGTCCAGCTCGGCCGGTGTCCCACGGACAGCCAGGGGGCCAGGGGCCTGCGCCGACACGATCCGGCGGCCTCGGAGGGCAGTGTCGAAGGCCTCGGCGACCACGGTCAGATCGGGTAGTTCAGGCACGGCCGGGCGATTGTAGCGGCGCGAAGCCCTGTGCTAGACTCTCCCGGCCCCAAGAAGGCATGGACAGCTGAAGAAGCGGAATCAGGCCACAGCGAGCGAAGGAGCGGAGCCGCGGAGTTCGATCACCACGGACCACCCACCCCATCCCTCGGACCACGGCCTGAGCATCGCTCGGGTCGTTCGTGATTCTCGGGTGCAAATCCACCACCAGGAGTGACCACCACATTGACCGAAGAGCAGCAGGGCGGGACCGCGCCTGACACCGAAGCGAATGCATCGGTGAATCCGCAGGCGTCCGAGCAGCCCGTCGGGGCGATCGCTGTCGCCGACGAGCCCGCCGAGACCAGTCCGACCGAAACCACGGCCTCCGACGACAGCGCACCCGCCAGCACCGACGATGCCGCCCCCACGGCGGGGTCGGCTGACGGATCGCCGGTCGAGGCTGAGGCGGAGTCGGATGCCGAGGCGACCGCCGCGAGCGCGACGACACCCGCCGCGGAGGAGACGACGCCCGCCTCAGAGGACGCCCCCGCGGTCGTCGCCACGGCCGACGAAGCAGTCACGAACGAGCCCGCGGCCGATAACGAGCCCGCGGCCGATGCTGCCCCCGAGGTCGAGGCGACCGCCGATGCTGCCCCCGAGGTCGAGACCACGGGCCAAGCCGCGCCCGACGTGGAGGCCACCTCCGGCGACAGTCCCGTGGCGCAGGCCAGCGCGGTCGATGCCGGCTCAAGCTCACTCCACGCGGACGACACCGCCGATGCTCCCGCCGCCGACGACGAGCCGGAGCCGGTCGCGCCCCCGCGCGAACTCGGACCCGAGCCGACGACGATGGAGGAGCTGCTCGCCGAGCAGGACTCCGACATCAAGAGCTTCAAGCACGGTGATGTCGTCGAGGGCAACGTCGTCCGGATCGACAAGGACGAGATCCTCGTCGACATCGGTGCCAAGTCCGAGGGCGTGGTCAGCAATCGCGAGCTGTTCGGTCGACACGGTGAGGGTCAGGCGCCGCTGAACATCGGCGATACCGTCCTCGTCTACGTCCTCCAGCCCGAGTCGCCCGAGGGCCACGCGGTCCTCTCGCTCCGTCGCGCCGGACTCGAGCGCAAGTGGCGCGCGATGCAGGAGCAGTTCGAGGCGGGCGTCATCATCGAGGCGCCGGTCATCGACCACAACAAGGGCGGCCTCATCGTCGATTGCGGCATCCGCGGCTTCGTGCCCATCAGCCAGATCGTCGACTTCCCGCGCCGGCCCCAGAACGACCAGCCGCGCGACGCTGCCCAGGAGATCGCCGAGAAGCTGATGCCGTTCGTCGGCCGCAAGCTCCGGCTGAAGATCCTCGAGGTCAACCGCAAGGCCAACCGCCTGATCCTGTCCGAGAAGGTCGCGCTGTACGAAGAGCGCCGCGAGAAGCGGGACGAGCTCTTCAGCAGCCTCCAGGTCGGGCAGAAGGTCACCGGGACCGTCCGTTCGATCGCGCCGTTCGGCGTGTTCATCGACCTCGGTGGCATCGATGGCCTCGTCCACAAGAGCGAGCTGAGCTGGAACAAGGTCAACAACCCCGAAGCCGGCTACAAGGTCGGTGACGAGGTCGAGGCCGAGGTCATCGACATCAACCACGAGCGTGGCCGGATCAGCCTGTCGATCCGCCGCCTCCAGCCCGATCCGTGGCACTCGACGGTCGCCGACTTCAATGTCGGGGACATCATCGACGGCACGGTCACCAAGCTCGTCAACTTCGGTGCGTTCGTCCGCGTGCGTGATGGCCTCGAGGGCCTCATCCACATCAGCGAGCTCTCGCATCAGCGCGTCGCCCACCCCGGTGACGTCGTCCATGAGGGCCAAGCGCTCAAGCTCAAGATCATCTCGCTCGACTCCGAGCGGCATCGCCTGGGTCTCAGCCTCAAGCAGGCGGAGGAGCCGCCCGCCCGCCCGGTCGTCGAACCCGGTCAGCCGGCGCCGGTCGGCCAGGCTGGCCCGCGTCCGGAGCGTCGCCCGCGCCAGGAGCGCAGTTACTCGATGAGTGACGCGGTCCAGGAGCCCGAGGGCGGGATCGACAACACGCTCGCATCGGCGTTCGCTCAGGTCCGCCAGCAACTCGCAGCGGCCGAAGGCGCCGACGAACCGGCATCCGAAGCTCCCGCCGCCGAAGCCGAAGTCGCCGACGCGCCAGCGGCCGAGGCAGAGGTCGCCGAGGCTCCCAGTGCAGAGACCGAGGTCGTGGAACCGGAGGTTGCTGAGCAGCCTGCCGCCAAGGCCGACGTTGCCGAGGCACCCTCTGACGAGACCGACACCGCGGAGGCACCGGCCGCCGACGCGGAGTTCGCCGAGGCACCGCCCGCCGAGGCTGAGGTCGCCGAGGCACCGGCAGCCGAGACCGAGATCGCGACCGCGGATGCTCCAGCCGCCGAGGCCCAAGCCGCCGAGGCCGAAGCCGCCGAAGCCGAGGCGCCTGCCGCCGAGGCCGAAGCCGCCGAGACCGAGGCGCCTGCCGCCGAAGCCGCCGAGACCGAGGCGCCTGCCGCCGAAGCCGAGGCGCCTGCCGCCGAGACCGACGTCGCGGAACCGGCGCCCGCCGAAGCACCGACCGCCGAGGCCGAGGCTCCTGCAGCCGAGACCGAGACCCCGGCACCGGAGGCCGCCGAGGCGCCGACCGCCGAGGCACCTGCCGCCGACACCGACGAAGCCACCGAGACCGACGGCGACGCCAAGTCGTCCTGACGATCCCTCGCCGCAGCAAACGACCCGCCGGGCTCCGACCCGCCGGGTCGTTTCGATTCCTTAGCCTCGCGGGGGCATCCGACCGCCCCTCGATAGCGATTCCATCTGTGACGAACCCGGACCGATGGGCACTGCCGTCGGGAATAGGACGTCGTGCTAGCATGGCTGAAGGCGTCCCCCCGTGGCGCTGTGCAAGGAACAGGCTCTCGACTCGATGGATCGCTTCGACAAATTCACGGATCGCGCGCGCAAGGTACTGACCCTGGCTCAGGACGAGGCGCAGCGGTTCAATCACAACTACATCGGCACGGAGCACCTGCTCCTGGGCCTCGTCCGCGAGGGCGAGGGTGTCGCGGCGCGCGTCCTCGAGAACATGAACGTCGAGCTCGCGAAGGTCCGCACCGCGGTCGAGTTCATCATCGGTCGCGGCGATCGCCCGGTCGTGGGCGAGGTCGGCCTGACGCCGCGAGCGAAGCGGGTGATCGAACTCGCGATCGATGAAGCCCGCCGCCTCGGTCACAACTACATCGGCACGGAGCACCTGCTCCTGGGCTTGGTCCGCGAGGGCGAGGGCATCGCAGCGGGTGTGCTCGAGTCGCTGGGCGTCAACCTCGACAAAGTCCGCCACGAGGTCATCCGGGTCCTGTCCCAGAGCTCGTCGGCCGGGCCCAGCGCCCAGGAGACCAAGCGAGCCAGCAAGACCCCGACGGTCGACCAGCTCGGCATCAACCTCACTGACCTCGCGCGCGCGGGCAAGCTCGACCCGGTCATCGGCCGGGAGAAGGAGATCGAGCGGGTCATCCAGATCCTGGGGCGCAAGACGAAGAACAACCCCGCGCTCATCGGCGAGCCGGGTGTCGGCAAGACCGCGATCGCCGAGGGTCTGGCCCACCGGATCATCGCCGGCGACGTGCCGGACATCCTGCTCAACAAGCGGGTGCTGACCCTCGACATCGGCTCGCTCGTGGCCGGCACCAAGTACCGCGGTGAGTTCGAGGAGCGCCTCAAGAAGATCATCGAGGAGCTGCGCAACACGAACGACGCGGTGCTGTTCATCGATGAGCTGCATACGCTCGTCGGTGCCGGGGCGGCCGAAGGCGCCATCGATGCCGCGAACATCCTCAAGCCGCCGCTGTCCCGCGGGGAGCTCCAGTGCATCGGCGCGACCACGCTCGACGAGTACCGCAAGTACATCGAGCGCGACGCCGCCCTCGAGCGCCGCTTCCAGCCCGTCATGGTCGAAGAGCCCACCCTCGAGCAGACCATCGACATCCTCATGGGCATCCGCGAGCGCTACGAGCAGCACCACAAGGTCACCATCACCGATGAGGCGGTCCGGTCCGCGGCCGACCTGTCGATCCGCTACATCACGGACCGCCATCTCCCGGACAAGGCGATCGACCTCATCGACGAGGCCGCTTCGCGGGTCCGCCTGCGCCACGCCTCCGCCCCGCCCGCCCTGCGCGAGGCGCAACGGGAACTGGACCGCGTGACCAAGGAGAAGGACGCGGCGATCAACAACCAGGAGTACGAAGAGGCGGCCACGCTGCGTGAGGCCGAGGCCACGGCGAAGGAGAAGGTCGACGAGCTTCGTGCCGAATGGCAGACCCAGGTCTCCGGCGACCAGCCGACCGTCGGCGACGAAGAGATCGCCCAGGTCGTCGCGATGTGGACCGGGATCCCGGTCACGCGCATCGCCCAGGAGGAGTCCGAGCGCCTGCTCCACATGGAGGACGCGCTGCACAACCGGGTCATCGGCCAGCAGGAGGCGATCGAGATCGTCTCGAAGGCGGTCCGTCGCGCCCGGGCCGGGCTCAAGGATCCGAAGCGCCCGATCGGCTCGTTCATCTTCCTCGGACCGACCGGCGTCGGGAAGACCGAGCTCGCCAAGGCCCTCGCCGAATTCATGTTCGGCAGTGAGGACGCGCTCATCAAGATCGACATGAGCGAGTTCATGGAGCGGCACAACGTGTCGCGGCTCGTCGGCGCGCCTCCCGGCTACGTCGGGTTCGACGAGGGTGGCCAGCTGACCGAGGCAGTCCGCCGCAAGAGCTACGCGGTCGTGCTGCTCGACGAGGTCGAGAAGGCGCATCCCGAGGTGTTCAACATCCTCCTGCAGATCCTCGAGGACGGCCACCTGTCCGACGCCAAGGGTCGCCGGGTCGACTTCCGCAACTGCATCATCATCATGACCTCCAACCTGGGCGCGAAGCAGCTCCAGACCAACTCCAGCCTGGGCTTCCGGGTCCAGGGCACGACCGACGAGGCGCGTGCCGAGAGCTCGTACGAGCTCATGAAGGAGAAGGTCGCCACGGAGCTGAAGAACAGCTTCCGACCGGAATTCCTCAACCGGATCGACTCGACCGTCGTGTTCCGCTCGCTGACCGTCGAGGAGATCGCCCAGATCGTCGACCTGATGCTGAATCGGGTGCGCGACCAGCTGCGCGCCCAGCAGATGTCGCTCGAGGTCACCGACGCGGCCAAGGAGCACATCATCAAGCTCGGGTATGACGTGGCCTACGGCGCTCGACCGCTCCGCCGAGTCATCCAGAACATGGTCGAGGATGTGCTCGCCGAGCATCTGCTCCTCGGACGCTACGAGCCCGGCACGACGATCGTCGTGGACAAGGATCCCGAGGCCGGTCTCGATATCCACGCTGCCGACTCGCGCACCCCCGTCGAGGCGCACTAGCCGTCCGTGGCACGGCCGACCAGCCGGTTCGTCTGCCAGGGCTGCGGCGAGGCCTTCCTGCGCTGGGAGGGCCAGTGCCGCAACTGCGGCGCCTGGAACAGCCTGGTCGAGACCGTCGTTCGGGACACGCCGCGGACCGCCCGCGCGATCCGGATCGGGGCTGACCTCGCGACCTCGCCGGTAGCCCTCGCCGACATCGGCACGTCCGACGTGCCGCGGCTCGCCACGTCCATCGGCGAGCTAGACCGCGTGCTGGGTGGTGGGCTGGTCCCGGGATCGGTGATCCTGGTCGGCGGGGAACCGGGGATCGGCAAGTCCACGCTCCTGCTCCAGGCCGCCGCTGGCCTCGGTCGTCCCGTGCTCTACGCCACGGGCGAGGAATCCGCGGCCCAGGTCCGGCTGCGAGCCGGCCGCCTGGGTCTGCTCGACGTGCCGGCGGGCGCCGCCATCGAGGTCCTCGCCGAGCACGACATCGGGCGCATCGTCGAGGTCGGCCGATCGATGCGGCCGGCGCTCGTGGTCGTCGACTCGATCCAGACGGCCACCGTCGACGAGCTCGATGGTGCCGCGGGGAGCGTCGGCCAGGTCCGCGAGGCGACGGTCCGTCTGATGGAGTTCGCCAAGGGTGAGGGCATCGCGGTCGTGCTCGTCGGGCACGTGACGAAGGACGGTTCGATCGCCGGCCCCAAGACCATGGAACACCTCGTCGATGCGGTCGTGAGCATCGAAGGCGAGCGCTACGCCGCTCTCCGCCTGGTGCGGGCGGCCAAGAACCGGTTCGGGTCGACCGACGAGGTCGGGGTGTTCGAAATGGCTGGCAGCGGCCTCCTGGAGGTGTCCGACCCCGCACGCGCATTCCTTGCCGAGCATGCCGAGCCGGCGCCCGGCAGTGTCGTCGCTCCGACCATGGAGGGCAGCCGCCCGCTGCTGGTCGAGGTCCAGGCGCTCGTGGCGCCTGCCGGCTACGGGTCGCCGGCCCGCAAGGCGAGTGGCGTCGACCCGAACCGGCTCAGCCTGCTGGTCGCGGTCCTCGGCCGCCGCGCAGGGGTGGGCCTCAGCTCGCACGACGTCTACGCCAATCTCGCCGGGGGCCTGTCGGTGGGGGAGCCCGGGCTCGACCTGCCGCTGGCCCTCGCCCTCGCATCCTCGCTGCGTGATCGGCCGCTTGCCGAGCGGAGCGTGGCGATCGGGGAGGTCGGTCTGCTCGGGGAGTTGCGCTCCGTGACGGGGCTCGAGCGCCGGCTTCGCGAGGCCGCCCGACTCGGTTTCGACGTCGCACTCGTGCCGCGGCCCGGTCGCGGTGCGCCGCCGTTCGAGGTGCCCGGCCTGCGGGTGATCGAGGTCGCGACCCTGCGCGAGGCGGTCGAGGCCGCCCTGACCGAGCGTCCCCGGCCGCATGGCGAGGCGCTTCCGGCGATGCTAGGCTGACGGCCCGTCCGGACCAGCGGTCCGGTGGACGCCGGGAAGATCCGCCGAGGGAATCGTGATCCGATATATCCGTGTGTTGGGAGCCGCCCTCGGGGGGCTCGTCGGGCTGGTGCTCGCCGGGGCGGAGGGCGGGCTGTTTCGCGACGCGAGCTATGCCGGCTTCCTGCTGGCGGCCTGGGTGGTCGCCTGGGTCATCGTCGGGTTCGCGATCCTGCCGTACCTCACGATCGTCCCCGCGATGTGGTTGATCTCCCGGGTGGAGGACCTCTCGACCGCGGAGTTCATCACGGCCGTCGTCGGCCTGCTGCTCGGCCTGCTGATGGGCCTGCTGCTGGGTTTCCCGCTGTCGGCGTTTCCGCAACCGTTCGGGACGTGGCTGCCCCTCGGCGTGTCCTTGTTCCTCGGCCTTGGGATGCTCGGCCTGACCGTGGCCAAGCGACGGGACCTGGTCGGCGCCGCGGAGGCCGTCGGGATCATCCGCAAGCCCGAGACCGGAGCCTCGCCGGCCGAGCGTGGTGGCGACCCCCGGATCGTGGTCGACACCAGCGCGATCATCGACGGACGGATCGCGGAGATCGTCGAGTCCGGGTTCATCTACGGCACCCTGGTGATCCCGCGTTTCGTGCTCGATGAGCTCCAACACATCGCCGACAGCTCCGACACCCTGCGCCGCAATCGCGGCCGGCGCGGGCTCGAGATCCTGGCCCGCATGCAGAAGGAGCCGGGCACCCCGGTCGAGATCGTGGAGGACGCGGTGCCGTCCGAGACCGAGGTGGACGCGAAGCTCGTGGCGCTGGCCCGGAAACGCAGCCGGGTGATCCTCACCAATGACTTCAACCTCAACCGCGTCGCCGAGTTGCAGGGCGTGCGGGTCATGAATATCAACTCCCTCGCGAACGCGGTGAAGCCCGCGGTGCTCCCAGGCGAGGAATTGCGGGTCCGGGTCATCCAGGAGGGCAAGGAGGCCGGGCAGGGAGTCGGCTTCCTCGATGACGGCACGATGATCGTCGTGGAGGGCGGCGCCCGCCACATCGACAAGGACCTCGATGTCGCGGTCACGCGCGTCCTCCAGACCGTGGCGGGCCGGATGATCTTTGCCCAGCCACGGCTCGATTGAAACGTCGGGCTGATGGCTCGCGGGAACGTCGCCTCAGCCCTCCGAGCGCGAGCGGGGGGCGGACGTTGAGGGTGGCCTCGCGCGCGGACGCCATCGTCGTCGCGGCCGGTATGTCGGCTCGGATGGGCGGCGCGGACAAGTTGTTGGCACCGATCGGCGGCCAGCCGCTCCTGGCCTACGCGGTCGCGGCCTTCGCGGCTTCGCAGGACGTCTCGTCCATCGTCGTGGTCACCACCGCCGAACGGCGCCGAACGCTGGAGGACGGGTGGTTGGCCGCAGACGGGCCGATCAGCTTCGTGGAGGGCGGGTCCAGGCGGCAGGATTCCGTCCGGGCCGGCTTCGAGGCCCTGGAGCGGCTGGCTCCCGACCTCGATGGTCGTCGGGTGGTGCTCGTCCACGATGGAGCGCGCCCGGCGGTGTCGGCGGCGCTCATCAAGGCGGTCACCGAGGCGACTGACCAGCACGGTGCGGCGATCCCGGTCGTGCCGGTCGTGGAGACCATCAAACGGCTCGCCGGTGATCTGGTCGAGGCGACCGTGGATCGTGCCGAGCTCGCCGCGGCGCAGACGCCGCAGGGGGTGCGTCGCCGGCTCCTGCGTGACGCCCTGGCCTCAGCGGCGGCTGCCGGGACATGGACGGACGAGGCCGCCCTGCTGGAGGTCTGTAGAATCCCGGTCCATGTCGTCCCCGGCGATCCCGCCAACCTCAAGGTGACCGTTCCCGCGGATCTCGCTCGTGCCGCGGCGGTGCTCGGCGATCCGGGTTCTTCGCGGCGCAGCGGGATCGGGCACGATGCGCATCCATTCGGTCCGGGCAGTCCGCTGCGTCTTGGCGGCGTGGATATCCCCGGTGCGCCGCGACTGCATGGTCACTCGGACGGCGACGTCGTGCTCCATGCGGTGGCCGACGCCCTGCTCGGTGCTGCCGGGATGGGCGATCTCGGTCGGCTGTACCCGGCGGGGCCGTCGACGCCGCGCGGCGTGGACAGTCGCGAGCTGCTCGCGGCTGTCGTGGCCCGGCTGGCGGGCGCTGGTTGGCGTCCGGTGGCGGTCGACGTGACCGTGGTCGCGGCGCGGCCACGGCTTGGCGATCACCTCGACACGATGCGGGCGGCCATCGCGGCGGTCTTGGGTCTCGATCCGTCCGAGTCGAACGTCAAGGCCTCGACCGGCAATCTCGACGGCTCGGAGGGCGCCGGTCGCTCGGTATCCGCGCTGGCCCTCGTGACGATCGAGGCTCGCTCGTGAGCGGGATCCGGCTCCACGACACCCTCACCGGCGAGACCCGGCCGCTCGAGCCGCTGCGCGACGACGACGTCCGCATCTACTCGTGCGGGCCGACGGTGTATGGGCCGGCCCACATCGGGAACTTCCGCTCATTCCTGTTCGCGGACCTGCTCGTCCGACATCTGCGCTGGCGCGGGTATCGCGTCCGCTGGGTCATGAACATCACCGATATCGACGACAAGATCATCCGCGGCGCGGCCGCCGAGGGCGTGAGCATCGGGGAGCTCGCCGAGCGCTACCTCGGTCGCTTCCTCGCTGACGCGGACGCGCTTCGGATGACCCGTCCCGACGTCCTGCCGCGCGCGACCGAGCACATCGAGCCGATCGTCGCGCTGATCTCGACCCTGCTCGAGCGCGGCCACGCCTACCGGACGGACGACGGCTCGATCTTCTTCCGCATCGCGTCGTGGCCGGCGTACGGCCGCCTGGCGCGTCTCGACCCCGATCAGTTGCGCGTGGGTGAGCGGGTCGAGGCCGACGAGTACGCCAAGGACGATGTCCGCGACTTCGCCCTGTGGAAGGGGCCGAAGCCCGGGGAGCCCTCGTGGTCGACCGCGATCGGCGAGGGGCGGCCGGGATGGCATATCGAGTGCTCGGCGATGAGCATGGCCCACCTCGGGCCCTCGTTCGACATCCACACCGGCGGCGTCGACCTGATCTTCCCGCACCACGAGGACGAGATCGCCCAGAGCGAGGCAGCCACCGGCCAGCCATTCGTGCGCACGTGGCTCCACTGCGCCCACCTCCAGGCGAGCGGCTCGAAGATGGCGAAATCGACGGGCAACATCGCCCGGCCGGGGGAGCTGATCGAGGCGGGGGTATCGCCGCGTGCCCTGCGCTATGCGCTGCTGGCCGTGCACTATCGCGCGAGCCTCAACCACTCCGATGAGTCCCTGGCGGCGGCTGGCGCGGCATTGAGCCGCTTCGACGCGCTCGTCGGAGCGCTTGAGGCATATCGAGAGGACGGGGCCGGCGAACCGTCGCTGCCCGAGGTGCTGGCGGCTGGGCGCGAGGCGTTCGGAGCCGCCCTGGACGACGACCTGAATATCTCCGAAGCGCTCGCGGCGCTATTCGACCTCGTGCGCGACCTGAATCGCCGGATCGAGGCGCGAAGCCTTTCGACTGACGACGCGGCGCGGGCGCTGGACCTGCTGCGTGACCTGGATCTGGTCCTCGGCGTCCTGCCGGGGCCGGCGGACGACCTCGATCCGGAGCTTCGATCGATGCTCGACGAGCGCGCGGCGGCTCGTGACGCCAAGGATTGGGCGGCCTCCGACCGGCTCCGTGACGAGTTGCTCGCACGTGGCATCTCGGTCGAGGACACCCGTGATGGCCAGCGCTGGCGGCGCCTGGTGGAGGTTTCGCATGGCTGACCGGCCGCCGGATGATCGACGAAGAGGAGGGCCGCCGCCGGGGCGACGATCCGGTGGTGGCCGATCCGGCGGTCCGGGTGGGCCGCGCGGAGGCGGCGGATATCGCAGCGGCGGCCGCGGTCGACCGAGCGGGTCGGGTGGGCCGGGTGGCCCGACTGGGCCCGGCGGGCATGGCGGGCCCGGTGGCCCGAGCGGGCCGGGTGGCCCGAGTAGGCCCCGAGGGCCGAATCCACAAGGCGTTCCCGGTGGGCCGGGCGGTGGGTACCGGCGGTTCGACGGTCCCAGGCCGGACGGGCCGCGGCCGTATGGCCCGCGGCGGGACGGGCCCCGCGATGGGCCGCGTCCCGGCTCCGGGCCTGGCCGTGGCGGTCCTCCAGGGCCGTGGCGTCCGAGTGGTCCGCGCCCCGACCGAGGTGATCGCCGCGGACCGGGATACGGGCAGGGTCCCGGACCCGGACCGCGAACCTGGGACGACCGTGGCGGACCGGACTACCGCGGCGGACCGGACTACCGCGGCGGACCGGACGGGCCGCGCGACACCCACGACCGACGCCCGCCGCACGATCCTGGTCGTCCTCGCCCCGGTCCGGGATACCCCCAACGTCCCGAGCGGCGGTTCGGCTCGGGGCCGAGGCCCTTCGGTCGACCGCCGTTCGAACGGGGTCGCGGCGGGCCGCCACGCGCCGCTGCCCTGCCGCCGCCCGGCGACCTCGGGCCGGAGGAGGAGCTGGTCGCTGGTCGCCGTCCCGTCGAGGAGGCCTTCGTCGCCCGCCGACCGGTCATCCGGCTGCTCGTCGTCCCGCAGCGACGTGCCGCCCTCGAGAAGCTCGTCCTCCATGCCACGAACCTGCGGATCCCCATCGTCGAGGTCGAGGGCGGGTCGCTCACGGCACTCGCCGGGTTCGATGGTCACCAGGGCGTGGCGCTCGTCGTCGAACCGCGGCGTTTCGCGAGCCTGGACGACGTGCTGGCCCGGGCCGCCGAGCGTGGCGAACCGCCGTTCATCCTCGTCCTCGATTCGTTGGAGGATCCCCACAACGTCGGCACGTTGTTGCGCAGCGCGGAGGCCGCCGGCGTCCATGGCGTGCTGTTCCCGACGCATCGACAGGCGCCGCTGAGCCCGTCCGCCGTGAAGGCGTCGGCCGGAGCGATCGAGCATCTCCTGCTCTGTCCGGTCGATGACCTGCCGGGTGCCCTGAGCGACCTCCACGGCCGCGGCGTGCGCGTCGCGGGCGCCGAGGGCGATGCCCCGATGACCGTCCGCCAGAGCGACCTTCGCGGGCCGCTGGCGATCGTCGTCGGGAGCGAGGGCCAGGGCCTCGGGCCAGCCGTCCGTCGCCGATGCGATCTGTTCGTGCGCATCCCGATGAAGGGCGTCGTCGGGTCCCTGAATGCCGCCGTGGCGGGGTCGATCCTCCTGTTCGAGGCGGTGGCGCAGCGCGATTCCGACCAGCCGCCGGCCGATGTCGGTGGTGACGCAGGGACCTCGCCGCTCGAGCCTGCCGCGAATTCGGCAACGGCCGACGCCGCAGCCGCGCCAAAGCCTAGCCCGGCCAGGAACCGCGCCGGGTCGAAGGCGAAGTCGACACCGACGGAGGCTGAACCGCCCGATAAGCCGACCAAGCGTCGGGCCACGCCGAAGGCGAAATCGGCGACGGCCGACGCCGCAGCCCCGCCAACGCCGACGCCGCAGCCCCGCCCAAGGCCAGCCCGACCAAGAGCCGGGCGCGCTCGAAGCCGAAGTCGGCGACGGCCGATCCCGAGACCGACCGGTGGCCCCACGCCCGGCGCCGGGGACTCAGGAGACGACCTCCTCCCCGCCGACGGGGCAGTGCCAGCCGCGACAAAGCGGACGAAACGTCGATAGTTCGGTCGATGCACGCAGCGTGTTCATTCGGCCGGGATCACGGGCGCGAAGCTGCCGACGAGGTCGATCGCCGGTGACGAAGGGGTGCCGGATGCACATGTGGTGGCCGATCCGGGGCTTACCGTCGCCAAAGACGTCGTCCGATCGCCCTTCGACCCGTCGAAGCCCCGAAAATGAACACCGCGCGTGCGTGGGGCCGACCAAGCGCCACGTGTCGAGCCGCGGGTTCGAGGCTGGCGGCCCGCCGCGAGCCCCAACTCACCGTGGCGACCCGCGCCGACCCCCACGCTTGACCCATCCGGCCGACCGGCCATATCATTCCCCGGCGCCGATGGGGTCATCTGCGGTAAGACCCTGCCCGTCGCGCCGACGTAGCTCAATTGGTAGAGCAGCGGTTTTGTAAACCGCCGGTTCCGGGTTCGAGTCCCGTCGTCGGCTCCACGCAACGTCCATCGGTGGCCGGATCCACCACGAGGCCGCAGTCTCGATCCGGTACCGTCGCCTCAGTGGGTAGGTTGAGCAGGTGGTGAGCTCAGCTGGCTGTAGACCAGCCGCCTTCGGCTATGGGGGTTCGATTCCCTCCCTGCCCACCACGTATCCCCCGATGAATCCCGCGATCGGTCCCGGGCCCACATAGCTCAGCTGGCAGAGCACTTCCTTGGTAAGGAAGAGGTCATCGGTTCAAGTCCGATTGTGGGCTCCACGCCCGATCATCAGAAACCCAGCGGCGAAGCCGCGCCTGTCAAGGAGTGAACTGGTCACGTGGCCAAGAAGAAGTTCGAGCGCACCAAGCCGCACGTCAACATCGGCACGATCGGCCACATCGACCACGGCAAGACGAGCCTCACCGCGGCGATCACCAAGTACCTCGCGCTGAAGGGCTCGGCCGAGTACCGCGCCTTCGATTCGATCGACAACGCCCCCGAGGAGCGCGAGCGCGGGATCACCATCGCCATCGCCCACGTCGAGTACGAGACCGACGCCCGCCACTACGCCCACGTCGACTGCCCGGGGCACGCCGACTACATCAAGAACATGATCACGGGCGCGGCCCAGATGGACGGGGCCATCCTGGTCGTGGCCGCGACCGACGGCCCGATGCCCCAGACCCGCGAGCACATCCTGCTGGCCCGCCAGGTCGAGGTCCCGTACATCGTGGTCTTCCTCAACAAGGTCGACATGGTCGACGACGAGGAGCTGCTCGACCTGGTCGAGCTCGAGGTCCGCGAGCTGCTCTCCAAGTACGAGTTCCCGGGCGACGACATCCCGGTCATCCGCGGCTCGGCGCTCAAGGCGCTCGAGGCCGGCGACGACACGTCCGACCCGGCCTACGGCCCGATCCAGGAGCTGATGGACGCGGTCGACTCGTACATCCCGACCCCCGAGCGGGCGGTCGACAGGCCGTTCCTCATGCCGGTCGAGGACGTGTTCGGGATCAAGGGCCGCGGCACGGTCGCCACCGGGCGCATCGAGCGCGGCATCGTCAAGGTCGGCGACGAGGTCGAGCTGGTCGGGGTCAAGCCGACCCGCAAGATCGTGGTCACCGGCGTCGAGATGTTCAAGAAGCTGCTCGACGAGGGCCGCGCCGGGGACAACGTGGGCTGCCTCATCCGGGGCATCGAGCGCGAGGAGATCGAGCGTGGCCAGGTCCTGGCCAAGGCCGGCTCGATCAAGCCGCACACCAAGTTCACTGCCCAGGTCTACGTCCTGACCAAGGAGGAGGGCGGCCGCCATACCCCCTTCTACAACGGCTACCGTCCGCAGTTCTACCTGCGCACGACCGACGTGACCGGGGCCATCGGCCTGCCCGACGGGGCCGAGATGATCATGCCCGGCGACAACGTCGAGATGACCGTCGAGCTGATCACCCCGATCGCCCTCGAGGTCGGCCAGCGCTTCGCCATCCGCGAGGGTGGCCGGACCGTCGGCGCCGGCGCCGTCGTCAAGATCGAGGCCTAGGCCGATGGCACGAGTCGAAGCGCGTCCGACGATCCAGCTCGCCTGCACCGAGTGCAAGGAGCGGACGTACACGACGCGCAAGAACAAGAAGAACGATCCGAACCGGATCGAATTGCAGAAGTACTGCCCACGCTGACCGTCGGCATACACTTCACCGCGAGGCGAAGTAGCCAGGCGGCCTCACCGCAGGGGTGTAGCTCAATTGGCAGAGCACCGGTCTCCAAAACCAGCGGTTGTAGGTTCGAGTCCTATCGCCCCTGCCACCACACCACCAGGAGACCGAGAGAAGAACGACGACGTGAAGCGACTCCGCCGCTATTTCGATGAGGTCTGGTCCGAGCTGAGGAAAGTCAGCTGGCCGACCCGCGAGCAGGTCCGGAACCTGACCGTGCTGGTCTTTGCGATCAGCTTCGTGGTCGGGCTGTACATCACGGTCCTCGATCAGGTCTTCCAGGGCCTGCTCGGCCTCGTCGCGCAGACCTAGAGGACCGATGATGACCGACCTGACCGGTACCGAGATCAAGGCGCCCGACAAGCGCTGGTACGTGATCCACACCTACTCGGGCTACGAGAACAAGGTCAAGGCCAACCTCGAGCACCGCATCGAGTCGATGGGCATGGAGGACAAGATCTTCCAGGTCCTCGTCCCGATGGAGGACGAGATCGAGATCCGCCAGGGCCAGCGGCACACCGTCCAGAAGAAGGTCTACCCGGGCTACGTGCTCGTGGAGATGATCCTGGACCCGGACAGCTGGTTCGTCGTCCGCAACACGCCGGGCGTGACGAGCTTCGTCGGCGGCGCCAACATCCCCGGCGTCCGCAGCGAGCCCATCCCGCTCGACGAGACCGAGGTCAAGCAGATCCTGCGGCACATGGGCGTCGAGACGCCCAAGTACCGCGTCGCGTTCACCAAGGGCCAGAGCGTCCGGGTCACCGACGGGCCGTTCGCCGAGTTCATCGGCACGGTCGAGGAGGTCAACCCGGAGCGCAACAAGGTCAAGGTCCTGGTGAGCATCTTCGGCCGCGAGACCCCGGTCGAGCTCGACTTCCTGCAGGTCGAGAAGCTCTAAGAAAGGACCGGAACCAACCCCGTGGCCAAGAAGATCCGCACCGTCCTGACCCTGCAGCTGCCGGCCGGCAAGGCGACCCCCGCCCCGCCCGTCGGTACCGCGCTGGGTCCGCACGGCATCAACATCGTCGAATTCACCAAGTCGTACAACGAGAAGACGGCCGACAAGACCGGCCAGGTCATCCCGGCGCAGATCACGATCTTCGAGGATCGTTCGTTCTCGTTCATCCTCAAGACCCCGCCCGCCGCGGACCTGCTGCGCAAGGCGGCCGGTGTCGAGAAGGGCTGCCGGGACGACCAAGCGCGACATCGTCGGGCGGGTCACCAAGGACCAGGTCCGCGAGATCGCGGCGATCAAGATGACCGATCTCAACGCCAATGACGTCGATGCCGCCGCCGCCCAGATCGAAGGCACGGCTCGCTCGATGGGCATCGAGGTGGTGGGCTAGTCCCCACATCACATCGTCGCGCGGCAGCACCCCGGCCGCGCGGATCGGACACATCAGGGGAAGGTCGGGAACGCCGACCGCCACGAAAGGAACGACACATGCCCCATCGAGGGAAGAAGTACCAGGAAGCCGCCAAGCTCGTCGACCACGAGCAGCTCTACGCCCCGCTCGAGGCGGCGGAGCTCGTCAAGCAGACGAGCTACGTGGCGTTCGATGCGTCCATCGAGGCGCACCTCCGCCTCGGGGTCGACCCGCGCCACGCCGACCAGATGGTCCGCGGCACGGTCGTCCTGCCGCACGGCACCGGCAAGATCGTGCGCGTCGCCGTCTTCGCCCAGGGCGAGAAGGCCCAGGAGGCGCTGCGCGCCGGCGCCGACGAGGTCGGCGGCGAGGACCTGGTCAAGAAGATCGAGGCCGGCTGGCTCGAGTTCGACGTCGCGCTCGCGACCCCCGACTCGATGGGCCTCGTCGGCCGGCTCGGCAAGATCCTCGGCCGGCGCGGCCTCATGCCGAACCCCAAGGCCGGGACGATCACCTTCGACCTCGACCGCGCGGTCCGCGAAGTGAAGGGCGGTCGGGTCGAGTTCAAGGTCGACAAGTCCGCGATCCTCCACGTGCCGGTCGGCAAGACCAGCTTCGAGGCGCCGGCGATCGTCGACAACCTCGCGGCCTTCGTCGACGCGGTCAACCGTGCCAAGCCCGCGGGCGCGAAGGGCCAGTACCTGCGCAGCCTGACGATCGCCAGCACGATGGGCCCGGGCATCCGGCTCGACGTGCCGGCCGTCCTGGCGGCCGCGGTCGCCTAGGTTCCTCGCCGGCGGGCTGCCGGCAACCAGACGCGATGACGGCCGAGAGGCGCGTCATCTGACAAGAACAGACGGACCGCCGCAGACAGCCTGCGCCCTTCCGCCGCCAGCGGCCGCGAGGCCGACGACGGTCGGGGCTTGATCCGTCGGACCGGACCGGACGATCCGCCCGCCAGGGCAGGGGAGCCGGGGACGACGACGAGCACGCCGAGGCAGTCGGTGCCTCCACCTGATCGGTGGGTGCGCCCCTGCGAGCCGGGGTCATGCCTCCTTCGGGAGGCTGCCATGGGATCCGTCGCAGGGGAGGACCGGGCCACGCCCGGTCGACCCACCGCCGCACGCCGGTCCGCGTGCCGTAGTGAATGGAGGCACCATGCCGACAGAGGCCAAACGGGCGACCGTCGCCGAGCTGCGCGAGGAACTCGCCAACGCCCGGACGATGATCGTGTCCGAATACCGCGGCCTCAGCGTGAAGGAGATCGCCGAGATCCGGCGCGCCCTGCGCAAGCAGGACGTCCGCTATCGCGTCGTCAAGAATCGCCTGCTGCGCATCGCCGCCGATGATTCGGTCGGCGCGGCGCTCAGCCCGCTCCTCACGGGTCCGACCGCGATCGCGTTCGGGAACGACGAGGCCGGGACCGCGAAGGCGGTCCTCGACGCCACCCGTCCGTACAACAAGATCGTGCGGATCACCGGGGCGGTGTTGGGCGACAAGGCCATCGACGCCGACGCCGTCACCCGACTCGCGGCCCTGCCGTCGCGCGAGGTCCTGCTGGCCAAGCTCGCCGGTGGGATGCAGGCGCCGGTCGCGAACCTGGCCGGTCTGCTCGCCGCGCCCTTGCGCAACCTGGGCTATGCCCTGGCGCAGGTCGCCGAGCAGAAGCGGAACCAGGCGCCCGAGGCGTGAACTCGACCTTCACCGACCCTACCCGTAGACATCGATAAAGGAGACAACCATGGCTGTCATGACCCAGGACGACCTGCTCGAGGCGATCGACAAGATGACCGTCCTCGAGCTGTCCGAGTTCATCAAGCGCTTCGAGGAGCGGTACGGCGTGACCGCCGCCGCCCCGGCGGCCGTCGCGGCCGCCCCGGCCGCCGGTGGTGACGCCGGTGCGGCCCCGGCCGCGGCCGAGGAGCAGACCGAGTTCAGCGCCGTCCTCACCGAGGTCGGCCCGAACAAGATCCCGGTGATCAAGGTCGTGCGCGAGCTGACCGGTCTGGGCCTCAAGGAGGCCAAGGATCTGGTCGACGCCAGCCCCAAGCCCGTCAAGGAAGGCGTGGCGAAGGACGAGGCCGACAAGATCAAGGCTGCGCTCGAAGAAGTCGGCGCCAAGGTCGAGATCAAGTAACCGTGTCACCGGACGGCGCAGGCGGGCGTTGCCTGCCTGCGCCGCTCATTCGCGCATGGACTGGCGGACCGAGGCCGCGGTGACCGTCGCCAGGCCATCCGGGGTTCTAAGGCCCCTTCTCACGCTCGGTCACGGGCCGACAGGCCCCATTACCACATTCGGAGCCGTTTGACAATCCTGAGAATCGCGATATCCTACTCCTTCTGTGAGCGCGGCCTCCCTTTTTCCTCTTAACCTCCGTCAAGGAGTGGTGCTTCATGCTGTCTGCTGAGTCGAAGACTCGCGCCGTGACCCCGTCGGGTCGCATCTCGTACGCCCGCATCGACCGGAAGGTCGATGGCGTGAGCTACGAGAAGTTCGAGATCCCCAACCTGATCGAGCTCCAGCTCGATTCGTTCGCCTGGTTCATGGAGAAGGGGTTGCGCGAGCTGTTCGACGAGATCAGCCCGATCAAGGACTTCACCGGCAAGGTCATGGAGCTCCAGTTCCTGGACTACGAGTTCGGGGATCCGAAGTACTCCGAGGAGGAGTGCCGGACCAAGGACCTGACGTTCAGCAAGCCGCTCTACGTCAACGTCGAGCTCCTGATCAAGGAGACGGGTGAGATCCAGCGCCAGCGGGTCTACATGGGCGACTACCCGTGGATGACCGATCAGGGCACCTTCGTCATCAACGGCGCGGAGCGCGTCGTCGTCAGCCAGCTCGTCCGCTCGCCGGGCGTCTACTACAGCGAGGCGGAGGACCTGGCGTCCGGCCGCATGCTGTTCAGCGCCAAGGTCATCCCGAACCGCGGCGCCTGGCTCGAGTTCGAGACGAACAACAAGGACCAGCTGTGGGTCAAGGTCGATCGCAAGCGCAAGATCGCGGCGACGACCCTGCTTCGTGCGGTCGGCTACGAGGACAACGATCAGATCAGCGCGCTGTTCAGCGCGATCGACATCGATCCCGAGCACCCGTTCATCGCGAGCACGCTCGACAAGGACCTCACGCGCACGATGCCCGAGGCCCTCATCGAGGTCTACAAGAAGCTGCGCCCGGGCGATCCGCCCACGGGTGAGAACGCCCGCCAGCTCGTCGAGAGCCTCTTCTTCAACTTCCGCCGCTACGACCTCGGTCGGGTCGGCCGCTACAAGTTCGACAAGAAGCTCGACAGCGTCGCCTCGCGCATGGGCATCGAGCTCCCGCGCGAGCAGCGGACGATCACCAAGGAAGACATCGCCGCGATCGTCGGCCACCTGATCGAGTGCAACCGCGGGCTGCACCCCAAGGACGACATCGACCACCTCGGCAACCGCCGCATCCGGGCGAACGGGGAGCTGATCCAGAACGCGTTCCGGATCGGCCTCCTGCGCATGGAGCGCGTCGTCCGCGAGCGCATGACGATCCAGGAGATCGACAAGGCGACGCCGAACGCCCTGATCAACATCCGCCCGGTCGTGGCGGCGATGAAGGAGTTCTTCGGCGGCAGCCAGCTCAGCCAGTTCATGGACCAGACCAACCCGCTGGCCGAGCTCACCTCGAAGCGCCGCCTGTCGGCGCTCGGCCCGGGTGGCCTCTCGCGCGAGCGCGCCGGGTTCGACGTCCGCGACGTGCACCACAGCCACTACGGTCGCATCTGCCCGATCGAGACCCCGGAAGGTCCGAACATCGGCCTGATCGGGTCGCTCGCAACCTATGGCCGGATCAACAGCTACGGCTTCATCGAGACGCCGTACCGCCGGGTCAAGCGCACCGTCGGTTGGGATGAGTCCGACCTCACCACGTACGAGGCCGGTGCCGATCTGGTCGCCAAGAGCGGCGGGGTCGTCCTCAAGGCCGGCAAGCCGTTCAACGCGGCCGCCATCGCGGAACTGAAGAAGCAGAAGGCGAACGCCTTTCCGATCCGGCCCGTCGTGACCGACGAGATCCACTACATGCCGGCCGATGAGGAGGAGGAGCACGTCGTCGCCCAGGCCAATGCGCCGCTGGACGACGAGGGCCACTTCCTTGCCGAGCGGATCCCGTCGCGCTATCGGGACACGTTCCCGGAGGCGCGTGCCGGCCAGATCGAGTACATGGACGTCTCGCCCAAGCAGGTCGTCTCGGTCGCCACGGCGCTCATCCCGTTCCTCGAGCACGACGACGCCAACCGCGCCCTCATGGGTTCGAACATGCAGCGCCAGGCCGTGCCCCTGCTCGAGCCGGAATCGCCGATCGTCGGCACCGGCATGGAGGAGCGCGCCGCCCGCGACTCGGGCCAGGTCCTCGTCGCCCGCCGCGGCGGCGTGGTCACCAGCGTGACCGCCCAGCGGATCGCCATCGAGACCGACACCGGTGAGCTCGACGAGTACAAGCTCCAGAAGTTCGTCCGCTCCAACCAGGGCACGTGCATCAACCACCGCCCGATCGTCAACGTGGGCGACCGCGTCGCCGACGCCCAGGCCATCGCCGACTCCAGCTCGACCGAGATGGGCGAGCTCGCCCTCGGTCGCAACGTCCTCGTGGCGTTCATGAGCTGGGAGGGTGGCAACTACGAGGACGCGATCGTCATCAGTGACCGTCTCGTGCGCGACGACCTGTTCACGAGCATCCACATCGAGAAGCACGAGATCGAGTCGCGCGACACGAAGCTCGGGCCCGAGGAGATCACCCGCGATATCCCGAACGTCGGCGAGGAGTCCCTCAAGGACCTCGACGAGGAGGGCATCGTCTACATCGGCGCCGAGGTCCGCCCCGGCGACATCCTCGTCGGCAAGATCACGCCCAAGGGCGAGACCGAGCTGACCGCCGAGGAGCGCCTGCTGCGGGCGATCTTCGGTGAGAAGGCCCGCGAGGTGAAGGACAGCTCGCTGCGCCTGCCTCACGGCGAGCGCGGCAAGGTCGTCGAGGTCCGCGAGTTCCGTCGCGAGCTCAACGACGACCTCCAGCCCGGCGTCAACCGGCTGGTCCGCGTGTCGGTCGCCCAGAAGCGCAAGATCTCGGTCGGCGACAAGATGGCCGGCCGCCACGGCAACAAGGGCGTGATCGCCAAGATCCTGCCCGCCGAGGACATGCCGTACCTGCCCGACGGGACGCCCGTCGACATCCTGCTCAACCCGCTCGGCGTGCCGAGCCGGATGAACATCGGCCAGATCCTCGAGACGCATCTCGGCTGGGCGCTCCACAAGAAGGGCCTCAAGGCGGCGACCGCCGTCTTCGATGGCGCGACCGAAGGGGAGATCCAGACGGAGCTGCGCGAGGCCGGCCTCCCGGAGAGCGGCAAGATCGAGCTCCGTGACGGCCGCACCGGCGAGACGTTCGACCGGCACATCACCGTCGGCTACATCTACATGCTCAAGCTCCACCACCTCGTCGAGGACAAGATCCACGCGCGGTCCACCGGCCCGTACAGCCTCATCACCCAGCAGCCGCTCGGTGGCAAGGCCCAGTTCGGTGGCCAGCGGTTCGGCGAGATGGAGGTCTGGGCGCTCGAGGCGTACGGCGCCGCGAACATCCTCCAGGAGCTGCTCACCGTGAAGTCGGACGACGTCCTCGGACGCGTCCAGACCTACGAAGCCATCGTCAAGGGCGAGGAGATCCAGCCGCCGCGGGTCCCCGAGTCGTTCAAGGTCCTGATCAAGGAGCTGCGCAGCCTCGGGCTCAACGCGGAGATCCTGGACCAGAACGAGGAGGAGATCCCGCTCGCGGAGGACGACGCCTCGGGCTACCTGCTCCCCGATCTCGGCGGGATCAACCTTGCCGGGTTCGAGGACTGACCGTCATCACCAGCACCACGTCCCCCATCACCCGTAATCGCTCACCGTTCCCGCGGGATCCGGTCCCGGCCGGCCTGATCCCGCTCGCTCACGGTCCGCATCACGTCGCCGAGCCAGGCGGCGACGTGGAGGAGAACCATGCTCGAGGTCAATAATTTCAGCGCGATCCGTATCTCGCTCGCCAGCCCGGACCAGATCCGGGAGTGGTCGAAGGGCGAGGTCACGAAGCCCGAGACCATCAACTATCGGACGCTCAAGCCCGAGAAGGACGGTCTCTTCGACGAGCGCATCTTCGGTCCGACCAAGGACTGGGAGTGCTACTGCGGCAAGTACAAGCGGATCCGCTACAAGGGCATCATCTGCGACAAGTGCGGCGTCGAGGTCACGCGCAGTAAGGTCCGCCGCGAGCGGATGGGCCACATCCAGCTGGCCAGCCCGGTCAGCCACATCTGGTACTTCAAGGGCACCCCATCGCGCCTGGGCATCCTGCTCGACATCAGCCCGCGCAATCTCGAGCGGATCCTCTACTTCGCGCTGTACATCGTCACCCATGTCGATGAGGACGCGCGCAAGCGCGCCCTGGCCGCGATCGAGGAAGAGGCCGAGGGCCGTGGCGGCAAGGCCGGCGAGCGCCTGACCGAGCTCGAGGACGAGCTTCGCACCGAGCTGAACCGGCGGACCGACGAGTACAACGCCGAGCTGGCATCGACCAAGGCGGACCTGGAGGCGCAGCGCGCCGCCCGGACCGAGGAGATCGCCGCGGCCGCGCAGGCCACCGAGGCACTGCTGGCCGAGCTCAAGTCCGGCGAGGCAGCCGAGACCATCGCCTTCGCCCCGACCGGCGAGGTCGTCGTCGCGTCCGGAGCCAAGGGTGGCAAGGAAGCGACCGCGCGTCTGCGCAAGGTCGTGGGCGAGTACACCGAGCAGGTCAACGCCGACCTCCAGCAGCGCGAGGCCGATGAGGCTCGTGCGGTGGAGCAGAAGGTCGCCGACCTCAAGGCCGGCATGGACGAGACGCTGCAGCACGAGCGTGCCGGACTCCAGGAGCAGGCCCAGGGCCTCAAGGACGAGCTGCGCAAGCTGCGCGACGAGCTCGAGGGCCTCAAGCCGATGCAGACACTCGGCGAGACCGAGTACCGGATGCTCGACGAGCGCTACGGCTCGGGCGCCAAGGGCGGTCGCGTCTTCGGGGCCGGCATGGGCGCCGAGGCCGTACGCGAGATCATCAGCCGGATGGAGCTCGAGGAGCTGGCGCGCTCGCTCCACGTCGAGGTGCGAACGAGCTCCGGCCAGCGCCGCAAGAAGGCGATCAAGCGGCTGCGCCTCATCGAGGCCTTCCGTCGCAGCGGCACGCGCCCCGACTGGATGATCCTGTCGGTCCTGCCGGTCATCCCGCCGGACCTGCGGCCGATGGTCCAGCTCGACGGCGGCCGCTTCGCGACCTCCGACCTCAACGACCTGTATCGCCGCGTCATCAACCGGAACAACCGCCTCAAGCGGCTGCTGGAGCTCGGTGCGCCCGAGATCATCATCCGCAACGAGAAGCGGATGCTCCAGGAGGCGTGCGACGCGCTGATCGACAACGGCCGACGCGGCCGGGCGATCGCCGGCACCGGCAACCATCGCCTCAAGTCGCTGTCCGACATGCTCAAGGGCAAGCAGGGCCGGTTCCGCCAGAACCTGCTCGGCAAGCGCGTGGACTACTCGGGCCGCTCGGTCATCGTGGTCGGCCCGGAGCTCAAGCTCCACCAGTGCGGGCTGCCCAAGAAGATGGCGCTCGAGCTGTTCAAGCCGTTCGTGATGCGCCAGCTCGTCGAGAAGGGCTTCGCCCACAACATCAAGAGCGCCAAGCGCATCGTCGAGCGCGTGCGCCCGGAGGTCTGGGACGTCCTCGAGGACGTCATCAAGGATCACCCGGTCCTGCTCAACCGCGCCCCGACCCTCCACCGCCTGGGCATCCAGGCGTTCATGCCGGTCCTCGTCGAGGGCTCGGCCATCCAGATCCACCCGCTCGTCTGCACCGCGTTCAACGCCGACTTCGACGGCGACCAGATGGCGGTCCACGTGCCGCTCTCGACGGCCGCCCAGGAAGAGGCCCGGACGATGATGCTGTCGACCGCCAACCTGCTGTCGCCGGCCGACGGCAGCCCGGTCGTGGCCCCCACCCAGGACATGGTCCTCGGTTGCTACTACCTGACGATGGACGCCACGACGCCGACCAAGTCGAAGAAGGCGGTCCGCCGGTTCGCGACGGAGGACGAGGCGATCCTCGCCTACCAGCTCCGCGAGAAGACGGCCGCCGAGCTCCACGAGGTCATCGACGTCGAGGTCCTGCAGTGGGACGCGGACGCCGGCGCCCTCCGCCCGCAGCGCGTGCGCACGACGATCGGCCGAGTCATCTTCAACCAGATCCTGCCGGAGCGACTGCGCTTCCACGACTACGTCATGAAGCGGAGCGACCTCAAGGAGCTCGTCGACACGTGCTACCGCGAGCTCGGTCCCGAGGAGACCGCCCACCTGGTGGACGGCATCAAGAGCGTGGGCTTCGAGTTCGCGACGCGCGGCGGCATGACCATCGGGCTGTTCGACATCGAGATCCCCAAGGACAAGGCCGAGCGCCTGGTCGCCGCCGACGACTCGGTCAACGAGATCGACCGGCAGTTCCAGCGCGGCCTCATCACCGAGGACGAGCGCTACGAGCAGGTCGTCGGTGTCTGGCAGGAGGCCACGGCCAAGATGTCGGACGAGATGATGAAGTCGCTCGATCCGACCGGGCCGGTCACGATGATGACCGCGTCGGGCGCTCGAGGGAACAAGGGCAACATCGGTCAGCTGGGCGCCATGCGCGGCCTGATGGCCGATCCGTCCGGTCGCATCATCGACGTGCCCGTGCGCAGCAACTTCCGCGAGGGCATGACCGTCCTCGAGTACTTCATCTCCACCCACGGCGCCCGCAAGGGCCTCGCCGACACCGCGCTGCGGACCGCCGACTCCGGGTATCTGACCCGACGTCTGGTGGACGTGGCCCAGGACGTCATCACCCGCGAGGACGACTGCGGCACCGAGGAGGGGAGCTGGATCATCCGCTCCGAGTCGAGCGACGAGAAGGGCGCGTTCATGCGCCGGCTCGTCGGTCGGCTCGCCGCGGCCGCGCTGCCCGGATCCGCGCGTCAAGGTCAAGAAGGGCGAGGAGCCGACGCTCCTCGTCGAGCGCAACGAGATGATCACCGAGGAGGTGGCGGCGCGCATCGACGAGGCCGGCATCGACGAGGCGCTCGTGCGCTCGCCGCTCACCTGCGAGGCACGCAACGGCGTCTGCCGGGCGTGCTACGGCCGCAACCTCGCCACGGGCGAGATGGTCGGCAGCGGGCGAGGCGGTCGGGATCATCGCGGCGCAGTCGATCGGTGAGCCCGGTACCCAGCTGACCATGCGGACGTTCCATACCGGCGGCGTCGCCGGCGGCATGGACATCACCGCCGGCCTGCCGCGCGTCGAGGAGCTGTTCGAGGCCCGTATCCCCAAGGGCAAGGCCGAGATCAGCCACATCGACGGCATCGTCGAGATCATCCGCGGCGACGGCATGACCAAGGTCAAGGTCGTCTCGACGGAGGTCTACGACACCTCACTCGCGTTGCCCAAGGGCGCCGAGCAGTTGGCCGCCCCGGGTGACGTCGTGACCCTCGGTCAGGTCATCGCCCGCGGTGAGGCTGACGGGGCCACGGTCGACGTGACCGCGCCGGTCAGCGGCTTCCTCGTCAAGGGCGACGACGGCCTCGTCGTCCGCGCCGAGGACGTCGTCGAGCGCGAGTACCTCATCCCGCACAACGCCAAGGTCCTCGTGGAGAACGGCCAGGAGATCCGTGCCGGTGACCCGATCACGGACGGCCCGATCAACCCGCAGGAGTACCTCGACACCCGGGGCAAGGACGCGGTCCAGCGCTACCTGGTGAAGGAGGTCCAGAAGGTCTACAAGAGCCAGGGCGTCACGATCAGCGACAAGCACATCGAGATCATCGTTCGGCAGATGCTCCGCAAGGTTCGCATCGACCAGCCGGGCGACGTCGATCTGCTGCCGACGGAGCTCGTCGACCGGCTCGAGTTCGAGGAGCACAACAACCACGTCCTGGCCGAGGGCGGCGAGCCTGCCACGGCCCAGACGGTGCTGCTCGGCGTGACCAAGGCATCGCTCAACACCTCGTCCTTCCTCGCCGCGGCGTCCTTCCAGGAGACGACCCGGGTGCTGACCGAGGCGGCCATCAACGGCGCCAAGGACCACCTGATCGGGCTCAAGGAGAACGTCATCATCGGCAAGCTCATCCCGGCAGGCTCGGGGGCCCCGGCGAACGTCGCGGCCCGCAAGGCGCGCGAGCGCCAGGCCGCCCTGGAGGCGCTGGCCGGCGAGGCCCTCGAAGGCCTCGGCGGGGCCGAGTACAACCCGTTCCTCGAGGAGGGCGCGAAGGCGGCCCCGACGACGAGGCCGCCGGCCTGGCGCTCGCCGCGACGATCGCCGGTGGCGACACCGACGACGAGAGCGACGGCGCGAACCCGTTCCTGGCCGCCGACGGCACGGACGGCGAGGCCACCGACGAGGAGGCCAACCCGTTCCTCACCGACGCCGAGGAGGTCGGCGCAGGCGAGGACAAGGGCTAGTCCACCGACGCCCAGCAAGGCGCGTGACCCCGGGGTGACCCGGGGTCCGCCACGTCCCGCCGGGGTCGGATGCGCGTCCCGGAGGTCGTTTGACACGCTTTCCGGGCCGCTGATAGACTCCGCCTTCGTGGCCTCGGGAGGGGTCCGCCCTCGGCGCGTGCGCCGACGACCATCTCGACACCATCACACCACCACCGGTCCCAGCCGGATCCGCCCTGCGGGGCGGAGGATCGGCGACACTGGACCGGACCGCGGTCACTCGATGACCGCCACCGCATCTGATTCGAGAACCGAAAGGAGCAGCGTCTTCGTGCCGACGATCAGCCAGCTCGTGCGCCACGGTCGCCAGACCAAGATCAAGAAGGTCAAGGCGCCGGCCATGCGCAAGAACTGGAACAGCCTGCGACGCCGCCAGGTGTCGATCCCGGGCGCCCCCCAGAAGCGTGGGGTCTGCCTGCAGGTCCGGACGATGACGCCCAAGAAGCCGAACTCGGCGCTGCGCAAGATCGCGCGCGTGCGGCTGTCCAACCAGATGGAGGTCACGGCCTACATCCCGGGCATCGGCCACAACCTCCAGGAGCACTCGGTGGTGCTCGTTCGCGGCGGCCGCGTCAAGGACCTCCCGTCGGTGAAGTACCACATCATCCGCGGCACCCTCGACGCGGCCGGCGTGCGCGACCGCAAGCAGGGCCGCAGCAAGTACGGGGCGAAGGCGAAGTAGCATGCCGCGACGAACGAGCATCCCGCGCAAGACCAAGTACGAGGTCGTGCCGGCCAACCGCATCACGCATCGCTTCTCGGCGAAGCTGATGAAGGGCGGCAAGCAGAACCTCGCGGAGCGGATCCTGCGCCAGGCCCTGGCCCGCGCCGAGGCCCAGGCCGGTCGCCCCGGCCTCGAGATCCTCGAGGCGGCGATGCGCAACGCGACGCCCATCATCGAGGTCAAGCCCCGCCGCGTCGGCGGCGCCACCTACCAGGTCCCGGTCGAGATCCGGGGCGACCGCCGCCTGTCGCTCGGCGTCCGCTGGCTCGTCCAGGCGGCCCGCCGGCGCAACGGCAAGAGCATGAGTGAGAAGCTCGCGGCCGAGTTCGTCGATGCCATGAATGGCCTCGGCGCTGCGGTCAAGCGACGCGAAGACACGCACAAGATGGCCGAGGCGAACCGCGCCTTCAGCCATTTCAAGTGGTAGACCCGGGAGCGTAGGGAAGACCGTGGCACGACAGGTTCCGCTCGCGAAGACGCGGAACATCGGGATCATCGCGCATATCGACGCCGGCAAGACGACCGTGACCGAGCGGATCCTCTTCTACACGAAGAAGATCTACAAGATCGGCGAGGTCCATGAAGGCGCGGCGACCATGGACTGGATGCCCCAGGAACAAGAGCGGGGCATCACGATCACGGCTGCCGCGACGACGGCGTTCTGGGGCGATCATCGCATCAACATCATCGATACGCCCGGGCACGTGGACTTCACGGTCGAGGTCGAGCGGAGCCTCCGCGTCCTCGATGGCGCGGTCGTCGTGTTCGATGGCGTGGCCGGCGTCGAGCCGCAGTCCGAGACGGTCTGGCGCCAGGCCGACCGCTACGGCGTGCCCGCGCTTCTGCTTCATCAACAAGCTCGATCGCACGGGCGCCGACTTCTGGCGCGGCGTGGCCTCGATCAAGGAGCGCCTCGGCGCGAACGCCGTGCCGATCCAGATCCCGATCGGCCGCGAGGACCAGTTCAAGGGCGTCATCGACCTGGTCGAGATGAAGGCCATCTACTACCGCGACGACCTCGGCAACCAGATCGACGTCGTCGACATCCCCGACGACCTCCGCGCCGAGGCCGACGAAGCACCGCCACACGATGATCGAGGCCGTCGCCGAGATGGACGACGAGCTGACGCACAAGTACCTCGAGGGCGAGGAGCTGACGATCCCCGAGATCAAGCGCGGCCTGCGCCTCGGCACGCTCACGACCCGGATCATCCCGGTCCTGACCGGCTCGGCGCTCAAGAACAAGGGCGTCCAGAAGATGCTCGACGCGGTCGTCGACTTCCTGCCGTCGCCGCTCGACGTCCCGCCGATGATCGGCCTCGACCCCAAGACCGGCGCCGAGGTCATCCGGACCCCGAGCGACGAGGAGCCGTTCAGCGCCCTCGCCTTCAAGATCGCGGCGGACCCGTTCGTCGGCAAGCTGGCCTTCTTCCGGGTCTACTCGGGCACGCTCAAGGCCGGCTCGTACGTCATGAACCCGACCAAGGGCAAGAAGGAGCGCATCGGGCGCATCCTCCAGATGCACGCCAACCACCGCGAGGAGATCGAGCAGGTCTACGCCGGCGACATCGCGGCCGCCGTCGGGCTCAAGGACACCTTCACCGGCGACACCCTGACCGACCCCGAGCATCCCGGTCATCCTCGAGTCGATGACCTTCCCGGAGCCGGTCATCGAGGTCAAGATCGAGCCGAAGACCAAGGCCGACCAGGACAAGCTCGCGCTCGCGCTGCAGCGCCTGTCCGAAGAGGATCCGACCTTCCGGGTCCATACCGACCCGGAGTCGTCCGAGACGCTCATCGCCGGCATGGGCGAGCTGCATCTCGACGTGCTCGTCGACCGGATGATCCGCGAGTTCAAGGTCGCCGCCAACATCGGCAAGCCGCAGGTCTCCTACCGCGAGACCATCCGCCGCGCGGCGGAGGGCAACGGCCGCTTCGTCCGCCAGACGGGCGGCAAGGGCCAGTACGGCCACGCGATCATCAAGCTCGAGCCCGCCGAGAAGGGCACCGGCTACGAGTTCGTCGACAAGATCGTCGGCGGCACGATCCCGCGCGAGTACATCAAGCCGGTCGACCAGGGCATCCGCGAGACGCTCGCCACCGGCATCTACGCCGGGTTCCCGGTCGTCGACGTCAAGGTCGACGCTGTTCGACGGGTCGTACCACGACGTCGACTCGTCCGAGATGGCGTTCAAGATCGCCGGTTCCATGGCCGTCAAGGACGCCTTCAGCCAAGGCCGATCCGGCCATCCTCGAGCCGATCATGAAGGTCGAGGTCCTCATGCCCGAGGAGTTCATGGGCGACGTCATCGGCGACCTCAACAGCCGCCGCGGCCAGATCGAGGGCATGGAGTCCCGCGGCAACACCCAGGTCGTGCGGGCGTTCGTCCCGCTCGCCCAGATGTTCGGGTACGTCACGGACCTGCGCAGCATGACCCAGGGGCGCGCGACGTCCTCGATGGAATTCAGCCACTACGCCGAGGTGCCAGCGAGCCTGGCCTCGGAACTCGTCCAGAAGTCCAAGGTCTAGGGAGTAGACGGCACCATGGCCAAGAAGAAGTTCGAGCGCACCAAGCCGCACGTCAACATCGGCACGATCGGCCACATCGACCACGGCAAGACGAGCCTCACCGCGGCGATCAGCAAGTACCTCGCGCTGAAGGGCTCGGCCGAGTACCGCGCCTTCGATTCGATCGACAACGCCCCCGAGGAGCGCGAGCGCGGGATCACCATCGCCATCGCCCACGTCGAGTACGAGACCGACGCCCGCCACTACGCCCACGTCGACTGCCCGGGGCACGCCGACTACATCAAGAACATGATCACGGGCGCCGCCCAGATGGACGGGGCCATCCTGGTCGTGGCCGCGACCGACGGCCCGATGCCCCAGACCCGCGAGCACATCCTGCTGGCCCGCCAGGTCGAGGTCCCCTACATCGTGGTCTTCCTCAACAAGGTCGACATGGTCGACGACGAGGAGCTGCTCGACCTGGTCGAGCTCGAGGTCCGCGAGCTGCTCTCCAAGTACGAGTTCCCGGGCGACGACATCCCGGTCATCCGCGGCTCGGCGCTCAAGGCGCTCGAGGCCGGCGACGACACGTCCGACCCGGCCTACGGCCCGATCCAGGAGCTGATGGACGCGGTCGACTCGCTACATCCCGACCCCCGAGCGGGCGGTCGACAAGCCGTTCCTCATGCCGGTCGAGGACGTGTTCGGGATCAAGGGCCGCGGCACGGTCGCCACCGGGCGCATCGAGCGCGGCATCGTCAAGGTCGGCGACGAGGTCGAGCTGGTCGGGGTCAAGCCGACCCGCAAGATCGTGGTCACCGGCGTCGAGATGTTCAAGAAGCTGCTCGACGAGGGCCGCGCCGGGGACAACGTGGGCTGCCTCATCCGGGGCATCGAGCGCGAGGAGATCGAGCGTGGCCAGGTCCTGGCCAAGGCCGGCTCGATCAAGCCGCACACCAAGTTCAGTGCCCAGGTCTACGTCCTGACCAAGGAGGAGGGCGGCCGCCATACCCCCTTCTACAACGGCTACCGCCCGCAGTTCTACCTGCGCACGACCGACGTGACCGGGGCCATCGGCCTGCCCGACGGGGCCGAGATGATCATGCCCGGCGACAACGTCGAGATGACCGTCGAGCTGATCACCCCGATCGCCCTCGAGGTCGGCCAGCGCTTCGCCATCCGCGAGGGTGGCCGGACCGTCGGCGCCGGCGCCATCGTCACGATCGAGGAGTAGCGACGATGGCGAAGCAGCGGATCCGGATCCGCCTCAAGGCCTACGACCACCGACTGCTCGATCAGTCGGCGGCCCAGATCGTCGAGACGGCCCAGCGCACCGGCGCGGACGTCGTCGGTCCGGTGCCGCTCCCGACACGCATCGAGAAGTTCACGGTCCTGCGTTCGCCGTTCATCGACAAGGACTCCCGGGAGCAGTTCGAGATCCGCACCCACAAGCGGCTCGTCGACATCCTGGATCCGAGCTCGAAGACGGTCGACGCCCTGATGCGACTCAGCCTGGCCGCTGGCGTCGACATCGAGATCAAGATGTGACCAGGCGATGAGTATCGGATTGATCGGCCGCAAGGTCGGCATGACCCAGGTCTTCCAGGACGACGGCACGATGGTGGCCGTCAGCGTCCTCGCCATCGAACCCAACACGGTGACGCGTCTGCGCACGACCGACGCGGGATGGCTACACGGCCGTCCAGCTCGGCGCGGAGACCGCCAAGAAGCTGACCAAGCCCGAGGCCGGCCAGCTCAAGGACCTGCCCAAGAGCGCCCAGGCGCTCAAGACGATCCGCGAGTTCCGCGTCGACAGCGTCGACGACTACGAGCTCGGCCAGACCGTGTCGCTCGACGGACCTGTTCGCGGCCGGTGACGACGTCGACGTGACCGGCGTCTCCAAGGGCAAGGGCTTCGCCGGCCACATCAAGCGCCACAACTTCCACCGCGGGCCCCAGACCCACGGTTCGGACCATCACCGCGCGCCCGGCTCCATCGGCCCCGGCACGACCCCGGGTCGTGTCTACCGCGGCCTCAAGATGGCCGGCCACATGGGCGACGAGCGGGTGACCATCAAGAAGGTGCGCGTCGTGCGCACCGATCCCGAGCGCAACCTGCTGCTCGTCAAGGGGAGCCTCCCCGGCCGCGCGGGTCGCTCATCCTCGTGAAGAAGGCCTGACGATGCCGTCCATCCCCCTGTACGACCGGACCGGCAAGACGGTCGGCGACGTGGAGCTCAGCGACGAGCTCTTCGCGGCCCCGGTCAACGCCGCCGTGCTCCACCAGGTCGTGACCGCGCAGCTGGCCGCTCGACGGACCGGCACGCACGACACCAAGACCCGCGGCGAGGTCCGCGGCGGCGGCAAGAAGCCGTACCGCCAGAAGGGCACCGGCCGCGCCCGCCAGGGCACCGTCAGCGCCCCGCACTACCGCGGCGGCGGCGCCGTCTTCGGGCCGCATCCGCGCTCGTACGAGCAGCGGCTGCCGCGCAAGATGAAGCGCCTCGCCCTGCGTGGCGCGCTGACCGCCAAGCTCGCCGACGACCAGGTCAAGGTCATCGACACGTTCGGTCTCGAGGCGATCAAGACCCGCGAGCTGGCCGTCGTCCTGCGCGCGCTCGACGCGACCGGCCGGGTCCTCGTCGTGGCCCCCGGCCGCGACCAGACCCTGGAGCTGTCGGCCCGCAACCTGCCGACGGTCGAGATCATCCTCGCCGACTCGCTCAACGTGGTCGACCTGATCAATGCCGACCTCGTGCTCATCGAGCAGCCCGCCGCTCGCGCGGATGCAGGAGGTGTACGCGTGAGCGCCCTGACCGCGCCCGAGATCATCCTGCGTCCCGTCATCAGCGAGAAGACGATCGACGAGTCGACGCGCGGCAAGTACACGTTCGCCGTCCACGACGCACGCCAACAAGATCCAGATCAAGGCGGCCGTCGAGGAGCTCTACAAGAAGGAGAACGTGACCGTCATCTCGGTCAACGTCCTGACCACGAAGGCCAAGGAGAAGCGACGCGGGACGAGGCGCGGCCGGATCGTCGGCCACACCACGCCCGTGGCGCAAGGCCATCGTCACCCTGGCCCCCGGCCAGAAGATCGAATTCTTCGAGGGGGTCTGACCGATGCCGCTTCGCAGTTACAAGCCCACCTCGCCGGGGCTCCGCCAGATGACTCGCTCGACCTTCGAGGAGATCACGACCAAGGAGCCGCACAAGCCGCTGCTCGAGCCGCAGATCCGCGGGTCGGGCCGGAACAACCAGGGCCGCCTCACGGTCCGCCATCGCGGCGGCGGCGAGAAGCAGCACTACCGTCGCATCGACTTCAAGCGCGACAAGACCGGCGTGCCCGCGCGCGTCGCGACGATCGAGTACGACCCGAACCGCTCGGCGCGGATCGGCCTGCTCCACTACCGCGACGGCGAGAAGCGCTACATGCTCCTGCCCCACGGCCTCAAGGTCGGCGACATCGTCGTCGTCCGGCCCGGACGGCCGAGGCCCGGGTCGGCAACGCGCTGCCGCTGGCCAACATCCCGCTCGGCACGACCATCCACAACATCGAGCTGACGCCCGGCAAGGGCGGCCAGATCGTCCGGTCGGCCGGGACGTCGGCGCAGCTGCTCGCCAAGGAGGGCGACGTACGCCACGGTCCGCATGCCGTCGGGCGAGATGCGCCGCATCCCGATGCGCTGCATGGCCACCGTCGGCCAGGTCAGCAACCTCGACCACGAGAACCAGAACCTCGGCAAGGCCGGCCGCGCCCGGCACCTGGGCCAGCGCCCGAGGTCCGCGGGCGTCGTCATGAACCCGCGTGACCATCCGCACGGCGGTGGCGAGGGCAAGTCCCCGACCGGGATGCCGCCCAAGACCCCGTGGGGCAAGCCCGCCATGGGCTACCGCACCCGGCGGTCCAAGACGACCGGACGACTCATCGTCCGCTCGCGGCATCGCAAGTAGGGGGAGGAGGAGCCAGATGTCCCGTTCGATCAAGAAGGGTCCGTTCATCGAGGCCCGCCTCCTCGGCCGGATCGAGGAGATGAACAAGCGCAGCGAGAAGAAGGTCGTCAAGACCTGGTCGCGTGCGTCCGTCATCTTCCCGACCTTCATCGGTCACACCATCGCCGTCTACAACGGCAAGAAGCACGTCCCGGTCTACGTGACCGAGAACATGGTCGGCCATCGCCTCGGTGAGTTCAGCCCCACCCGCAACTACCGCGGGCACGGCAAGCACACCGACCGATCGACGGCGCTGAAGTAGGCCGGCCGATGCGTGTTTCCGCCACCGCCAAGTACCTCCGCGCTTCGACCCGCAAGACCCGCCTGGTGACCCAGGCGATCAAGGGCAAGCCGGTCGAGGAAGCCGCCGCGCTCCTGCGGTTCATGCCGCAGAAGGCCGCCGGCGACGTCGCTCGCGTGCTCAAGAGCGCGACGGCCAACGCCGAGAACAACCACAACCTGTCCGCGGAGGACCTGTTCATCGTCGACGCCATCGCCGATGAGGGCCCGACGATCAAGCGGTTCCAGCCGCGGGCACAGGGTCGGGCGTTCCCCATCCACAAGCCCATGACCCACATCACCATCGTCGTCGCGGACCAGGAGGCCTGACATGGGACACAAGGTCCATCCGTACGGCTTCCGCCTGGGTGTCTCGCGCACCTGGACCGCGAAGTGGTATGCGGACAAGGAATACACCGCCTCCCTCAAGGAGGACATCTCGATCCGCACGCTCATCGACAAGCGCTTGTCGAACGCGAGCGTCAGCGGCGTGGAGATCGAGCGTGGCATCAACCACGTGACGGTCACCATCCACACCGCCAAGCCCGGCATCGTCATCGGCAAGGGCGGCGCCAACGTCGAGGTCCTGCGCCAGCAGATCGGCGCGCTCAGCGACCGCAAGGTCAAGCTCGAGATCAAGGAGATCCGCCAGCCGGAGCTCGACGCCCACCTCGTGGCCATGAACATCGCCGGGCAGCTGAGCCGCCGCATCGCCTTCAAGAAGGCGATGAAGCAGGCCATCCAGCGCTCGATGAAGGCCGGCGCCAAGGGCGTCAAGATCGCCGTCGCCGGCCGCCTCGGCGGCTCCGAGATGGGTCGCCGCGAGTGGGACAAGGAAGGGCGCATCCCGCTCGGGACGCTCCGCGCGGACATCAGCTACGGCCAGGTCCACGCCCACACCACGTACGGCCGCATCGGCGTCAAGGTCTGGATCTATCGCGGCGACCTCGCCGCCGGAGCCGATCCGTCGACCGGAGCTCGCCGGCGCCCAGGTCCAGCCCGGGCAGGGGGCCTGACCGATGTTGATGCCGCGACGCGTCAAGCATCGCAAGGTCATGCGCGGACGGATGTCCGGCGCTGGCCAAGGGCGGCCACACGGTCGCCTTCGGCGAGTACGGCCTGGCCACCCAGGAGCCGGCCTGGATCACCAGCCGCCAGATCGAGGCCGCCCGACGCGCGATGACCCGCTCGGTCAAGCGCGGCGGCAAGATCTGGATCCGGATCTTCCCGGACAAGCCCGCCACCAAGAAGCCCGCCGAGACCCGGATGGGCTCCGGCAAGGGCGCGCCCGACCATTGGGTCGCGGTCGTCAAGCCCGGTCGGATCCTGTTCGAGATGGCCGGCGTCGATCACGACTCGGCGGTCGAGGCCATGCGCCTCGCCAGCCACAAGCTTCCCGTGCAGACCCGCGTGGTCGTGCGCGAAGGCGCGAAGGAGGCGTGACGGATGGACATCGATAAGGTCCGCACGCTCTCCGACACCGAGCTCGACGACGCCCTGCGCGAAGCCAAGCAGGACCTCTGGGGAGCGCGCTTCGCGCTCTCGACCCGACAACTCAAGGACTACAGCACGATCCCGCAGACGCGGCGAACGATCGCGCGGATCCTGACCGTCCAGCGCGAGCGCAAGCTCGGCAAGACGGCCTGAAGGGACATCACGCGATGACAGGAGCGAACACCAACGGTGCAGGGAAAGCGGAAGACGAAGGTCGGCCGCGTGGTCAGCGACAAGATGGACAAGACGATCGTCGTGTCCGTCGAGCGCCTGGCGCGCCACCGGCTGTACAAGCGGGTCATCCGCTTGACCACGAAGTTCAAGGCCCACGACGAGGCGAACGACGCCCGGATCGGCGACACCGTCCTCATCGAGGAGGCACGCCCGCTGTCGGCGACCAAGCGCTGGCGGCTGGTCGAGCGTGATCCAGCGCGCCGGCGAACACGGCCTGCCCGGCGAGTCGGTCGTGGCGGAGGAGGCCGCCGTCACGCGAGGCCATCCACGCGGCCGCCCACCCGGGCCGTCGGCGACAAGTCCGAAGGCGACACCGATGACGGGCGAGGCCCCGGCGGCCGACGGCCGCTGAGGCGGCCGGCGGAGGAGGCCGCCTCGTGATCCAGTCCCAGACCCGCCTCAAGGTCGCGGACAACACCGGGGCCCGGAGCATCCAGTGCATCCGGGTGATGGGTCGTTCGCTCAAGACCACGGCCGGCGTCGGTGACGTGATCATCGCCAGCGTCAAGCAGGCCATCCCCAACGCCGCCGTCAAGAAGGGCGACGTCGTCCGTGCGGTCATCGTCCGCACGAACAAGGAGTACGGCCGCGCCGACGGCAGCTACATCCGCTTCGACGAGAACGCCGCCGTGCTCATCAACAACCAGGGCAACCCGCGCGGCACGCGCATCTTCGGCCCGGTCGCGCGCGAACTGCGCGATCGGAACTACATGAAGATCGTGTCGCTCGCCCCGGAGGTGCTGTGATGGCTGTCCGGACCGCAGATCCCTCGGCCGCCCAAGGTGCCCGAGATCCGCAAGGGCGACACCGTCGTCGTGCTCGCCGGCAAGGACGCCGGCAAGCGCGGCGTGGTCGAGCGCGTCATCCGACGCCTGCCCGCGCCGCGCGGCCGGAGCATGTTCCGCCGCGGCTCGACGGCCGGTGGCGTGACCGTCGTCGTCGAGGGCGTGAACATCGCCAAGCGCCACACCAAGCCGCGCCAGACCTCGAGCTCCACCGACCGCATGCCCAAGGTCCAGCAGGGCGGGATCCTCGAGATCGCCCAGCCCATGCCGATCGGCAAGGTCATGGTCGTCTGCTCGAGCTGCGGCAAGCCGACCCGCATCGGCCACACCACGCTGGAGACCGGCCGGCGCGTCCGCGTCTGCCGCCAGTGCGGTGAGCAGCTGGAGGTGAAGTCGTGACCAGTCGCCTCCATGAGCGCTACGCGACCGAGATCGTCCCGGCACTGCGCAAGCAGTTCGAGTACGGCAACCCGAACGAGGTCCCCAAGGTCAGCAAGATCGTCGTCAACATCGGTCTGGGCGAAGCCCTGACCAATGCCAAGGCGCTCGATGCCGCGCTCGGCGATCTGACGGCCATCACCGGCCAGAAGCCGATCGTGACCAAGGCCAAGCGCTCGATCGCCCAGTTCAAGGTGCGAACGGGCAACTCGATCGGCGCCAAGGTGACCCTCCGCGGTGAGCGGATGTGGGACTTCCTGGACCGCCTGACAACCCTCGCCCTGCCGCGCATCCGCGACTTCCGGGGCATCCCGGGCAAGTCGTTCGACGGCCGGGGCAACTACTCGCTGGGCCTGCGCGAACAGCTCGCGTTCCCGGAGATCGATTACGACAAGGTGGACCGTCTCCGCGGGCTGGAGATCAGCATCGTGACGACGGCGAAGACCGACGAGGAGTCCAAGAAGCTTCTTGAACTCCTCGGCATGCCCTTCGCCTCGTAGGCGCGGGGAGGGAGCAACATGGCCAAGAAGTCGATGATCGCCAAGGCGAGCCGAACCCCCAAGCACAAGGTCCGCGGCTACCACCGCTGCTTCGTGTGCGGGCGACCGCGCGCCTTCATTCGACGGTTCGCGCTCTGCCGCATCTGCTTCCGGGAGCGTGCGCTCCTGGGTGAGCTGCCCGGCGTGACCAAGTCGAGCTGGTAGGGAACCGAATGAACATCTCCGACCCGATCGCGGACATGCTCACGCGCGTCCGGAACGCCTCGCGGGCACGCCACACCGAAGTGGTCGTGCCGGCGTCGCGGACGAAGCGCGAGATCGCCCGCATCCTCAAGACCGAAGGCTTCATCGCCGACGTCAGCGAGGATCAGGACGGACCCACCGCGGTCCTGCGCCTGACCCTCAAGTACGTCGACGGCAAGGTCCCGGTCGTCTCCGGCCTCAAGCGGATCAGCAAACCCGGCCTGCGCGTCTACGCGCGCAAGACGGAGATCCCGCGGGTGCTGGGCGGCCTGGGCATCGTCATCGTCAGCACGAGCCAGGGGATCATGACCGGCCAGCAGGCGCGTCAGGCGCAGCTGGGCGGCGAAGTCCTGGCGTACGTCTGGTAGGCGAGACGACATGTCGCGTATCGGACGTCTGCCCATCGCCGTCCCGTCGACCGTCGACGTGACGATCGAGGGCCGCCAGGTGACGGTCAAGGGGCCCAAGGGCACCCTGAGCCGGCAGCTGCATCCGGACATCTCGGTCGATCGCGAGGACGGCAACCTCGTCGTCACCCGCCCGACCGAGCAGAAGACCCACAAGCAGCTCCACGGTCTGACCCGGACCCTGGTGAACAACATGGTCGTCGGCGTGACCGACGGCTACCGCAAGGGCCTCGAGATCACGGGCGTCGGCTATCGGGCCGCGCTGAACGGGAAGAAGCTGACGCTCAACCTGGGCTACAGCCATCCCATCGAGATCGACCCGCCCGAGGGCATCAGCTTCGAGCTCGAGAACCCGACCCGCCTGGCGGTCGTCGGCATCGACAAGGAGCTGGTCGGCCAGATCGCCGCCAAGGTGCGATCGACGCGCAAGCCGGAGCCGTACAAGGGCAAGGGCGTGCGCTACGCCGGCGAGGTCGTCCGCCGCAAGGCCGGCAAGGCCGGCAAGATCGGCGGCAAGAAGTGATCCCGCACGAAGGACTGACACGATGACGCAGGTCGCCAGCCGAGGCGCCGCCCGACGCAAGCGCCACGACCGGATCCGCCTCACCATGGCGGGCACGGACGGGCGGCCGCGTCTCGCGGTGTTCCGCAGCCTCAACCACATCTACGCGCAGGTCATCGACGACACGTCCGGACGGACGCTCGCCGCCGCATCGACGGTCGAGAAGGAGCTCAAGGGCTCCAGCTCGACCAAGGCGCGAGGAAGCGGCCGTCGTCGGTCGTCTCGTCGCCGAGCGGGCCAAGGCCGCCGGGGTGGAGCGCGTCGTCTTCGATCGAGCCGGGTTCCGGTACCACGGGCGGATCAAGTCGCTCGCCGATGCCGCCCGCGAAGCCGGCCTCGAGTTCTGATCGGAAGGAGCCACCGTGGCACGAATCGACCCGAATAAGCTCGCGCTCGAGGAGCGCGTCGTCCAGATCAATCGCGTGGCCAAGGTCGTCAAGGGCGGCCGTCGCTTCAGCTTCAGCGCGGTCGTCGTCGTCGGTGACGGCGCGGGCCACGTCGGGGTCGGGCTGGGCAAGGCCGGCGAGGTGCCGGAGTCCATCCGCAAGGGCGTCGAGGACGCGAAGAAGAACCTGATCAAGATCCCGATGGTCGGCACGACGATCCCCCACGAGGTGAACGTCCAGTTCTCGGCCAGCAAGGTCATGCTCAAGCCCGCCAGCCAGGGCACCGGCGTCATCGCCGGTGGCTCGGTGCGCGCGGTGCTCGAGGCGGCCGGCGTGCGCGACATCCTCTCGAAGATCTACGGGTCCACGAACCCGGTGAACGTCACCCGCGCCACGATCGAGGCGCTCCGCGGCCTGCACTCGGCCGAGGAGCTCGGCGCCCGTCGCGGCGTCAAGCTGGTCAGCCGGATCTCCGGGCAGCCGGCCCCGGTCGCGGAGGCCGTCGATGGCCGGTAAGCTCAAGGTCACCCAGACCAAGAGCACGATCAGTCACATCGCCCGCAACCGGGCCACGGTCAAGGCCCTGGGCCTGCACGGCATCGGCAGCACGAGCATCGTCACGGACAACGACGCGACGCGCGGCATGGTCCGCCAGGTCCGCTTCCTCGTGACGGTCGAGGAGATCGCCGAGCGGGGCGGTGCGCCCCGGGAAGGCGGACACGGCCCGCTCCGCGGATCGAGGTGCGGACACGGGCCGCTCCGAGGACCGAGGCGACGCCCCCGCGAGCCATCGGTCCGAGGATCCCGAGGATTCGAAGGAGAAGGCATGAAACTCCACGACCTGCGCCCCGCTGAAGGGTCGCGCAAGGAGCGCACCCGGGTCGGTCGCGGCATCGCGGCCGGCAAGGGCAAGACGGCAGGCCGCGGCACGAAGGGCCAGAAGGCGCGTGCCGGCGGGTCCATCCCGCCGTGGTTCGAGGGCGGCCAGACGCCGCTCCACATGCGCATCCCGAAGCTGCGCGGCTTCAAGAACCGGTTCCGGATCGAGTACGAGGTCGTGAACATCGGCGCGATCGCCGCTGCCGTCGAGCGCGGGGCCTTCCAGGTGGAGGCGCCGGACGCCAAGGGCGCGAAGGGTGCCAAGGGCAAGGACAAGTCCGCCCAGATCACGATCAACCAGGACATCCTGCGGGCCGCCGGGCTCGTCCGGACCCTGAACAAGCCGCTCAAGATCCTCGGCACCGGCGAGGTGTCGACGGCGCTGTTCGTCGTCGCCGATGCGTTCACCGCCTCGGCGCGCGCGAAGATCGAGGCGGCCGGCGGGACGGTCAATGTCCTCGAGGTCCCGACCAAACCGCTCAAGGCCATCGGCCTCGACGACCGCGACCAAGGCGGCCGCCGACCCCGGCCGAAGCCGCCGCTGAGCCGGCGGCTCCAGCCGCCGACGTCGAGACCGCCGAGCCGGAGGCGACCGCCGAGACGGCCGAGCCCGAGCCCGAGACGGCCGAGGCCGACGACCGGCACCACCGACACGGAGCCCGAGGCCATCGCCTCCGACGAAGCCGAGACCGCGTCCGGCGACGACGCCTGACCCTGTGTTCGAATCGCTGCTGAACGCCTTCCGCGCGCCGGACATCCGGCGCCGGATCCTGGTCGTCCTGGGCCTGCTCATCGCCTTCCGGTTCCTGGCCGCCGTGCCGGTCCCGGGCATCGACCGAGCCGAGCTCGACGCCTTCCTGGCCGGCAACCCGTTGTTCGGGTTGCTCAACCTGTTCTCGGGCGGCGGGCTGTCGAACTTCTCGGTCGTGGCGTTGGGCCTGAACCCCTACATCAACGCGTCGATCATCATGCAGTTGATGCAGGGCGTGGTGCCCTCCCTCCAGGCGCTCAGTCGCGAAGGCGAGTACGGGCGCAACAAGATCACCCAGTACACCCGCTACCTGTCGGTGCCGATGGCGTTGCTCCAGTCATACGGCTTCCTGGCGCTGCTCAACTCCCAGGGCGTCGCTGACCGGCACGTTCGACCTCGGCAGCTTCGAGACGCTGACCCAGATCGCCACGCTGACCGCCGGCTCGGTCGCCCTGATGTGGATCGGCGAGCTCATCACCGAGCGCGGCATCGGCAACGGCATCAGCTTCATCATCTTCGCCGGCATCGTGAGCCAGGCGCCGAGCGCGCTCGGGGCGTTCTTCGCGGCGCCGAACATCGCCGCGGTCATCGCCTTCGGCGATCGTCGCGATCGCCGCCGTCGCGGTGATCATCTACATCCAGGAAGGCCAGCGCCGCATCCCGATCCAGTACGCGAGCCGCGTCCGCGGCCGGCGCATGTACCAGGGCGGCCAGACGTTCCTGCCGCTGCGCGTCAACCAGGCCGGCGTCATCCCGATCATCTTCGCGGTCAGCATCCTGCTGTTCCCGGTCCAGCTGGCGTCGTACTTCACGGCGTCCGAGATCGATATCGTCGCGAACATCGCGAACGGGATCGTCATTCTGGTTCAACCCGAACTCGATCTTCTACATCGTCCTGTACTTCCTGCTGACCGTCGGCTTCACGTACTTCTACACGGCGTTCACGTTCAAGCCGGACGAGACCGCCGAACAGCTGCGCAAGAACGGCGGCTTCATCCCGGGCATCCGGCCCGGCCGGCCGACGCAGGACTACCTCGCCCGGGTCGTGAGCCGCATCACGTTCGCCGGCGCCATGTTCCTCGGCGATCGTCGCGGTCTCGCCGTCGCTGGTCGGCCTCGCGTTCCCCGACCTCGGCGCGATCGGTCTCGGTGGCACGAGCCTGCTGATCGTGGTGTCGGTCGTCGTCGAGACGATGAAGCAGATCGAAGCGCAGCTGATGATGCGCAACTACGAGGGCTTCATCCGTTGACCAGTGATCGTCGATCCTCGGTGGGTCCGGGCGCCGGCAAGGGCACGCAGGCGGAGGTCCTCGCCGACCGCCTGGGCATCGCCCACGTGGCGACCGGCGACCTGTTCCGGGCCGCGGTCCGCGACGAGTCGCCGATCGGGCTCGAGGCACGCCGCTACATGGAGCGCGGCCAGCTCGTGCCCGACGACATCACGATCCGGATGCTCCTCGATCGACTGGCCCAGCCGCGACGCCAAGGCCGGCGTGCTCCTCGATGGCTTCCCGCGCAACCGCACCCAGGCCGAGACGCTCGACGCGGCCCTCGCCGAGCGCGGCGAGTCGGTGGAGCGGGCCCTCAACATCGAGGTCGCGGACCGACGAGCTCGTCCGTCGTCTGTCCGGCCGCTGGGTCTGCCGCGACGCGGGCCACGTCTACAACGAGCACACGAACCCGCCGCGAAGTGCCGGGTCGATGCGACATCGACGGTTCGCCGCTCATCCAGCGCGAGGACGACAAGCCCGAGACGATCCGCGCCCGGCTGACGACCCAGCTGGCGAGCCTGCGCGACGTCGTCGACCATTACCGATCCGCCGGCGTGCTCAGGACCGTCGACGGGGTCGCTCGATCGATGAGGTCACGGACGCCTTGCTCGCAGCCGTCCGCGACGGCGCACCCGGCGGCGGGGACGCCGACTGACGTGGTGACCCGCAAGTCGCGCGCCGAGATCGCCCGGATGCGCCAGGCCGGCCGTATCGTCGCCGAGGTCCTCGCGCTCGTCGAGCAGGAGCTCAAGCCCGGCGTGACGACCGGCCACCTGGACCGCCTCGCCGAGGCGCCACATCCGCAAGGCCGGCGCGATCCCGTCGTTCAAGGGCTATCCCGGGATCAACCCGCGCCGGCCGTTCCCGGCCAGCCTGTGCATCTCCATCGATGACGAGATCGTCCACGGCATCCCCGGCGAGCGGGTGATCCGGGACGGCCAGGTCGTGTCCATCGATGCCGGCGCGATCGTCGACGGCTGGCACGGCGACGCGGCCCGGACCTTCTTCGTCGGGGAGCCGCCCGAGGACGTCCGCCTCCTCATCGACACGACCCGCGAGGCCATGATGGCCGGCATCGCCGCGGCGGTCCCCGGGCAACCACATCGACGACATCTCGGCCGCGGTCGAGGACGTCGCCACGCCGCACGGGTTCGGCATCATCCGCCAGTTCGTGGGCCACGGGATCGGCACCGAGATGCACGAGGAGCCGCAGGTCCCCAACTACCGCACCGGCCGCAAGGGCCGCAAGCTCGAGCCCGGCCTGTGCCTGGCCATCGAGCCGATGTTCACCCTGGGCGACTACCGTGCCCACCTGCTGGCCGACGACTGGACGGTCTCGACCGTCGACGGCTCGCTCGCCGCCCATTTCGAGCACTCGATCGCCGTGACCGAGAACGGTCCCGAGATCCTCACGACCGTCTGATGGCACCCTCGATGGGCAACCGGCCCCTCGCGCACGGAGGTCCGAGGCGGAGCTCCGTCGACGCCATCGGCCCTGGGTTTCGGAGCCCCGCGACGAAATCGGCCCGACGGTTGCCGGGTCGGGCGACTTTTGGTACGCTATCCGTTCGTGTGTCGGTCCGTCCGGGCCGGCACTGCGCGTGAGAAAGGGAAGCACGTCGCCTGTGGCCAAGCGCGATGCGATCGAAGTCGAAGGGACGGTCATCGAGCCGCTCCCCAACACGATGTTCGCCGTCGAGCTGGAGAATGGCCATCGAGTGCTCGCCCACATCAGCGGCAAGCTTCGGATGAACTTCATCCGCATCCTGCCCGGTGACCGCGTCCGCGTCGAGTTGTCGCCATACGACCTCACCCGCGGCCGGATCACGTACCGACTCAAGTAAGCCCACAACAGCACCAGACATCGAGGATCCGTTGAAGGTCAGAGCATCCGTCAAGGCGCGCTGCGACAACTGCAAGGTCATCCGTCGCCACGGCACCGTGATGGTCATCTGCAGCAACCCGAAGCACAAGCAGCGGCAGGGGTAACCGATGGCACGCATCGCCGGTGTCGACATCCCGCGTGAGAAGCGCGTCGAGGTCGCCCTTACCTACGTCTTCGGGATCGGTCTGCCCACGAGCCAGAAGATCCTCGCCCAGACGAACATCAATCCGGACACCCGTGTCCGCGATCTCACCGAGGAGCAGGTCAACCGCCTGCGCGAGCTGATCGACCGGCGCTACAAGGTGGAGGGCGACCTCCGCCGCGAGACGGCGCTGAACATCAAGCGCCTCATCGAGATCGGCTCCTACCGCGGCCTTCGCCACCGGCGCAACCTGCCGGTGCGCGGCCAGCGAACCAAGACGAACGCTCGCCAGCGGCGCGGACCGAAGAAGACGGTCGGCATCCGGCGCAAGAAGTGACGAGGGACTGACCAGGCATGGCGGAACGCAAGCGCGCGGTCAAGCAGCGTCGTCGGGAGCGCAAGAACGTCCCCCAGGGGCACGTCCACATCCAGGCCACGTTCAATAACACGATCATCACGATCACCGACCTCAACGGCGCGGTCATCAGCTGGGGGTCGGCCGGGGTGGCCGGCTTCAAGGGATCGCGCAAGAGCACGCCCTACGCGGCGGCGCTCTCGGCCGACGGCGCGGCCAAGCGTGCGATGGAGCACGGCATGCGCCAGGTCGAGGTCTACGTGAAGGGTCCCGGCGCCGGCCGCGAGCAGGCCATCCGGTCGCTCCAGGCCGCCGGCCTCGAGGTCAGCGCCATCACCGACGTCACGCCCATCCCGCACAACGGTTGCCGCCCGCCCAAGCGGCGCCGGGTCTAGGCCAGAGGATCCATGGCTCGATACACCGAATCCGTCTGCCGGATCTGCCGGCGCGAAGGCGCGAAGCTCTTCCTGAAGGGCTCGCGCTGCTATACGAAGAAGTGCGCCTTCGAGCGCCGGCCCAGCCCTCCCGGCCAGCACGGCGTCCGCCGCCGCAAGGTCGGCGAGTACGGCCTGCAGCTGCGCGAGAAGCAGAAGGTCCGCAAGACCTACGGCGTGCTCGAGAAGCAGTTCCGCAACTACTTCATCGTGGCCGAGAATCGTCCCGGCGTGACCGGCGAGAACCTGCTTCGCTCGCTCGAGATGCGCCTCGACAACGTCGTCTACCGCGCCGGGCTCGCCCCGTCGCGCGCCGCCGCTCGCCAGCTGGTCAATCACGGCCACTTCGCGGTCAACGGCGTCCCCACGGACGTGGCGTCGTATCAGCTCAAGCCGGGTGACCGGATCGAGGTGCGCGAGATCCGCCGCGCCCGCGAGCCGTTCAAGGTGGCCAAGGAGACGCTCCGCAACCACCAGGCCCCGGAGTGGCTGTCCCTGGATGCCGGGAACCTGACCGCCACCGTCGCCACACCGCCCAGCCGCGACCAGATGCCGCTCGATCTCAACGAGCAGCTCGTGGTCGAGTACTACTCGAGGTAACTGACACCACATGATCGAACTCGAGAACCCGCAGATCGAGTCTGTCGAGGAAGCCGGCACGTACGCCAAGTACGAGGCGGGCCCCCTCCAGGCCGGCTACGGCGTGACCCTCGGCAACGCGCTTCGGCGCGTCCTCCTGTCCTCGCTCGAGGGCGCCGCGGTCACGAGCATCCAGATCCGCGACGTCTACCAGGAGTTCTCGACGATCCCCGGCGTCAAGGAGGACGTCACCCAGATCGTCCTGAACGTCAAGAAGCTCCGACTCAAGAGCTTCGCCTCGCATCCCGTCCAGCTGCGGCTCATCAAGAGCGGCGCCGGCGCGGTGACCGCGGCGGACGTCGCCGAGTCGGCCGACGTCGAGATCATCAACCCGGACCTCGTGCTGATGACCCTCGACACTGACGACGTGACGATCGAGATGGACCTCACGGTCGAGCGTGGCGTCGGCTATCTCGGCGCCGAGCGTGCCGAGGCCCTGCCGATCGGCGTCATCGCGGTCGACGCGATCTTCACCCCGGTCCGCAAGGTCAACTACTGGGTCGAGAGCATGCGGGTCGGTCAGATGACCAACTTCGACAAGCTCACGATGGAGATCGAGACCGACGGGACGATCACCCCGGAGGAGGCGCTCAGCCGCTCCGCCGAGATCCTCGTCAACCAGTTCCGCCCGTTCGTCACCATCGGCATGGCCGCCGTGCCGCAGGCCGCCGCCACCGGCGTCGCCGCGCTGCCGCCCAACATGCTCGACATGCCGATCGAGGAGCTCGACCTCCCGATGCGGGCCTACAACTCGCTCAAGCGCAACAACATCGTCAAGGTGGGGCAGCTGCTCCAGCTCAAGGACGACGACCTGCTGCGGATGCGCAACTTCGGCAAGAAGTCCCTCGACGAGATGAAGGAGCGCCTGCGCATGCGGGGCTTCATCGTCCCGGACACCGAGACCGACGGCCTCGACGATCTCGACGGCGACGAGCCGTTCGAGGACGAGGGCGAGGAGTAGCCGGTGGCGCATCGCATCGGCGGACGCAAGCTCAGCCGGAAGCAGGGCCCGCGCATCGCGCTGTACAAGAACCTGACCGTGTCGATCATCCGCTACGAGCGGGTCAAGACCACCGAGGCCAAGGCCAAGGAGATCTCCGGACGCGTCGAGAAGATGATCACGCTGGCCAAGCGCGGAGACCTCGCGGCGCGCCGCGCCGTCGTCGCGCAGTTCCCCAACGAGCCGCTCGTCGTCAACAAGCTGTTCGACGAGATCGCGCCCAAGTACGCCGACCGCACCTCGGGTTACACCCGGATCGTGCGCATCGGCCAGCGCCGCGGCGATGCCGCGGAAATCGTGCAGATCGAACTGGTCTGACGGATCGATGCCCGAGAGGGTGTCCCCGCGGCGCTACCGCGCCCGGGTCGAATACGACGGAACGGACTTTGCCGGGTTCCAGGTCAATCCTGGGAAGCGGACGGTCCAGGGAGTCCTGGAAGATGCGCTGGCGCTCCTCGGCAACGGGGTGAGGCAGCGGGTCGACGGGGCCGGACGCACGGATGCCGGCGTGCACGCCGCGGAGCAGGTGATCGCCTTCTCCTACGACGGGCGCCTGACGGTGACGGAGCTGGAAGCGGCGCTCGATGCGCTGCTCCCGACGGACGTCACGGTCCGGGAAGCTGCGCTCGGTGCCTGCCACGTTCCAGCCACGTTATGCGGCGCGGTACCGGGAGTACCGCTACACCGTCTGGAACGGGCCGCGCAGCCCGCTTCGCGAGCGCACGGCGCTCGGGGTGCGGATCCCGCTCGACACCGCCGCGATGGCGCGGGCCGGGTCGGTCTTCATCGGCCGGCACGACTTCGGGGCCTTCGGGGCGACGGACCGCTCACCGGTCCGGACCGTCATGGCGGTCCGGGTCCGGCGGCAGGGCCGGCTCGTGACGATCGACGTCCGGGCCGACTCGTTCCTGCGGGGACAGGTCCGGCGCATGGTGGCCGCCCTCCTGGAGGTCGGCCTCGGAAGAGAAGATGAAGCAGCGGTCCGATCGGCACTCGCCGGTCCCGGACCGGCCTTCGGTGGGATCTCGGTCCCGGCGAAGGGCCTGTGCCTCCGGCATGTCGCCCTCGGGCGGAGCGCCGGAAGCGGATCGAACGGAGAACACGAGGAACGATGAACGCGAAGACCTACACGGTCCGGGAGAGCGAGATCGAGCGACGCTGGTACGTCGTCGACGCGACGGACGAGACGCTCGGCCGCCTCGCCTCGCGCATCGCGCGCGTCCTCGAGGGCAAGCACAAGCCGACCTACCAGCCCAATCTCGACTCGGGCGACCACGTGATCGTGCTCAACGCCGGCCGCATCGCCGTGACCAGCGACAAGCTCGAGACCAAGGTCTACGCCCGCCACAGCGGCTATCCCCAGGGCTTCAAGGAGGAGACGCTGGGTCACCTCCTGGCTCGCCGGCCGGAGGAAGTCATCCGCCGCGCCGTCAAGGGCATGCTGCCGCACACCCGCCTCGGCGCTCAGCAGCTGCGCAAGCTGAAGGTCTACGCCGGCACGGACCATCCCCATCAGGCTCAGCAGCCTGAGCCGCTCGCCTGACGAGGAGCTTGACGATCATGTCCATCCCCGCCTTCTACTCCGGGACCGGTCGCCGCAAGACGGCCATCGCCCGCGTCCGGCTGCTGCCGGGCGAGGGTGAGATCGTGGTCAACGGCCGATCGCTCGATGAGCACTTCGGCAACGCGGTCAACGAGGCCGACGTCCGCATGCCGTTCCGGGTGACCGGCACCGAGGGCCGCTTCAACGCGATGGTCAAGGTCGAGGGCGGCGGCGTCACCGGCCAGGCCGGCGCGATCCGGCACGGCATCGCCCGGGCCCTGCTCGAGGTCGACGCCGAGGCCAATCGGGTGCCCCTCCGCCAGGCCGGCTTCCTGACCCGCGACCCACGCATGAAGGAGCGCAAGAAGTACGGTTTGAAGCGAGCCAGGAAGGCGCCTCAGTACACGAAGCGCTAGACGCGCACCTGCTCGACGGGCCGATACCTTCGTAGTCCGGTCCGCGCCTCACTCACGCACGTCGCGTGCGCTCGCTTCGGTGCTCCCCTCCGCCACGGCCCCGGCCGTCATATCAGGCGCGCTGACGTTCCGGCCTCGGTTCGCAACACCGACCACATGGGTTGCGCCGCTACAGTGGAGCCATGACCGTCGCTCCTGAATCCTCGACCTCCCTTCGTGGCCGCGACCTGCTGAGCGTCGCCGATCTGACCGCGGCCGAGGTGCTGCGGGTCTTCGCGACCGCCGAGGCGCTCAAGGCCGAGTTCCGGGCCACGCGTCGCCATGCGGCGCCGCCGCTCACCGGCCGGACGCTGGCGATGCTCTTCCAGAAGCCGTCGCCTGCGGACCCGCGTGACCTTCGAGGCGGGCATGGCCCAGCTGGGCGGGGCGGCGATCTACCTGCCCCAGGACGTCGTCATGGGCGCCCGCGAGGCGGTCCGTGACGTGGCTCGCAACCTCGAGCGGTTCGTTGACGGCATCGTGGCGCGCACCGGCCCGCACGAGGTCGTGCTCGAGCTCGCGGCGCAGGCTGCGATCCCGGTCATCAACGGCCTGACGTTGCGTGAACACCCCTGCCAGGCGCTCGCCGATGCCTTCACGATCCGGGAGCACCTCGGGGGCCGGCTCACGGGGGCCGTGGTGACGTTCGTCGGCGACGGCAACAACGTCTACCACTCGCTGGCCCTGGTCGGTGCGGCCCTCGGGATGGAGATCCGCCTCGCCCACCCGCCGCGCTACGGACCGGACGAGCGGATCGTCGCGCGCGCCGAGGAGCTCGCCGCGGCGTCCGGCGGCCGGCTGGTGTTCGGTCGGGATCCGACCGAGCTCGTCCGGGGCGCCGACGTGGTCTACACCGATTCGTGGACCTCCATGGGCCAGGAAGCCGAGGCCGAGGAACGACGCGACGCATTCGCCGGCTACCGGGTCGACGATGCGCTGATGGACGCCGCCGGACCCGCCGCCGTCGCGATGCATTGCCTGCCCGCCCACCGGGGCGAGGAGATCACCTCGTCCGTGATGGACGGTCCCCGGAGCCTCATCTTCGAGCAGTCCGAGAACCGGCTCCACGTCCAGAAGGCCCTGCTCGTCGAACTGCTGGGGGACGAGGCGGCCGGCGCCGCCTGACGGACATGGCCTCGACTTACGAGCGCTACCGGGACACGTTGCGGAATGCCCACGTGGCCGCCCTCGCCGGCCGACCCGCCGAGGCCCTGGCCGCCTACCGCGACGCCGCGGCGCAGATCGAGGGCCGGGCGGCGCCGCATGTCGGGATCGGGCGGATGGAGTTGGCGCTGGATCGACCGGCTGCCGCCCTCGTCGCCTTCGAGGCGGCCCTCGCGGCCGACCCGGCGAATCACGAAGCCCTCACCGGCCACGCGCGGGCCGAGGCGGCCCTCCGACCGCTGCCGCCCGGCGTCGCGATGCGACCACCGAATGGACAGCACGGCCACGTCCCCGACGACGGCCCCGAGATCGCGAGCCTGGTCCGTCGCTGGGAAGCCGCACTCTCGGCGGCGGACGCCGGCGCACTCCTCGATGTGGCCGTCGGGCTGGGGCGGGCGGATCGATACGGGGCCGCCGCCGTCGCCGTGCGTGACGCCGTCTCGCTCGATCCGGGCGAGCCACGGGCCTACCGCATCGCGAGCTGGCTGGAGCGACGGCGCGGCCGAGCGGAATCCGCCGGCCGGCTGACCCGGCTGCTGCAGCGGTACCTCGCGATCGTCGACGACCCCGACCAGTTGGAGCGCGCGATGGCGGCGGCCGAGTCCAGGTCCGACATCCCGGCGCTCCTCGATGTCGCCGATCGACATCGCCGCCAGAGCCGTCCAAGATCCGCCCTCGACGCGGCGTTCGCGGCCCTCCTGATGGCCCCGGTCGACATCGAGGTCCATCTCGCGATCGCCCGGGTCCATCTCGGGATGGGAGCACGGTCCCGGGCCGTGCGGGACCTGGCGCAGCTCGCCCGGTTCCTCGATATCGACGGCGATGCGGCCGGTCGCTCGCGCCTCGTCGCCTTCGTCAACGACGATCTCGCCCGCACAGCCCTTGCGGAGCCCGTCTGACACGCCGGGTCCGTGCGTGGCACGATGGGGCCGGACCGCCGGGGGTCAGGGATAGGACATGACTGAAGCGCTCTACGAGCGCTACAAGGACGCGCTCCGCCGTGGCCACGTCGCGGCGCTCCGCGGCCGCCCCGAGGACGCCTTGACGGCGTACGGGGAAGCGGCACGCCTCGCCCCGGACCGATCGCTGCCGTTGATCGGGGTCGGGACGGTCCTCGCGACGCTCGGCAAGCACGGCGAGGCCCTGACCGCCTTCGATGCCGCGCTCGAGCGCGCGCCGCGCGATGAGGCCGCCTTGCGCGGCCGGGCCGATGCGCTTGCGGCCGGCGGCGACGCGGTCGCGGCCGCCGCGACCCTGGACGAGCTGGCGAGCGTCCTCGACGCAGCGGATCGACCGGCCGATGCGATGGATGCGGCGCGCCGGGCCCTCGAGCTCGCCGAATCGCGGAGCCGCCGAGCCACGGTCAGGTCGATGACCGAGCAGCTGACCGCGGAACCGAGCGATCCCACGATGGCCGAGGCACTCGAACGGGCCCTGGCCGTGCTCGAGGCGCGGGTCAGCTCGCGGCGGCCCGCCGCGGTCACACCGACGGCGCCGGAGCCCCCGGGCGAAGCCGAGGCGGCCCAAGCCGGCCCCGAACCCGAGCCCGAGCCCGAACCCGACACCGCCACCGCCCCCGTTCGATCCGGGCGAGGCGTTCGCCGCCGTCGAGGCCGCGGCCGAGGGCGACGACCTGGTCGCGACCCGAGACCTCGCGCTGATCGCGACGGCGGGGCACCGGGCCGCCGGCCAGCCGCACGCGGCGATCGATGTCTGCTACGTCGCGCTCGCCACCAGTCCCGCGGACCCGGGCCTGCACCTCGCCCTGGCGGAGCTGTACCTCGACCTTGGCTGGCGGGCCACGGCGGTCGACAAGCTGGCGCTCCTTGCGCGGCTCGCCGAGCTGACCGACGATCCCGCCACGCGCGAAACGGTCTGCGCCGTGGCCGCAGAACGGCTGCCGGACGAGTCCCGCCTGACGGCCATCTGCACGTAGTCCGACCGGGTCCCGGCAAGGCAGCCGGAACCGGGCGCGATGCTACACTCGCGGGAAGATGTCGGAGCTCCTCGGATCGATCCTCGACCAGGTCAGTCTGACGACGCTGGTCGACATCGGGATCACCTCGCTCCTCATCTACTGGCTGTTCAGCCTCATCCGCGGGACCCGCGCCGTCCGCCTGGTCATCGGCGTCAGCGTGCTCTTCCTCGTGTACGTCCTGGCGGTCTTCTTCGGGCTGGAACTGCTGACCCGGATCCTGCAGGGCGGCGCCGTCGTCGGCCTGTTCGCCCTGGTCGTGATCTTCCAGCCGGAGATCCGTCGCGCGCTCGAGCGCATCGGGCGTGTCGGATCGTTCGGCTGGATGCTGTCGCCCGCCGGCTCGCGGGCCGTGGACCATGTCGCCGACGAGGTCGCCCGCGCCGCCGCGGACCTCAGCACCGAGGGCCACGGCGCGCTCATCGTGCTCGAACGCGAGACCGGCCTCGAGGACACCGCCGAGACCGGGGTCATGATCCACGGCGACGTCTCGGCGGACCTCATCCGCACGATCTTCGCGCCGCGGACCGCACTCCACGACGGTGCCCTCATCATCCGCGGCGACACGATCCTCGCGGCCGGTGCCCTCCTGCCCCTGGCCGAGCTCACCGTCCAGGCCGAGCGGTTCGGGACCCGGCATCGCGCCGCGCTCGGCATCGCCGAGCAGACCGACGCGGTCGTGATCGTGGTCTCGGAGGAGAACGGGCAGATCAGCCTCGTGGAACGGACCCGCATCGTCCGCAACCTCAATGAGGCCCAGCTCGCCCGGATGATCCGCAACCTTCTCGATCCGACCCACGGAGGTCGGCGCGGCGCCTTCGGATGGCGCACGCTGCGAGAACGCGCCGCCACGTCGGCCGCACGGGCGCCGCGGTGACCCGAGTCCTGCGGGTCATCGTCCACAACTGGCCCCTCAAGCTCGCGGCGATCGGCCTCGCCACGCTCCTGTATGGCGGCCTCGTCACCTCCCAGAGCACCCGGACCTTCCCGACGGTCATCCCGATCGAAGTCGTCGGCCAGCCCGAGGACTCGTTCATGCTGACCTCGATCGAGCCGGTGACCGAGATCCGCTACTTCTCCGCGTCGGGTGCGCAGCCGATCGCGTCCGACTTCCAGGCGCGCATCGATGTGTCGAACGTCGTGCCGGGCAGCGGCCCGCAACGCGTCCGGGTCCAGGTCGAGGCGCTGGACCCGCGGATCCGCGTGGTCGACTCGCAGCCCAGCGAGGTGACCGTGGACCTCGACCAGCTGACGAGCAAGGAGGTCGATGTCGTGGTGCCGGCACCGATCGCCCCGACGGGCCTCACCCTCGGCGAGGTCCAGGTCGAGCCGACCCGGGTGTCGGTCTCGGGACCGGCCTCGGTCATCGGCCGGGTCGTGGCGGTTCGCGCGGATGTCAGCATCCAGCCGCTGGGCCTCGACTATGACCAGGACGTCACGCTCGTGCCCATCGACGACATCGGCAACCCGGTCGCCCAGGTCAAGGTCGAACCCGCCACGGCGCACATCACGATCCCCGTCTTCTCCGATCGCGAGACCCGGAGCCTGCCGATCAGCCCGCTGGTCACCGGCGATCCCGCCGCGGGCTTCGAGCTCGCGAGCGCCACCGTCGAACCCAAGTTCGTGACCGTCGAGGGCGACGCGGACCAGCTGGCGGTGCTCGTGAGCATCGATACCGAGCCGATCTCGGTCAACGGGCTCTCGTCCGACCGCTCGTTCGACGCCGCACTGGCGCTCCCGACCGGGGTCGTTGCCCTCGACGTCGAGACCGTCACGGTGGCCGTCGACGTGCGGCCGATCACGGCGACACGGTCGTTCGAGCTGGGGCTGCGCCTCGACGGCACGAGGAACGATCTGACCTACGACCCGGCGGTCGACCGGGTGCTGGTCACCGTCGGCGGCTCCGTGGCCGAGCTCGATCGGATCGACGCCGCGACGCTCGTTGTCGCTCTCGATGTCGCCGACCTCGGGCCCGGCACAGCCACCGTGCCGGTGACGATCGAACTGCCGGCAGGGGTCACGCTCGTGGCGGCGAGCCCGCCCACGGTCTCGATCACCGTCACGGCCGCTGCAGCCGCCGCACCCAGTCCGAGCGGCTGACCGATGTCCCGCCTGTTCGGCACCGACGGCATCCGTGGTGTCGCCAACCTCGACCTGAAGCCGACGCTGGCCTACGCGCTCGGTCGGGCGACCGCGCAGCGACTGTCGGCTCCCGGCGGGGCGATCGTCGTCGGCCAGGACACTCGTCGCTCCGGCGACATGTTCGTCGCCGCCCTGACAGCAGGTGCCGCGAGCATGGGCGTCGACGTCCACGTCGTGGGGGTCGTCCCGACACCGGCGCTCGCGTATCTGGCCCTGACCGGGCCGTACCAGGCCGGGATCATGGTCTCGGCCTCGCACAACCCCGCCGACGACAACGGTCTCAAGGTGCTCGATTCGGACGGTCTCAAGCTCGACGACGCGGTCGAGGAGGAGCTCGAGGCGCTCATCTGGCGCGAAGCGGAGCTCGGCGGCCTTTCGAACGCCGGGCTGGGCCGCCGGGTGGAGGCGTCAGCGGCCGTCGAGGCCTACCGTGACCACCGGATCGCCATGGCGCGCTCGATCGGGGCGGGCGGCCTGCACCTCGTCCTCGACGGGGCGAACGGATCGGGCGGTGTCCTGGGGACCGAGATCCTGGGCGCGACCGGGGCACGGGTCGAGGCGATCCACGTCGAGCCGGACGGCGTGAACATCAACGTGGAGTCCGGGGCGACCGCGCCGGCCTCGCTCGCCCGGGCCGTGCTCGAGCGCGGAGCGGATGTCGGGTTCGCGCTGGACGGCGATGCGGATCGGCTCATCGCGGTCGACGGCACGGGTCGCATCGTCGACGGCGACCAGGTGCTCGGGATCCTCGCCCTCGAGCGACTCGCCCGCGGCGCCCTGCCCGGCGGGCTGGTGGTCTCGATCCTGTCCAACGGCGGCCTCCAGGGCGCGGTCGAGGCGGCCGGCGGCGAGGTGGTCCGCACGCCCGTCGGCGACAAGTACATCCTCGAGGGCATGCAGGTGTCCGGCGCCACACTCGGTGGCGAGAAGTCCGGCCACGTCATCATCCTGGAGCACACGACCTCGGGCGACGGCATCGTCACCGCGATGGAGGTCCTGCGGGTGATGACCGAGCGGCGCGCCTCATTGGCCGACCTCGCGGCGCGCATCCCGCTGCTCCCTCAGCAGCAACGGGCGGTCAAGGCCCGCCACAAGGATCAATGGGAAGGTGATCCGACCCTCCGCCGGGCCATCGCCGACGCCACCGCCCGGCTCGGCGATGCAGGTCGGGTGCTCGTTCGCCCGTCCGGCACGGAGCCCGCCCTGCGGGTGATGGTGGAAGGCCCGGACGAGGCGCTCGTGACCGAGCTGGCCGACTCGCTCGCGGCCCTCGCGGGGGAGCGACTAAACTAGCGCCGGTGCCCGACCGAAGGAGTCACCACGACCCGTCGTCGCGTGCGACGGGCAACGAGCGGAAGGACCTGACGGTATGTGCGGCATCGTGGGCTATACGGGACCCCGGGAGGCCGGCCCGATCCTCATCGAGGGACTCCAGCGCCTGGAGTATCGCGGCTACGACTCTGCCGGCATCGCGCTCGTGGACGATGGCGGTGACCTGTTCGTCGAGAAGAAGGCCGGCAAGCTCGCGAATCTGCGCGCGGCGATCGCGGACCGGACGCCCCACGCGGCGATCGGGCTCGCCCACACGCGCTGGGCGACCCATGGGCGGCCCAACGACCTCAACGCGCATCCGCACCAGGACTGCACCGGCGCGATCACGGTCATCCACAACGGGATCATCGAGAACTATCGTGAGCTGCGCGACGGCCTGGAGGCGCGCGGCCACACGCTGACCTCCGAGACGGACACCGAGGCGCTCGCCCATCTCATCGAGGAGCACTACGAGGGCGATCTGGCCGATGCCGTCCGGGCGACCCTCCGCCAGTGCGAGGGCGCCTACGCCATGGCCGTCATGCACCGCGGCGAAGGTGACCGGCTCGTCGGCGCCCGCAAGGACGTGCCGCTCGTCGTCGGTCTGGCCGACGGTGAGAGCTTCCTCGCCAGCGACGTCGCGGCGATCCTCGCCCATACCGACCAGGTCGTGTACCTCGAGGACGGTGACGTCGCCGACCTGCGCCCGTCCGGCGTGACCATCACCGATGTCGAGGGGAAGGAGCTCCAGCGCGCGGTCACGACCATCGACTGGACGCCCGAGGCCGCCGAGAAGGGCGGCTACGAGCACTTCATGCTCAAGGAGATCCACGAGCAGCCCGAGTCGCTGCGCCAGGCCATCGCCGGCCGGGTGACCCGCGAGGACCACATCTGGCTCGAGGAGATGGAGGGCTTCGACGAGACCCTGCGCCAGATCGACCGGGTGGAGCTCATCGCCTGCGGCACCGCCTACTACGCTGCGCTCGTCGGAGCCGCCGCGATCCAGGACTGGATCGGCATCCCGGCCCGGGCCACCGTCGGTTCGGAGTTCCGCTACAGCCCACCGCCCCTCGACGGCCGGACCCTGGTGATCTCGGTGACCCAATCGGGCGAGACTGCCGACACCATCGCCCCGACCCGTCTCGCCCGCGAGCGCGGGGCCCCCGTGATCGCCGTCACCAACACCGTCGGCAGCGCCATCACCCGCGAAGCGGACCGCGTCCTCTTCCTGCAGGCGGGGCCCGAGATCGCCGTCGCGGCCTCCAAGACGTTCGTGGCGCAGGTCACGACGCTGGTGATCCTGGCGGCCGCCATCGCCAAGGCGCGTGGCGCGCTCGGTGCGGAGCAGGAGCTCGAGCTTGGCGCGGCGCTCCATGCGCTCCCGGCCGCCGCGGCACGGGCGCTCGAGAACGCCGACGCCATCCCGGATCTCGCCCGTCGCTACGTGAATTCGCGCGGATTCATGTTCGTGGGCCGGGGCTACACCTACCCGACCGCCCTGGAGGGCGCCCTCAAGCTCAAGGAAGTGAGCTATGTGCATGCCGAGGGCTACGCCGCGGGCGAGATGAAGCACGGGCCCATCTCGCTGCTCGATGCGGAGTGCCCGCTGGTCGCGGTCGCGACCCGCTCGTCGGTCTACGAGAAGCTCGTCTCCAACGTCATGGAGGGCCGCGCCCGCGATGCGCGGGTCATCGCCGTCGCGACCGAAGGTGACACCCAGGTCGAGCGCTTCGCCGACGACATCTGCTGGGTGCCGGACACGCACGAGGCGCTCAGCCCGGTCCTCGCGATCATCCCGCTCCAGCTGTTCGCCTATCACGTCGCGGTCGCGCGAGGCACGGACGTCGACCAGCCACGCAACCTCGCCAAGTCGGTCACGGTCGAGTAGGGCTCGGGCGTCGGATGCGAGCCGCGGCCGATCCGTCCGACGTGGTCGTGCCCCAGGGCGCCGTTCCGGACGGGACCACGGAGCTCGGCATCGACATCATCAAGGTCGAGCGCATCCGGGCGTCGCTGGCGCGATTCGGGGAGCGCTTCACGAAGCGGGTCCTGACGCCCGCCGAGCAGCGCTACGTGCGCGGCCGACCGGAGACGATGGCCGGCCGCTGGGCCGCCAAGGAGGCCGTGTCGAAGGTGCTCGGACTCGGCGTCCGCGGCATCGGTTGGCGCGACATCGAGATCGAGCGGCTGCCCACCGGCCAGCCGGCGGTGCGCCTCCACGGCCGGGCTGCGATCCGGGCCGAGCAGCTCGGGATGGGCCGGGTCGCCGTGTCGATCACCCACGAGTCGGACTACGCCGTCGCCGTGGCGTTCGGGGTGCGGACCGCCGGGGGTCGATACCTGTTCCCGCCCGATATCGAGGACCGGCTCGATGATCGCGAACGGCGGATCCTCGCCCGGATCGAGCACCTGCGCGACCTGGCCGAGCAGGGTGGTGCCGGGGCGCTCGCCTCGGATGCGCCCGGGGCGGGGGAGACCAGGCAGCGGGGATCGGAGGCCGACGACGGTGCCTGAGCGAGGGGCGGTCGGGTTCGGTCGCCGCCGGGGCGATGCCACCGCCACCGGCAAGGATGGGAAGGACGAGCGGCCATGGCCCGCCGGCGCGACCCGCCTCGACGACGACCTGGCGGCCTCGTTGCTACCGGCTCGACCCACTCGAGGGCACAAGGGCTCGTTCGGGAAGCTGTTGGTCATCGCCGGCTCGCTCGATTACGCCGGCGCGGCCCTTCTTGTGTGCCGGGCCGCGGGCCGGGCGGGGGTCGGCCTCGTGACGCTGGCCGTGCCTGAATCGCTCCAGCCGCTGTTCGCCGCGAAGGTCGTCGAGGCCACTACCATGGGCCTGCCAGAAGACGACGTCGAGGAGGTCGAGCCGGAGGGAGCGCTGGCCCGGATCCTCGACCACGAGCACGACGCCATCGTCATCGGGCCGGGGTTGCGGCCGGGCCTGACCACGGCCGAACTCGTTCGAGAGCTCATCGCCGCCCCGGGTGAGGAGTCGCCGCCGCTCGTGCTGGATGCGGAGGCCCTGCGCTCGCTCGCGACCATGGACCATTGGTGGGAGGGCGAGCGTCGGCGGGCGGTCCTCACGCCGCATGCCGGCGAATTCGCCCGGCTCCGCGCGGGTAGCGGGCTCGACCCGGCGGCCGACGGTGACCTCGGCGACGACGACGATGCCCGTGTTGCCGCCGCCCGTGATGCCGCCGGCACCTGGCGACAAGTGGTCGTGCTGAAGGGGGCCCGGACCGTCATCGCTGCACCGGACGGCGAGGTCGCGGTCGCTCCGTTCGAAAACCCGGCCCTCGCGACCGGCGGGACCGGCGACGTCCTGGCGGGTGCCATCGGGGCCCTGCTTGGCCAGGGCCTCGCGCCCTTCGCGGCGGCCCGGCTCGGCGTGTACCTCCATGGCGGAGCTGGCGATGCCGCCCGGGATCGCCTGGGCGATGCAGGCGTCCTCGCGTCGGACCTGCCCGATGGCCTGGCCTACACCCGGCGGCGCCTGGCGGGGCTGGCGGAGCGCCGGCAGTCGCAGCGGCTGCTCGGGTTCGGTGCCCGGCAGCGTCCGAACGGCCCACCAGCGGAACCGCCGGACCCGACCCCACCGGCGTGACCTCGATCGAGGACCGGCTCGCGGCGGCCGGGCTGCCGCCACTCCCGCGGACCGCCTGGCTCGAGATCGATCTCGACGCGCTCCGCGGGAACCTCGCCGCCCTCCGGACGATGGCCGGCGACGGCGTCCCGGTCCAGCCAGTCGTGAAGGCCGACGCGTACGGCCACGGTGCGGTGCCGGTTGCGCTCGCGTTGGAGGCGGCCGGCGCCGACGGGTTCTGCGTCGCGACCGTCGACGAGGCGCTCGCGCTGCGCGAGGCTGGCGTCCGGGGTCCGATCCGGGTCCTGTATCCGATCCCGCCGGCCCTTGCCGGTGCGGCCGCCCGTGCCCGGATCGCGGTCTCGGCCGGCGATCCCGCGATGCTCGCGGAGTTGCTGGAGGCGACACGGGCGTGGGCCGCGGACGCCGGCGCCGGCGCCGAGCCGCTGCGGATCGAGCTCGAGGTCGAGACCGGCCTCGGGCGTGGCGGGTTCGCGCCGGAGGCGCTCGCCGATGCCGCCCGGGCCGTGGCGGCCGCGACAACCGCGGAGCTTGCCGGCCTGTGGACCCACATGCAGGCCACCGAGGATGACGCCCTGACCCGCGCCCAGCTGGACCGTTTCGACGGAGCCGCCCGCGCGCTCCGCGGCGCCGGCCTGCCGCTTCCGGAGCGGCACGTGGCCGCGAGCGGTGGCCTGTTCACGGATCTCGCTTCGCTCGACGGCGTCCGACCGGGGCTAGCGGTCTACGGCATCGTCCCCGACGAGCTGGAAGCCCTCGGAGTCGACGCGGAGACGGTCGCCCCGTTCCGGGCGGTGATGTCCCTGCACGCCCGGCCGGTCCGCGTCGCCGACCTGCCGGCAGGCCACGGCATCAGCTACGGCCCGACCTTCACGACCCGCCGCCCGAGCCGCATCGCGACGTTGCCGCTTGGCTACGGCGACGGGTTCGTGCGCGCGTTCTCGAATCGGGCGGAGGCGCTCGTCCGTGGCCACCGGGCTCCGGTCGTCGGGAACGTCGCGATGGACGCGACCATGGTGGACGTCACCGACGTCCCCGGAGCCCCTGTGACCCACCATGACGAGTTCGTCCTGCTCGGCTCCCAGGGAGGCGAACGGATCACGGCGGCGGACCTGGCGCGGACGCGCACCACCAACACATGGGAAGTCGTGACCCAGATGGCTGCACGCTTACCCCGGGTGTACCATGCGGCAGCCGCACCGGTCAGTCTGCGGACACTCACCGCGCGGAGAGGGTGAATCGTCTCGATGGCACGCATCGAATTGTGGAACGGCGACATCTGCGAGCTGGAGGTTGACGCCATCGTCAACCCCGCGAACCTGTCGCTCTGGATGTCGACGGGGGTCGGGGGCGCGATCAAGCGCGCCGGCGGCGACGACATCGAGTTCGCGGCCGTCCGCCAGGCGCCGGTCCCGCTGGGCGAGTCGATCGTGACGGGCGCCGGCAACCTCGCGGCCCGGGCCGTGATCCATGCGGTCTCGCTCGATCGCGATCGGCGGACGAGTGCCGCGGTCATCGAGGCGGCGGCGCGCAGCGCCATGGCCCGCGCCCGCGAGATCAACGCCACGAGTGTGGCATTCCCGGCGCTGGGCACCGGCGTCGGTGGGTTCCCCCTGGAGGATTCCGCTCGGATCACCGTCGAGACCGTGCGCGACGAGCTGACCCAGTCACCAGGCATCGAGCACGTGATCTTCGCGCTCCGCGGGGCAGGCCCGTACGAGGCCTTCAGCACGGCCCTCGGCCGGAACGCCGATCCCGTCAGCAGGTCGGCCGGCGCCACCCGATGACGTTCCCCCTGGAACCGACCGAGGAGCAGCGTGACGAACTCGTCGAGACGGTCGCGCGCGAGATCCAGCTGCGCGGCCTCACGTCGTCCGCCGTCCATTTCCTCGAGGCGAGCCGTCCGTACCGCGCCCTCGGTGCGAACGCGATGCTGTTCTTCGACCCGGTGCTGCGCGGCGTGTTCGGTGGCGACCTCGCCTCCGCGAGCGAGATCCTCGCCGACGAGACCGGCATCGAACTGCTGATCGCGCGCCTCGAGGAGCTCGACGAGGAGCTGGCCTGGGACGCCTGAGGGCGCCCGCACCACTGCATCCGGGTAGCATCTGGCCGTGACCTCCGAGCCGCGCGCCTTCCTCACGATCGACCACGGCGCCGCCACGTCGTCCGTCGCGCTCATCGGCCGAGCCGGTGGGGCGTGGCGGCTCATCGGCAACCTTGCGCTGCCGGCCGGGACGGCCATCGAACCGGCCGTGGATCTGCTCGTCGCGCGGGTCCTGGCCGCCGACGCTGGGTTGGCCGAAGCGCTCGGCATCGTCGGGGCCAAGGGCGACGCACTTCCGCGGTTCGAGGTCCGGAGCCGACGGCCGCGGCGCCTGGCCGTCGTGGCCGGCTCGGAACGGACCCTCACGAGTCTCCTCGACAGTGCGGGCCGAAACGGCTGGCGGGTCGTCGGGGCAAGCGCCGAGAGCACCGACCCGCTGGCGATGACCCGCCTGCTCCTCGATCACGATGTCGAGGCGATCCTGGTCGGGGCCGGCGATCCGCCACGGACCGAGGAGCGCGGCGCCATCCGTGAGCTGGCCACGCTCGTCGCCGCGGTCGCGGGTCGTCGCCCGGAACTGCCGATCGTCTTGTCGGGGGCCATGTCGGAGGCGCTCGACGCGTTCGGGGACGTGGCGGCCCGGCCGGGGGAGATCCTGCTGGCTCCGGCCGCGTACCCCGCGCGGCGAGCGCCGACCCGGGGCCTCGGCACCGCCACGGGCGCGGGCCGTTCCGACGGCCGAGGGCGTGGGGGCGCTGGTTCGCCGTCGGCTCGCGCGAGTGCGGCAAGCGCGGCGGGAGCGGCCAGGGACCAGCCCGACGCCTCCGCCGACCCGCTGGGGGAGCTCCTCCTGGAGCTTGCCCTGCCGCCGGACGACCCGCGGCGAGCGATCGGACCGGCCACCCAGGCCCTCGCCGATGTGCTGGACCGCCGCGTCGAGACCATCGTCCTGGGTCACGACGCCGCGGTGCGCGCGGCCGCCGATCCCGCTGCCGGCGGTCGTCCCGCGACCGCGCGCCTGGCGGTCGTGCCGGCGGCGGCCGTGGCGCCCGAGGAGCCCGACGACGCCGTCGTGGATGGCGTCCTGCTCTGGTCGACCGTGCCGGCCGACCGCCATCGGCTGCGCGACCGGATGCGCGAGCTGCGCATCGCACCCTGGGCCGACGCCGCGGGCGAGGGTGCGGCCCTGCGCATGGCCGCGGCCCGGGCCGCCCTGGTTCGGCTCGGCGCGGCCACTCCCGACTTCGACCTCGCTCCAGCCCCGGATCTGGTCGTCGCCGGCGGCGGCGTGTGGTCGGCCGTGCCGGCGCCGACGGTCGCCCTCGCCATCGTCGACGTCATCCGACGGGTGGGCGCCAGCCAGTACGCGCTGGATCACGCCCGTCTGCTCGGCGCGCTGGGGGCCATCCCGGACGCCCGGGAGCGCCTTGCGGTCATGACCGACCTCGCGGACGACCTCCTCGCCCCGCTGGGGAGCGTCGTGACGCCGTCCGGGCTGCGCTCCGGGAGATCCGCCGGCAGCGTGGTCGTCCACGCGAACGGGGATGCCAGCGAGCTCGACCTCATCCCGGGCGGCCTGGAGCTCGTCGACCTCCCGCCGGGCCAGACCGCGGTGGCCGAGTTCCGATTCCGCGACCGCGTCAAGCTCGGAGCTCGCGGTCGGCATTTCGCCGTGGACGTGGCGGGCGGTCTCGGTGGCCTGCTCGTGGACCTGCGGGACGTGCCCCTCCGACTTCCCGAGCGCGCGGATCGTCGCCGGGACCTCCTCTCCGCCTGGCAGGCCGCGCTCTGGCAGGGCCACGACACGTGAGCCCGTCGACCGACGCACCCACGAGCGACCTCGGGCTCGTCAGCTGCCGGCGACTCATCGACGGACCGGTCGAGGTCACGTTCATCCTCGCCCCGGGCGATCGCCCGCTGGTGGCGGCCGGCGAATCGGTCGTGGCCGGTGCCCCGATCGCGGAGCGTGTCCGCGACCCCCGTCTCATCGACCGGCCGGTGCCGGCGACCGCCGAGCCACGGCCCGGCGAGCGGGTGCCCGAGGGCGAGCTGCTGTTCGAGTGGCGCGGCCGCTGGCGGGTGGCCGGCGGGGACATCACCGAGTCGCTCGAGACGCCGGTCGCGGGCATCGTCCGCGAGGTCCGGCCCGGGACCGCGATCGTCATGCACTCGGCGGGCCGTGCGATGCGGGGGATCGTCACCCTGGGCGGCCCGACCGTGGGCCACCTGCACATCGCGGCGGCGCACGACGGGGAGTTGCGGGCCGGTGGCCTCGATGTCGGCCTGGCCGGGACGATCCTCGTCGTGGGCTCGCGGATCGAGGCCGAGACGCTGACCCGCGCGCGGGCGATGGGTGTGCGCGGCATCATCGTCGGCGGCCTCGCGAGCAAGGAGCGTCGCGACTTCCTCGCGTCGGAACGGCGCCAGCGGGCGGCGCTCCACCGATTGCCGCCGTTCGCGGTGCTCGTGCTCGAGGGCGCCGTTCGGCGGCCCATCGCGAGCCCGGTCATGGATGTCCTCGCCGCGCTCGAGGGCCACGAAGTGGCGATCGTCAGCGACCCGCCGATGCTCCTCTTCGACGCCCCCGAGGTCGACCTCCCGACGCCCCAGCCGGATCTCGTCCGGATCCGTGGCGGCCAACTCGCCGGCAGCGAGGGGACGTGGGCGGGGGTCGTCGGGCCGCGTCGATTCGCCGGCGGCGTCCACCTCGAAGCGGGCGCCGTCCGCTTCGAGGACGGATCGGTCGTGGCGGTTCCGCTCGGGGACCTCGAGCGGTTCGACTGACGCTGCGTCGGGCGGCCCTCCCGGGCTTCCGCTACGCTCCGACGATGACCACGCGCACCGCCGACAGCCGCGTCATCCTCTCGCCCGACCCGGATGCCACGACCCGCCTGGGTCGGGCGCTCGGGGCCGTGGCGCAGGCGGGCGACCTCGTGTGCCTGTGGGGCGACCTCGGCGCCGGCAAGACCCACCTGGCCAAGGCGTTCGGCGCCGCCCTGGGTGTGACCGCGACCATCACGAGTCCGAGCTTCATCCTGATGGCCGAGTACGAAGGTCGCCTCCCGCTCTTCCACATCGATCCCTACCGGCTCACGAGCGCCGAAGACGCCCTCGCCGGAGGGCTGATCGACGAGCGTCAGCGCGAGGGCGTCACGCTCGTCGAGTGGCCCGAACGCCTCGGTGACGCCCTGCCGGACGCCCGACTCGACGTCCGGATCGACGGCGCCGGTGACGACCCGCGGGTCATCACGCTCGTCGCCGGATCCGAGGCGTACCGGCGCTACCTGGAGGCCGTCGCATGAGCCACGACGGCCGGCGCCACGCGATCCTCGCCATCGACACCGCGACGACGCGCGTCGTGATCGCCACGGGGTCCCCGGACGGCGTGGCCGACGGGGTCTCGACGTGGGTCGCCGGCTACCGCCACGGGGAGACGCTGCTGCCGTCGCTCGGGCGGTTCCTCGGCGAGCAGAACATCCGCCGGTCGCGCCTCGCGGGGATCGTCGTCGGCACCGGTCCGGGCGCCTTCACCGGCCTGCGGGTCGGGATCGCCACGGCCAAGGGGCTGGCGCACGGCCTCGGCATCCCGCTCGCCGGCGTTTCCACGGCCGAGGCCCTGATCGCGGCCGTCGACGAGGCCGCCCCCGCCGCGGAGCGCACGGTGCTGTTGCTGCCGGCCGGGCCATCCGATCGACTCGTGGTCCGTGCCGGCACTCGGCCCGTGCCGCTGCCGGCCGGCACGGAGCCAGACCTCGGCCCGGACGAGCGCCTCGTGGCGGTCGACCTCGAGGGGCGTGCCCCGGTCGACGCCCTCGCGCTCGGGGAGGCGGCCCGCGACGGCCTGGGCCCGGCGCTGCTGCGGGCCGCGGCCGCAACGCTCGCCACGCTCCGCCGCGACGCCGAGGCCCGCGCGGAGCGAGCTCGCGACCCTGGTGCCCGACTACGTGACCCTGCCGCGTGGGGTCCGTGCCACCGGCGAGGACCGTGGAATGGTCGCGCGACCCCCGGTGAGGGTGGTCATCGGGCCCATGCGGCTCGAGGACCTCCCCCAGATCCACGCTGATCGAGCAGGCGAGCTTCACCTCGCCCTGGCCGCCGCACGCCTACAAGAGCGAGCTCGAGAGCAACCGCCTGGCGCACTACCTCGTCGCCCGGGTCGGCGACACGATCGCGGCGTACGGCGGGATGTGGCTGATGGTCGATGAGGCGCACATCACGACGTTCGCGGTGCACCCGGCCTGGCGCCGCCAGCGCATCGGGGAGCGGCTGCTCCTGGCGTTCCTCGATATCGCGGTCGAGCGCAGCGCCCACGAGGCGACGCTCGAGGTCCGTCTGTCCAACCTCGCCGCCCGGAAGCTCTACGAGAAGTACGGCTTCCGACCGGTCGGCCTCCGACCGCGCTACTACAGCGACGACAACGAGGACGCGCTGATCATGACGACCGAGCCGCTGTCGGACCCTCGGATGCTGGCACGCATCGAGCGCCTGCGGGCCGCCCTGGACGCGGCCCCGGCACCGACCCAGCCCGGGGGCGAGGACGACGGCGCGTGAGTGGACCGCTCCTGCTGGCCATCGAGTCGTCCTGCGACGAGACCGGGATCGCCCTCGTCGAGGGTGGCCGCCGGATCCTCACCAACGTCGTGGCCTCGCAGGTCGCGCTGCACGCGCCGTCGGGCGGGATCGTGCCCGAGGTCGCAGCACGCGCTCATCTGCGCTGGATCGTGCCCGACGCTCGACAGGCCTGGGCTGACGCCGGGGTGACCTGGGACGACATCGACGGGATCGCGGTCACCTACGGACCGGGGCTGGCCGGCTCGCTGCTGGTCGGCATCAACTTCGCCAAGGCGCTGGCCTGGGTCCACGACAAGCCGCTCATCGGCGGTCAATCACCTCGAGGGCCACGTGTACGCCGCCTGGCTGCTCGACCCGGGCGAGGACGAGGCCGCCAAGCCGGAGCCGGTCTTCCCGCTCGTGGCGCTCGTCGTGTCGGGCGGCCACACGTTCATCGCCGAGATGCGCGACCACCTGACGTATCGATTGCTCGGCACGACCGTGGACGACGCGGCCGGGCGAGGCGTTCGACAAGGTCGGCCGGCTGCTGGGCCTCGGCTACCCGGGCGGGCCGGCGATCCAGGCGGCGGCCGAGGGCGCCGATGCGGCGCGACGTCGTCTTCCCGCGGGCCTGGATGGGCGACACGTACGACCTCTCGTTCTCGGGCCTCAAGACCGCCGCCCGACGGATCGTCGCCGAGGCCCGGGCCGACGAGGGCCTCGCGGCCGACGACACCGACACGCCCCTGTCGCGCGGCCACGACCGCGGAGCTCGCCTGGGGCTTCCAGGACGCGGTCGTGGACGTGCTGGTCACGCAAGACCGCCCGGGCCGCCGCGCGAGGTCGGGGCGCGCTCGATCGTGCTCGGCGGCGGCGTGGCGGCCAACTCGGTGCTGCGCGAGCGACTCCGGGACGAGGCGGCCAGCCCTGGGCGTGCCGCTGATCGTGCCGCGGCCCGGCCTGTGCACCGACAACGGCGCGATGATCGGGGCCGCCGGGGCGCGCCGGTTCATGGCCGGGGTGCGCTGCCGGCGCTCGACCTGGATGCGCGGCCGTCGCTGCCCGCTGGCGACCCGGTGACGATCGACCCGGCCGACGTCCGCGCCACGCTGCGCGCCGCCGGCCTGCGCGCCCGCCACGCCCTGTCGCAGAACTTCCTGGCCGACGCGGACGTCCTCACGCGATCCTCGAGGCGGCCGGACCCGGAGCCGGATGGACGCGTCCTCGAGATCGGCCCCGGTCTCGGGCTCCTGACCGGCGGGCTGCTCGACGCCGGGGCCGCGCGTGACGGCCGTCGAGCTGGACCGGGGTCTCGCCACGTTCCTGCGCGAGCGCTTCGAGGTCCCGATCGCGGACGGTCGCCTCGCGCTCATCGAGGGCGACGCGCTCGATCAGGACCTGCCCGAACCTGGTCGAGCCGCCGTACGACGTCGTCGCGAACCTGCCGTACCACATCACGAGCCCCATCCTGCATGCGCTGCTCGGCGACGCCGCCGCGACCCCGTCGGCTCGTGCTGATGGTCCAGCGCGAGGTCGCGGAACGGATCGCCGCCCCGCCCGGGAAGATGAGCTACCTCTCGGTGTTCGTGCAGTACCACGCCCGGGTGCGGGTCGCGTTCCGGGTGCCGCCCGACGCCTTCGAGCCGGAGCCCGCCGTCGACTCGGCGGTCATCGTGGTCGAGCCGTACGACGCCGACGACCGACTCTCGCCCGAGGACGAGGACCAGCTCTGGCGGCTCGTCCAGGCGGCGTTCCGGGAGCGCCGCAAGATGATCCACAACGTGCTGTCGCGGCAGCTCCCCGTGGACGCGGGACGCGTGGCCGCGGCCCTCGAGACCGCCGGCATCGACCCCGACCGGCGCCCCCAGACGCTGGCCGTGGGGGAGTGGCTCGTCCTGCGCGAGGCCCTCGGCCCGCTCGGCGAGGACCAGCGCGGCCGCGGCAAGGGCGATCGATGAGCGCGCGGCGCTCACGGGACTCCGGTCGTGCGGCTCGCGCCGGCCAAGCTGAACCTCACGCTGGCCGTCGTCGGGCGTCGTGCCGACGGATTCCACGACCTCCACTCGGTGTTCGTGCCGCTGGCGCTCGCCGACCGGCTCAGCCTGGCCCCGGCCCGAGCCGGGGGCTCCGACGACACGCTCCACGTCACCGGCCACGACGCGGGTCCCCTCGGCCGACAACCTCGTCCTGCGCGCGATCGCGCGCCGCCCGCGCGGCCGTCGGGGAGGGCCCGGGCCGCCCGGCGACGCCCACCGCTCGCTGCCCGGCTCGAGAAGCAGCATCCCGGTCGCGGCCGGGCTCGGCGGCGGGTCGTCGGACGCGGCGGCCGCCTTCGACGGCGCCCTGGAGGCCTGGGGCGCCGACCTCGACCCGGACCGGCGCGCGGCCGCCGCGGCCTCGATCGGCTCGGACGTGCCGTTCTTCCTCGCCGGGACCCCGGCGCTCGTCGAGGGTCGCGGCGAGCGGGTCACGCCGCTCGAGGGCGTCCACGGCCATCCGGGCGTCCTGCTCGTGACGCCGCGCGGTCGCGCTGCGCACGCCGGACGTCTTCGCGGTGTTCGACGGCACGCGCGGCCAGGGCGACGGCAGTGTTCGGATGACGTCCGAGCATCTCGCCCAGGAGCTCGGCAACGGGCTGTCGGCCACGGACCTCGTCGCCCGGGCCGGGGTCCTCGCCTCGGCCAACGACCTGCTGCCGGCGGCCCTCCTCGTCGAGCCCGGCCTGGTCGCCGTCAAGCGCGCGCTGACGCGGACGCTCGGCCGGCCGGTCGGGCTAGTCGGCTCCGGCCCGACCCTCTGGACGCTCTATCCTTCACTGGCGGAGGCCGCAGGCCGCGGCCGAGGTCGTACGGGCAGCCGTCGAGGCCGGCACGATCCCGTCGCTCGGCGACGGACCGCCATCGATCATCGCCACGACCATCCGGACCGGACACGAGGAGCCCAGCCCATGACCCGTCAGGCCGTCTCGACGACCACGGCGCCGGCCGCCGTCGGTCCCTACAGCCAGGCCATCGTCAGCGGCGAGTTCGTGTTCTGCTCCGGTCAGCTCGGCCTCGATCCGGCGACCGGGAGCCTGGTCGAGGGCGGGGTCGAGGCCCAGGCCGAGCGCGCGCTGCGCAACCTGGCGGCCGTGCTCGATGCCGCCGGCCTGTCGATCGACGACGTCGTCAAGACGACCGTCTTCCTCGCCGACATCGACGACTTCGCCGCGGTCAACGCGGTGTATGCGCCCGTTCATGCCCGATCCACCGCCCGCCCGCACGCACCTTCGCGGTCGGGGCCCTGCCCAAGGGCGGCCTCGTCGAGATCGAGGCGATCGCGCTACCGGCGGTAGCCGCGCTTGACGCTCCTGGCGGGTCGCCCATACCATCCGGCGACCGACTCGATGACACCCACCTCCGCCCGTCGGGCACCGCATGCAGCGTGGGCGACCACCGTCCCGCTCGCGCCCGGCGCCCCGCATGAACCCTCCAAGTCCCGCGCCCATGTCTGGGCACACCGGCCGGACCACGTGCCGTCGTCCTCGCGGCCGGCCTCGGCACGCGCATGAAGTCGGCCCTCCCCAAGGTGCTGCACCCGCTGTGCGGCCGCCCGATGCTCGCCTACGTCCTCGACGCCTGGGACGAGGCCGCCGCGGCCGACGGCACGACCGCCAGCCGTCCGATCGTCGTCTACTCCCCGGCCGTCGCCGCCATCCGCGAGCCCTTCGCCGATCGGGCCGACTTCGCGCTCCAGGACGAGCCACGCGGGACCGGCGACGCCGTGCGCGCCGGCCTGACCGCGGTCCCCGACGACGCCACCGAGATCCTCGTCCTGTCCGGCGACGTCCCGCTCGTCACGGCCAGCGACCTCGAGGCGATCCTCGAGGCCCGCCGCCAGGACGACGCGGCGATCGCGCTGGCGACGGTCTTCTCCGCCGAGCCGGCGCAGCTCGGCCGGGTCGTGCGCAGCGAGTTCGGCATCGTCGAGCGGATCGTCGAGGCCAAGGACGCGACCGAGGAGGAGCTGGCGAGCAACGAGATCAACGCCGGGCTCTACGCGTTCGACGCCGCCTGGCTGCGTCGCCGGATCGCGACGCTCGAGCCGTCGCCCTCGACCGGCGAGCTGTACCTGACCGAGCTCGTCCGTCTCGCCCGCGAGGACGGCCGACTCGTGAGCGCGGTCGCGTTCGAGGACGACGGTCGGTTCGATGGCATCAACGACCGCTCGCAGCTCGCGGCCGCCGAGTGGAACCTGCGGGTGCGCCGCAACGAGCAGCACATGCGCGACGGCGTGACGATGCGCGACCCGTCGACGGTCTACCTCGACTGGGACGTGACGCTCGCGGCCGACGTCACCATCGAGCCGAACGTCATCCTGCGCGGCGCGACCTCGATCGGGGCGGGGAGCGTCATCGGCGCCGGCAGCCAGCTCGATCGACAGCACGATCGGCGCGCGGGCGCGGGTCTGGGCGTCGGTCGTCGAGTCGTCGATCGTCGAGGACGAGGCGTCGGTCGGTCCGTACAGCCACCTGCGCCCGGGCAGCGTCGTCGGGCGGGGCGCAGAGGTCGGCAACTACGCCGAGCTCAAGAACACCCGCCTCGGGGCCGGCACGCAAGCAGCACCACGTGAGCTACCTCGGCGACGCCGAGCTCGGCGAGCGGGTCAACGTCGGCGCGGGCACGATCACCGCGAACTACGACGGCACGAACAAGCACCGGACGACGATCGGGGACGGCGCCTTCCTCGGCGTCGACACGATGATCGTCGCGCCGCGCGACATCGGCGAGGGCGCACGGACCGGCGCCGGGGCCGTCGTCACCAGGGACGTGCCGGCCGGCAAGCTGGCGGTCGGCGTGCCGGCCCGGATCCGCGAGATCCGAAAACCGGGCGGCGACGCGCCGTCCGGCCCGGTCGACGACCCGTCGGAACCCGCACCGGGTGATCCCGCCTCGTGACGCGGCCCCGGCGTCGAGCTCCTGCTCATCGTCGTCCTCGTCCTGCTTCAACGGGATCTTCTCCGCGACCGAGATCGCGCTCGTCACGCTCCGGCGCAGCCGGATCCAGCAGCTCGTCGACGAGGGCAACCGCGCGGCGGTCCGGGTCCAGCATCTCAAGGCCAATCCCGGCCGCTTCCTCGCGGTGATCCAGATCGGCATCAACTTCCTCGGCTTCCTCGCCTCGGCCTTCGCGGCGGTCAGCCTGGTCGACGAGGTGAGCGACTGGCTGCGCGGCTTCGGCCCACTCGCGAGCGCGGCCGAACGCCATCGCCCTCGTCGTCGTGACGGTCCTGCTGACGCTGTTCACGATCGTGTTCGGCGAGCTCGTGCCCAAGCAGATCGGCCTCGCCCACGCCGAGCGCGTGGCGATGTCGACGAGCCCGGCTCATGGAGTTCCTCGGCACGGTCTTCGGGCCGCTCGTCGGCGTGCCTGACCTGGGTCACCCGGCGGATCGCCCGCTTGTTCGGCGCCGACGTCGCCGCCGACGAGCGGATCAGCTCGGAGGAGCTGCGCCTGATCATCGAGCAGGGCGGCGAGCAGGGCATCCTCGAGGCCGAGGAGGAGCAGATGATCCACGCGGTCATCGAGCTCGGCGACCAGCGCGTCCACGAGGTCATGGTCCCGCGCATCGCGATGGTCACGCTCGCCGGCGACCGCGACGTTCGAGGACGCCATCGACACCGATCGTCGAGCAGGGCCACTCGCGCATCCCGGTCTACGAGGAGACGATCGACGAGATCGTCGGCATCCTCTACGCCAAGGACCTCCTGCCGTTCCTCAAGCGCGGCGCGCCCGAGCCGCCGTCGCTGCGCTCGCTGCTGCGGACGCCCGTGTTCGTGCCCGAAGTCGATGACGCGTCGACGACCTGCTCCACGAGCTCCAGCGCCGCAAGGTCCACCTCGCGGTCGTGCTCGACGAGTACGGCGGGACGGCGGGCCTGGTCACGATCGAGGACCTCCTCGAGGAGATCGTCGGCGAGATCCAGGACGAGTACGACGTCGAGGAGCCGATGATCGTCAAGCTGTCCGACGACGAGGCGCGGATCGACGGGCGGGCGGCGGTCGACGACCTGGCCGAGCTGTTCGACACCGCGGTGCCGCTCGAGGACGACGACGAGTACGACACGGTCGGCGGGCTCATCTATCACCGGATCGGTGGCGTGCCGAAGCCCGGCGACCAGGTCTCGGTCGACGGGCTGACCCTGACGGTCGAGACGACCGATGGCCGGCGGGTCGGCAAGGTCCTGGTCGTGCGCTCGCGCGACGAAGGCGTCCAGGACGACGAGGCGGATCGCTGAGCCCGGCTCCCGGCGACCCGTTCCGATTCACGACCATCGCCCACGGTGCGCGGCGGATCCTCGGACCGATCTCATCGGAACGGCTGGACGCGCTCGTCGACCGGTGTGAGGTCGCGGCCGGCGATCACGTCCTGGAGATCGGCTGCGGGAAGGGTGAATTCCTCGTGCGGTTGCTCCGGCGGTGGCCCGCGGCGACTGGTGAGGGGTTCGATCGCAATCCGTTCTTCCTGGCGGCGGCTCGCAAGGCGGCGGCCGCCGCCGGCGCGGATGTCGCGCGGCGGGTGTCGTTCGTCGAGACCGATACTCCGGGCAGCCCTCATCGCCGATCGCTCGGTGGCGATGGCCGTCGCGATCGGCGCGAGCGGGATCATCGGCGACGAGGCCGCCACGGTGGCCGGTCTAGCCGGTGCGGTCCGGCCCGGCGGGGTCGTGGTCTTCGGGGATGGCGTGTGGATCCGCGAGCCGCTGTCATCGGGTCTGGCGTCGTTCGGGATGACCCGGGACGAGCTACCGGACGGCGTGGAAGGCTTCGCGGCGCTGGGCATCGAGGCCGGCCTCGAGGTGCTCGACGTCGAGGTGGTCGACGAGGCCGAGTGGGACGCTTACGAGGACGCCTACGCCGGGGCGATCGAGCGCTGGGGAGCCGCGAATCGGTCCGATCCGGAGGCGGCGTCGTTCCTGGAGCGAGCGGCGTTGTTCCGCGCCTCGTACGCCGAGTGGCGGCGGGATGCGATGGGTTTCGCGATCGCCCGGTTCCGGGTGCCGGCCGGGTAGCCGTTCGAACCCGGTCTGCGGCCGCACCGATGACGTTGCCCGTATTCACCCCATGGCTATATCCGGGGCACCGACCCCATTTCCGGGCGGCATCGACCCAGACGGCTTCCGATGGGAGCGCAACTGAGCGTGAGCGCGACCGTCGAGGACGCCGGCGGGTCGCGATGTGGCCCTCGATACCCCCAATGTAGTCACCGGATGACTAGGCGCCGCCGCATCGCGAATCCGCGGGTTCTCTTTCGAGGGGGCGGGCCGCGGGCCGTCGAGCCGCCGCGGACCGTCGTGCCGCCGCGGACCGTCGTGCCGCCGCGGAGCGTCGAGCGGCCGCGGACCGTCGAGCGGCCGCGGACGTCGCCCCGCCGCCCTGTTGGCGCCGCTACGCCGAGATGACCCCGACGATGATCTCCTCGAGCCGCGCCCGGGCTGCCGGCTCGACCACGCCGGCGGCGTCGAGCTCGGCCAGGGCCTCGTCCCGGTACCGACGGGCCTGGTTGCGCGTGTAGTCGCGGGCGCCGACCCGTTCGAGGATCTGCGACGATCTCGCCCACCTCGGCCGGCGACGGCTCCGCCGCCGCGTACAGCTCCAGGAGCCGCGCTCGGTCCTCGGGTCCGGCGTGCTCGGCCGCGTAGATGACCGGCAGCGTCTTCTTGCGGTGCGCGACATCCGACGGTTCCTTGCCGGTCGTCTGCTCCGTGCCCCAGATCCCGAGCAGGTCGTCGTTGATCTGGAATGCGAGGCCCAGCGCCCAGCCGAACCCGCGGTACCGCGCGATGACCGCCTCGTCGTCGGTGGCCAGGAGCGCCCCGGCCTCGATCGAAGCGGCGATGAGCGCCGCGGTCTTGCGCCCGATCATGTCGAAGTACGCCTCGACCGAGATCGGCACGCCCGAGGCGCTGGTCGCGATATCGATGTACTGGCCCTCGCATAGCGCGAGACAGGTCTCGTCGTACAGCCGCATCAGGCGGAGCACCTTGGCGTCGGGGAAGCCGAGGTCGGTCAGTCGATGGAGGGCGATGCGCGACAGGCTGAACAGCGTGTCGCCGGTGTTGATGGCCTGCGGGATCCCGTGCAGGGTCCACAGCGTCGCCCGGTGTCGACGCTCGCGATCGCCGTCCTCGATGTCGTCGTGGACGAGGCTGAAGTTGTGCCCGAGCTCCACCGCCGCCGCGCCGGGCAGCGCACGCCGATGGTCACCCGCGATCGAGGCGTAGGCGAGGAGGCCGAGCAGCGGTCGGACGCGCTTGCCGCCCGACGCACCCGAACCATCAAGGGCGAGGTGGTAGCGGACCATCTCGTACAAGCCGTGGGTCGAGGGATCGCGATCGCGCACGAGGCGGACGATCTCGCTCTCCGTGTCGGCGATCAGGTCGGCGAGGTCGAAATCGGGCAGCACGGTCGTCATCGTGCGGCCAGTGTACACGAAACGTGTCCGCCGCAAGTAGCCTGTTGGGCGACGCCAAAGACGCCGGCACGGGGGACGCGTCCGCACCGGCGTCTGGGTGAGGTACGCCAACCGAGCCCGTTCGGATCACCGTGCTACCGTCGCGAGCGAGATGCCGGTGCCCCGTCGCTACACCACGGACGCGATCGTCCTGTCGCGGTTCGACCTGGGCGAGGCCGACCGGGTCCTGACCCTCATCACGCCCAGCGGCGGCAAGCTCAAGGCCATCGCCAAGGGGATCCGCCGACCGACCTCGCGCCTCGGGGGGAGCCTCGAACCGTTCGCGGAGCTGACCGTCGGGCTCGCCCGCGGGCGGACGTTCGATGTCGTCACCGAAGTGCGCGTCGGGCACGCCTGGCTGAACCTGCGCGACTCCCTGGAGAGTGCCGCAACCGCCTGGTATCTCGCCGAGCTCGCCGACCGGAGTCTCGAGGAGCGCCACGCCGCCGAACCGCTCTACGCCCTGCTGCGTCGCGCCTATGAGCTGCTCGATGCCGGCATGGCGCCGGGGCGCGTGGCCCGCTGGTACGAGGTACACCTCCTCGACGAGCTCGGGGTGCGTCCCGAGGTGGATCGTTGCGTGGAGTGCGACCGCGTCCTCGAGGCGGGCGAGCAATTCCGCTGGGTGCCGCCGCTCGGCGGGGTCATCTGCGAGCGTTGCCCAGGTCCGCCCCATGACCGGACCGGCCTGAGCCTGGAAGCGCTCAAGCTGCTCAAGGCCTACCAGCGCCTGGACATCGAGGCGATCGCCGAGTTGCGGCTGGCGGCCCCGGTCGAGAGCGAGGTCGAAGCCGCCCTGCGCGAATTCGTCCGTGGCGCGCTCGAGCGCGATGCGCGGTCGCTGGCGTTCCTCGACGAGGTCCGAGTCGGCCATTGACGGCCTGCTGGGCGGTGCCCGGCCGCGCCACGGACCTCGTGCCTCCTGGGCGGAGCAGATCGGTCCGGTTCGGTCCGGGGCGTTGACCGTTATCCGAACGTCATGTCGGATAGCCAATTCGTACTAGACCGGCGGCTCGCGCGCTGTCATCATCGGCGTGGCTCTTATTCCACGCGAAGAGCGCAAATCGGCGCTCGCCCATATCCCAGGAGGTCCAGATGCGGGGGTTCTTACACGGCCGTGCCCGGCGAATGCCCATCGCCAAGGTGGCACCGGCGATCACAGCGGTGGCGCTGCTCTTTGCCGCCGTCCTTGCCCCGAGTTCGTTCGCTGCCGCACCGACACCGGCGCTCGGCACCGCCGTCGTGGACGGCGACCCAGGTGAATGGACGGCGGCCGACTTCTTCGCCGACATGACCGATGCGGGCCGCGCTGACCAACCGGTCCGGGCCAAGCTCTCCCTGCGCTACGACTGTGACGCTGATGTCCTGTATGCGCTCGTCCTGGCGCAGAACGGCGAACAGGTCCGGCAGACCCGTGTCGATGAGGCATACATCCGCATCGACGGGACCGGCAAGCTCATCAGCGCGACGTACGGAAACGACGGAACCCCACCCGACTTTGACTGGGTCCATGGCGATGGCACCCTCGCCGACGGATGGGAGGGGTCCGGTCCCCTCGCCCCGGGCAGCTACACCGTCCGTGCGCACGTCCTCGTCGCGGACGACAGCGCTGACGGATATACACCGATGGACGTGATCGGCCGCCAACAGCCGCTGACGATCGACTGCCCGGCGCCGACCCCGACGCCGACCCCGACGCCCACCCCGACGCCGGTCCCGACCGAGGGCACGAACCCGACCCCGACCCCGACGCCGACGCCGACGCCGACGGTCTTGCCGACCGAGGGGACGAATCCCACGCCGACACCCACTCCGACGGCCGTGCCCACGGAGGGTACGAACCCGACGCCGACCCCGACCCCCACGCCGCCGCAGGGCAACGTGGGCGGGGCGACCGGGACGCCGAACGTGACCCTGCCGCCGACGGATACGCTCCCGTCGACCGGCGGTTCCGATCCGGGGTCCGATGGACTGCGCCTCGCGTTCCTGCTCCTGGCCGCGATCATGGCGACGCTGGCCCTCCTGACCCCGGCCCGGACCGTCCGGCACGCCCGGGCTCGCATCCGGCGCCGGTGACGCCGCGCGCCGACTGAACCGGATCCGGGTCGGGGCCCTCGCGGCCACCGGCCTCGGAGCCGCGGCGGCCGTCTTCGCGGGCGCCCTCCCGGCGCTCGTGGAGGGTCGCAAGAACCCGGTCCTGCGCCGGGGCCCATACCGGGCCTCGGCACGGGCCGTGGAGCTGCATCGGACCCTGACGGTCGTCGACCTCCACGCGGATTCCCTGTTGTGGGGCCGCGACCTCATCCGTCGATCGGGGCGGGCCCACGTCGACGTGCCGCGCCTCATCGAGGGCGGGATCGCGCTCCAGGCGATGGCCGTCAGCACCAAGGTCCCGCGGCGCGCCAACCTGGAGCGCAACGATGGTGACACCGACGACGTGACCCTCCTCGTGCTGGCCCAGCGCTGGCCGCGACGGACCTGGGGCAGCCTGATGGCGCGGGCCCTCCACCAGGCCGCTCGGCTGCGCTCGATGGCCGACCGGTCGGAAGGCCGCCTGACCCTCGTCGAGACCCGCGCGGATCTCGACCTCTACCTCGTCCGTCGATCCGCCGAGCCCGCCATCACCGCCGCGTTCTTGACGATCGAGGGCGCCCACACGCTCGAAGACGACCTCGCCAACCTCGATGTGCTCGCCGCCGCCGGCTACCGCATGGTCTCGCCGAGCCACTTCTTCGATACCGCGTTCGGCGGCTCGGCGCACGGGATCACCAAGGGCGGGCTGACCGACGCCGGCCGCGACCTCGTCTCGCGGATGGAGGCGACCGGGCTGATCGTCGACGTCGCCCACGCCTCGTCCGCGACCATCGATGACGTGCTGGCTATCGCCGCGCGGCCCGTGGTGGCGTCCCACACCGGCATCCGGGCCGCAGCCGACAACAACCGGAACCTGCCCGACGATCAGGTCCGTAGCATCGCTGCCACCGGCGGCCTCGTCGGGATCGGATTCTGGCCGACCGCTTCGGGCGGCGACGATGCCGCGGCGATCGCCCGGTCGGTGGTCGCCGCGATCGACCTCGCGGGGATCGGCGGTGTCGGGCTCGGCTCCGACTTCGATGGCGCGGTCCCGGTGCCGTTCGATGCGACTGGGATGCCGCTGGTGACCGAGGCCCTGCTCGCGGAGGGACTGTCGGACGACGATGTCGCGGCGGTCATGGGCGGGAACGCCCTTCGGGTGTTACGGGCGGGGCTGCCGCCCGGATCGTCGGCGGCGCCTCCGGCCTGAGGCTCGGCCCGGCTCTGCTAGCATCGATGGCCCAGTCATTCGCGACCGTCCCTTCCACGGCCGGCGCCCCAGCGGAGAACCCATCCCGTGACCTCCCCGACCATCGACGCCAGCGACGTCGCGCCCGCCATCAAGGAGCTCGACACGATCGTGTCGCTGTCGAAGCGGCGCGGCTTCATCTTCCCGTCGTCCGAGATCTACGGCGGCATCAACGCCGTCTGGGACTACGGACCGCTCGGCGTCGAGCTCAAGAACAACGTCAAGCGGGCGTGGTGGCGCTCGATGGTCCAGGAGCGCGACGACATCGTGGGCCTGGACGCGGGCATCCTGATGCACCCGCAAGTCTGGGTCACGTCGGGGCACGTTGGCTCGTTCAGCGACCCGCTCGTCGAATGCCAGACCGACCACCGGCGGTTCCGCCTCGACGAGCTGCCCGGTGCCGAGGGGTTGTCGGCGACGGAGCTGCAGGACCCCGGGATCGTGGAGCGCCTGGGACTGCGCTGCCCGGTGGATGGCGGGCCGCTGACGCCGCCGCGCCGGTTCAACCTGATGTTCAAGACGTTCATGGGCCCGGTGGAGGAGGAGGCGTCGGTCATCTACCTCCGCCCGGAGACCGCCCAGGGTTCGTACGTCAACTTCAAGAACGTGTTGCAGTCGTCGCGCAAGAAGCTCCCATTCGGGATCGCCCAGGTCGGGAAATCGTTCCGGAACGAGATCTCGCCCGGCAACTTCGTGTTCCGGATGCGCGAGTTCGAGCAGATGGAGATGCAGTATTTCGTGCGGCCGGAGGCGGAGGCCGCGGCGGCCTTCGAGGAGTGGCTGCCGAAGCGGCAGGCGTGGTACGAGCGATATGGCGTGACGCCGTCCCGGCTTCGGCTGCGCGAGCACGCGCCGGACGAGCTGGCCCACTACGCGAAGAAGGCCATCGACATCGAGTATCGGTTCCCGTTCGGCTGGAAGGAGCTCGAGGGCATCCACAACCGCGGTGACTTCGACCTGTCGCGCCATTCGGAAGCGTCCGGCGAGAGCCTCGAGTACTTCGACCAGGCGACCGGCGAGCACGTCATCCCCTGGATCGTCGAGACCGCGGCTGGGGCGGACCGGGCCGCGTTCACCTTCCTGATCGACGCGTATCGGGAGGAGGAAGTGCGTGGCGAGACGCGAGTGTCCCTGGCGCTCCACCCAGAGCTCGCGCCGTACAAGGTCGCGGTGTTGCCGCTCTTGAAGAAGCGGCCGGAGATCGTGGCACTGTGCCACGCCATCAAGGCCGACCTCCAGCGCCACACGATGGCGGTCTACGACGACACCGCGGCGATCGGGAAGCTGTACCGCCGGCAGGACGAGATCGGAACGCCGTGGTGCATCACGGTCGATGTCGATTCCCTCGAGGACGGTGCGGTGACCGTGCGCGACCGCGACTCGATGGCCCAGGAGCGCGTGCCCGTCGAGGGCGTGACGCGGCTCATCCTGGATCGGCTCGACGCAGCGCGGTCCGGTTCGGGGTAGGGAGCGGAGGCCACGGCGATGACGTTCGGGAGCGGCGGGACGGACGGGAGCGGCGTGACCGGTGCCGAGCAGCCCGACTATCGTGCGATCGCCTGGCTCCTCGTGGCGGCCGGTGGCCTGGCCGCGTGCCTCACGTTGCTGTTCCTCGGCATGCGGGCGGTCATGGACATCGGTGGGGCGTGCGCGTCGGGCGGGCCGTTCGTTTCGGTCCAGCCTTGTCCCGACGGCGTGCCGGCCCTGATGGTGATCGGGACGCTGGGGCTCTTCGGCTTTGGTGGGCTCGGGCTGTGGGCCGGTGCGCGAGTCGGCGGAGCGTGGGTGGCGCTGCCGCTGCTGGCGTGGCCCGCATTGTTCCTGAGCCTCGGCTGGAACTTCCTCGAGTACGGGCTCCGGCCGCCGGGGGAGGAGCCGGGACCGGCGATCGGGTGGCTCTTCTGCGGCGTCGTCTTCATGCTGATGGGGGCCGTACCGCTATGGATCGCGATCTCGGCACGGAACGAGCTTCGGGAGGGCGGCGGAAGCGCCGTGGCCACCCGATTCGGGATGGGCGAACGGCGACCGTCGGGTCCGCGGCCGTCGGACGCGCGGACGGCGGACGCCTCGGACGCGGAGCGCAGCTCAGCCCGGGCGACTGCCGGGAAGGCGGGCGTCTCAACCGCCGCCACCGGCGGCCCGAGCGCTGGGGCCGCCATCGGTGACCTCGAGAGTGACCCGGACTTCGTCGCCCACCTCGAGCGGCTGGCCGACCTGCGGCGCCGCGGTGACCTCACCAACGAAGAGTTCGAGGCCGCCAAGCAGCGCCTTCTGGCCGGCGACCGATGAGACCCATCTGGCTCCCGGCGGCGGTCATCGTCGCGATCGTGCTGGGGATCGCCCTCGCGATCTGGCTGTTCGGACTGATCGCGACCGCCGGCTGATCGGTGCCCGCGCCCCTGGCCGCGCCGGCCGCGCCCTGGCCGCGCCGGGCCGCGCCGACCCCGCGGGCCCTACTCGTCCGCGTTGAGGTCCGCGAGGGCCGCCGCGTCCGCGGCGCCCGCAACGCCGCGGGGCTCCTTGCCCTTCGGCCAGTACAGCTCCTTCTTGATGGCCTGTTCCGGTAGGCCCAGCTCGAGCAACGTCTGTTCCGTCGAGAGGATCATGTCCGGGTTCCCGCACAGGTACGCGACGGTGGATCCCGGCGATAGCCCGAGATCCGCGAACACCGGCGCCACGATCGACTCGACCCGCCCGGTCCGCCCGGTCCAGTCCGCGTTACCCGGGTCCAAGGGCCGCGAGATCGTGGGGATGAACGTCACGGGGTACTCCCCGGATGCCTCCCAGCCCTCCAACAGCTCGCGATACCCAAGGTCCCGCACGTGCGACACGCCGTTGAGGAACACCGCCCGCCGTGTCCGGCCCGCCGCCATGGCCTCGCGCATCATCGAGACGAACGGCGCATTGCCCGTCCCCGACGAGATGAACAGGTGCACCCGGTCGTCCTCGGGCTCCAGCACGAACTTGCCCTTCGGGCCGATCATCCGCATCCGGTGGCCCTCCGGCAGGTCCCACAGGATCGGAGTGAACGTTCCGCCGTTCACGAGGCGCAGGTAGAACTCGTAGCCCGTCTCCCCGGCGACGCGCGGCGCGGAGGCGACCGAGTACGGCCGTTGCACGATCCGGTCGTCGACGAACACGCCGATCGTCATGTACTGGCCGCATTCGAACGGCGTCGGGTCGCCATCGAACCGGACCCAGAAGTAGGCCAGGCTGTCGTGCTGGTCCTCGCGCCGGACGAGCGTCGCGTTGTACCGCTCGTCGTCGCGCGCGATGACGCGAGGCGGGGCGGCGGCAGTCTCGCTGGCGAGGTCGGTCATGTGGTGGCGTCTCCCGTCCGGTCGTTCCGCCCGATGGTACCCGGACCGGCGTCCGGCATGAGCGGCGTCGACCACCTCGCGACCGAGCCGCAACCCGGGGCCCCCGACCTGCGACGCTACAATCGACCCACCACGACCGGACCCCGACGCGGAACGAAGCGCCTCACCAGGCCCGTCCGCCACCTCGACCCCGGAGGACCACCCGATGACCCAGTCCCCGACCGCGACCGCGGATCGCCCCCACAAGGCCGCCAAGCGCTACATCTACGCGTGGGGCGACGGCCGCGCGGACGGCGACTCGTCGATGCGCGACCTGCTCGGCGGCAAGGGTGCCGGGCTCGCCGAGATGACCAAGGCCGGCCTCCCGACGCCCGCGGGCTTCACGATCACGACCGAGGCCTGCAACGACTACTTCGCCGCCGGCCAGCGGCTGCCGGACGGTCTGTGGGAGGACGTCCTCGAGGCCGTCCGCCAGGTGGAGGCAAGCACGGGCAAGGGCTTCGGTGACCCCGCGAACCCGCTGCTGGTCAGCGTTCGTTCGGGGGCGAAGTTCTCGATGCCCGGGATGATGGACACCGTCCTCAACCTCGGGCTCAACGAGGAGACGCTGGTCGGCCTGATCAAGCTGACCGGCAACGAGCGGTTCGGCTGGGACGCCTACCGACGGTTCATCCAGATGTTCGGCCGGATCGTCATGGAGGTCAGCGGGGAGCGCTTCGACCACGCGCTCGAGGCGGCCAAGGCCGAACACGGCGTCAAGCAGGACACCGACCTCGACGCCACCGCGCTGCGCGATCTCGTCGCGGACTTCAAGTCGATCGTCAAGGCCGATACCGGCCGCGACTTCCCCGACGATCCGAACGAGCAGCTCGACCTCGCGATCAAGGCGGTCTTCGCCAGCTGGTTCGGCAAGCGCGCCCAGGACTACCGCAAGAACCAGCACATCCCGGACGACCTCGGCACGGCGGTCAATGTCGTGACGATGGTCTTCGGCAACATGGGCGACGACTCGGGTACGGGCGTGGCCTTCACCCGCGACCCGAACACCGGCGAGAAGGTGCTCTTCGGCGAGTACCTGACCAATGCCCAGGGCGAGGACGTCGTCGCCGGCATCCGGACGGCCCCCAAGATCTCCCAGATGCAGACCGAGATGCCCGAGGTCTATGCCGAGTTCCAGCGCATCGGCCAGCAGCTCGAGACGCACTACCGCGACGTGCAGGACCTCGAATTCACGATCGAGCGCGGTCGGCTGTACATGCTCCAGACGCGCAGCGCGAAGCGAACCGCGGCGGCCGCCGTCCGGATCGCGGCCGACATGGTCGACGAGGGCACGATCACCAAGGCCGAGGCGATCGCCCGGATCGAGCCCGCCCACGTCGACCAGCTGCTTGCGCGACCAGTTCGACCCGGCCGCCCTCGCGGCCGCCACCCGGATCGCCAAGGGCCTCAACGCGTCGCCGGGCGCGGCCGTCGGGCGCGCCGTGTTCGATGCCGATACCGCCGTGGAGTGGGTCGAGCGCGGCGAGAAGGTCGTCCTCGTCCGGATCGAGACCTCGCCCGACGACTTCCACGGGATGGCCGTCGCGCAGGGCATCCTCACGGCCCGCGGCGGCGCGACGTCCCACGCGGCTGTCGTTGCCCGCCAGATCGGCAAGCCGTGCGTCGCCGGCTGCGCGGAGCTCGTCATCGACTACGGGGCGAAGACCGCCCGCAGCTCCGACACCGGCGTCGGCTTCAAGGAAGGCGACGCGATCAGCCTCGATGGCGCGACGGGTGCCGTCTATCTCGGCGCGATCCCCACGGTCTCGGCCCGGTTCGAGGACCAGCCCGAGCTCCAGAAGGTCCTCGGCTGGGCCGACGAGATCCGTCGGATGGGTGTCTGGACCAACGCCGACAAGCCCGAGGAGGCCGCCCAGGCCCGGAGCTACGGCGCCGAAGGCATCGGCCTGTGCCGCACCGAGCACATGTTCCGTGAGGGCGAGCGGCTCGAGATCGTCCGTGATGCGATCCTCGTCGCCAGCGTCGCCACGCGGGCGAAGGCCCGGCGCGACGGCGGCGCCACGCTCGACGCGGACGACCAGGAGGCCGTGAGCCGCTTCGACGTCGCGATGGCCAAGCTCGAGGTCCTCCAGCAGGGCGACTTCGAGGGCATCTTCAAGGCGATGGACGGCCTGCCGGTCGTGATCCGTCTGCTCGATCCGCCTCTCCACGAGTTCCTGCCGAACCTCGAGGAGCAGCTCGTCAAGGTGACCCGGGCGGAGGCGACCGGCGGCGCCTCCGAGGAGGACAAGGAACTTCTGGCGACGATCAAGTCATTGCACGAGCAGAACCCGATGCTCGGGCTGCGCGGCTGTCGCCTGGGCCTGATGTTCCCGGATTTCGTGAAGATCCAGACCCGGGCCATCCTCAACGCCCAGATCGCGGTCAAGAAGGCCGGTGGCAACCCGATCGCCAAGATCATGATCCCGCTCGTCGGGCACGCCAACGAGTTGAAGCGGACCAAGGAGCTGCTGGAGGCCGAGGCGAAGGCCGTCGAAGCGAAGGCCGGCGTCGAGGTCGACTACAAGTTCGGCACCATGATCGAGGTCCCGCGCGGCGCGCTGACCGCCGACGCGATCGCGAAGGACGCGGCGTTCTTCAGCTTCGGCACCAACGACCTGACCCAGATGACGTTCGGCTACAGCCGGGACGACGCGGAAGGCGGCTTCCTCCTCAAGTACGTCGAGGAGGGCATCCTGCCCGAGAATCCGTTCCAGACCCTCGACGATGCGGTGGCTGGGCTCATGAAGGTCGCGGTCGACAAGGGTCGCGCGACCCGTCCGGATCTCGAGCTCGGGATCTGCGGAGAGCACGGCGGCGACCCGGCCTCGATCTTCAAATGCGAGGCGCTCGGTCTCGATTACGTGTCGTGCTCGCCGTTCCGTGTCCCGGTGGCGCGCCTCGCGGCCGCGCAGGCCACGCTGGTCAACGCCGCCGAACGCGACAAGTAACGTGATCGGGAACGACAGGGTCCCGTGAGGTTGGGTGTAGTCTTCGTGGCGTGACGCGGGCCGGGTAGGCCGGACGAAGGGGCCACACGATGGACTTTGACATCAACCAGGTGGTGCGATCGCTCGAGGCGGGCATCGGCCTGCTGCCGTCGGCGATCATCGCGGTCGTGCTGCTGGCCGGCCCGACCGCCGTCTGGTTGCTCTATCGCTTCGTCGTCCAGCCGCGGACCAGCCGGTACCGGGGCGCGGGTGGGGGCGCGATGTGGGTGTGCCCGGATTGCCGTTCCGTGAACGATCTGCGAGTCGCCCAATGCTATCGATGCGACCTGGTGCCGGACGAGGCGGATCTCCAGGTCATCGATCCGGAGCTCGGTGCCCCGATCCCGTTCGGTCTGCCGACGACGTCGGCCACGAAGGGGACGGCGGTCGGGCCGGGTCGCCCCGACCTCACGGCACTCCCCGGGATGAACGAGATGACCGGGATCCGAGGTGTCACGGCGGCCGAGACACGCCCAGCGCCGATGTCCGACCGCGATCAGGTCCCGGTGGGTCCGGGCCGGCCGCGGGCCGTCCGCCCGCGCCGCGCCGTCGTGGCCGGTCGGAACCGCACCGAGCCGGCCCAACCGGACGATCCGTCCGCCGCTTGACCGTTTCCGCCCACGGATCGACGCATGGACCGTGAGCGCACCCGGCACCGCGTGGTCGTGATCGGCGGCGGCTTCGGCGGCCTGTACGCGACGCGCCAGCTGCGGGTGGATCCCGAGGTGTCGGTCACGCTCGTCGACCGGCGCAACTTCCACCTGTTCCAGCCGATGCTCTACCAGGTCGCGACCGGCGCACTGTCGCCCGGCGAGATCGCCCAGCCGCTGCGATCGATCCTGCGCAAGCAGCGCAACGCGACGGTGATCCTCGGTGAGGCCGTCGATCTCGACGTCGAGCGGCGACAGGTCATCCTCGCCGACGGCGGCCCGATCGAGTACGACACGCTCATCGTCGCCACGGGCGCGCATCACGCGTACTTCGGGCACGACGAATGGGCCCAGTTCGCGCCAGGCCTCAAGACCCTCGAGGACGCGACGGAGATCCGGCGGCGCATCCTCATCGCGTTCGAGGCCGCCGAACGGGAAGCCGATCCGGACCGGCGGCGCGAGTGGATGACCTTCGTCATCGTGGGCGGCGGCCCGACCGGCGTGGAGCTCGCGGGCTCGCTCGGCGAGATCGCTCGAGACACGCTGCGCCGCGACTTCCGGGCGATCAACCCGGCCGACGCCCGGATCATCCTCGTCGAGGCCATGGACCGCGTGCTGCCGACCTTTCCACCCGATCGATCCGCCTCGGCACGGCGTCAGCTGGAGCACCTCGGGGTCACCGTCCGGACGGGCACCCGGGTCACCGCGATCGACGATCGATCGGTGCGCGTCGTCGCGACCAGCGCAGGGGAGGGAGCGCCCGAGGAGGTCGTCCCGGCTCGCACCGTGCTCTGGGCGGCCGGCGTGCTGGCGTCCTCGTTCGGGCGCCGGGTCGCGGAGGCCACGGGCGCCCAGACCGATCGCAACGGCCGGGTCCTCGTCGAGCCCGACCTGACCGTGCCCGGCCATCCGGAGATCTTCGTGGTCGGCGATGCCGCGGTCCAGCCGTGGAAGGACGGCCAGCCCGCGCCCGGCGTCGCCCAGGGCGGGATCCAGGGCGGGTCGTACGCCGCGGGCGTGATCCGTCGCCGGCTGCTCGGCCGACCGCATGAGCCATTTCGCTACAGCAACCGCGGCGATGTGGCGGTCATCGGCCGGCTGTCCGGCGTGACGAACATCCCGTGGCTCGGGCCCGATCGGGTCGTCAGGGCGGCTTCACGGCCTGGCTGCTGTGGCTCGGGATCCACATCGCGTACCTCATCGGGTTCGCCAACCGGATCGTCGTGCTCGTCCGGTGGGCCGGCACGTTCCTGACCCACGGCCGCGGCACCCGGCTGATCATGGGCACGACGCTGCTGCCGCCGATCGAGGACCCCGAGCCACCGGTCATCACGACGCAAGGGGACCTCGAAGCGGCCGAGGAGCGTTCGAGGGCCGGCTGAGCGCGCGGCCGCTGGGCCTGTCGTCAGGCATGGCACGCGTCCGGCGATCGTCGGCCGCGGCGTCAGCCGAACTCGATGACCTGGCGGGTGTACTCGCCGCGGCGCATCGCCGCGAAGGCGTCCTCGAGGTCGTCGAGGCCGATCCGGCGGTCGATCAGGCGATCCACGGGCAGCCGCCCCTCGAGCGTCCAGCCGGCGTAGCGCGGGAAATCGATCGCGGGCTCGGCGAATCCATAGTTGGAGCCCAGGATCCGGCGGGAACCGTCGACGAACGGGTAGACCTCGAACGAGGCGCGCTCGCCGAGCGGGGTCATGCCGACGAGGACCGCGGTCCCGCCGACCGGCAGGGCGGCGATGGCCAGCTCGGCGGTCGCGGGTCGCCCGATCGCCTCGAACACGAAGTCCGGGCCGCCGTCGGTCAGGTCGCGCAGGGCCTCGATGGTCGCCGCGCCGTCGTCGGTCGCGAGGATCGTGTCCGTGGCGCCCACGCCGGTCGCGGCCGCCAGCTTGGCCGGCATCCGATCGATCGCCACGATCCGGGCGGCGCCGGCCACGACCGCGCCCATGACGCACGACAGCCCGACGCCGCCCAGGCCGATCACCGCGACCGATGACCCGGCCGGCACCGCCGCCGTCTTGAGCACGGCCCCGACGCCGGTCGTCACGCAACAGCCGATCAGGGCGGCGACCGCCGGGTCGGTGCCGTCGGGGAGGGGGATCGCGGCCGCCGCCGGGACCACGGACGCCTCGGCCATCGTGGCGATCGCGCAGTACGACCGGACGCCACGGAACGCGGTCTTGCCATCGAGCAGGGTGTGCCGGTACGACGGGGAGTCGGGGCAGGCCCAGGCGTGCCCCCGCCGGCACGACCGGCAGACACCGCACGGGATGAGCCACGACAAGGCCACGACCTGCCCGACCCGTGGCGTGGTCACGCCCGGCCCGACCGCCTCGACGACGCCGGCGCCCTCGTGGCCCAGCACGATCGGCGTCGGGCGGTCCCACTCCCCGTCGCGGACGTGCAGGTCGGAGTGACACACGCCCGACGCCAGCATCCGCACGCGGACCTCGCCCTCCCGGGGATCGATGAGCTCCAGCTCCCGGACGACCGTGGGTTCGCCGACCGACTCGAGGACCGCGGCACGGACCGTCGTCGGCACGCCGTCAGGCCCCGGTCGTGTGGCGGCGCTCGACGGCGCGGGCGCGCAGGTACGGGACGTATTCCGGCCACCACATCGCCGCATCGACCGCTGCCTCGGGATCGAACGGCCCGCGCTCCGCGGCGGCGGACAGGCCGGCGGAGACAGCCTCGCGGGCGACACCGATCGCGATCCGCCTCGACGTGTCGCGGAGACTCGAGACGTGCGGATAGAGCGCGTCGGCGGCGAGACGGTCGGCGCTGACGGACGTCGGCGAGCTCACGGGCCGCGAACAGGAACATCCGGTCGGTGACGGCGCGCGCCTCGGCGACGATCGCGCCGAGGCCGACGCCCGGGAACACGAAGACGTTGTTGGCCTGGCCGATCTCGCGTCGCCGGCCGTCGATCTCGACCGCGTCGAACGGCGAGCCGGTCGCCACGATCGCACGCCCGGCGGTCCAGGCCAGGACATCGGCCGGGGTGGCCTCGGCGAACGAGGTCGGGTTGCTGAGCGGCAGCACGATCGGGCGTTCGGCGGGGTCGAGCGCGTCGGCCATCGCGCGGATGACGGCCTCGTCGAACGTGCCGGCCACCCCGGTCGTGCCGACGAGGATCGTCGGTCGCCGCCGCCGGACCGTCTCGAGGAGATCGGGCGTGGCGCCGTCCACGGCCGGCACCGCCAGCGAGGACTTCACCGCGTCCAGGTCGCCGCGGCCCGCATGGACGAGCCCCTGCGTATCGACGAGGGCGATCGCCTCGGCGACCACGGCCTCGGGCACGCCGGCGTCCAGCATCGCGATCCGCAGCAGGCGGCCGATGCCGATCCCGGCCGCGCCGGCCCCCGCGAGCACGATCCGCGTCTCCGCCAGGGACCGCCCGGTCGCCCGCAGGCCCGCGAGGACGCCGGCCAGCGACCACGGCCGCGGTGCCCTGGATGTCGTCGTTGAAGCTCGGGACGCGGTCCTGGTAGCGGTCGAGCAGGCGCAGCGCGTTGTGCTGCTTGAAGTCCTCGAACTGGATCAGGCAGCCCGGCCAGACCTCGTTGACCCCGACGACGAACGCCTCGACCAGGGCGTCGTACTCGGCGCCGCGCAGGCGCGGCGCCCGATAGCCGAGGTACAGCGGATCGGCGAGCAACGCGGGATTGTCGGTCCCGACGTCGAGCGACACGGGGAGCGTCAGGGCCGGGTGGATGCCGCAGCCGGCGGTGTACAGCGCGAGCTTGCCGATCGGGATGGCCATGCCGCCGGCGCCCTGGTCGCCCAGCCCGAGGATCCGTTCGTTGTCGGTCACCACGATGAGTCGCACGTCCTCGAACGGGCCCTGGCGGAGGATCTCGGGGATGCGCCCCACGTCGGCCGGGGTGATCCAGGTCCCGCGGGTGCGCCGGATGATGTGGCTGAACTCCTGGCACGCCCGCCCGACCGTCGGCGTGTAGACGATCGGCAGGAACTCCTCGAGATGCTCCGTGAGCAGTCGATAGAACAGCGTCGCGTTGCGATCCTGGAGCGCGGCGAGGCCGATGTACTGCTCGAGGGCGTCGTGCTTGACCCGCAGGTGCTCGAGCTCGAGCTCGACCTGCTCGTCGATGGTCAGGACGCGGTCGGGGAGCAGTCCGCGCAGCCGGAACGTCTCGCGCTCGTCGGTCGGGAAGGCCAGGTCCTTCGTCAGCAGCCGCGTCCCGAGGAGGGTCGAGCCGGCCACCCCGACCCGTGCCGGACGCCCGGCCGCGATGTCGTCGTAGGGGGCGGGCAGGGGGCGCACGGCCCCAGTATCGTTGGTCGCATGGACCCACTGCCGACCGGCTTCCGCTGGCCCGATGGCGTGCGTGCCGCGGCCATGTTCAGCTTCGACCTCGACGCCGAGGCGGTCATGCTGGCCGATCACCCGGAAGTGGCCGACTACCTCGACGTCATCGCCCACCAGCGCTACGGACCGAAGGTCGCGGTGCCGCGACTCCTGCGGATGCTCGAGCGCCGACGGCTGCGCACGACGTTCTTCGTGCCAGGGTGGGTCGCAGACACGTGGCCCGACGTGGTGCGCTCCGTGCGCGACGCGGGGCATGAGATCGGCCATCACGGGTACCTCCACGAGAGCGTCCGCGGCGTCGACGAGGCCACCGAGGAGGGCTACCTGGTCCGCGGCCTCGAGGCCCTCGACCGGGTGCTCGGGCTGCGGCCGGTGGGCTATCGGGCGCCGTCGTGGGACATGAACTACCGGACGCCGGCCCTGCTGGCCCGGCACGGCTTCCGCTACGACGCGGGGTTGATGGATTCGGACCATCCCTACCGGCTCGGGACCTCGTCGGAGCCGGGAGCGCCGTCGCTCGTGGAACTGCCGGTCCATTGGAGCCTCGACGACTGGAATCGATGGAACTACGTCCCGGGCTACGCGGCATCGCCGATCCTGCGCCCGTCCGTGGCGGTCGACGCCTGGGCCGAGGAGCTGGACGCCATCGTCGACGGTCGGCGGGCTCTTCTCCCTGACGATGCACCCCTTCGTCTCGGGCCGGCCGGCGCGCGCCGCGGCGATCGAGCGGCTCATCGAGCGGGCCCAGTCGATGGACGGCGTGTGGGTCGCGGCGGGCGATGAGATCGCCGCCTGGGTGGAGAGCCTCGACCTCCCGCCGGTGGTGCACGAGCGCCCCGACGCGTCTCGCTGACGCACCGCCACGCGGGTCGTCTTGGCGGATCGTGGTGCCGGTACGCACCAACCTGGCGTGGATCTGCACCACCGCGACAACGGCGCTACGGCCGAGGTGTAGGCTCGGCCCGCCTGCTACGAACGTCACGCCCGACCGCCCGCCACCGCCCGTGGCGGACGACGAGGCAGCCCGGGACATGGCTCCCAGCGAGGCCGTGACCGGAATCACGCGACGGCCGCCAGTGAGGGCTGGCGGCAGGAGGGGTCCTGGCATGACGCGACACCGTGCCCTGGCGGCGATGATCGCCCTGTTCCTCGTCGTGGCCCAGGTGGCCACGGTCGCTGCAGCGGGAGCCGGTCCAGGCTCCGCCAGCGGACCCGGACAGGCCGCTCCCATCGACAAGGCGCTCCAGCGCGGCATCGACGCCGGCACGGCCACCGCCCTGATCGTCGAGTTCAAGGCCAAGGCGGATCTCCGCGCCCCGCGTCAGGTCAACGGCCGGACGCAGCGCACCGCCGCCGTCATCAAGGCCCTGCGCACGACGGCGACCGCCGCCCAGCGCACCGCCCGCTCGACCGTGGCGAAGACCCGCGGCGTGCAAGCCACGACCTACTGGCTGACCAACGTCCTCGTGGTCGAGGGCGACGCCAAGTCCCTCGACAAGCTCGCGACCCAGCTCTCCAAGGTCCCCGGCGTGACCTCGGTCCGTGCCCCGAGGACCTATCCGCTCGTCAAGCCGGTCGAGGTGACCGCCGCGATCCAGGTCGCCGCCGGTGAGCCCGAGTGGGGCGTCGCCAAGATCCGCGCCGACGCCGCCTGGGCCGACGGCGTCCTCGGCCAGGGCATCGTCGTCGCCAACATCGACACGGGCGTCGACTACGTCCATCCCGCGCTCGTCGACCACTACCGCGGCAACGACGGCGTTGGCGGTTTCACCCACGACTACAACTGGTGGGATCCGTCCGGCATCTGCGGTCCGGAGCCCTGCGACAACGTCGGTCACGGCACGCACACGATGGGCACGATGGTCGGTGGCGATGGCCCCGGCCCGTTCACGCCCGACCCCGGCGTCGCCCCCGGTGCCGAGTGGATCGCGGCGAAGGGCTGCGAGGACCTGAACTGCAGCGAGATCGCGCTGCTCTCGTCCGGCCAGTTCGTCCTCGCCCCGACCGACGTCAACGGCGAGAACCCCGACCCGTCCAGGCGCCCCGACATCGTCAACAACTCGTGGGGCGGCGGCCCCGGCGATTCGTTCTACCTCGAGACGGTCCAGGCCTGGCGTGCGGCCGGCATCATCCCGGTCTTCAGCTCGGGCAACCCCGGCCCGTTCTGCGGCGAGGGCGGCTCGCCCGGCGACTTCACCGAATCCTTCAGCGCCGGCGCGACCGACGACAACGACGTGATCGCCGAGTTCTCCGGTCGCGGCCCGTCCGCGTTCGGCAAGGTCAACCCGGACGTGGCCGCCCCGGGCGTCGAGGTCGTCTCGTCCGTCCCGGGCGGCGGCTACCAGGCCTTCTCCGGCACCTCCATGGCGGCGCCGCACGTGGCCGGCACGCTGGCCCTCGTGCTGTCGGCCGAGCCCACCCTGCGCGGCGACATCGCGGGTGCCACGGACGCGGTCCGCACGACCGCGATCGACATCCTCGACGACAGCTGCGGCGGCGACGACGACGGCGACCCGAACAACGTCTACGGCGACGGCCGCATCGATGCCAAGGCCGCGGTCGATCTCGTGGCCACCGGCGGGACGCTGTCCGGCACGGTCACCGACGACGCGACCGGCGACCCGATCGCCGGCGCCGAGGTCACCGCCAACGACGGCACCCGTGACTTCAGCACCGTGACGAACGCGAGCGGCGATTACGAGCTGTTCCTCGCGGCCGGCACCTACCTCGTGACCGTCGATGCCTTCGGCTACGCGACCGGCGCGGCGCCCGGCGTCGTCATCGTCACCGACCAGACCACCGATACCGACTTCGCGCTCGTCGCGTTGCCGCGCTTCACCGTGACCGGGCAGCTGACCGCGGCCGAGGACGGCTCCCCGATCGTCGGCGCCACCGTCACCGCGCGTGGACACGCCCGTGCCACCCGCCGTGACCAACGCCAGCGGCAACTACAGCCTGGAGCTGCCGATCGGCACGTACCTCCTGCACGCCACGGCCAACGGCTGCACCGAATCGGCCGACGCCGAGATCACCGGCTCCACCGGCGGCGAGATCGTGGTCCAGGACTTCAGCCTGTTCCGCAAGCTCGACGACTTCGGGCACGCCTGTGCCCCGATCGCTTTCGACTGGGTCGAGACGACCGGCCAGAGCGCCCTGTACGGCAACGAGTTCGTCGGCCGGCTGCGGCTGCCGTTCGCCTTCCCGTTCTACGGCGAGACCTACTCACAGGTCTGGCTCTCCGACAACGGCTACCTGAACTTCGCCGGTCCGGACCAGGGCCACGAGTTCCCGACCGGGATCCCGTCTCCGTCGACGCCGAACGCGGCGATCTACGCGCTCTGGCAGGACCTCCGGCTCGACGCCGACAGCGCGATCGGCTATGAGCTCATCGGGACCGCCCCGGATCGGGCCTTCGTCATCTCGTACGACGACGTCAAGGCGGCCGGCTCCAGCAACGCCATCAGCTTCGAGGTCAAGCTCTGGGAGAGCGGCGCCATCGACCTGCTCTACGGCGCCAACTCGCCCAATCCGGGCGATGGGCGGAACGCGACCGTCGGCATCGAGAACGCCGACGGCACCGACGCCCTGCAGGTCGGCTTCCGTGAGCGCGTGCTCGGGGCGAACCGGGCCATCCGGATCACCGAGGTCCCGACCGGCATCGTCACCGGCGTCGTCACCGATACCAACACCGCTGCCCCGATCGCCGGGGCGACCATCACGGCATCGCCCGGCGGCCGCCAGGCCACGACCGATGAGACCGGCACGTACCGGCTGCGGCTGCTCCCCGGGTCGTACACCCTGACCGCGAGCAAGCCGCCATACGTCGAGGCGTCGAACCAGGTCATCGTCGTCGACGGGGTCGAGGCGACCCGGACTTCTCGCTCGATGCGTCGAGCGCCACGGTCGAGCCGACCGCCATCGAGGCGACGGTCGACTTCGGCGGCTCGACCCAGGTCCCCATCACGATCGGCAACGACGGCTCGGCGCCGCTCGACTGGGAGGCGCGCGAGCGACTCCTGGGCGTCACGCCGCCGCCGCTCCCCGAGCCGACGGTCACGGTCGTCCGCACGCCGACCTGGTCCCGCCAGGCGGTCCCGCCGGGCATCCCGCTCATCGTCGTGGACGACACGGTCCCGACGCCGACCCTCTCCACGATCATCGAGGACCCGGTCGGCGACGCCGAGGGTGCCGTCGACGTCATCACGGTCCGCGCCGGCTCCGACGGCTCGTTCCTCGCGTCCATGGCGCTCGACTTCACCGCGTCAACGCCGATCAACGAGGTCGGCGGCTACGTGTTCCTCGACACCGACGAGAACCCCGAGACCGGCATCCCGGCCGACGCCGTCGCGGGTAAGCCGACCCAGGATGTCGGCATGGAGTACTTCGTCGACCTGTTCAGCATCCACGACGCCGAGCCCGTGGCGATCATCGTCGACGCCGCGACGTTCGAGATGGTGGCCGCGATCCCCGCGTTCATCGACGGGCAGACCGTGTCCTTCGACATCCCGCTCGAGACCCTCGGCGGCGACGACGGTTCCATCGCGACCGCGATGGTGCTCGGCGACTTCGGGTCGCCGCACGACTGGGCCCCGGACGAGGGTCACGGCACGATCGAGCCGTTCTCGGACATCTCGTGGATCGTCCCGGTCCCCGAGTCCGGCCAGATCGCGCCGGCCGGCACGCAGGTCGTGACCATCGGCCTGGGTGAGGCCGGCCTCACGCCCGGCACGTACCAGGCCCAGCTCGTCCTCGTGACGAACGATCCACTCCAGCAACAGATCCCGGTGGACATCACGCTGACCGTCACCATGCCGGAGGCCTTCGGGTCGATCGGTGGGACGGTGACCGATGCCCACACCGAGGCGCCACTCCCCGGGGTGGCCGTCACGGTCCACGCGGAATGGCCGGCCGGCACGCCGCTCGAGCTCGCGACCACCAGCGATGCCGAGGGAGCCTGGTCGGTCATCGGGCCGGAAGGCACGTGGCCCGCGGACTTCGTCCTCGACGGGTTCGTCAGCGCCAGCCGTGACGTGACGATCGCCCGGGGCGTGGCCACCGGTGGAGCCGACGTCGCGCTCCACAAGATCCAGCCGCATGCCGTGCTCGATGGCACGGTCCCAGAGTTCGTCCTGACCCCGGATCGCCAGGGTTCGGTCACGCTCCAGCTCGGCAACCCGGGCGGCCACGCGCCGCTCGAGGTCGAGATCGGCGAGGTCGATCTGGGCGGCCCGGCATCGGGCACGGCCATCTCCGCCTCGCCGACCAAGCGTGTCCTCCCCGCCGGGGCGGACCCGAACGCCCGGACCAGCAAGGGCCTCGGTGCCCTGGCCACGGGCATCGCGGTCCCGCGCGGCGTGGCCGCGACCGGCTCCGTGATCGCCGAGTGGCCGACCGGCATGACCAACCCGTGGGGCGTCGGCTACGACGGTGGCGTCTGGCTGTCGGACTTCGCGGACGTCATCGATGTCCACTTCAGCACCGCGGGTGAGCGCGGCACCGAGTTCGACACCGCGGGCGTGTTCGACGCCTGGGGCGCCGACATCGCGTTCGATACGGCGCGCAACCTCATCTGGCAGGTGAACGTCGGCGGCGACAACGGGATCTACGGGCTCGATCCGGCCGATGGCTCGGTCGAGCAGGTGATCACCGGCTCGCCGTGGGACGGCATCAGCCAGCGCGGCCTCGCCTACGACCCGGACGCCGACGTGTTCTACATCGGTGGCTGGAACGAGGGCGTCATCTATCGCGTCGCCGGCCCGTCGCATCCGACCCCGGGCGAGACGCTCAACCAGTGCAACCCGCCCGACTTCGCGATCTCCGGGCTCGCCTGGAACCGCTCGTTCGGCATGCTGTGGGAAGCCACCAACTCCGAGACCGACACGATCTGGCTGCTCGATCCGATCACCTGCGAGGCGAGCACCGGCATCCCGCATCCCGCCGGTGGCGGCGGGAACGGCGCCGGCCTCGAGCTCGACGCGGTCGGCAACCTGTGGACGGTCGGTCAGTTCGTGCGCAACGCCTACCTCATCGAGTCCGGCCTGCCGACCTTCAGCGACATCCCGTGGCTGACCGTCGCACCGATGTCGACCACCGTGGCGCCCGATGGGTCGGTGGACATCGACATCACGGTCGATTCGACCGGGCTGGAGCCCGGCGTCTACCGCGGGATCGTCGTGATCCTCACGAACGACCCCGACAACTCGATCTTCCAGCTGCCGGTCACGCTGGTCGTGCCGACCTTCCAGACCGGCGTCGATGCCGGCGGCAACCGGACCGTGTCCGCGAACGGCGATATCTACCTGGGCGACCGGCGCTATGGCTCCGGACCGTACGGGTATCGTCGGGTCGAGCTCGAGACGGAGCACGACACACACCATCGCGGGCACCGTCGACCAGGGCCTGTTCCAGGACCTGCGCGAGGACATGGATGGTTACCGGTTCAACGTGCCGAACGGCACGTACCAGGTGGACCTCCACTTCGCGGAGCTCGCGAAGAACGCCGTCGACGCCCGGCGGTTCGAGGTGACCATCGAGGGGACGCAGGTCCTGCCGAACCTCGATGTGTTCGATGAAGCCGGGGGCCGCTACGTGGCGTTGACCCGATCGTTCGTCGTGACCGTCGAGGACGGCCGCGTCGACATCGCGTTCGACAACCTCGACGGCAAACCGATCGTCAACGCGATCCTCGTCACGGGCCTGCCCGAGGGGGCACCCGGGACCTGAGGGTCGTCAGGTCGCATGACCCGAGGAGCCGGCGGTTCCCCCCGGACCGCCGGCTCCGCTTGAATCGGCGCGAGGCGCAACGTCTGGCTGATGCACAACCTCCCCGCCGGAAACCAACCTTGCATGCCGATGCACCTCGGCTGCATCAGATCCCGCCGGCTCATTCGTCGCGCTGATGCACAACTTCCCCGCCGGAAGACGACGCTGCCTCGCGATGCACCTCGGCTGCATCGTGTCCGGCGCAACGAGCGCCCGTCGGTCCGCGGGCACGGATGGCGAGGAACGATCACCAGCCGATCCGCTCGCACCGATCGCGAGGCCGAGCGCCGGTGCTCGAGCACGCGTGGTCGCCCGCGCGAACCCGCGTCGTCGCCCGCGTGGTCGCTTGCGTGTGTGGTCGCCCGCACGATCGCCCGCGTGGTGGCCCGCACGATCGCCCGCGTGGTGGCCCGCGCGGTCGCCTGCGTGGTGGCCCGCCCACCGATGCCGCCGAGGTGCATCGGCGGGTGACGTGTCATCCGGGCGCGGAGGATGTGCATCACCGGGGCCGCGGGCGTCCCGGTGTCGGCTTCAGCTGGGTGGGACGACCCGCAGGATGCCGACCATGCCGTAGGCCTCGTGGCCCGGCAGGTGGCAGATGAACCGGTACTCCCCGGGGTCTCGGAAGGTGATGGTCGTCGTCACGGTCGTGCCGGCGGGCACGGAGACTTCGGTCGGGCCGGTCGCCGTGATGGGCCTCGGTTCCGGTCCGGTGGCGCTCGTGGAACGCCGCATCGCCGACGAGCCACTCGTGGTCGATGGGGTCGCCGTTGATCAGCACGACCGTGATCGGGACACCGGCCGTGGCGACCACCTCGGTCGTCGTGAAGGCGGAATAGCGCATCCCGATCTCGGCCCGTCGGTCCTCGAGGCCCGGCGCCCGGACCCACGCGGCGGCGATCCCGGCGAGCCCGAGCGCGAGCGCGATGCCGCCGACCAGGGCGAGGCGCCCGGGCCGGTGGCTGGATCGCGGCGCTGGCCGGCCCGCCGAATCCTGCTCCGGCCGATGGCTGGACCCAGGCCCGGGTCGGCCGGCGGTGTCTCGCCCGCGCTGGCCGGTGGCCTCGCGCTCGGGCCCGCCGGCCGGATCTCGCCCCGGCTGGCCGGTGGGCGGCTCGTTGATCCCGCTCACGCGGGCTGCATGCCGCCGTCCTGGGGACGGCGCGCGATGAGGAACAGGATCCCTCCGATGCCGCTGAGCATGAACGCCATGGCCGCGAGCCAACGGATCGCGGCCGCGATGGTCGGATCGACGGCGCCCGGCATGTCGAGCCCGGCGTCGATGCGGGACGGGACGCCGTCGCCGGTGGCATCGATCGCGAGATCGAACCCGAACTGCGCCGCGGTGCCATCGAGCGCGACCTTCGTGAGCCACGCATCGTTCGGTACCCACTCCATCCCGCGGTCGGAGCGCAGGTCGGCCAGCAGCGAGTCGCTGGCGGGCTGGCTGTGATCGAGGGTCATGCCGTTGAATCCGTCCGGTGCGGGGAGCATCGCGGGGCTCTCGTCGGTCAGCAGGTAGACATCGGCCTCGACGATCTCGCCGCCGTCCTTGCCGAGCGCAAGGATCCGGAGCGGCACCCAGGGGTTCTCCGTGGGGATCGTGATGTGGACGGGCGTCCCGTCGCCGAGGTTCTGGCCGCGGGCCGCAGCAGCTTCGCCATCGAACGCCGCGGCCAGGAAGATCTCGCTGCGGGCGGCATAGAACTCGAGCACCTCGGGGGCGTCCGGCGGGAGGCGGAAGCCGTGATCCCTGGCCCACGTGCCGACCTCGGCCGCGCCACCGCGCAGGACCGTGATGTCGAGCGCATCGATCGTGACTTCCATGATCACCTCGGCCGAGGCCTCGGCCGCCGCGCCGGCGGTGTCGAGCGAGAACAGCGCCGAGCGCTGGGGTTCCGTCTCGAGGCGCAGCCGCTGCAGCGTCCAGTCGCCGCCCTTCTCGACACTCGTCGGTACCCCGGGGAGTGGCGTGAGGCTGCCGAACGCTCCACCGCCACCGGCGAACTCGAACGAGGTGATGTAGTGCTCCACCCCGTCGTGATACCCGGCGAACGTCGTCGTCCGGAGGAGATTGACGGCCCCGTTGGGACCGATGAGCCCGCCGCAGGCTAGAGCGGGGGCCGCACTCAACGCGACCAGGAGGAGGCCGGCGAGCAGGGCGCCACCGGCACGGTTGATCGATCGCATTCGTCGATCCTCCTGTGGGTCGGCCGGTCCCGTCGCGGGCCGGTCCGTCGGGGGTTCAGACTCCCCGGGGTTGCGAGATGTTCCGCGGCAAGTCACCGTTACGTGGTCCCGGTGCCGCGTGGCACCATCGCGCCATGGTCGCCACGGAACGGGAAAGGGACACTCCCCGGTATGCGAAAACGCCTGCTCGCGCCCCTGGCCCTCGCGGTCCTCTTCGCCGTCGGTGCCACACCGACCGCCGCCACTCCGACCGCCGCGGCCGACTTCCCACCCAGCCAGTCGCGCTACCACAACTACGCGGAGATGGTCGCCGAGCTCAAGCAGACCGTGGCCGACCACCCGACCATCGTCAAGCGCTTCTCGATCGGCAAGAGCCACCAGGGCCGCGACATCTGGGTCGCCAAGATCTCGGACAACGTCAACGTCAACGAGGACGAGCCCGAGGTCCTCTTCGACAGCCTGCACCACGCCCGCGAGCACCTGACGGTCGAGCAGGGCCTCGCGATCCTGCGCTGGCTGACCGACGGCTACCGAGTCGACCCGCGCATCACCCGCCTCGTCGACCGGCGCGAGACCTACATCGTGTTCATGGTCAACCCCGACGGCGGCGAGTACGACCTGACCGGCTCGCCGTATCGAGCCTGGCGCAAGAACCGCCAGCCGACCCCCGGCAGCTCGTACGTCGGCACCGACCTGAACCGCAACTACGAGTACCGCTGGGGGTGCTGCGGCGGCTCATCGGGCACGCCGTCCGCGCTGACGTACCGCGGCTGGAAGCCGTTCTCGGCGCCCGAGACGCGGGTGATCCGTGACTTCATCAACAGCCGGGTGATCGGTGGTCGCCAGCAGATCAAGGCGGCCATCACGTTCCACACCGCCGGCGAGGAGATCCTCTGGCCGTACGGCTACACCAAGACCGACATCCCGGCCGACATGACCCGGGACGACCATGCGGCCCTGCGGGCCCTCGGCATCCGGATGGGCGACAAGAACGGCTACGAGGCCAAGCAATCGAGCAGCCTGTACGTCACCGACGGCGACGAGATCGACTGGGCCTACGGCCGCCACCGCATCTTCATGTACACCTTCGAGCTGTACCCGACCCACGAGCAGGTCAGCTCGAACGCCCGGTTCTATCCGCCCGACGAGGTCATCCGCCGCGAGACCGATCGGAACAGGGACGCGATCCTGTACCTCATGGAGCAGGCCGGCTGCCCGTACACGATCATCGGCAAGGCCACCGACAACTGCGGGCCGCTGTACGAGGACTTCGAGATCTCGCGCGGCTGGACCCGCGACGCGAAGGGCACCGACACCGCCTCGGCCGGGGCCTGGCAACGTGGCGTACCGCTCCACACGACGTATCAGTCGGCGACCGTCCCGTCCGGTCGAGCGGCGATGGTCACCGGCCTCGCCACCGGCGGGTCGGCCAGCGGCGCTGACCTCGATGGGGGCACGACCACCATCAGCTCCCCGAAGATCGTGCTGCCGGCCGAGGTCGGGGATCTGACCTTCCGCTACTACCTGGCGCATGCCTCCAACTCGAACGCCTCGGACTACTTCCGGGCGTACGTCGAGAAGGCCGACGGGACCCGCACGCTGGTCCGCCAGGAGCTGGGTGCCGCGAACACCGACCGCCCGGCGTGGACGGGCATCCGGGTATCGATGCAGCCGTGGGCCGGGCAGACGGTCCGGATCGTGTTCATGGCCGCCGACGCGGGTGCCGGCTCGACGGTCGAGGCGGCCGTGGACGACGTCCGGGTCACTCGCCCCTAGGCAGCTGCACCAGGAACATCGCCCCGCCACCGGCCGGGGAGTGCACGACGATCCACCCGCCGTGGGCCTCCACGAGCCCGCGGGCGATGGCCAGGCCGAGGCCGGAACCGCGTGACGTCTCGCCCTTGACGAACCGATCGAACACGTGCGGCAGGAGCTCCGGGTCGATGCCCGGACCGGTGTCGCTGACCGAGAGCGTGACCGATCCCCCGCCGGGGCCCGCGCCCTCGTCGCCATCGCTCGCCCAGCCGCCGAGCGTGATCGTCCCGCCGGCCGGGGTGTGCCGCAGCGCATTGGCGACCAGGTTCGAGAGCACCTCGCGGATCCGCACCGGGTCGATCTCGATGATCGGCAGGTCGCCCTCGACATCGGTCGCGATGGTCACCCCGGCCGCCGCCGCGACCGGCTGGAACGACCCGACGACCTCGCCGATGAGCACGTCCGGGTCGGTCGGTTCGGGGTGGAGGGTCAGCGTCCCGGCCTCCGACAGGGCGATCGTGCGCAGGTCATCGATGAGCCGGCTCAGCACCCGGGTCTCCTCGAGGATCGGGGCGAGGTGCGGTTCGTCGGCCGGGTAGACGCCGTCGAGGATGGCCTCGAGGTTGCCGGTGATGATCGTCAGGGGCGTGCGCAGCTCGTGACTCACGTCGGCGAGGAGCGTGCGCCGCTGCGCCTCGTCGACCTGGAGGCGCTCGACCATCGTGTCGAAGCCGGCGGCGAGCTCGTGGATCGGCGGGAGTGGGGATTCCGGGCGGCCGACGCGGACCGCGTAGTCACCGACCTTGACCCGCTCCTGGGCCTCGACGATCCGGTCCAGCGAGCGCGCCACGCCCCGCAGCACGCGACCGACCGCCGCGAGGACGACGATCGACACGAGGATCGTGACGATGGCCGGGACCGGGCCCAGACGCGCCAGCGTGGAGCCGACCGCGAAGAAGATCGACGACGCGACGAGCAGGAACACGAGTCCGGCCAGGCAGCCGAACCCGCGGCGGAAGGGACCGCGCCGACCGGGGCCCGCAGGGCCCCAGCCGCGTTGCCGGCGACGCATCCGCCACATCCGCTGGCGGACCTCGCGCTCGCGCCGGGCCCGAAGCTCGGGGCTGGTCTCATGGTCCGGGGTGGTCTCCGGCTCGGGGCCCGTCTCGTGTTCGTCACGGGCCGGTGTCCCGGTCGTCGGCGAATCGATAGCCCACGCCGTAGACGGTCAGCACGTAACGGGGTTCGCGCGGATCGGGCTCGATCTTGCGGCGCAGGTTCTTGACGTGGGAGTCGATCGCGCGCTCGTACGACTCGAAGGCGACGCCACGGAGCGAATCGAGGAGCTGGCCGCGGGTGAAGATGCGGCCCGGGCTGGCCGCCAGGGTCGCGAGGAGTCGGAATTCGGTCGTCGTGAGGTCCACGGGCGTGCCGGCCACCTCGGCCCGCATCCGGGCGAGGTCCAGCGTCACGTCGCCGGCCCGCACCAGCTCCCCGGGCTCGGCCGCGCGCTCGGTCCGCCGCAGGACCGCCTTGACCCGCGCCACGAGCTCGCGGGGCGAGAAGGGCTTCGTCAGGTAATCGTCGGCACCGAGCTCCAGGCCGAGGAGCTTGTCGAGCTCGTCGTCGCGGGCGGTGAGCATGACGATCGGGATCTGCGAGTCGCGGCGGAGCTCGCGGGTGACCTCCAGGCCATCGAGCCCGGGCAGGCCAAGATCGAGGACCACGAGGTCGGGTCGATCGCGCCGGACCGCCGCCACGGCCGCCGGCCCGTCGCCCGCGACCGACACGCGAAAGCCCGCGTGCTCGAGGTAGTCACGCGCGAGCTGGACGATCCGGGGTTCGTCATCGACGACGAGGACGGTGCGCATCATGGCCATCGTAGGGGGCTCGAGGGAAGAACAGAGCGCCCCTGGGCTTGATTCCCAGGGGCGCGTCGGGGGAGGGGAGGAGCCGTCAGGAGGACGGTGGCTTGGGATCGGCCGAGTGCGCCTCTTTGTGGAAGTCATCGAAGACCTCCTTGGCGCGGCCCTGCCATCGGTCGTAGCCGGGGCTGCCGGGTCCGCCCCAGCCGCCCGGTCCGCCCGGTCCGCCCCAGCGGCGACCACCGCCGCGGAAGAAGGCGGCCCGGATGAGACCGAAGATGATGAACAGGAAGAGGATCGCGCCCAGGAACCCGAAGATCCCGAAGCCCGGTCCGCCCCAGCCTGGGCCGTAGCCATAGCCGGGGTAGCCGTACGCGTGGACGGGCGGCACGACGACGGTGGCGCCGGTGTCGGTGACCGTGGTGGCGATGGCCGTGGTCAGGCCCACCTGATAGGCCGCGCTGGCGATGATCCCGCCGCCGACCAGCAGGACGGCGACGAGCGCGATGGCGGCGACGGTGCGCTGCATGTGAAGACTCCTTCGTGAGGGTGGTGGTGTGGTTGGTTGGTTGTTGGGTCCCACCTTCTCGCCGGCCTGTGGAGCCGATATGGAGGCCGGATGGCGAGGTCACCACTCGTTCGGTGGGCGATGGTGCTGGCGGGCAACGGCAAGACCGGCGTGTCGCCGAATCGACCGGACGCGTGCCCGTGGCGGCGGCTACCCTGTCGGCACTCACCCCGGATCCGCTACGTTCGTTTGGGAGGACAACGTCGATGCGTCGATCGAAGGCTGCCGTTGCGGCGGCCCTGCTCATGGTGCTCGCGCTCATTCCGCTCGCGGCCGCGCCGGTCGCTGCCGGCAACGCCAAGGACAAGGCGAAGGCCGAGCACGCCAGGATCACCGCCTACTGGACCGCCGAGCGGATCGCCAACGCCAAGCCGCGTGACTTCGTGCGGACCGGCGGCAAGTTCGAGCCGAAGGCGCAAGCCACCACCCGCTGGCGGCGGCGTGGTCAAGGGCGCCTCGTGGACCGGCGGCGGCCCCATCGTCCAGCGCTCCGGCAAGGTCGTCTTCACGATGGATGGCTCGGACTGGGTCTGCTCGGCCTCGGCCGTGAACGACTCGCGGGCCGGCTACTCCCTGGTCCTGACCGCGGGGCACTGCGCCTACGACGAGGTCGCCGAGGCGTTCGCGACGAACTGGACCTACATCCCCTCGTTCGATACGGCGCCGACCTACACCTGCGCCCAGTCGACCTACGGCTGCTGGATCGCGTCCGGGCTCGTCGTCCACAGCGGCTATGCGACCGCGGGCGGGTTCAACACGCAGGCCACGGTCCACGACTTCGCGATCGCGATCGTCGGGCCGGGCGGCAAGAGCGGCACCACCCAGCTCGATAGCCTCGGCTCGTACCCGATCGCCTATCCGGCCATCTCGACCGGCGGCAGCGTGCACGCGTTCGGGTATCCGGCGGCCGGCAAGTACAACGGCCGTGACCTGACGTACTGCGCCGGGCCGACGTTCAACGACTCGAGGAACGGGAACCTCACCTGGGGCATCGCCTGCAACATGACCGGCGGCTCGTCCGGCGGTCCGTGGCTCGGCAGCTTCACCCAGGCCGGTGGCGGCACGCTCACCTCGCTCAACTCGTACGGGTATGGCGGCACGGCCAACATGTACGGCCCCAAGTTCAACTCGAACACCCAGGCCGTCGTGAACGCCGCGAGCTCGAGGACCTCGAACTACATCGTCCCGTAGCGGTTGTTATGCGGATGTAATGTCGACCCCGGCGTCGAGACTGACGTCGGGGCCGGTTGCCCGGTAGCGTGGTGAATCGATCGCACCGCGCGCCGGCGGGCGCCGGTCGACCAACGCTTGCGCGATCATCCGAAGCGTGGATGCGGGACGTCGGAGCCTCTCCGAATTGCATCGCTCCGGTCCTGGGGGGCCGAGACACGTCGGTTGATCAGCGAACGGGCCTGTTGGTCGGGCGCCCGCCGGACGCGCTCCGCACTGGATCGAGCACTCGGCCAGAAACATCGCTTGTGACGACCAGTCGGTCCACCCCGAGGACCGGCTGGTCGTTGCCTTTTCCCGGAGGTCCCTCATGGCAACGTCCCGCCGCCGACTCGTTTTCGCCCTTGGTCTGATCGTCGCTCTTGCCGTCAGCGTGGGGGTCGCGCCGGTCGCGGCCCATGACAAGGCCTCGGACCTCCCCGAGCGGATCGACCTCCCGAACGGCTTCCAGCCCGAGGGCATCGAGTCCCTGGGCAAGTGGCTCTACGCGGGCTCCCTGGCGAACGGGGCGATCTGGCGGGCCAACGCGCGGACCGGCGAAGGCGACTACCTGGTCGATGGCATCGCCGGGAACGTCGCGGTCGGTCTCCACATCGATCGACGCGGTCGGCTGTGGGTCGCCGGCGGGCCGACCGGCCAGATCCGGGTCTACAACGCCCGGACCGGGGAGCTGCTCCAGACCTACCAGTTCCAGGGGACCGGCTTCCTCAACGACCTCGATATCTCGCGCAACGCCGTCTACGCCACCGATTCGGTGAACCAGCAGCTGGCCGTCATCCCGCTCGGGCGGCATGGGAAGCTGCCCCCGCCGTCGGCCGCCAAGACCATGCCGCTGACCGGCGACCTCGAGTACGAGACCGGCTTCAACGCGAACGGCATCGCGGCCCGTGGTGGCTGGCTGGTCCTCGTCCAGTCGAACACCGGGCTGCTCTTCCGGGTCAACCCGCGGACCGGCGTCACCCGACGATCGATACCGGCGGGTACAGCGTCCAGTTCGGCGACGGGCTCGAGTTCAAGGGTCGGACCCTGTACGTCGTGCGGAACCAGCTCAACACGGTCGCCGTGCTGCGGATGGGGCACGGCGTTGCGCAAGGCGAAGCTGGTCGGCGAGATCACCGCGGCGCCCGGCGTGCTGTCCGTCCCGACGACCGCGACCGTGAGCCTGGGTGCCCTGTGGGTCGTCAACGCCCGGTTCGGCACGCCCCCGGGCCCCGACGTCCCGTACTGGATCACGAGGCTGCCGCTCAGGCCGTAGGCGTCACCGGCGAACAGCAGTCGCAGCCACCCTCGGCGGACCCGACGATCGCCCCCGCCGCCTCGCAACACGGCCCGGCCGTCGCCACGACGTTGAGCGATCGGCCCGGCCGCGCGAGGTGCCGGTCGAGTCCCGCGAGGCGCGCATCGAGGGCCTGCAGGCCGGCGATCCGGTCCGCGATGTCGGCGCGCCGCTCGTCGATGAGGCGCGGCAGCTCGGCGGTCGTGTCGGCGCAGTGCCCCGAGTGGCACCAGGCCGCGATCTTGCCGGCCTCCCCGAGCGGGACGTCGAGCCGACGCAGGTCGATCAGCAGGCGCAGGTGCTCGACATCCGGTTCCTGGTACTCGCGGTAATCGTTGTCCCGGCGCACGGCACGCGGCAGCCAGCCGGAGCGCTCGTAGAAGCGAACCGTGTCGGTCGACACGCCGACGCGCTGAGCGAGTTCACCGATGCGCATGGTGGCAGCAAACCTTGGAGTCGTTCGAATGTCAAGGGGCCGGAGTCGGGGCCGCGACCGGGTCCGCGACAGCCGCCGTCGCGGCCGTCTCCCCGATGACCGGCAACGCGCCGGCGACGACGGTCTCGAGGCGCCGGAAGGCAGCCTCTCGTTCGATCCGGACGTCTCGCGACGACGGCATCGTCGACCGGCGGCTCGCCCTGGTGCTCCCAGCGCAGCCGGATCCGCGTGCCGCCATCGACCGCCTCGAGATCGGCGGCGGCCGCGACCGGCCCGAGGCCCGCGACCGCCAGTCGCCACCCGATGTGGTCGTAGGGCTGCCAGTCCACGATCTCCTCGAGCGTCGCGAGCCGCCCGGTCACGCACTGGGCGATCGTGCCGACGCCGCGCCGGCCACCCGGCGAGGTCTCGTCGATGCGGATCGGTCCTTCCCAGCGCGCCCGAAGGGCCGGCGACGTCAGGTGGGCCCACACGACGGCCGGCTCGGCGTCGACGGTCGCGACGAGGTCGAGCAGGGGGTCGCCATGACCGAGGTCCAGCCGGCGCACGCCGCTCTCGACCTGCCAGCGTGCCTCGAGGTCGAGCGTGAACGTGGAGACGCGACCCAGGTGCTCGATCGGCTCCTCCGCGGCCGTCAGGCCAAGCTGCGACGGGTCGAGGCCCAGGGCGTCGACCGCCGCTTCGGTGAAGAGCGCGAACCCCTGGCTGCGGGCCGCGACGGCCCCGGCGCCCTTGAGCAGCCGGTGGACGAGGATGACATCGGATCCGGCCAGCTCGTCGCGCCCGGCGATCGGACTCCGGACGTAGGAGCCGTGGTGCACGAACAGCTTGAGGTCGAGTCGAGGGGCCAGCCGGCACGAGTTGCAGTCGCAGCTCGTGGCCTGGTCGATGCTCCGCAGCCGCCGCCGGAAGGCGAGATAGGCGGCTTCGACGGCGTCGAGCAGCAGCGAGCCGTCCGCACGGCCGTCCTCGACGAAGAGGAAGGCCGCGTCGCCCTCGAACTTGGCGAGGCGGAAGGGCGGATCGAGCCGGCCGACGACGGTCTCGAGGAGGTCGCCGGCGATCGCGGGCGCATGCTCGAGCTCGCTCTGCGACACGTACGCCGTGTACCCGGTGAGGTCCGCGATGACGAGGAAGCCGGTCTCGGGTGTCGATGCCATGGGCAGACGCTAGACCTTGGAGCCGCTCCAATGTCAATACCCCTTTCGAGGGTCGGGGCGGGCGGTCCGGATGCCGGCGCGCGGCCCTGATGCACATCGAGCGCGCGCGAGATCGATGTGTCCCGGCCGATGCACCTCGGCGGCATCAGTGGTGCGCCAGGACACCGGTCGTGACAGGCAAGGTGTCACGGACCCGGGCGACGGTGGGCTCGACGTCGGGGATCGACCGGGATCCTCGCGACGCGGAGGGGCCTGCCGATGGTGGGCGATACGACCTGGCTCGATGGCGAGCTGCGCTGCGCGTCGTGCGGCCGTGTGCTTGACGGCGACCCCGACGAGGATCCGTTCGGTGACGCGGGACGGCCGATCTGCGGCGAATGCGCGCGCGAGCGCGACTTCTTCGTGATGGACGCCGCCGATGGCGAGCTCGACGGGGACATCGGTGGCTGACTTCGTCGGCGCGATCGGGATATTCGCGGTTGACCCGTTCGCTACCATGCCTGCAACCCTCGGACCGATCGCCGAGGTCTTGGGGGCACCCTCCGGGCATGGCCGAGCGCGCAGCGACTATCGGCGCCACACGTGGCGAGGTGGCGGAACGCCTCGTCGTCGAGCGGCTCCGCGCGGTCGTTAGGCCCGATGTGCTGCGCGAGGACGACAAGCGGTTGGAGCGAATGCTCTACATGGGGGCCTCGCGGGCTCGGCATCACCTGGTGGTCATCGCGCCGGCCGGCGTGCTGGGTCGGTTGTCGTGACGGAGGAGGCGGTTCGTAGAGGCTGTTCGGGTCGATTGGGTCGATCTGTCGGGCGTGCCGGGACTCCGGGGCGCGGCCGAGATCGGCGGTCGACTCGGGATGACGTCGCTGCCCGGAGACCGGGATCCACGACCCCTGAACACGGGACTTCCGCCGCGCGATCTCGCGGCCGATGCGCATGGGCTGCGTCACGAGTTCGGCGCGGACGCCATGCTGCTGCTCGTCGAAGACCACGAGCTCGAGGCTTCGGGCGTTCCGGATCTTCCGAAGGTGATCGACGGGGAAGGGATCGAGCTGCTGCGGTTCCCGGTGCCCGACTTCGGCGTGACCGATGACCGCGACGGCCTGCGGGCCGTCCTCGACGACGCGCTCGCGCGAGTGCGTGCCGGTCAACGTGTCGTGGTGGCGTGTCGAGCGGGACGCGGGCGGACAGGCACCATCGTGGCATGCCTGCTTCGGGACGCCGGCCTTGACGCGGAGGCGGCCATCGGCCTGACACGCGCAAGCCGGACGGGCACTATCGAGCGCGAGGCCCAGGAGCGGTTCGTCAAGGATTGGCCCGTCGGGATGCGCTCGAATGAGGGCCGGCGGGCATCGGATCGGCACGGACAGGGATGACTGATCCGGTGCGATACCCCTTGCCGTCGGGAACGCCGCTCTACACGGAGCGGTTCATCGAGGCGCTCCAGGCCGCCGCCCGGATGCATCGGGCGCAGGACCGCAAGGGGACCGGCGTGCCGTACATCAGCCACCTGATGGGCACGTGCGCCATCGCGCAGGAGTACGGCGCCAACGAGGACCAGGCCATCGCCGCGCTGCTGCACGACGCGATCGAGGACATCGAGCCTATTCGCTCTTGGTCATCCGGGAAGTCGACCTCGAGCAGAAGACTCGACATCGCAAGCTGGCACGACGGCCCCGTCGACAAGGTTCTCTTCACCCTCAAGGTGCGCCAGTGGCAAGGGGTCATTCCTGCAGGGACCCCGTGAACCTTCGACTTGACCCCGCCGAGGCCCCTACCAGTCTTGGTGTGTCGGGTGCGCGGCAGCGATCACTTTTGGGCAGTTCTGGCTGCGCTAGAGTGCCTTGATGGCGAGCGATCGAGGCGGCGGTGACCTGTTCATCGTCGACAACAGCGATCCCGGCTGGACGGGTCTGCGGTATCTCGGCGAGTGGTGTGAGCTCGCTACGAGTTTCGATATCGCCACCGGCTACTTCGACACTGGCGCTCTTCTCGCCCTCGATGGCCAGTGGCAAGGGCTGAAGAAGATCCGGATCCTGATGGGCTCGGACGTCACCAAGAGCACGAAGCAGCTTCTCCTCGACTCCGTGCGCGCATCCGCGCGGCGCGCCCTCGACGACGGGCTAGAAGCCGAGAAGTAGGACAACCCGTTTCTGAACGGCGTGCCCGCGATCGTCGCCGCGCTTCGCTCAGGTCAGATCGAGTGCCGGGTCTACAACCTCGCGAAGTTCCACGCCAAGGCGTACATCACGCACGCCAAGCTCGAGGTCGTCGGCGCTAAGGCACTGGTGGGTTCAAGCAACTTCACGCGCCCGGGTCTGACGCAGAACGTCGAGCTCAACATCCAAGTGCAGAGCCCAGGCGACGTCGAGCAGCTCCAGAGCTGGTTCGACGACCATTGGAAGTTCGGCGTGGACGTGACCGAGTCAGTTCTCCAGGTGATCGAGCGACATGCGCAGGAATTCACGCCGTTCGACGTGTACGCGAAGGGCCTGGAGGAGCTCTTTCGCGGCTACGAGGTCACGGACGCCGAGTGGGATGACAACCACTCCAAGATGTTCCCGCGCCTTGATCGTTACCAGAAGGAGGCGTACTGGGCGATGACGGGCATTGCTCGTCAGTTCGGCGGGGCGTTCCTTTGCGACGGCGTCGGCCTAGGCAAGACCTTCGTGGGCCTAACTCTGATCGAACGGCTCATCCTTCACGAGAGGAAGAGGGTGGTGCTGCTGGCGCCGAAGGGCGCCAAGGAGTCGGTCTGGGATCCGCACCTGCGCGACTATCTGCCCGATCTCGGTGGCGTAGGTGGCAGCGTGGATTTCAGCAATCTCGCGGTCTTCAGCCACACGGATCTGAGCCGCGGTGACGATTTTCCTGAGCGGTTCCGCCGGATCGCCGCGACCGCCGACGCCATCGTTATCGACGAAGCACACCATTTTCGAAATCCGGGGCAGCGTCGCGGCGGCAACGGCTCCAAGGACTCTCGCTACTACCGGCTCTTCGACCTCATCGATTCGGAGACCCATCCGAAGTCCGTCTACCTATTGACTGCCACGCCGATAAATAACCGGCTGACGGACTTTCGCCACATGATCGAGCTGTTCTCTCGACGGGATGACGCCTACTTTGCGAGGACCCTCGGGATCAACAATCTGACCGCCATGTTCTCGCAGAATGGAGAAGGAACTGCGCGTCGAGCTCGGGCTCGAGGATGCCGACCTCACGGATAGTGTGTTCGACGCCACTGAGCGACTGTCCGAGAGCGATCTCTTCCGAAGCATTGTAGTTCAGCGCAGCCGTGCGTACGCCGTCGAGAGCCAGAAGCGAGAGAAGGGAGCGGCCGCGGTCTTTCCCGATCGCGAGGCCCCGCGGGTTGCCGAGTATTCAGTGCGAAAGACCTACGGGAATCTGCTCGACATGATCGAGGCAGCGTTCTCCAAGAAGAAGCCGCTCTTCGCGCTGCCGTTCTACTACCCCCTGGCGTACTACAAGGGTGCCTGATACTTCGATTGATCCCCTCGAGAAGGGGCGCCAGAAGCAGGTTGTCGGGCTGATCCGTACGCAGTTCCTCAAGCGATTCGAGAGTTCAGTCTTCGCCTTCGAGATCTCGTCGATTTGTTTGTTGCGCAAGCTACTGGCGTTTGTCGCGGTTCATGCGACCTCCGACCACGATCGAAACCGCCTCGACCGCTGGCGTCGGCAGAATGAGGCGGCCCTCGGGGCCGCCGCGGCGCGTCAACTTTCCCTGTGGAGCGGCGACGACGACGAGGACTCCGGCGAGGACGACATCTTCTTGGACTACGAGCTCCCTGATGTCGAGGTCCTAGATCGCGAGGAGTACAACGTCGACGCGATCGTCGACGAGACCTACCTCGATCTCGACCAGATCGTGCGGTTCCTAGTCGAGACCAAGAAGTTCGAGCCGCAGACACGATGACAAACTCAACAAGCTCAAGCGCCTACTGGTCTCGAAGGACCTCGCCGATCAGAAGGTCCTGATCTTCTCGGAGTTTGCGGATACCGCCCGGTACATCGCCCGTGAACTTGCGAGCGGCAGGGATCGACGGGATCGTCGAGCTCGGACTCGGGCACGAAGGCGAACCGGGCGACACGTCATTCAGCGGTTCTCGCCGTATTACAACCGCTCTAGTTCGCCGGACCTGAAGCGGCGTGGACATGACGAGATCCGGGTCTTGATCTCGACTGACGTGCTGTCGGAAGGGCTCAACCTCCAAGACGCGACCCGGCTCATCAACTACGACATTCACTGGAACCCGGTCCGGCTCATGCAGCGGATCGGCCGCGTCGATCGACGGATGAACCCGGACATCGGAAGCGCGGCTCCTCGCGGATCACCCGGAACAAGCGGATCGCGGGGCAAGGTGATCTTCTGGAACTTCCTGCCGCCCGAGGAGCTCAACGACCTCTTGTCCCTGTACCACACGGTGACAGGAAAGGTCCTGATGATCTCCTCGACGCTCGGGATCGAGGGCAAGAAGCTGCTGACGCCCGACGATGACTATCAGGCGTTGCTCGAGTTCACTCACCAGTACGAGGGCACTCGGACGCCTATTGAGGATCTGCACCTCGAGTTCCAGTCGCTGATTCAGGATGACCCTGGGCTCGAGGAGCACCTGGCCGGCCTGCCAGGGTCCCTCTTTAGCGGTCGTCGACGCGAAGGCGAGGGCGTCAGGGTGCGTTCTTCTGCTATCGCCTTCCGGCTCTCGATACGACGACCCAGGAGTTCAGCGAGGAAGCTGGCTTCTCGCGCTGGTACTACGTCGATCTTGAGTCGAGTCGATCTCGGAGGATCCAGGTCAAATCGCGACAAGGATCCGATTCAGCGCCGGAGACACCGCGCGCGTTTGCAAGCTCGAGCAAGGCGGTGCTCCTCGGCCTCCGCTCCGAGTGAGGAAGCACATCAAGAACTCGTACCTCAAACGCATCGACGCCCCGTCGGTGTTGAGCCTCGGCTTGTTGCTTGGATGGAGGTCTGCGGCGGATGACCGATGCTCGCAAGGAGAGCTGGCGGCGGTTCGCACGTTCCCCGAGCTTGTCCGCTACCTGCGACACGAACTGGACTGGCCCATCCAAGCTCGGCCGACTTCGAGGACCTCGTCTTCGACTATCAGCGGAAGATCTCGGCATCGACTAGCGGAATGCCGCCAAGATCCAGGAGATCAAGCGGCTGCGCCTCCATCGACGGTCACCAGCCGTGGGGGGTCTTCTTCGTTAGGTTCGAGCCGAAACGTCTTCCAGTCGTCGCTCTGCGGAGGATCCTGGGCGCTTGGTCCAAGAAGCGCGCGTCCGCGACCAGCTCCGATCGTGCTCGTGGGGAGCTGGGGACCTTCTGTTCATCTCGAACTTTGGCGAAGGGGAGGAGCGGCAGATCAGCTTCGCCGACTTTGCAGAGAACCCGTCAAGGCCGGCTTCCTGCGCTGAAGGTCCTCGGCTGGGACAACGTCAACACTCAGCTCCACCTCGACGCTGTTGCCGAGACGCTGCGACAGAACCTGATGTGGCCAGCTGATGAGAACAATCGGGCGGCGTGGCGCGAAGGCTGGCGGGTCCGCCTTTACCCTGCGGAACCGCGAAGTCATAGCGACCTCGCGCGCGTTGGCGATCCGTCTGGCGGCTCTGGCAGCTCCATTCGCGAACTCATTCGGACAACTCTGGCGGTCGAAACAGAGGCGGGCCCGCTCACGCGCCTATGCAAGCCTTCCAGGCCCGCTTGTGCACGACCTCGACGCGGATGGATTCGCGGACATGTACGCGCAGACAATTGCCTACGGGCTTCTTTCGGGACGGATTGCTTCGCCTGCCTCGGTCGGCCGACGCCCTGCCAGCGAGATATCGCGACGAACCCGTTCCTCCGGGAACTGATGGAGACGTTCCTTCACGCCGGTGGGAACAAGCAGGTGGCCAACGGGTTGCCGCCGGACATTGATTTCGACGAGCTCGGGGTCAGCGAGGTCGTGGAGCTGCTTGCGAACGCAAACATGGAGGCCGTCGTTCGGGACTTCGGCGACAGGAACCCCGAGGAAGACCCGGTCATTCACTTCTACGAGCTGTTCCTTAAGGAATACGACGCCAAGAAGCGGATGCAGCGGGGTGTCTTCTATACGCCTCGGCCGGTTGTCTCTTTCATCGTCCGCTCGGTCGACGAGTTGTTCCGAACGGAGTTCGGGCTCGAGGACGGGCTTGCGGATATCACGACGTGGGGCGAGCTGGCGGCGCGTGAGGGCAAGACGATCACGTCCCAGCGGCGTCCTGGTATGGAGCCTTTCGTACAAATTCTCGATGCTGCGACCGGACAGGGACATTCCTTGTCGAGGTCATCGACGTCATCTACCTAACGCAGGCGTCGAAGTGGGCGGATCAGGGTCACTCGCGGGAGTGGATGGACGATCTCTGGAACGAGTACGTGCCTGAGCACCTCCTGCCGCGGCTCCATGGGTACGAGCTCCTCATGGCGCCGTATGCGATAGCGCACCTCAAGAGTCGGGCTGAAGCTGCACGAGACTGGTTACCGGTTCGCCAGTGTCGAGCGAGCGCAGATCTACCTGACCAACGCGTTGGAGCCAGCGAGCGATCGAGATCTCTCCCTCGATCTCCTTCCCGCCTTGCGCACCAGGCACGAGCGGTCAACAGTGTCAAGCGGAGCCGTCGTTACACAGTTGTCATCGGGAATCCGCCATACGCAATCGAAGGTGTGAATCAGAACGCCTGGATCGACGGACGAACGGGGGGCGTATCGCCAAGAGGTTCGTTCCGAGAGGAATATCCAACTGCTGTCGGACGACTACGCGAGGTTCGTGCGACTCGCCGATTGGCATGTCACATCGACCGGCTACGGGATCGTCGGCATGATTACCAAGAACACCTACATCAACACGTCGGCGTTTCGAGGGCTCAGGAAGACTCTTCAGTCCAACTACGACGGCGTGTCGGTCCTCGACCTACATGGCAAGCTCTACGAAAAGGGACCACCGGGTACCTCGGACAACAACGTCTTTGAGATCCGCGTTGGCGTGGCCATACTCCTGGCCGTTCGCGCATCGGGTGCGCCGGCCGAAACGTTCCGACACCTGGACTTCTACGGTCCTGGCGAAGACAAGGTGCATCGCTTGTCGGCCCTTCAGCCTGGCGCTACACCCTGGACCCTGGTGCCGATCGATCGTGCTCAATGGACCCTAGAACCGAGGGCACGTAACAACGAGGATCGGCTCGCAGCTGACGAGTACGACTCATTCGTGCCGTTGCTGGAGCTTGCAGTTGGGAACCATCCCGAGCGATCTCAAGGGGAGTCCTGGGGTGGGGGCGTCAAGACCAATCGAGACTACCTGCTGGTCGCCTTCACGCGCGCGGAGCTCGAGCGAAGGCTTGAGATCCTCGAGTCGGCAGATCTGTCCGTCGACCAGATCAAGCTACAGCTAGGCCTTGCGGACGGTCCGTACTGGAACACGGAGCGGGAACGAGCGAAGCTTCAAAGGCTCGATTGGCGGTCGAGAATATTCCCGTATCTCTACGGACCGTTCGACGTCAGATACGTAGCCCACATCCCAAGTTTGATCGAGATAGGAAGAGGCGGGGCCTCGAAGCATCTCATGCGGCACTTCCAAGTCACCGAAAACGTCGGAATGGTCCTAAGCGACGAAACCTGGATGCGAACTATCACCACGCGTTCGTCACGCGACATACCGTCGACATTAACTGTCTCAGCGGGCAGACATACGTGATCCCGCTTCAATTGGTCGAGAAGGACGACCAGGGGCTCCTAAGCGGTGAGGGGCTTGGGCAAGACGTGCGATGGAACTTCATGCCGAGCTCGGCGCTCAGCGCGCGGTCGCTCCCGGGGCTCACCGGACTCGCCTATCGACGTTTTCCGCCTGGGTGTATGCGGTACTGCACAGCCGGCCCTACCGCGAGCGGTATGGGCGCGAGTTGCGCAAGGACTTCCCGCGTCTGCCGAGGATCGCTAACGACGTTTTGCGTCACAGACTGGTTGAGCTGGGCGGACAGCTCATCGCGTTGCACCTCGTCGAATCCCCAGCAATCTTGAATCACCAAAGCAGGTACTTCGGCGACAAGCAGTCCCAGGTTGGACGAACGCGTTGGGAGCAACGCACCGTCTGGATCGATGCATCGCCGGTATATCTGTAACCAAGGGCTCCACTGGGTTCGCCGACATCGACGAAGACGTGTGGAAGTTTGAGGTCGGCGGCTATCGGGGTCTGTGAGAAGTGGCTGAAGGACCGCAAAGGTCGAACATTGTCCGAGGAGGACATCGAGTACTTCGAGAAGGTCATCCAGGCCGTTGCGGAGACCAATCGCGTCATGGTCGAGATCGACGAGGTCTTTGACAGCCATGGAGGTTGGCCAACGACCTCCGCGGTCTAGGTAATTGCTGGTGAAGCCCGCCGCTAGGGTTGGCGCGCGGGCACCGCCCCGCGCCGCGCCTCGTCGTGACAGCAGGGTCAGCGGGCGACGGGGGCCCTTCCCAGTGGCGGCAACCCAGTCCGGAGCGGCGAACTCGTGCTCTGCGCGCGAGGCCGCAGCCCCACGACGCTCATAGTTCCCGTTATATTTTTGCTTGCACTTTCCCACATGCTGTCGTACCGTTGGCCCGATGGATGATTTGCCAGCGCTGATCGGTCTCAGTGAGCGTGGGAGTCCCTTGGCGCAGATCGGCTCGCCCAATTGCGACGCTGCCACGAGATAGGCTGGACCTACTGGGCAAAGCGCTCTTCGGCCGAAGGGCAGTGACATGACGAGCGGGGCGAGGGCATTCATCGTCCACGACGAAGCCGTCGCTGAGGCCAAGCGCCGTTTTCCGGAGTCGATGTGGCGGAACATGCAAAGGTTGTTCGCCCTAGACATTGGCGGCGAACTCCTGGGTCCATCGGCTTCCTGGATGACGACCTTGTTCCTCGATTTATCCCAACTGGTCAGGCTGTCATGTTCGAAGGACAGGCCCAGCTTGATGAACCGGCCCAGCGGTCTATCTGGGACCCCCTTCCGATGGTCATCGTCGGATACGTGCTTGACCAGTTCGGGCTCTCGATCAAGAGGCATGTCCTGGTGCTTCGTTGTGATGGCAGGGTGATCTGGGCTAGGGACATCCCCTCGGCTGACGCCGGGATGGAACCGGCGCCGATCCCCTGGATACCTGTCCTTGGGCCATCTGCCGAGGTTCGATCTGCGCGTCCACAGGACGAGGAGGGCCAGGAGGCGCAGTAATGTCCGAGCTCAATACTGCGCTTCTCACCCTTGTCCGTGAATACCGAGGCCTCAATCAGACCGAGGTCGCTGAGCGCGCGGGCTTCTCGCAGGCGTATGTGTCGAAGGTCGAGAGCGGAGTACTGGACCCGACCGAAGAGTCCGTCACGAAACTCGCGGACGTTCTGGAGTGGCCGGTGGCCTTTTTCTTCAGGACGGATCGCGTCTATGGCTTCGGGACAGCGTGCATGTATCACCGGAAGGGCGCCAACTTGTCCGTCCACGCCCTCCGGACAGTGCAGGCAAAGGTCAACGTCGTTCGGATGGCGATGGCGCCGCTGATCCGAGAGATCGAAATCGCGAGCCCGAACCGCATGCCAGTTATGGACGTCGACGCCTACTACGGTCCGGCAAGCATCGCGCAACTGGTCCGGGGTACCTGGCGCCTTCCGCTCGGGCCGGTTGACAACCTTGTGCAAAGCCTGGAGGCAGCAGGCGGCATCGTGTACCGAGTCGACTTTGGAACCCGACTATTGGATGCCGTCAGTCACTGGCCGCCTGATATGCCCCCGATGTTCTTTGTGAACGTCAACGCCTCCGGTGACCGCCTGCGCTTCTCTTTGGCGCACGAGCTCGGCCACGTGGTGATGCATGCCTCTCCGACCCGAGATATGGAGGACGAGGCGGACGAATTTGCAAGCGAGTTCCTGATGCCTGCCCGCGAGATCGGGCCGTATCTGATCGACATGGATCTGTCGAGGGCGGGTCAGCTGAAGCCCTACTGGAAGGTCGCGATGTCCGCACTGATCCTGCGAGCGCGAGATCTCGGAGTACATCAACAAGAACAAGGCGAGCCGCCTGTATATGCAGATGAGCAGCCTCGGGATTTGCAAGATGGAACCAGTCCAGGTCCCTGTCGAAGAGCCTGTGGTTGCCCAGCAGATCATGGAGATTGACCGAAGTACCCACGGCTACTCCGTGACCCAACTCGTGGAGATTGCAGGTATCCCGGAGGCAGAGTTCCGGGCCGTCTATGCCACGGACCGTCCCTTGCTGCGTGCCGTGAAGTAGCTCGACAACACTCGGACCGCCCGAGGAGGATGGCACGTACGCGCTCGACTTCAACCTGGCCTACCACCCGTCGTGCGTGTACGACCCGAAGTTCTCGTGCCCGCTGACGCCGGCCGAGAACCGGCTGCCGGTCGGCGAGTTGTTGCTGCCCCACGACCAGCGACGACGTGTTCATCGGCATCGGGCTCGCCGCCCCATCGATGTCGCCAGCCTGCCGCCGTACTACGGAGAACGCAACGGCCGCGCGACGGCCCGACGTCATGCTGGGCCGACGCCGGCGTGCGACGCCGGCGACGATGGCCGCGGCGGTCTCGATCGCGCGTCGGCGAAGGAGGGACACCAGGATGAGACGAGTCGTCACGGCCGCGCTTGCGACCCTTGCGCTCACCGCGGTGCTGGCCGGTCCGGCGTTCGCCGGCAAGCCGCTCATCGAGTCGTTCGAGGTCAGCGACGCCTTCGATATCGACTGCGGGACGTTCACCCTGCACGAGGAGTTCACGCAGACCACTCGAGTAAAGACCTGGTTCGATGCCAACGGCGATCCGACGCATCTCCAGGCCCATAACAGCTGGGTTGGGACGATCACGGGACCCGGCGGCGTCCTCACGCCTGTCGGACCCGGGCCATTGGACCGATTTCGTCACGTTCGGGCCCGACGGCGAAACCGTGCGCCAGGTCGGCCTCCTCTACAGCATCCGCGTGAAGGGCCAGGGGCTCATCCTCCACGACGTCGGGAGCATCACGTTCTTCCCCGACGGCTCGGTCGTCATCAAGGGCCCGCACGACGTCTTCGACAACGGCCTGGAGCCGCTGATCTGCCCGTTGTTCGAGTAGGGCAGGGCCGCCCGAGGCGGCGACAGCAACCCAGCATGCTGGTATGCTGGGTCCATGAAGGTGACCATCGATCTGGACGCTGAGCTGTATCGGGCCGTCAAGGTGGAGGCGGCCCGAACGGATCGGAGCGTCCGCGAGATCGTGGACGAGGCACTGGAGGCCTGGCTGGACGCGGCCGAAGCCGGCGAGGACCGGGCATCGGCCGAGGCCGCCCTCGTCGAGTACCGGCGCGACGGGGGCGAGGCTGCCGAGACGTTCTTCGGGTCGCTGGCCGCCGAAACCCAGGCGAAATACGGCTCGGACGAGGCGTGAGCGAAGGCGGCTATCGAGTCGAGATCTCGCCCGCCGCACAGCGCCAGCTTCGCCGTCTGCCTCCCGGCGACGCTGCTCGTCTCCGTGGGCCCATCCTCGCCCTGGCCATCGAGCCACGCCCGCCTGGCGTGGCGAAGCTCGCCGGCACCGACTTCTGGCGCCTGCGCGTCGGCGAGCTCCGGATCATCTACCTGGTCGAGGACGCGTCGAGTCTGGTCGTCGTCCTCAAGGTCGCTCGTCGCTCGGAGAGCACGTACCGTCGAATGGGCGGGTGATCCGAGCCGCGGTAGACTGGTTGCGCGCTGAACGACCACGCCCGCACCCACCGCGGGCCGTACGCCGTCGGCGCGTCGGAAGCCGCTCCTCCGCGAGGCCTTGCCGGATGGCCGAGGGACCGACCCCTCCAGGCACCGGGACGCCGCCACCCACCCGTAGGCGTCGCGTCACGCCTCGGGCGACTCGCGCCCGTACGGCATCGGTGGGGCCGTCGCCCTGGCCGCCGTCCTCGCTCTTCGGCCTCCTGAACCCGCAGCGCCCGCCGCTGACCCAGCAGAACGTCGACGACGCCATCGCCAACGCCCTCGCCTCGCAGACGCCACCGCCGGCCTTCTCGCAGGTCGTCTACCAGGCGGTCCAGCCGTCGCTCGTGCTGATCCGGACCGACGGGCTGTCGGACCCGGACGCGACTGACGGGGACGAGGGCGACGGCCTCGGCAGCGGCGTCGTCGTCAACCTCGACGGCGACATCCTCACCAGCCTCCACGTCGTCGACGGCGCGAGCTCGATCGAGCTCACGTTCGCCGACGGCTCGACGTCGCCCGCCGAGATCGTCGCGACCCAGCCCGAGAACGACATCGCGGTCGTCCGCGCCATCGAGCCACCGCCCGTCCTCGTCCCGGCCACGCTCGGCAACCCGGGCGCGGTCCGGCAGGGGAGCGAGGCCTACGCGCTCGGCTCGCCGTTCGGGCTGTACGGATCGGTCTCGGCCGGCGTGATCTCCGGGCTCGATCGCACGTTCCGGATGCCGGACACGGACCGGACGCTGACCGGCCTCTTCCAGATCGATGCCGCGGTCAACCCGGGCAACAGCGGCGGCGCCCTCGTCGATCGCGACGGGCGGCTCATCGGCATCGTCACCGCCCTCATCAATCCGACCCGGGACGACGTGTTCATCGGGATCGGGCTCGCCGTCCCCATCGATGTCGCCGGCGGCGCCGCCGGCCTGCTGCCCTATTAGCGGAGTACCACGCGTGGACGAGCACAACGGTCAGGATCGAGCCGCCCCGATGGAGCGGCTGCTCTACGAGGTGAAGAAGGTCATCGTCGGCCAGGATCACCTCCTGGAGCGGCTGGTCATCGCGTTGCTGGTCCGCGGACACATCCTCGTCGAGGGCGTCCCGGGCCTGGCCAAGACGATGGCCATCAAGACGGTCGCCGACACGATCGGTGGCGAGTTCAAGCGCATCCAGTTCACGCCCGACCTCGTCCCGGCCGACCTCGTCGGGACGCGCATCTACAACCAGAAGACCGGCGAGTTCGGCACGTCGCTGGGGCCGGTGTTCACGAACCTGCTGCTCGCCGACGAGATCAACCGGGCACCGGCCAAGGTCCAGAGCGCCCTGCTCGAGGTCATGCAGGAGCGGCAGGTCACGATCGGCCGCGAGACGCACAAGGTCCCGGATCCGTTCCTCGTCCTGGCCACCCAGAACCCGATCGAGACCGAGGGGACCTACGCGCTCCCGGAGGCCCAGGTCGACCGGTTCATGATGAAGGTCGTCGTCGGCTACCCGACCGAGACCGAGGAGTTCGTCATCGTCGACCGGATGACCGGCGACGTGCCGAGCGCCCACCAGGTCCTGACGACCGACGGGCTGCTCGAGATGCAGCGGGCGGCCGACGGGGTCTTCGTCGACCCGGCGCTCAAGTCGTACGCGGTCCGGCTGGTGGCGGCCACGCGGACGCCCGGCAAGCACGACCTGCCCGACCTCGCAGCGCTACATCAAGTACGGGGCGAGCCCGCGGGCCTCGATCAACCTGATCCTGACGGCCCGGGCGCTGGCGTTCGTGCGCGGGCGCGACTACGCGCTGCCGGAGGACGTGCTCGACATGGCGCTCGACGTCCTGCGCCATCGGCTGGTGCTGTCGTTCGAGGCCCTCTCCGACGACGTCAGCAGCGATGCCATCCTGCGCACGATCATCGACCGGGTGCCGGTCCCCGTCGTGCCCCTGCGATCCGATGACCGCGTCCGCGCCGGCGCCTGAGCGCATCCTCCAGCGCCTCGACTGGACGGTCGTCCGCCGGCTGGACGGCCTGCTCCAGGGCGACTATCGCAGCCTGTTCCGCGGCAACGGCGTCGACTTCGCCGACCTGCGCGAGTACGAGTTCGGCGATGACGTCCGCCACATCGACTGGAACGTCACGGCCCGGATGGACACGCCGTACATCCGCGAGTTCCTCGAGGATCGCGAGATCACGGCGTGGTTCCTGCTGGACCTCAGCCCGTCCGTCGACTTCGGGACGGCCGAGTCCGAGCGGCTGAAGCGGAGCGTGCTGGTCGACTTCGTGACGACGCTGGCCCGGGTGCTGACGCGCCACGGGAACCGGGTCGGGGCGGTGTTCTACGGGGCGCGCGTCGAGCGGACGATCCCGGCCGGCGGCGGCCGGATCCAGGTGCTGCGGCTGATCAACGACCTCGCCACGCACCCGCGGCAGCGGTCCGCGCCCTTCACCGACCTGACGCCGCTGCTCGAGGCGGGCCAGCGCTGGATCAAGGGTCGCTCGCTCGTGTTCGTGATCTCGGACTTCATCAGCGCGCCGGGCTGGGAGCGGGCGCTGGAGGGGCTGACGCGAAAGCACGAGGTCATCGCCGTCCGGCTGTACGACCGCCGCGAGGTGGAGCTGCCCGATGTCGGGCCGCTGCTCATGGACGACGCCGAGACCGGCGAGCAGCTGTACGTCGACACGCACGATCCGACGTTCCGGCGCCGGTACCGGGAGGCGGCGGAGCGGCGCGAGGCGGACCTTGCGGGCCGCGTTCCGGCGGGCCGGGGTCGATGCCGTCGTCGCTGTCCACCGACGACGACCTGCTCGCGGCGATCGTCCGGATGGCCGCTCGGCGACGGCGGACGAAGGCGTAGCGATGTCGTTCATCTGGCCGCCGGTGCTGCTGCTCCTGCTGGCGATCCCGGTCGGGGTGTGGGCGTATCGGTCGCGCGAGCGGCGCCGGGCCGAGCGGGCGGCGCAGTTCGGGTGGGGGACGTGCGTCCGCCGCGGCGGGCGGCCACGGGCGCGGGCGCGCGACGCGCCCGCTGGACCCGCCGCATCCCGGCCGTCCTGCACCGTCGCCGGCGTCACGATCCTCGTCGTCTCGCTCGCCCGACCCGAGAGCGTCATCGGCGTCCCGCGGCTCGAGGGCACGGTCGTCCTCGCCTTCGACGTGTCCGGGAGCATGGCCGCCACGGACGTCGCGCCGACCCGCATGGAGGCGGCCAAGGCCGCGGCCCTCGCGTTCGTCGCGCAGCAGCCGCCGTCGGTCCGGATCGGGGTCGTCGCGTTCAGCGACACCGGGTTCTCGACCCAGGTCCCCACCGACGACCGGGTCGCGGTCGAGGCGGCCATCGCAGCGACTCGAGCCGGAGCGCGGGACGTCGCTCGGCCGCGGGATCCTCGACTCGCTGGCGGCCATCGAGGCCGCCGCCAGGGACCCGGACGCGACCGACTACTACACGAACCGCTCCGCCGAGCCCACCGCCGGCCCCGACGCCGGTCCCGGCGGGCGTCTACGAGCCGGCCATCATCGTGCTCCTGACCGATGGCGAGAACACCGTGGCGCCCGATCCGCTCGAGGCGGCCCAGATCGCGAAGGACCGCGGCGTGCGCATCGACACGGTCGGGATCGGCAGCCCGGCCGGCACGACGCTCGAGGTCGAGGGCTTCCTCGTCCACACCCAGCTCGACGAGGCCGCCCTCCAGGCCATCGCCGACCGGACGGACGGCACGTACTACCCGGCCGCCGACCAGGACGACCTCAGCGCGATCTACGACGACGTCGGCAGCCGGCTCGTGGTCCGCACCGAGCCGTTCGAGCTGACGCCGCTGTTCGCCGCGCTCGGGTTCACGCTGCTGGTCGTCGGCGGCCTGACCTCGCTGCGCTGGTTCGGGCGGATGCCATGACGTTCCTGTGGCCGGCCCTGCTCGTGCTCCTCGCCGCCTTGCCGGTGCTGGTCGGCCTGCGCGTGCTGGGCGCTGCGCCGGCGCCGGACCGGCGTGCGGTTCTCGAGCCTGTCGCTCGTCCGGTCGGCGGTGCCGCGCTCGTCGTGGATCCGTCGCCACCTGCCGTTCGCGCTGTTCCTCGTCGGGCTCGGCAGCCTCGTGCTCGCGATGGCCCGGCCGGCCGCCATCGTCCCGGTGCCGAGCAGCCAGACGACCGTCGTCCTCGCGATGGACGTGTCGCGGAGCATGTGCGCGACCGACATCCCGCCCAACCGCCTCGTCGCCGCCGAGGAGGCCGCCGCGTCGTTCGTCGAGCGCCAGCGCGGCGGCACGCAGATCGGCATCGTCGCGTTCGCCGGCTTCGCCGAGATGGTCCAGGCACCGACCGACGACGAGGAGGTGCTGCTCGACGTCATCGCGTCGCTGGCGACCGGCCGGCGCACCGCGATCGGCAGCGCGATCCTCGAGTCGATCGATGCCATCGCCGAGATCGACCCGTCGGTCGCCCGGAGCGTCGACGTCGGACGACCCGACCGCCAGCGCCCCACCGGCGGTCCCCGAGGGCGCCTATGCGCCGGCCATCATCGTGCTGCTCACCGATGGCGCGAGCAACGCCGGGCCGGACCCGGTCGAGGCCGCCCAGCAGGCCGTCGACCGCGGCATCCGCGTCTACACGATCGGGTTCGGGACGGAGGATCCGGGCGGTCGGCCCCCGCGTGCGGCGCGCAGCAGGTCGGTCGCGAGCCCGGCGACAACGGTCAGGGCTTCAGCGATCCCGGGTTCGGCGGCGGGGGCTTCGGTGGCACGGGTGGCGGGCGCCGCCGCGCCATCGACGAGGAGACGCTGACCGCCGTGGCCGAGGCGACCGGCGGCGAGTACTACCCGGCCGAGAGCGCCGAGCAGCTGCTCGAGGTCTTCGAACAGCTGCCGACCGACCTGATCACGAGCCACGAGGTGGTCGAGATCAGCGTCGCGTTCACGGCGCATCGCGGTGTTGCTGATCGCCGCCGCCATCGTGCTCGGCCAGGCCTGGCGGCCGCTGCCGTAGCCCTGTGTTGACAACCGCGGTCATACAACCGTATGGTTGTATACGTGGAGACCACCCTCGACATCGACCGCGTGTTCGGCGCCCTCGCGGACATCACGAGGCGCGACATCGTCCGCCGGGCGATCGCCGGGAACGAGGGCGTCGCCGAGCTTGCCGGCCACTACCCGATGAGCTTCGCCGCCGTGCAGAAGCACGTCGCGGTGCTCGAGCGGGCGGGCCTGGTCACCAAGCAGCGGAACGGCCGCCGCAAGGTCGTCCGCACCAACGTCGAGGGACTTGGCGTCGCGCGGCGCCTGCTCGACCGATACGAGGAGTTGTGGCGAGGACGGTTCGACCGCATGACCGACCTGATCACCGACACGAAGGAGACCGACGCATGACCGTGACCGCCGTCCGCAAGGACCCCGACACCCTGACGATGACCTTCACCGCCGAGCTCGACGCATCTCCGGAACGGGTCTGGCAGCTGTGGGCCGATCCGCGCCAGCTGGAGCGCTGGTGGGGCCCGCCGACCTACCCCGCGACCTTCACCCAGCATGACCTGAGCCCCGGCAGCCGCGTCGCCTATCACATGACCGGGCCCGAGGGCGACCAGCCCCGCGGCTGGTGGGAGATCGTCGAGGCTGATGCTCCCCGCTCCCTCGTCTTCCGCGACGGCTTCGCGAACGACGACGGGCAGCCGAACGACGACCTGCCGGTCACGGAGGTCCGCGTCCAGGTCGAGGACATCGGCGCCGGGCGCACGCGGATGTCGATCGAGAGCGTCTTCCCCAGCGCCCAGGCCATGGAGCAGCTCCTCGCCATGGGCATGGAAGAGGGCCTGAAGCAGGCGATCGGCCAGATCGACGCGATCCTCGCGGAAACGGCGGTCGCAGCGTCCGACCGATGAGGTTGGCCCGCGCGATACGTTTCACTAGCGGGACATCAACGATCTGAAGGAGAGAGTCTTGACTCAGGCAGCGACGCAGACCCTGGAGACCCACACCCTCGACGTCCCCGGCGCCATGCTCACCTACGACGTCCGGAAGAACGACTCGAGCACGGAGCCGGTGCTGGTGCTGATCGGGTCGCCGATGGGCGCGTCCGGATTCCCCATCGTTGGCCGGACGCTTCGCCGACCGCACGGTCGTCACGTACGACCCCCGCGGCGTGGAGCGCAGCGCGAAGGCCGACCCGCTCGACCGAATCCACGCCCGACGAGCACGCGGACGACGTGCATCGGCTGATCGAGGCGCTGGGCGCCGGCCCCGTGGACCTGTTCGCCAGCAGTGGTGGCGCGGTCAACGCCCTTGCGCTCGTCGCCCACCATCCGGAAGACGTCCGGACGCTGGTCGCGCACGAGCCGCCGGCCACGCAGTACCTGCCCGATCGCGAGGCGGCCCTGGCCGCGTGCGTCGACATCCACGAGACGTACCTGCGCAGCGGCTTCGGTGCGGGGATGGCGAAGTTCATCGCCCTCGTCAGCTACGACGGTCCCATCCCGGCGAACTACGGCGAACAGCCCGCCCCTGACCCTGCGATGTTCGGGCTGCCGACCGACGACGACGGCACCCGCACCGACGCGCTGCTCGAGCAGAACATCATCACGTGCAACACCTATCGATTCGATTTCGACGCCCTGCGTCGCGGCCTCGACCCGCATCGTCATCGCTGCCGGCGCCGAATCGGGGGAAACACTCGCGAAGCGCGCGGCGCGTGGTCGTCGCCGAACGACTCGGGACGACGCCCGTCATCTTCCCCGGCGGTCACAACGGTTTCATGGGCGATGAGTACGGCCCGCAGATGGCGGGCGACCCCGACGCCTTCGCGGCCAAGCTGCGCGAGGTCCTGGCGTAAGCCGCAGAGCGGAAGGAGCGGGCGTGCCTGGCGTCGGTGGGATGGAAGTCCTGGAGCCGTTCGTCGGCGAGTGGAGCCTGGAGGCCCACTTCGAGAACCAGCCGACGCCCGATGTCGACGGCGGCGCACGCGTGGTCTTCGAGTGGATGACGGGCGGACAGTTCCTGGTCGAGCGCTGGGAGATCCCGATCCCGGAGGCGCCCGACGGCATCGCGCTCATCGGCGCCGACCCGGACGTCGACGACGGCTACCTCCAGCACTACTTCGATTCCCGGGGCGTCGCCCGCGTCTACAAGATGCGCTTCGACGGTCGGGTCTGGACGCTCTGGCGCGACACGCCGGACTTCTCCCCGCTCCATTTCCGCCAGCGCTTCACCGGCACGCTCAGCGAGGACGGCCGGAGGATCGACGCCACCTGGGAGATCTGCCACGACGGCGAGACGTGGGAGAAGGACTTCGACATGACCTACACGAGGCGCTGACTCGCGACGCACTCCGTCGCAGCGCCCATTCCTGCCGGAATCTGTCACCTAAGCGCCCGATACCTGCCAGCCGGTGTCATCTACTTGGTGGCAGGATGAGCGCATGAACGTCATCGATTGGCTGCTCGACTCCGATCCCGCGATCCGCTGGCAGGTGATGCGCGACCTCACCGATGCCCCCGCCGCCGAGGTCGCGGCCGAGCGTGCGAAGGTCGCCACCGAGGGCTGGGGCGCGCGACTGCTCGCCCTCCAGGGCCCCGACGGGCAGTGGGGCGGCGGCACGTACTTCCCCGAGTGGACCTCGCACGAGCCGACACCCTGGCGCTGCTGCGGACTCTCGGGCTCGACCCGACGAACGAGCGAGGCCCGCCGTGCGGTCGCCCTCGTCCGCGAGAACAGCAAGTGGGAGTACGACGGCCAGCACTTCTTCGACGGCGAGGTCGAGCCGTGCATCAACGGCACGACGGTCGCGATCGGCGCGTACTTCGGCCAGGACGTGCAGGGCATCGTCGATCGGCTGCTGGGCGAGCAGATGGACGACGGCGGGTGGAACTGCGAGCAGGAGAACGGCTCGACGCGCGGGTCGTTCGACACGACGATCAACGTCCTCGAGGGCCTCCTCGAGTACGAGCGCGCCACCGGCGGCATCGCCGGACGTGACCGCCGCCCGGCTCCGTGGCCAGGAGTACCTCCTCGAGCGTCGCCTCTTCCGCCGGCTAGTCGACCGGCGAGGTGATCGAGCCGAGGTTCAAGTACTTCTTCTTCCCGACCGACTGGCACTACGACGTGCTCCGCGGCCTCGACTACCTCCGCGACGCCGGCGCCGACGCCCGGACGAGCGGATGACCGAGGCGCTCGAGCTCGTCGAGCCGAAGCGCGACGCCGACGGCCGTTGGCCGCTCGACTACACCTATCCCGGCGAGGTCCACTTCGACATCGGACGAGGGCGAGGGCAAGCCCAGCCGCTGGAACACGCTCCGCGCGCTGCGCGTGCTGCGCTGGGCGGACGGGGCGCGGCCGATCGAGCCGACGGCGCGGCCGGCGCGACCGCATGAGCGACGACGTCGACCGTCGTGCCCGCCAACGAGGCGTCGTGGGACGACCTGCAGGCCGTCTTCGGCGTGCGCGGGTACACGTCGACGTGCCAGTGCCAGCGGTTCAAGGTCGGCCAGCATGGGTATTCGCCGATGGACTCCGAGGAGCGGGCGCTGGCGGCTGCGCGTCGAGGCGGCCGCGGACCATCCCGAGTCGGAGGTCACGAGCGGCCTGGTCGCCTACCTCGACGGCGAACCGGTCGGCTGGTGCGCGGTCGAGCCGCGCACGGCCTATCCGCGGCTGCCGCCCCGCCGCCTCGCGTTGAAGGAGCGGGGCGAGGATCCGGCCGACGACAGCGTGTGGGCGCTGACCTGCTTCGCGATCCGGGCCGGGTATCCGGGGCCGAGGCTTCACGTACCCGCTGGCACGGGCCGCCGTCGAGTTCGCGCGCGAGCGTGGCGCTCGCGCCCTCGAGGGCTATCCGATGAGCACCGAGCCGGGCCAGGACATCACCTGGGGCGAGACCCACGTCGGCACCCGCAGCGTCTTCGCCGCGGCCGGGTTCGACCGAGGTCGCCCACCCGACCCCCCGGCGGCTCGTCATGCGGATCGATTTCCAGCCAGCCACAGATGGAGGTTCATGACATGGCAAGCGCACCGATCATCCTCGTTCCGGGGTTCTGGCTCGGGGCGTGGGCCTGGGACGAGGTCGCGGCCTCCTCGAGGCCGACGGCCACGACGTCACGGCCCTGACGCTGCCCGGGCTCGAGTCGGCCGACGCCGACCGGTCCTCGATCACGTTCCAGGACCACGTCGACGCGATCATCCGACGCCGTCGAGGCGGCCGAGCGGCCGGCCGTCCTCGTGGTCCACAGCGCGTCCGGGTTCACCGGGTACGCGGCGAGCGACCAGGCGTCCCGGAGCGGATCGCGGCGATGGTCTACGTCGACACCGCGCCCGGGAAGCCGCCGCTCGACCCGGATTTCACGGATGCCGAGAAGCCGATGATCTGGGATTCGGTCGCCGCGGAGGAGAACCTCGACGGGTTGAGCGAGCGAGCAGAAGGCCACGTTCCGCGAGCGGGCCGTGCCGGTTCCGGGCGCCATGATGCGCGAGCGGCTACACGTTCACGAACGACGCGCGTCGGGACATCCCGTCCACGGTCATCGCGACCGGCTACACCGCCGAGGACTACCAGAAGTACGCCAGGGAGCACCCCGACTGGGCGTTCCTGGCCGGCATCCCCGAGCTGCGCAACGTGACCTGGATCGACCTGCCCACCAGCCACTGGCCGATGTGGTCGAAGCCCGAAGGAGCTCGCGCAGATCATCGGCGACGTCGCGACGAAGGCGCCGGCGGCGACTACCGAAGCGGCCCGATGACGTCGCTGTACCACGACGCCATGGCCCACCACATCTGGGCCACCGAGCGCCTCATCGACGCCTGCGAGGTCCTCACCCCGGAGCAGCTGCAGACGCCGGCGCCCGGCACCTACGGCTCGGTCCTCGACACGTTGCGGCACCTCGTGTCGACCGATGGCTGGTACCTGACCTTCTTTCGGGACTGGACCAACGCGATCGACGAGGACGGCGGAGGTGACCCTCGCCGAGCTGCGCGCCGGCGATCACGATGAACGGCGTGGCCTGGATGGAGGTGCTCACCGATGCCCTGGACGGCGAGCAGGACACCGCGGAGCAAGGCGACGGCTGGGTCTTCCACGCCCCGACGGGCTTCCGACTTGCCCAGATCGTCCACCACGGCACCGATCACCGGAGCCAGATCTGCACGGCGCTGACGAGCCTCGGCGTCGAGCCGCCCGGGATCGACCTGTGGGTCTACGGAGAGGCCACCGGCCGCACCCGGGCGGACGACTCGCGGGTGCCCGACGCGGCGCGAGACCGGATGACGCGGCCGAAGGCGCGGACCATGTCGATCCGCGCCTTCGCGCCGTCAGGCCACCAGGCGCTTGTACTTGATCCGGTGCGGCTGGTCGGCGGCCGTGCCGAGCTCCTTGTGGCGGAACGCCTCGTAGTCGCTGACGTTGCCCTCGAAGAAGCGGACCTGGCTGTCGCCCTCGAAGGCGAGGATGTGGGTCGCGATCCGGTCCAGGAACCAGCGGTCGTGGCTGATGACGACGACGCAGCCCGGGAACGACTCGAGGCCCGCCTCGAGCGCCCGCAGCGTGTCGACGTCGAGGTCGTTGGTCGGCTCGTCGAGCAGCAGGACGTTGCCGCCGGACTGGAGCAGCTTCGCGAGGTGGACGCGGTTCCGCTCGCCGCCCGACAGCGTGCCGACGAGCTTCTGCTGGTCCGTGCCGCGGAAGTTGAAGCTCGAGACGTAGGCCCGCGCCGGGACCTCGCGGTTGCCGACCTTGACGACCTCGACGCCCTCGGTGATCTCCTGGAACACCGTCTTGTCGGCCTCGAGGTCGTCGCGGCTCTGGTCGACGTAGCTCATCTGGACGGTGTCGCCGATCGTGATCGACCCGGCGTCCGGCTGCTCCTGGCCGACGAGCATCCGGAACAGCGTCGTCTTGCCGGCGCCGTTCGGCCCGATGATCCCGACGATGCCGGAGCGCGGCAGCGAGAACGTCAGGTCCTCGATGAGCAGCCGGTCGCCGTAGCCCTTGCGCAGCCCGGCGACCTCGATGACCTGGTCGCCGAGGCGCGGCCCGGGCGGGATGGCGATCTCGAGCTCGCGGGTCGTGGTCCTTCGCGTCGTTCGCCTCGGCGAGCAGCTGCTCGTAGGCCGACGAGGCGGGCCTTGCCCTTCGCCTGGCGGGCCTTGGCGCCCATCCGCACCCACTCGAGCTCGCGGGCGAGCGTGCGCTGGCGGGCGTCGACCGTCTTCTGCTCGCGCGCCAGGCGCTCGAGCTTCTGCTCGAGCCAGCTCGAGTAGTTGCCGCGAGAACGGGATCCCGCGCCCGCGGTCGAGCTCCAGGATCCACTTCGCGACGTTGTCGAGGAAGTAGCGGTCGTGGGTGATGGCGACGACGGTGCCCGCGTACTCGTCGAGGAAGCGCTCCAGCCACTCGACCGACTCGGCGTCGAGGTGGTTGGTCGGCTCGTCGAGCAGGAGCAGGTCCGGGTGCTGGAGCAGGAGCCGGGCGAGCGCCACGCGCCGCTTCTCGCCACCGGACAGGGTCGTGACGTCGGCGTCGTCGGGCGGGCAGCGCAGCGCGTCCATCGCGATGTCGACGTTGCGCTCCAGGTTCCAGGCGTCGGCGGCGTTGATCTTGTCCTCGAGCGCGGACTGCTCGGCGCCGATGGCCTCGTAGTCGGCGTCGGGCTCGGACCACTTGGCCATGACGGCGTTGTACTGGTCGATCAGGGCCTGGACCTCGCGGACGCCGTCGAGCACGTTGCCCTTGACGTCCTTGCGCCGGGTCGAGCTGCGGCTCCTGGCTCAGGTAGCCGACCGTGAAGCCCGGGCGTCAGCCGCGCCTCGCCGGTGAACCCGTCGTCGAGCCCGGCCATGATCCGGAGCAGGCTCGACTTGCCCGGCGCCGTTCGGCCCGATGACGCCGATCTTGGCGCCCGGATAGAACGAGATCGAGATGTCCTCGAGCACCGTCCGGTCGGGCGGGTAGTGCCGGGCGAGCTTGTACGAGGTGTAGATGAATTCGGCAGGCATCGCCGAGAAGGGTAGCGGTGCGGCCGTCAGACGTCTGCGGTCACCGCGACGGTGCTCACAGGCCGGTGACGCGGTAGTGCTTCAGGTACACGTCGTCGCCGTTGTCATCGTTGTCGAGCAGGATCGCGTGCAGCTGCCCCGGATGCCCGGCGCGTTCCTGTCGTCGAGGTCCCACCAGGTCAGTCCCTCGGGTTCCTCGTCCGTCGAGCCGCCGGGGTGGAACTCGTAGTTGAATGAACCGGAGCCGTTCGTCGACCGAGTGACGCGTCGCTCGGCCTCGAGGTCGAAGAGGTGGATCCCCCAGCTCGGGTGGGGATCCTCGTAGTAGCCGCAGCTGATGTAGAGGTGGCGGTCATCCGCGAATGAACCGCCTTGCATGCTGTCGAGGACGACCGGTGTGCCCGCCTCGTCGCGCAGGATGACGCGATCGATGAACGTCAGGTTCGAGCCGTCGAGGCGGTAACGGAACAGGGGGCCGGCTCCTCGCTCCGTGCGGGGGGTCACCCGACCGTTGGACGAGTAGAGGATCCCGGACGAGTCGATCGCGCACCAGCCCGCCTTTTGCTGTCGCGGCAGTGGCCTCGACCACAGGAACTGGAGGTCCGTACCGCGGAAGGCGGCGATCCGCGGCACCCGATCCCACGTCCAGAACAGGAACCGGCGCTTGCCCTCGAGCGGGATATACAGCGTCCCGTTCCGGAAGTCCGGGTCGCCGAAATGGTCGTACCCCGCAACGGGGATCGACCGCCTGCGCACCCCGTCGATGCCGTGCTGGAAGTGGTCCCTCAGGTCCTTGCCGATCGGCACCCGCCAGACGGCGCCCTTCTGGGTGATGTACCAGTGATCCCGGTCGTGGGTCACTCCCTGGCACTCGTCCGTCCAGTCGTCCTGACGCTCGTCGGGTCGATTCCCGAGGTACGTGTGCTGGATCATCTGGCCCTCGGCTCGTGATCCGGCTTCGCGAAGTCGGTCACATTATCCCGCGGCCGACAACGGAGCCCCGTCGCTACGACGCCGCGACGTACTCCAGCAGCACGCTCCCGGACGGGAACGCGCGCGTCGCGACCAAGCGAAGCTGCAGGGGAGCGGTGAGGGACGCGAACATCGCCCTGCCGTGCCCGAGCGCCTTCGGGGCGATGAGGAATCGGTAGTCGTCGATCAGGCCGGCCTGGCTGAGGGTCGCGAAGAGGTCGGCGCCGGCACCGAGCATGATCGGTGGTCCGTCACCGGCCTTCATCGCGCGGACCGCCTCGACGACGTCGCCCTCGAGCGAGGGTGGCGTTCGGCCGCAGCTCGGGGTGGCCGCGCGAGACGACATGCTTCGGCGTCTCGCGCCAGAACGTCGCGAACTCACGCTCGACCTCGGGCGTGGCCGGGTTGTCGACGTCGAGCTCGTCCCAGTAATCCATGATCCCGTACATCACCCGGCCCATGACCACGTCCCCGGCGTCGCGCAATAGATGGTTCGCGAAGCGGTGCTCCTCCTCGGCCGGTTCGAAGTCGTCGAGGCCGCCCTCGGGGTCGGCGTACATGCCGTCGGTCGTGAGCGTGATGTAGAACGCGAGCCGTCGCATCAGCCGATCCCCGCTTTCTTGTCCAGGACCTGGAGCAGGTCGTGCGCGGCGAGTTCGATCGCCTTGTGGCGCCATTCGGCCGCCCGGTAGTGGCTCGCGATGATCGCCGACCGATGGACCCGCCGGAAATCGCCGGTCACGAACGCGTAGCGGGCCTTGGTCTCATCGGTCGCACCGACCGTCAGGCCGAGGTGCCAGGCCGCGTACTCGTCCCACGAATGCTTCGCAAGGTAGGCGTTCTCGTCGTCGGCCCGCGGCTGGACCTCGCCCCAGTCGCTGTCGAGCACGTACTGGCGGGCATCGATGAGCCGCCGGATGTGCTCGACAGCCTTCTGGTTGAGCGTGTAGCTGGCCATGCGACCAGTATCGCGAACCTCAGCGACGCACGCGCAGCAGGCGACCGTTGGTGAACATCCCGTCGGTCACGAAGATCGCCCCGTCGCGCGCCACCACGACGCCGCCGGGCTGCGACAGCTTGCCCTTGACGAGCTCCCGAGGCTTGTGACCACGGCGGACCTCGAGGAGGACCGCGGGCGGGAACTTCCCGGTGACGAAGCCTTCCTCGAACGCGAGCCAGCCGCGCCTGGCGATCTGGTACACGTAGAGGGTGCCGTTCTTCGGGTTGAAGGCAAGGTCGACGATCGAGGTGAAGCCCGACTTCCAGACCTTGCAGCCGCGGGTCTTCTTCTTCGCGTCGCAGACCGCGTCCTCGGCATTCGGGTTCACGCGCCAGATGTGGGCCGAACCCGGACGACCGGGGAAACCCATCAACTGGCCGACGTAGGCCCAGCCATCGCGGCCGATGGCGATGCTCGTCGGCACGGCCTCAGCGGGGAGTTTTCGCGGGAGCGTCGGATCGCCGACCTTGTCGGTCTTGACCAGCTCCTGCTTCCAGCGCGCGACCGTCCAGGCGTCACCGTTCGGGCGGACCCGGATGACGTCGTTGCCGGCGGCATCGGCGAGCAGCACGTCGTTGGACTTGAGCGCGGCGAGCCCATACGGATTCGACTGGGCGGGATCCTCGTCCACGTTGTACGGATCGGGATCGGTCTGCTGGTACGCGGCGATGTCGAGGATGGGTGAGATGGTTCCGTCGAGGGCCTGGCGATAGAGGACCAGGTCCCCACCGATCGCCCAGCCGGCACCGTCCGGTGTCATCGCGACGTCCACGATGTTGACCGGATCCGTGAGTGGTGTCGTCGTCCCTTTGTCTCGCCCCTTGTAGACGTACTCGAGGGCGGGTCCGGGCGGCCCGAACGCGCCTTGACCGATGATGACCGAACGGCTCGACCCGATCGCGATGCCCTTGGGCGATGACAGGTCCTTGAGCAGGACCTGCACGCGGCCTCGGCGGTCGTCGTCGTCATCGTCGTCGGCGGCCACCGGACCGGCCGTGCCGAGGAATGTAGCTCCGATGATCACGCCGGCCGAGATCAGACTGGCCAACCGTCGAGGCTTCATGGGTCCCTCCTCATCGTCCCAAGGTCGTCGCAAGCCTTGTGGCCACGAGGCTAGGACATCGGTGTCGCGACGCCGTCACCCGGCGTCAACGGCGATCGATGATTCAGACGATGGCCGTCCGGAAGACCTCCAGGCCACGCTCGACCATCTCGTCGCTCGCCGTGAGCGAGATGCGGAACCAGCCGGGCGATTCGACGATCGCGCCCGGCAGGACCAGCGCGCCCAGCTCCGCCAGTCGTGCCGCGAAGGCGATGTCATCGGGATCAGGGGAGCGGACCATCAGGTAGAACGTCCCTTCGGGGCGGGTCACGTCGTAGCCCATCTCGCGGAGGGCGGGCACCATCCGGTCGCGCCGAGCCTGCAAGGCCCCGATGTCGACGGACAGGGTCTCCAGGTCGGCGATCGCGTGCTGGAGCAGGGCGTTGGGAAAGCCCCAACCGGACGCCAGCTGCTGGACGAAGATCCGGTAGCCGATCGCCTCGCGATCCGGGAAATCCGGGGTCATCGCGGCGTACCCGATCCGCTGCCCGGGCGCCAGCAGCGTCTTGCCGTAGGTGTAGATCGTGATCGTGGCGGGATAGTCGAGCGCCGGGGTGCGGAAGTCGATGTCATCGAAGACGATCCGGTTGTAGGCCTCGTCCGAGAGCAGGACGATCGGCCGGCCGTGGCGTTCGGACGCCGCCTCGAGGACACGGCCGAGGGCCGCCAGTTCGGGCTCGCGATAGATCCGACCGGTCGGGTTGTTGGGGCTGTTGACGATGACCGCACGGGTGCGCGGCGTGATGGCGGCGGCGATCGCCTCGGGATCCAGGTCGAAATCGGGGGCCTCGAGCCGGACGCGTACCGGCGTGGCCCCCGACGACACGATCAGCAGCTCGTAGAAGAACCACGGCGGCGAGAGGAAGATGACCTCGTCGTCCACGTCGCACAGGGCCCGGATCGTCACCGCCAGGCCGCCGAACGCGCCCGCGGTCATCGCGACATCCTCCGGCCGGTAGTCGATGCCGGTTCGCTGCCGGAGCGACTCGGCCACGACGGCCCGTGGCTCCGCCTCACTGAACTTGTAGGCGAACCAGTCCTTGTTCTGCGGCTCGGCGTGGCGCTGGAGCGCATCGACGAGTCCGGGCAGCGGGAATTCCTGCGGGTTGCCGAACGTCAGATCGGCGATACCGGGGTCCAGGCGATGACGCTCCCAGTCACCGCCGTTGAGCCAGTCGAACACGTGGGCGACGCTGCCCAGCATCCGGTCCATCCGACGTTCGGCGATGGTCATGTGGCGGTCCCCTCGCGGTTGGTGCTGTGAAGATTACTCGGGCGGTCGCGGGCTCGGCGCGTGCTCGTCACGCCGCCGCCGGCCGGAAACGTGCTTGCCAGACTGCAGAAGGGAGCCGTGGCTCGGCGCGGGCTCGTAACGCCGCCGCCGCCGACCCGAAACGTGCTTGCCAGACTGCAGAAGGGAGTCGTGCCTCGGTGGGCGCGGGATCGTCGAGGCCGATTCGTGCCTGGGAGGCACACGTTCGCCGCGAGCACCGCCGGTTCCGTGGTTTTCGCCCGGCTCGACCCCGGTCTGCAGTCTGGGAAGCACAGTTGCCGGTCGCGGCCACGCCCGATCGTTCGCGGCCCTCACCGCGGCCCGCCGCCGGCCCGAAACGTGCTTGCCAGACTGCAGGAGGGAGCCGTGGCATGGCGACCTCGGGTCGTCGAGGCCGATTCGTGCCTGGGAGGCACACGTTCGCCGCGAGCACCGCCGGTTCCGCGGTTTTCGCCGAGTTCGACCCCGGTGTGCAGTCTGAGAAGCACAGTTGCAGGTCGCGGCCAAGCCCGATCGCTCGCGGCACTCATGGCGCCCTGCGGCGCCCCGCGGCGCACCGCGGCGCACTCGCGACACCCCCGCGACCCTCACCGCCCGGCGGCTGCCACACTACGCGAGCCGATGGACCTCCTCACCCAGCACCTCCAGACCATGCTCGGCCCAGAGGCGACGTTCCGCGACGGCCAGCGCGAGGCGATCGAGGCGGTCGCCCAGGACGGCCACCGCGCCCTCGTCGTCCAGCGCACGGGCTGGGGCAAGAGCCTCGTGTACTGGATCGCCACCCGCGTCCGGCGCGATCGAGGGCCACGGGCCCACGCTGATCATCAGCCCGCTGCTTGCGCTGATGCGCAACCAGATCGCGATGGCCGGCCGACTCGGTCTCCGTGCCGCGACGATCAACTCGGGCAACGTCGAGGAGTGGACTGCCGTCCACGACGGCCTCGCCGCCGACGCGATCGACGTCCTGCTCATCTCGCCGGAGCGCCTCGCCAACGAGCGCTTCACGACCGAGATCCTGCCGAGCATCCAGGGCTCGATCGGCCTGTTCGTCGTCGACGAGGCGCACTGCATCTCCGACTGGGGCCACGACTTCCGGCCCGACTACCGGCGGATCGGTCGGCATCCTCGAAGCGCTGGACCCGCGCGTGCCGGTCCTCGCCACGACCGCGACCGCGAACGACCGCGTCGTCCAGGACGTCGCCGACCAGCTCGGCCATGGCGCCACCGTCCTGCGCGGGCCGCTCGCTCGGCACTCCCTCCAGCTCGATGCGATCGTCCTCGAGAACCAGGCCGAGCGCCTCGCCTGGCTGGCCGAGCAGCTCCCGCTGATGCCGGGGAGCGGCATCGTCTACTGCCTGACCGTGGCGGACACCCAGCGGGTCGCCACGTTCCTGCGCTCCCAGGGCATCGATGCCCATCCCTACAACGCCGACCTCTCGACCGAGGAGCGCGAGGCGCTCGAGGACGCCCTCGTCGCGAACGAGATGAAGGCGCTCGTCGCGACGGTCGCGCTCGGGATGGGCTTCGACAAGCCCGATCTCGGCTTCGTCGTCCACTACCAGCGGCCCGGCTCCGCGATCGCCTACTACCAGCAGGTCGGTCGGGCGGGTCGTGCCGTGGACCATGCGTACGGCGTCGTCCTGTCCGGTCGCGAGGACGACGACATCGCCGAGTTCTTCATGGACAAGGCGTTCCCGCCGACGGCCAACATGCACGAGATCCTGCGAGCGCTCGAGGCGGTCGATTCGATGTCGATCGGGCAAGCTCGAGAAGTCGGTCAACCTCGGTCGCGGGCGGATCACCCAGGCGCTCAAGCTGCTCGAGCTCGATGGCGCCGTCGCGCGCGATGGCGGGCGCTACGTGCGGACGGCCGAGCCGTGGGCCCAGGACGAGGAGCGGATCGCGCGGGTCATCGCGGCTCGCCGGGCCGAGCTCGAGCAGATGCAGGCGTACATGCGCCACGACGGCTGCCTGATGGCGTTCCTGATCCGACTCCTGGACGATCCGGACCCGGCACCGTGCGGTCGGTGCGCGAACTGTACGGGGAGGGGGCTGCCACGGACCGTTGACGACGAGCTGGTCCGGGCGGCCGTCTCGTTCCTGCGACGCGACCTGCGGACGATCAAGCCGCGATTGCAGTGGGCGCCGGACGCCGTCGACGGCCTGTCCGGCCGGATCACACCGCCCAACCAGGGCGGGATGGCCCTCTGCGTGTTCGGCGATGCCGGATGGGGGAGGGAGGTGCAGCGCGGCAGGAACGTGGACGGGGCGTTCAGCCGCGATCTCGTCGATGCCGCCGCGAAGGCGATCCGCGATCGATGGCGCCCGACGCCAGCGCCGGCCTGGGTGACCGCCGTGCCGTCAGGCGCGCGGCCGGGCGTGGTTGGCGCGTTCGCCCGCGCGCTGGCCGCTCGCCTCGGACCTGCCCTACGTCGAAGCCCTCACGATCGGCGCCGCCGGTGCGCACCCAGCACGCGATGCAGAACAGCGCCCAGCAGCTGCGCAACGCGCACGCGAAGTTCGCCATCGATGGCTCAGCGTGCTCGACGGCCCGGTCCTGCTGGTCGACGACCTCGTCGACTCGGGCTGGACGCTCACCGTCGCGGGCTGGCTCCTCCGCGAGAACGGGAGTGGGGAGGTCCACCCATTCGCCCTCGCCGCCGCCAGCGCGCGAGACGGTTGACGCTAATCGACCGGTCAGTCGGCTAGCGTCAGTGTCCACGCTCCATTGGCCGTGATCTCGAGCACTTGGGCATCGCCGAGAAGGACCTCGCCGCTGTAGCGGCCGATCTCATTGACGAGCAGGTCGGTGCTCGAGCCATAAGCCCAGATCGCGAAGTTTCCGTCGCCGCGGTGGTTGAGTTTCAGGATCCCGAAGCCCTCGGCCGCGGTTCCGGTCAGGCGGATGACGTAATCGCCCGAGCCTTTGCGCGGCTCAGAGCCATTCCACTTCGGGATCTTCTGGACCGGGTTGATCGTGACGGTCCAGCTGCCGGATGCGGTGATCTTGAAGGCGACGGAGTGGTCGCGCTCGTCGAACAGCACGCGGCCCTTGTACCTGCCGATGTCGTTCACGAGCAGGTCGGTCTCGTCCCCGGACGCGTCGACGGCCCAAACGGCGAAGTTGCCCGATCCGGCGTGGGTCAGCGACGCCATCCCGATCGCGTCCTCGGGAATCTTGAATTTCATGATCTTGTCGCCTCGACCACTCTTCTTGATCGGTGCGAAATCCATCTGCGCCGTCGGGGCCGGTGTCGGCTCGGGCATCGGTGTCGGTGCAGGTGTGGGTGTCGGGTCGGGCGTTGCGGTTGGGGCCGCCGTGGCCTCCGGGATCGGCGTCGGCGTGGGTGTCGCGGTGATCGTTGGCGTGGGCGTGGCATCTGTGATGGCCACGGCAGGCGTTGTCGGCACCGCATCGGCGGTCTGTCCGGCCGGGGACGCAGGGCTCGCAATGGAGCCAACGAGGCCCAGGAGTACCAAGGCCGTGACGCCATGGACGGCCCAGCGTCCGCGCGGCCACCGGTTCTTCAGGGCTCCGTCGTACGCGCGCAGACCACGACCGGCCACGACCCTGGCCTGTGTCGTCTTTGATGTTGTTGCTGCCGCCCCGGCAAGGGGCACGATCTCTGTGTCCGCCGGAACGTATTCCTGGCCGCACCGACCACAGAAGCTGGCTTCCGGCACCCGGGGCAGGCCGCAGCGCGAGCAGTTGGACTGTGACAAGGGAAGGTCACCTCAACGATCGATCTATTCGTGTAGTGGGAGAAGGGTGACGCCACGCACCATGCGGCGGTATTGGCGGGAAGTACCGTCCGGGCCTACGGCCGCTGAACTAGTCGTTGTTGAACCTGCCCCTCGGGCTCGACGCGGATCGCCCGCGATCGTCATTCGGATTGCGTTGACGTCATTCCGAATCGCTGCCATGCTTTCTGAATGCGGACCACCCAAGCAACGGCTGAGGCGAAGCTTCGCGCTCGGAACCAGCTCACCCTGCCGGATCCCGTCGTCCAGGCTGCCGGGATCGTGGAGGGGGATCGATTCCTGGTCGAGATCGACGCGGATGATCCGGACGTCGTCCGTCTGCATCGGATCCGAACCACCTACGCGGGGGCAATGGCCGGGATCTTCGGCGATCCGGTCGCGTACCTCGACGAGGAACGCCGAAGCTGGGAGTGACGTGACCTCGCTCACGCTGGATGAGGCGATTCCGCCCGGCGCGAGCCTCTTGATCGACACCTCTGTTGCGCTCGCTTACCTGGCCGGCAGCGAGCCTGTGAGTCCTGCCGCAACCCGACTGTTCGACGAGTTCCTAGCGAACGGCCGCGATCGAGGAGCGCTGTCGATGGTCACCGTCGGCGAGATCCTGGTCCGACCATTCAGGGCGAGCCAGGCGGCCGTCGCCATCGCCGAAGGATTCCTCCGCCATTTCGCGGACCTGGAGCTCGTGGCCGTCGACTATCGGATCGCTCGCGAGGCCGCCCATATCCGCGCCATGACCGAACTTCGCGTGCCGGACGCGCTGATCCTTGCCTCCGCTTCGGCGATCGGAGCAGACAGACTGGTGACCAACGATCGCAGCCTGGCGGCGGCCGCCGAGCGCTTCGGGCTCGGTTCTTGCCTCCTGGCCGATCTTCGCGGCCCGTAACGGCACCCTGACACCCTGGACGTATGGTCGTTCGAAGGCCGATCACTGGCCAGCAGGGAGGAAGGATCCGATGCGCTTGATCCAGGAGTTCGGATACTCGGTCAAGGTCGGCCAGGACGAGGCACACCAGCGCTGGCTGACGGAGAACGACGCCGCCCTGCGCGGGTCGATGCCCGCCGGCAACAGCTACATGGGCACGTTCGCGGTCGTCATCAGCACCGAGAAGCAGGCGGGCTCGTACAAGGCCCTCATCGGTCTGGACAGCTATGGGGCGATGGACGCCGGTGCCGCGGCGGCCAAGGACCCGAACAACGATTACGGTCGATTGCTCCGCGACCTCAGCCAGTTCTTCGACACGGACCTCGCCGCGCCGTGGAGCAGCGCGATCCTCAAGGACGTGCTCGACGCGACCGTCTGGGATCCGAAGCAGGGCTGACGGCGGGGACCGGCCACCGCCCGACATGACAAGGCCCGGACCGGCGAACCGGTCCGGGCCCCGCCAGGCGGCCTACGCGGTGGCCATCGGCGCCTCGCCGGCACCGACCGGCGACTCCGCACGGCCGTCGTCCGATACGACGCTAGAGGCACGACTGCGACCCGGTAGTGCCAGAGCCGCCACTGCCCCGATCCCGACGACGACCGCTCCGAGCTGCATCGCCGGCACGAGCCCGTCGACAAAGGCGATCGGCGAGACATACGACCCGTTGGCCGTGAAGACAGCCGCCAGGACCGCCACCCCGAACACACCACCGAGTTCGCGGATCGCGTTGTTCGCGCCCGATGCCTTGCCCTCCTCCTCTGGCCGAACGGCCGACAGGACGACGTTGGCGATTGGCGCGAAGAACAGGCCCATCCCGGCGCCGGCGATGACGAACGCGGGCACGAGCGCGAGGTACTCGACGGTCGGCGTGGTGACCGCCGCCAGCCAGGCGAGGCCGACGGCCTGCAGCGTCATGCCGAGGACCAGGAGCGGTCGAGTGCCGGTGCGGGTCGAGATGAGCCCGGCGATGGGCGCGACGATGACCGGCATGAACGTCCACGGGAGGGTCCGCAGGCCCGCTTCGAGCGGGCTGTAGCCCTGGACGACCTGGAAGAACTGGGCGAGCAGGAAGATCGAGCCGAACATCCCGAACGTCATCAGCATCGAGACGATGTTCGCGGCCGTGAACGCTCGCGAGCGGAACAGGCGGAGCGGGAGCATCGGGTTCGCGGTCCGGGCTTCCCACGCGACGAAACCGGCGATGAGCAGGGCGCCGCCGCCGAGCAAACCGATGATCTGTGGGTCGGTCCAGCCGCGTTCGTTGCCGTTGACCAGACCCAACACGACCGCGAGCAGGCCGGCGCTGACGAGACCGAGGCCCGGCAGGTCGAGGCGGCTCGGCGGTCCGTAGCTCTCCTCGAGACGGAAGATCGCTAGTGGGATCGCGATGAGGCCGATCGGGACGTTGACCCAGAAGATCCATTGCCAGTCGAGGCCCTGCGCGATCGCTCCGCCGACCAGCGGACCGACGGCGATGGCCAGGCCGGCGATGCCACCCCAGGCGCCGAGTGCGACGGCCCGGCGTTCCGGTCTGACCGCGGCGGACAGGATGGTCAGGCTCAGGGGCGTCAGGATGGCGCCGCCGAGGCCCTGGATCGCGCGGGCGACGATGAGTTCGCTCGATGTGGACGACAGCGCGGCCGCCGCGGACCCGGCGGTGAAGATCGCCAGGCCGATGACGAAGAGCCGCTTGCGTCCGAACCGATCGCCGAGGGCTGCGCCGGTGAGCAACAGCACCGCGAAGGTGAGCGTGTAGGCGTTGACCATCCATTCGAGCTCAGCGAGGGTGGCGTTGAAGTCGGCGCGGATGACCGGCAGGGCGGTCGTGACGACCAGGTTGTCGAGGGCCGCCATGAAGACGGCGAGGGCGGTGATGAGAAAGGTCCAGGCAGTTCGCGTCATGGGTGGGGCTCCTCAGGTGGGTGTATTACTTAGCACTCACTTAGTTACGTACCGAAAAGGGGGTGGGCCGCGATCCAGTCAGTCGGTACCTCCCAGCTTGGCCAGGGTCCACGTCGACGGCTCGCCCTCGAGCTGGACGGCGGCACCGACATTCAGGAGCATGCCCTCGGCGAAGAAGTGATGGATATCGTGGTCGGGAGCGCCCGTCGTATCGGTAACGAACCGATGAAGCCGGCCGAACTCCTCACGCACCGCTGCCTGTACGTCCGCGTCGCTGCAGGCGGCGTACGCCTGGAGCTGGAGCAGCAACAACGTGCGATCGGCGAGGAGCCGCTTGTAGGCCGCGCCCATGGCAGCGAGGGCGCTATCGCAGTGGCTCTCGCTCAGTTCGCCACGTCCATATCGGTCGGCCGCGTCCTCGAACGCGAGCCGCGTTCGTTCGAAACACCGGCGCACGACCGCGATGAACAGGTTCTTCTTGGTCCCGAACAGCTGGAACACGTAGGGCTGCGACACGCCCGCCCGTCGAGCGATCGCATCCGTCGATGCCCCTGCCAGACCTTTCGCCGCGAACTCATCGATCCCGGCGGCGACGATCGAATCGCGCCGCTCGTCGGCCGACTGGCGCGGGGAGCGGGGATTCCGGTAGATCGCGGCGGCTTCGCTCATGCGCAGAACTTAGTGACTGCTAAGTAATCTGTCAACCCCCGAAAACCATCGGCTGCACGGTCCAGTGCCCGCTCAGTAGCCGGCGGGCGGCACGGGCCAGGGCTTCTGGTACTCCACGCGGTCGTACTCCTCGTGCGCTGCAGTCAGTTGCCGGGACCATTTCCGGATGGTCGAGGTCGCGGCCCCGCAATCGGCGCCATCCAGCCTCGCGTTGAGCTTCTTCACGAAGTCGCGGCTGATACGCACGTGGCCGGCTTCGTGGTCGCGGATGAAGTCGACGACATCCCGCCACCAGTCGAGGAGCCGCACCGGCACCCGCTTGGGCGCGGTCCAGCGAGGGATGTGGATCGTGAACCGGGCTTTGACACTGGCTCGGGTGATCGTGCAGGTCCCGTTCGATGCGGTCCGCTCGCGGATGGCGTCCTCGGTATCGGGGAAGGCCGTTATGGCACACGCGGCCGGCCGATCATCGCCTTCGTGCCATTCGTAGTTGATCTCGCCACATGCCTTGAGGCCACCACGGGCCATGCTCGCGAAGAGCTCCCCGACCGTATCGCCGCGGACGCCGAAGTAGAGGACCTTGGCACCGTCGACCGGAGCGCTGATCGCCGGCAGGTTGGCAAGGCCGCCGGCGGTGTTGGGCGGCTCTTCCGGGTCGGGCGACGGCTCGTTCACGACCGCGACCGCTTCCCGGCGTCCGGTGAGCTCGTACGACGCGGTCTGTTCCTCGCAGCCGGCGGCCGTGCCGATCGATGTCGGCGCAAGCCGCAACTCCAGCGAGCCCATCAGCTGGGTCGATTCCACCGCCGAGCCGGCGGGACGGGTGGTGGCCGCCCACAGGCGCATGGTCGAGCTGACGGTCGCGCCACCGTGGACTCGACCGCCGAAGTCATCGAGGCATGGCCCCTCATTCTCGGCCTGGGCCGCCGAGACGTAGCGATCCCCTGCGCGCGAGAGGACGACCACCGACACGGGCTCGGTCCGGCCCAGCGGCGTCATCGACACCTCGACCGTCGGGCACGGCTCGGTATCGCAACCGGGCGTCACGACGAATGCCTCGTCGTCGAAGGCCGCGTCGCCCGGGATCAGGGCCGAACGATCATCGAGCGAGAGGACCTTTCGGACACGCCACTCGCCGGCGATCGGGACGGGCTCGGCCACGGGCGTGGCGGACCCGGTCGGCGCCGCGGATCCGGTCGGCGGGCCGGGTGTGGCGCGGATGCTCGAGGTCGGCCCCGGACTCGTGGTCCCGGCAGCGTTCCCGTCGGGTGGTGGACTGGCGGACGGGCCGGAGAGGCCCATGCAGCCTGTTACGACGATGAGGCTGAGGCCCGCGCCGATCCAGCGCGCCGTCCGGCTCGATCGCGCGGCGACGGTCCGCGGACCGAATGCGAAGCTCCCCCAGCGCGGCATCGCCGCATCCTACCCCGGCACTCCTGCCCGGGCCATTAGGACCATGGGCGTAGACTTCGGGAGTCTCCCGACCCGCCCTCGAGTCGACGTCTCACTGCCCCCTCGGACGGGCCGAGCAAGTCAGGAGGAGCCGTCATGCAGGCATTTCTCGTTGAGTTGGCCAACAAGCCGGGCGAGTTCGCGCGCGTCGCCGAGGCCATCGCCGCGAAGGGCGTGAATATCACCGCGGTGAGCGGCAGTACGTGTGGTGACTCGGGCCGCGCGGCGATCATGACGAGCGACGTGACGATGACGCGCACGGCGCTCGGCGAGGCCAAGGCCAAGTACACCGAGGTCGAGGCGACCGATACGGCCATCCGCCACGAGCCGGGCTCGCTCGCGAAGGCATTGCGGCGCCTCGCCGAGGAGAACATCAACATCGAGGCGTTGATGCCGATCGGGATGGAAGGCAATGAGGTCCACGTCGCGTTCGTGACCAACGACGCGGCCAAGGCCCGTGACGTCCTGTCCCACGCGGGGATGAAGTCCCGCTAGGAACCTCGTTCAGCGTTCCCCGGCGAGGTACGCGTGCCATAGCAGGCGTGCGGCCACGGCTCGCCATGGCCGCCACGCCTCGGCGATGACCGACTGCTCCGAGCCGGTCGGTAGCGTTGTCATGCCCTTGGCGCGACGCATCGCCCCGGCCAGCGCCAGGTCGCCCGTCGGCCAGATGTCGGGACGGCCCAACGCCATCAGCAGGTAGATGTCCGCGGTCCATCGGCCGACTCCCAGCACGCTGGTGAGTCGCGCGCGGGCGTCATCGTCATCCGCCGCCGCGACGGCGTCGAGATCCAGCCGGCCATCGAGCACGTCGCCCGCCAGGCCGAGGAGATAGCGCGACTTCTGGCGCGTCAGGCCGGCGTCCCGCAGGGCCTGGTCGCCGGCCCGGACGATCGCGGCCGGTTCGATGGCGCCGGCGGCGCGCACCAGCCGTTGTCGAGCGGCCTCTGCCGAAGCCAGCGAGACCTGCTGTTCGAGGATGATCCGGACGAGCGTCTCGAAGCCGGGCTCGCGGGCCCACAGCGGTGGCGGTCCATGACGCTCGGCGATCCCGGCAAGGTCCGGGTCGATCGTGGCGAGTTCCCGGACGCCCTCGACGAGCAGGTCGTCGTCCAGCCGAGGCTGGGTCACCGGATCGGTCATCGATGCACGGTAGCGGGCCGGGGCCCGTGCGGGCACGCTCGACGTCAGGACGTGCTTGGTAGACGGCAGAAGTTCCCCGGAGGCGCCGAAGGCGGCCGCATCGAGCGCCATAGACGTCGATCCGTGCTTGGCAAGCACATCCTGGTGAGCGGGACCGGCTGCAGCAGGCCCGCAGACGCATCCGACCCGATCGTGCCGACTGGGAAGCACATTGCGCGATCGAACCGGACGAAGTGGCCGGCCGCGTGCCAGCGGACCGGCCGCCACTCGGCCGGCCGCTCGCCACGGGACCCGCGCCACTCGGCCCGCCGCCAGCCGCGGAACGGCCCGCTCAATGGGCCGCAAGCGGATCGGTGAGTTCCGTCAGGGTCTCCACAACGGCCGCGGCCCCCGCCGCGCGCAGCCCTGCCTCGTCGACCGCGGCCCCGGCGGTCACCCCGATCGGGATCATCCCGGCGGCCACGGCCGCGACCATGTCCCAGGTCGCATCGCCGATGTACCAGCACCGAGCCGGCTCGACACCGACCTGCGAGGCCGCCAGGAGCAGCAGGTCCGGCTCCGGCTTGGCGTGCTTGACGTTGCTCGCGTCGACGATCCTCGGTTCCTCGTCCAGCCCGAGGGCCGCGACGGACGTGGCGACCTGGGCCTTCCGGCTCGATGTGGCGATCGCCCACGGCAGCCGGCGCGCCTCGATCGCCCGGACGAGCTCGCGGACACCGGGGAGTGGGCGAGGGGACTGGTTCAGCCGCTCGTAGACCTCGCCCGACCGCTGGTCGATCGACTCGGCGCGACCATCGTCGAGCGAGACTCCGGCGAGCGCGGCGATCTCGCGCGCGAGCCGCTTGCCATCGACGCCGATGAGCGGCGCCAATCGATCGCGAGTCGTCGGGAACCCGGCCTCCTCGAGCGCCACGAGCCACGCATCGATCCGCGTCCCGACGGTGTCGACAAGCGTCCCATCGAGATCGAACAGCACGGCACCCGGGGGCGGCAGTCGGTCGAGATCGGCGGGCATCGGCCTACGGTAGCCGCTCTCGGTCGGGCGCTCAGGCCGGCCTCGGCGTCCGGGGCCCGAATCGGAACGCCGACCACAACCCGACGCTGAGCACCCCGATCCCGACGACCCCGATCACCACCCCGGCCGAGACCCGATCCGCGACGGGTCCGGCGATCAACGTCGGCACGAGGCTGGCCGCGCTGACGATCGAGGCGAGCACGCCGAAGACCCGACCGCGCACCTCGGATGGCATCGATTCGAGGAGCGCGGTCTGGGCCGACACCGACACGACCCCGTAGGCCGCGCCCGCGCAGACCGCCACGGCGACGACGAGCGGCACGACCGAGAGACCGACGCCCGCCAGCAGGCCGCCGAAATAGCCCGCCAGGGCCAGCGACGCCGCCAGCAGTCCCAACACGATCTGGCCGCCCTCCGCGGCCCGCCGCCGCGATAGCGCGCCGCCGAACCGCCGCAGGCCCAGCACCCCGATCACGACGCCCACGCCGAGCGGTACCACGATGACGGCGAGTTGGGTCGGCTCCAATCCGACGGTTGCGGCGAGTCCCGGCCCGAGCACGCCTAGCACGCCGGCCACGGACGCAACGGCCGCCTGGTGGACGATCGGTCGGCTCACCTCGCGATCCCCGCGGATGACCCGCAGGCCCTCGCGCAGCTCCTGGATCGGCCGAAGGATGGCCTCGCGTCCGGACTCCGCCTCGGGCCCGCGCACCGGTGGTGCGCTCGGCAGGCCGATGCAGGCGATGGTCGCCGCGATGTACAAGGTGGTGACGACGCCCAGCACCGCGGATGGCCCGGCGATCGTCACGAGCAACGGGCCCAGGAACGCGAACCCGAGCGCGAAGGAGGCCTGGAGCGTCAGGTTGAAGACGCTCATCGCCGTCTGGAGCTGGGCGCGCGGTACGACCCGCGGGATCATCGAACCCTCCGCGGGGGTCAACAGGACGCTCGAGAAGCTGATTCCGAGGTTGAGCGCGAGGAGCAGCGGGATGTTCGCGCCGGCCATGGCCAACCCGGCCGTCATGATCGAGCGGGCGACGTTCGGTCCGATGAGCGCCCAGCGCAGGTCCAGCCGATCGACGATGACCCCGGCGAACGGCGATAACACGATCTGGGGCAGGACGAACGAGGCGACGAGCGCCCCCACGGCGCTGTTCGAGCGCGTCGCGTCGAACACGAGGACCGTCAGCGCGTACAGCGCCATGTTGCCGCCGACCTGGTTCGCGGCCTGGATGAACCACAGTCGCGCGAACGTGGGATCGCGCAGGATCGACCGCGTCGCCGAGGTCTCCGTCATCCCGCGAACCTTACCGAGTCGGCAGTCCGTCTCGCGGGTCCCAGCGACCGTCGCGCTATCACGCTTTGGTCGGGCGTCGTAGATTCGCGACGATGATCCTCCGAGTCGTCCTCGGACGACTGCCACCCGGAACGGACGCGGCCGCGCTCGTCGAGGTCCGCGGACGGCTCGCCCGCGCCGCACGCGAGGTGAACGGCCTCGACAGCCTCATCGTCGGGGCTCGTCGCGCTCCTATGGCCGTCTCCACTGAGGACGATGTCGAGGCCCACGCGCTGGCCGATGTCGAGGCGGCGATCATCACGGTCTGGCGCGACGTCGAATCGATGGTGCGGGCGACCGGGATCGACGAGGAGGACCGGTTCCTCGCGGCGCGCCTGAACCTGCCGTTCGCGATCGACCGCGCCGTCCACTACGAGATCGTGGGTCGGACGTTCGCGGCGCTGCCGCCAGATGCCACGATGTATCTGCGGATCGTGACGGTCCGGGCACGACCCAACGAAGAAGCCCGCCTGATCGAGACGCTGCGGGGGCAACGGGAGCGTCTGGTGGAGCTCGGACTGGTCGCCTCGCACCTCGGCCGCCGGGTGGACGGCTCCGAGTGCGAGGCGATCACCGTGGGGGTGTGGCCCGACCGGGCGACCCTCCGGCGGGCGACGCGCGGCGGGCCGGAACGGCCGCTGTTCGAAGAGGAACTGGCCGACTGGGCCGATCGGTTGCGCCTCGAGACCTACGACGGCATCGAGATCGCCCCGCGCCTGCCGGCCGCGAGCGGACCACCGATCTTCGTCATCGACGATGAGATGCGGATCGTGGACATCACGGCGTCCGCGGCAGCCACCCTGGGCTGGGCCGCTGCGGACCTCGTCGGTCGGAGCATGCCGGAGCTGTCGCGCACCGATCCGGAGGTGTATCGCCGCAACTGGACGACGCTGATCTCGGCGGGGGAGGTGGCCGGGGAAGGCAAGTGGCATGTGCCCGAGGCCGGCCTGGTCTTCCTCCGCTACATCGCGCGTCGCGACGTGCCGATCAACGGGCGCCACAGCGTGCTGGTCCACCGCTGGAACGAACCCGCCCCCACGGCCGCCGACCTGGATGCGGCGCTGGACGCGGCCTTTCCGGGCCGGGTCTCGTAGAGGGGCCCGCTCCAGACAGGCCGAAGCCCCGCCCCGGTGAAGGGGAGGGGCTTCGGTTTGGGCGCGAATCTGGGTCAGCGCTTCTGGTTGGTCGGTCGGGTGTTGGCGCCCGTCTGCTGGTCGCCCATGGGTTCCTTGGTGGTGTTGCCCATGTTGCCCTGGGACTGCGGGTTCGGCTGGCCCTGGTTCTGGCGGCCCTTGTCGCCGTACGTCTCGTCCGGCGAGCGGTCGTCCCAACCCGTGCCCTGAGGCTGCCCCTGGCCGCTGCCCTGGTTGCCGTGGGTCCCGACCTGGGTCGTGCCCTTGTTCTGGCCACCGGTCTGGTTCTGGCCCTGGTTCTGGCCCTGGTTCTGGCCCTGGTTCTTGGTCTGGTCACCCATGAGCGCACCTCCATGCGGGCGTTTCGGGGGTCGTGGCCAGTCTCGGTGCGAGCGGCCCACAGACGGCTCAACGACCATCGTTCCACGGCGTTGCGGTCGCCTTGCGGCTCGCCGGGCTGTCCGTCGGGGTAGCTATGGCGTCGTCTCGATCGTGGCGGTGAACTCGCCGGCGGGGGCCGGACCGTCGAATGTCAGGCGCAGGACATGACCCTGCCCACCCAGCGTGTCGCCCTGACACGCCGGCCGGGTGATCCGCAGGGTCCGGCCGTCGGGGTCGATCTCGAGCTCGTGGCTCGTGTCGCACACGTTGCCGCCCCAGGTCAGCACGACGGTCGAGGGATCGGCCGGGTCGTTCTCCACCCGCACGGTCTCCGGCGGCACGTCCACGCCGTCGCCGGGATCACCGGACACCGCCTCGACCAGCGTGAACGACGCGTCGGTGACGTCGATGAAGGCGTCCTGCCCGACGTGCTCGATGAGATCGACGCGGGTGGTCTCGGGGTTCGGGCCGACGGTCGGCGCCACCGACGGCGGCACGGCCGACGGTGACGACGACGGCGACGGCGACGGATCCACGATCGGCGGGACGACCGCCGGCTGGCGCTGGTCCAACCACCGACCGACCCCGACGCCGGCCAGGGCGACAGCCAGCAGCAGGGCCAATGCGGCGAGGAGCGGCACCGGCTGCAGCAACCCAGCGAAGCCCGAGGAACTCCCCATCGGGTCGCGGCGGAGCGCACGGAACGGGTCGCGCCGGCGCGGGTGGGCGCGGGCATGCGCGAGGGCCACCTCGATCGTGGACTCGGAGGCGCGGCTCGGCCCCTCATCGAAGAAGGCGGCGATCCGCCGGTCGGTGTCGTTGCTCATGGTCATGCCGTGCGCTCCCTGGGGTCGTCGATACGGGCGTCGGCTTCGAGCGCCGCGCGCAGGGCGCGGGTCGCGTAATGGAGTCGGGAGTTGGCCGTGCCGACCGGGATCCCGAGGACATCGGCGATCTCGGCTGCGGACTGGCCGCCGTAGTGATGCAGGGTCAGGATCGCGCGCTGCTCGGGCTTGAGGCGGCGAAACCCGCGCTCGACCTGGTCGCGATCCGCGACCGTAGCCGATGTCGTCGGCCGCTCGGGACGCGTCGGCGTCGTCGGGGAGCAAACGGACCACCGCCCCACCGCCCGGTCCCCGACGCTCGCGCTTGGCGGCGGCGACGCTGGCCCGCACGATCAATCGATAGCTCCACGCGTCGAACCGGTCGGGATCGCGCAGCCGCGGGAGCTCGTCCCAGATCGTGACCAGGGTCCCCTGCACCGCGTCCTCCGCCAGGTGGTGGTCGCGCAGGATCCGATAGGCGATCGCGAACAGGCGGTTCGCCGATGCGCGGACCAGGGCCTCGAAGGCCTCCTGGTCGCCACGCGCGGCCCCTTCCACGAGTGTTCGCTGCACGTTCGGTCGTCTCCTGCGGTCGGTCGTTCGTCGAGTATGGGGAACGGCGAGCCGGATTCCTTCAAAGATCGCCGGCTTCGCGGTCTCATGACGTTCTCAGGCAGGACGACTGGAATGGCAGCCATGGACCGCTTCGACCAGCACCCCGACGAATCCGACATTCGTGCCCCTTACTCCGGTCCGTCCGTCCCCCCCGGGCGGACCGGACCTTCCGGCGACCCGCGCCGGCGAGCCCATCCCATCCGCGATTCCAACGGCGTCCTCCTCCCGTCCGTTGCGTGGTCGATGGCTCGCCGGCGTCCTCGCCGTGTCGATGCTGTCGGCCGTCGTGGGATCGGTGGGCACCGTGGGGTTGCTCACCGGGATCGGCGCCACGGACCCGGGAACCGGCACGACCGGCGTGACCGGTACGACCACCGGCGCGACGACGGGCACCACGACGTCACCCGTCGACATCACCGCCTCGGACGCGGTGGTCGCCGTGGCCGAATCGGCCAGCCCGGCCGTCGTGACCATCACGGTCGGATCGGCCGGCAACGAGGGCTTCGGGCCGTATTCCGTCCCATCGACCGGCGTCGGATCGGGCTTCATCTTCGATGACTCCGGGCTCATCCTGACCAACAACCACGTGATCGAGGGCAGTGACCAGATCACCGTTACGCTCCAGGACGGTTCGGAGCTGGCGGGCACGGTCATCGCCACGGACACCGAGCACGACCTCGCGGTCGTGAAGGTCGATACCGCCCAGGACCTGCCGACGATCCCCATCGGGGACGCCGCCGCCCTCAAGGTCGGCCAGCTGGTCATCGCGATCGGCAGCCCGCTCGGCACGTTCACCGAGTCGGTCACGTCGGGGATCCTGTCGGCCACCGGCCGGACCATCGAGGTCGGTTCCGGGATGAGCCGCCAGACCACCACGATGACCGGGCTCCTGCAGACCGATGCGGCCATCAACTCCGGCAATAGCGGCGGGCCGCTGCTCGACGCCTCGGGCGCGGCGATCGGGGTCAACGTCGCCGTCGCCGCGAGTGCGCAGGGGATCGGCTTTGCCGTCCCGATCGATGCGGCCGCGGCCGTCATCGCCGAGGCCCGCTCGGCGGCGGGGATCGCATAGGGCGCGCTGCCCCCAGTCAGGGCCGAATCGCGGGTTCGGGGCATACTGCACCGATCCTCATGCTTGACTCCGCGTCCCCGCTCCGTCCTCGTCGCGCCCTCGTCGCCTTCCTCATTGCGGCCCTGACCGTCGTCGCGTGCCAGCCGGGCGACCCTGGGGCACCGACCTCCGCGGCCACGATGGCGGTGGCACCGACCGGAGAGCCGACACCGACCGGAGAGCCGACACCGACCGGAAAGCCGGCACCGAGCGATGACGGCGCGACGGCGGGCGAGCCCGGTCCGAGCGCGACCGTCGACCCGGCACCGACCGCCACCGCAACGCCCACGCCACTCCCGGAGGTCGCCGAAGCCGACCCCGAGCCCTTCGCGATGAACCTGTTCCGCAGGGGCGACTTCGTGGCGCAGTACACCTTCGAGTGGTGCGTCGGGGCCAGCCTGCAGATGGCCCTCAACATGGCCACCGACCGATCGCGCACGACCCGGGCCGACCAGCGAGACCTCTGGGAGGCGGCCCGCGACCAGAGCTTCAGCCCGTTCGGCGGCGCCAATCCGCGCGGCTGGACCGCGGTGCTCAACGACCTGGGGATCGGCCCCTACGAGCTGGTGTCGCTCCCGACGTTCGACGACGCCATGACTGCCGCGGCCGAGGCGATCCGGGCCACCAAGCGGCCCGTCGGCCTCGTGATGTGGCGCGGCCGGCATGCCTGGGTCATGAGCGGCTTCGAGTCGACCGCCGACCCCCGGACCTTCGATGACGTTCGATGTCACCGGGATCCGGGTCCTGGACCCGCTGTATCCGCACGGCAGCTCCGTCTGGGGCAACAGCCCGAAACCGAACAGCCTCGTCTCGCCCGACGACGCTGGCCAAGCAGTTCGTCCTGCGCGACAGCACCCGGGTCAACCTCGGCGTGCCGCCCGGCTACCTGCTCGTGCTGCCCGTCGCCGCCGAGGCCTGACGCGCGCCCGCCTCGCGACTGCAACACGGTCGTCACGCGCCGGGCGACCGGAGCGCGTCTCCCGCATCGCCGCCGTCCGTACGGTGTCGCCGACCCCCAGGACGACAACCACCACAGCGACGGCAAGGGGAGGGCCCACATGAGCGAGGCGAAGTACGGCGACGAGTTCATCACGCACGAGTTCGATGAGGCGATCGCGATCCAGCAGGCCATCGTCGATGGTGGGGAGAAGCTGAGCACCGCGCACGCCCGGTCGGAGTCGAAGCGACTCATCAAGACCGCGCTCCGCGAGGACGAGAAGTACCTCCGCGAGCTGCGGCGGCTCGGCAGGAAGCACGACGCGACCGGCAAGCTCGAGGGTGTCGCGCTCGCGCTCAAGGAGTTGATGGACGAGACGGCCCAGAGCGCCGCCGAAGCACCGAGCGAGTCCTACGAGGCGCACGCGGTGCTGATCAATCTCAAGCGCAAGCAGCAGGACTCGGCCGCCGCGATGCTCAAGATCGCGCGCGAGCAGAAGGACACCGAGCTGCGCGACGCAGCGACCGAATTCGGGAAGGCGACCAAGGCCAGCGCCCAGGAGCTGGCCGATGATCTCGCCCTGTTCGCGGTCGAGATCGCCATGATGCAACCGACCCAGGCCCGCGCCTGAACCAGCCCGCGGATCCCAACGGCCCCTCCCGGCTACGGGAGGGGCCGTTGTCGTTCGTGCTCCTTCGCGTGACCCCATGCGGTGAGCGTGGCGGGCGCACCCGCGTGACGCGATCGCGGGCAGCCGGTACCGTTGCGCGGTGCTGCCCCACGTCTCCCTGCCGCGTTGGTCGTGAACCCGCGGCGCGCCAGATCGCTCATCGCCGTGGCGGTCTCTGCGATCCTGATCGCCGGCGCGTGCGGGACGGTCACCCCGAATGAGTCCGACGCGGCCGTGACCGAACCGAGCACCCCACCGGCCACGGTCCGCCCCACGATCGTGCCGATCCCCGGCCACGAGGTCTACGGCTTCCTCCCGTACTGGGAGATGGACGACGCGATCGTCGAGCACGTCGGCGCGACCGACCTGACGACCCTTGCCCTGTTCTCCGTCACGCATCGACGCGATGGCGAGCTGGACGACGCCCAGAACGGCTACAACCAGATCACCGACGGGCTCGGGCGCGAGATCATCCGGGCCGCCCAGGATCGGGGCACCCGGGTCGAGCTGGTGTACACGAGTTTCGGCGCCGGCAAGAACCGCCAGTTCTACACGGAGCCCGAGGCCCAGGAGCGCTGGATCGAGGTGCTCGTCGATCTCGTCGTGGAGCTCGGGCTCGATGGCATCAACGTCGACGTCGAGAGCCTGCCGCAGGAGCATGTGCTCGACTACGGCGCATTCGTCGGTCGGTTGCGCGAGGCCCTTCGCGCGTGGCTGCCCGATGGGCAGGTGTCGGTCGCGACGCAGGCCAACCAGACCGGCGCCGCGATGGCGGCGGCGGCCGCCGCGGCCGGGGCCGACCGCATCTTCCTCATGGGGTACGACTACCACTGGGCGGGTTCAGAGCCCGGCGCCTCAGCGCCGATCGACCGGATCGATGGGGAGGAGCGGGACCTCATCTGGTCGCTCGACCTCTACGGAGCGCTGGGCGTGCCGGTCGACCGGACGATCCTGGGGCTGCCGCTGTACGGCATGACCTGGCCGGTCATCGGTCCGGGGGTCGGGTCGCCCTCCACGGGACGCGGCGACGCGTGGGTCCCGCGGCGCAACCTGGACGTGATCGCGGATCCGTCGTTCGAGCCGCTGTTCGAGCCGGTCCAGAGCGTCGAGTTCTACGCCGTCCCGACCGATGGAGCAGCGTCGGCGTCACCGTTGAGTAGCGGCTCCCCGTCCGCCTCCGACGAGGCCGTGCCGCGGACCGAGGCGTGGACCGCGGTCTATTACGACTCGCCCCGGAGTCTCGCCCCGAAACTCGCCCTGGCCGACGAGCGCGGCCTGGCCGGTGCTGGCTTCTGGGCCATCGGCTACGAGCGTGGCCTGCCCGACTACACCGAGCTGATCGCCACGTTCCGAGCCGGCGACATCGCGGCGCCCTGACCTCAGGGGAATAGCCGCGTCGCCCAGGGACGCCTGATTGCAATCCGCCTGCAAGGCCGGCGCCCGCATGGTCGAGGCGGCCAACGAGCCGGGCTGACTACGCTGGTTCGAGGTCGTCGCCCGGGCCGATATCCCGCCCGTGTGCGTGGCAGGAGGACCAACGATGGACACTTCGCGCATCACGTGGCGCGTTCTCGCGCTGTTCGCCGCCCTGAGCCTGGCGATCGCCGCGTGTGGCACCAATGACGGGTCCGGCGCCGTGGGCGGTAGCGCCGCGGCACCCAGTTCGGATGCCGGCGCCGGAGCCTCCGGCGCCTCGGCCGAGCCCTCCGCCGCAGCAAACCTGAGCGGCGAACTGACCGTGTGGGCCATGGGCAACGAAGGCACCAAGCTCCAGGTCATGGCCGACAAGTTCATGGCCGCCAACCCGGGCGTCACGGTCAGCGTCACCCCGGTCGACTGGGGCCAGGCCGTCGCCAAGCTGCAGACCGCCATCGGTGGCGGCGAGACGCCGGACGTCAGCCAGATGGGCACCGACATGATGGGCCAGTTCGTCGAGACGGGCGCCCTCGAACCGGTCGGCGCCGGCATCGACCCGAGCGTGTTCTTCGAGAGCGCCTGGCAGACCGGCGTGGTCGATGGCCAGGCGTACGGCGTGCCGTGGTACGTCGAGACGCGCGTCCTCTACTACCGGACCGACGTCGCCGAGAAGGCCGGGATCACGGCCGCCCCGACCACCTGGGACGAGCTCATGACGATGGCCAAGGCGATGCAGTCCCAGGGCGGCGCCGAATGGGGCATCGCGCTCGGGACCAAGAACGGGCAGGAGTACCTGCCGTTCGTCTGGTCGAACGGCGGTGACGTCCTCGGCGAGGACGGCGCCTTCACGCTCGATTCCCCGCAAGCGGTCGAAGCGCTCACGTATCTACGACTCGTTCTTCGAGGAGGGCCTGACGCCGAAGTCGGTCCCGGAAGGCTTCGACATCACGCCGGCCTTCGTGGCCGGCACCCACCCGATGTTCTTCTCCGGGCCGTGGCACCTCGGCCTCATCACGGAGGCCGGTGGCGCCGACATCGAGGGCAAGTGGGCGATCGCCCCGATGCCGAAGAAGGTGACTGGAACGTCCTTCGTGGGCGGCAGCAACCTCGTCGTCTTCAAGGACAGCCCGAACAAGGACGCAGCCTGGGCGTTCGTCCAGTTCATGGCCGACCCGGCGAACCAGGTCGCCTGGTACGAGGAGGCGACCGTGCTGCCGGCCGTCCAGAGCGCGTGGGAGGATCCTGCCCTCGCCGACGATGCGAACGTGGCCATCGTTCGGGACGCAGCTCGAGGACACGAAGGCCCCGCCGCCCATCCCGACCTGGAACGAGGTCTCGACCGCGATCAACGACAACCTCGAGCGGGTCACGACCGGAGATGTGGCCCCCGCGGACGGAGCGAAAGCGATGGAGGACGAAGCCACCGCGATCGGCACGGGCCAGTAGCCATGGCCCAGCGAGTTGATCCGGTCGGGCCGCCACGCTCGACCGGATCGGTCCGCGATGCTGCGGCTGCCCCGGCGCTCGCCGGTGCCATGGGCGGCGCGGCCATGCGTCGCGAACCGCACATCAGCCTCCGTCAGAACCTCACCGGCTGGGCCTTCGCCTTGCCGTTCGTGGTGATCTTCCTGGTCTTCATGGCCGGGCCGCTGCTCGCATCGCTGGTGCTGAGCCTGACCGACTTCGGCCTGCGCGACCTGCGCAACCCGCTCGGCGTGAACTTCATCGGGCTCCAGAATTACGTCGAGCTCCTCGGCGACACCACCTTCCACAAGGCCCTCGCCAACACCGCCTACTTCGTGATCGTCGGCGTCCCCCTGACCCTGGGTCTCGGCCTGGCGGCGGCGTTGGCGCTGGACCGCGGCATCCGGCGATTCCGCACCGTGTACCGGGTGGGCTACTACCTGCCGGTGGTCACGAGCATCGTGGCGATCGCCGTGGTCTGGCGGTTCGTGCTCAATCCCGATTACGGGCTGGTCAACATGACCCTGGGCGCGATCGGATTCGAGGGGCCGGACTGGCTCGGCAATCGAGATCCTGGCCATGCCGTCGCTCATCGTGATGGCTGCCTGGCGCAACCTCGGATTCGCGATGGTCCTGTTCCTGGCCGGCCTGCAGACGATCCCGGTCCAGCTCTACGAGGCGGCGTCCATCGACGGCGCAAGCCGCTGGGCCGCGTTCAAGTCGGTGACCCTGCCGCTGCTCCGACCGACCCTGTTGTTCGCCGTCGTCATCACCACGATCGGGTACCTCCAGGTGTTCGAGGAGCCATTCGTCATGACCGACGGCGGCCCACTCGACAGCACCCTCTCGATCTCGATGTTCATGTACCAGGAGGGCTTCGAGTTCTTCCACCAGGGCTATGCCGCGGCGATCGCCTGGGTCCTGTTCCTGCTCGTTGCCGTCATCGCGGTCGTCCAGTTCCGCGCACTCCGGTCGCAGACGTGACGGAGGTGTACGCGTGACCGCCCTTGCCCGCCCAGCGCCGCTGCGCGCGGCCGGCGCACCGAGGCGCAGTCGCGCCTCGATCGTCCTCTATGTCCTGCTCACGCTGGGACTCATCCTGATGATCGCGCCGTTCGTCTGGATGGTCCTGGGCTCGTTCAAGCCGCAGGGCGAGTTCCTGCGCCTGCCGCCGACCTGGTTGCCCGAGCAGCCGACCCTCGACAACTACCAGCGCCTCGTCGACCAGCTGGACATGCCGCGCTTCTTCTTCAACTCGATCGTCGTGGCGGCCGTCGTGACCACCGGGACCCTCGTGTTCGCCCCGATGCTCGGCTATGCCCTGGCCAAGCTCCGGTTCGTCGGCAAGGGCGTGCTCCTGGGCCTCGTCCTTGCGACGTTGATGCTGCCGGGTGCGGCCATCCTCGTGCCCCAATTCGTGCTGATGAGCGCCCTCGGGTTGGTGAACAGCTACCCGGCGCTGATCCTGCCGTTCCTCGCCGGACCGTTCGGTGTGTTCCTGACCCGTCAGTTCTTCTCCGGCCTGCCGGACGAGCTGCTCGAGGCCGCCCGCATGGACGGAGCCAGCGAGTTCCGGATCTTCTGGACGATCGCGATGCCCCTCGCCGGCCCGGTCCTTGCGACCCTGGGCATCCTGACGTTCCTGGGCTCGTGGAATTCGTTCATCTATCCCGCTCGTGATGGCCCAGGAGCCGGAGATGTACACGCTGCCGGTGGCCCTGGCGACGTTCGCGACGGGTCAGTACCAGGCCGACCACGGGATGCTCATGGCCGGCGCCCTGGTCCTCGTCCTGCCCATCCTCATCATCTTCGTGCTGCTCCAGCGCTGGATCACCGAAGGCATCGCGACGACGGGCCTGAAGGGCTGACCCGTCGCCGACGGCCGGAGCGGCCGCCGAACAGGAGGTATCGATATGCGCCAGCGCCGACTCCATCCGCTCATCACGGCCCTCGCGGCGCTGGTCATCGCGGCCGTTGCGTTCCCGGCAGCGGCCGTCGGCGCGGGCTCGGGCTCGGGCTCGGGCGGCCTGAGCGCCGCGCAGCGCGAGACGCTCCTCGGGTATGCGCGCGACACCTGGGCCTCGTTCGTGGCGATGACCGATGCCGATACCGGCCTGCCGGCCGACAGCCTGGCGGCCGACGGCACGCCGAGCATCCAGACGTCGACGACCAACATCGGGGCGTACATGTGGAGCACGGTGGTCGCGGAGCGCCTCGGGTTCATCGACCACGCCGAGGCCGTGGCCCGGCTGGGTCGGACGCTCCAGTCCCTCGAGACGATGGAGCGGCATGAGCCGAGTGGGCAGTTTTTCAACTGGTACGACCACACGAACGGCGAGGTCCTGACCGTCTGGCCGCCGACCGGCGCGACGGTGACGCCCATCCTGTCGTCGGTCGACAACGGCTGGCTGGCGACCGGGATCCAGGTGGTGGCCAACAGCGTTCCCGAGCTGTCCGGGCGGGCGGGGGACCTTTTCGACAGCATGCACTTCGGCTTCTACTACCGGCCGGAGGTCAACCGCATCGCCTTCCACTACACCCCGAGCACCGGCGCATCTCCGTGCTGCTACGACACGATCGTCAGCGAGAGCCGGATCGCGAGCTACATCGGGATCGCCACGGGCGAGCTACCGACCAAGGAGTACTTCGGCGCCTGGCGGACGTTCCCCGACACGTGCGACTGGAGCTGGCCCGAGACGAAGCCGGTCGGCTTCCACCGCACGTATCTCGGCGTGGACGTCTTCGAAGGGGCCTACCCGTACGAGGACTTCCGGGTCGTGCCGGGCTGGGGCGGGTCCATGTTCGAGGCGCTCATGCCCGCGCTGTTCGTGCCGGAAGAGAAGTGGGGCCCACGCAGCTGGGCCGTCAACCACCCGCTCACGGTCGCCGCGCAGATCCACCACGGCCTTGTCGAGGCGGAATATGGCTACTGGGGCTTCTCCCCGGCCAACATCCCCGAAGGCGGCTACTCCGAGTACGGCGTCGACGCGATCGGGATGGACCCCGCCGGCTATACGTCGAACGAACAGAAGACGAAGGTCGACCGTGGCTTCGCCGGTTGCCCCGGCCGCGAACCGCAGCCCGACCCGCCGCCGTCGGCGTACACGAACGGGGTCGTGACCCCGCATGCGGCCTTCCTCGCCCTGCGCTGGGCGCCCGACCGGGTCATGGAGAACCTCGCCAACCTGCAGGCCGACTTCGATATCTACGACCAATGGGGCTTCCGGGATTCGGTCAACGTCCAGACGGGCGTTGTCTCGGGCGCGTACCTGTCGCTCGACCAGGGCATCATCATGGCCGCGATCGGCAATGCCCTGGCGGACGACCTGCTGCGCGAGGCGTTCGCGACGAAGGAGTTCCGAAAGGTCCTCCGGCCGGTGATCGGCATGGAGACCTTCAACGCGGGGCCGCGCGGCGCCGGTGACGCGTTCCTTCGGCCGTGACGACCAAGACCGGGCCCCAGACCGTGCCGTCGGAGGGCCACGGGTCCGCCCGGATCGCCTGGTTCGAGACCTTCGGCGCCTCGACCGTACGCGACCGGCCGGCACCGGATGTCGTCCTGCCGGCCCCGACCGACGTCCGCGCCGAGCGTGGCCGCGGACAGGTGACCGTGTCGTGGTCGCCGGTGGCCGGCGCGGCCGGCTACCTCGTCCATCGCGGCCGGCCTGACGGCGACCTCGCCCCGATCGATCACAAGGGCGGGGACGTCCTCGCGGTCCCGCACGGGCCGTACGTCGACACGACCGGCGCTATCGACGCCGATCACGTCTACGCGGTGGCCAGCCTGGCCAGTATCGACGGGTCCGTCGGGCCGCTGTCCGCGCCAGTCCGTCCCACTCCGACCGCGGGCGACGGCCAAGTCCGCATCGTGGTGGATGCCGCGCGGTCGACCGGCCCGGTGCATCGGCCATGGCGGCGGATCATCGGCTCCGAGCACCTCGCGATGCTGCTGCGCGGCGAGGGACCCGGCGGGCTCCACGTCGGGGAAGACCTCGCCCTCGCGTTCCGGATCGTGCGCGCGGAGCTCGGCGTCGAGGCGGTCCGAGCGCACGCCATCCTGCACGACGTCCTGGGCGTGTACCGCGAAGCTCCGGACGGCACGCCGCAGTACGACTTCAGCAAGGTCGATCTGGCGATCGACGGGCTCCTCGCGACGGGTCTGCGGCCGGTAGTCGAGCTCTCGTTCATGCCGAAGGCCCTGGCCGCCGACCCGAACGTCAGCGTCTTCGACTATGTGGGGCTGATCTCGCCGCCGCGGGACCTGGACCGATGGTCCGACCTGGTCGAGGCTCTGGTTCGGCACCTCGTCGAAGGCCACGGCGTCGACGAGGTCGCCCAGTGGGGATTCGAGGTCTGGAACGAGCCGAACATCACGGTCTTCTGGGCCGGCCGCCAGAGTGACTACTTCGACCTCTACGACGCGACCGCCCGGGCCGTGAAGGCGGTCGACGAGCGCTTGCTCGTGGGCGGACCGTCCACGGCCGCGGCCGGCTGGGTCGACGACCTGCTCCATCACGCGAACGAGACCGGCGTCCCGGTCGACTTCGTGAGTACCCACACGTACGGCGCGCCGCCGCTCGACGTGCAGCCGATCCTCGAGCGGCACGGTCGCCCCGACCTCCCGATCTGGTGGACCGAATGGGGCGTCAGCCCGACCCACGGCGGGGCGGTGAACGACAGCGTCTGGGGGGCGCCGCTCGTGAGCCGTGGCATGCGGTCGGCGGCCGGTCGGGTCGACGCGTTGGCCTACTGGGTCGCCTCCGACCAGTTCGTCGAGCTCGGGGTGCCCGAGCGGCTGTTCCACGGCGGGTTCGGGCTCCTCACGATCGGCGGACTGCGCAAGCCGCGGTTCTGGGCGATCGCGATCCTCGAACGCCTGGGCGATGAGGAGTTGGCCGTTCGGTCGGATGGCGATGGGGCAGGCGGCCTCGTCGAGGCGTGGGCGAGCCGCGACGCCGACCCCGTCGCCGGGCAGCGGATCGCCGTCGCGATCTGGAATGGGAGCCTTGATCAGTCCAAGACCGACGGCGATGACCGTCTCGGCCGGCACGTGACGTTGGAGATCACGGGACTGGCGCCGGGCGACTACCGCGTCGACCATCAGCGGGTCGACCACGAGCACTCGAACATCGCCCGGGTCTGGGCGTCGCTCAGCGGTGGGGATTGGCCCACGGCGGACGAATGGGGGCGGCTGCGGGCGGCGGACCGCCTCGAGACGCTCGGGCCGGAGGAGCGCATCGAGGTGGGCGGCGATGGGGCCGCGCGCCTGGCGTTCGACCTGCCCATGCCGGCGATCTCGTTCGTGGAGCTTCGCGCGACGACCTGAAGTCGCGCCCGCGCCATCCGGGAGACAATGGTCCGGATGCCCATCGACGACCCGACCGACGACCCGACACCCGACCAACTCGCGCCCGACGGCTTCAGCGCCTTCGAGCTCGACGCGCGCCTGCTCGAGGCGATCACGGGCCTCGGCTACGAGGAACCCACGCCGATCCAGCGCGAGGCCATCCCGCTGCTGCTCGCTGGCCGCGACCTCCTCGCCGAGGCGCCGACCGGGACCGGCAAGACGGCGGCGTTCGCGCTACCGGTCCTCCAGCGGATCGCGATCGGGGAGGCGGGGCCCGGCCGGACGCGAGCGCTGGTCGTCGTCCCGACGCGCGAGCTCGCGATGCAGGTCGCCGAGGCGTTCCATGCCTATGGCAAGGGCATGGGCGCCCGGGTCGTGCCGGTCTACGGCGGGCAGCCCATCGGGCAACAGCTCCGCGGCCTGCGCCGCGGCGTCGATGTCGTCGTCGCGACCCCGGGTCGCGCGGTCGATCACCTCAAGCGCGGCAGCCTGTCCTTCGAGGAAGTCGATGTCGTCGTGCTCGACGAGGCGGACGAGATGCTCGACATGGGCTTCGCCGAGGACCTCGACACGATCTTGTCGGCGACGCCGGCCGAACGCCAGACCGCGCTATTCTCAGCCACGATCTCGCCGACCATCACGCGCATCGCCAAGCGGCACCTGCGCGAGCCCGCCCGGATCTCGGTCAAGGCCGAGCGGCCGGCCGGCGATGGGGCCGCCCTGGTCCGCCAGACCGCGTACGTCGTGCGCCGCGTCGACAAGCTGGCCGCGCTCTGTCGCATCCTCGACGTCGAGGACCCGACGTCCGCGCTGATATTCGCCCGGACGCGCGGTGAGGTCGACGACCTGGCGGAGGCGCTTAGCAGCCGTGGCCACGACGCGGGGGCGCTCCATGGCGGGCTGGCCCAGGAGGCCCGCGATCGGGTCATGGGCCGCTTCCGTGACGGATCACTGGACGTGCTCGTGGCGACGGACGTCGCGGCGCGCGGCCTCGACATCGAACACGTGAGTCACGTCGTCAACTACGACGTGCCGTCCGACCCCGATGCCTATGTGCATCGCATCGGCCGGACGGGCCGGGCTGGGCGCGAGGGCGTGGCGATCACGCTGGTCGAGCCCCGCGAGCATCGACTGCTTCGCAACATCGAGTCGGCCACCAAGTCGAAGCTCGAGATCGCCCGGCTGCCGACGGTCGCCGACCTGCGCGAGCGGCGGCTCGAGCTGCTGCGCGCGAACCTGCGCGATGCGCTGGAGACCGGCGGCCACGATCGACTGCGGGGCGTGGTCGAGCCACTCTCCGACGAGTTCGACCTGGTCGACATCGCCCTGGCGGCGGTCAGCCTGATCGAGGGCGCCGAGACCAGGGATGAGGACGAGGTGGAGCTTGCCCAGGCGTCACTCCAGCCGTCCGGCCCGGCGCGCGGACCAGTCGGGCGGCCGGGGTCGGGCGGGTCGTGGCAGCCGCGGCGGGGTGGGCCACCGCCGTTCCCTCGACCCGGTGCCGGGGCCGGCGGCGGGCGCGGTGCGCCACGGGCGGCAGGTGCCCGGGGCCCGCGTGGTCCGGAGGCCGACGGCTGGCAGCAGCTCTGGATCGGCGGCGGCCGGCGCGCCGGTCTCCGGCCGGGCGATCTCGTCGGCGCCATCGCCAACGAGGCCGGCGTGCCCGGATCCGTCGTCGGAGCGATCCAGCTCTTCGATGACTTCGCACTCGTCGACGTCCAGGGCCAGGTCGCGGATGCGGTCGAGCACGCCCTGCGCAACGCCACGATCCGCGGCCAGAAGCTCCCCGTTCGCCGCGAGCGAGCGCCCGGCCGTCGCTGAACCGACGGCCTCAGCGGCCGAGGAGCTGATCCACCGGGGCGAAGTCGTCGGTCAGGACCTGGGCGTCGCCGATGAATTCCGCCACGTCGGCCGGATCGGCGAGGATCCCGGTCGAGTCGCCCTCGCCCCAGGTCTCGATCCCGGCCGTCACCGCGGCCACATCCAGCGGTTCGGCACTCGCGACCAGCACGACATTCCCGCCGGTCTCTCCGGCCAACGTCGACCCGCTGCTGATGACCGCTACGTTCCCGAACCGCTGAGCCGCGGTCGCCGCCTCGGCCCGAACGAAGCCGAGCGGTGGATAGTCGATCAGGTTCATCACGTACATCCCGCCCGGGCGTAACACGCGCACCACCTCATCGAGGAACTCCGTGGTCGTGAGGTGCCACGGCACGGCGAGCCCGCCGAACGCGTCGCCGACCACGAGGTCGAACGCGTCGTCCGGCAATCCCTCGATGGATCGCCGCGCGTCTCCGACGACCACATCGATCGACTCGCTCGGCGCGAACCCCAGCTGTTCGCGCGCAACCTGCAGGACCCGCGGATCGAGCTCGAGGACGGTCTGCCCGGCGACCGGCCGGGTCGCCTCGAGATAGCGCGGGAACGTGAAGCCGCCACCGCCGACATGCAGCACCTCGACCGGTCGATCCAGCCCGTCCAGGTACGGTCCGGCAGCGTCGGCGAACCTCCGGATGTAGCCGAACTCGATATCGGTCGGGTCGGCCAGGTCGACCTGCGCGTGCGACAAGGTGTCGAGGACGAGGACCCGGCTGTCGGGATCGCTCGCGTCGACTTCGACCGCGATGCAGTAGTAGGCGCTCTCGGTGTCGCACGGGGAGGGGCCGGCCAGGGCGAGACCGCCCATGGCGACCGCGGCGACTGCCAGTACCCCGGTCCGCGGCCCGCCGCCACGACGCAGTGCGAACGTCAGCGCGAGCCCGATGACGACGAGCAACGCACCGACCGCGACGATCAGCATGCGCGTCGGGACCAGCCCGAGCAGCACGAATCCGGTCAGGAAGGTCCCGCTGATGGCCCCGGCCGTCCCGATGGCCGACAGCCGCCCCACGATCGAGCCGCTCGTCGCGACGTCGGTGAGGGTGGCCCGCACGATCATCGGCCCGACTGCGGACAGGATGGCTGCCGGAGCCACGAACGCGGTGGTCGCCAAGGTGACGATCGCCGGGAACCCGTCGCCCAGCCCGACCGGCCCCAGGGCCCCGACGATGGGGACGGCGGCGATCGCCGCGATCCCGCCGAGCACGAACGACGGCCCCAGCAGTGGCAGCGGGCCGAAGGCGTCTGCCGCTCGACCGCCGAGCCACGCCCCGATGGCGATGCCGGCCAGGATGGCGCCGATGATCCCGGTGTACGTCGTGAGCGACACCCCGACATACGGAGCCAGCAACCGGCCGGCGGCGATCTCGAGGACGAGGACGCAGCCCGCGGCGAGGAACGTGAGCGCCGCAGCGACGGGCCAGGCCAGGCGGCGATCGCCGGCGGCGCCGGGCTGTGGGTCAGACAAGTGGCGCGACGTCCCGGGCGAACCGCTCGGCATGGGCGACCACCTCGGCCGGGTCGGTCGTGTCGAACCACAGGGCGACGTGGCTGACCCCGACAGCTTCGAACGCGCGGACCTCGGCCGCCATCTCCTCGGGCGTGCCGCGAATCGCGTAGTAGCGGTTGGTCGCCTCGCCGAACTCGGTGAAGGCTCGGGCCGTGAGGGTCGGCATCGGTCGGCCGGCGGCGTCCGCGGCAGCCCGGATGATCGGTACGCGAGCGGCGTACTTCGCAGCGCTCGTGGCGTTCGGCTGGTAACCGTCCCCGAGCGTGCCGGCTCGCCGGAGCGCGGCCTCGGCGCGGCCGCCGACGATGATCGGCAAGGCAGCACCCTGAGCGGGGAGGGGACCGAACGCGAAGTCGTCGATCGTGTGGAAGCGTCCGTGGAACGGCTCGACCGAGCCGGACCAGAGGTGGCGCCACAGTCGGATGGTTTCGTCGAGGTAGGCACCGCGCACGTGGTAGCGCTCGGCCACGCCCACATTCGCGAACTCGGGCTGGCTCCAGCCGACCCCGACGCCGGCCATGACCCGGCCGTCGCTGAGGGCATCGAGCGTGGCCAGCTCCTTGGCGAGGATCACAGCGTTGCGGTACGGGACGACGATGACGCTCGTCCCGAGGCGCACCCGAGCGTACTTCGCGCCGATCCAGGCAAGGCTCAGGACCGCCTCGTAGACGCGTCCGTAGTCGTCGGCATCCTCCTTGGCGACGAGCAGATGGTCGGTGGTCCAGACGGTCGACCAGCCGAGCCGCTCGGCGACCTCGGCGGCCGCCTCCAGGCCCTCGCGCGATGCGCCATCACGGAAGTTGGGGAGACACAAGCCGTAGTCCACGGCACGGATGGTAGCCGGAGCTGCGGTTCGTAACGGTTCGGTGACGTCGAGGCGCTATCGTGATGAGCCGCGATGCCCGACCGATACCCGTTGCTGGCGAGGTGCCGTTCGTGACGAACCAACCGCTGAGTCTTCTCGAGCGGATGGATCAGACCATCCGCCGAAGCCCGGTCTGGCGCTCGCTGTTCCGACAGCCGTACCCGCGCGACGAGCGGTCGCGCGCGTACGCGGTCATGAACAACGTGTTCCTGCACATCCACCCGGTCCGCGTCCGCCAGCACGCGGTCAAGTTCGCCTACACGTTCTGCCTGGGTGGCCTGACGTTCTTCTTGTTCCTCGTGCTGACGATCACCGGCGTGTACCTGATGTTCTTCTACGTGCCCAGCGCCACGCTGGCCTACACCAACATCTTGGAGATCCAGAGCCAGGTGACGTTCGGCCTGTTGACCCGCAACATCCACCGGTGGGGCGCCCACCTGATGGTCTTCTTCGTGTTCCTGCACATGATGCGGGTCTTCTACCACGGGGCCTACAAGCCGCCGCGCGAGTTCAACTGGGTGGTCGGGGTGGTGCTCCTGTTCCTGACCATCATGATGAGCTTCTCGGGTTATCTGCTGCCGTGGGACCAGATCGCCTTCTGGGCGATCACGATCGGCACGAACTTCGGCTCGTACTTCCCGATCGTCGCGACCCCGGTGAACCGGCTCCTGCTCGGTGGCGTCGAGGTCGGGCAGAACACGCTGCTGCGCTTCTACGTCCTCCACATCATGTTCCTGCCCTTGCTCACGGCCGTCTTCCTGGCCGTCCACTTCTGGCGCATCCGCAAGGACGGTGGGATCTCCGGGCCGCTCTGACTCGAATGTGACGACACCCGGCTCGGGATTTGGGGATCCCGAGCCGGGTGCAGGGCGCTGGGTCGGTCGCCGGCTCAGCCAGGCGTGTCCAGGCCCTCCTGCAGGAAGGTCTCGATGTCGTCCGCGTCGATCGCAGCGCGGAAGGTGAGGATCAGGACCCGGTCGTGGAGCATCGCGTCGCCGTCGATGTCGTGCTCCGGCTGGACCATGACGAACCGGCCGGCCTCGCGATCGATGAACAGCGCCAATCGGTTGTCGCCGGGGCGGTCGACCCAGGTCAGGCGCAGCGTGTGGTCATCGATGTTCTCGACCTGGAGCGTGTAGGGCTCGACTGACGCGCTGGCGGTCGGGATCCCGGTCTCGGCCGTCACGACACCGAACTGGTCGTCGACGATGTCGACGGTGACGGTGTGGCCGGTCAGCGTCTCGAGATCGACGGTGATCGGCATCGCGTCGACCCCATCGCTCGGCTCGGCGGTCGGCTCCGGCTCGGCGGTCGGCTCGGGCTCGACCGTCGGGTCGGGCGACGGCGCCTCGCTGGGCACCGGTGCCGGCGTCACGACGGGCGTGCCTGACGGCGTGCCGACCGGAGCCGAAGACGGCTTGACGGTCGGTGTCGGTGTCGGCGTCGCCGGCGACTCCCCGCCGAATGCCGCAACGGCCGCGATCGATCCGGCCACGATCAGGCCGGCGAGAAGGAGGATCAGGGCGGCGCATCGGCGGCCCGCGGTCTGCTTGTTCATGACGTCGTTCCTTGGCGCTTCGCCACCGAGGTCTCTCGGTGTTCACCTGGGATGGGGCATCGACCACGCGATTCCTTCACCCAGATCGACCCGCAGGGCACGGTTGCGTACGTTCGTGCAGCGCCCCTACGTCGAATGACGGCCGATCCTGCCCTCGCCACGGCATACTCGCGACACCGGGCACGCACATTGGAAGGGAGTCGCATGGACCGTCGCCTTGCGCTCGCGCTGTTCCGTCTCGCGCTCGCTGGCATCACGCTGCTGGCGGTCGGCTACCAGTTGGCCGACCTCGCGGACAAGGGAACGCTGGTCCCTCTGAACTTCTTCAGCTACTTCACGATCCAGAGCAACCTGATCGCCGCGGCGGTCTTCCTGGTCGGCGCGGCCCGTTGGCGATCCGAGTCGAGCCGGCGCTGGGACCTGGTCCGGGGCGGCGCCGTCGTGTACATGACGGTCACATTGGTGGTCTTCGCACTGCTCCTTTCGAACACCGACGTCGACACCGCGGTCTCATGGGTCAACACGGTCGTCCACCAGCTGATGCCGATCGCCGTCATCGTCGACTGGCTGATCGACCCGCCACGGAACCGCATCTCGTTCCGGGACAGCCTGGTGTGGCTGGTCTATCCACTCGCCTGGACGGCGTACTCCCTCATCCGTGGGGCCATCGCCGGCTGGTACCCGTATCCGTTCCTGGACCCCGCGAATGGCGGGTATGGCGCGGTGGGGCTCTACGTCGTGGCGATCCTGGCGTTCGGGACGGCGCTGTGCTGGCTGGTCAGCTGGATCGGCAACTCGCTGGGCCAGCCCCGCGGGGGTGGACCGCGACCCGCGACGGTCTGATCAGTCCAGGTCCGCCAGGAGCTCCGCGAGCATCAGGGCGTTCGTCGCCCCGTAGTTGGCGTAGCAGTTGTTGAACAGGACGTGCGTCTCCTTGGCCTGCCCGGCCGCCTCGCGGACGCGCGGCACCCACTCCTCCAGCTCGCCCTCATCGTAGAGGTACCGGAAGCGCTCGACCGTCTTGATGTTCTTCGCCTCCCACGTCTCGGCGCGGCGCCCGTGGAAGCGGACGACCGCGAGGTCGGGCGAGGTGGCCGCGACGATCGCCGGCACGCTCGACTTGAAGCCCTGCGGCTCATCGACCATGACCAGCGGGATCTGCCGATCACCGAGGAACTTCAGCGTCCGCTCGATGTTCTTGTCGTTGAACCACGACGCGCTGCGGAACTCGACGGACGGGGTCATGCCGGCCCTCCGCAACCGCTCCACCAATTCCTCGATCGTTGCCCGATTCTCCGATGAGGTGAAGAACCAGCGCGGGTACTGCAACAAGATCGAGCCAAGCTGACCCGCCTCTTGCAGCGGCTCCAGGCCGTCGGCGAACCACGCCCAGACGTCGTCCCGGAGATCGTCCGGCAGGTCCTTGGCGTAGATCCTCGCCTTCTCGGCCACGTCGCCCGGAAGCGCCTCGCGCAGGTCCTTGGGCAGCCGCTTCGTCTCGGTCGGTTGCCCGGTCATGAGCGCATGGGCCTTGATATCGAAGATGAAGTCGGGCGGCGTGCGCTCCACCCACAGTTCGGACGTGCGCCGCACCGGCAACGAGTAATACGTCGCATCGACCTCGACGAGCGGGAAGCGTGAGGCGTAGTACTGTAGCCGTTCCTCGGCCGAGTCCGAGCCGATCGGGTAGAAGACCCCCGATGCCGTCATCGTCGGGTCCGTCCACGACGCCGTGCCGATGCGGATCGTGCCACCGCCCGCCAGCCCGACCGGATCCGCGGCGATGTCCGGCGGCCCATCGAAGGTCGCAGCCGCGCCGTCCGGCCCCGGATCGTGGGGATTCGTCGTCGTCATGCGCTCAGCCTACCCCGATGCCGACCATCGTTTACACGCCGCCCGCCCAGCGGCAACCGTACGTTCATCTCCCGCGTTCAGCCTCGTCCACGTCTACAGACCAACCCATGAGAGGTGGAAACGTGGAACAGCCCAGCCGGACCCGTCGTGCGGCCCGCACCGCCGTACCGATCGGTCTCATGCTCATCGTCGCCGCTGCGGTCTCACCGGCCGCCGCGGCATCGCCGACGACGGCCACCGGGCCGAGCAGCGCGACCTCGCCCTACGTCCTGCCGGTCGCCGACGACGTCAAGATCACGTCCCTGCTCACGGTGGACGACGCCAAGGCCGCCGGCAACGGCTATGAGATGGTCGGGATCCCGGACGGCCTCGGGATCACGAAGATCGACGGCAAGATCGTCGTCTACATGAACCACGAGCTCCGTGACGCACCCGGCCAGGCCCAGGGCATCGTCCGGCGGCACGGGCAGATCGGCGCGTTCGTCTCGCGCCTGACGATCGATCCCAAGAGCCTCAAGGTGACCTCCGGCTCCGACCTGATCGATCCGGGCGCGCAGTTCTGGGATTACCCGAACGGCCAGTACGTCACCACCGCCGCCCGCTGGGCCGATCTTGCGCCCCAGCAGTTGTCCTTCGGCCGGTTCTGCTCGGCGACGCTGACCGACCCGGGCATCCTCTACAACGACGACACCGATCGCGGGTATCGCGGCCAGCTGTTCTTCGGCAACGAGGAGGACGGCGACAACGGCCGTGCCTTCGCGATCACGGCCGACGGCACCACGACGTCCCTCCCGCGCCTGGGCCTCTTCTCGTGGGAGAACACCGTCCCGGCCGCCAACCGGAGCGATACGACCCTGGTCATGGGCCAGGAAGACGGCCCGGGTGACGGCAGCCAGCTGTGGGTCTACGCCGGCAAGAAGACCAATTCCGGCACCGCCGTCGATCGTGCCGGCCTGACCAACGGCCTCGACTATGTGTTCGATGCGGTCAACCCGGCGGTCACGAATGACGCCGAGTGGCGCTCCGCCTACCCGAAGGGCACGACCGGCCAGGTCCAGCTCGTCAACATCCCGTGGAGCCTGACCGGCGCCCTCCAGAACAGCCTCGCCAAGACCGATGGCCTCAACCTCAACCGGGTCGAGGACGGGATCTGGGACCCGAACCGCCGCAACGACTTCTACTTCCTCACCACCGAGGGTGGCGAGAAGACCGGAACGGGCCTCGACTCGCGCGACGGCGGTGGCCTGTGGCGGCTGCGCTTCGTGGACATCGAGCGGCCCGCGCTCGGCGCCTCGCTGACGCTGCTGCTCGACGGCTCCGAGTCACTCAGCGGGACCGAACCCAAGTTCAACAAGCCCGACAACCTCGGCATCGACCGCCACGGCAACCTCCTGATCCAGGAAGATCCGGGCGGCAACAACCACCTCGCGCGGATCATCGCCTACCGCATCAAGGACGGCGCTCTCGGTGTCGTCGCGCGCTTCGACGAGGCGCTCTTCGGCCCGGGTGCGATCGAGGACCCGAACCGCCTGACCATCGACGAAGAGTCCAGCGGGATCATCGACGCCTCGCGGTACCTGGGTGACGGCACCTTCGTGTTCGATGCTCAGATCCACACCGCGAAGGGCCTGCCCGCTGGCACGGGTCCCGGGACGGTGCAGGAGTACGTGGAGCACGGCCAGCTGCTTGTCCTCCGGGTCAAGGACTGGGACGACGTGTACGGCGACGACTGACCGACCCACCCCCAACAGATCGAAGGCCGGGCAACCGCCCGGCCTTCGCCATGCCCGGCGGACCGACGACGCGCGGCACGGCGTACGCGGCGACCCGGTAGGGCGTTGAAGGGCAAGAGTAAGGTGTGCCGATGTCGTTTCGGCCTCTGCCCGTTGCGGGACTCGCGGCGCTCCTGGTCCTGGCCTCGCTCGTTTCCGCCCCCGCGGTCCTGGCCGCCGATCCCGTCATCGTCGGTGCCGGAGACATCGCGAATTGCGGCACGACGACCGACACCGCGACCGCCCGGCTCGTCGCGAAGATCAGTGGGACCGTCATCACCCTGGGTGACAACGCGTACCAATCCGGAACCGCGGCGCAGTTCAAGAACTGCTACGGCCCGACGTGGGGTCGGTTCAAGTCGCGAACTCGGCCGGCGACCGGGAATCACGACTACCAGACCGCTGGCGCAAAGGGCTATTTCGACTACTTCGGGACCCGAGCCGGTCATCGAAGCAACGGGTACTACGCCTACACGCTGGGGACGTGGCACATCATCGTCCTCAACTCGAACTGTGGCCTCGTCAGCTGCAAGGCGGGGTCCCCGCAACTCAAGTGGCTCGAGTACGTGCTTGGCAAGAGCCGGGGCCGAAACGTGCTGGCGTACTGGCATCACCCGCGATTCAGCTCGGGCAAGCACGGGAACGACGAATCGGTCCAGGCGTTCTGGGACCTCCTCTACCGCGAGGGAGCGGACATCGTCCTGAACGGGCACGACCACGATTACGAGCGATTCGCGCCACAGACGCCGACCGGCCGATCCGACCCGAAGTACGGGATCCGACAGTTCGTGGTCGGTACGGGTGGGACCTCACTCCGGTCGAAGGGATCGACCGCGGCCAACAGCCAGGTCTTCTCGTCAACCCATGGCGTGATCAAGCTCCGCCTGCGCGCCACGTCCTACTCCTGGAACTTCACGCCCATCGCCGGCAAGTCGTTCAGTGACGCCGGCACGCAGCGGACGCACGGCCGGCCACCGGGCTGACTGCCTCTCATGCGTCGCCGGGACATGTCGTCGCTCGCAACGACCGATCAGAGGGCGGGATTCACCCCTGCCGGGCCGCCGAAGAAGCAATACGGGCATAACCCTTTGCGATGGTTCTCCAGGAGCCGCAAGGGGAACGGCAGCCGATCGGCGATCTCTCGCTCGAATCGGTACCGGTGGGGTGCATCGACAGCGCGACATGGCGCATCGGTGCGGTGCCATTCCGACCACCGGCGCACTTGCGCCTCGCCGCGGTAGGTCCACGTGTCGGTGGCCTCGTCGACGGTGATCTGCGGGTTCTTCACCTGCGAGCGCCAGCGGACGTAGGCACCTGCCGGGAGCGGCCCGCGCATGTGGACATCGAGTGACTCGGTCGCGAGCTCGGTCACGTTGGGGCCGAGTCGGCGGTATAACCGCGCGACGATGCCGAAGTCCGTCGCGTTCGCGAACGACGCCGGCAGGAAATGGAACCGAAGCCGCTCGGCTGCCGATCCGTCCTCGTCTCGCAGAACGACGTCATTCGTCCGATCCTCCAGGGTCCAGCGGATGCGCAGCGCCGGGTCACTGGCAGCGACCCCCGACGGGAGCCGCATCAGGTAGCGCAGGCCGTCGCCGGCATAGGTGCTCGGCACCGCTGTCGGGCCGAGGAGCGCCGCCGGGGTGGGGGTCTCCCGGACCGAGATGCCGATGTAGGTGCCGACGGATGTGATCTCGAACTGGTCGACGCCGATGCGCACGGCCACGCCGCCCGGGGGAGGGATCGTCCGCCGCACTCGGGCTGCGGGCGCGCCCGGGCTGGCCGCCTTGACCCGTCCGCTGAAGTTCTGACCGGCGGCGCTGACCAGGTCTTCGATGTAGAGGACCGCCAACCCGACCGTGAGGACGCCCAGAAACACCTCGAGGACGATGACCCACCACGACCGGTCCACATCGGTTTCGACACCCTCGATGCGGAATCCGAGGGCCGCCCATGTGCGGCTGTTCACGCGTCGGGTCTTGGGTAGGTACTGGAAGATCGTGCCAGGCCGCGTGTGGAACATCGTCGGGACGACGTGGAACGAGAAGTTCACCGTGCCCGATGACTTGCTGGCAGCACCGCTGACCAGGAAGTAGCCGGCCGTCGGGGTCACCGAGAACCGGTCGAGGGTCGCTCCATCCTCTTCTATGGCGGTGACCATCCGCGTGTGAAGGTCGTCGAGAAGCAGCACCGCGGCATCCGCGTTGACCACACCGGCCACATCGTTGCTGCGCGCGAAGTCGACCAGGGCCCCCGCGTTACCCACGATCGAATGGGTGTCATCGTCGACATTCAGACCGAGCAGCACCGCACCGTTTCGCACGCGGACGTCCACGGACGTCGCCATACGAGCGAGCGGGCCGAAGAAGCTCACGTCGATGGCGGGCAGTTTGATCAACCGGAATGCGATCGCGGCGCGAATGGCCTGCTGCAGCCGATCCTTGAACTGACCGCCGATCAGGAAGGCGACGACCGCGGCCGGCGTGCCCGCCGACGTCACCGAGGCCGTCCAGCGGCGGACGACGACGTCCTCGGGTGCCGGTTCCAACTGCAGGTTCGAGCCGGGTGCGAATGCGGGCCTAATCGTCGCCTCGAGGTCGCCGGCGATCTGGGCGCTGTGCTCGGTACCGTCGAGGGTGACGCGCAACGAACCCCAGACGCCCAAGGTCAACACGAGCAGGTTGGTGGCCCCTTCGCAGTCGATCTCGGGCTGACCGAGGAACAGATCGGCAGCGACCTCCGGCGGCCCGCCCGGCAGATCGGCCTTCAACACCTTCGGGAAGGATCCGTTCGCGTATGCCGCCAGCAGTGCGACGTTGAGGGCGTGCTCGCGAACAGTCACCGCGGCGGCAAAGCCGGCGTGATCGGGCATGGCCACTCCTCGAGTGGTGGGGGAGCAGCGCCCGATTCCTGGTGCACCAGTGAACGTCCGATGGACGCTGGACTTAAGGCCAGATCCTCATGGTTCTTTCGCGCGTTCATACGAGACGCGACATCCACGACGCCGCTCCGCGCTGGATGCTACGGCCCCGATGTCTGCTTGGCAATACCCGAGCGATACCCTCCCGGGGTATTGACAAAGGGGTTGACAAATCGACCCTGAGGGCGCACAATCCTCTTCTACCGGGCTTGTCAAGTCTTGACAGGCCCACAGGTGTGTCCGGGACCTTGCGGGAGGGGCGGGCACGGGAACAGGCACGGAGCCGACTGGTCATCGGCACGAAGGAGTGGATTTGTCGGTCGGCGTCACCGCCGAGGTGAAGAGCAAGCTGTCGGTCGTCGATGTCGTCGGCGAGTCGGTCACGCTGAAGAAGGCGGGTACAACGTTCAAGGGCCTGTGCCCGTTCCACGGTGAGAAGACGCCGTCGTTCGTGGTCACACCGGCCCGCGAGAGCTGGCACTGCTTCGGCTGCGGCCTGGGCGGCGACATCTTCAGCTTCGTCATGCAACGGGACGGTTCCACCTTCCCGGAAGCTCTCCGCACGCTGGCCACACGCGCCGGCGTCGAGATCGATGAGCGGACGAAGCGCGAGGATGCCCGCCGAGCCCGGCTCCGCCAGGTACTCGATACGGCGATCGCGTTCTATCACGCCGTGCTGACCGGCTCCAAGGCCGGTGAGCCCGCCCTCGCCTATCTCCAGGGTCGTGGCTTCACCGACGCGACCATCGAGATGCACCAGCTCGGCTGGGCGCCCGGTGGGTGGGACCAGATGGCCCGCCAGCTCCAGGCCAAGCGGGACGTCCGTCCGGACGAGCTCGTGGAAGTCGGCCTTGCCAGCCCGAGCCAGCGTGGCCGGGGCGTGATCGACAAGTTCCGCGCCCGGGTGATCTTCCCGATCCGCGACGCCAGCGGTCACGCGGTCGGTCTGGGCGGCCGGCTGCTCGAGGGGGAGGGGCCCAAGTACCTCAACTCCCCGGCGACCCCGCTCTTCGACAAGAGCCGGACGCTCTACCTGATCGACAAGGCGAAAGGCCCGATCCGACGGACGGGCCAGGCGGTCATCGTCGAGGGCTACACCGACGCGTTGATGGCCCACCAGGCTGGTTTCGAGAACGTCGTCGCGAGCCTTGGCACGGCCCTGACGCCGAACCAGATCGGTCTGCTGACCCGCTACGCCAACCGCATCGCGCTCGCGTACGACGTGGATGCCGCGGGCGAGAAGGCGGGCACGCTCGGGGTGACCGCGCTGGCCGGCCTCATCGGTCAGCTCCAGGGCGACGACTCTGGCGTGAAGCTCGAGGACGTCCGGGTCGTCCGCCTGCCGAATGGCAAGGACCCCGACGAGGTCGTCCGCGAGGATCCGGCGGCGTGGGAGGCCGGCGTCGCGAAGGCGAAGCCGCTCGTCGAGTACCTCATCGACCTGCACGCGAAGCGGTTCGACCTCAAGACCTCGACCGGGCGGCTCGGCTTCATCGATGCCGTCACGCCGGCCCTGGTCGACATCGCCGACCCCCTTCGCCGCGACGAGGCGCTCCAGCAAGTCCGCCATGCGTCCGGGGTAGAAGAACGCGTCCTGCGTCAGGTGCTGGACCGTCGGATCGCCGCGGCCGCCGGCTCGGGCTCGAATCGCCGAGGCGGCGAGGCGGCGACCCGGATCACCGCGGACGCGGTCCTCGCGTCCCCGGATGCCCTGCCAGTCGGGGACATCCTGCGCGCCGTGACCCCGGTCGAGGCGGAGCTGCTCAGGCTGCTCCTCCTCCTGCCGGACCAGCAACTTCGGGTGGTCGAGGAACTCGGTCCGGACCAGCTGCCCAGCACGCTCGCGCGCGAGCTGTACCGGGCGATCGTCCTCGCGCGGGCCCCCGACGACCAGGGTGTCCACCCGCCGTTCGACGGAGCCGCCCTGCTGTTGACGCTCGACGACGAGACGGCCTCGCTCGCGCGGGCGCTGTACGCGAAGGCCGGCCCGGATCCGCGCACGCTCGACATGCGTCACCTGGCCTACGAGATCACCAGGCTTCTGCTGGAGCTCGAGGACGACCAGCTGCGCGAGCGCAGCGACTACAACGAAGCCGCCCAGGCGGAGGCCGAACGCGCCGGTGACACCGACACGATCGATCGCCTCCTCCTCGAGCGACGAAAGATCAATGAAGAACGTCGATCGCTCGATCGACGACGTGATGAAACCCGATTGCTCGCCCGGCCCAGCGTGGCCGTGCGCGCCTGAACCTGTCCCCCAAGGAGGAACCCATGCCCGCCGATCCGCTCGACAAGCAACTCGTTGAGGCCGTCCTGTCGCGGCCGCGCCGCGCCAAGGCCGACCTCGAGGAGGCCAAGCTGGCCGGCCTGCGCCCCTCGCGTGGTGCCGCCGCCGTCGCCGAGGAAGACGATGACGAGGACGACGACATCGACCTCGGGCCCGAGGCTCCGGCCGATGGCGCCGATGCTGAGGTGAACGTCGAAGTCGTCGCCGATGACGGCTCCATCGACACCGCCGCCAAGCTCCCGACCGAGGGCCCGACCAAGCTCGACCCCAAGGAGGTCGAGGAGCCGACCGCCGAGGACCTCGAGGCCATCAGCGCCGACATGATCGGCATCGATGACCCGGTCCGGATGTACCTCAAGGAGATCGGCAAGGTCGCCCTGCTGACCGCCGAGGAAGAGGTCGTCCTGGCCAAGGCCATCGAGCTCGGGGAGCAGCTCGTCGAGGAGCCGTGGAAGGGCCTCGCGTCGCTCCACGAATGGACGCTCCACGACACCGAGCGCAAGACCCGGACCCAGAAGCCGCAGCATCGACTGCCGTTCGGGGACGAGGCCCACGCGTTCGTCCGCGCGGCGATCAGCGCCGACGAGGCCGCCGACCTGCTCGTGCCGTCGCCCGACTTCCACCTCGTGAAGGCCGGCCGGGACGCGCAGTCCGATGGCACCAAGGAGCTGCTCAAGGAGGCCAAGAAGCTCGTCCACGCCTACAACGAGGCGCTGACGCCGGACACCTTCATCACGCTGCTCGATTGGGCGTTCATGGCCGTCCACAACGGCGACCTCGATTCGCGCGACAACGTCGGTCTGCGGGCGATCTGGGACTGGACCCGCGAGGGTGTGGCCTTCCCGGCGCTCGAGCGCTACATCCTGGCCGGCAACGAGGCCGACCTGCTCAAGCGCATGGGCTACGACCCCGAGGTGCCGCTCAAGACCAAGCTGCGCGACCGCAAGGGCACGATCGTCGAGATCGGACGCGATGCGCGCGAGCAGCTGACGTCGGCCAACCTGCGCCTCGTCGTGTCGATCGCGAAGAAGTACATCGGGCGCGGCATGTCGTTCCTGGACCTCATCCAGGAAGGCAACATCGGCCTGATCCGGGCGGTCGAGAAGTTCGACTACGAGAAGGGCTTCAAGTTCTCCACGTACGCGACGTGGTGGATCCGCCAGGCCATCACCCGGGCCATCGCGGACCAGGCGCGGACGATCCGCATCCCGGTCCACATGGTCGAGACGATCAATCGCCTGATCCGGGTCTCGCGCGGGCTCCTGCAGGAGCTGGGTCGTGAGCCGACGGTCGAGGAGATCGCCGAGGCGATGTCCAAGGGCCAGGAGGTCCAGGTCACGCCGGAGAAGGTCCGCGAGATCATCAAGGTCTCGCAGGAGCCGGTCTCGCTGGAGACGCCGATCGGTGAGGAGGAGGACTCCCACCTCGGCGACTTCATCGAGGACCGGGGCGCGCTGGCCCCGGCCGAGGCGGCTTCGCACCAGTTGCTCAAGGAGCAGGTGGAGGCGGTGCTGGACTCGCTGACCGGTCGCGAGCGGCGCGTGCTGCAGCTCCGGTTCGGCCTGGAGGACGGGCGTGCCCGGACTCTCGAGGAGGTCGGCAAGGAGTTCAACGTGACCCGCGAGCGGATCCGCCAGATCGAGGCGAAGGCGCTGCGCAAGCTGCGCCACCCGTCCCGGAGCCGCAAGCTCAAGGACTACCTGGAGTAGTCGCCCGGGCCACAACCGGCGAGCCCGGCGAGCACGGGGAGCCCGGGGAGCCCGGGAGCTCGCAGCCCCGGTGAGCCCGTCCAGCCCGGGGAGCCCGCCGAGCCCGGGGAGCTCGCAGGCCCGGCGAGCACGGCCAGCCCCGCCACGCCCGGTGAGCCCCGCCACGGGCGGCGGTAGCTCAGCCGGCGTCCTCGGATGGTCCGGTTGGGTCGATTTCGTGCATCCGGCGAACGAATCCGGCTCGCTCTTGCATCAAGTGCACGTAACTTCGGCCAGGGGGCGGCCGCGGGTTGACTTTGTGCGTCAGGCGCATGGCGGCGGAGGGATAGCGCGCAAAATGGGGCTGGGCAGACGAAACTCTGCGTCCAATGCACACTGCAGGCCCGAACCGACGTCCGCGGCGAGTCCGGCAGTCACAACGTGCATTTGGCGCAAGGCCGGCCCTCACAGCAGGATCACCGAGCCACCGCCAGGGTCCACGCCGGCCGCGAGCAACTCGAGCGCGCGACGGCCCGGCATGGGGAATCGCTCCTCGAGCACCGGTGCGTGCGCTCGCACGAAGTCTCGATTGTGTCGCGAGTCGGTGAGGAGGAGGCTGACCGCATCGATGTCACCGTCGCGCATCTTCAGCGCCAGGCGCCGTTCCAGTGCCTGGCGGTCGCGGGGCCGGGTCTCCGCCTCGTAGGCATGACGCCAGCCCGGCCCGAGCAGGACGACGTCCCAGGCGCGGAGGTCGCCGGCATGCGGAAAGGGAACTTCGGTCCGCACCCGGATCGATGGATGCAGGCGAGCCCGGAATCGTTCGATCAGCGCCACATGCCCGGCGTCCCGGATCGGTTCGCCGGCGGGGAACGCTTTCACGGAGAGCTCCAGGCCAACGGCCGCGAGCAGCACGGCGGTCTGCTCGATCGTGATGCCGCGGGTCAGGCCGCGCTCGATCCGGCTGTATTGCGAAGCTGAGATCCCGAGTGTGGCGGCGACGCTCGCCTCGCTGAGGTCCCGATCAAGGCGGGCGGCTCGGAGCTCACCAAGGATGTTCGCGGTCATCGCGCGACCGCGAGCCGACCCCATGTCCACGGTTCGCTCGCGGCTTCCCATGGCGGCGAGGATGACGCTTGGCACTTCGCTGCGACTTCGCCACGCTGCGACTTGCCGGCGACGATGGAGCGCCCCCACGGGGGCCGCCGTCCGCAGAACATCGAAAACGCCCCGGCCACAACGGCCGGGGCGTTTCGCGTACGGCGAGAAGCTACTCGGTCAGACCGATGACGTGGCCTTCGGGATCGGCCAGGAGCGCCAGGGTCGCGCCCGCGCCCGGGCTGAACTTGGGCATGATCACGCTGCCGCCGGCCTTGGTGGCCTTCTCGAGCGTGGCGTCGATGTCGGCGACCCGCACGTAGAAGGTGACGTGCCCGGCGCTGCCGTCCGGGGTGGCGCCGACGCCGACCACGATGCCGGTCTCGTCGTGCGACGTCATGCCGTAGCCGCCCGGGTTGCTGGTGTCGAGGTTCCAACCGAACAGGTCGGCGAAGAAGCGCTGCAGCGCGGCGCCGTCGCGCCCGACGACTTCGGCGTGGATGACTTGATTGGCCATGACCTGGTCCTCCTGAGTCGGGGCCTGGTGGCCACCGTCAACCCAACGACGAACGCGCGAACCCGGAATCGACAATGCCGCGGATCATCTCTTCGGGATCTCGCGAAGCGCCCAGCGCGCAGGGGTGAGGCCGATCGGACGGTTGGCGGCCGTCTCGCCGGCGGAGGCCTCGGCGGCTCCCGCGATGCGTAGGTCGGCGGGCGCGAGCTCGGATGGTCCAGTGGCTTCGGCCGATGGATCCGCGGCGGCTTCGGCCGATGGATCCGCGGCGGCTTCGGCCGATGGATCCGCGCCGACTCCGGTGACGGGCCCATCGCCGGATGTGGCCTCGACTCCCGCAGCGGGCCGCAGCTGCCCCGTCATCCAATCCCGATACCACGGCGACCACGTTCGCGCGCCTCCGTCGTGGTACTCCGCGTACGTCTTCCCGAACGGCGCCTCCGAATTCGGACGCCGCGACGTGAACGCTCCAGCGTCGTGGAGCGGCGGCAGGTCCGCCTCCGAAACGCCGAGCCCGCGATAGACCGCCTCGACCTGGTGCAGCCACTCATGCACGTAGCCCTGGGCCGGATCGGGGTCGGTGCGCAGGGTCCGCCAATGATCGGTCGAGATCGATGTGAACCCGGCGCCGAACGTCGCCTCGCCCGGCCCGATCGTGCAGCCCCAGCCGCACTGGGGAACCTCCGGATCGCACGGCCACAAGGCGATCACCGAGTCGTACGCGGCGCCCGCGGCCGCGATCGCGGCGAGCTCCGGCCGGACCTCCCGCGGCCCGACCCACCATCGACCGCCGCCGCTCGCCGAAAGCGAACCGATCGGGCGGCGCATCTCGACGATATCGAACGGCTCCAGCGTCGCGAGCCCGGAGCTCCAGTCGGTCACCGTCGCCGGCAGGCGCTCGATGACCCCCGAAACCGCCGCCCGCTCTTCGCGCGTCATCACCCGGCGCGCCCGGCGACGGCCGAGCCCGGACCCGTAGCGGGCATCCAGCACGGGATAGAGCAGCACGAGCGTTCGCCAGCGCTGGGTGCGGTCGTCGGTCATCCACGCGAGCGTACCCGGCCGATCGAGCCCCTGCTAGCATCCGGGCGTGGACACGCAGGCGAACGACCACCCCGGCCCCCTGGTCGACGTCGATTGGCTCGCCGACCACCTGCACGACTCGGACCTGCGGCTCGTCCACGTCTCACCCGACCGACGCGTCTACAACAAGCGCCATCTCCCCGGCGCGACGTACAGCGACCTGCACCGCGAGATCGCGTTGCGTGGAACGGCCCCCGAGACCGGCGACGCGGAGCGCGAATGGCTCATCCCGAGCCCCGAGCAGACCGCCGCGGTCCTGCGCCGCTGGCGAGTCGGCGAGGGCGATCGGATCGTGTTCTACGACGACGTTGGCCTCAACCGCCAGGCCATCCGCGGGTACTGGCTCCTGCGCCTGTACCGCTACCCGGCGGATCGGTTGCATATCCTCGACGGGGGCATCAGGGCCTGGCGGCGGGCCGGCCACGAGACCACCGCCGAGGTACCCACCACGGACGAGACCGACGACGGGCGCGCCGCGGCGACCCTGGGCGGGCGCGACGACTCCATCATCGCGACCTACGACGAGGTGCTCGCCTGGAGCCGTGAATCGACGACCGGCGACGACCCACCGACGCGCATCCTGGACGTCCGGACGGCCGGCGAGTGGGTCGGCACGGATCTGCGAGCCAGGCGCGGTGGCCACATCCCTGGTGCCCGCAACCGGCTGTTCTCGGACCTGCTCACCGATGAGGGCACGTTCCGCCCCGTCGACCAGATGCTCTCGATCATCCGTGCCAGCGGGGCGGACCCGGCCGAGATTCGCGCCACCTACTGTCAGGGTGGCGTCCGCGCTGCGCTCGTCTGGTTCGTCCTCCATGAGCTGGCCGGTTTCGAGGATGTCCGCAGCTACGCCGGGTCGTGGGAGGAGTGGGGCAACCGCCCGGACAGCCCCATCGAGGCGCCCTGAGCGAGCCGTGGGGCTGAACATCGATCCAGGTCGCGACCTTCCCGCGCGGTCGACCGCGATGGTCCGCGCGTTCGGGCAACCCCTGCAGCGGGCGATGATCGGCGGCGGACTCGTCGCTGCCGTCATCGCGGTCGTGTGGATGTTCGTCGTGGACGGGACCGCATCCTCGATCCCGCAGCCGCTGGTCGTGGCGCCGATCGCCGGCATGGCAGGGACGCTGGTGGCAGTCGCCCTCGTCCCAGCCCATGTGCGCCGGGCGTACGAGGCCTTCTCCTGGCTCGGTCGGGCGGAGGTGGACCGGTTCGAGGCACGGACCGGTGGCCCGGTCCCGACCCGACCCGACGAGTTCGAGGACTGGCTCGCCGCTCACCCGCCGACGCCAGCGATGCTCCTGCCGCGGGTCGAGATCCTGGCCTTCCTCGGTCGCTACGACGCGGCGCGCCGCGAGCTCGCGGACATCGAACAGGCTCCCGACACCGCGTTCGAACGGGCCTCGTTGACGCAGTACATCGACTGGATCGAGACCGGCACTCCCGGGACCGCCGCCCTGCGCGCTGCCACCGCACCCATCACGCCGGGCACCGATGCCCGGCGGGTCGCGGACACGACCGTCGCCCTGGCTGAGGCCCGCGTACTCGTCGAGGGCGACGACCCCGGGTGGACGGTGCCGCTCGAGACGGCCCGACGCGACCTGGGCGTCGCGCCGTTGCGGGTCGTGCTCCGCGATACATGGGTCAAGGCCGGGGTCACCTTCACGCTCGTGGCGCTCATCGCGGCATTCGGCGCGTCCCTGCTGCGCTTCCTGCTCTGAGGTATCCTTCCGACCGGCCGCGTGTCTCGCGGCCTCCGCGGGCGCGACGCCCGGGTCACGTTCCGGCGTAGCTCAGTGGTAGAGCGGGCGACTGTTAATCGCTTGGTCGTAGGTTCGAATCCTACCGCCGGAGCCATTCTCCTCCCGACGAACATGCGCGCTCAGCGCTGCTCATTGACGTTGCGAGGTGGAGGCGCCACCAAGAGGAGTAGGTCTATGGCCAACGAACGGACGTATCCGGTCCTGCCGTGTGGCGATGTCGACGAGTCGATCGCGTTCTACGAGTCACTCGGGTTCAAGAGGTCATACCGACAGGTGCGTCCGAACCCGATCAATTCGGTCACGTGACCGAGCTTGTCGATCAAGGATGAGACAGCGATCGGGGAGGCAGTCCCTGTGCCATCGAGCGTAGTCGCCGAACGTCTCGCCGAGTGGCGCGCCGCCGAGCGGGCCTGGGAAGGCATGAGCCCCGAGGCGCCGGGGTTTCGCGACGCCTCCATCGCCGTCCTGCGGGCGTGGCTCGCCTACCAGGCCGCCACCGAGCCGGCGGAGCCTGGAACGTTTGCCCTCGTCGCGGATGACGATCACGCCTATGTCGCGGTGAGCGCCGGGGTCACGGCGGTGCTGGGGTATGAGCCGGCGGAGCTCCTGGGCCTCCACATCGAGGACATCGCCGCGCCCGACCTGGCCGCGCTGACACCGGAGCAGTGGCGCGCGTTCCTCGCCGCAGGTCGCCAGGACGGCGAGTACCGGCTGCTCGCCAAGGACGGGTCGACGGTCGCGGTCCGGTTCCAGGCGCGGGCACACTATCCGATCCCCCGGTTCCACCTGTCACGGTTGACCGCTCGCTAGCGACGGTCGTCGCGAGGATCCGAGGCGCCTACGGTTCGAGGTGGCTGCCCTCGTTCCACAGCTCGATCACGCGGTTCGCTCGGTCCCAACCCAGCAGCCCGAGCGTGGCGGTCGAGAGGGCGAACTTGCTGCCGCCGGTCGGCGGCAACTCGACCCAGCGGGCGGCCAGCACGCGCAGGAAGTGGCCGTGCGCGAAGATCAGCGCGTCGCCGTCGACGGCCGGGTCGAGGCATCGCTCGATGACTCGATCGGCCCTGGCGCCGACCTCCTCGGGCGTTTCCCCGTCGATCCACGGGCCGGTCCAGATGCTCCAATCCGGGATCTCGGTGCGGATGTCCGCCGTCGTCCGCCCCTCGAACGCGCCGTAATCCCACTCGTGCAGGTCGGGGTCGATCTCGAGGCGGTCGCCGAACCCGGCGAGCTTGGCGGTCTCCGCCGCACGCGACAGGGGACTGCTCAGCACGAGGGCGAACGTCCGACCGGCGAGCCGCTTCCCGAGGGCCCGGGCCTGCTCGCGGCCGGTCTCCGTGAGCGGGATGTCGGTCGTGCCGGTATGCCGGCCGTTGCGCGCCCACTCGGTCTCGCCGTGGCGAACGAGCCAGATCTGGCGCTCGGCGGCCGGTTCGCTCACAGGACCGCCTCCGATCGGGCGATCTCATCGGATCGGGCCGCGAAGAACTCACGCGGTCGCCAGCCGAAGACCCAGGCCAGGACAAGGGCCGGCACGGTCGAGATCCTCGTGTTGTAGCGGTAGACCTGGTCGTTGTAGAGCTCGCGGCGGTCCGCGATCATGCTCTCGAGGCGTTCGATCTCGTCCTGCAGGTCGAGCACGTTCTGCTGCGACTTGAGCTCCGGATAGGCCTCGACGACGGCGAACAGCGAGCGGACCGCGGCGGTCGTGGCGTCGGAGTGGACGGCCTGGTCCGGGATGGGCTCGGTGGGGGAGTAGGCGGCCCGAGCCTGCGCCACTTCCGTGAGCACCTGCTGCTCGAAGGCCAGGACGCCGCGCACCGCCGACACGAGGGCGGGCAGTTGGTCGTGGCGCTGCTTGAGCGCGACATCGATGTTGGACCAGGCCTTGTCGATGCGTTGCCGTAGTGCCATGACAGCGTTGTAGTTTGCTACCACGATGAACGCCACGATCGCGACTACGAGTCCGACGGCGAACGCGGCGACCATCGAGGCGGGGGTCATGGGGCGAGCTCCGGGCCGACCATGAGCGCCAACGCCAGCGCACAGCCGATCGCGAGCACCGCGCCGAGCAACCCGATGATGAACCGATCCTGGAATCGGTCGGCGGCGACGCCCGGCACCCCATGCGCGATCAGCAGCGGCACATCCGGCGCGCTGGCCATGACCAGCGCGCCGGGCGCGATCGCGAACCGTCGTTCGATCTGCGCAGCTTCCTCGGGCGGCGCCACCGGCAGGGCCTGGGCCGCGGGATCCAGCTCCGGCGTTCGCACCGGCCGTCCGACCCCGAAGCCGGGGATCGCGGCGTTGCCCCAGGCCTCCTCGGGGGTATCGGCCAGCAGCCCGGCCTCCCGCGCCTCCGCGATGTTCGCGTTGACCTCGTAGTCGTCGACGGCCACCTCCGATCCGAGCGCGATGTCGGCCTCGGCCGGATCCGCCAGGTCGGAGAAGGGCATCGCCCGGCCGACGATCGTGACCGGATCGCCGGGCTCCAATCGAGACTCGCGGTACCGTCGCCCCCGATCGGACCCGCCCATCCCGCCCGCGCCGTCGCGGAGCAACGGATGTCGATTCGCGTCGACTGCCGGTCGGACCGACAACAGCACGGCGATGGCCGCCTCGCGGTCCAGCTCGGCTGCCGGCAGCGCGATCGCGCCACCGGTCCGCAAGGCCAGGCCGGGCGGCTCGTCCCCGAACGTCCCGGTCCGGTCGTCGAAGCTCATCGGTACGTCCCAGCGACCCCCGCGCGGGAAGACCCGGATGTCGCCGGAGGCGTCACGGACCCGAAAGCCGATGGCCCGTTCCTCGTCGAAGTCGGCGCTCCCCGAGTCATCATCCCGGTCCACGGTTGCCCGGTAGTACACGCACGGCCGGCTCTGCAGCGGGGAGATGAGCGTCACCTCGGCCGCCTCGACCACGCCGCTCACCCGCACCTCGCCGGCCGCCAGCGAGCGGATCGTCGACGTGCCGGTGTCACCGATCCGGGTCGCGCTGCGATAGCCCCGACATCCCGCGTACCAGGAGCCACAGCCCGGCGACCACGCCGGCGGCCGCCAGCGCGGCGACCAGCCCATCGAACCCCGACTCCATGCACGCATCGTACGGGGCTTGCCGACCCCGCCGTCAGCTTTCCGGACGACCGGGCCGGAAGGAGAGCACGACCAGGACGACGCCCAGCACGACCGAGGCGATCGGCCAGAGCCGCCCGAGATCGAACCCCGGAAGAGCCTCGCGGGCGAGGAACAACGCCCCGATGATGATGAGGACCAGGCCGGCGGCGATCGCCCCGCGGCCGCTCACGAGCAGCCCTCCTCGGGGTTGAGTCGGAACGACCCGGCATTCGCCTCGGTCCGGAGCTCGATGCGGATCACCGCGGTGTCGTACCCGGGCGTCTCCCACGCCTCCCCGACCTGGACGAGCCCCGCCTCCCCGAAGTCCTGCGAGGAAAGGACGCTGTCCCCGGTAAGCAGACGCAGCGCCACATCGCGTGGGGCGCACAGGCGGATGCTGCCGGCATTGGCCTCGATCGAGCCCGTCATCGACAGCGACGGCAGATCGAGCCCGAGCTCGCCCGCATTGATGCCGATCTCAACCCCTTCGATCTCGACGATGTCGCGCAGGTCGATGATCGCCTGCCCGGCATTGACGTCGACGGTCACGATGGCCACCCGTGCCTCCTCGAGATCGACGGTCATCCGCCCCGCATTGAGCTCCAGGCCGAGGTCGAGGCGGCTCTCCGTGGGCAGGGTGATGAGCCAGTCGTCGCGCTCCCCGAGGAGGTTCGCCGGCCCCGAGTCGGACGGGCCGATGTCGAGCTCGTCGGCCCCACGGTCGATCTGGGGTCCGGTGCCGTCCTCGTCGGTGCCCTCGACGGTCCAGCCGTTGCCTGGGCCCGTCCCGATCTCGACCTCTCCACAGTCCAGCGTGACGCGTACCTGTGCGTCGGTGCCGAGGGTCCCTGATCTCGGCTCGAACGGGACGCCACCCTCGTCCGGCCCACAGACCCCGGACGGGAAGCCGGCGAGGCCGCCGAACCCGCTGGCGAGCGCCCCACCGACGAGGATTCCCAGCGTGGCCGAGACGATCAGCCCGCCAAGGACCTCCAGCGGCGTCTTCGTGAAGATCAGGCCGAGCCCGGCGCCGACCAGGAGCAGCGGCCAGAACGACCACCAGCGATCGAGCACCGCGGGATCGAGCGCGCCCGTCTGCACGGCCAGCGGTACTCCGCCGGCCACGATGAAGAAGACGCCCCAACCGAGCAGGTCCTTGTTGACGCGCACGCCGTCACGATACGCGCCGGCGCCTCCTCGCGCACCTCGTCATGCGGTCCGATGGTCGTGTGCTAGCCTCCGGCGAACGGCCGGGACGGGTCCGGCACGTGCCATCCTGTTAGAGAGGATCCGCGCATGCGCCTGAGCGACTGGCGGGCTCGAGCCCCGCACAAGGACGCGATGACCCTCAAGGTCACGGCGGTCATCGAACCAGTCCTGTCGTCGCTGGGCGCCGAGTCCGATCCGTCCTGCTGGGTCGCGTGGGGGGACGACCCGGCGGTGCGCTACACGATCCTGGCGCCGACGCCGGCAGGCCTCGTCGTCGCCCATGTCCGGGTGAACGTCCCGCAGGAGGGCCCACGGGCGGGCGGCAAGGTCGTCCGCTGGAGCCGGGTACAGATCGGCGAGCTCGCCATCGAGATGGCCGGCGGGCATCGATTGATCAGCTTCCAGGTCGAAAACCAGGTCATGCGTGGCTCCGACGCCGACGCCGATACCATCGCGGCCTTCGCGCTCGAGCTGTTCGCCGCCATCGATGGCCGGACCTACACGCCACCGACCACGAAGGGCCGGCGCAAGCCGAAGCCGGCACCCACGAAGACCACGGCCGCGTCGTCGCGCACGCCCGGCCGGACGGCGCCACGCAAGTTGCTCCCGCCGCCGGGGGCCGGCTCCTGACTGGCGCTTCGCCCACCGTGACCCCGCCAGGGCGGCCGCGGCAGGTCCATCCGCTCCGAAGGACGATCCGGTACTGGGCGTCGCGGCTCGTGGCCGCTGCCGTGACGCGCGGCTGGCTGCGCATCCGGGTCGAGGGGATCGAGCGACTGCCCGGTGGGCCGGCCATCTATGCCTTCAACCACCTGTCGTGGGTCGACCCGTTCGTGCTGATGGCGACGCTGCCATTCCGTCCCCGGCTGTTCTTCTTCGGGCCCAAGGAGGAGGACATGGGGGCCGGCGGCCGAAATCGACTGATGCACTGGACCGGCGCCACGATCCCCTACAAGCCCGGCAAGAACGACCTGCTGGAGGCGACCCGGCGCGTCGGCGCGGTCATCGCCGACGGCGGCGTCGTCGCGATCGCCGGGGAAGGACGGATCGGGGCCATCGAGTCGGCGATCCTGCCGCTCAATGACGGCCCAGCCTACTTCGCGCTTCGCTCGCGGATCCCGGTCGTCCCGATCGCGATCAACGGGGTGAGCTGGCTCCGCTTCGGCGGTCGGATCCGGGTGCGGGTCGGTGCGCCCATCAGGGGCGAGGGCCGACCCGATCGCGCGGCTGTTGCCGCCCTGACGGCCGAATTGGAAGGCGCGCTGGCCGCGCTCGTGGCCGACGCTCCGGACCCCGAGCGTACCGGACGGGTGGCCCGCTGGCTGACGGATCGGTTCAACGACTGGCCGGAAGGATCGCGCGAGGCCGCCCTCGAAGCGCAGCTGACCGGAACGACGGCCTCATCGACCGGTTCGGCCATCGTCGCCGAGGGCGTCGGTCCGCAACCCCCACCGCCTCCGACCACCGACTTGGACCCCGGAGCGTGGGCCGGCAGCTGAGCGAGTCGGTCTGGCATACTCGGGCGGACGTCCCCAGGTCCACTGCACAGGAGCGTTCGTGGCAGCGACCGGCCTTTCGCCCGACCCGACCGAGTACCGAGCCCGCCTGACCGAGCAGAGCGACGAACAGATCGATCTCTGGGCCGCGGAGATGATGCGCGATGTCGCCAAGCGCCGCGGCGTCCTCCGGGTCCTCGACGATTTCCGCCGGTCGGCCAAGCTCGACGAGCGCGATATCGAACGGGTGTTCGCTTCTGGCGGTGGCCCGACGGCGGTGGTCGGCCGCGACGCCACCGGCCGGCAGATGATCCCGGCCGTCGCCCTGTTCGCGCTGGTGCCGGGCATCCGCGCCGATGCGCCGGACGGTCGACAGCGCCTGATCGACTACCTCGTCGAGAACTTCGACGAGCTCGTTTACGTCTGAGGCCGTCGGCCTCCGTCTGGCGGGTCTGGTCCGCCTCGTCCACCCGTTTCCCTCGCTCCTCGATGGCGTCGTCGTCGCCGCCGTCGCCCTGGTCGCCGGGGGAGAACCGGGTGTCGCCGCCGCACTCGGGGTCTCGATGACGGCCCTCCAGGCATCGATCGGCGCCGTGAACGACCTCCACGACGCCCCAGCCGACGCCGGCCGCAAGCCGGGCAAGCCGATCCCCGCGGGACTGGTCTCGGTCCCAGTTGCACGGGTCGTGGCGGTGGTGGGCGCCGTGCTTGGGTTGCTGCTGGCGACGACCGTGGACCCGCGTCTGACCGTCCTGGCGGTCGCGGTCCTGGCCATCGGCTATGGGTACGACCTGCTCGCCAAGGGGACGGCCTGGTCGTGGCTACCGTTCGCGGTCGGGATCCCCATCCTGCCGGTGTACGGGTGGCTCGGCGGGGCGGGGTCCCTCCCGGCCTTCTTCGGTGTGCTCATCCCGATGGCGGTCGCGGCCGGGGCGGCCCTCGCCATCGCCAACGCCCGGGCGGATGCGGAACGCGATATCGTGGCCGGGACGACGTCGATCGCCACGCGGCTCGGTCTCGAATGGTCGTGGCGGCTCCACGCCGCGCTGTGGGTCATCGTCGTCGCCCTCGGGCTGGGCTGGCTGGTCGGCGCCGCCGTTCCGGCCGCGCGGTGGCTGCCGGTCGCCGCCGCCGTCGCGATCCTGGGAGTCGGTGTCGTGGCGGGACGGCGGGCCGACGCGCCCGGGCGAGAGCGAGCGTGGCAGGTGGAAGCCGTCGCGGTCGCCTTGGCCCTCGTGGCCTGGCTGAGCGTCGCGCTGGGTTAGCCCCCGGAGTCGCCCGTCCGGACGAGGGCGATGGCATTCTCCAGCCGGAGCTTCGCGATCGTGAGGTACTTCGCGAGGTTGGCTCGATCGACCTCGCCGATGGAGCGGACCGCCTCCGGTGAGCGCAGGACGCCAACGAGGTCATCCAGGGCCTCGCCCAACGACTGCTTGGCATTGACCAGTGAGTCATCGCCGATCTCGACGAGGATCTCCGAAGCGGGCAGGGGCTCGGGCGCCGGCAGCACGCCGTCCTCGAGCTGGAGGTCCGCCTCCTCGTGGGCGGCATCGTCGATCCCGATCGAGTCGGTCGCTCGGGCGGACCGGGTTCGCCGGCCCTCGATCTTGTCGCGAAGTTTGACGAGCGTGAGCTCACCACGCGCCACCTGATCGGCCAAGCGCTTGCGCTTCCGTGGGTCGTCGACCTTCATGAGTTCGTACGCATGCGACAGGGTGTCTTTGCGCAAGGACACAAGCTCGCGAACCTCCGGGGGCGCATCCGCGAGGCGCAGCCGGTTCTCCAGGTAGCCCTTGTCCTTACCCAGCTTGTCCGCCAGCTTGCGGATGCTGTACCCATGCTCGCGGACCATGCGGTCGTACATGGCGGCTTCGTCGAGCGGCGAGATGTCTTCGCGCTGGAGGTTCTCGATGATCGAGATCTCGAGCGCGGTGTCGTCGTCGATCTCCTCGATGAGCGCCGGGATCGTCGCCAGGCCCGCCTGCTTCGTGGCCCGCCAGCGACGCTCTCCGGCGACCAGCTGGTAGCGGTTCTGACCGGTCGGCCGGACGAGGATGGGCTGGAGGACGCCGTGCTCGCGGATCGACGCGGTCAGCTCATCGAGCGTGTCCTGGTTGAAGGCGAGGCGCGGCTGCTGCGGGTTCGATTCGATGTGTTCGACGGGGACGATGCGAACGCCCACGCTGCGGGTGACGGCGTCGTTCGACAGGAGGCTGACGATCGCGGGCGAGAGTTCGCGCTCCTCGGACAGGCGGCGTGCAGCGGTAGCTCGGAAATCAGGGCGCGCCAAGGTCGACAACCTCCCTCGCCAGCTCGCGATACGTGCGAGCCGCCTCGCTGCTGCCGGCGTACGACGTGATCGGTCGACCGACCAGCGGCGCCTCGCCGAGCTTCACGGTGTTGCGGACGATGCTGCTGAAGACGTGGTGGTCACCCACGACGCGCAGTTCGTCGAGCATGTCGCGCGCCAGGTTCGTCCTGCCGTCGTAGAACGTCGGCAGGAGCCCGAGGATGCGCAGGTCCCGGTTCAGCTTCAGCCGGATCGCGTTGATGACCTTGACGAGATTGGTCAGGCCCTTCATCGCGTAGTACTGCGTCTGCACCGGGATGATCACGCCACTCGCCGCGACAAGGCCGTTGACCGTGAGGAGGCCGAGGTTGGGCGGGCAGTCGATGATGGTGTAGTCGTAGCCCTCGAGATGGCCCTCGATCGCCTCGCGCAGGATCTGCTCGCGCCCGAGGGCCGTGAACAACTCACCCTCGGTGGAGGCCAGATCGATGTGGGCAGGTGCGACGTCGATCCCGGCACTGTCGGTCGCCAGCACGATCTCGGGGAGCGTTGCGCGCCCATCGGCGAGGACGTCGGCCATGGACCGCTCGACCGTGTTGAGGTTGATCCCGAGGCCGGCGGTCAGGTTCGCCTGCGGATCCATATCGATGCAGAGGACGCGATATCCCTCCTCGGCGAGCGCGCCGGCGAGATTGATCGCCGTCGTCGTCTTCCCGACGCCACCCTTCTGGTTGGCGATCGCGATCACATTGGTCACAGGGGCATCACCTCGGATCATCGGCCCGGCTGGGGGAGACCGGCGTGGCGGGACGGGCGGGATGTCGACCATGCTACTCCAGGCATGGCTGTCGCGAACGCGCGGGTTATCCACACGGATCGGGAGTTGTTCACCATTTCCGTGGATAACTGGGACCGTATGATGGCCGGTGTCCTTGCACAAAGACGGGCTGCGCACGACGGAGGTCGACACGTTGGCGACGAATGAGGAGCGTTCTGCGCGGCTCGATGCGATGCGCGCCGAGGCGTTGCTCGGTGGCGGATCGGAACGCATCGAACAGCAGCACGAACGCGGAAAGCTGACGGCGCGCGAGCGACTCGAGCTGCTCCTGGATGCGGGGTCGTTCGTGGAGCTCGACGCATTCGTCACGAATCGCAACCCCGAAGTAGAAACGGCGTTCCTCGGCGATGGGGTCGTGACGGGCCACGGCAAGATCGACGGTCGGCTCGTCTTCGTCTTCAGCCAGGACTTCACGGTCTTCGGCGGGTCGTTGTCGGAGGCCTACGCCGAGAAGATCTGCAAGATCATGGACATGGCGATGAAGGTCGGGGCGCCGATCGTCGGGCTCAACGACTCGGGTGGCGCACGGATCCAGGAAGGTGTCGTGTCGCTCGGTGGCTACGCTGACATCTTCCTGCGTAATACATTGGCGTCCGGGGTCGTGCCGCAGATCTCCGTCGTCATGGGCCCGTGCGCCGGGGGAGCGGTGTATTCACCGGCGATCACCGATTTCACGGTGATGGTCGAAGGCACGAGCTACATGTTCGTGACCGGGCCCAATGTCGTTCGTGCCGTCACCCATGAGGAGGTCGACGCCGAGCGGTTGGGTGGAGCGACCACGCACACGACGCGCAGCGGGGTCGCGCACCTGGCCGCCCACGACGAGGCCGAGGCGCTGGCCGCCGCGCGACGGATCCTCGGCCATCTGCCCCAGAACAACCTGGGCGACGCACCGATCGTGGTGTCGTCCGATCCGATCGACCGCCAGGATCCGGGCCTGGACACGATCGTCCCCGATGACCCGTCGCGGCCATACGACATGCACGAGGTCATCGAGGGCATCGTCGATGACCGGGCCTTCCTCGAGATCCAGCCGGGATGGGCGCCGAACATCATCACGGGCTTCGCGCATCTCGGCGGGCGAAGTGTCGGGATCGTGGCGCAACAGCCGGCCGTCCTGGCGGGTGCGCTCGACATCGACGCATCGACCAAAGCGGCCAGGTTCGTCCGGACGTGCGACTGCTTCAATGTGCCGTTGCTGACGCTCGTCGACGTGCCGGGGTTCATGCCCGGGGTCGAACAGGAGCACGGCGGAATCATCCGCCACGGCGCCAAGCTGCTCTATGCGTATTGCGAGGCAACGGTCCCCAAGCTCACCGTCATCACGCGCAAGGCGTACGGCGGCGCATACGACGTCATGTCGAGCAAGCACGTCCGCGGCGACATCAATCTGGCGTGGCCGACGGCAGAGATCGCGGTCATGGGCGCGGAGGGGGCCGTGAACATCCTGAACCGCGACGAGATCGCGGCAGCGAGCGATGCGGTGGCAGAACGCGCGCGTCTCGTCGCCGACTACGAGGAGCGATTCGCGAACCCGTACGTCGCGGCGGCGCGCGGGTATGTCGACGACGTCATCAAGCCGTCCGAGACACGGCCGCGGCTGATCGCGGCGCTGGAGATGCTGGCGAACAAGCGCGACACCAACCCACCGAAGAAGCACGGCAACATCCCGTTGTGACCACGACCTCCGACTCGGCCCGCCCGTCTTTGCGCAAGGACAGGTCGGGGCCGCCATTCCACCGGCTGTTGGTAGCGAACCGGGGGGAGATCGCGGTGCGGATCATCCGCACCTGCCGAGACCTGGGTGTCGAGACGGTCGCGGTGTTCTCGGACGCCGACGCGGATGCCCTCCATGTCCGCCTGGCCGATGCCGCGGTCCGCCTTGGACCCGCACCGGCGGGGGAGAGCTACTTGCGATCCGATGCGATCGTCGCCGCGGCGCTGGCCTCGGGCGCCGAGGCGATCCACCCCGGTTACGGCTTCCTGTCGGAACGCGCGTCGTTTGCTCGAGCGGTCGCGGACGCCGGTCTCGTCTTCGTCGGCCCGAGTGACGAGGCGATCGACGCGCTCGGCGACAAGCTTGCCGCGCGGCGGACCGCACAGGCCCACGGCGTGCCCGTGGTCCCGGGTACGTTCGAGCCGGCACCGGTAGATCGCCCCGACGATGTCGGCGCGATCCTTGCAGAGGCGGAGCGCATCGGGTTCCCCTTGCTGGTCAAGGCCTCGGCCGGCGGCGGTGGTCGCGGGATGCGGCGGGTCACCTCGGCGAACGACCTGCCGACTGCGCTAGCGGCCGGTTCCGCCGAGGCACGCGCCGCGTTCGGAGATGGGGCCGTCTACCTCGAATGTGAGATCAGCCCGGCGCGGCATATCGAGGTCCAGCTGCTCGGCGACGCCGACGGGACGATCGTGGCGCTCGGCGAGCGCGATTGCTCCATCCAGCGCCGACACCAGAAGCTCGTCGAGGAGACACCGGCCCCGGGCCTGACCGTCGGGGAGCGCGCGGCGTTGCATGCCATGGCCGTCATGGCCGCACGGGCGGCGAATCTGCACAACGCGGCGACCGCGGAGTTCCTCTTCGATGCCGATCGACGGTTCTGGTTCCTTGAGGTCAACGCTCGCCTCCAGGTCGAGCACGGCGTGACGGAACTCGTCACGGATCTGGACCTCGTCGCGGAACAACTCTGGATCGCCGCCGGCGCCCCGTTGTCGGATGAGGCCCGGAGCGCCGCGGACGCCGCCGCGACACCGACCCGCCACGCGATCGAGATCCGCCTTGCGGCCGAGGACCCGGCACGCGATTTTGCGCCCGCGCCCGGGCGGATCGGATCGTGGGTGATGCCATCGGGACCGGGGGTTCGCGTCGACACGGCGATCCGTCCTGGCGAACGCGTGCCGCCCGACTACGACCCGCTCATCGCCAAGGTCATGACGGTGGGCGCGGATCGACGGGAGGCGCTCCTGCGGATGCGGCGCGCCCTCGACGAGATCGAGGTGACCGGCATCCAGACGACCTTGCCGTTCGACCGCGCGCTCCTGCGTGATCCGGCCTTCGTGGACGGGGAGGCGCTCGGGACCGACTGGGTCGAGCGACGCTGGGATGGCGCCGAGGACCGAGCACGATCGTATCGACGGGCGGCCGAAGCGGCGGCGGCCGCGAGCCAGGTCGACGCCGACGGCGGTCGTGACGAAGGGTCGTCTTTGCGCAAAGACGCCGAGCTCGGCGGAGCGTGGCTCGAGGCCGGGCGCGCCGCCGCGATCTCGCGCTGGCCGCGATGAGCGCGCCGGGTCCGATGCGAGTGAGCCCGGCCCCGAACACGGCTCATCCCGAAGATGCCCAGGTCGTGGTCTCGCCCGATGACGCGCATGAAGCCCGCGTCGACGCCCGAACCCAGGTCGGTCGCAGCGGACCGATGGACCGAGCCGGCCGCCACCCGGTGGAGGTCGTTGTCGATGGCTGGCGGTTCGAATTCCTCGTCGAGGACGAAGCCCGTGCGGCCCTCCGCGACCGAGCCACGCGCGGCCGGGGGGCCGCCGGCACGACCGATGGCCCGCTGGAGATCCATGCCATCATCCCGGGGAGGATCCTGGACGTCGCCGTCGTCGCGGGCGACACCGTCGAGGCCGGCCAGACGCTGCTAGCCGTGGAGGCCATGAAGATGCAGAACGAGCTTCGGGCACCACGGGCCGGAACCGTGACCCGCGTCGCGGTCGCGGCCGGTACGACCGTCGAGCTCGGTGACCTCCTCGTGGTCCTGGGATGACCGGCACCACGGGCAGCCTGCCCCACCCGCCCCGCCCGACCGGGGAGGGCCACGACCCCGGCCGCGACCGATGGCGCGAGACGCTTCGGGCGAAGGCCGTCAAGGCGGCCGCCGAGCGCCGTGATCCCTTTGCGACCTCGTCCGGCATCACGATCCGCGACCTCTACACCGCGGCCGACATCGCCGGTCTAGACGAGGAGCGCGACCTCGGACGGCCGGGCGAGTATCCGTTCACCCGAGGCGTGCAGCCCACGATGTATCGCGGCCGCTTCTGGACGATGCGCCAGTACGCGGGCTTCGCCACGGCCGAGGAGACCAACCGCCGGTTCCGCTACCTCCTCGATCAGGGCCAGACCGGGCTCTCGGTCGCCTTCGACCTGCCGACCCAGATGGGCTACGACTCGGACGCCGCCGCCGCCGAGGGGGAGGTGGGTCGGGTCGGCGTTCCGATCAGCAGCCTCGCCGACATGGCCGTCCTCCTCGATGGCCTGCCGCTCGGTCAGGTGAGCACCTCCATGACCATCAACGCCACGGCGCCCGTGCTGCTTGCCCTGTACGTGGCCGCGGCCGAGGCCCAGGGCGTCGAGCGGGCCAGCATCAGTGGGACGACCCAGAACGACATCCTCAAGGAGTACATCGCCCGCGGCACGTACATCTTTCCGCCCCGCCCGTCGATGCGACTGGTGACCGATGTCTTCGAGTTCTGCGCCGGCGAGCTGCCCAAATGGAACACCATTTCGATCAGCGGGTACCACATGCGCGAGGCCGGAGCGACGGCCGCCCAGGAGCTCGCCTTCACGCTGGCCGACGCCATCGCTTATGTCGATGCGGCCGTGGAGCGCGGTCTGGACGTCGACGACTTCGCCGGGCGGCTGTCCTTCTTCTTCGCGGCCTGGTCGGAACTGTTCGAAGAGGTGGCGAAGTTCCGAGCCGCCCGCAGGATGTGGGCCACGATCATGCGGGAGCGGTTCGGCGCCACGAATCCGCGCTCGCTGCTGTGCCGTTTCCACGTCCAGACCGCCGGGTCGAGCCTGACCGCCCAGGCGATCGACAACAACGTGGTCCGCACCACGGTCCAGGCCCTCGCGGCGGTCCTTGGCGGGGCCCAGAGCCTCCACACGAACTCCCGCGACGAGGCCCTTGCCCTGCCCACCGAGGAAGCGGCCCGCCTCGCGCTTCGAACCCAGCAGATCCTCGCCTACGAGGCCGGCGTGACCGAGACGCCCGACCCCCTGGCCGGCTCGTACTACGTCGAAAGCCTGACCAACGAGCTCGAGGCGGCCGCCTGGGCCTATCTCGACGAGATCGAGTCGTTGGGCGGCACCCTGGCCGCCATCGAGCGCGGCTTCCAGCAACGGGAGATCCAGGAGGCGGCCTACCGGGTCCAGCGAGCGGTCGACAGCGGCGAGCAGGTCGTCGTGGGCGTGAACAAGTTCCGCGACGACGAGATCGCGACGCCGCCGACCCACCGGATCGATCCGGAAGGAGAGCGGCGCCAGGTCGAGCGCGTCCGGCGCGTGCGGGCCGAGCGCTCGGATGAGGCGTGGACCGCCGCCATGGATGAGCTCGAGCGCGTTGCCCGCGCCGACGGCAACCTGATGCCCCAGATCCTCGCGGCGGTGCGCGCCTACGCGACCGTCGGCGAGATCAGCGACCGCCTCCGCATGGCGTGGGGCGAGCATCGCGAACTGATCACGGTCTGATGTGATGGATCGACCTCTGACGGCCGACCTCCACGAACGGCTCGCCCCCGAGGGCAGCGGGGGTTTCGTCGTGGCGAGTGCGGTGGATCCGTCGGCCATGGCGGCCCTCGCCAACGAGTTCGGCGCGCGTCACGCGGTCCTGGATGGCCCGACGACGAAACGCGGCCTGATCGAGGCGCTCGCCCGGGGTCTCGACTTCCCGCCGAGGACCGGCCGGACCTGGGCTGCGCTCGAGGGATGGCTCGCCCGACCCGAGCCGCCGTTCGACGGACCGGTCATCGTTACGTGGCTGCATCCGGCCCGCCTCGACCCGGCCGATGCCGGGACGTTCCGCTCGATCGTCGATCAGGCGGCGGCCGCCCGGCAGGCCGCGGGTGGTGGCCACCTCCTCGTCGTCGCCGGACCGGCTCTTTCGGCCACGGGCGGGGTCCCCGTCGCCCCGGCGGTCCCGAGTGCGATCCGTGGCCTCGGCAAGGTCCACCATGTCGCGCTCATCGTCGCCTCGATCGAGGACGCGCTGGGGTTGTGGCAGGAGATGCTCGGGCTGGAGCTCGAGACGGTCATGGACATCGCCTCGGACCGCGTCCGGATCGCGTTCCTCCGCGTCGGCGAGTCCAAGATCGAGCTCGTGCAACCGACCGACGATACGACCGGGGTCGCGCGGTTCCTGGCCTCGAAAGGGGAGGGCTTCCACCACGTCTGCTTCGAGGTCGCGAACCTGGCCGAGACGCTCTTGCGTCTCGAGATCGACGGCCTGGAGCTCATCGACTCAGCCCCCAGGCGTGGCGCCGAGGGACCCGTCGCGTTCATCCATCCGCGGTCGTGCCACGGCGTCCTCGTCGAGCTCATCGAGGCGCCAGGGGGTCCGGCCTGGCACGCCCTGGGATTCGAGTCGCCGAGTTGAGGCTGGTCCCGCCGGCCCTCGACTAAGCTGGGCCATCGACCGACAACGACAATCGCTTGGAAGGGGACGACACCATGATCCTGTCCACGACCCCATCGATCGAGGGGCGCACGATCGCCGAGTACCGGGGCATCGTCACCGGCGAAGCCATCCTCGGTGCGAACATCTTCAAGGACCTCTTCGCGGGCATCCGCGACATCGTCGGTGGGCGGGCGGGCGCCTACGAGCGAGAGCTCGCGCGAGCGCGCTCGCTCGCCCTCGAGGAACTCGAAGCGGTAGCGGTCGGACTCGGCGCCGATGCCGTCGTCGGCATCGACCTCGACTACGAGACGGTCGGCCAGGGCGGCTCGATGCTGATGGTCACGGCCTCGGGGACCGCCGTCCGCCTGGGCTGAGGACGCGCAGCGCGAATCAGTCGCGGAACGCGCGCGAGGACTTGTTGCGCTCTTCCTTGGACGGCTTCGGCTCGCGGCCCGGCCGCGGGGGCTTGGGCGCCGTGCCGGGAGCCATCGGCTCCGGCGGTGGCAGCGGACCGCGCGCCCGGGCGGCTGCGACGGCGGTGTTGAACGACTTGGCGACCTCGGGCGTCAGGCTGCCGAGCCACGCGGCCTCGATCTCCTTGACGCGGATCGTCTCGTTGGCTCGGCGCTCGCGCTCCGAGCGGGAATGCTTGGTCATGGTCCGTCCTTGGTCGTGGGGTCGGGCGAACGGACGGATGGGTCCCGTTCGCGGTCAGCTCGATCCGGGAAGTGTACGCCGGTTCAGGCCTCGGTCGGCTTCGTCGCCCGCAGCGAGAACATGAGCGGCAGCTCCCCGCCACCCGCCGGGAGGACGAATCGGCCACTCCCGGGCTCGCTCTCGACGAGGAAATCCGCGGCCCAGTCGAGGTAGGGATGCTCCTCGAGCGACTCGATCCGGAGCCCGGCGTCGATGAGGGCCGTGACGATCTCGCCGAGCCCGTGGTCCCAGCCGTGCTCCTTCTGCTCGCCGACGTCCGCTGACGGGTCCGCGTATGAACCCTTGACGTCGAAGACGAGCGGGTCGCGGTGCTCCCAGTACGGATAGGTGAGCCGCAGCTCGCCAGGGGCCACGCCCTCGTTCTCGAAGACCTGCATGACGGGATGGGCTTCGGTGATGAAGAAGGTCCCGCCCGGTGCGAGGAAATGGGCCACGACCCGCGCCCAGCCGCGGATGTCCGGCAGCCAGCCGATCACGCCGCGTGAGGTGTAGACCACGTCGAACCGGCCGTCGAGATGCTGCGGCAGGTCGTACAGGTTCGACTCGACGAAGCGAGCATCCGCGATGCCGATGTCGCGGGCGATCTCGCGGGCGAGTCGGATGGCGGCCGGGGAGAAGTCGGCCCCGGTCACGCGAGCGCCGAGGCGCGCCCAGGAGAGCGTGTCGATGCCGAAGTGGCACTGCAGGTGGAGGAGGGTCCGGCCACGGACGTCTCCGACCGCGGCGATCTCATCGTCGCGCAGACGGATGCCGCCCTGGCGGAACCCAGCCAGGTCGTAGAACTCGCCCTGCGCATGGACGGCGGTCCATGCCTCCCAGAGGCGCTGGTTCGCCGCGTACGAGCCGGCGTGGTCGGGGGCGTCGGCCATCACAGCGCCCAGAGGAAGACGACGACCGGCGCCCGGTCCGCCTTCCGGCAGAACTGGACGAGGTCGCCGGCGAGCTCGCGGATCCAGGGCTTCTCCTCGCCCGGCAGCACGCCGAGCTCCTCCTCCAGCCGATCGATCCAGCGGCCCGCGACGCCGTCGAGCGTGATCTCGGGGATGGCCGCGACCGCCGAGATCCAGGCCGGGTCGACGCGCTCGATCGACAGGTCGGAAGCGGGTGCGTCGGGCGCCGGTTCACCGCTGCCGAGCTCCGTGCGCGCGTCGATGAAATCGACCGGGGCATCCTGCTCGGTCGCGGTCCGGACCGCCTCGGCGAACAGGTCCAGCCAGGTCGGGTCCATCCCGCCGCTCAGCGAGAGGTAGCCGGGGAACCGGTCCTTGTCGCGCAGGGCGTCGCGGTCGTCGGTCGAGAGCACGACGAGGATCTCGGTGACGTCGCCGGCGATGAGCTCCATGCGCGAGCTCATGGTCGCGGCTCCGTCTCGGTCTCGGCCCCCGTGGCCCGGGCCCGCTCCTCGGAGAAATCGATCATGTCGAGATCGCCCGGGGAGTGGCCGACCGCGGTGAGCAGCACGGCCGCCTCGGATCGGTGCTGCGTGCCGTGGTTCACGACGTGGGTGAGCATCTGCCAGTACGGGATCCCCTCGTCGGTCACGTTCAGGGCGTCGTCGTCCAGGCCGTCGAGCCACCGATCGAGGTCCAGCCACTCCTGCTCCCAGCGGGCGCGCAGGTCCTCGATCGTGGGGAGCGGCTCGCGCTCGGGACGCGGCACCTCCGGGGAGCCGGAGAGCCCGTGCCGCCAGCGCTGGCTGGCGCCCAGGTGGTGGACCAGGATGCCGCCGAGACCCCGTTGGTCGATGGCGTTCTCGGCCGACCAGGTCGCCTCGTCCACGCCGGCCGTCGCCTCGAGCACGCGCCGCGTTGCCCAACGATCGAAGTCGAACAGGAAGCGCAGGTCGGTCTGACGCATGGTCGTCGCTCCTTCAGCCGCGGTAGCCGGCGTCACGGAGGAGGGCGGGCAGCTCGGTGGGGGAGCCCGCGACCAGGAACCCGGCCGCCTCGAGCGCCTCGACCTTGGACGCGGCGGTCCCTGCGCCGCCGGAGATGATCGCCCCGGCGTGGCCCATGCGCTTGCCCTCCGGCGCGGTCCGTCCCGCGATGAACGCGACCTTGGGCACGTCCTGGAGATGCTCCCCGGCCCAGGCGGCGGCCGTCTCCTCGGCCGCGCCACCGATCTCGCCGATGAGCACGATCGCGTCCGTCTCGTCGTCCGCCGCGAACAGCTGGAGCGATGTCCAGGAACGTCGTGCCGATGATCGGGTCGCCACCGATGCCGACGCACGTCGACTGGCCGACACCGGCGTCGGTCATCGCCTGGACGGCCTCGTAGGTCAGCGTCCCCGATCGCGAGACCACGCCGACCCGGCCCTCGCGATGGACCGAACCCGGGATGATCCCGACCTTGGCCCGGCCCGGCGAGGTGGCACCAGGGCAGTTGGGCCCGATCAGCCGCGCCCCGCGCTCCCGGACGAACTCGACGACCGCGACCATGTCGAGGGCCGGGATGCCCTCGGTGATGCAGAAGATCGTGGCGATGCCCGCCGCGGCGGCCTCCATCACCGCGTCCGGGGCGCCAGCCGGCCGGGACGAAGATCAACGAGGTGTTCGCACCGGTCTCGCGGACGGCCTCGCGGACCGTGTCGAACACCGGGACCGCGCCGTCCAGCGCCCGCTGGCCGCCCTTGCCGGGGGTGACACCGGCGACGACGTTCGTGCCGTATTCGCGCGACGCCTGGGCGTGGAACCCGCCCTCGCGGCCGGTGATGCCCTGGACGACGAGGCGGGTGTCGCGACCGACGAGGATGCTCATGCCACGGCCCCGGCGGCGCGCGACGCTTCGACCGCCTTGGCCGCAGCGTCGTCGAGCGAGGCGGCGGTCTGGAACCGCGCTTCCTCCAGGAGGACCGCAGCCTCCGCGGCGTTGGTGCCGACGATCCGAACGACCATCGGCACCTCCCGGGTCTGCTGGCCACGTGCCTCGATGAGCCCGCGGGCGACCTCGTCTCCGCGCGTGATCCCGCCGAAGATGTTCACGAGGATCGCGTTGACCTTCGGGTCGGCGAGGATGAGGCGCATGGCCGCGGCCACCTTGTCCGCCCGCGCCCCGCCGCCGATGTCGAGGAAGTTGGCCGGCTCACCGCCGGCCCGCTTGACGAGGTCCATCGTGGTCATCGCGAGGCCTGCGCCGTTGACCATGCAGCCGATCGTGCCGTCGAGCTTGATGAACGTGAGGCCCGCCTCGCGTGCCTCGCGGTCTTCGGGAGCCTCCTCGTCGGGGTCCCGCAGCTCCTCGAGCCCCGGGTGCCGGGCGAGGGCCGAGTCGTCGAGGGTGACCTTGGCGTCGAGGCAGACCAGCTGCTCGACCGTCGTCCCGTCCGGCGCGGTCTCGCGGACGATGGCGAGCGGGTTGATCTCGACGAGGTCCGCGTCGTAGGCCTTCATGGTCTGGACCAGGCCCTTCGCGATCGCGACCGCGGCCTTCAGGTGGCCGCCCAGGCCCATCGCGAAGGCCAGGTCGCGGGCCTGGAAGTCGAGCAGGCCAAGGCGCGGGTCGGCGTGGCGGCGGATGATGGCCTCAGGATCGGTCTCGGCGACCGCCTCGATCTCGACGCCCCCTTCGGCTGAGCCCATCAGCAGGATCCCGCGCTCGGCCCGGTCGAGGACCGCGGCGAGATAGAACTCCTTGACGATGTCCGCGGCCGGGGCGACGAGCACCTTGCGCACCGTCATGCCCTTGATGTCCATGCCGAGGATGGCATCGGCGACCGCCGCGGCCTCGTCCGGCGAGCCGGCGAGCTTCACGCCGCCGGCCTTTCCTCGGCCACCGACCAGGACCTGGGCCTTGATGACGATCTTGTCGGCGCCACCGGTCAGGAACCGCTCGGCTGCGGCCCGGGCCTCGTCCGGGGTGTGGGCGACCGCCCATTCCGGGACCGGCAGGCCCTGGGCGAGCAGCAGCGACTTGGCGTCGGCTTCCTGGAGTTTCACGCGCGGCAGGCTCCGTTCGGGCTGAGGATCGGCGGGGGGCGATGGTACCGCGTCGACCTCCCCGCGACGCGCCTTCGCGGGCTGCCCGGCCGAGCCATGCCCGCCCCGCTACAATCGGGCCATGGCCCACCGAGTCACCCTGATCCCCGGCGACGGCATCGGACCGGAGCTGGCGGAGGCATCACGACGCGTCCTCGACGCGTCCGGCATCGCATTCGAATGGGAGGTCGTCGATGCCGGTGAGGCGGTGATGGCCGAGTACGGCACGCCGCTCCCGGAGCACGTCCTGGAGTCCGTCCGACGTAACAAGGTCGCACTCAAGGGCCCCATCACGACCCCGGTCGGGGAGGGGTTCCGCAGCGTCAACGTCACGCTCCGCCAGGCGCTCGGCCTGTACGCGAACCTGCGGCCGGCCCGCTCGATGAAGGGTCTCGAGACGCGCTACGAGGATGTCGACCTCGTGATCGTTCGCGAGAACACGGAGGACCTGTACGCGGGCATCGAGCACATGGTCGGCCCCGACGCCGCGGAGAGCATCAAGATCATCACCCGCGCGGCCTCCGAGCGGATCGCCCGGTTCGCGTTCGACTACGCGGTCGCCAACGGCCGGCGCAAGGTCACGGCCGTGCACAAGGCCAACATCATGAAGCTGTCCGACGGGCTGTTCCTCGAGAGTTGCCGCACGGTCGCCGCCGAGTACGACGGGCCGGATCGAGTTCGAGGATCGCATCGTCGACAACATGTGCATGCAGCTGGTCCAGAAGCCGGACCTCTACGACGTGCTCGTGCTGCCGAACCTGTATGGCGACATCGTCAGCGACCTGGCCGCCGGGCTGGTCGGCGGGCTCGGCGTCGCTCCGGGCGCGAACATCGGCACCGAGGCGGCGGTCTTCGAGCCGGTCCACGGGTCGGCGCCCAAGTACGCGGGCCTGAACAAGGCCAACCCGACCGCCCTGATCCTGAGCGGGGCGCTGATGCTCCGGCACCTCGGGCTATCCCGATGCCGCGGACCGGGTCGAGACGGCCGTGCGCGACGTCATCGCCGAGGGCGTGGCCACGACCTACGACCTGGGCGGACCCGCCGGCACGAGCGAGTTCGCGGACGCCGTCATCGAGCGACTGGCCGGCGTGAGCGCGGCCCGATGACCGGGCTGCCTGCGAGTCTTCGGCTCCCGCACAAGCTGCGGGGGACGGCACGCGGCGGCATCGGCGTCACGAACCGGCTCGATCGATGGTGGGTCGCACCGGGTGTCCAGGGCACGTTGTTCACGGTCTGCGCCGTCTACCTGTTCATCAGCGGCATCCTGCTCACGCCGCTCTTCGGGACGCCATACAAGACGGACGGCGGTCTCTTGTCGCCGCTGTTCTCGCCGGAGATCGCGCCCGACTGGTTGCCGACCTGGCTCAGCCCGGGCCTCTTCATCCTGTGGGTCCCGCTCGGCTTCCGGGCGACCTGCTACTACTACCGCAAGGCCTACTACCGGTTCTACTTCGCCGACCCGCCGGGTTGTGCGGTCGGGGAGCCGACCGTCCACCGGCGCTACGCCATGGAGGCGAAGTTCCCGTTCATCCTCCAGAACCTCCACCGGTACTTCCTGTATCTCGCCTTCATCCCGCTGTTCTTCCTGTGGCTCGACGCCGGACTGGCGGTCGTCCACGGTGGCGGCATCACGATCGGTCTCGGTGTGGCGATCCTGTTCGTGAACGCGGCACTGCTGACCGGCTACTCGCTGTCCTGTCACTCGCTCCGGCACATCGTCGGCGGGCGGCTGGACTGCTTCTCGTGCGATCGCCGGACCCAGGTCCGCTACTCGCTTTGGCAGCGGCTCACCTCCCTGAACATCCATCACATGGCGTACGCCTGGGCGAGCCTCATCTCGGTCACGCTGGCCGACGTGTACGTGCGCCTCGTCGCGACCGGCGCGATCTCCGATCCGGCCATCCATTTCTAGGAACGTAGAACCCGACCGATGGCCGATCCCACGCGTCCCCAGAATCGCCCGCACGACGTCCTGGTCATCGGCGCCGGCGGTGCCGGCCTCCGGGCGGCGATCGCGGCCCAGGATGCCGGCGCAAACGTCGGGCTCGTCTGCAAGTCGCTGCTCGGCAAGGCCCACACCGTGATGGCCGAGGGTGGCGTGGCCGCCGCCCTGGCCCACGTCGCTCCCTCGGACTCGTGGCAGGTCCACTTCCGCGACACGATGGTCGGCGGCAAGTACCTGAACAATCCGCGGATGGCCGAGCTCCACGCGCAGGAGGCGCCCGATCGCGTCCGCGAGCTGGAGCTGTGGGGCGCGGTCTTCGACCGGACGGTCGACGGTCGGATCCTCCAGCGGCCGTTCGGTGGGCACTCCCATCCGCGGCTCGCCCACGTCGGTGACCGGACCGGCCTCGAGATGATCCGGACCCTGCAGGACCGTGCGGTCGCGGCCGGGATCGAGGTGTACATGGAGTGCACGGTCACCCGACTGATCACGGGCACGACCGGCGTGACAGGCGCCTTCGGCTACTGGCGGACGACCGGCCGGCCGGTCGCCTTTCCGGCCAAGGCGGTCGTGCTGGCGACGGGCGGGATCGGCAAGGCCTACGAGGTGACCTCGAACTCGTGGGAGTACAGCGGCGACGGCCAGGCGCTCGCGTACGAGGCCGGCGCCGACCTGATCGACATGGAGTTCGTCCAGTTCCATCCGACCGGCATGGTCTGGCCGCCCGGTGTCCGCGGCCTGCTCGTGACCGAGGCCGTCCGCGGCGAGGGTGGGATCCTGCGCAACGCGCTCGGCGAGCGGTTCATGTGGAAGTACTTGCCCGAGGAGCGCCGCCACGAGTATGCCGCCACGGACGACGAAGCCGCCGTTTGGGTGACGGCCCTCTCGCAGGGCAAGGAGACCGACGCCCGACGTCCGCCCGAGCTATCCACCCGGGACAACGTCGCCCGGGCGATCTACACCGAGGTCAAGGAGGGGCGGGGGACGCCGCACGGCGGGGTCTACCTCGACATCAGCTACCTGCCGCCCGAGCACGTCCGGCGCAAGCTGCCCTCGATGTACGAGCAGTTCAAGGAGCTCGCCGACGTCGATATCACGACGGGCCCGATGGAGGTCGGACCGACGACCCATTACGTGATGGGCGGGATCCGGGTCGATGCCGAGACAGGCGCGACCACGGTGCCGGGCCTGTTCGCCGCGGGGGAGGTGGCCGGCGGGATGCACGGTGCCAATCGCCTGGGTGGCAATTCGCTGTCCGACCTCCTCGTCTTCGGCGCGCGGACCGGGGTCAGCGCCGCGGCCCTCGCCGAGACGCGGGACGGGGAGCCGCACCTCGATCCGGTCCAGGTCCAGGGTGCGGTGCGCGACCTGGCTGCGCCCCTCGAGCGCGAGGACGGCGAAGACCCGTACGCGATCCAGCGCGACCTCCAGTCGACGATGCAACGCCTTGTCGGCATCTTCCGGGTCGAGGCCGACCTCGATGAGGCCGTGCGGGACCTGGCCGAGTTGCGCCGCCGGTGGGGTACGGTAAAGATGACCGGCGGCCGCGCCTTCAACCCCGGCTGGGACCTCGTCTTCGAGCTCGGCAACCTGTTGACGATCTCCGAGGCGATCGCCCGTAGCGCCAGCCAGCGGACGGAGAGCCGCGGGGCGCACAGCCGGCTGGACTACCCCGAGACCGACGATGCTGCCTGGAGCGGCCGCAACAGTGTCGTCGCCAAGCGTCCCGACGGCACCATGCTCGTGACCACCAGCCCACTCCCGACGATGCCCGACGAGCTGCATGGCCTGCTCGCCGGCGACCACTGACGACGGAGGCACCGATGCCGGACGCACACCTTCGGGTCTTTCGCGGCAGTCCAGGGGAGGAGGGACGCTACGACGAGTTCGACGTCCCGGTCGAGGAGGGGATGGTCGTCCTCGACGCCCTCCACTGGATCCAGGGCCACGAGGCGCCCGATCTCGCGGTGCGCTGGAACTGCAAGGCGGCGAAGTGCGGCTCGTGCGGCGCCGAAGTCGACGGTCGTCCGCGCCTGACGTGCAAGACGCGCATCTCCGACTTCGATCTCGAGGCGCCCATCACGGTCGAGCCGATGCGCGCCTTCCCGCTCATCAAGGACCTCGTCACAGACGTCTCGTGGAACTACGAGGTCAACAAGACCATCCAGCCGTTCACGCCGCCCGAGGACGTCCCCCAGGAGGACTGGCGCTGGCAGCAACAGGACATCAACCGCGTCCAGGAGTACCGCAAGTGCATCGAGTGCTTCCTGTGCCAGGACGTCTGTCACGTGCTCCGCAATCACGAGACCGAACAGCCGTTCATGGGTCCGCGGTACCTGGTCCGGGCGGCAGGGCTGGAGCTCCATCCGATCGACCAGGCGGATCGGCGCGAGTACCTCAAGGACAGCGGCGGGATCGGGTACTGCAACATCACGAAGTGCTGCACCGAGGTCTGCCCCGAGCACATCAAGATCACCGATAACGCGATCATCCCGCTCAAGGAACGGGTCGCCGATGCCTACTACGACCCGCTGCAGTGGGCGTGGCGCAAGCTTCGCGGCGGCGACGGCGCTTCCGGCGCGCGAGTCGAGCTGCCAGTCCTCCAGGGCGATGCCGTCCCGCGCGACGAGCCGACCGATTGACTGACCCGCGGACCCCAGGGAGCGGTGGGTTCCTCATCCGCACCGACGGCGCGGCCCGCGGCAACCCCGGGCCGGCGTCGGCGGGGGCGGCGCTCTACGACCTGGCCCGGGCCGACGCACGCGACCCGCGGGCCGCGCCCGATGCATCGATCTCCGACTACCTCGGCATCCAGACCAACAACGTGGCCGAGTACACAGCGACCGTCCGGGCGCTCGACCTTGCGGCCGAGCTGGGCGCCGTCGAGGTCCACCTGCTGCTCGATTCGAAGCTCATCGTGGAGCAGCTCGCCGGTCGGTGGCGGGTTAAGGATGCCAAGCTGATCCCGCTCTGGGCGCGGGCACGCCAGACGCTCGCCGGGTTCTCGCGGTGGACCGCCTCGCATGTCCCGCGTGCCCAGAACACCGTGGCCGACGCGCTCGCGAACGAGGCGATCGACCGGGCGAACGCCGGCGGCCCGGACTCGGTCGTCCGCCGGCCGAGCTGAGCGGCGCGGCCGAGCGATGGCTGATCCGTCCCGACGAACGCCGGGCAGCTGGCCGCGCGACCGCCCGATCCGCTGGCGCGGGGTCGCCGGCAACCTGACGTGGTTCGTGGTCGCCCGGTCGGCCGGCCGATCCGGGGTAGACTCAGGCGTCAGCGAGGCGGTCGGATGGTCGCGCGGGACCGCCGGAGCGATCCGGGAGTCTCGTGAGGAAAGTCCGAGCTCCACAGCGCAGGGTGGCGGGTAACGCCCGTCCGTCGTGAGACGAGGACCAGTGCCACAGTGACGATGCCGCCGCCCGGCCTCCGGGCCGGATGGCGGAGTGAAACGCGGCAAACTCCACCCGGAGCAAGGCCGAATAGGAGGGCGCAACCCGGGCCGGGCGACCGGTTCGGGGGAGAGGTGCGCTGCCCAGCCCTCGGGTAGGCCGCAAGAGCCGTCGGGTGACCGGCGGCCTCAGATGGATGGCCATCCCCATCGTGCGCCTTGGCGCATGGTGGGACAGAACTCGGCTTACAGACCGCCTCGCTGGCGTGCCCGCCGGCCGTCAGTCCTCGTCGGGACGGAAGATGTGCGCCGCGGTGCAGCTGTTACAGATCGGGGTGGCCGACTCGAGGTCGCCCAGCGGGATCGGCACCTTCCGGTCGGGGTAGAGGCACTCCACGTCGAACACCCGCTCGCCCCCCGCCTCGACGTCGATCAGGCGTCGGAACGTGCAGCGCTTGATGCGGTGCGGCGCCAGGTGATAGGCGTCGGACTGCGGCGGGATGACGGGAAGGGGTAGCGCCATGACGGAAGTACTGGGGCCTCTTCTGACGGTCGAGTGACGGCACCTGAGCGGTCAGGCGCCGCACACTAGCACCGCCAGCCTGGCCACGGCAAGGCGCGAAAGGTACTAGACTCCGCGCCGTTCGACCCGCCCATCGATCCGCAGCAGAGGGAGCGCGCATGGCCGACGACGCCGAGCGGAAGCCTGCACCTCGCCCGCGCCGCCGCCGGACCGACATCGATCCGACGCTCAAGACGCCGCGCGTGGCGAACGGGCGACGCCGGTCGGACCGGATCCCGGACGAGGTCACGCCTGCCCCGACGGACGCAGCCGAGGCGGCCGCCGCCGCGGCGATCGCTTCCTCGCTCGCGAATCCGGCGTCGCCGGTCGAGCCGACCGCGGAGGGTCCCGACAGCGACGTCTCGACGACCCGTTTCCTCATCCCGGGTGCGGCACAGGCAACGGCCCGGCTGACGACGACGCCTGCCGCGGCGCCCGATCACGCTGCCTGGCTGCCGATGCTCGACGACCGATCGCCCGACCCGAATGTCTGTCCGTTCCTTCGCGCCGTCGGCGATGGCGACGGACTCGTCGCCCCGGTCGAGACGCCCGATCCGGCCAACCGCTGTGCGGCCCTGCGCGAAGCCGTTCCGCAGTCGTTGCGCCAGCAGGAGCTCGTGTGCCTCGCCTCGGGGCATGTCAACTGCCCGCGCTACCTCCGGGGAGCGCTCGTGGTGGCGGAGACCCCGGTGCCCGTCGTCCGGGCCGGTCCGTCGGTCACGCCGGCCGTGTTGGGCTCGCTCGTCCTCCTCGTCATGGCGTTCAGCGCCTCGGTCGCCTTCGTATTGGCGCGCGGCGGCATGGAGCTGACCGCCGCGGCCCCGACGGCATCGCCCGAGGCGTCCGCCACGGCCGTTGCGGTAGCGTCCGTGGCGCCCAGCACCGTTCCTTCGCCGGTCGAATCGGTAGCACCGACCGCTTCGCCGACGCCGACCCCCACCGCAAGCCCGTCCCCGACCTCCAGGCCGACGCCCGCGCCGACCCCGTCCCCGACCCCCGAACCGACCGCGACCCCTGCGCCGACCTCCGACCGGTACGCGCTTCTCCGACCGTGCCCGAACACGCCGGATTGCTGGATCTACCGCGTCCGGTCCGGCGACAACCTCTACTCGATCGCCAACTACTTCGGGGTCTCCCAAGACAGCATCTACGATCGCAACCCCTTCGTCCGGAACGGCTTGCGCGCCGGCCAGGACCTCCGCATCCCGCCCCCGACCCGGTAGGCCTCACGGGCGACCCGAGGGTCGGCCCGAACGCCCGCTCGATCCGGGCGGCTTGGGTCAACCCAGCGGCCTTCGGGCGGCACCGTTGGCTCAAAGCCATCGTTTCCGGCCTCAAGCCGTGACCTACCGACCCTAGCCACACGCCCGGCGGTCCGTGATGGCGGACAGCCAACGGACGCCACCGAGCGTCGGCGGAAGGGTTACCTGCGCCGCCATCGCACGCGAAGCGATGGCTCTCTGCCAACAGCCGCTGGCTCGGGGGCGGCAGGTCAATGGCGCCGATCCGACGCGCGTACGCATTTGTGGATTGACGCGGCCCGAATCAGGGCCCACAATGCCGGGAAGTGGTCCAAAGTGGTGGGAAGTGGGGAATCTAGGTAACCCGGCCCACCGGGACCAGGCCAAGGCAGTCCCAGGAGCCCCCTCGGATGTTCACCGGCGAGTACCGGCACTCGGTGGACGACAAGGGACGGATCGCCGTCCCGGCGAAGTTCCGCGTCCAGTTGGGCGCCGGAGCCGTCGTCTCGCGCTGGCTCGACGCGTGCCTGGCCATCCACACCCAGGCCGGCTGGGACGAGCTCGCGGCGAAGGTCGCAGCCCTGCCCATCACCAGCGAGGCATCCCGTCGCTTCCAGCGGTTCGTCTTCGCCAACGCGGCGGAGGTCGAACTCGACCGGCAGGGGCGCGTCCTGGTGCCGGCCTACCTGCGCGAGCACATCGGCCTCACCAACGAGGCGGTCGTCGTGGGCTCGCGCGATCACGCGGAGATCTGGCTCCCGGCCACGTGGGAGACCTACGGCCGGGAACTCGACGACCCGCAAGAGCTGGCCCAGGCCTTCGAAGGCCTGGGGATCTAGCTCACACCACATGCGCTTCCAGGGTCCGCTCGGGATCCGATCGACGAACGGTGGAGGAGAGATGGAGGCTGGGCATATCCCGGTGCTGGCGGAGGAGGTCATGTCGATGCTCGCGCCTGCCCCGGGGAGCCTCCAGATCGATGCCACCCTCGGCGGCGGTGGGCACACCGAGCGGATCCTGGAGGCGACCGACCCTGATGGCCGCCTCCTCGGTCTCGACGCCGATGGGGCGGCCATCGCCAGAGTGGACGGTCGCCTCCGCCCCCGCTTCGGGGATCGCCTGGTCCTGCGCCAGGCCAACTTCCGTGAACTCGCCACGGTGGCCCGTGACGCCGGTTTCAAGGACGTCGACGGCGCGTTGTTCGACCTTGGTCTGTCCAGCTATCAGCTCGCGGACACCGAGCGGGGCTTCGGGTTCCGTGCCGGCGGGCCGCTCGACATGCGCTTCGATGCGAGCCGTGGAGTCCCGGCCGCCGACCTCCTTGCGACCCTCGACGCCAAGGAGCTCGCCGCGCTCTTCGGCCGGTATGGCGAGGAGCCCAAGGCCGGGCGCATCGCCCGTGCCATCGTCGAGGCGCGGAGCACCGCGCCGATCGCGACCGCCGAGGACCTGGCCGCGCTGATCGAACGCGTCCTCCCCCCGAATCCGCGCCAGCCGCGCCGCACCCACCCCGCGACACGCGTGTTCCAGGCCCTGCGGATCGCGGTCAACGAGGAGCTCGACGCGCTCCAGGCCGGGCTCACCGCGGCGCTCGACCTGTTGCGGCCCGGTGGTCGTCTCGTCGTCCTCAGCTACCACTCCCTGGAGGACCGCATCGTCAAGCGCTTCTTCGCCGCTGAGCGGCGGGGCTGCGTCTGTCCCCCCGAGCTCCCGGTCTGCGTCTGCGGCCGGAACCCCCGCCTCCGTCTCGTGACCCGACCGTCGTTGACGCCGACGGCGGCCGAGATCGAGGCCAATCCGCGCGCCCGGAGCGCCCGTCTGCGGGCCGCCGAGCGACTGGCTGCCTGAAACACGGAAGGAGGAGCGCCCCCATGAGCAAGCGTCACCAGTCCAGTCGCCGCAAGGCGTACGGCCGCCGCCAGCACGAGGTCCGCGAGCGCCATGACCGGGCGCCCCACCACGACTCCTCGGCCTTCGAGCTCGACGAATGGGGCTCGGCCGCGCCCGCCGATCCGCTAAGCTTCGTCGACCCGCGCGCGCCGCGCTACCGCTTCGTGCTCGGCGACTGACATGGCGATCTACGAGGGGGCACGCCCACGCACGATCGCGCTGCCCCGGCGGCCGCGGGCCGTCGAGGCGCAGACCCCGACGCTGCCGCGTCGGCGGGCGCGCGTGGCGGTCCGGGCGCATCGCAGCTCAAGTCGTCCGGCCCTGATCCTGGGCGCGATCGTCGTCGCGTTCATGCTCGCGTTCTTCTCGCTGGCCCAGGAAGTCCGGGTGTCCGCGACGAGCTACGACATCGGCCGCCTCCAGGTGGAGCGGGAGCGGCTCGACGCGCGCCGCCAGGACCTGACGTCCGATCTCAGCCGGCTGGGCCGCGAGCCGGCGGTCCGCAAGATGGCGCTCGACACCGGCCTCGGCCAGCTTCGCGAACCCGTCGTCCTGCCGGCCCGCTGATCGACTGAGCCAACGAGCGATGCTGGGTCGTACCGATTCCCGCCGCCGCCTGCTGTTCCTCATGGTCACGTTCGCCATCGGGTCGATGGCGCTCGTCGCCCGGACCGCCTATTGGCAGGTCCTGCGCGGCGAAGAGCTGACCGCCATGGCTGCGGCCCAGACCTCGATCCGGATCGAGGTCCCGAGCCGGCGCGGGGACATCTACGACCGCAGCGGGACCGTCCTCCTGGCAACGACGGTCGATCGCGATCGGCTCGTCGCGGCCGCCGACCAGCTGACGCCGGAGCGGATCGAGCAGACCGCGACGACGCTCGTGAAGCTCCTCGACCTCGACCAGCAGGGGGCGGCGGCGCTCCGCCAGAAGCTCGAGAGCGGCAAACGCTACGTCATCCTCGCGCGTGGCATCGAGCCGGCCCTGGCCGAACGGATCCGCGCAGCCGTCCGCGCCAAGCAAGCCTTCCATGTCGCGCTCGAATCGGAGCCCGAGCGGGTCTACCCGCAGGAGGGCGGGGGACCCGACTCCAGCCTTGCCGCGCACCTGCTGGGATTCGTCAACCGCGAGAGCGCGGGTCAATACGGCGTGGAGCAGTACTACCAGGAAGCCCTCGCCGGGTCCCCGCGGCTCCTCGTCGCCCAGCGCGACGTCAGCGGCCGGCCGATGCCCGAGACGTCGGTCGTCCAGGAGCCGGGCCAGATCGGCGAGGACCTGCGCCTGACCATCGACGCGAGCCTCCAGCTCGCCCTCGAACAGGAGCTGTTGAGCGCCTGGATCAACGACGCCGCCAAGAGCGTATCGGCGGTCGTGATGGATCCCTACACCGGTGAGGTCTACGCGCAGGCGACGTACCCGTCGTACGACGCGAACCAGTACCGAGCGATCGCGGACACCGACCCGAATCGGTTCATCGACCCGGTCGTGTCGAACGTCTACGAACCGGGATCGGTGTTCAAGATGATGACCGCGGCGACGGCCCTCGAGGCGGGCACGGTCAAGGTCACGACCCGGATCAAGGATCAGGGCACGCTCAAGCTCGATGGCGGGCAGACCAAGATCGACAACGCCGATCGCCGGAGCATGGGCTGGCTCACGTTCGAGGACGGCATCGCCTACTCGCGCAACGTCATCGCCGCGAAGGTCGCGCTCGGGCTCGCCGACACGACCGACGAAGCCGCGGCGATGCTCTTCGACACCTGGAAGACGCTCGGGTACGGCGAGCTCGACCGGCATCGATGTCGCCGGCGAGGCGTCCGCGCGGAACTACGTCCGCGACCCGGCGATCACGCCGTGGCGCCAGATCGACCTGGCGAACGCCTCGTTCGGGCAGGGCGTGGCGGTCACCCCGATCCAGCTGGCGACCGCGTTCGCGGCATTGCTCAACGGCGGCACGCTCATCCAGCCGCACGTCGTCCAGGGTGTCGGCACCCGGGACGTGGAGATCGCGTCGCGCGGCCGCGTCGTGGAGCCGACGATCGCCGCGGACCTGGTCCGGCTGATGGACAACGTCATCGAGGAAGTGCCGTTCTATCGCGACCGAACGCAGGTCCCGGGCTTCTACGTCGGCGGCAAGACCGGCACCGCGCAGATCTGGGATGCGGCGAAGGGGAACTGGAAGCACAACCTCTTCAACTACTCGTTCGTCGGATACATCGGTCGTGCCGCAGGTGTCCCGGATCTCGTGGTCGCCGTGCGGATCGAGGAGGGCACGCCGAACGTGGCCCGCGTCGGGATGCTGGAGATGCCGGTGATGTCCTTCGAGCTGTTCCGCCGGATCGCCACGAACGCGATCAACACGCCGGATCTCCTCGCCAACCGTCCGACGCCGGCCCCGACCACCGCCGCCGACCGGTGAGCGGCCGCTATGCGACACTGCCGAACGTGACCGACGTCGATCCGTCGACCGCGGCGCCGTCCGACGCGGCCGCGCCGGCCCTCTCGGTCGACGACCTGGTCCGCCTCACGGGCGGCCGGCTGCTCGCCCGTTCCACCCGACCGATCCGTGGCGCGGCCGTGGATTCGCGCCTCGTGGAACCCGGACAGCTGTTCGTGGCCCTGCCCGGCGACCGGACCGATGGCCACGCACACCTCCCCGAGGCCATCCGACGTGGGGCCACCGCCGTGCTGGTCACGCGGCCGCCGGGCGATCCCGCGGCCCTCGGTGACGTGTCGGTCGTGCGGGTGGCGGATGCCACGGCGGCCCTTGGCGCTGTGGCCGCCGGTTGGCGTCAGCGGTTCACGCCGCTCGTCGTAGGCGTCACCGGGAGCATCGCCAAGACATCGACCAAGGAGGCCGTCGCGACGGTCCTCGGGGCGACCCGTCGCACGCTCAAGACCGAAGGCAATCAGAACAACGAGATCGGCCTGCCACTGACGCTGTTGCGCCTGGGCCCCGAGCACGAGGCGGCCGTCCTCGAGATGGGGATGTATGTCGGTGGCGAGATCGCCGACCTCGCGGCGATGGCTCAGCCGTCGATCGGGGTGGTCACGGCGGTCCAGGCCGTCCACCTGTCACGGATCGGCACGCTCGAGGCCGTGGAGGCGGCAAAAGGCGAGCTGCTCGAGGCCCTCCCCGCAAGCGGGACGGCGATCCTCAACGACGACGACCCGATCGTGCGCCGGATGGGCGCGCGGACGGCGGCCCGCACTCTGCGCTACGGCTTCGGGGAGGGTGCCGACGTCCGGGCGGACGCCGTCACGAGCGACGGCACGGCCGGCATGCGCTTCCGCCTCAAGACCCTCGCCGGGGAGCGGACACTGACCATCCCGACGCTCGGCCGGCTGTCGGTGCACAACGCGGCCGCGGCCGCGGCCGTTGGTCTCGCGGCGGGCCTGTCCCTCGATACGATCGTGACGGCCCTGGCCGGCGGTTGGGGAGCGCCGCACCGGGTCGAGCTGGTCCGGTTGCGGGGCACCACCGTCATCGATGACAGCTACAACGCATCGCCGGGCTCGGTCACCGCGGCACTCGACCTGCTCGCCGGCCTGCCCGGCCGTCGCGTCGCGGTGCTGGGCGAGATGCTCGAACTCGGGGATGAGCACGAGGCGGGTCACGAGGCGGTCGGCGACGTCGCCGGTCGGACGGCGCAGTTGCTCATCGTCGTGGGGAGGGGGGCGACCGGCATCGTCGAGGGCGCCCGTGCCGCCGGGCTCGACGCGTCACGGATCCACCACGTCACCGATGTCGACGCGGCGCTCGAGGTCCTCCGGCCGCGTCTGCGTGACGGCGACGTGGTGCTCGTCAAGGCATCGCGCGGGATCGGGCTCGATCGATTGGTCGATCAGCTCCGGATCGAGCTCGGCGAGGTGGCCAGCTGATGCCGCGTCCCCCGGTCGAGCTCATCCAGGGCCTCCTGTTGGCGTTCGCGCTCATCGTCATCCTCATGCCGCCGTACATCCGGTTGCTCAACGCCGTCGGGTTCGGCAAGCGGATCCGCCAGGAGGGCCCGGAGAGCCACTACATCAAGGAGGGCACGCCCACGATGGGTGGCCTGCTCATCGTGCTGGTCGTGCTCGGGATCTACTTCTTCCTGCGGATGCCGGACGCGGCGACGTTCGCCCCGCTGGCGGCACTGGCCGGCGTTGGTGCCCTCGGCGCGTTCGACGACTACCTCAACGCAAAGACGGGGGAAGGGATCCGGGCGCGCCAGAAGCTCATCTGGCTGACCGTGGTGGCGATTCGTGGCCGCCTGGCAGATCCAGGACACCTACGACATCACGGCGATCGCGGTGCCGTTCGTCGGGGCGGTCCTCGTGGATCCGTGGCTGTACGTCGGCTTCGGGACGTTCGCGATCGTGGCCGCGGCCAACGGCGTGAACCTCACCGACGGACTCGACGGCCTGTCCGGCGGCACGGTGGCCATCGCCTTCGTCGCCTACATGCTCATCGCGCTGCTGAACCAGCCGACCCAGGAGAACCTCGCCCTGCTGTGCGCGCTGATCATCGGGGCGCTGCTGGGGTTCCTGTGGTTCAACGTCCATCCGGCCCAGATCTTCATCGGCGACTCGGGCGCGCTGTCGCTCGGGGCGACGCTGGCCGTGACCGCCCTGATCACCGGCCAGATCCTCGTGCTGCCGCTCATCGGCATCATCTTCGTGCTGGAGACGGGCTCGGTCATCATCCAGGTCGCCTATTTCAAGGCGACCGGCGGCAAGCGCCTCTTCCGCTTCACGCCCCTGCACCATCACTTCGAACTCGGTGGCTGGGACGAGGAGAAGATCACGATCCGGTTCTGGATCGTGGGGATCCTGGCCGCGCTCCTGGGCGTGACCTTCTTCCTCGCCACCCAAACGGACCGGTTCGTGTGAGTGGCCTGGTGACGACCCGGCGGCCCACGATCGATCCGGACGCGCTGACCATGGACGCCGTCCGCGCCGGCGCGCTGCGCGACGTGCCGGTGGCCGTGCTGGGACTTGCCCGGAGCGGAATCGCGCTGGCCCGCTTCCTCGTGGACATGGGGGCACGAGTGACGGTCTACGACGGCCGCCCGGCCGACGCGTTCGCCGACGCGATCGCGGCCCTCGAGGGACGGCCCGTGGCGCTCCAGCTGGGGCCCGATGTGGATCCCGCGACCGTCCTGGCCGGGGCGGCGCTCGTGACGACCTCACCCTCGATCAACCCGGACTACCCGACCACCGAGCCGCGCCTGCGCGCCGCCCTGGCCACGATGGTCGCGGCCCGCGCCGCGGGCGACGTCGCGGCCCCGGCGCTCGTCTCGGAGCCAGACCTCTTCCTGCGCCTGTGCGTGGCCCCGACGATCGGGGTGACCGGCACGAAGGGCAAGACCACGACCGCCTCGCTCGCGGCCGCGATCCTGGCCGCGGACCCGTCGCACCCCGCGGTTCTCGGCGGCAACATCGGCGTGCCGATCGTGGAGCGCCTGCCGGAGCTGACCCTCGGGCACCGCGTCGTGTACGAGCTCTCGGAGCTGCAGCTGCCGACCCTGTCGCATGGCACGACCGTCGCGGTGTACACGAACGTCACGTCCGACCATCTCGATCGGCACGGCTCGCTGGAGACGTACCAGGCCGTCAAGCGCCGCCTCGCCGAGCTCGTGGACCCGGGTGGAGCCATCGTCCTCAACGCGGAAGACCCGGTCGTCGCCGCCTACGCCGATCTCGGACGCGCCCCGGCCATCCTCTACCGACGGGACCGCCCCACGCCGGGTGGGCTCGGTGTCGTCGATGGCTGGATCGTGGCCGACGGCCTGGAGCGATTGCCGTTGGCCGGCGGGAGACCGGCGGCCACGGGACCCGACGGCCGGATCATGCCGACCGCGGAGCTGGCCATCCCCGGGGCTCACAACGTGGCCAACGCCCTGGCGGCCGTGGCCGTGGGCCTGCTCTTCGGGGTCGCCGCGGACGCGATCCGGACGGCGGCGGGGGCGTTCACCGGCGTGGAGCACCGACTCGAGCAGGTCGCGCTCATCGATGGCGTGCGCTTCGTCAACGACTCGCAGGGTACGCAGCCGGACGCCGTCATCGCCGCGCTCCGGGCGTTCGAGGCGCCGATCGTGCTGATCGCCGGGGGCCGCGACAAGGGCGTCGATCTCGAAGCCCTAGGGCCGGTGGTCGCGGAGCGCGCGGCCGCGGCCGTCGTCATCGGCGAGAGCGGGCCCGATCTGGAGCGGCGCTTCCGCACGGCGGGCCTCGACGCGGTCGAGCGCGCGACGTCCATGGACCAGGCGGTCCGCCGCGCCGACGCCCTGGCCCGGGAAGCGCTCCGCGCCGGGACCGGCCGAGGCGCCACGCCCGCCGGCCCGGCGACGGTCCTGCTCAGCCCGGCGGCGGCCAGCTTCGACATGTTCCCTGACTACGCCGCCCGTGGGCGGGCCTTCAAGACCGCCGTGGCCGACCTGGCCGCCGCCCGAGCAGGGAGGGACCGATGAATCTCGCGCCGCCCATCCCGCGTTTCGGCCGCGGCCGGCCAGGGCCGGACGAACCGTCCGAGCGGACCCGTTCCACGGACGTCCGTCGCACCGCCAATCGAACGCCGGTCAAGGACCCGACCCGGGTCCTCCAGCGCGAGCGGCACCAACCCGACTACCTGATCCTCGTGCTCGTCGTGGCCCTGGCGGCGATCGGCATCCTGATGGTCTACTCGTCCTCGGCGATGAAGGGCTACCTGTCCGCCGACGCCGACACGTTCGCGACCGTCGGCCCGCAGATCCAGTGGGCGGTCCTGGGCATCGCCGCGATGGTCGTGATGATGCGGATCGACTACCGCTACCTGCGGCTGGTGTCCGTCCCCGCCTACCTGGTCGCGCTGGCGCTCCTGATCCTCGTGTTCGTTCCCTCGCTCAACATCGTCGTCGGTGGGTCGGCGCGCTGGCTCCGGTTAGGCCCGCTGCCGGCCATCCACCCGGCCGAGATCGCGAAGCTGGCCCTGATCATCTATCTCGCCCACTGGTTCGCCAAGCGCGGCACGAGGGTCCGCGGCTTCTGGGGCGGGACCATCCCATTCCTCATCATCACGGTGCCGGTCGTCGCGCTCGTCTTCCGCGAGCCGGACCTCGGGACCACCATCGTCATCACGCTGACCGCCTTCACGATGTATTTCGTGGCGGGCGCCAACCTGCTGCTGTTCGGGGGGATGATCGGTCTGGCCGGCGTGGCCGCCCTGGTCGTCGGGCTGGCCGGTTACCAGATGGATCGGATCCGGACGTGGCTGAACCCGTGGTCGGACCCGCTCGGGGACGGCTACCACACGGTCCAGGGGCTCCTGGCCCTGGGCATGGGCGGCCTGTTCGGCTCGGGCCTGGGGGAGAGCCGGATGGCCGGCGGCCTCTTCGTCCCGAACGCCTTCAACGACTTCATCTTCGCGATCATCGGGGAGGAGTTCGGGCTGTTGGGCGCGTGCGTCGTCGTCCTGCTCTTCCTGATGCTGGCCTACGCTGGTGTCCGCGTCGCGCTGGCGGCTCCCGACACGTTCGGGGCGTTGCTCGCCGCCGGGATCACCGGCTGGCTGTGCATCCAGGCGTTCATCAACATCGCGGTCGTCGTCACCCTCGTGCCGATCACGGGCATCACGCTCCCGTTCATCAGCGCCGGCGGCTCATCGCTCATCATCAGCTTCGCCGCGATCGGGATCCTCCTGTCGATCTCGCGCGAGACCATCGAGAAGGGAACCTGGAACGACGATGCGAGTGCTGATCGCGGGCGGCGGGACGGGCGGGCACATCTACCCGGCTCTGGCCGTCGCCCGGTCGCTGCGCGCTCGGCCGGCCGCCGCTGAGCTCACCTGGCTCGGCGGTCATCGCGGCCTCGAGGGCAACCTCGTCCCCGCGGCGGCCATCCCGCTGCGCCGGCTCGCCCTGCGCTCCCTGCGCTCGGTGGAGATGAACGCCCACGCGGTCCTGGATCCGCTGCGCCTGGGAGCGTCCGTCCCGCAGGCGGCCGCGATCCTCGCCGCGGAGCGTCCGGATGCGATCTTCACCACCGGCGGCTATGTGGCGGTCCCGGTGCTCCTCGCCGCGGCCCCGCTCGGGATCCCGGTCGTGCTGTGGGAGGGCAATGTCGTGCCCGGCCGCGCGGTCCGCGCCACCGCCCGGCTCGCCGATGTCGTCGCGGTCTCCTTCGAGGCGACATGCGCGGCCCTCCGACGTGGCGGGCCCGACCGCCCATGCTACGTCACGGGGACCCCGATCCGCGATACGCGCGAGGTGGACCGCGAGGCGGCTCGCATCCGCCTGTCGGTCCCGCCCGGCGACCGGGTGCTGCTGATCTTCGGGGGATCGCAGGCGGTCCGTCGCTTCAATGCCGCCGTGGCCGAGGCGCTGCCCTCTCTCACCGAGCGCGTCACGGTCATCCACGTCACCGGGGAAGAGGGCTACGCCGCTGCGCTGGCCGGACGCGAGGCACTCCCGGCCGACCGGCGTGGGCGGTATCGACCACATCCGTTCCTGCGGGACGACATGCTGACCGCGCTGGCCGCTGCGGATCTCGTGGTCGGGCGGGCGGGTTCGTCGACGCTGGCCGAAGTGACCGCCCTGGGCCTGCCGATGATCGTGGTCCCGTACCCGCACGCCGCGGGCCATCAGCGGGCGAATGCCCGCCAGCTCGTGGACGCCGGGGCGGCCCGGCTCGTCGAGGACCAGGCGTTCGACGCCGCCGCCCTGCTGGAGGCCGCCCAGCTGCTCGAGGACCCGGCCGCGCACCTGGCGATGTCCGCGGCGTGCCGCGAACTCGGTCGGCCCGGGGCCGCGGATGCCGTGGCGGACCTGGTGCTGGCCGCCGCGAGCCGCTCGCCCCTGCCAGACCCAGCCGTCATCGATCGGCGATCGCGCGGGATCTTGGCATGACGGCGACCGCCGCCTTCGACCCGATCGCCACGGGCACGGACATCCAGCGCCGGATCGGGGTCAAGACCTCGCGCGATGAGCCGCTGGCCCGGTTCACGACGATGCGCGTGGGTGGCCCGGCCGACCTGTTCGCGAGCGTCCACAACTACTTCGAGCTGCGCAACCTCGTCCGGTTCGCGCGCGCGCGCGATCTCCCGCACCTCGTGCTGGGGCGGGGGAGCGACATCGTCATCAGCGACCGGGGGGTGCGTGGCCTCGTCATCCAGGACCGCGCCGAGGCCTCCGCGATCGAGGGCGACCGTTACACGGCCGACGCCGGCGTGCCGATGGCCCGGGCCGCGACGGAGACCCAGAAGGCCGGCCTGACCGGTCTCGAGTTCGGGCTGGCGATCCCGGGCTCGGTGGGCGGGGCGGTCTGGGCCAATGCCGGCGCCCACGAATCGGAGGTGGCGGGCGTCCTCGAGAGCGCACGCGTGCTCGACGGGGAGGGCCGCGAGACCATCGTGCCCGCGGCCGAGCTCGCCTTCGCCTACCGCGACAGCCGCTTCAAGCACGGGACCGGGGACGGCCCCGCCGAGCTGGTCCTCGCCGCGACCTTCCAGCTCGCCGCGGCCGACCCTGACGTCATCAAGGCTCGGCTCGACGACATCCGCCGCTGGCGCCAGGCCCACCAGCCCCTGGGCCTGCCGTCGGCCGGCAGCGTGTTCCGCAACCCGCCTGACGATTCGGCTGGCCGGCTCATCGAGGAGGCCGGGCTGAAGGGTCACCGCATCGGGGGCGCGGTGGTGTCGGAGAAGCATGCCAACTTCATCGTCAACGACCAGAAGGGGACGGCGGCGGACGTGCGCCGGCTGGCCGATCATGTCCGGGCGGTGATCGCCGAACGCCAAGGGATCGACCTTGCGCTCGAGATCGAGTTCCTGGGCGATTGGGAGGGGTGGCCGTGGTGAGCGTGACCGACCCTCCGCCGGACGAAGCGGCCGACGCGGCGACCCCTGCGACCGCCGAGACGACCCGGGCCCGCGCCGCAGCCCTGCCGCCGATCGTCGTCCTGATCGGCGGCCCGTCGGCGGAGCACGACGTCTCGGTGGTCTCGGGCACGGCCATCGCCGCAGCCCTCGCCGACGCCGGCGCCCACGTTCGCCAGGTCCTCATCGATCTCGACGGGGCGTGGTGGTGGCTGCCACCGGACCACCGCCGCGACGACCGGCCCGCCGCGACCTACGACGACCCGGCCGCATTGGGCGGGGAGGGGCCGCTCACGGTCGGAGCCGCAATGGACCGGCTCGCGGCCGGTGACCCGGCCCCGGTCGTCGTCATCGGCCTGCACGGGCCGTTCGGCGAGGACGGCACGATCCAGGCCATCCTCGACGCCGTCGGCCTCGCCTACACCGGGTCCGGCGTGGCGGCCTCTGCGCTCGGGATGGACAAGGCGCTGTTCAAGCGGATGTGCCGCGGCCTCGGGTTGCCGGTCATGGACTGGCGCGAGATCTCGGCGCAGCGCTGGACGGCCGATCCCGATGGGGTCCGGAACGAGCTCCGCGCGTTCGCCGACGGTGCCGCCGACGCGCGCCTCATGATCAAGCCGGCTCGCCTGGGCAGCTCGGTCGGGATGACCCTCGTCCACGAACCCTCGGAGCTGCCGGCCGCGCTCGATCTCGCGTTCCGCTACGACACGCTGGCCGTCGTCGAGACGTACCTCCCCGACGCTCGCGACCTGGAGGTCTCGATCATCGGCAACGACCACGCTCGACTCGAGACATACGGCCCCGGCGAGATCGTCAGCGGCAACGAGTTCTACGACTACGCCGCGAAGTACACGCCCGGCCTGTCGGAGACCTCGACACGGGCCGAGGTGAGCGCCAGGGAACGGGCGATCCTCCACAAGCTGGCGCGCGACGTCTACCGCTCGATCGGCGCGGAAGGGTTCGCGCGCATCGACTTCCTCATGTCGGGCGAGCGGATCGTCGTGTCCGAGATCAACACGATCCCGGGCTTCACGCCGATCAGCCTGTTCCCGACGCTGCCGGCCGAAGGCGGCTACACGTTCACGGATGTCTGCCTGCGGATCGTCGAGCTCGCGCTCGAGCGCCACGGCCGCCGCCCGGCCACGCACCTGAGGGCCGCGGACCTGCCGCGATGACCGATCGCCTGCCCGGGCGCCGCCGCCCGCCTGCCCGCCCGACCGGTCGCCGGCCACTGACCGCCTCGCCGGTCCGGCGCACCCGGTCCGTGCGGCGAGCCTCGGCCGGGCTCTCACCGATCCGGGCCGGTGCCCTGCTCGCGATGCTGGTCTGCGCGGCGGGCATCTACGGGGTCGCCTCGGCGTCCGCCTTCGGGTTCGCGGCGCTGCGCGTCGAGGGGACGGCCTTCACCCTGGACGATGATGTCGAGGCCGCCATCGCGGTCGCCCCCGGCGCGAACCTCGTGAGCCTCGTCACGGCACCGCTCGAGGCTCGGTTGCGCGACCTGCCCACCGTCCGGCGGGCCGATGTCGGCGTGCACCTGCCCGACACGCTCATCGTGCGCATCGAGGAACGCGAGCCGATCCTCATCTGGCGCATCGGGGCGCGCCGCTACCTCGTGGATGTCGACGGCACGCTCTTCGCCCGGCTCGGTGACGAGGCGCCGCCCGATGCCGCTCCGCTGCCCGTGGTCGAGGACCGGCGCGCCGCCTCGGCCGGGCTGTCGGTCGGACGTCGGCTGGAGGCCGTGGATCTCGACGCGGCCACGCGCCTGGCGTCGATCAAGCCGGCCGATGTCGGGAGCACCGCCGACAGCCTCGCGGTCCAGCTGACCGATTCCAGCGGGTTCGTGCTGCGGGCGCGCCCGACGAGCTGGGCGGCCGTGTTCGGCTTCTACACGCCGAGCCTGCGCACGACCGAGCTCATCCCGGGTCAGGCCCGCCTCCTGCGCAGCCTGCTGATCGGCCGCGAGCCGCTGCTGGAGCGGATCATCCTCGCCTCGGAGACCGACGGGACCTACACGACGCGTCCGACCCCGCGACCCAGCGCGACCCCCGCGCCGTGATAGCCTTGCCGAAACCACGAAGAGCGAGGACGTCGACCACGTGCTTTTGCCTCTGCTCGGACTCCTCGTGGGCGTCCTCGCAGGGCTCGTCCTCAACATCAACGTCGGTTTCGAGCTCAGCCGCTACTCGGCCGTGGCCATCCTCGCCGCGCTCGATTCGGTGCTCGGGGCCGTCCGGGCGGAGCTCGATGGCGTCTACGACAATCGCATCTTCATCAGCGGGTTCCTGGTCAATGCGATCATCGCGGTCCTGTTGACGTTCATCGGCGATCGGCTGGGCCTGGACCTGTACCTGGTGGCCCTCATCACCTTCGGCCTGCGCATCTTCGATAACGTGGCGCTCATCCGGCGACACTTCCTGTAGAGCGCGACCGGCCCACGACACACAACGGGAGACGGACGGAACGGTGGAACGTGAAGCGGTCCTCGTCGGCATCGACGTCGGCACCAGCAAGGTCTGCGCGCTCATCGGCGAGGTGAGCCGGGACGGGCGCCTGACGATCATGGGCCACGGCACCGTCCCGGCGTCCGGCCTCAAGAAGGGCGTGGTCATCAACATCGACCAGACGGTCCGCTCGATCGCCGACGCGGTCGAGCGCGCCGAGCGCCTGTCGGGCTGGAAGATCGATCGCGCGTTCGTCGGGGTCGGCGGCCAGCACGTCGAAAGCCTCAACTCGCCGGGCCAGGTCGCGGTCACCGGGCACCATCGCGAGGTCAGCCGCGAGGACATCAACCGGGCCATCGAGGTCGCCCGGGCCGTCCCGATCCCGTCGAACCGCGAGGTCCTCCACGTGGAGCGGCGTGGGTTCAGCGTCGATGGCCAGGAGGGCGTCAAGGACCCGCTCGGGATGAGCGCGCTGCGGCTCGAGGTCGAGACGCACATCGTCACGGCGGCCGCGACGGCGGTGCAGAACCTGTCCAAGTGCGTGGCCGCGGCCGGCGTCAAGATCGACGAACTGGTCGTGAACTCCCTCGCCTCGGCCGATGCCGTGCTCAACGAGACCGAGAAGGAACTGGGCGTCGCGGTGGCGGATATCGGGGCCGGCACGATCGATCTGGCCTTGTTCCAGGAAGGCTCCCCGTTCCACACGCGGGTCCTGCCGGTCGGTGGCAACAACGTCACCAACGACGTCGCGATCGGCCTCAAGACCTCGCTCCAGGTCGCCGAGGAGCTCAAGATCCGCCACGGCTCGTGCGATCTGCGGACCGTGACCGACGACGAGGAGATCAACGTCAGCGTCCTGGGCGAGGAGGCCGGGCGGACCGTGAGCCGGCTCGAGGTCTGCCAGATCATCGAGGCCCGGATGCGCGAGACCTTCGAGCTGCTGCGCAACGAGATCCGGGCCGGCGGGGTCCGCCAGCTGCCGGCCGGCATCATCCTGACCGGTGGGGCCGCGCAGCTGTCCGGGATCGCCGAGCTGGGCCGCGAGGTCCTCGAGATGCCGGTCCGGGTCGCGGCACCGACCGGGATCAGCGGGCTCGTCGACACATTGCTGACGCCCGCGTACAGCACGAGCGTCGGTCTCCTCCAGTGGGGCGCCACGACCCTCGCCGGCGGCGAGCCGCTGCGCTACGAGTCGGCACCGGCGATGGGTGGTCTCGGGCGGATCCGCGACGCCCTCCGGAGCATCTTCCCGTAGAGACCCGCGAGCTGACCGTCCGGACCGGATCGGCACGCGGCCTGGCGGATCTCAGCGCGGCCTGCGCCGCGTTCGTCGACGACATCGCGGCCGAGGACGGCCTCCTGTCGATCTTCGTGCCCCACGCCACGGCGGGACTGGTCATCGTCGAGGTCGGGGCCGGCTCCGACGACGACCTGCTCGACGCGCTCGACCGGCTGCTGCCGCGCGATGACCGGATGTATCGGCACCGCCACGGGTCGCCCGGGCACGGCGCAGACCACGTCCTGCCGCTGCTGGCCCCGCCGTCGCTGACCGTGCCGGTCATCGGCGGGCGGGTGGCGCTCGGGACGTGGCAGTCGATCTGCCTGCTCGATCCCAACGCCGACAACGCCACCCGAACGGTCCGCTTGAGCTTCCTGCCGGGCTGATCGGGGCTCCCGGCGGCGACCGCGGTGCCCGCGGGCACCGGACCCGCCGCGGCGTGCGGGAAGCGAGCTCGCGAAAGATATCCACATCGTCCGGACCGGCGCTATACTCCCCGGACCCGCGGACCCCAGAGCGCCCCGCGTGCCTCCGGGTCCGGCTCGCCATCCGCCGCAAGGACCACACTCGACATCCATGGCCCCCCAGGGTCGCCGGAGGAGAACCCGATGCCGTTGCGTTCCGATTCCGAGAACTTCGCGCTGATCCGCGTCATCGGCGTCGGCGGTGGCGGCAGTAACGCCGTGAACCGGATGATCCGGGCCGAGATGATGGGCGTGGAGTTCATCGCCTGCAACACCGACGCCCAGGCCCTCCTCCAGTCGGACGCCCCGCACAAGATCCGCATCGGTGACAAGGTCACCCGCGGCCTCGGCGCGGGCGGCGACTCGACCCTGGGACAGCGCTCGGCCGAGGAGGACTCGGAGAAGATCGCGGCAGCCCTGGCCGACTCGGACATGGTCTTCATCACGGCGGGACTCGGTGGCGGCACCGGTTCCGGCGCGGCCCCGGTCGTGGCTCAGATCGCCAAGGAGGCGGGCGCCCTGACCATCGGCGTCGTGACCAAGCCGTTCACGTTCGAGGGCAACAAGCGCAAGCTCGTCGCCGAGAAGTCGGCCGAGGAGCTCAAGGCCCAGGTCGACGCGCTGATCACGATCCCCAACGACCGGCTCAAGGACGTCGTCCAGAAGAACACGAGCATCCTCGATGCCTTCCGCGTCGTCGACGACGTGCTGCGCCAGGGCGTCCAGGGCATCAGCGACATCATCACGATGCCCGGCCTGATCAACCAGGACTTCGCTGACGTCCGGGCGATCATGAAGGACGCCGGCTCGGCGCTCATGGGCATCGGCCGGGCGTCGGGCGAGAACCGCGCGGTCGAGGCCGCTCAGCAGGCCATCGCGAGCCCGCTCCTCGAGCTCGACATCCATGGCGCCCAGGGCATCCTGTGGAACATCACCGGTTCCTCGAACCTGTCGCTGTACGAGGTCAACGAGGCGGCCGAGACGATCAAGGAGGCGGCCGACCCGGAGGCGAACATCATCTTCGGGACGAGCTTCAACGAGCGCCTCGGCGAAGAGGTCATGGTCACGGTCATCGCGACCGGCTTCGATGGCGGCAAGAAGATCCGGCCGTCGGTGCAGCGCGACGCGACCGGGGTCATGGACACCGGTGTGACGCGGTCGCCAGTCGCACGAGCGCGACTTCCTCGAGGAGCTGCAGCGCCAGCGCCAGGAGGCCGTCGACGGCCGAGCGGACGGCGCGCCCGTCCACGAGGACGAGGCCGCGGCCGTGGTCGCCACGCCGCCGCGCGTCGAGCGCACCGTCGGCGAGCCGCCGGCCGCCCCGCGGCGCACGCCGACGTACGACGCCGACGACCTCGAGATCCCGAGCTTCCTCCGGCGCAAGTGACCCGCGCCGGCTCGTGGCCGGCGTCCCAGCGATGACCGACATCGACGCCTCTGCCGCATCGGGCGTCGACGCGTTCCGTGCCGCGCGGGCGGCCGTCCTCGAGCGGATCGCCGCAGCCTGTGCCCGAGCTGGCCGTGGCCCGGACGCGGTGACCCTGGTGGCCGTGTCCAAGACGGTCGGCGCCGACCGACTGCGTGACGCGGTCGCCGCCGGCCTCGACGACGCTCGGGGAGAACCGGGTCCAGGAGGCCGACGCGAAGGCCCCGGACGTGCCCGGTGCCACGTGGCAGCTCATCGGTCCGCTCCAGTCGAACAAGGCCCGCCGGGCGCTGGAGGTGTTCGCCGCGATCCAGTCGGTGGACTCGGTGGCTCTCGGGGAGCGGCTGGACCGGCTTGCCCGGGAGGTCCGTGGTGCGGGGCCGGAGCGACGCTACCCGGTGCTGCTGCAGGTCAACGTCGACGCGGACCCGTCCAAGGCCGGGTTCGCGCCTGCTGATCTCGAGGCCGCCGCGACCCGGCTGGTCGGCCTCGATGCGCTGGACGTGCGAGGGCTGATGACGATCGGACGGTTCGTGACCGACCCGGAGGCGGCGCGCCCGACATTCGCGGCCCTGCGCGAGACGTCCGAGGACCTCCGGGCGAGCTCAGGTCTCGGGCCGGAGCTGTCGATGGGGATGACCGACGACTTCGAGGTCGCGATCGAGGAGGGCGCCACGATCGTGCGCGTGGGTCGGGCGCTCTTCGGCGAGCGGCCGCACCACCACGCCCGACGGCGGGGCCGATCACACGCATTGACCCGCCGCCAGCCGGCGATGCGGGCTGCCCTCGGGCGCCATTCCCGGGTCATTCCCTCGTGCGGTAGACTCGGCGCCGTGGGCACTGCGTTTCTCGCCAACTTCCTGCAGTTCCTGCTGATGGCGCTGTGGGCGTTGATCTTCGGGCGGATGATCATGTCGTGGGTGGACCCCAACGGGCGCAACCGGGTCTCGTCCTTCCTCTTCCAGGCCACCGAGCCGATCCTCGCCCCGGTCCGCCGGATGCTGCCGCAGAGCGGCATGATCGATTGGTCCGGGTTCATCGTCCTCATCATCCTCGGCTTCCTCTGGCGCGCCTTCTGAGATCTTGACTCCCACCGACGTCCGCTTCGCCGTCCGACTCACCCCGAGATCGGCGGTCGACCGCGTCGATGGCGTCGTGGACGGCGTCCTGCGCGCGCGGGTCGGGGCGCCGGCCGTCGAGGGGGCCGCCAACAACGCCCTGATCCGGCTCATCGCCGACGAGCTCGGCATCGCCGCGCGCGACGTGCGCATCGTGGCCGGCGCCGGCAGCCGCCAGAAACTGCTCGTCGTCGACGGCATGGACGTCGAGGAGATCGTTGCCCGATGGCCGGGTCTGCGGGTATGATCCGGCCTCGTCCGACGCCCCGGTGCGGCGTCGCGACCCTCGGGCGATTGGCTCAGTCGGTTAGAGCGCGCGGTTCACATCCGCGAGGTCACTGGTTCGAATCCAGTATCGCCCACCATCGTGACACCAAGAGAACAGGGCCCCGACCGGGGCCCTGTTCTCGTGTCGGGGCCGGCGTTACCGCAACGTCCACCACGGACGGCGCCATCCGTCGGCAGTTCGCAGGCCGTGGCCGAAGGCCAGGTCGACCACGATGTGCGAGAACCATGCGAGAGCGCCGACGAGCCAGAACGGCGACAGGATGCCGGCTGCGGCGAGGCCGAGCACGACGACTGGCGGCACCGGGTGGTGCATCACGTTGAAGAGGGGCACGGCACGGGCCGCCATCTGCCCTCGGGCATGGGGCTGGCCGACCCCGAGCAGAGCTGGGAGGTGGGGAACGATCGTGAACAACAGGAGTGGAGCAAGTCCGAGGCCATGCTCGCCCGCCAACGCATTGGCGTAGACGGCGACGGCGAGGCCGGGGATGAGCCAGAGGTGCTGGCGGTGCAGTCGCCGACCCTGTGGCACCGTTGGCCGTGCGACTGTGGCACGACCGACGCCGACGTCATCGGACAGCAGGGCGCGGCCGTCTGCGGTCATGCGGCAGCGCTCACTTCCGTCATGCGCTCGTCCGCGATGATGCGCCCGTCGCGCACCTCCGAGCCGATGCCGACGGGGCCGATGGTCTGGGCGGTGCGCGGCTCGAGGACGACCACCGCGGTCTGGCGTGATCGCCCGGCGGCGAGGCCGTCGATGTCGTCACCCCAGCCCGGGTAGTCGCGGAACTTGGCCCACAGCCGATCTCGTTCCTCGCCGGCCGCGGCGCGTGCCCGAATGGCACGCGTTTCGCCGGGGACTTCGACCGTCGTGTCGGGCCGCGCCTGGAGGTTCAGCCACCAGGCGGGCTCCTGCTCCCCCCAGCCGTTCATGGCCAGGGTGACGAGGTTCGGGCCGTCCTCGAAGTAGCCGACGATCGCGACCCGCGGCTGGCCCGAGCGTCGTCCGATGGTCGTGAGCCGCAGCATCCCGAACTTGCTGCCGGCCTCCGGCCGGGAGAGGCCGAACCTGCCGCCGCTGAGCCGGTAGGCCGCGCGGTGCAGCAGCCAGAACGTCCGAACCACGACGCGCGGCGGGGTGCGCGGCGCCTGCTCGCGGACGGCGGTCATGCCGCGCCCGCCTTCGTCGCCACGCCGATCGACGAGCGGGCGACGCTCGCCGAGCCGTCAACGCTCGCCGCTTCGGCGGCGGCCTCGACCATCAGCGGGGCGTCCTTGCGGAAGCCCTTGAAGGTCATCCACAGGCCGAGCGACAGCTCCCAGATGAAGATCGGAGCGACGCCGATCCCGTGCCAGGCGGTGCCGCGGCTCGGTGATGCCGAGGATGTAGCCGATGATCCAGGAGGTGAACAGCGGTGCTCCGATGAGCCCGATCACCGGAATGGCACGCGGGACGAGTCGCGACTCGGTACATCAGCCAGCCGAGCAGGACGGCATTGAGGGCAGGGACGCCGGTCCCGAGGACAAAGGCCCAGTCTCGTAGACGGTGATGAGCGAGCTCCGACGGCGACGCAGGATGCGGGATCGGCTGCCGTCGCGCCCGTCTCGCGCAGGGTCACGATCGACAGGACGCTCACGACGCCGATGAAGAGGATCGCTGCCTCGAACAGCCGCGAGGCCACGAAGCCGATCGCGAAGCCCTCGTGCTGGCGCTTGATGACGGAGTAGAGCGCGACCGCGGTGCCGATGGCGGTGAGGCCGTTGACGATGTCGAAGAGGGCGCCGAGGCGGACCTGGCCGTCGGCGCCGGCGCCGATGATGTAGTCGGGATCGGCCAAGCGCGGGGCCGAGCAGCAAGGCTGCCGGGATCGAGCTGATGAAGGTGAGCAGGTACAGGACGCCCGCGACGAGCGCGGTCTTGCGCATCGAGCTCATCGAGGGTCGCTTCGTCGTCGGAGGTTCGGGTGGTGGCCATGTCAGTCTCCTTGTCGTGGCTGGTGCGCTATCGCGCGTCGGGGTCGTCGTCGGGCTGGTCGGCGTCGACTGCGCTTGACCGAGACGAGGGGCAGGCCAAGGTCACGCACGCGCTGGAGCAGACCGTGGAGGGCTGCCTGGTCGGCGACCGGACCGCTGATGACGGTGGTCCCGTCGCTCTCGTGGCTGACGGCCAGTCCGTCGAACCAGGCGGTCCAGTGCGCGTCGAGGTGCCCCGTGAGCCGGATCTCGTAGCGTCCGGCCTCGGGGCGATCGGGTGTCGGGGTCTGTCGTTCGGTCATTCCGCTCCTCGTGCGTGTTGCCAGCTGGAGCTCCGGCCGGCAGCACCGACCTGAGTCACTGGAGACACCGTGGAGGCGGATGTGATGAGCGCGCATCACCACACGTGATGAGCGAGGTGATGATTGTCGCGCGGACGACGGGCTCGCGGCGGCCGCGCGGTCGCGCCGGCGCGAGGCTACGCGGTCGGGCGGCGCGTCCCGCGTGCGCGAGAGCAGGCCGAGCTCGGCGGCACGGCGGACGGCTGCCCGCCGGCTGTTCACGCCGAGCTTCGCGTAGATGTTCCTGGTGTGCGTCCGCACGGTGGCCAGCGACACCGTGAGCTCGCGCGCGATGTCCGGGCCGTCGAGGTCGCTCTCCAGGAGGCGCAGGACCTCGAGCTCCCGTTCGCTGAGCGGCTCGATCAGCGGCTGGTCGCTGCGCGGCTCCGCCCTGCCGGTGACGCGATGGCGGCCAGGAGCCGGCGCACGTAGCTCGAGGCGTTCCGCTGCTTCGCCGCGAGCTTCAGCAGCGCCGCCATCGGCGGCCCCTCGTCGACGAAGACGCGGACGTAGCCCTCCGGCTCCGCCAGGTCGATCGCGCGCGTCGAGCGACGCCAGGGCAGCCGCCGCGTCGCCGGCGGCGTGGTGGGCGAGCGCCTGGACGACCAGGATGTCGATGACGCTGCCCGTCCTCCCGCCCGTCCTCGGCCGCTGCCAGCAGGCGCGCGCAGCGAGCTCGAGCGCCTCGCCGATGCGCGTCGTCGGCCCGGTCGCGCGACCCCTGTGCCAGGAGCAGCCTGGCGAGCGTGATGTGCTCGAACTCATGCAGGTAGGTGAGGTCGTCGGTAGCCGACAGGCCGTGCTCGCGTGCCCAGCCCCGACGCCTCCGGCAGCTTCCCCTGGGCGATCCAGCACCCGCGCCCTCATGGCCGCGACCGGGCGCACATTCGGGGAGAAGTCACCGACGTACAGGCGCTCGGCCTCACCGAGGAGCTCGAGCGCGCCGTCGAGGTCGCCTTCGGCTCTGGCGGATCCGAGCCATGGCGACCCGCGAGCGATAGCGGGTTCTGCGGCAGGCCGTTCTCCTCGCCCAGCTCCCGGCTCTTGAGCAGGTGCTCGCGCGGCAGCCGCCAGATCATCCCGTTCGCGGAGGATCTCGCTGATCCCCACGTGCATGTCGGCCGCGCCCCGCAGGACGGGCGCACCGGGCCGCGGTCGCGAGCGGCCAAGCCCCGCTCGTAGGTGCGCATCGCCTCGCTGCAGACGACCCTGCGCGATCCGGATGTCGGCCAGCGCGATGCGCGCACCCGATCACGTCGGACGAGGTGCCCGGCCTTCTCCAGGCTCGCCATGGCCATCGGCGTACCAGCGGTGCGCCGCATCGAGGTCCCCGCTCGTCCAGAACGCGAGGCCCAGGAGCGCGGCGGCCGCTCCACGTCCGAGATGGTCGTCCTCGCGGACGAGGTCGAGCGCGCGGCGGGCATGGGCCATCGTGCCGGCCACATCGCCGAGGAGCCGGGCCAGTCCGGCACGGTGGATGGCGATCGCACGCCGGCAGCGCGCGGAACGCCTGCCTCGTCCACGACGACCATCGCCGACGGCCGGGCTTCCGTCCGGTCGCGCCTCGGTCGCGGTCCAGCCAGCGCTCGGCGTCCCGCAGGCGCGCCTCGACGCCCTCGAGTCTCGCCCCGCACCAGGAGCGACCCGGCGTACCCGTTGCTGAGCACGGGCCGGACCCGGATCAGCTCGTCGGGGAGCGCCTCGAGCCAGCGACGCAGTGTGGCCTCCTGGCGAGCCCGGCGCGTCGCCGGGATCGCGAGCTCGACCAGGTCCGCCGCTCGCTCGAAGTCCTGGCCGGCCATCGCGTGGCGGATCGCCTCGGATCGTTCGCCGTTCTGCTCGTACCACTCGCTCGCCCGCCGATGCAGCTCCGGCAACGTGCTCGGGCTGCTCGTCCAGCAGGCGCGCCTGCAGCACGTCGGCGAAGAGGTGGTGGTAGCGATACCACCGACGCCGGTCGTCGAGCGGGACGAGGAACAGGTTCCCTCGATCGAGCGCCTCCAGCGTCGCCTTGCCGCCGCCCTGGCCGGTGACGGCGTCGCACAGCGGCCCGCTCAGCCGGGCCAGGATCGAGGTCTGCAGCAGGAAGCTCCGGACGTCGCTCGGGCTGACGCTGCAGGACCTCCTCGACCAGGTAGTCGACGATGTAGCGGTCGTCCCCGGCGAAGCCTGCGATGAAGCCGGCGACGTCGTCGCGCCCCTGCATCGAGAGCGCCGCCAGCTGGAGGGCCGCGATCCAGCCCTCGGTCCGGCCCTCCAGCGCCGCGACGTCCCGCGCCGCCAGGTCCAGGCCCATCACGCTCGTTGAGGTACGCGGCGGCCTCGTCGGGCGTGAAGCGCAGGTCGGCGGCGCGGATCTCGACGAGTTCGCCGCGCGCTCGCAGGCGGGCCAGCGGCAGCGCCGGATCGGCGCGCGTGGCGATGACGAGGTGCACGTGTGGCAGGCAGGTGCTCCAGCAGGAACGCCATGCCCGACCTGGATCATCGGGCGCGTCGATCGCGTGGTAGTCGTCGAGCACCAGCACGATGTCGTTCGGCAGCGCAGCTGAGCTCGTTCAGCAGCGGGGCGAGGATCGTCTCGATCGGCCGTGGTCTGGGGCTCGTCGCAGGAGGGACAGCGCCGTCGCGCCCGACCCCCGGCGCGACCGTCTGCAGGGCGGCGATCAGGTATGTCCAGAACGTCGCCGGCTGGTTGTCGCTCGTCGTCGAGCGAGAGCCACGCGGTGGAGCGCTCGTCGGCCGGCGACGTCGCCAGCCACTCGGCCAGCAGCGTCGTCTTGCCGAAGCCGGCCGGGGCGGAGATCGAGCGTCAGCTTCGACTCGGCCCCGCCGGTGAGGCGGTCGCTCAGCCGCGGCCGAGCGACGAGACTGCGTCGCAGCTTGGGGACGTAGAGCTTGGTCTCGAGCAGGGGGCCTGCGTTGTCCAGGGTCATCGCTCCAGGTGGTTGCCCATTATCTCCCTCCATCACGACGCCACCTTCCCGCGGTATCGGTCGATCCGAGGCGTCCGCAACGGCTATGCTCAGGCGCGTCCAACATCGGCGTTCGAATTCGAGGGCAAGCGCCCGCCCACACGCTCCGGGAGGGGATATGTGCGTCATCCTGAGCGCGGCCCTGTTGGGCCCGCGGATCGTCAACGTGATCTGGTGGCTGCTCGCATCGGACCGCTGGTCATCGGCATTCGGAGGCAACTTCCTTCTCCCATTGCTCGGGGTCATCGCGCTGCCATGGACGACGCTGGCCTTCGTGCTCGTCGCGCCCCAGGGTCTCGACTCGATCAGCGGTTTCGGGTTCATCGTCGTGCTGATCGGCCTGGTGGCGGATGTCACGACATACGGCGGCGGCGCGTACTCGAATCGGGACAAGTTCGGCTTCCAGTACGACTGACGAGGGCGGTCCCAGCGCGGCCTTCGTTCCGGTCAGGCCGCATCCTGCGCGCTCAGGTCGTCCTCCACGATCGGATCGGAGATCGCGTGCTCGCGGCGAGCCAGGAACACGAACGGCAGCGCCAGCGTGTTGATCGCGGCCGCGATCAGGTAGGACGGGGCGTACCCGAACACGTCGGCCGTGCGACCCAGGATGGGCTGGATCACGACGCCACCGGTCGACCCCATCAGCGAGTCGAACGACAGAACCGTGGCTCGTTGCTGTGACGGGATCACGCCGTTGATGAACGCCTGGCGCAACGGCCCCGCCACCGCGAAGATCAACGCCCAGGCCGTCAGCAGCGCAACGGCGACGATGAAGCTGTCGGTCAGACCGATCATTACGAGCAAGGCGATGTTGGCGACGCCGGCGAGGAGCAGCGCGTCTGTCCGGCGGCGGAACAACCGGCGGACCTTCGGGACGATGAGGCCGCCGGCGATCTGCGCGCCCGCGACCAGGGCCGCGGCCAGGCCAGCGACGCCATACGCACCGGTATCGCCGTACAACTCCAGCAGGTACGGCTGGAGCGCGTAGAACGCGTAGAACCCGACGCCTGTCGTGAATGGGGCGGCCAGCATGAGCCAGCGGACCGGCGGGTTGCGCCAGCCGCCATCGATCGAGCCGCGGACGACGCTCCGGACTTCGTCGATCGGCGTTGACGCCGTGGCGCGGCTTGAACCCGATGTCGTGCATGAAGCGCCAGGCGATGACCAGCGTCACCCCGAGCATCGCGGCCCGCAGCAGGTACGGGACCCCGAGATCCGTGGCCTGGGCGACGACGCCGCCGGCCACGGAACCGACGAGCATGGCCGCGCCCCCGACCGTCTGTGCCCGACCGAACACCGACTCGAGATCGCCCGTGAATCCGGTCGCGCCCAGGGCATCGACCAGCCACGCCTCGGTGGCGCCCGAGAAGAACGTGAACCCGAGGCCCAGCAGGATCGAGGCGATCGCCCAGCCGGCGAACCCAGCGTGGACCTGCCACATGACGAGGTAGATCAGCGTGGCCGTAAGCAGAGTCGCCGCGCCGAGCAGGAACGAGAAGCGGCGACCCCGCGTGTCGGCGACGACGCCGGTCGGCACCTCGAAGATGACCTGCCCGACCGAGAAGAACGCATTGGCGGCGAACGCCTCGGTGTTGGTCAGACCGGCGTCGAGGAGGAAGAGCGTGTTGATGCCCCAGATGAACGACGCGGCCAGGGTGGTGAACAGGGTCAGGACGAGGTAGGTCCGCTGGACGGTCCGGGCAGCGTTCGGCATGCCGGCGAGGGTAGCGCGGATTGGGCGACCGTCTCGGACCCATCGTCGCGGGCCCCGGCCATCGTCGCGGGCCCCGGCCATCGTCGCGGGCCCCGGCCGTCGTCGCGGGCCCCGGCCGTCGTCGCGGGCCCCGGCCGTCGTCGCGGGCCCCGGCCGTCGTCGCGGGCCCCGGCCGTCGTCGCGGCTGTGCGTGTCCCGGAGACCTGGCGGTCGCGTCACGGCGGCAAGTGGTGCCGCGTCCAAACAACAGAACGACGCAATCCTCCTCCGCGATGAAGCCCTCGGTCCTCCCCCGGGGGCTTCCTCGTTTTCAGAGTGAGGTGTCGCCGGGCGCGTCCCCCTCGTGCACAGCACGTGTTCATTTGGACGGTTGCCCCGGCCAGAAGGGTGCCGCGCCCTGGATGGCGGCAGGATCCAGGGTCGATATCAGTCGGCGTGCATCTGGGACATGCACGCGACGGCGTTATGTCGGGCATTCGGCGGCCTCCGCCCACATTCGTTGCGTAGTGGCCCAACAATGAACACGGCGCGATCACCGGCAACCCCAAGGTCGGAAATGCATCCCAACGGCCCAACGACGGAGCACGCCAAGGCACTCGCACAGCATCGCGCTCCATCGATCCGCGCCGCCTCCTGGGATGGCCCGCTCTGGCCTGCGCCCTCCCCGTGGATCGGACACGCCCCGGGGACCGGCGGATGCCTCGAACGAGCTGACCTCGACCAGGCCTTCTCTCCGTAAGGCCGGTCAGCTGGGCATCGCCTGTGCACCCGGTGCATGTATCGGCGGGCGGGCGGCCTCGCACCGTGCTTAGTCCGTCTGGATGTGCGCCCCATGCACGGATCGTCGAACAACGCCGCGAATCGGACCCCGCGGGACCTCTCGTCCTCCGATACGAGCGCGTCATGCACGAGCCACGACCGAGCGTGCTCGTTGCGCGCTCCGCCCGGCCCGCCCGGCCCGCCCGCGCCGCCCCGCGCGCTTCGCCCCGCGCGCTTCGCCCCGCGCGCTTCGCCCGGGCCGCCCTCGCCGCCCTCTGCCCGGCCCGACCGACCGCGCCCCGGGCGTTCCGCCCGGCATGACCCCGGCCGCGCAGTCCGCCGTCCCGGCGGTACCCCCGGCCCGGCCTACGCCCCGGTCGCCAACCGCCGCAGGACCGCCGGCAGGATGCCGCCGCCGCGGTAGTAGTCGACCTCGATCGGGCCGTCCAACCGGGCGATCGCCTGGAACCGGACCTCGGTGCCATCACCACCCGCCGCCGCGTCGCGCGTCGCGACCACGGTCACGGACTGGCGAGGCGACAACCCCTCGGCCAACCCGAGCACGGCGAACGTCTCGTGCCCGGTGAGTCCGAGCGACGACGCCGAGTCCCCGGGCTTGAATTGCAACGGCAACACGCCCATGCCCACCAGGTTCGACCGATGGATCCGCTCGTACGACTCGGCCAGGACCGCCTTCACGCCGAGCAAGGTCGTGCCCTTGGCGGCCCAGTCGCGCGACGAGCCGCTCCCGTATTCGCGCCCGACGAGCAGGACCAGCGGCACTCCGTCCGCGGCGTAGCGCATCGCCGCGTCGTAGATGTACATCTCGTCGCCGGAGGGCAGGTGGGTCGTGAACGGCCCCTCCTTGCCCTCGACCAGCCGGTTGCGCAGCCGGATGTTCGCGAAGGTGCCGCGCATCATCACCTCGTGATGGCCGCGCCGGGCGCCGTACGAGTTGAACTCGAGCGGCGCGACCCCATGCTCCTGGAGCCATTGCCCGGCCGGCGACCGTGGGGCGATCGAGCCGGCAGGGGAGATGTGATCGGTCGTCACCGAGTCGCCGAGCACGGCCAGCGCGCGGGCCCCCGTGATGTCGCCGATGGTTCGCTCCGCGAACGACAGGCCCTCGAAGAACGGCGGTTTGGCCACGTACGTCGACGCGAGATCCCACGCATACCGATCGCCGGACGGGATCGGCAAGGCGCGCCAGCGCTCGTCGCCCTCGAACACCACGGCGTACGTGCGCCGGAACAGCTCCGGATCGATCGCCGAGCCGATCACCGTCCGAACCTCGTCGGGCGACGGCCAGATATCGGCGAGGAAGACCGGCGATCCGTCACTCCCGACGCCGAGCGGCTCGCTCGTCAGGTCGATATCGACGCGCCCGGCGAGCGCGAACGCCACGACCAGCGGTGGCGACGCGAGATAGCTGGCCCGCGCGAGCGGATGGATCCGCCCCTCGAAGTTCCGGTTACCCGACAGCACGGCGGCAACCACGAGATCGTTCGCCTCGATCGCCTCGGCGACCGGGGCCGCCAGCGGCCCGGAGTTGCCGATGCAGGTCGTGCAGCCGTAGCCCGCCAGGGCGAACCCGAGTTCCCCGAGTGGCGCCATGAGCCCGGCGGTCTCGAGGTAGCCGGTGACCGCTTTGGATCCGGGGGCCAGTGAGGTCTTGACGGTCGATGGCACGCGCAACCCACGGGCGATCGCGTTCCGGGCCAGCAGCCCGGCCCCGACCATCACGGTCGGGTTGGACGTGTTCGTGCAGGACGTGATCGCGGCGATCGCGACCGAGCCCGTCCGCACGATCACGGTCTCGTCACCGAGCGTGATCTCGACCGGCTTGTAGGCCCGCCGATCGACCTCCGACGGTCCGGCCCCGACTGGATCGACCGGGGGTGTCGGATCGGTGCCGGCGCCGGCCGTCGTGAACGCGGCCGGATCCGACGCCGGGAACGAATCCGCGGACGCCTCGGTCACGGCATCGCCATTGACCGGCGTGTCGCGCACCACCTCGAGCGGGCCCTCCAGCCCATCCGGATAGTTGGTTCGGAAGTTCTCGCGCAGCGCATCGAGCGGGACGCGGTCCTGCGGCCGCCGCGGACCGGCGAGCGACGGCTCGACGGTCGTCAGGTCGAGCGTCAACAGCTCATCGAACTCCGGACCGGCGCCGGGCTCCCGCCACAGCCCCTGCTCCTTGGCGTAGCGTTCCACGAGCGAGACCCGCTCGGGAGAGCGGCCGGTGAGCCGCAGGTAGGCCAGGGTCTCATCGTCGATCGGGAAGAGCGTCGCCGTCGCCCCGAACTCGGGGCTCATGTTGCTGATCGTGGCCCGATCTGCGAGCGACAGGCTGGCCAGCCCGTCTCCGGCGAACTCCACGAACGCACCGACGACCCCGTGCTTGCGCAGGAGTTCGGTCACGACGAGCACGAGATCGGTCGCCGTGGCGCCCTTGGGGAGCTCGCCGGCCAGCCGGACGCCGACGACGTGCGGCATCGGCTGGTAGAGCGGCTGGCCGAGCAGGGCCGCCTCGGCCTCGATCCCCCCGACGCCGTATCCCAGCACGCCGAGCGCGTTGATCATCGTGGTGTGGGAATCGGTGCCGACGAGCGTGTCGGGGAAGGCCACGCCATCCCGATGGTCGACGACTGGCGCGAGGAACTCCAGGTTGACCTGGTGGACGATGCCGGTGCCGGGCGGGACGATGCGCAGGTTGCGGAACGCGGTCTGCGCCCAGCGCAGGAGCTGATAGCGCTCCCCGTTGCGCTCGTACTCACGCTCGACATTGAACGCAAAGGCATCCGACGTCCCGAACCGATCGACCTGCACGGAATGATCGATCACGAGATCGACCGGCACGAGCGGGTTGACCAGGGCCGGATCGCCGCCGAGCGTGGCCATCGCATCGCGCATCACTGCGAGGTCGACGACGGCCGGGACGCCGGTCAGGTCCTGCATGATCACCCGCGACGGCATGAACGGGATCTCGGCCTCGGCGGCCACCCCGGGCCGCCATGAGGCAAGCGTCTCGACGTCGCTCGGATCCACGATCCCGCCGCCGGCGTGGCGGAGCAGGTTCTCGAGCAGGATGCGGACGGTGACGGGTAACGCCACCCCGCCCGTCGCCCCGTCGAGGGCCGAGATCCGATAGAGGTCCGGGAGGCCCGGGCCGAGGGGCGCCCGGGCGCCGAAGGGGTCGATCCGTGACAACGCGTCCGTCTCCGCTGGCTCGCTAGACTTCGATGGATGCAAGCGTACCCCGAGCGACGGCACCTCGACCGATGAAGCCGTGGCCCGAGCGCCGGGACGATGCCGCGAGTCGCGATCGGGCCGAGACGGAGGCCGCCATCGAAGCGGCGGGCATCGACCTGGACCCCGTCCCGCCGGGCCACCACCGGCACGGTGACGAGACCCACGCCGACGACCACGCCCATCCCCACCACCACGCCCTCCCGGGCGAGACGCCCTACACCGGGATCGTCGGCGCGGGCGCGGTCGGGACGGCCCTCGGCGTGGCCCTGAGCCGGGCTGGCTGGCCGATCCACGCCGTCGCCAGCCGCGACGCCGGGCGCCGTGAGCAGTTCACGCGCCTGGTCGAGGGCGCCCGCGCGTTCGTCGAGCCGCAGGCCCTCATCGAAGAGGTCGAGCTCATCATCCTCGCCGTTCCCGACGACGCCATCGCGTCACTCGCGTCGAGCGTCCGGATGTACAGCGGCCAGGCGATGATCCACACGAGCGGCGCCCTCGGCGCCGAGGTCCTCGAGCCGGCGATGGCGGCCGGGACCCAGATCGGTGGCTTCCACCCGCTGGTCGCCTTCGCCGACACGGAACGGGCGATCACCGCGCTCCACGGCGCGACCGTGGCCATCGAGGGTGACGACCAGCTCGCGACGCTGCTCGCGGAGATGGCCGGTCGCCTCGGTGCCACGGCCGTCCGGCTCGCGCCAGGCTCGAAGGCCGCCTATCACGCCGCGGCCGTGCTGGCGGCCGGCGGGTTCGTCGCGTTGCTCGACGCGATCGCCGAGCTGGGCGCCGTGGCCGGCCTCGACGAGCGTGGCGCCCTGGCCATCTACGGCCCGCTCATCGAGGGCACGCTGGGCAACGCTCGGGCGCTCGGGATCGCCGCCGCCCTGACCGGACCGATGACCCGCGGCGACCTCGGAACGCTCCGGGCGCACCTCGCCGCCATGGCCATCCATGCGCCGAACGCCCTCGAGCTGTATGTCGCGGCGGCGCGTCGCGAGATCGACCTGGCCAGCGGCCGGGGCGTCCTCGCACCGGAGACGGCGACGGCCATGACGGCGGCCCTCGACACAGCGCTTGCAAGGGCCGACTGAGGCGCTACCATTGCGGCCCATGGGACACAGCATCGCCGGGAAATACGCGGCTCGACCGGCGGCCCAATTCGTGCGTCCCTCGAGCCGGGCTCGGGAGCGACGCCTGGGTCTCGGTGCCGCCACGTCGTACGTCGCCGCCGCAGCCCACCAGACCGACCTCCGCAGCCCGGATGCCGGGCCGTACGCGCGCCTGCGCGCCGGCTGGCGTGGGCCGCGAGCCGCACGACCCATCCCCAGCGATGGTCGTCCCCGGCCGCGGGTCCAGATGCACTGGGCCCGCTCCGTCCGATCCGGGTCGGGCCGGCGTCCGAGCGCCGCGACGGCGCCGTGGCACGCCTGAGGACGGCTACCGCCACCTCCGCCGGCGGCATCGTCGTCCGCTATGAGGCCGGGCGGCCCCAGCTGGTGATCGGCAGTCGTCGCCGCGAACGCGACGGCCGAACGTGGACCCTCCCCAAGGGCACGCCCAAGCGCGGTGAGAGCACCCAGGAGACCGCCCTGCGCGAGGTCGGGGAGGAGACCGGCCTGGACGTCCGCATCACCGGCCCGCTCGACGACATCGAATACTGGTTCGTCCAGTCCGGGACCCGGATCCACAAGACCGTCCACTATTTCATGATGGAACCCGTGGGCGGCGATCTGGCCCGGCACGATCATGAGTTCGACCAGGTCCGCTGGATCGACTTCGCCGAGGCGACATCGGTCCTCACGTTCGAGACCGAGCGGGCGCTCGTCGCCCGTGCCGCCGAGGTCATCGCGACGACGGCCGGCGACGAACGTTCCTCCGAGGGCGCCCGGGAACACGCGTCGTGACCCTTCCCGCGGATCCGCCGCCGGAGCCGCACGAGACGCCACTTGCGAGCCGCCACGAGCGGCTCGGGGCCCGGATGATCGATTTCGCCGGCTGGCGGATGCCGGTCCAGTACACGTCCATCCTCGATGAGCACCGGGCCGTGCGCGAGAACGTCGGGCTGTTCGACCTGTCGCATATGGGCGAGATGCTCGTGGAGGGCCCGGACGCCGCCGCCGCGCTCGCCGCCGCCGTGGTGTCGGACCCGCGCGCGTTGGCGGTGGGAGGCGCGCAGTACTCCATGATCGTCGGGGCCGATGGCGGGATCATCGACGACCTGATCATCTACCGGCTCGCCGAGGACCGGTTCTTGGTGGTCGCCAACGCCGGCAACGCGCAGGCCGTGTCGGACGCGCTCGCCGAACGGCTCGCCCGGTCGCGCGCCGTGCTTGACGACCAGTCCCTCGCGACCGGCCTCATCGCCATCCAGGGCCCGCGATCCGCGGAGGTCCTGGCGCCCCTCACCGATGTCGACCTCACGGCCATGCGCTACTACACGATCGCGGAAGGGCACGTGGCGGGCATCCCGGCCAGCGTCGCGCGGACCGGGTACACCGGCGAGGACGGCTTCGAAGTCTTCGTCGAGACCGCCCGGACCGGCGAACTGTGGGACGCGCTCCTGGAGGCGGTCCGCGCGGCCGGTGGACTTCCGGTCGGGCTGGGTGCGCGCGACACGCTTCGGCTTGAGGCGGGCATGCCGCTCTACGGCAACGAGCTCGACCGGGGGACGACGCCGTACGACGCCAACCTGGGCCGTGTCGTGAAGCTTCAGAAGCCCGGCGACTTCGTGGGTCGCGCCGCGCTCGAGAAGGTCGCCGCCGAGGGCCCGAAGCGACGGCTCGTCGGCCTCATCGTCGAGGGACGCGGGATCGCGCGGCACGGCTACCCGGTGGACGCCGGCGAGCGACGGACCGGGGTCGTCACGAGCGGGACGCAGTCGCCGACGCTGGGCGTGCCGATCGCCATGGCCTACGTCGCGGCCGGCGACGCCGAACCCGGCACCAAGCTCGACGTGGAGATCCGCGATGCCCGGGTCCCCGCCCGGGTCGTGCCCCTGCCGTTCTATCGGAGGACCAGTTGACGTGAGCTCGCCCCCGGACCTGCATTACACCCGTGACCACGAATGGGTCCGCGTCGATGGCGAGGAGGCCACCGTCGGGATCACCCAGTACGCCGCGGACCAGCTCGGCGATATCGTGTTCGTGGAGCTGCCCGACGCCGGCCGGGAGCTGGACGAAGCCAAGCCCTTCGGCGTGGTCGAATCGGTCAAGGCCGTGAGCGACCTGTTCGCACCGTTGTCGGGCGAGGTGACCGCGGTCAACACGGCCCTCGCCGCCGATCCCGAGCTCGTCAACAGCGATCCGTACGGTCGGGGCTGGATGATCAAGCTGCGCATCGCCGACACCGGCCAGATGGACGACCTGCTCGATGCCCCGGGCTACGACGACCTCGTGGCCGCCGGCTGACCAGCGCGATGCCGTACGGACCCCACACGAGCGCCGACCGGCAGCGGATGCTGGAGGCGCTCGGCCTCGATAGCGTCGATGCGCTCTTCGCCGACATCCCCGAAGCGCTCCGCGCCACGCCGCTCGATCTGCCCGACCCAGAGCCCGAGTTGGAGCTGGCCGCCCGGCTGCGCGACCTCGCCGGACGCAACCGGACCGACCTCGTGTCGTTCCTGGGCGCCGGGGTGTACCGCCACTGGAGCCCGCCGGCCGTCGACCAGCTGCTCCTGCGTGGCGAGTGGTACACGGCGTACACGCCGTACCAGCCCGAGGTCAGCCAGGGGACGCTCCAGTCGATCTACGAGTACGAATCGCTGCTGGCCGAGCTGGTCGACCTCGATGTGGTGTCCGCGTCTCATTACGACGGCGCGGCGGCGACGGCCGAAGCGGCGCTGATGACCTGCCGCGCGACGCGGCGGGACCGGGTCCTGGTCAGCCGCGGCGTCCACCCGCACTATCGGGCGACCTTGCGGACCTATTTCGGCGGTGACCTGGAGCTCGACGAGATCCCGCTGATCGCCGACGGTGCCGCCGCCGGGACGACGGACCTCGCCGCGCTCGAGGCGATGCTGGCCGATCCCGATCGGCCCGTGGCCGGCGTCATCGCCGCGAACCCCGACTTCTGTGGGCTCCTCGAGCCGATGCCGCGGATCGGCGAGCTCGCCCATGCGGCGGGCGCGCTGTTCGTGGCGGTCATCGAGCCGGTCTCGCTGGCCGTGCTCGAGCCACCTGGCGCGTATGGCGCGGACATCGCCGCGGGCGAGGGCCAGCCGCTCGGCATCGCGCCCCAGTACGGCGGGCCGTACCTCGGCATCCTGGCCTCGACCGATGCGCTCGTCCGCCAGATCCCGGGCCGCCTGGTGGGCATGACGACGGACCTCGACGGCCAGCGCGCGTTCGTGATGACGCTGCGCGCCCGCGAGCAGGACATCCGCCGCGACAAGGCCGCCAGCAACATCTGCACGAACCAGGCGTTGCTGGCCCTGGCGGCCTCGATCTACCTCGCCACCTTGGGCCCCCACGGCCTCCGGGATGTGGCCGCGAACGGGGCAGCGCGGGCCGGCGAGCTCGAAATCGGCGCTCGCGGCGATCGGTATCCCGCGCCTCCACCCGGGGCCGTACCTCAACGAGTTCGCGGTCCAGGTCCCTGATGCCCGGACGGTCCATCGCCGGCTGATCGAACGAGGCTTCCTGGCCGGACTGGTGCTCGCCGATGCGGAGCCGGACGACCCGAGTCTTGCCGACGGCCTGCTGCTGTGCACGACCGAGTTGACCACCACGGGCGACATCGCGCGCTTCATCGCGGCGCTGGACGAGGTGCTCGCGGGCCGGCCGCCGGTCGCGGTCGAGGCGGGGGCCGGTGGCGGGGTCACGGCGACGGCCGGGGCCAGCCGATGAGCGTCACCGGTCCCAAGCTCCAGCCCACCCTGTTCGAACGCTCGCGGCCGGGGCGTGGCGGCGGCAAGATCCCCCATCCACCAAAGGACGCCCTGGATCGGCTGCCCGCCGAAGCGCGCCGCACCAAAGCGCCCGCGCTGCCGCAGATGAACGAACCGGACGTCGTCCGCCACTACGTCAACCTGTCGCAGCTCAATTTCGCGGTCGACACCGGGTTCTACCCGCTGGGCTCGTGCACGATGAAGTTCAACCCCAAGCTCAACGAGTGGGCGGCCCGCCTGCCGGGCTTCGCCGAGCTGCACCCGATGGCGCCCGACGAGGTGGCCCAGGGCACGCTCCAACTGCTCTGGGAGCTCGAGAGAGCGCTGGCCGCGATCTCGGGCATGCAGGCCGTGTCCCTCCAGCCTGCGGCGGGCGCCCAGGGCGAGCTCACCGGGATCCTCATGATCCGTGCCTACCACCGTGAGCGCGGCGATACCGACCGGGACGAGGTCCTCGTCCCGGACAGTTCGCACGGGACCAATCCGGCCACGGCCTCGATGGCCGGGTACCGGACGATCACGATCCCGTCAGCGGCGGACGGCGGCGTCGATATCGACAAGTTCAAGGCGGCCCTTGGACCGCGCACGGCCGCGGTGATGATCACCAACCCGTCCACGCTCGGGTTGTTCGAGTCGCGGATCGGCGAGTTGCTCGAGGCCGTGCACGCCGCTGGCGCCCTGGCCTACATGGACGGGGCCAACCTCAATGCGATCCTCGGGCGCTTCAAGCCGGGCGAGGCCGGCTTCGATGTCATGCACTTCAACGTGCACAAGACGTTCAGCACGCCCCACGGCGGCGGCGGCCCGGGCGCCGGGCCGGTCGGGGTGGGGGAGCGGCTGCTGCCATACCTGCCGACACCCCGGGTCCTGGCCGCCGACGACGGCACGTTCCGCCTCGAGCGGCCGGACGAACGTCCGTCCTCGATCGGGCGCTTGCGCAGCTTCGTGGGCAACACCGGCGTCCTCGTGCGCGCGTACGCCTACATCCGGGCCCACGGCGCCAGTGGCCTGGGCGAAGTCAGCGACGACGCGGTCCTCGCCGCGAATTACCTCAAGTCGCGGCTGGCCGGCACGTTCGACCTGCCTTATGACCGGCCGTGCAAGCATGAGTTCGTCGCGTCGGCCTCGTCGCTCAAGGCGCGGACCGGGGTTCGCACGCTCGACGTGGCCAAGCGACTCATCGACTACGGCTTCCATCCGCCCACGATCTACTTCCCGCTCATCGTCGATGAGGGCATGCTGATCGAGCCGACCGAGACCGAATCGGTCGAAACGCTCGATGCGTTCGCGGAGGCGCTCATCGCCATCGCCGCCGAGGCCGATTCGGACCCGGAGCTCGTGAAGGGCGCCCCCCATACGGCTCCGGTGAAGCGCCTCGACGAGGCGACCGCTGCGCGCCAGCCGAACCTGCGCTGGCGCCCGATGACCGGCGCCGAGACCCCCTGTCCGGACTGACCGATCCGGTCAAGCCCGAAACGACCGAACGATCGTTAGGTTGCCGGTTGACAGGCCATGGGGCGGCGTGGATAGTACCCGGAGCACAGACCCGGGTCCGTGCGGTCGGCACTTGTCGCTCGCCCCGTCCGAGTTGGGAGGCTCGGGTGATCAGGGCGAAACGACAGGTCGTCGAACGCTTCGTGACGGTCCCCCGTCGTGGCGGCTTGCGCCACACCGTTTCGGAGGAGCTTTGATGCAGAAACGACTCTTTGGCCTGTTGGCGTCCGCGGTGATCATCATCACGGCGTGCGGCGGCACCACCCCCAGCTCGACCGCGTCGGGTGCACCCGCCGGGTCCACGGACCCAGGTGCCTCCGCCCCGGCCTCGGGTGCGACGGGATCGGCCGACTTCCGGTTCGCCCTCGATGGCGAGCCGACCTACTTCTCCCCATCTTCGAACGACCTGCCCTCGGCATGGATCAACGCGCTGCTGTACACCGGCCTGTACCGGATCGACAACACCGGCACGGTCGTGCCGGATATCGCCGCGAGCGACCCCGTGGCCAGCGAGGACGGCCTGACCGTCACGGTCACGATGCGCGAAGACGCTAAATTCCATGACGGTTCGCCGATCACCTCGGCCGACGTCAAGTTCACGACCGACATCGCGCTGTCGCCGAGCTGCTCGTTCAACCCGTCGACCTGCTCGACGTGGTTCGACAACGTGGCCTCCGTCGAGGCGCCGGATGCCAAGACCGTCGTGATCACCCTCAAGGCCCCGTACGCGCCGTTCTACATCCTCGGCCTGGCATCCACGTACATCGTGCCGAAGGCCGCGACCGAGGCGTCGTACGAGAAGTTCAACGCGGCCACCGGCGCCGTTGATGCGGCGTCGATCAAGGCGCTCGCCGACAAGATCGCAACGGCCCAGGGCGACGAGGCCTGCGCCGGCGCGGAGCCGCCGGCCACCTGCACCGCCGCGAACTACATCACGGAGATCGAGGCTGCCCTCACCGGGGCCGGCATCGAGCTGCCGGACAAGGCTCGCTACACCGTGCTCGACGATGCCGGCGTCAACCAGCCCGACCCGGCGGCCTACGCCGACGCGGCAAACCAGCAGCTGACCGACCTGAACAACACCCTGCAGGCAAGCGCGACGGACAAGATCGCCGCCGCCTACCGACTGCTCGACATCAACTTCGCACCGGTCGGCTCGGGCCCGTACAAGCTCGGGACCTACACCCCGGGCCAGAGCACGGAGCTCATCCGCAACGATGACTACTACCTGACCGACGTCGTTCCGGCGAAGGTCCTGATCCCGATCATCAAGGACGCCGCGGCTGCTTCCGATGCGCTGAGCTCGGGCAACATCGACTTCCAGACCGAGATCACCTCGTCCGACGCGCTGGCTCGCCTCAAGGCGGACCCGGCCGTCAAGCTCTCCGAGTTCGCTGACCTCGGGTACTACTTCATGGCCTTCAACGTGCGCGAGGGTCGCGTCTTCTCCGACGTGGTCACCCGCCAGGCCGTCTCGATGTGCATCGATCAGCAGGCCACCGTGGACGCTGCGACCGACAAGAACGGCGTGGCCGTCAAGGCCAATGTCCCGCCGGGCTCGCAGTACTACAACCCGGACGTTCCGGCGTACGTCTACGACGTCGCGGCAGCGAAGGCGCTCCTCGAGAGCAATGGCTACACCCTGACCGACGGCGTCTACGCCAAGGACGGGAACAAGCTCGAAGCCACCCTGTACGTTCGCCAGGGCCGTCCGCAGCGCGTCAAGTTCGCCGAGCTCGCTCGCGATCAGCTCGCCGAGTGCGGCATCAAGCTGACGGTCAACGAGGCGGACTTCGCCGCGGTGCTGCTGCCGCTGCTCGACTACCCGAACAACTTCGACATCTACCTCGGCGGATGGGCCAACCTGTTCGACCCTGAGGACTCCAACATCTTTGGTTGTGATCACGTCACGACCAAGGAGAACCCCGTCGACAACAACTTCACCGGCTTCTGCGACCCGGTCGCCGACGAGCTCATCAACAAGGCCAAGGCCGAGCTCGACGTCGAGGCGCGCAAGGCCATCCTGGCCGAACTGCAGGTGAAGATGCACAACGACGGACCGTACTACTTCCTGTGGGCCGACCTGGGCCACAAGGGGTACAGCGCCAAGGTGTCTTCTACCGGCGAGATGGGACCCATCGATTACACGTCCTTCTACGGGACGTGGAACATGGACTCCTGGGTCGTCGCGCAGTAGAGTTCCTGCACTGACGTAGAGCTATCGAGCACCCGGCCGTTGCGGCCGGGTGCTCGGTCCATCCGAAGGCTCCACATCGGGGTTTCGCATGGCGACGTTCATCTTTCGCCGCATCCTCCAGGCTATCCCGATCCTCATCGGGATCGCGGTCGTCACGTTCTTCATCGTCCGCCTGGCGCCCGGTTCACCGCTCGACCGGTTCCGGGGAGGACGCGTCTCACCGGAAGTCCTCCAGAACCTGATCGTCCTGTATCAGCTCGACAAGCCGCTGCCCGAGCAGCTGTGGAGCTGGCTGACGACCTTCCCCCAGATCTGGCGCGAGGATGCCTGGGGCTATTCCTTCACCGACGGCAAGCCGGTCCTGACGACGATCTGGTCGCGCGTCCCGCTCACGATGCTGCTGATGGGGACGTCGCTGATCCTCACCGCCCTGATCGCCATCCCGCTGGGGATCATCGGTGCCGTCCGCCAGTACGGCACGGCGGACAAGGTCCTGACGGTCGTCGCAACCATCGGCTACGCCCTGCCGACCTTCGTGCTCGGCGTGTTCCTGCGCAACATCTTCGCGACCCAGCTCAAGATCTTCCCGCTGTTCGGCGCGACCACCCTCGGTCGGGAGCCGACGATCCCGGACCTGGCCTGGCACCTGGTCCTGCCCGTGACGACGCTGACGATCGTGGCGGTGGCCGGTTGGAGCCGGTACATGCGCGCGTCGATGCTCGAGGTCTTACGCCAGGACTACGTCCGCACCGCCAAGGCGAAGGGCCTGGCGGCGCGGACGGTCATCTTCAAGCACGCGCTGCGTAACGCCCTGATCCCGGTCGTCACGCTGTTCGGCCTGTCCATCCCGGTCCTGCTCGGCGGCGCGGCCGTCACGGAGACGATCTTCAGCTGGCCCGGCCTCGGTTTCCTCGGCGTTCAGGCCGTCATCACCCGCGACTACCCGACCGTGCTGGCGTTCGTCATGATCGGCGGGTTCCTGGTCATCGTCGGGAACCTGGTCGCCGACATCCTCTACGCGGCCGTCGATCCGCGCATCAAGTACTGAGAGGCCGTATGGATCGCGTCGATACGACGACCACCCCGCTCCGGATCCCCGAGGCCGACACCGAAGAGATCGACAACACGCCGATCCGGACCTTCTGGCAGCTCACCCGCGAGCGGTTCGTCCAGCACCGGCTCGCGGTCATCGCCCTGGTGATCATGGCGATCCTCGTCGCGCTGGCCGTCATCGTCCCGACCGTCACCGGCGACCTCTACGGCGATACGAACCTTGCGACACTCGACCAGCCGCCGTCGCTCACGGCACCGCTCGGCACCGACGGCCTCGGGCGCAACATCTTCGTCCGGTTGATGAAGGCGCTCCAGACATCGCTGCTCGTCGGGTTCCTGTCGGTCACGATCCTCGTCGTCGTCGGCGTGACGGTGGGCTCGATCGCGGGCTTCGTCGGAGGGGTGGTCGATAACGGCCTCATGCGCATCGTCGACGTCGTCCTGTCGCTGCCGACGTTCTTCCTCATCGTGACGCTGGTGGCGTTCTTCGGGGGCGGTGACATGCGGGTGGTCATCCTGGCAATCGGATTCACCACCTGGACCCTCGCCGCGCGACTCGTCCGTGCCGAGTTCCTGCGCCTGCGCGAATCGGACCATGTCCAGGCGGCGAGAGCCCTCGGGGCCAGCAACTTCCGGATCGTCCTGCGCCACATGCTTCCCTCGGCCATCGCGCCGGTGGTGGTGGCCGCGACGTTGGCGATGGCCGACTCGGTCGTGACGGAGTCCACGCTGTCGTTCCTCGGGTTCGGCATCAACCCACCGCAGGCGAGCCTGGGCAACATGCTGTCGGCGGCCCAGGAATACCTGTACCGCAATCCGATCCAGGTCTGGTACCCGGCGTCGCTGCTCATCCTCATCGTCCTCTCGGCGAGTTTCATCGGCGACGGCCTGCGCGACGCCTTCGATCCCCGGCAGCGGATCGAGAAGTGAGCGCGATCGAGACCGCGAACGCCCCCCACAACCCCAGAACCCCCACCGAGAACCTCCTGGAGGTTCGCGGGCTCAGGACCCACTTCTTCACCCGCGACGGGACCGTCAAGGCGGTCGATGGTGTCGACCTCGAGATCGGCTACGGCAAGACGCTCGGGGTCGTGGGTGAGTCGGGCTGCGGGAAGAGCATCACCGCGCTTTCGATCATGCGGCTGATCGAGCGTCCCGGGCGCACGATCGCGGGCTCCATCGATCTCGACGGGCGAGACCTGCTGCGGATGAGCCCGGACGAGCTGAGCGAGGTCCGCGGCAACTCGATCTCGATGATCTTCCAGGAGCCGATGACGTCGCTCAACCCGGTCTTCCGCACTGGCGACCAGGTGGCGGAGACGGTCCAGCTCCACAAGAAGGTCAGTCGCAAGGAGGCGATGGATCGGGCCGTGGAGATGTTCAAGGCCGTTGGTATCGCCGACGCCCCGCGGCGAGTCCGCACCTATCCGCACGAGATGTCCGGTGGCATGCGCCAGCGCGTGATGATCGCCATGGCCCTCTCCACGAACCCCGAGCTGCTGATCGCCGACGAGCCCACGACAGCACTTGACGTCACGATCCAGGCCCAGATCCTCGAGCTGATGAAGGCGCTCCGGGAGAGGAACCGGATGGCAATCATGCTCATCACCCACGACCTCGGCGTGGTGGCCGAGATGGCCGACGACGTGGCCGTCATGTACGCCGGCAAGATCGTCGAGAAGGCCGACGTCGAGACCCTGTTCGAGTCGCCGCACCACCCGTACACGAAGGGCCTCCTTGCCTCGATCCCGCGGCTCGGTGAGAAGCGCGACCGGCTCGAGGTCATCCAGGGGATGGTGCCCAACCCGCTGAACCTGCCGAAAGGCTGCCTGTTCAAGCGCCGCTGTCCGTACGCGATGCCGATCTGCGACGTCGCGCCGCCGCTGCGCGATGTGTCGCAGGCAGCGACCGCGGACGGCCGCCCGCAGAAGGGCCACGTCTCGCGCTGCTGGCTGACCCCCGACGGTGGCCTGCCGGAGTGCGGACCGGACCCGACGGTCGAGGTCGCCGAGGAGACGGCTGCGCGGGTGACCGTGGAGCAGGCGTGGACGCCACGATGACCGAGGCATCCATGACGGACGTCGTCCCGGCGATCCCGGCAGCGTCCCCGGCGGAAGCCGACACGCTCATCTCCGTCCGCGATCTGGTCAAGCACTTCGAGATCCGGGGCGGGATCCTGGGCGTCAGCAAGCTCGGGGCCGTCCGTGCTGTCGACGGGGTCAGCTTCGATGTCCGCCGCGGCGAGACCCTCGGCCTCGTCGGCGAGTCCGGCTGTGGCAAGACGACGCTCGGCAAGGTCATCCTGCGCCTGATCCCGCCGACCTCCGGCAGCGTCAAATTCGGGGGGACCCCGGTCTTCGACATCCCGGACGCTGCCGGTCGCAAGGCGGGCCGCAAGTCGTACCTCGCCCCGGCCAAGCAGATGAAGAGTCTGCGCCGCGACATGCAGGTCGTCTTCCAGGACCCGTACGGCAGCCTCAACCCACGCATGTCGGTCGGCGAGATCATCGCCGAGGGCCCGCTCGTGCACGGGGTCAACAACAAGGACGAGCGCGAGGCGCTCGTTCGCCAGCTGCTCGACAAGGTCGGTCTCAACCAGAGCCACATCCACCGCTACCCGCACGAGTTCTCGGGCGGCCAGCGGCAGCGCATCGGCATCGCTCGGGCGCTGTCGGTCAATCCGGACTTTGTCGTGTGCGACGAACCCGTGTCGGCCCTCGACGTGTCGATCCAGAGCCAGGTCCTGAACCTGCTCGACGATCTCCAGCGGGAGCTCGGGCTGACTTACCTGTTCATCGCCCACAATCTGGCCGTCGTCGAGCACATCAGCGACCGGGTGGGCGTGATGTATCTCGGCAAGATCGCGGAGCTTGCCCCGGTCGAGGCGATCTATACCACGCCGGCCCACCCCTACACGGTGGCCCTGCTGTCGGCGGTGCCCGAAGTGGATCCGAAGCGCCGCAAGCGGCGCATCGTGCTGAAGGGTGACGTCCCTTCACCTGCCGCGCCGCCATCCGGCTGTCGCTTCCACCCACGCTGCTGGTTGCGCGAGCGCCTGGGCAACCCGGAGCGCTGCGCGACCGAGGAGCCGGTCCTCCGGGAGATCCGGCCGGGACAGGCCGCCGCCTGCCATTTCGCCGAGTCGATCGAGCCGTCCGTCATCGAGATCGCGAGCCGCACGGCGGATCGCGTGGTGACCACCGAGTCGATCGCCGATAGCCCCCCGCCGCCACCGCTGGCGCCCAGCGGGCCACCGCCGGGCTGAACCGTGGCACCCGCGGACCCGCGCCAGACCCGGCCGTCGATCGCCGAGCGGGCGTCCCGGCGCGAACAGGTCCAGGCGGGTAGTCGCGACCGTCACGCGAGCCTGCTGCGCGCGCTGCGGGCCGGCCAGGAGGTCCCGCTCGAGACCGGATCGCGTCGCCGGCGGATCCGATGGAACCCGATCGCCGGCGTCATGCTGCGCGTGGCGCTGGTCCTGGCCGTCGCCTACCTCGCGGTGATCTTCGGGGCGCGTCTGCTGCGGGAATCGCGGGTGGATACCTGGACCGGTCCCGATGCCTCCGTACAGTCGGGACAGCGTCTCGACGGTTGCGCGCCGATCCAGGGGATCGATGATCCGGCGTTCCCGAGCTGGATCCGATTCGAGGGGCAGATCTACCGGCTGACGACTTCGAACCGACCGATCGGCGAGGAGCCGGATCCGTCGGCGTACCCGCCGACCGGCTATCGCTTGGCGCCGATGACCCTGTACCGCATCGCGAACACGCCCGAAGGACGGGAGGGGCAGATCGTCGTCGTGCGGCTGGACAATTCGCCGGTCGGCCGGATCTACCGCCGCACGCCCGAATGCGCTTGACGGCTGGCCGTGCCCCGTCGATGGGCCGGCGATGGCTGGTCGCGCTCGCGATCGTCGTCGTGGGTTGCGGCCAGACCGTCCCGACCCCGCCCACATCTGGCCCGTCCGTTCGACCGTCGAGTGCCCCGCCAAGTAGTCCATCGCCTGAGCCACCGCCCGAGCAATCGCTCACGATGGCCATCGACGGCGACCTCTCCGGCGGGTTGTCGAACGCGGCCGACGGCGTCCAGACGCCCCGGGTGGCGGCGTTCCTGTACGACGGCCTGTATGGCCACGACGAGCACCTCGCGCCGATCCCGAAGCTCGCCCAGGCGCCCGCCACGATCTCGGCGGATGGCCTGACCTGGACGATCCGACTGCGCAACGGTGTCACGTTCCATGACGGGTCGGCCCTGACCGCCGACGATGTCGTCCAGACCTACGAGCTGGCGCGGAGCAGCAACTGCCGGTTCAACCGGACGCTCTGTCTCGGTGCCTATCTTGCGACGGTCGCCAAGGTCGATGACCTGACGATCGCCTTCACGCTCAAGCAGCGGCTGGCGAGCTTCGCGACGCGGTTCCTGCAGATCTGGATCGAGAGCAAGGACGCCATCGACGCGTCGTACGCCCGGTATCTCGCGGGGATCAAGGCCGTCAGTGCCAGCGAGACAACGACGTTCCTGGGCAGCGTCGCGGCCGAGGAGGCGAGCCCGACGGGACCGGCGGGTGCCGACGGCACCCCGGCCGTCGACTATGCGCAGTTCCGGGCGGACGGGGAGGCCCTGCTGATCAAGGCGGGCGTGAAGCTCCCGAGCGAGGCCACGTACACGACCGACGATGGGCTCGATGTCGGGCTGTACGTCCGCGACATCGTGACGCGGGTCAGGGCGATGGACGCGTCGACGACCGATCGGCCCCTGGATGCGCTCGCGGCCGCCTACCCGTACCTCGACTTCCAGGACCATCCGGTGGGCACGGGCCCATTCGCGTTCGGGTCGTACACCCCGGGCGAGGGCGTCGAGCTCACCGCGAACGAGGCCTACTTCCGCGGCGCCCCGACCATCAAGCGACTGTCGTTCCCGATCATCGCGGTCGATGCCCAGGGCGGCCGGGCCCTGGCCGATGGCGAGATCGACTGGAAGTACTCCCTCGCGGCCTCGACCTACGACGAGATCAAGGACGACCCCGACCTCAAGTTCGTCGAGTACCTCGAGTTCAGCTTCCTGGGCCTGTCCTTCAATCTCCACCCCGAATCGGGCGCCCTGTTCCTGGACAAGAACCTGCGGCAGGCCGTCTCGTATTGCTTCGACAAGCCCTCGACGGCGACGACCGCGACCGACGGTCACGGCGAGGCGATCTACAGCGAGATCCCGCCGGTGTCGTGGGCCTACCCGCCCACCGGACTCAACGTCTACGCACCAGATCCTGCCAAGGCCAAGCGCCTGATCGAGGCGTCCGGCTGGACGCTCGGTGCAGATGGGATCTACGCCAAGGCCGGACGGCGACTCGCGACCGCGGTCGCGGTCCGCGCCGGCTACCCGCAGCGCAGCGCCTGGCTCGCCTCGATGGGCGAGCAGGTTCGCCAGTGCGGGATCGAGATCACGTACGAGGAGGTCGAGTTCGGGCAGATCCTCGCGATGCTCGATGTCTATCCGCACCTCAATGCGGCCGCGCCCGAGTCGGGCCGCGCGTTCGACGCGTACTTCGGGGGCTTCACGGTGATGTTCGACCCGGATCCGTACCGGCTGTATCACTCGTCCGAGTGCTCCTCGGCGGAGCGGCCATCGACGTTCAACTACATCTGCTACCAGAGCGATGCGGCCGACCGGTTGATCGAGGCGGGCCTCGTGGAGGTCGACCAGGCCAAGCGGGCAGCCATCTATCACCAGTACGCCGTCCTGCTCTCGGATGACCTGCCCGTGATCTACGCGTGGTCCGACAAGGTGCGCGAGGGCCTGCGAGCGACGGTCGACACGACGGCGCCTGGCGGCCTCCAGCTCGACACCCCGACGTGGTTCCGGGAGCTGGAGAAGCTCACGAACGCGAACTAGCCGCGGGTGCCGTCCGCCGTCAGGCCGGTGTGTCCGCCGCGGCCGTCGTGGTCGGCATGGTCGCCGTCGTCGGCGCGCCCGCCGGCGTCCGGAAATGGCAGGCGCACAGGTGCCCACCACCAAGGTCGATGAGGGCCGGGACCTCGGCCGCGCAGATCTCCGGGTTGCCCAGTTCGGCACGTAGCGGACAACGCGGGTGGAAGCTGCAGCCACTCGGCGGGTTGACCGGGCTCGGCACGTCGCCGGTCAGGATCACCCGCTGACGGCGGGCCTCCGGGTCGGGGACGGGGATGGCCGACATGAGGGCAGCGGTGTAGGGGTGCTCCTGGTGGCGGAACAGCTCGCGCCGGTCCGCGAGCTCGGCGATGCGGCCGAGGTACATCACCGCCACCCGGTCGCTGATGTGCTCGACCACGCCCATGTTGTGGGCCACGAACACGTAGGTCAGCCCGAGCTCGCGCTGGAGCGACTTGAGCAGGTTGAGGACCTGGGCCTGGATCGACACGTCGAGGGCGGACACCGGCTCGTCGCAGACGACGAGATCGGGCTCCAGGACCAGCGCCCGGGCGATCCCGATGCGCTGGCGCTGGCCGCCGCTAGAACTCGTGCGGGTAGCGGCGGGCGTGATACGTCTGCAGGCCGACCATGTCCATGATCCGCTTGACCTTGTCGCTGCGCTCCCGGATGGTGCCGAGCCCGTGGATGCGCAGCCCCTCGCCGATGCTGTCGCCGATCGGGGTCCGCGGGTCGAGGCTGGCGTAGGGGTCCTGGAAGATGATCTGCATGCGCCGGCGATAGGGCTTGAGCGCCGCACCGGTCAGCTTCGTGATGTCCTGCCCGTCGAACCGGATCGTGCCCGCCGTCGGCTCGATCAGGCGCAGCAGGAGTCGCCCGACCGTGGTCTTGCCGCAGCCCGACTCGCCGACGAGCCCGAGCGTCTCGCCGCGCTGGATCTCGAAGCTCACGCCATCGACCGCCTGGACGACGCCGACGGTCCGCTGCAGGACCCCGCCGCGGACCGGGAAGTGCTTCACGAGATCGCGAACCTCGACGAGCGGGGTGGACCCGTCCACGGTCGGGGAGGCGGCCTCGGGGAGCGTCGGGACGGTGGTCATGGCTGGCCGTCGGCCGGCTCGGGCGATGCCGCCTCGGGTAACGCGGCCTCGGGCCACGCTGGCTCGGTCCGAACGGGCTCGGGTCGCACGGGGCGGGCGTCGGGCCGATCCGCCCGCGGCATGAGGTTGCCCGCCGCATCGTGGTACAGCCAGCAGCGAACGTCGTGCTCGGCACCGATCGGTAGCAGCTCCGGATGGACCTCGGTCGCGATGGCACGTCCTCCTCGATCCGGGCCGCGCAGCGGGGCGCGAACCGGCAACCCTTCGGCAGGTCGATGAGGTTGGGCACGTTGCCGGGGATGACCGCGAGCTCGTCCACGACCGACCCGACGACCGGGATCGAGCCGATCAGGCCCTTGGTGTAGGGGTGCATCGGGCGCCGGAAGAGCGACACGACGTCGGTGTGCTCGACGATCTCGCCGGCGTACATCACCGCGACCCGGTCGCACATCTCGGCCACGACGCCGAGGTCGTGGGTGATGAGGACGATGGCGGTGCCCGTCTCGTCGCGCAGGTTGCGCATGAGGTCGAGGATCTGGGCCTGGATCGTCACGTCGAGCGCGGTCGTCGGCTCGTCGGCGATGAGCAGCTCCGGCTCGCAGGCCAGGGCCATGGCGATCATCACGCGCTGGGCCATGCCGCCCGACATCTCGTGCGGGAAGTTCTTGAGCCGGCGCTCCGGGTCGGGGATGCCGACCATCTTGAGCAGCTCGGCAGCCCGGCTTCGCGCGCCTGCGGCCGGTCATGCCTCGATGGATCCGCAGGACCTCCTCGATCTGGGTCCCGACGTCCCAGACCGGGTTGAGCGACGAGGTCGGCTGCTGGAAGATCATGCTGATCCGGTCGCCGCGGATCTTGCGCATGTCGTCGTCGCGCAGCTTGAGCAGGTCCTGGCCATCGAACAGGACCTCGCCCGCCTCGATCCGGCCGGGCTTGGCGACCAGGCGCAGGATCGACAGGCTCGTCACGCTCTTGCCGCAGCCCGATTCGCCGACGAGGCCCATGATCTCGCCGCGATCGACGTGGAAGTCGATGCCGTCCACGGCGCGAACGATCCCGTCGCGGGTGTAGAACGACGTCCGCAGCCCCTTGACCTCGAGCAGCGGGCGCAGACCACGCTCCCGGCGCGGCTTGCGCTTGGAGGCCGGGACGAGTTCCTGGATGACGATCGGCTCGCCCGAGGGATCGAGGATCGTCGCGGCCGCCCCCGAGACGGTCAGGTCCGGCGTCGCTGGCTCGGGCCCGTCGCGCTCGCGGTCGCTCATCGATTGAGCCTCGGGTCGAGCGCGTCGCGCAGGCCGTCACCGAGCAGGTTGAAGCCGAGCACGCACAGGGTGATGGCGAGTCCCGGCGCCAGGATGAGCGTGCGGGGACGTGAACAGCTGGTTGCGCTCGAGGCCGATCATCGAGCCCCACTCGGGCTGCGACAGGTCGCCGGTCACGCCGACGAACGACAGCGCGGCGATCTCGAGCACCGCGCCACCGATCCCGAGCGTCGCCGCCACGATGAGCGGGGTGATCGAATTCGGCAGGATGCGGCGGGTCAGGATGCCCGACGTCCGATTCGCCGAGCGCCCGCGAGGCGGTCACGAAGTCGCGCTCCCGCGTCGTCGAGGACCGAGGCGCGCATGATGCGCGCGTAGATCGGGATCGAGACGATGGCGATCGCGAGGAGCGCATTGACCAGGCTTCGGCCCGACGACGGTGACGATGGCGATCGCGAGGAGCAGCGACGGGAAGGCGAGGAGCACGTCCATGAACCGCATCAGGACGTTGTCGACCCGCCCGCCGACGAAGCCCGCGATCGCCCCGATGGCCGCCCCGATGAGGATCGCGAAACCGACCGCGGCGAAGCCGACCATGAGCGAGATCCGCGTGCCGTAGACCACCCGGCTGAACACGTCGCGGAAGTTGCCGTCCGTCCCGAACAGGTGCTGCGGCTCCGACGCCGGACAGCCCAGCAGGTGGATGCACGGCCCGCTCCGACGGATCACGCCCTCCTCGATCCCGAGCAGCGACGCATTCGGGTCGTGCGTGGCGATGAGCGGCGCGAAGACGGCGACGATGACGAGGAAGCCCAGGATCGTCAGGCCGATGACCGCCGAGCGCTGACGCCGGATGCGTCCGCAGGGTGTCGCGCCACAACGACGAGGTGGCCTGGGCCGGGCCGCCACCGGTCCCGGTGGTCAGCTCCTCGGCGAGGATCGCGTCGGTGCGGCGTCATCGCTGGCGGATCCGCGGGTCGAGGAAGCCGTACGACACGTCGACGATGAGGTTCACGAGCACGTAGATCACCGCGATGATCAGCGTGAAGCCCTGGATGACGACGTAGTCGCGGCCGGTGATGGCCTCGTACAGCGTCCGGCCGACCCCGGACAGATTGAAGATCGTCTCGGTCAGGACGGCACCCGACAGGAGCGCGCCGAGCTGCAGGCCGATGATCGTCACGACGGGCAGCATCGCGTTACGCGCTCCGTGCTGCAAGACCACGGCCCGCTCCTTCAGGCCCTTGGCCCGCGCCGTCCGGACGTAGTCCAGGCCCAGGACCTCGAGCAGGCTCGAGCGGGTGATCCGGGCGATGATCGCCATCGGGATCGTGGACAGCGCGATGGCCGGCAGGATGAGGTGGCGGAACGCGTCAGCCCCGGCCGCCCACTGCCCCGTGATCAGGGCTGTCAGGATGTACAGGCCGGACAGGAAGTCGAGCACCGCCGCGCAGCGCGCCGGTCACGTTCTCCAGGCCCCAGACCTCGGTGAGCGGCAGCGACGGTGACGCCGGAGCTCAGCCGTCCTGATGGCGGCAGCGCGAAGGGCGTGTCCTTGAGCACGATCGCGAAGAGATAGGCGAGCAGCAGGCCGAGCACGAAGACGGGGATCGACACGCCGAGGTTGGCGAAGACCATGGTCGACACGTCGGCGGCCGAGTTGCGCTTGATGGCCGACGCCAGCCCGAGCGGCACGCCGATGACGATGGCCAGGAACAGGGCGAAGATCGTCAGCTCGATGGTCGTCGGGCAGGCGCTCGATCAGGAGCGTCGTGACGGCCCGGGAGTGCTTGATCGACGTCCCGAGGTCGCCCGACGCGAGATCGCCGAGGTAGATGACGAACTGGATCGGGGATCGGCTGGTCGAGCCCGTAGCGAACACGGAACTGCATCGCAGCGTTCGGCCGTCGCGCGCTCTCCGAGGGCCGCCTGGCATGGATCGCCCGGGACCAGGCGCGCGAGCGGCGAAGACGAGGAACACGATCCCGATGAGGACCGGGATCGCGAGCAGGAGCCGCCGAAGGATGAACCGCGTCATCGATCGTCACCGCCGTGACGGCGTGGGGACCTGGATGGGCGTGATTGCCGAACAGGGACGCCGCTGTGGCGTCCCTGTTCGGTTCGAAGCTCGGTCGTGCTACGCGGGCGGTGGATTGAGGAAGCCGCCCCACAGGCCGGCGAAGTACTCGAAGAAGCCTTCGCGACCGACGTGGAGTGGATTCGCAGCGTCCCACTGTGCTGCATACGAGACGACGACGTCATTCGCATCGAACGTCGCGCCGTCGTGGAAGGTCACGCCATCCCGCAGGGTGCAGGTCCAGACGCTCGTGTCGTCGTTCGGCGTGCACTCGGTCGCCAGCGCCGGCTCGGGAGCCGTGCCGCCGATCTCGTAGCCATAGAGCGCCTCCTTGACCTGCTCGCAGGCGCGGAGGGTCTCGCCGTCGGACTCGTCGCCGCAGTACAGGCTGTTCGGCTCGGCGTTCTGCATGAACACGAGGGTGTCGCGATCCGCCGCCTTCATGACCGCGAAGATCTCGGTCGTGAGGGGCGAGGAATACGCACCTTCGATGTCAGCCTTGAACGCGGTGCCGCTCGCGCCGTGGACCATGACGGCCACGGGCACGTGCTGCTTGATCAGGTTGTTGGCCTCGGTATAGGCGGCCTGCCGGTCGGCGTCGGCCGGCGACGTCGCGCCCGTGGTCAGGGCTGCCGCGATGTCTTCGAATGGACCGCCGAACTTGACGCCGGAGCCGGCCCCGAAGTGGAAGTCGAGGAAGTTGGTGATGTCGGGATAGTCAGCGCCCCAGCCGTACAGGAACAGGCCGTCGAGGTCGCCGGCCGTGACCAGCCCGCCGTACGCGGTCGAGTCGATCAGGTCGAGCTCGGTCTTGATGCCGAGGTTGGCCTGCAGCTGGGTCTGGATCTCCGTCGCGATCACGGGCGGGTCGGGCAGATAGCCACGGACCGCGGCGCGGAAGGACAGCTTGTAGGTCTTGGTGAAGTCGAAGTTCGCGTCCGTCAGCAGCTGCTTGGCGGCCGTGGCGTCGAAGTCGTACCAGGGATCGCCCTCGCAACCGAACGGCACGAGCGGCGGGCACGGCGTGAAGTGGCTCGCCACTTCGGAACCTTCCGGATAGAAGTTGTCGACCAGCCGCTGGCGGTCGATGCCCATCGCGATGGCCTTGCGGACGTTCTCGTCCTCCCAGGTCGGCTTGGATCGGTTCATGCCGATGTACAGCGTGTTCATGCCGGCGCGGTCGTAGAACGCAAGCGTGGAATCGCCCTGGATGGTCGGGATCTCTTCACGGCCGGGGTTGTCGATGCCGTCCACCGCACCCGACTGCAGCTCGAGGAGCCGCTGGGCCGAGGTATCGCTCCAGCGCAGCTCGAGGTTCGGGGTCTGCGCCTTGTTGCCCCAGTACCCGTCGAATGCGGTCATGACCATCCGGTTGCCCTTGTCCCACTCCGACAGCTGGTATGGGCCGGTGCCATTGGGCTGGTCCAGGAGGGTCTTGTCCGCCGCGTGCGCCTCGAGATAGGCGGCGTCGTCGATCCCGAACGAGGCGAAGGCGATCTTCTCGAGGAATGCGACGTCCGGCGCGCACAGCGCGAACTCGACCGTCAGGCGGTCGATCGCCTTGATCGACTTGATCGTGCCGGTGTACGGAGCGACGCCGCAGCCGGCGTCACCCGACTCCGGGTAGGTGATGCCGGCGAAGGGACCGGCATCCGACGCAGCCGCCGATGGCGCGGTGCTCGCGGGAGCCGATGCACCCGTGCTGGCCGATGGGCCGGCGGTGGTTCCGCACGCTGCGAAGATCAATGCCGCGCTGCCGAACAGCACGACAAGCCTGCTGGGCAGGCTCCGTGATCGGGACATACTTCCGAACTCCTCCTCTGTTGTCCTGACGCTGGTCGATGAGCCTCCCTGACCGGCCTGCAGGACGCCTGCGAGATCGCCCGGTCCGCGGACCGGTTGCGAGTCGCGCGAAGCCTAGCATCGGTCGGGCGCTGCCGCTACCTCGGACCGGCGTTTCGGCGCGGCACTGCGCAGCGCGCGCGGCACCGGCGCGTCAGGGGACCGCGGGTGAGTTGAGCATCCCCCGAAATCGATCGACGAAGGCGCGGAACTCCCCGGTCCGGCCACGATGGAGCGGATGGGCGACATCCCACTGGATCGCGTAGGACAGCACGACGTCATTGGCATCGAGTCGGGCGCCGTCGTGGAACCGCACGTTCTCGTGCAGGGTGCAGGTCCACACGTCGAACTCGTCGTTCGGCGTGCACGTGTCGGCGAGCGCCGGCTGCGGGGCCGTATCGGTCGGGGCGGACCGGTACAGGCCTTCGAACACCTGCGAGCAGACCCGCAGCGCCTCGGGCGCGGTCTCATCCGGGCAGTACAGGCCCTCGGGTTCGGTGACGCCCATCCAGGCGAACTGGGCCCGGTCGCCCGGCGTGATCGGCGCGAACCGCTCTGCGGCCATGGGCGAGACCTCGAACCCCTTGACGTCCGCGCGATGGGCGGCGATGGTCCCGACGTGGGCCAGCGGGATGAACGGCACGCGGAGGCGGATCCGATCGTTCGCCTCGGTGTAGGCCGCGCGCCGATCGTCGTCGCTCGCACCCTGGCCGCCCTCGCGCAGGTGGCTGACGATGTCGGGGTAGGGATCGCCGAACTCGGGTGAAGCCCCGGACCCGAGGCGCGGATCCAGGAACACGCGAGCGTCGGGATAGCGGGCTCTCGCGCCGAGCAGGTGGATGCCATCGAGCTTGCCCGTGTCGGCCTGCGCCAGGAGCTCGTCGAACGGCATCGCCTCGAGTTGCGCGGTGATACCAAGGTTGTCCTTCAACTGCCGTTGGAGCTCGAGGGCCAGGGCCCCCGGATCGGGCAGGTAATCGCGCGGTTCGACGCCGTACTGGATGGTGGTCTCGAACCCCTCGGCGAACCCGGCCCTGGCCAGGTAGTCGCGGGCGGCCGGGATGTCCTGTTCCCACCACGTCTCGCCCGCGCAGCCGTTGGGCACGCTGCACGGCGATACGTGGGTCGCCAGCGTCGTGCCCGGCGGAAAGGCGGCGTCGATCAGGGCCTGCCGGTCCAGCCCCAGCGCGATGGCCCGGCGCACGGGCGACTTGTCGAACGGCGCGAACCGGTTGTTGAGCCCGAGATACATGATGTTGAGGCCCTCGCGGGTCTGGGCCGCGAGCTCGGTGTTGCCCTCGATCGCGGCGGCCCCCGCGGCATCGACGCCGTCCATGCCATCGACCGTCCCGTTGCTCAGCGCCTCGAGCCGCCGGGCCGGGTCCGGGTCCCAGCGGAACACGAGCGCGCTCGGCACGGCCTCCGTCCCGCGGTACTCGTCGAACCGCGAGAGGATGATCTCGCTGCCGCCGCTCCAGCGATCGACGCGGAACGGCCCCGTGCCGTTGAGCTCGCGGGTGATCGCGGGCGCCTCGCCGTCATCGGTCGGGATGCGGGACTCGAGCCAGGCCGTGTCGTTGATGACGAGCGCCGGTGACGCGACCTTCGTGCGGAAGGTCACATCCGGATCGCACAGCTCGAAGACGACCGTCGACCGATCCTCGGCCCTGATCCGACGGATGGTGCCGCGATACGGCTGAAGGCCGGCCGCGGCCTCGGCCTGGGCAGCACGGGGCCTCGTCGGCGACCGGGTAGGTCATGGGGACGAACGCCGCCTCCGGGGGAGCGGAGGGTGATCCGCTCGCGCCGGCCGACGGCACCACCGTCCGGCCGGACGGGGCGGGACTGCGCTCGAGGGTCAGGTCGCAGCCGGCGACGAGCAGGAGCACGAGCCCCAGGGCGGCCGCGCGCAACGAGGGGTGGACAGGTCGGGGATGCACGCCGCGGATTGTACGGGCGGTCGGCGTAGCGGGTCGCCGACGTCGCGTATGCTCGCGCGCATGCAGTCCATCCGCGTGGCTCTCGCCCAGATCGCCCCCAGCCTGGGACATCTCGACCGCAACCTCGCGCGGCACCACGAGCTGATCGAGGAGGCCAGGGCCAAGGGCGCCGACCTCGTGGTCTTCCCGGAGCTCGGCCTGACCGGGTACCAGCTCCAGGACCTGGCGGCCGAGGTGTCGATGCGGCTGGACGACCCGCGGCTCGGGGATCTCGCCGCGGCCACCAAGGACCTGTCGGTCGTGGTCTCGTTCGTCGAGGAATCGGCCGACCACCGGCTGTTCATCGCCGCCGCGCTCATCGAGGACCGGCGAGATCCGGCACGTCCATCGCAAGCTGTTCCTGCCGACCTACGGACTGTTCGACGAACGGCGCTTCTTCGCGCCCGGGGACCTGCTGCGGGCGGTGCCGTCGCGGCTGGGCGTCGGTGTCGGGATCGGGGTGTGCGAGGACTTCTGGCATCTGACGGTGCCCCAGATCCTCGCGCTCGACGGCGCCCAGATCCTCATCAACGTCTCGTCCTCGCCGGGACGCGACCTGGCGGCGACCAACGAGGTCGGCCTCGGGACCGCGACGTCGTGGCGGACCCTGATGCGGACCTACGCCCAGCTCACGACCACGTTCACCATCTTCTGCAACCGCGTCGGGGTCGACGAGTCGATCTCGTTCTGGGGTGGCAGCGAGGTCATCGCTCCGACGGGCGCGGGCCTGTTCAGCGCGCCGCTGTACGACGAGGGGCTGTTCATCGTGGACATCGCGACGGCCGACATCCGGCGCGAGCGGATCGGCCTGCCGCTGTTGCGCGACGAACGGCCGGAGCTGCAGGTCCGCGAACTGCAGCGGATCGTCGCCGAGCGCGCCGGGATGGCCGCCGACACCACGAGCGAGCCGGGCGCCGAGCCCGGCCTCGATGTCGCACCGGGCGGTCGCACGCCGCATCCCATCGGCTTCCGCCGGAGCGCCGGGAAGTGACGACGCCCGATGTCGCCTTCGAGCTTCCGACCGAGCTGGCGATCGACACGGACGTCGCGCGTCGGGTCATCGGGGAGTTCATCCGCGGCCAGCTGCGGCAGGCCGGGTTCGATCGGGCTGGTCCTCGGGCTGTCGGGCGGCATCGATTCGGCGCTGGTCGCGTACCTGGTCGCCGAGGCCATCGGCGCGGACCGCTTGTTGTGCGTGCTGATGCCGTATCGGACGTCGTCGCCGGCCTCGCAGGGCGATGCCGAGGAGGTCGTCCGGCGGTTGGGTACCGCTTCCGAGGTCGTGGACATCAGCCCGATGGTCGATGGCTTCTATGGGTCCGAGTCGGATGCCTCGTCGCTGCGCCGCGGCAACTTCATGGCCCGGATGCGGATGGCCGTGCTGTATGACCGGTCGGTCACGTGGGGCGGCCTGGTCGTGGGGACCGGCAACAAGACGGAGTCGCTGATCGGCTACACGACCGTATTCGGCGATGCGGCCTGCGCGTTCAACCCGGTCGGTGACCTGTACAAGAGCCAGGTCCGCCAGATGGCGGCGGCGATGGACGTGCCGGCCGAGATCATCACGAAGGCACCGTCGGCGGACCTGTGGCCGGGCCAGACCGACGAATCGGAGGCGGGGTTCAGTTACCCCGAGCTCGATCGACTGCTGTTCTGGCGGATCGACAAGCGGCGCTCGATCGACGAGGTCGTGGCCCTCGGGTTCTCGCCTGAGATGGTGGTGCGGGTGGACCGGATGGTCGCCGGGGCCGAATTCAAGCGCCAGGTGCCGCCGATCGCGAAGCTCGGGCCGCGGACGGCGGGCGTGGACTACCTGTACCCGCGTCGGCGTCCGGGTTCGGAACGGGGGTGAGGGGAGCGCCCGGGGGGCGTGCCGCGGACCGGGCAGGGGACGCCGATCCGGGAGGCGCAGGTCAGGGGAATGGCGCGCCAGTCGGTGGCGGCACCTTGTTCGTCGTCGCGACGCCGATCGGGAACCTGGCCGACGTCACGCTCCGGGCGCTCGAGACGCTCGCGGCCGTCCCGCTCATCGCGGCCGAGGACACGCGGCTCAGCAAGCGACTCCTCGACCGCCACGGGATCAGCGCCCGCCTCACCAGCTACCACGCGCGCAGCGGACCGGGTCGGCTGGCGTCGCTGCTGGAGCACCTGCGGGGCGGGGCGGACCTCGCCCTCGTGACCGACGCCGGGACGCCGGTCGTCAGCGACCCCGGCGCGGACCTGGTCGCGGCATGGGCCGCCGAGGGCGGCCGGGTAGTGCCGATCCCGGGGCCGTCGGCGGTGCTGGCGGCCGTGGCGACGTCCGGGGTGACTGGACCACGCTGGTCCTTCGACGGATTCCTGCCGCGGTCGGGCCGGGAGCGCCGGGACCGGATCGCGGCGATCGCGGCCGACGACCGCGGGTGCGTCCTCTTCGAGGCGCCCGGGCGGGCCGCGGCCACGCTTCGGGATCTTGCCGCGGTCTGCGGCGCGGGACGGGCCGGGGCGGTATGCCGGGAGCTGACCAAGGTGCACGAGCAGATCGTGCGCGGCACGCTCGGGGAGCTGGCGATGGCCGTGGGGGAGGGCACGATCCCGTCCCGCGGCGAGTTCGTGCTCGTCGTCGGGCAGCGCGGACACGGACTCGGGGAGGGCACTTCGGCCGTAGACCAAGCCGTGAAAGACGACGCGGCCCTGACCGCGGCCCTGACCGACGTCCAGGCGCTCGTGGACGCGGGCACGCCCCGTGGTGAGGCCGCGAAACGTGTGGCCGCGGCCACGGGCCTGCCTCGAAGGCGACTCTACGAGGTAGCCGAAGGCTCCTGAGCCCCGGCGGACGTCGAGGCGGTCGCCGCCCCCTCCGTCAACGCGACGGCCTCCTCTTCCTCGGCTTTCGCGTCCTCTCGAGGTTTGATCGCCTCCTGCGCCGCGACCGCCGCGACCGAGGCGGCCCGGGCAGCCCACCGCCATTCCGGGCCGGCCACGCGATCCATGGCCTCGACGGTGTGCTCGTCGGCAGCCGCCGCCAGGACCACCTCCGCCCCGCTCCGCACGAGCCGGCCGAGGTCCTCGAGCGCGCCGAGCGCCCCGTCGTGCCGGACGCCCGGCGTGTCGGCGCCGACCACCGCCTCACCGGCCATCGCCCCAGCGCGCAGGTCACGCTCGACCTGCAGACGCTGGCGATACAGGACCTCCCACTCTTCGTAGGGGATCTCGAGCGTCGAGAGTCGCTCGTCGATCGCGACGAACCCGGCCGCAGCCGTGTCGTCGAAGCGGGCTGGGCGGTCGGGCGTGTCCGCCGCGGGACGGGCGAGCGCGGCGAGCCGATCCTCGATCTCCTGGGCTTCGGCGCTCACGGTCAGGTGCGCCGCGGACGTCGTCAGCCGACTCGCCATCGCGGCGCGGGCGCGGGCCACGAGCGCGGGCTTGCCCGAGATCAACAGGTCCATCGGGTAGATGAGGATGTCGAGGTCCTTCCCGTCGAGCTGGATCATCTTCTCCGGCACGAGGGACGACGCTCCGGTGCCCGCAACGGCGGCCAGCCACTTCGCCGGCTGCGACATCGCGGCGGGCGCGCTGGTCGGTTCGACCTCCAGGCCCGCGGCCTCGAGCGCCCGGTCGAGATCGGAGGCGACCTCGTCGTACTTGCCCGGGAGGATCACGAGCGGGACGTGCGCGTCGGTCCAGCGCTTCGCCAGGCTCTGGGCCTTGCGGAAGATGGCGAGGCCCGCCAGGAAGATCAGCAGGACCGAGAGCAGGACGGTGAGCGGGTAGCCGCGGGCCACGCTCTCGGCGATGCGCTTCGCCGACCGGTCGGTCTGGCCGGAGACGATGAGCGTGAGCCCGCCGATGACCGCCGGCACGACCAACGCCCCGATGAGCATGACGAGGCGGATGACCGCCTCGGGCACGATGTCCTGCTCGGGCACGAAGGTGAGGAGGAATAGGCCGACGTCGGGGACCAGGACGCCCGCCAGGAGGACGATCCAGATCACCGATCCGAACGTGATCCCGAGCAGGAGGTACTGGCGGGACGCCGGGACCCGCCCGAAGAGCAGGGTGCTGGCCCAGCCCAGGGTCGTGGTCAGGATCTTGCCGACGAACCGCGATCCGAACGCGAACAGTGCGGCGAGGATGGCCATCGCCTCGAAGCGTGCGGCAACGCGGCTCTCGTGGGTCCGACAGGGCGTTGCCGCGACCTTGCGGTTGCCTCTCGACTCGATAGGATGGCGCCGTGACCGCGACGGCCGGCTCCGCGCCTCCACCCGGGAGCGGCCTTCCGGTGCTTGGGGCGCTCACACCGATCGCCCGCGTGTTCCTCTTCGGGACGCTGGTGGCGAGCGCGATCGCCGTGGTCCTGGACTTCGGCCTCCACGCCGACGAGACCGTCGTGTTCGTCGTTGCCGCGGTCGCGATCCTCGGGCTGGCCTGGGTCGTGGGCCTATCGACGGAACGGCTCGGGTCGCTCACCGGCCCGCAGGTCGGCGGCATCCTCAATGCGACCTTCGGGAACATCGCCGAGTTGATCATCGCGTTCTTCGCGCTGCAGGCCGGGCTGATCGAAGTCGTTAAGGCGTCATTGACCGGCTCGATCATCGGCAACCTGCTGCTGGTGCTCGGCGCCAGCGTGCTGGTCGGCGGGCTTCGACACGGGACGCAGTCGTTCAGCCCGCGGATCGCCGCCTCGAACGCGTCCCTGCTCGTCCTGGCCGTCATCGGGCTGTTCGTCCCGGCGGTCTTCGCCTTCTCCTCCACGGATCCCGCGCAAGGCTCCCTGACCGAGGAGTCCGTGCTCGTGTCGGTCGCGCTGATCGCCGGGTACGTGCTCTCGCTGATCTATCAGTTCTCGAACCCGGCGGCCACCCTCGGCGGTCACGGGGAGCCCGAGGGACACGCGGGGCCGGCCTGGACTGCGCCGGTGGCGATCGCGGTGCTGCTGGTCGCGGCGGGGCTGTTGGCGCTGCTTTCGGAGATCCTCGTCGGCTCGATCGAGTCGTTCATCGACGCGTTCGGCCTGAGCGCGTTCTTCGTCGGCGTCGTCCTCGTTCCCACGATCGGCAACCTGGCCGAGCACCTCGTCGCGGTCCAGCTCGCGGCCAAGAACAAGATGGAATTCGCGATGGCCGTGAGCTATGGCTCCAGCCTGCAGGTCGCGCTCTTCGTCGCGCCGGTGCTCGTGTTGATCGGCGCGTTCATGGGGCAGCCGATGGACCTGGTCTTCACGCCGCTCGAGGTCGCGGCGGTCGGGGCCGCCGTGGGCATCAGCGCGCTCATCGCCCTCGACGGCGAGTCGAACTGGCTCGAGGGCGCGCTACTGATGCTGGTGTACGGGATCCTCGCGATCTCCTTCTTCGAGTTCCACTGACGAACCTGGATGAGGCGTCGCCCTAACGACGACAGCCTTGGCCCGTTCCTAGTGGTGGGGGAGCGCCTATGCGTCCGGGCGCTGAGGAGCCGGCCCCGTGGCGACACCCCGTCGCTCCCAGCCGGGGCAGGCTCTACTACGGCGGGCCTGGGAGCGGCTCCGGTCCGCCACGAAGGGGGATACGTAGCGGACCGGACGCGGAAAGTACCCTGCACCGCACCACACGACACTAGGGCGAGTGCCCTATCGCGCCGCGGCTGGGGTGACGCGGCGACGGCACGGGAGGGGGGCCGCGCCGTCGCCGCTGTGATCTGCGAGGCAGGTCAGGCCGCCGCTTCGGCGTCCTCGTCGGCGTCCTCGTCGTCGTCCGGGGCGATGGCCTCGGCGGACTCCGGGATCGGGTCGCTGGGCGGCACGTCCCCGTACCGCTCGGCCTGGACGACGAGGGCGTCGGCGGACTGCTGGGCCTCGTAGTCCTTCTTCCGTCGCCCCGACAGCATCTCGACGTGGTTGGCGACGATCTCGGTCTTCCAGTGCCGCTGGCCGCGATCGTCATCCCACGAGCGCGTCTGGAGACGGCCTTCGATGGCCACCTGCTGGCCCTTGCCGAGGTACGTGCCGGCGATCTCCGCCAGGCGATCCCAGGTCAGACGATAGGTAGCGTGTAGTCCACGATGGAAAATGCAAGCATCGGTGTGTGGATATGGTTGGGCGAAGATGCTACCTTCCTAGGTAAGGAAGCGTGACTCCTCGGTTCGTTAGGACCAAGGAACCTTCCCCCGCCTTGTCCGGGGCGCGAGCAACCAGAAGACCGAACCACCCATCAGCCTCCCAGGCTGCGCTAAGTGGTTCGGTCTTCTTCGTTACAGGGAGCGACATGACCGACCAGATCGCCAGAGCACAACCGCCACTTCGGCGACTACGGCGCCGTGGGCGGGAACGCGAACGTAGGGAAGCACGGCCCCCACGCCGCTGCCGCGCCGGCCCTCGGCCGGGTTCATGCGGAAGTTCGAGCGCATGGCCGTCGAGGCTGACCCCTCAATCGCCCACAACGCCGCGGAGATCGAGGTCCGAGCCTCGTTTCTCCGCCGAGCCCACATGGCGCGGCTCGCCGTCCTGCGACGACGACAGCCGCCGAGCCGCAGCCCTAGCACGACGCACACAGGAGGCAACGCGTGACCACGGAAGACTTCGAGTTCGAGCCCGAGCTCGAGAACGACGGCGACGGCACCACGCCGGACTTCGACGCGATGGACGACAAGACCTTCGCCGCGTTCCTGGAGGGCCGCGACAGCACGCCAAGCGACTCATTGCAGGACCTGACCGACCAGTCAGACGACGCTGACCAGTCGACCGGGGAGGGACCGATTGGACGCGTGCGTACCGGTCGCCGTGGTTGGGCTACAGCCCCGACGACGTCGACCGGCGGATCGCTGCGGCCAGGGGCCGAACCCGACACCGACCCGGAACGCCGGTGCGGATCGACGAACTCTCAGACGAGCTGTTCGACGTCCTCGGCAGGATGGGTCGCGGCGACGGCACCGGGCAGGACCGCCGAGCGCTACGCGAGGCCGGCCTGCTGCACCTGGTGGCCCCGGAGTTCCGGGCATGAGGACCACCAGGCGCCGAGAAGCCGCCCCAGAGCCGGTGAGCGAACCGCTGGACGCACCGCAGCCGGGACTGGCATCCGGGTTCGCTCAGGTCGAACAAGCCCGCCGCAACGCCTACCAGATCGTGAAGATCGCGCCGCGGGACGAGGACGGGAACCTGCTGGCACCGCGGGAACGGATCAGGCCGACACAGGAGTGCTGGGTCTGCCGAACGACCACTCGGCCACTATCAGCCGATCGGCTGATGCGATGGGCCTGCGATCGGCTGCCACCCTGACGCCTTGGTCCGGCTCATGGAAGTCGAACTCGAGCTGAGCCTCGACTCCCGCGACGCGCGCAGGTCGCTCCCTTGGCTCAACACGACGCCATCACGGCCAGGCTTCCTATCGGACAGCCGGTGCCACAGTTGCGGCCGACGGAGCGCCACGGTCAGGGCGGGACCCGGCGAGACAGGGACCGATACCTTCTGCGTCAACCGCGGGGCCGTGAGCTGTATGCCGCCCTCGGACAGCGTGATCCACGCATTGATGGCCGACGCATGACATCGATAACCATCGATGCGCAATTCCCAAAAGAGGGCGGTCACAGGTCAGGAAAGAAAGAGAACCGAGTGCCGTGTCCGGGGCTCGACTCTCAAACGGTACATCTCGCAGGTCCGACCTGAAGCCATCTGATCGACCTGCCAACCACCACGCGCACACGTGACACATGAGGCTCATCCATTGTATAGCGACAAGACCACGAGCACAGGGGTGCGACGAAAGCACACCGCAAGAAGCCGCTGAGAAGCGCGTGTATGAGCGATGGAAGGAACCCGGCTGGAAGCCGGACGTCCGGGTCGCCAGCCCAGACGGACGAGCCAGAGGGCTTCGCACCCCTCCAGGACCTCGCCCGTCTTTCTGCGACGTGCCCTTCCCACAGGACGTCCTGCCAGCGTGGCTCGCCGACTTCGCCGCGGCCGCGACCGCGTCGACCCAGGTGCCCGACGGTGTCATCCCGATGATGGCGCTCGGCGCGCTCTCAGCGGCCTGCCAAGGCACAGTGATCGCCGAACCAGATCGCGACTCGCCCGAACAGGCCGTCCTCTGGATCGCTGTCGCCCAAGACTTCCGGCGAACGCAAGTCCGCCTCATCCGGCCTGGTGAACGGCCCGCTGCGCCAGTTCGAGCGCCAGTACAACGAAGACCACAAGGCGGTCTACGCGGGCAATGCAGCGGAGCTGAAAGCCCTCGAAGCGGCCGTCTCACGACGGAACGGGCACTCCTCGCCAAGGAGCAGACCATGGGGGGCTCCGAGCACCTCCAGGACGAGCTGTACAACGCAATGCGCGCCCTCGAGGACTTCGAGGTCCACCGACCGCTGATCCTGCTGTCCGACGACATCACCCCGGAGGCGCTCGGCACCCGGATGGTCGAACAGGGCGGCAACGCAGCCATCGTGTCGACCGAGGGGGGCCTGTTCTCGATGATGCTGGGCCGTTACAGCGGGTCCAGCAACCTGGACGTCTACCTGAAAGCGCACAGCGGTGACGACCACCGCGTCGATCGAGTCGGTCGCAAATCCGACCACATCGAGCGGCCCTCGCTGAGCCTGAGCCTCGCCTTCCGGCCAGTCGATCCTGAGCGAGCTCGGCAAGAAGCCCGAACTCCGGGGTACGGGGATGCTGGCCCGGTTCCTGTACGCCGTGCCACCCCCACGGGTCGGACATCGTGCCACCCGAACACAGGCAATCCCGGAACGACTGCAGTCGGCCTACAACGACCGTCTGGCCGGTATCGCCCGCCATGCCGCCGACCGCACCGGTACCGGTCGGGCTCGCGCTGACCGGTGCAGCCCGTGAGGCGCTCTACGCGTCTGCCAGGACGACGTCGAGCAGCGGATGCAAGATGACGGCGACCTGCGCGACCTGCGGGACTGGGGCTCGAAGCTCCCGGGCGCGATCGTCCGAGTCGCAGCCCTGTTGCACGTCGCCTCGCGAGCAGGGGAGTCCACGGTCATCACCGGCGAGGCAATGGCAGCCGCCATCCGACTGGCCCCCTACCTGACCGCCCATGCGGGGCACGCCTTCGCCGTCATGACCGGTCACATCAACAGCGACAAGCCGCGCCGCCTCGAACAGTCAATGCTGCGACGCGGCAAGGGCGAGTACAGCGTGCGCGACCTCAAGCACACGCTGACCTGGGACGAAGACGGTCCAGTTCGAAGCCATGGAGATCCTGATCGAGGCCGGTCGCGCACAACGGCTTCCGCTGGTCGTCGGACAGGTCGGCAGGCCACCGTCGAGGCACTACCAAACTCCGCCCAGGGCTCGCCGGCGGGCGATGGAACTGAGCGATCAGGGGGGGTTTTTTGACGTTTTGACGGTGCTTTGGGACATGTCCCCGATCACGCGTTTTGACCATTCACGCTCAAATAAAGAGAAGAAGGGGGTCCGGATTCGGTTCTCAAGATACCCCGTCATAACGTCAAAACGTCAAAATCTGGTTCCTTAACATACGAGAGAGGACAACAACCATGACCGCCTACACCGAAGACGACGTCCGCGAAGCACTCGATCAGATGGTCGAAGACGGCAGGGTCCGCGAGATCGCCCCTGGCCTATACGCCAAGACGGATCAGCCCCGCTCCCCCACCTACGAGACGGTCGAGGTCAGCAAAGGGCTGCACCTGACCGTCAGTGGGAGACCCAGCCGGCCCGCGAGACCCGGTCTACCACCGCAACATCGACTCGCCCTGGGCGCACCTGGGGGAGGAGCGGTTCGCGCTGACACAGCTCGTCCGGCGGCTCGCAGGCATCGACAGCGGCCAGCAAGTGCCCGATCCGCCGGCCTACCTGGGCGACTTCGGGGGCTCAGGGCACGTTGTGGAGTGCTTCTTCGACGGCCGCAGGTTCAAGGCATCGCACAAGAGCCGCACGAAGGCCCTCGACAACCTGACCCGGAAGATGATGGAGACGTACCCGGACCTGATCTCGCTCCTCAAATGGCGCATGTCCCAAGCCATGTGACCCTGGAAACCGGCTACCAATAAGTAGCGAGTTATACACGGTTTGTCCTCCCAGCCCGACCGGTTTAGACAGGCTGTTTACCGGTTCGACAGGGTCTCAGGTGGTATTCAGCAAGGCCACCAACCACAACAACCACCATCACCGTAAAGACCCCCCACTCCCGTATCACCGGTCTCGCCAGCTCCACCACGTACCACGCCCAGCGGTACATAAGTGCGGCGCTGATCGGCGAGCGCTGCGGCGCTCGGGCTCCGCCAAGTCCCTTCGGACTTCCGATAGCGCAGACTTGATGTCCCTCGGGTCGCCGTCCTACCAGCCGACCACGGACCACCAGCCACGCGGAGTAACACAGGCATTGCCGGTCTGACCGGTCTCACCGGTGTTCCCGGTCTGACGGTGCGACGAGGTGGTGCGGGCAAGTGAAGGCGAACCGAGCTGTTCCGACCAGGGCGCGGCGAGTTACCAGCTGGGTCGTCGTACCAAGGGTTGGGGTCGTCGTAGTAACGCGGCTCCGGCTCGACGAGGGGTTGATCGTCCCAATGTGGGGGATACGCCAAAGTCGCACGTAGTGATGTCCGTGGTGGTGGTCATCGGACCGCCAGAATAGATCATCGACAGTGCAGTACTCGTCCAACCCCGTAGCCGGGGGTGGGGGGCGCGTAACGCTCGACACTGCTCCGATCAGGAACATGGCCGTGCCGAAGACACAGACCAACGTCGACCCGTGCTCGCCGTTGAGCCTGATCGTCGGCACGTAGCCGCTGGGTCGCCGACCGTCCCCACCCGGTCAAGCCCGTCGACTCAAGACCGAGCAGCACCAGCCTCGGCAATCACCGTGTCACCCGTTCCACCATGATCCAGCGAGACCATCATGCCAGTAACGCCGTCTCGCTCGGTGCCGCGCGCGTGGCCTCGGCCTCCCAGGCATCACGCCAGGCGCTGGCCATGTTCATCGGCATCCTGAGCCGATGAGCCCGTTCTGCGCCGGCCCGCCACGCCGCCGAAGATCCGGTCCGGGGTCGATGACACGCCAGTAGCGGTGATGCTCACGTGACCGTGCGACAGGTGAGCGAGTTCCGATCCGTTCATCGCCCATGGGACCAGCGTCCACGGGCTGACCGACCTTGAGAGTGCCCGCGCGTTCGCCCGCTTCCGCTCGTAGTCGTGAACGGCCCAGCCGACGATGGCGCCGATGAACGCGCAACACCTGCATGATCACGGCGGCCTGCAGGCTGAAGTCCACATAGATCGCTGGCACAGCGAGCAGCCACAAACCGTACCAGGCCAGCAGCCGCTCAACATCATCTAGCCCCTCATGCACGAGGCCAAGTACCACGTCACCGCGTCCAGAGAAACCTCACATCGCAGGTCTTCCTCACTGTCACTGCCGCCGTCGAGGCCGCTACCACTTCGCTCCACACCACTCCGGCGATCTTTCAGCCTGACGGCCTCCACTTTCCAGAACCTGCAAGGCGATGCGCCGATGACATGGCCGGGTAGCGAACAGCAGGCCCGAGATGGGCACAAGCGACACCCGTCGAGACCGGGACCACGAAGCCGACCGAGTGGACCGAGGTACCGCCTGCCGACGTTCGACGGCCGTTGAGCGCCGGCCAGCTCGGGGCCGTGATCGCCGACGCCCGCCGATCAGCGGTCGAGTCCCGGGCGGCCTACCTGGCCCAGCACCCCGAGTACCTGCCGTGCGCCGTGGCCGGCTGTCTGGGGCTGGTGAGCCCGGCCTTCCAGCGCAAGGCCCCCGACGGCACCACGTACGGGTTGTGCCCGCGCCAGGCGGCTCACGCCCTGTTGATGCCGAGCTGTTCGGCCAGACGATCCCGACGGCCTAGACGCCAACAACCCCGGAGTGCCGTTGGAGCGGCGCTCCGGGGTCTAACACCTGTCCCCGGTGGACGAGGAGAAGTGATGAGCACATCGTACCCCGAGCCCGAGCCTGCCCCTGACTGGATCGAGGCCCTGGTCGCCGCCAACCCCGACTACGAGATCACCGGCTGGTGCCTCTACTGCGGCGCCGACCGGTTGATGGTCGGCATGATCTCGAAGCCCTGCAGCGGTTGCGGACGGGAGTTCGGCCTCGTGGCCGGATCCGACAACCTTCGACCACCGCGCCCAGCCGAAATCGACATCCCGACACCGGACGGCCCCGTCCACCAAGTGACGCTGTTCGATGCTTGAGCTGATGAACCAGGCGAAGGTCGTCCGCGAGGACCCCTTCGCCTACATCCCCTGTCCGGCCTGTGGCTGCCGGCTGTTCCTTCCGGACCCTGATCGGGGCCACGTGGGTCGTCCGCCAGCCACGAGACATCGCCGAGCGACTGATCCCGGCCATGGCCCCGCTCGAGCGAGAGGAGCTGCGGGTCCTCGTCCTCAACATTCAGAACCGGGTCACCGACATGCAGACCGTCTACCAGGGGTGCGTGAACTCCACGCAGGTCCGCGTCGGCGAGCTGTTCCGTGACGCGATTAGGAGCCACTCAGCGGGCATCCTGCTCGTCCACAACCATCCCAGCGGCGACCCCGCACCGTCGCCCGACGACCTGCACCTCACCGCGGAGGCGATCGCCGCCGGCAAGCTCCTGGACGTGAGTGTGCTCGATCACCTGATCATCGCCGGCGACGGCTTCACGTCCCTCCGGGACCGCGGAGTGCAGTTCTCGACCTGACCACGTCATCCCTGCGGGGATGACCCTCCATCAATCGAGTCTGACCGATAGCGGGGCGGCGACACCTTCGGGGGTTGCCGCCTCGTACCATTGAGAAACCGAGATTGCGAAGGAGTAAAGATGAAACGGGTTGCCCAGATGATCGGCCTCGTGGCGGCTGTCGCCATCGTTTTCATCGGGTACTTGTTGTTCGCGAACGGTCCGTATCGCTGAGGTTGACGTGACTACCATTCGCCTCGTTCGACTCGGGTTCCCGTTCCTGTTGCTCGCGCTCGCCATGGTGGTGCTGCTTTTCCTGGTGGTCGGGACGCCGACCTCCGGAGCGCCTAGATAAGCGCCGGATAAGTGGCGGAACCTACAGTTCCTTACCGGGCCGTGCTCAGCGCCCGGACGGTCGATCTCGGCTCGTCCGACCAGCCCAGTCCGGGGCGACACGGCTCCACTACAATCTCGCGATGAGCGAGCAGACTGATCCGATTGTCATCGAGTGCCTGCACGGCCACGAGCCCGTAGCACTCCCGGACCAGCGGCGACTCGGGATGGACGAGCCACGAGCTTGTTCGGTGGGGGATTGGGAGGGCGAGATCTTCGCTGCCCACCTCACGGCGTTGCTCAACGACGGGCTCGCCCGGCGAGGTCTCGCGATCCGGTCAGCTCGCTAGTTCGGCGATGGCCGCGACGAACGCCCTGTATTACGGGGACAACCTCGACGTCCTGCGGCGCCACATCGCCGACGACAGTATCGACCTCGTTTACCTCGACCCGCCATTCAACTCAAACGCGGACTACAACGTCCTGTTCTCCGAGCACGGCGAGAAGTCGGCCGCCCAGATCGAGGCATTCACGGACACCTGGGAGTGGAACACCGAGGCCGCGGCGGCCTACCAGGAGGTAGTCGAGCAAGGCGGCGAAGTCGCGCGAGCCATGATGGCTTTCCGCACACTCCTCGGGACGAGTGACATGCTGGCCTACCTATCGATGATGGCCCCGCGCCTCATCGAGCTCCGGCGAGTCCTCAAGCCAACAGGCTCCCTCTGGTTGCACTGTGATCCGACGGCGAGCCACTACCTCAAGGTCCTGCTAGATGCCGTGTTCGGAGTGGGCAACTTCCGAAACGAGGTCATCTGGTACTACTACAACAAGATGCACGACAGCCGGAAGCGGCTGATCGCTCGCGCAACGGACACGCTTCTGTTCTACGTGAAAGACCTGTCGCAACCCTTCGTCTTCCATCAACTCAAGGAACAACGTGATGCACCCGTTCGCCAACTTGCTCGGAAGAAGTTCGAGGGTCGACTCGTCAACGTGAAGGATGACGAGGGGCATCTCGTCTATAACGTCAAGGCCGATCGAACAATCGACAACGTGTGGCGCATCCCGATGCTCCAACCAGCTGCGCGCGAGCGGCTTGGCTACCAGACACAGAAGCCGCTTGCTCTCATGGAGCGGATCATTGAAACCTCATCCAACCCTGGCGACCTCATTTTGGACCCGTTCTGCGGATGCGGGACGACAGTCGACGCGGCTCAGAACCTTGGGCGAAGGTGGGTCGGCATCGATATCACGCACCTAGCCATCGGCCTCATTAAGCACCGACTCGTTGACCGCTATGGCCCCGACATTGCGACAACGTACCGCGTCGTGGGCGAGCCGACGACCGTCGAGGATGCCGAAGTACTCGCACGCGAGGATCCGTTCCAGTTCCAGGCGTGGGCTCTCGGCCTCGTCGGCGCTCGACCCGCGGGCGAGACGAAGAAAGGCGGCGACAAGGGCATCGACGGCCGCCTCTACTTCCATGACGGGACGGCCGGCGACACGAAGCAGATCGTCCTGTCGGTGAAGGCCGGTCACCTCGTGCCCAACTACCTCCGCGACCTCCGCGGGGTGATCGACCGCGAGGAGGCTCAGATCGGGGTCCTCCTGTCGTTCGAGGAGCCGACGTCAGGGATGCGTTCCGAGGCGGCAAGTGCGGGCTTCTACGACTCGCCCTGGGGCCGACACCCGCGACTCCAGATGCTCACCGTCAGGCAGCTCCTCGACGGAAAGGGCATCGACTACCCGCACGTCGCGGGCGCCAACGTCACGCACCGGCGAGCTGCCCGCGCCGCGGTGCCGACGGCCGACCAGCCGTCGCTCTTCGATACGGCCGTCGAAGAGGAGATGTAGCCCTCGTGGCGTTGGTCGCTATGCTCGGGTCGTGACTGAGCCCACGCAGGCCGAGCGCGACCTCGAGGCGGTCGCGGAGTTCCGCGAGCGACTGGTCGAGTACATGAACCTCGTGCTCCAGGGCGGCGGTGATCCCATCGCGTCCATGTACGGCTTCGGCGGTCCCGACGACGCGGCCGTCCGCCGCATCAATGAGCGGAGACCGCGGCTGACGCGCGAGTACGGGCGACTGTTCGACGTCGTCAATCGGTGGGGCCCGATGTCGATGGGTAGCAAAGCCCTCGGGATAACCAACGTCGATGTCGTCGCGGACGCCATCAACAACCCGGGCGCGATCAGCTACCGCGACATTGCGCGCCTCGCCGAGCAGCACCTCGACACGGTCATCGGCCGTCTCGCAGGCGAGGCCGAGGAGGCGGAACGCAACGCGCGCCGCGCTCGCGAGCAGCGCGAGGCCGAGGCCGCGCGGAAGGCGGAAGAGCGCGCAGCGAAGAAGGCCGACCCCGACCGCTGGTACCGGATGACGAGCCCCGTCTACTGGGCGAAGCGATTCGGCGACCTGGTGCGCTGGGTGTTCGGGACGACGCGCGGCCGCGTCACTGGCGTCCTATCGGTCATTGGCTTCGCGATTATCAGCGGCATCGTGAGTGGCGTAGCGCAGGGGTGGTTCGAGAGTCTCGGCCCGTAGGTACGATCAACTGGACACACGGAACCGAGGCGACAATTGGGTCGTATTTTCGGCCAACAGCGGGTTCTTTCCCGCCTGCTTGGCCCCCAGCTCAGGCCGGTCGCGCCTCGGGCTCCGGCTCGACCAGCGCCAGGCCGAGCTTCTCGCGGATGCTGCCCGGAGCCGCCTCCGGCAGCCGCGGCACGAACCGCACCGGCAGGAGATCATCACCGAGTTCGATGCGCTCATAGAGCCGCCGGAGCCACAGGTTCCACTCGGAGCGGTCATCACCCTGCGGCTTCGCGATCGCCAGATTGACCGCCTGGTCCCGACCGACCCGATCGATCCGCGCGGCGATGTCCGCCATCCGAACCTCGTACTCGGCGAGTGTCATGTGGCCGTCCACGTCAGCCTGATACTGGTCCATCAGCCTGACCCGCTCCCTGGCGATCCGCTCCATCCTGGCTTCCAGGATCTCGGCCTTCTCGATGTGCAGGCCGACCCGGGCGACCACAGGATCGACCACCTTGCGGAGCTTCTTCTCGCTGATGGTCACCGGGCGAGGGTGCGACCGGTCGACCCCGCCGGTCTTGCAGGTATACGAGACCCACCGGCCGCGGTAGAAGCGGCCCGGAAAGCACGCGTCCCGCAGTGACATACCAGCAGGCCGGCGAACATCGTCGTGCCTCGGCCTGACCGCCCCTGCTGCGTGCCAGCGGTCACCATCCCCGGCGCGTGGCGCGCGATGATGCCCTTGACGGTCATGGGCACCCACTTCCCGCGGCCGCTCTTGGTCGGGATCCCGGCCGTGTTCAACCACGACGCGGTCGCGGACAGGTTCCGAGTCTCCGCGTACCTGTCCAGCAGGTGGCCGATCACTTCCTGCTCGTAGGGCACCTCGACCAGGGCGTTGTTCTGCCTCTCCCAGCCGTACGGCGCGTTGCCCATCACGTCGCCCCGCTCCCGCCGAGCGGCCACGGCATCCGTCGCCCGCTGCTGCGCGAGCTCGAGCTCGAACTCGGCGACCATCGCGAGGAGCTTCACCATGAGCCGGCCCATGGGCGAGGAGAAGTCGAGGCGCCCTTCCTTGGCGAAGTACACGTCCGTCCGGTGAGCGACCGCCAAGCTCGGCGAACTCCAGGAAGCTCTGGAGCGACCGCGTGAACCGCGACAGTGAGTACCCATAGACCGCGCTCACTTGATCCGACTCGATCATCTCGCGCAGGCGGCGGTAGCCAGGTCGCCTATCCTCCTTCTCGCGCGACCCGGAGACCCCCCAGTCCTCCAACCAGACCAACTCGCCGCCCTGCGCCTCGGCGAGCGCCCGGACCTGGGCCTCCTGCATGGCATGGGAGACCTCGCCGCCGCCCTCACGGATGACCGACTTCCTCAGATAGCCGACAGCTACTCGCTCAACCATCGGCCAATGATACCTCGTCAGCGTTGTGCAGTCACGCACAAAACACGCCTCACGTTAGCCGTCTCCCAAGTGACCACCGGGTGGTACTCCGCCTTCTCGCGGCCGCCCCCGATGAATTCGTTGCTTGCCACGGTGAACGTCGTGACGTTCTTGCCCGAGGCGAGGCTGCGCATCTCCGGGTCGCGCGTGAGGCGCCCCGTGAGCAGGACCTTGTTCACGGTCCGATCTCCTTCCCGGTCGGCCGGATGCTCCGGTCCCGACCCTGCGTTCGACGGCGGGTCTTGCGCGGCGGGATGGGTCGCCGGCCCCGGCGGACGGGCCCGGCGGGGGTCACGTTCGGCGGTACGGCGTTCGGCGGGGTCGTTTCGGCGGGGCCGGCGTCAGGGACCGGCGGGCACGACGGACCCTACCAGCGAGCGCTCACCCCGCAGTCATCGTGAACTTCACCCGGCGTTATCCGGAGCCCGCGAGCCGCATGTCTCGCACCGTCTCGATCGAACGACGGCCTGCGATGTCTACGGCTCGGCCTCGAAGGCGAACCCGATCAGCTCCGCCACGTCGCCGCGCGCCAGGGGCGGCGCCCCGGGATACTCCGTCTCGAACGGCAGCGCCTGGCCCGGCTCCAATCGACCGATATCGCTCGGGTCGTACACGGCGCCCAACGGACTGCCATCCCTGGCCAGGGCGATCGCTCCCGCCATGATCCACTGCGTTGCGACGGGCCCCTGGTTGTGGACTCGCCCGTTCACCCGCAGCCCGTCCCCCGTGCCGCTGGTGACGGATAGATCCGAGACGAGGAGCGTAGCGGCGGTCGGCTCCACCGCCGTGGCAAGGACTTCGGCTGCGACCGACTCCTCGCCGGTCGGCTCGAGGAACGAAACGCTGACCGTGTCCACCAGGTAGCCCGTTCCACCGGGTTCGACCGCGGCCGGAAGGGCGGCCGTGAACACGCCACTCGCGACCTCCAGCCCGTTACCGTCGATGACTCGGTAGGTGCTGTTCGAGCGTGGAAGGCCCAACCAGCGCGCGTCGTCATTCCGCACCCGTACGATGATCTGCAGCCGAGTTTCGCCGTAGGGCCCCTGCCAGCTTCGGATCACGGCCTGCTCCACGGTGAACGCCGGTTCGCCACCGCCGTCGGTCGCGGCCGGCTCGTCGGTCGCCGACGCGGATGGGCCGTTCGGGGCGGACGCCGCCGAGGGGCTCACCGCCGAGGGGGATGAGGTCGCCGCCGCGGGACTCGACCGATCGGCCGACGGTTCGGAACGGCGCCCCGACGACTGAGGTGGCGATGGCGTCGTCCCGAGTTGGGTGACACCCAGGACCCCACCGCCGCCAGCAGGCGGGGAGATGACTGCTAGTGCCAATTGCAACGCCGCCAGGATGGTGACGGTCGTCGCGCCGACCGCGAGCAAGACCGGCCCGCGTTGCACCAGCCCATCGAGGACGCGTGAAACGGTTCCCGCCGGGACGTGCGTCGCGATTCCCGGGTTTCGACATCCGGGGCACAGGTACACGCCGGCTTTGTCCCGGACCAGGCCTCCTCTGCGAAGCCGTTCCCACGGCCCCGAGTACCGGCCACAGGATTCGCAGAACCCGTTCATCGGCGGGGAATGCGCCTTCCAGGCGGCGACACCGCGGCCCATCCGACGGCGACCGCCACGACCAGCGCGGCGGCGAGCCACACGAGCCGGATCGACTCGTCGGACGCCGGTGTGTCGGGCAGTGTGTCGGTCGGGGGCAGGGCCTTGAGGTCGGCGAACCGGTCCGGGAACTGATTCGCGATGGCCGCGCCCAGTACATCGCCGACCTCGAACATCTGGGCGTACGCCTCGCGGGTGACGGCAACGGTACGGACGTGGTCACCGGCCGCAGCCGCATCGACTTGGTTGATCAGGGCCGTCACGTGGTGGCTGATCAGTGCCTCGAGATCGCTGCGGCTCAGGGACGGGATCGCGCTGTTCAGGAACGCTGCGAGGGCGGTGTGATAGCCGTGCAACAATTCCAGGGCCGAGGCTCGCGCCGCGGCGTCGCCATCTCGAACGGCCTCGATATACGCCAGGTACGTGCTGAGGTGTCGACCCCAGACCTCCCCGAACGCGGCCCCGGCGTCCGCCCCGAACACCCGACCGATCAGCGCGGCGAGATCGTCACTGTTCGCTTGCAGACTGGCGGCGGCGGCCGTCACGTCGCTCCGAGCGGCCAACCCGGCGCGCATCGCCTCGGCGGCGATCACCAGGTGCTCGCCCAGCAGCCGGCCAAGGTCCAACCGGAGCGAGGTGCGGGCGCTGAAGGCGACCTGGCCGTCCGGGAACCGTTCAGGGAACTGCGCGACGATCCCCCGGGCCAGGTCGTCGCCGAATTCGAACATATGGGAATAGGCCGCCCGTTCCGTGGCGAACGTCCCCGCAAAGTCCTGGCCCACGAACGACGTCAGTTGATCGAGATGAAGCTGTAGGGCGTGCGCTTCCGCGTCACCGGAGATCTTCGGATTGGCGTCCGTCAGAAATTTGCCGAAGGCAGTCCGGTACTCGTCCAGCGTCGCCAGGGCGGCCTCGGCGGCTGCCGTGTCGCCCGCAGCCTTGGCCCGTGCCCAATCGATGAGCGCATCGATGTGCTGTTGCCACAGTGGCGCGAATGCTGCGCCGGCCGACTCCCCATAGACGCTGGCGATCGCGTCACGCAGGGAATCGCTGTTCGTCGCGAGTCCATCCACGAGGGCATCGAAGTCGGCTCGATCCTCGGCGGCCGCCCGCATCGCCTCCATGACGAGGTGGGCATGCTCTCCCAGGAGCCGCCCGAGGGTCACCCTGAGGTCGGAGGCCGCCGAGCCCGGGCTCTCTGCGCCGATGACGACCGCCGGTTCCGCGCCCACGCCAGCATGGATGGGCAACGCGAGGCCGACGGAAAGACCGATCGCGGCGACAACGCCGCGGACGCGGGTCCCCATCCTGATCTCCCCCTGCGCATGCTCCTGCGCGTCCTCCGGGGCTCCAACGGGTGCGACCCATCAAAAGCCCACGCTGCAGTGAACTGCACCAAACCTATCGTATGGGTATCAGGTCGCCGTATCGGCCTGTCTGTCCTCATACGGTCCGGGCCGATCGGCCGACGGTGATCGCGCGGCCACGCTCAGCCCGCGGCCGACTCCGTCCGACCCGAGCGCGACGGTGCGGGCCCCGACAACGGCGCCATCGAGCCGCCGGCAAGGCTCCGATCGGCGCCCGCGACCGACCGCCGACGTACCGGCACGCCGTCCACGGTCGACGGCGACAGCCCCAGGGCGCCATCGGGCCCGAGGGTGTGGCTCTCGGCGTGCGGCTGGGTCGGTGGGTCGCCCTCGGAGGAGTCCTCGGCGGCCGCGTCGCCGATGGCCGTCACGCCATCCGCCTGGCGTCGCCGGCGCGTCGAGCGCCCGCCGGTGGGACCGCCGGGCACGACGAGCCCCGACGGACCACCGCGGTGGGCGGCATTCGCGGCGTGGATGGCCATCACGGTCTGGTCGGGTGCCGGGGCCTCGTTCGCATACAGATCGCAGAACAGCTCGACGAGCTCCGGGTCGAATTGCGTCCCGGCATGTCGCCGCAGCTCGGCGATCGCCTGCTCGTGGGTCACGGCGCGCTTGTAGGGCCGGTCATTGATCATCGCGTCGTAGGCGTCGGCGATGGCGACGATCCGGGCACCCAGCGGGATCTCGTTGGCCCGCAGCCCGTATGGATAGCCGTGGCCGGCATACCGCTCGTGGTGATGCAGGATGATCGGCACGGCGTCCTTGAGGGCCGCGGCCTGCTCCAGGATGACCTGCCCGATCCGTGGGTGCTGGACGACCGTCCGCCATTCAGCCGACGTGAGCGCGGACGGCTTCTCGAGGATCTCCTCGGGCACCGCGATCTTGCCGACATCGTGCAGGAGCGCGGCCACGCGCAAGCGATCGATCTCATTGTCCGGCAGCTGGAGCTGCTTCGCGATCGCCACCACGATCGAAGCGATCAGGGCCGACGGCTGGCCGCGGTAGTGCGGCAGCGGCGACAGCACCGATGTCAGCGCGGCCGTGGCGGCATCACGGGCCTGCTGCCCGATCTCGATCGCCCGGGCACGACCGGCGGCCGAGATGGGGGCGCGTGGGACCCGGGCGTCGTCATCGGGCTCGGCAAAGATGTAGGTCTGGTTGCGCCCGAGCGACTTGGCCGAGTACATCGCCGCATCCGCGTCACGGACCAGCGTCTCCATGCGGAGCTGCGTCCCGGCCCCACCAGCGAGGCCGATCGAGATCGTGACCGCGATGTCCGGTCCGCCCTCGACCGCGAAGTGCTGACGCTGGACGAGCGTCCGAAGCTTCTCGGTGAGGACGGCTCCTTCCTCGACATCGGTCTCGGTCAGGATGAGCATGAATTCCTCGCCACCGTAGCGGCCGATCATGTCGGAGGCGCGGAGGTTGGCCGAGAGGGTCTGGGCGACCCCGCGCAGGACGATGTCGCCGACCCCGTGGCCATACGAGTCGTTGACGGCCTTGAAGTGGTCGATATCGACGAACGCGACCGACAGCGGGCGCTCATAGCGGGTCGACCGCTCGACCTCGGTGAAGAGCGCCGCGAGGAGCGACTGGCGGTTGTGAACACCGGTCAGGCGGTCGATGGTGGCGCGGTCGTGGGTGTCCGCGAGGGCGCCCGCGATGTCGTTGACGGCGGCCGCCAGCCGGCCCTCGACCCCGGTGCCGCGCAGCGCCACCTGGGTGGTGTAGTCGCCGGCCGCGATCCGCTCCGCCGCCTGGACCAGGGAGTTGATCCGGTACCGGAAGTGGGCCGCCACGACGAGTGCGGTCAGGGAGACGCCGACGAGTCCCGCGGCGATCGCCGCGACGATGGACCGCGCCCCCTCATCCACCCACGATCTCAGGGCTTCCGGCACAGCGAGAAGGAGGATCCCGATCGCGACCGGAGCCGCGAGCGCCAGGACCCCGAGCAGGCGCATCACCTCGCAAGGCTACCGGCGCCGCGAGGCTGCCCGGACCCGCCGGTAGTACCCCAGCCGGGGGGACCTCGGTACGGCCGCCGGACGCGTCATCGGCGACGGGGTCGACTGGTATACTCCGCCCGTCCTCGACCGCAGCGGGTGCGACCCGCGAACCAGGAGGTCAAACGATCGCGCTAGAAGGGCGCATCGGCCGTCCCGAGAGGCGGGCGAGCGACCACGTACCAGCGATCCGCCGACGCATCGGCGACGCGAAACGGGAGATGTCTATCCGGGTCCCAGACCGAACGGTCAGGGGCTTTTTCTTTGGGCACCGCGCACGCTCGGTCGGTCGCTGATGCCGGCCACGGTGATCGTCGGGCTGCAATGGGGCGACGAGGGCAAGGGCAAGACCACGGACTTCCTGGCCGAGCAGACCGCGATGGTCGTGCGCTACCAGGGCGGCGACAACGCCGGCCACACCGTCGTCCGCGGCGACGAGGTGTTCAAACTGCAGCTGACGCCGTCGGGCGTGCTGTACCCGCACATCACCTCGGTCATCGGCAATGGCGTCGTCGTCAACCCGGTCACGCTCATCGCCGAGTTCGACATGTTGACCGCGCGCGGGATCGACCCCGGTCGGGTCCGGGTCAGTCGCAGCGCGCACGTGATCATGCCCTACCACGTGGCGCTGGACCGGGCGAACGAGACGCGTCTCGCCTCGGACAAGGTGGGCACGACCGGTCGCGGGATCGGCCCGACCTACGGGGACCGCGCCTGGCGAACGGGACTGCGCATGGAGGACCTGCTCGATCGCGCGGTCCTGCGCGACCGGATCGCGCGCGTGCTCCCGGACAAGAACCTCCTGCTCGACTCGATGGGCGCAGAGGCGTTCGAGGTCGACACGCTCGTGGACCTGGCCGCCGGCTGGGGCGAGCGGTTGCGCGACCACCTCGACGACACCACGTGGCTCGTCCAGGACGCGCTCGCCCGCGGGGACCACGTCCTGCTCGAGGGGGCGCAGGGCACCCTCCTGGATCTCGATCACGGGAGCTATCCGTTCGTCACCTCGTCCAACCCGGTCGCCGGCGGGGCGTGCACCGGTGGCGGGATCGGGCCGTTGCAGGTCGACGAGGTCATCGGGGTCATGAAGGCCTACTCGACGCGTGTCGGATCCGGCCCATACCCGACCGAGCTGCATGACGGCGTCGGCGCCGGCATCGCCGAGCGTGGCCACGAGGTCGGGACGGTCACGGGCCGGTCACGCCGGGTCGGCTGGTTCGACGCCGTCCCGCTGCGCTACGCGGTCGCAGTCAACAGCGTTAGCTCGATCATGCTCAACAAGCTCGACATCCTGTCGGGCGTCGATCCGGTCCGCATCTGCGTCGCCTACGAGATCGATGGGCGACGGGTCGAGACCTGGCCGTCGAGCGGGGTCGCACTCGCGCGCGCGACGCCGATCTACGACGACTTCCCCGGCTGGAGCGAGCCGATCCACGACGCCCGCTCACTCGGCGACCTGCCCGAGAACGCCCGGCGCTACTTGAGCGCGGTCGAAGAGCATGCCCGCGTGCCGATCGTCCTCGTGTCGGTCGGGCCGGAGCGGACCCAGACCATCGAACGGGCGTGGCGGCCGATGCGCGACCGACCGCGAACCGCGGCGGGCGTGGCGGCGGGAGCGACCGGATCATGATGCCGACCCGGATCCTCATCGTCGGTGGCGGGGGCCGGGAGCACGCGCTGGCCTGGAAGCTCAGCGGTGAACCGGGCGTCAACGAGGTGTTCGTCGCGCCGGGCAGCGACGCGATCGCGGCCGAGCCGCGGGTCCGCCGACTCGCAGACGTGGATCCCCTGGATGGTGGCGCGGTCGTCGCGGCGGCGCGAGCCGTCGCGGCGGAGCTCGTGGTCGTCGGTCCCGAGGCGCCGCTGGCGGCCGGTGTCGCGGACGCGCTCAGCGACGCCGGCATCGCGGTCTTCGGGCCGAGCGCGGCGGCTGCCCGGATCGAGGCCAGCAAGGCGTACTGCCACGAGATCGCAGCCGCGGCCGGGGTGCCCATGGCCCGCGCCGACTCATTCGAGGACCGGGCATCGGCTGAGGTGTTCGCCCGCGCGCTCGACGCGGACGGACACGGGGTGGTCGTGAAGGCCGACGGCCTGGCCGCCGGCAAGGGCGTCACCGTGGCCGCTTCGCTCGACGAGGCGCTCGACGCTATCGAGGTCGCCGTGCGTGCCGGCCCCGTCGTCGTCGAGGAGCGGCTCGACGGCCGCGAGGCGAGCGTCATCGCCCTGTGCGACGGCCGCGCTGCGCTGGCCCTGCCGATCGCCCGTGACCACAAGCGCCTGGGCGACGGCGACCAGGGCCCGAACACGGGCGGGATGGGCGCCTACAGCCCGCTGCCGGACCTGCCGGACGAGGCCGCAGACGACATCCTCGACCGATTCCATCTGCCGATCCTGGCCGAGCTGGCTCGCCGCGGTACCCCGTTCCGTGGCGCGTTGTACGCGGGCCTCATGCTGACCCCGGCCGGCCCGATGCTCCTGGAATGCAACGCCCGCTTCGGTGACCCCGAGACGCAGGTCATCCTGCCCCGCCTGGCCGTGCCGCTGGGGCCGTTGCTGCTGGCCGCCGCCCGCGGCCGCCTGCGCGACGCGGCCCGACCCCTCGGCTTCGACGACCGGCGGATCCCGGCACTCCCCGGGGCGACGGTGGGTGTCGTGCTCGCCGCGGCGGGCTACCCGGAGCAACCACGACACCACGACCCGATCGCCGGGCTGGACGCCGCGGCCGGCACCGGCGCGCTCGTGTTCCACGCGGGGACCGTCGGTGCCGGAGCTGGCAGCTACCGGACGGCCGGTGGGCGCGTGCTGACCGTGGTCGGGCGGGGCCCAGACCTGGCCTCCGCCCGCGCCCGGGCCGATGCGGCCGCCGACGCCATCGAGTTCGACGGGCGCCAGCGTCGCCACGATATCGGCGCGGACGCGCTGCTCCTGGGAGCGGTCACGTGATCCGCCGCTACACCCTCGCCGAGATGGGCGCCATCTGGTCGGAGACCGCCCGGTTCGAGCAGATGCTCCGGGTCGAGCTCGCGGTCGCCCGCGCGCAGACGGCGCGCGGCATGATCCCCGCGGCCGCGCTCGACGCCCTCGAGACCCGCTCGAAGGTCGATGTCGACCGGATCGCCGAGATCGAGCGCACGACCGACCACGACATCATCGCGTTCGTGTCGCAGGTCGCGGAATCGGTCGGGCCTGAGGGTCGCTACCTCCACCTGGGCCTGACGAGCAGCGACGTCGTCGATACCGGCCTCGCCCTCCAGCTGCGGGCCGCCGGCGAGCGCCTCCTGGCCGATTGCGATCGCCTCGCTGACCGTCGTGGTGGCACGCGCCCGCGCCGAGGCGGACACGACGATGATGGGCCGAACCCACTCGGTCCACGCCGAACCGACGACATTCGGGCTGAAACTCGCCGGCTGGGCGTTCGAGGTGGACCGCGGTCGGACCCGCCTCGCGACCGCGGTCGACGAGATCGGGACGGGCAAGATCTCCGGGCCGGTCGGGACGTACAGCCACCTCGACCCCGATATCGAGGCCGAGGTCCTCGCCGAGCTGGGACTCCACGTCGATCCCGTGAGCACCCAGATCGTGCAGCGCGACCGGCACGCCGCCTTGCTGGCGGCGATCGCGATCCTGGGCGGCACGCTGGAGCGCATCGCCACGGAGGTCCGCAATCTCCAGCACACCGAGATCGGCGAGGTCCAGGAGCCGTTCAAGACCGGCCAGAAGGGCTCGTCGGCGATGCCCCACAAGCGCAATCCGATCGTGTCGGAGCGGATCTCCGGCCTGGCCCGGCTGCTGCGTGGGTACGCCCACACCGCGTTCGAGGACCAGCCACTCTGGCACGAGCGCGACATCAGCCACTCCAGCGCGGAGCGGGTGATCCTGCCCGACGCCACGATCCTGCTCGACTACATGCTCGTCCGGATGACCGCTCTGCTCGAGGGCCTCGTCGTGCGCTCCGAGCGGATGCGCGAGAACATCGCCCGCGGCCTTGGCCTCCACGCGAGCAGCCGGGTCCTCGTCGCGCTGGTCGAGAAGGCCGGGATCGGGCGCGAGGAGGCGTACGCGATCGTCCAGCGCGCGGCTCTGCGAGCCGCCGACGAGCGGGCGCCGCTGCGCGACCTCCTGGCCCTGGATCCGGCCGTCGCCCAGCGCCTCTCCCTGGGCGATCTCGACGCGTGCTTCGACGAGGCGGCCTTCCTGCGCAACGTCCATGCCGTCATCGCCCGGCTGGACACGCTCGCCACGACCGCTCCGACCACGGCGGAGGTCAGCGATGCTGACCGCTGAGAGCTTCCTTCGTTCCGGGAAGGTCCGCGACCTGTATGAGCTGCCGGACCACCGCCTCGTGCTCGTGGCGAGCGACCGGATCAGCGCCTTCGACGTCGTCCTGCCGACGGAGGTCCCCGACAAGGGCCGGGTCCTGACCGGCCTGTCGCGCTTCTGGTTCGCGGAGACAGCCGGGATCGTGCCGAACCACTTGCTCGATACCGATATCGCGATCGTCCGCGATGCCTACGACATCCCGCTGCAAGCTCGTCCGGCGGACAGCCTGATCGGGCCTGCCGGGACCGATACGTTCGAGGGTTGGCGCGGCCGGTCGATGATCTGCCAGCCGGCCGAGGTCGTGCCGATCGAAGCGGTCGTGCGCGGGTACCTGGCCGGTTCCGGCTGGAAGGAGTACCAGGACCGCGGAACCGTGTGCGGCATCCCGCTGCCCGAGAACCTTCGCGAGAGCGATCGGCTACCCGAACCGATCTTCACGCCGGCGACGAAGGCCGAGCACGGCGAGCACGATGAGAACATCGACTTCGACTCGATGGTCGAGCACATCAGCCGCCACTGGATCGTCCCGCCCGAGTTCGCTGGACCGGTCGCCGAGGCCATCCGCCATCATTCGATCGCCCTGTATCGGTATGCCGCGGCGATCGCCGCTCGTCGCGGCATCCTTCTGGCCGACACGAAGTTCGAGTTCGGCGTGGGGGTCGGGCCGGAGCTCGATCGAGCGCCGGTCGGACCGGCCGAGGAGCAGATCGAGCGACGCACCCGACCGCTCAAGGGACGGCGACCCAAGGATCGGAACGGCCGCCTCATCGAGGAACAGCTGATCCTCGTCGACGAGGCGCTGACCCCGGACTCGTCGCGCTTCTGGGACGCCGCGACCTACGAACCCGGCCACGCGCAGGCCAGCTTCGACAAGCAGTTCGTGCGCGACTGGCTCGAGACCCAGTCGTGGGCCAAGACAGCGCCCGGGCCGGCCCTGCCCGACGACGTCGTCGCGGGCACACGCGCCCGCTACGTCGAGGCGTTCGAACAAATCACCGGCGCCAGCTTCGAGCGCTATCTCGTGGAGGACGTCATCGCCCGATGAGCACGCACCGGTTCGCCGTCAACGTCACGCCCAAGCCGGGCATCCTCGACCCGCAGGGACGGGCCGTCGAGGGCAGCCTCGACCATCTCGGGATCAGCGGGGTCAGCGCGGTGCGCGTCGGCCGGCGGGTGGAGCTGACGGTCGAGGCGGCGGACGAGCCGGCCGCGCACGCCGTCGTCGAGCGGCTCGCCGGAGAGCTGCTCGCGAACCCGCTGATCGAGGCCTACGCCATCGAATCGATCGCCGGCGCGTCGTCGACGACCTCGTCGCCGGCGACCGCCCAGGCGCCGACGACCGCCGGGGAGCGGCACGCGTGACCGCCCGCGTCGGGGTCGTGGTGTTCCCGGGCAGCAACTGCGACCGCGACACGGTCCACGCGCTCCGTCGGGCCGGGGCCGACCCCGTGGAGCTGTGGCACGAGCAGGCGACGCTCGATGGCGTCGCCGCGGTCTTGCTGCCGGGTGGCTTCGCGTACGGCGACTACCTCCGGGCGGGCGTGATCGCGCGGTTCAGCCCGGTGATGCGTGGCGTGGCGGCGTTCGCGAACGAGGGCGGGCTCGTCCTGGGCATCTGCAACGGGTTCCAGGTCCTCGCCGAGGCCGGTCTCGTCCCGGGTGCGCTGCTGCGCAATCGGAGCCTGCGGTTCCTGGGTCGTGACGTGTCCATCGCCGCGGAACGCCTGGACACGCCGTTCACCCATGCGCTGGCGGCGGTCGGACGGCCACTCCGGATGCCGATCGCCCACGGTGAAGGCTGCTACTTCGCCGACGACCCGACGCTCGACGCCCTCGACGGTGACGGCCAGATCCTGTTCCGGTACGTGGACACGAACGGACGGCGGGCCGGCGATGACGACCGCGCGGCCAACCCCAACGGCTCGCTCCGCGCGATCGCGGGCGTCGTGAACGCCGCCGGGAATGTGGCCGGCCTCATGCCGCATCCCGAGCGGGCCTCGGAGGCCGTGCTGGGTTCCGAAGACGGGGCCGGTATCATCCGCTCGCTCGTCGAGAGCGCCGAGCGCGCAACGGCCGGGGAGCGACCGGTGGCCGTGGGCGCGCGATGACCGTGGCCGAGCGCCCGACCGAGCCGCTCCACCGCCGGCTCGGGGTCACCGACGAGGAGCTCGACGCGATCCGGGACCGCCTCGGCGGCCGCGAGCCCAACGACCTCGAGCTCGCGATGTTCAGCGTCATGTGGAGTGAGCACTGCTCGTACAAGAGCTCCAAGCCGCTGCTGCGGACCCTGCCGACCGAGGGCGCGGGCGTGGTCGCCGGTCCCGGAGAGAACGCGGGCGTCATCTCGATCGGGGACGGCCTGGCGGTGGCCTTCAAGATCGAGAGCCACAATCACCCATCCGCCGTGGAGCCGTACCAGGGTGCGGCCACCGGCGTGGGCGGGATCCTGCGCGACATCTTCACGATGGGCGCCCGACCGATCGCGGTCCTCGATGCGCTCCGGTTCGGCGATCCGGCGGACGCCCGGACTCGCCACCTGGTCGACGGCGTCGTGCGCGGTGTCGGCGGGTATGGGAACTGCGTCGGCGTGCCGACGGTCGGGGGCGAGCTCGTCTTCGACCCGTCGTATGCGGGCAATCCGCTGGTCAACGTCATGGCCATCGGCCTGCTCGAGGAGCGGCTGCTCACGCTCGCAGCGGCGCCCGGTCCGGGAAACCTCGTCGTGCTGTTCGGCTCGACCACGGGCCGCGACGGGATCGGCGGGGCGTCCGTCCTCGCGAGCGCGACCTTCACCGACGACGATCCCTCCAAGCGGCCATCGGTCCAGGTCGGTGACCCGTTCGCCGAGAAGCTGTTGATCGAGGCGAGCCTGGAGCTGATCGAGCGCGGTCTCGTCGAGGGCCTCCAGGACCTGGGTGCCGGCGGCATCACCTGCGCCACCTCGGAGATCGCCGATCGGGCAGGGACGGGCATCCTCATCGATCTCGATGCGATCCCGCGGCGCGAGCCGGACATGGCCCCGTTCGAGGTCATGATCTCCGAGTCGCAGGAGCGGATGTGCGCCGCCGTCCGCCCCGATCGGTGGGATGCCGTCCGCGAGGTCTGCGAGCGCTGGGGTCTGCCGGTCGCGATCATCGGGCGGGTCACCGACGACGGCGACATCGCGGTCGTGGAGGGCGGGCTGGAGGCCGACGGCCGCCCGCACCCCGGCGCGCGGGAGATCGCCCGGATGCCGGCCGCGGCCCTGACCAGCGACGCCATCGTCCACCAGCGGCTCGCCGCACCGCCGTCGCACCGGCGGGCCGCACCGGCGCCCGGCGCCCCGGTGGACCCAAGCGATCGATTGCCGGAGCGCGGCATGGACCCGGGCGCGGTGCTGCTGGCCCTCCTCGGCTCGGCGAACCTCTCGTCGCGGCGGGTCGTCTACGAGCAGTACGACAGCACGGTCGGGGCGGACACGGTGGCTGGGCCCGGTCACGGCGCCGCGGTGCTGCGCGTCAAGGGCACGACCAAGGCGCTCGTCGCCACGACCGATGGCAACCAGGCGGTCGGCGCTGCTGGATCCGTACCTTGGGGCCGCCCTCAGCGTCGCCGAAGCGACCCGCAACGTCGCGATCACCGGCGCCCGACCCCTCGGCGTGACGAACTGCCTCAACTACGGCGACCCGACCCGCCCTGAGGCCTTCTGGCAGCTCAGCGAAGGCGTTCGCGGCCTTGGCGATGCGTGCCGGGCGCTCGGCCTGCCGGTGACCGGCGGCAACGTCTCGCTCTACAACGAATCGCCGGCCGGGACCATCGCGCCGACCGCGGAGATCGGTGTGGTCGGGCTGCTCGACGACCTGGCGACCCTCGTCGGGCCGGCGTTCCGGGATGACGGTGATGCCGTGCTGCTCGTCGGCGAAGCGACGCCCGGGTTGTCCGGTTCGGCGTATGCCGCGATCGCCGGGACGGCGGTGGAAGACGGCCCGCCCGCCCTCGACCTCGCCCGCGAGGCCGCGCTCCAGGCGTTCGTTCGCGAGGCCATCGCCCGCGGGCTCGTGGCCAGCGCCCAGGATGTGTCCGGCGGCGGACTTGCGGTCGCCCTTGCCGAGGGGGCCATGTGGGGCGGGCGCGGCGCCAGGCTCCGGGTCGCGGCGGCCACGTCCCCGGCCGTTGAGCTGTTCGGCGAGAGCCCGTCGCGGATCGTCGTGACCGCCCCGCCGCGGTTCGCCCCCGCGTTGGCGCTGCTGGCCCGCCAGCACGGGCTCCCGGTCGAGGAGCTCGGGGTCATCGGTGGCGATCGGCTGTTCATCGAGTTGACCGGCGCCGGCGCCACCGGCGCCAGCGAGGAGCGGGGGAGCGGCATCGCCGATGCCCTGGATGTGCCGCTCCACGACCTGCGGCACGCGTGGGACCATGGCCTCGCGCGCGCGCTCGGTTGGGAGGGATGAGCTGATGTGTGGCGTCTTCGGCGCGGTGACCCCCGGCGCCGAGCCCACGGAGGCCGCAGCGATCGCGACGCTCGGCCTGTTCGCCCTCCAGCACCGTGGCCAGGAGTCCGCCGGTGTGGCCGTCAGCGACGGCGAGCAACTGATGCTCTACAAGGACCTCGGGATGATCAGCACGGTCCTCGACGAGCGACGCTTGCCGAGCCTGCGCGGGAACCTGGCCATCGCGCATTGCCGCTACTCGACCACCGGGTCGACGATCTGGGAGAACGCCCAGCCCACGTACCGCCAGGGTCCGCGGCGGTCGATCGCGATCGGGCACAACGGCAACCTCGTGAACACGCGCGAGCTGCTGACGCAGCTGACCGGTGGCCGCGCCCGCCTGCCGGCGTCCACCGACACGGAACTCCTGACCGCGCTGCTCGCCGATGAGCCCGCCGAGGACACCGTGGCGGCTCTGCTCCAGGTGCTGCCCCGGATCCGCGGCGCCTTCAGCCTCGTGATCCTGGACCAGCGCCGGGTCATCGGCGTTCGTGATCCGCACGGTTTCCGCCCGCTGGTCCTCGGTCGGCTACCGGCACCGGACCGGCCGGGCGGTCCCAACGATGGCGGTCTCTTCAAGGATGAGACGACCGGCTGGTGCCTCTCGTCCGAGACGGCCAGCCTGGATATCGTCGGGGCGGAGTTCATCCGTGATGTCGAGCCGGGCGAGATCGTGATCCTCGAGCCCGGGCAGCCCCCGCGCTCCGTCCGCTATGCCGAGGCGAACCCGAAGCTGTGCGTCTTCGAGCTCATCTATTTCGCCCGGCCGGACTCGTACATGGAGGGCCGCAACCTGTACGAGGTGCGCCGCCGGATGGGCGAGCAACTCGCCCTCGAGCACCCGATCGACGCCGACCTGGTCATGCCGGTCCCGGACACGGGTGCCCCAGCCGCGGCCGGCTACTCCGAGGCGAGCGGCCTGCCGTACCGCGAGGGCATGTACCGCAACCGGTATGCCGGCCGGACGTTCATCCAGCCGTCGGCCGGGCTGCGCCACCGGGGCGTGACCATCAAGCTCAACCCGCTGCGCGAGGTGGTCGCCGGCAAGCGGCTCGTCGTCGTCGACGATTCGATCGTGCGAGGCACGACCACGAAGCGCATCGTCGAGCTGCTGCGCAAGGCCGGGGCCGCCTCGGTCCACGTCCGGATCAGCGCCCCGCCGATCTATCACCCGTGCTTCTACGGCATCGACACGTCCATCGAGACCGAGTTGATCGCCTCGACCCACACGGAACCCGAGATCCGCGAGTTCATCGGCGCGGATTCGCTCGGGTATCTCTCGATCCGCGGAGTCCTCGCGGCGCTCGAACTGCCGTACGAACGGTTCTGCTTCGCCTGCTTCGACGGCAACTACCCGGAACCCGTGCCGTACGACGCGGCGAGTCGCAAGTTCATGCTGGAAGAAGACCTCGGGCCGATGGCGTCGCGGAGCGTCGCCTCGGACCTCGGTGCGACTGTGGCGAAACCCCGTTGAGGGTGCCAGTCGGATGACCGGATCGACACGTCGCGCGTATCGGCGCTCCGGGGTCGATGTCGCCGCGGGCGAGCGGGCCGTCGAGCTCATGCGAGCCCATATCGAGTCGACCCGGCGGCCCGAGGTCGTCGGCGGGCTCGGCGGGTTCGGGGGCGCGTTCTCGATCCCGCCGGGCTATCGCGAGCCGCTGCTGATCGCCTCGACCGACGGGGTCGGCACGAAGACCGCGGTCGCGAGCGCGGTCGGGCGGTACGACACGATCGGCATCGATCTCGTGGCGATGTGCGCCGACGACGTCGTGTGCAGCGGTGCCGAGCCGCTGGTCTTCCTCGACTACGTCGCCGTCGGGCGGCTCGACCCGGTGGGCGTGGCGGAGCTCGTCGGCAGCGTGGCGACCGGCTGTCGCGAGGCGGGCGCCGCGCTGATCGGCGGCGAGACGGCCGAGCATCCGGGGATCATGAAGGCCGGGGAATTCGACCTGGCCGGCTGCTGCATCGGGGTGGTCGAGCGTTCGCGGCTCATCGATGGCTCGGCCGTGCGCGCCGGCGACGCCATCATCGGTCTCCCGTCGTCCGGGCTCCACGCCAACGGGTTCTCGCTGGTTCGGGCGCTGGTCGCCGAATGGGAGCTGGACCTCGCCGAGCCATACCAGGTGAGGCTCCGGCGTTCGCTCGGCGACGCGGGGACGGACGCGGCGATCGGGGCCGCCCCGAACGAGGCGATGGCCACGCTCGGCGAGATGCTGCTGATCCCGACCCGGGTCTACGCCTTGGCCGTGCTCGCCGCCCGGGCCGCGGTCGTGGCGGCCGGGCACGACATCCACGGCCTCGCGCACATCACGGGCGGCGGCCTGCCCGGGAACGTGCCGCGCGCCCTACCGGTCGGGCTGGCGGCGCGGCTCGATCCGGCACGCTGGCCGATCCCGTCGGTCATCCGGCTGGTCGGTGCGCTCGGGGGCCTCGACGACCAGGAGTTGCGGGCCACGTTCAATGGCGGACTCGGGATGGTGGCCGTGCTCCCGCCCGAGGCGGTCGAGGCTGCGGGCGAGGCATTCGCGGCGGCCGGCGTCGATGCGGTCGTCGTCGGCGAGGTGGTCGATGCCGCCTCGGTCGGCGGGGCGCGGTACGTGGAAGGCGCGCTGGAGTCGATCGGGTGACTCGGGAGCCGGGTCGGATCGCCGTCGGCGTCTCGGGCGCGGGCTCGAACCTGCGCGCGCTATGGGCCGCCGCGGAACGTCGCGAGCTCGGCGGCGAGGTCGTCCTGGTCTTCGCGGACCGGGCGTGCCCGGCCCTCGACTGGGCCGTGGAGCAGGGAATCGACACCGCGCTCGTGATTGGTGGCGCAGACGGCGTGCTGGCAGAGGCGCTCGCCGCCGCCCGGCCGGACGTGGTGGTGCTGGCCGGCTACATGCGGATCGTGGGCCCGGCCGTCCTCGCCGCCCAGCCGGGGCGCATCGTCAACACCCATCCATCGCTGCTGCCGGCCTTCCCGGGCGCCCACGCCGTCCGCGATGCGCTCGCCCACGGCGTGACGGTCACGGGCGTGACGGTCCATCTCGTCGACGAGACCCTCGACGGCGGGCCGATCCTCGCCCAGGAGGCGGTCCCGATCCTGCCAGGGAGACGACGAGGCGACCCTGCACGACCGGATCCGCGCCGTCGAGCATCGGTTGCTGCCGCGGGCCGTGGCGCTGCTGCTGGCCGACGCGGTCGCTGTCGCGCCCGACGGCCGGCACACCACCATCGACCTGGAGCGCGCCGACGCGCGCGTCCCGACGCCGCGCCGCGCGCTGCTGTCCGTGTCGGACAAGACGGGTCTCGCGGACCTGGGCCGCGGGCTCGTCGCCCGCGGGTTCGAGCTCGTGTCGACCGGCGGGACCGCGCGCACGCTGCGCGAGGCCGGCCTGCCGGTGACGGACGTCGCGGCCGTGACGGGCAGCCCGGAGATGCTCGATGGGCGGGTCAAGACGCTGCACCCGCGCGTCCATGGCGGCCTGCTGGCCGATCGGCGGCTCGACGACCACCGACGGCAGCTGCTCGGCGCGGGCATCGCGCCCTTCGAGCTCGTTGTCGTCAACCTCTACCCGTTCGCCGCGGCGCTGGAGCGGCCCGGCATCACGATCGACGAGCTCATCGAGGAGATCGACATCGGCGGACCGTCGATGGTCCGGGCGGCGGCCAAGAACCACGCAAGCGTCGCGATCGTCACGTCCCCGGCGCGCTATGCCGCGGTGCTCGCCGCCCTGGATGGCGAGACCGGCCTCGACGACGCCTTCCGGCGTGACCTGGCGCTGGAGGCCTTCGCCCATACCGCGGCGTACGACGCGCGGATCGCGGCCGAGTTGCCGGGACGGTTCGTGGACGCCGGCCTGTCGGATGCGCCGGACGATCCATATCCGGCGACCCTTACCGTCGCCCTGGAGAAGGTCGAGACGCTGCGCTACGGCGAGAACCCGCACCAGGCGGCGGCGCGCTACCGACGGCCGGGCACGACCATCGTCGATGGCGTGTTCGGCGTGGAACGAGCCCCGCTCCAGGGCAAGGCCCTCTCGTACAACAACGTGCTGGACGCGGCCGCCGCCTCCGGCCTGGGCCGGGCGCTGCGTGGTCCGGCCGTGGTCATCGTCAAGCACACGAATCCGTGCGGGGCGGCGGAGCGCGGATCCCTCCCCGAAGCCTGGTCGGCGGCCCTCGAGGCCGACCCGGTGAGCGCATTCGGCGGGGTCGTCGCGCTCACGCGCGAGGTCGATCGCGCCGTGGCCGAGGCGCTCACCTCGATCTTCCTCGAGATCGTGGTCGCCCCGGCGTACACGGCGGAGGCGCTCGAGGTTCTCGCCACGAAGCCGAACCTCCGCGTCTTGATCGACGAGGCCCTCGCGTCCGACGACCCCGTCCCACCTGATGCCGCTTCGCCGACGGGCTCGATCCGAACGGCCGGCGGCGCGGTCCTGGTCACGTCACCCGATGTCGTGACGGATACGCCGACGACGTGGACCTGCGCCACCCGCCGGGCTCCGACGTCCGAAGAGCAGCTCGACCTCGACCTGGCCTGGCGGCTGGTCCGCGGCGTGACTTCGAATGCGATCGTGCTCGTGCACGAAGGGCGGCTCGTGGGGATGGGCAGCGGTCAGACCTCGCGCGTGGATGCGGCCCGCCAAGCCGTCGCCAAGGCCCATGCGATGCTCGGCGTGGCCTCGACGGCGGGCGCCGCGTGTGCCTCGGATGCGTTCTTCCCGTTCCCCGACGCCATCGAGGTGTGCCTCGAGGCGGGCGTCCGCGCCTTCGCCCAGCCCGGCGGATCGATGCGGGACGCTGAAGCCATCGCCACGGTCGACGCAGTCGACGGCACGATGCTCGTCACCGGGACGCGCCACTTCCGCCACTGACCGCGTCCTTGCCACGGCGGGTAGGCTTGGGGGAGCGATCGCCGCCCGCGTACCTCGAATCCCCCAACGAGGTCTTGGGTGCCGGATCCACTCGCCGGAGCACCGACGTCCGACCACGGACGGCCACGCCCTCACGGCCTGCTCCCCAGCGTCCGAGCGAGCCCGGAGCCACCGGCGGCGGAAGGATGGACGCATGACCAGCCCGAAGTCGACGCTCAGCTACCGAATCGGAGCCTTCGTCAGCGTGGCGGTGATCTTCGTCGCCTGTGGCACGGCTGCCGGTCCCGCGCGTTCGATAACCCCGACCGGGGGGACCGGAAGCGTCGCCGACGCGGCGATCGAAGCCAGCGCCGACCCGTCGGCGGCGACTGTGGCGCTGGCGCCGGAGGTTGACGTCGCAACGCCGCTCCCGCAGGGGTCCAAACCGGTGACGCTCGATCCGGCGGACTTCACGACCGAGATCGACAATCCCTACTGGCCACTGACACCGGGCACGCGCTGGACATTCCGCGAGGTCGCGGAGGACGGCCAGGTCACGACCATCGTCATCATCGCGACCCACGAGACCAAGCAGATCGCCAATGGCATCACGGCCCGAGTGGTGCGGGACACGGTGTCCGAGGATGGCGCGGTCGTCGAGGACACCTTCGACTGGTACGCGCAGGACCAGTCGGGCAATGTCTGGTACCTGGGCGAGGACACGGCGACGGTCGAGGATGGGGAGATCGTCTCCAAGGAGGGCTCCTTCGAGGCCGGGGTCGACGGGGCCCTGCCGGGTATCGCGATGCCGGGCGATCCACAGTCCGGCGTGCGCTTCCGGCAGGAGTTCTACCAGGGCAAAGCCGAGGACCATGCCGAGATCCTGAGCACATCCGAGATGACCGACGTTCCGGCGGGCCACTTCGAGGACGTGGTCCTGACGAAGGATACGATGGCGCTTGAGCCCGACATCCTCGAGTACAAGCTCTATGCGCCAGGCATCGGACCGGTCCTGTTCCTCGGGATCTCGGGTGGGTCCAGCCGGGAGGAACTGATCAGGGTGGATCGGGTACCGAACGACGCGGGCATCGGCCCGCTCGGATCCCCGGACTCCTGACGGCCGGCGCTCCTCAGGCGCCGCGGCGCGTCCCGGTCGCCGGCCGGGGCCGCCGTGCCCCTCCGACGCGCCCCGTTCGGCCTCGACCCGGCGCGTCGTCGGTATGATCGCGAGGACGGCCGGCACGATGGAGGGGTCGCGTGAGTCTGCATGGCGAGCCAGCGGCCCGACCTTGGCACATCCCGATGTCCGGCCGGGATCCGGACGAGGCGCACCGCGCGTCGACCCCGCTCGAGCTCCTGTTCGATCTCTGTTTCGTGGTCGCGGTCGCCGGTGCGGCCGGTGCCCTGCACCACGATCTGGTGGAGGGTCAGGTCGCCCACGGCCTGTTCAGCTACTTCGTCGTGTTCTTCGCGATCTGGTGGCCGTGGGTCAACTTCACCTGGTTCGCGTCCGCCTACGACACCGACGACGTCCTCTATCGACTGCTGACGTTCGTGCAGATCGCCGGCGTGCTGGTCGTGGCGGCCGGCGTACCGCGCGCGTTCAACGACATGGACTTCCGGCTCATGCTCGCGGGCTACGTGATCATGCGCGTCGCCCTCGTGGCGCAGTGGCTGCGGGCGGCCCGTGAGGACCCCGAGGGTCGGGCGACGGCGCGCCGGTTCGCGATCGGGGTCGGACTCGTCCAGGTCGGCTGGGTCCTGCGTCCGTTGCTCCCGCCACCGCTGGACGTGGTCGGCTTCGCGGTCCTCGCCATCCTGGACCTGAGCGTGCCCATCTGGGCCGAACGTTCGGACCGGCAGACGCCGTGGCACCCGCAGCACATCGGCGAGCGCTACGGCCTCTTCACGATCATCGTCCTGGGTGAATGCGTGCTGGCGACGAGCACGGCGGTCCAGCTGGCGCTGGTCGCCGGCGGCGTGTCGGTCGCCGTCCTGGCGGTCGCCTTCGGCGGCCTGCTGCTCGTGTTCGCGCTGTGGTGGTCGTACTTCAAGCATCCGGCCGATATCGATCGGGCGCTCTCGCTGGGCCAGGCGATCACGTGGGGCTATGGTCATTACGCCGTGTTCGCCGCGATCGCCGCGCTCGGTGCCGGGCTCCAGGTCGCGGTCGACGCGACGCACGAGACCGTCGCATTGTCCCCGCCGGCAGTCGCCCTGACGGTCGCGGTCCCGGTCATCGCGTACCTGGTGGCGACGGTCCTGCTGCACCGCCGCTCGGGCTCGCTGCGGTTGCTCGCGCCGCTCCCGGTCATCGGGGTCGTGCTGCTCGCCGCGGCCGCGGGCGCGAGCTGGTATGGCGTGCCGGTGGCGATCCTCGTCATGGCCGTCGCGCTCGTGGGCTTCGTCGCGTACTCGGTCGTCGCGATGCAGCGGGCGGCCGTCGCGCACGATCGGGCCGCCCTCGAGGCGCCCCGCTGACCGGGCTGGCCGCTGCTACCATCGCGCTCCCATGCCTGACCGTCCGCGCTACTACCTGACGACCTCGATCGCCTACGCCAACAACAAGCCGGGCGTCCACACGCTGTACGAGGTCATCGGCGCCGACGTCATCGCGCGCTGGTACCGGATGAAGGGCGTCGATACCCGGTTCCTGACTGGCACCGACGAGCACTCGATCAACATCGCCCAGAGCGCCGTGGACGAAGGGCGCCCCGCCCGTGAGTTCGTCGATGAGAAGGTCGCCCTGTTCAAGTCGGCCGAGGACGCCCTCCTGATCAGCCCCGACCGGTTCATCCGCACGACCGACCCCGATCATCTCCGGGCCGCCCAGGAGATGGTCCGGCGCGCGCATGCGAACGGCGACATCTACCTCGGCACGTACGAGGGCTGGTACTGCCCGAACGAGGGTTTTCGCAACGCGACGGACCTGATCGAGACCGCGCGCGGCACGATCTGCCCCAACCATCCGGACGTCCCGCTCCAATGGCTGACCGAGAAGAACTGGTTCTTCCGGCTGTCGGCCTACCAGGAACGCCTCGAGCGCTACTTCGACGAGCACCCCGACTTCGTCCAGCCCGACTTCCGGCGCAACGAGATGCTCGGGTTCATCCGCGGCGGCCTGGAGGACTTCTCGATCTCGCGCGAGCGGACGCCGGGCGGCTGGGGGATCCCGTTCCCGATCCTGGCGGACGGCGAGACGGCGCTGCGCCCAGATGGCACGTGGGACCCGGAGGCCGGCGTCATCTACGTCTGGTACGACGCACTCATCAACTACATCACCGGTGTCGGGTTTCCCGACGACATGGCGTCCTTCGCGCGCTGGTGGCCGGCCGATGTCCACGTCATCGGCAAGGACATCGCGCGGTTCCACACGATCTTCTGGCCGGCGATGCTGTGGAGCGCGGGTCTCGAGGCGCCGCGTCACGTGTGGGTCCACGGCTGGCTGCTCGCCGCCGGTGGGGAACGCATGAGCAAGAGCCGCGGCAATTTCCTCGACCCCAACGACTTCGTCGCGGCGTTCGGGGCGGACGGGGCACGCTACGTCGTGCTGCGCGAGGTGCCGTTCGATCGGGATGCCGAGGTGTCGTGGGACTCGTTCGTGCGGCGCTACAACGCCGACCTCGCCAATGACTTCGGGAATCTCGTGAACCGGACCGTCTCGATGGTCAATCGCTACCTGGGCGGAGAGCGACCCGCCGCGCGGCCCGCCGGCGAGTCGCCGCTTGGCGAAGGTTGGACCGACACGCTTCGGGTGTACGCCGAGCGACTGGAGGCGTACCTCCTGCACGACGCGCTCGCCGAGCTGCTCGAGTTCGTCGGCGGCGCGAACCGGGTCGTGGATGCGGAGAAACCATGGGAGTTGGCCAAGGCGGCCAAGGCCGGTGACGTGGCCGCTACGGCGCGGCTGCGCGACGTGCTCGGGGATCTGCTGGAGTCCTGTCGGCTGGTCGGCCTGGCCGCTGCGCCCTACATGCCGGGCATCGCGCCCCGCGTCCTGGCGCAGCTCGGGTATGCCTGGGACTACGGTCCGGACGGCAACGGCGGGCCGCCGATCCTCGACCAGCTGACGTGGGGCGCCAGGGCAGGGGAGCCGGGGCGCGTGACCGACCCCGAGCCGCTGTTCCCGCGCCTCGACGTCGATGCGGAGACGTCGTGATGGGCCTGCCTGTCGCTCGCAGCGATCGATTCCGAGCCGAACCGCAAGCCTGATCTGGTGTTCGGTCGCCAGGAGTCCCTGTCAGCATCCTTGCATCGCTGAGGGTGATGAGGCGGTCAGGAAGCACGGCCGCGGTTGTCAGGGATCATCGGTACCCGACCGTGCGACCCCGATTTCCATCGCTGCCAGCGATCGCCCGCGCCGGCCCCACCGCCCGCGTCCGGCCCCACCGCCCACCTCTCGCTCGCCCGGCCCATACGATGCCCCGATGCGCCTCATCGATTCGCACTGCCACGTCAACGCCGAGCGGTTCGCCGACGACGCCGAGGACGTCGTCGAGGCGGCCCGGCTGGCGGGCCTGGAGCGCATCCTGGTCCCGGGCTGGAACGTGGCCTCCAGCCGCCGCGCGCTCGATCTCGTCGATCGCGTTCCGTGGCTCGACGCCGCGGTCGGCGTCCATCCGCACGACGCGGCGAAAGTCGATGAGGCCGGCTGGACCGAGATCGCGAGCTGGGCCTCCGACGACCGTGTCGTGGCGATCGGCGAGACCGGCCTCGACTACGACCGTGTCTTCAGTCCCATCCCGGACCAGCTGACGAACCTGCGCCGCAACCTCGCCCTCGCGAGCGAGACCGGCAAGCCCGCGATCCTCCACTGCAGGAGCGCCGCTGGCCGGCGCGATGCCCAGGACCAGCTGCTGGAGGAGATCCGCGGCTTCGGGCCCACGCCACCGCCGGTCGTGATCCACTCCTTCTCCGGCCCGGTCGACTACGCGCGGGCGATGCTCGACCTCGGCGCCTCGGTCAGCTTCTCCGGCCTCGTCTTCCGCCGCGGTGAGGAAGCCTCGGCGGAGGTCGCAGCCCTCACGCCCGCCAGACCATCTGCTTGTCGAGACCGATTCGCCGTTCCTTGCGCCACCCGGTGCCCCGCGCTCGCGAAACGAACCGGAATATGTCCGGATCACCGCCGCGTGGGTCGGGGAGCAGTGCCATCTGACACCCGGGGCGCTCGGTGCGACACTGGTCGATGCCTATGACCGGACGTTCCCCAGTCGCCGGAGGATCGCGTGACCCATGGATGCCGCCGCCCTCTCCTGACAAGCCTCGCGCTCGTCGCGATGACAACGCTGACCCTCGGAGCATGCGGCCCGACCACGACGGCCCCGACCGTCGCGCCGACGATCGCGCCCACCACGAGTTCGCCGCCGTCGACTCCACCCGCCAGCGCCGCAGCATCCGCCCCGTCGGCAACACCATCCGCCGCCACTGCTGCCTGCGAGATTGCGCCTCAGACCGGACGCCTACCCTCGGACCGGCTCGTCGATATCGTCATCTCGTCCGCCGCCGATTCCGACGTCGTGACATTCGTGTTCGGGAACGACTCCCTGCCCGGTCCCGCGGCTGCACCGGAGGGCACGCTCGAGACCGCGCTACCGCCGTTCATCCAGGGTGGCAGCGGCGAGCCATTGACGGTCGACGGCGAGCACGTCGCACTCATCCGATTCGCCGGGATGTCGATCGCCAACGATGTCGGCCAGCCCGTGTACGACGGTGACATGGAATTCCGCCCCGAGTTCCCGGCCCTCCGCCACGTGGTCAACATGGAGATGTTCGAAGGGGTCGTCAGCTGGTACATCGGCTTCGACGGGCCGGGCTGCGTGAGGCTGAACCAGGACGGCCAGAACGTCTCCATCGAGATCGAGCACGCAGCGAGTTGACAGGCCGTCCACCGGTTCGGTACGCTGCGCATTAGCACTCTGACCAAGAGAGTGCTAAACATCGCAGGAACCCCTGACGACGAGGGCCGGCGCGACCGGCGATGACGTTCGGGCGAGGTTCCGGGGCGATGCAACAACGAAGCAGGAGCACGGCCCGTGCCCCGTTCCGGCCGGTTCGTGACCCCGCAGTCCTACGCCCGACGGCCGGCCCTGGCCGTCACAGGAGGTAATGCACGTTGGCTAAAGCCACTGCGACCACGACCAAGCTGCGCCCGCTCGGCGACCGTGTGGTCATCCAGCCGTCCGCCCGCGAGGAGATGACCAAGAGCGGCATCGTCCTCCCCGACACCGCCAAGGAGAAGCCCCAGGAAGGGACCGTCATCGCCGTCGGCCCGGGCAAGATCCTCGACGACGGAAAGCGCGAGGCCATCGACGTCAAGGCGGGCGACAAGGTCCTGTACGCGAAGTACGCCGGGACCGAGTTCAAGGTCGAGGGCGACGAGTTCCTGATCGTCAGCCAGAAAGACATCCTCGCGATCGTCGCGGACTGACCCTCACCGACCGCATCCGACCCAATCGATCTGAAGGTTCCTGGAGGAAACGGATTTGGCTAAGCAACTCATCTTCGACGAGACTGCTCGTCGTTCCCTCAAGCGAGGCATCGATCACCTCGCCGACGCCGTCAAGGTGACGATCGGTCCCAAGGGCCGCAACGTCGTCCTCGACAAGAAATTCGGCTCGCCGACGATCACGAACGATGGGGTCACCATCGCCCGTGACATCGAGCTCGAGAACCCATTCGAGAACATGGGCGCGCAGCTGCTCAAGGAAGTCGCGACCAAGACGGACGACGTTGCCGGTGACGGCACGACGACCGCCGTCGTGCTCGGCCAGGCGCTCGTCGCCGAGGGGCTCCGTGTCGTGACCGCCGGGGCCAACCCGATGGTCGTCAAGCGCGGCATCGAGGCGGCCGTCGAGGCGGTCGTCGCCGAGATCGCCAAGCAGGCCCGCCCGGTCGACAACCGCGAGCAGATCGCGGCCGTCGCGGCCATCTCGGCCGCGGATCCGGAAGTCGGCGAGATCATCGCCGAAGTGATGGACAAGGTCGGCAAGGACGGCGTCATCACCGTCGAGGAGGGGCAGAGCCTCGGTCTCGAGAAGGAATACACCGAGGGCATGCAGTTCGACCGGGGCTACCTCTCGGCCTACTTCGTGACCAATCCCGATCGGATGGAGGCGGTCCTCGACAACCCGCTCATCCTGATCACGGACAAGAAGATCTCCAGCGTCCAGGACATGCTCCCGGCGCTCGAGAAGGCCGTCCAGCAGGGCAAGCCGACCGTCATCATCGCCGAGGACATCGACGGTGAGGCGCTCGCGACGCTGGTCGTCAACAAGCTCCGTGGCACGGTCTCCGTCCTCGCCGTCAAGGCGCCGGGCTTCGGCGATCGCCGCAAGGAGATGCTGCGCGACATCGCGGTCCTCACCGGCGGCACGGTCATCAGCGAGGAGATCGGGCGCAAGCTCGACTCCGTCACCGCCGAGGACTTCGGGTCGGCCCGTCGCGTCGTCGCGACCAAGGACGACACGACGATCATCGATGGCGACGGCAAGGCCGATCAGATCAAGGCCCGCATGGCCCAGATCAAGGCCCAGATCGAGGACACGACCTCCGACTACGACCGGGAGAAGCTCCAGGAGCGTCTCGCCAAGCTGTCGGGCGGCGTTGCCGTGATCAAGGTCGGCGCGGCCACCGAGGTCGAGCTCAAGGAGAAGAAGCACCGCATCGAGGATGCGCTCTCGACGACCCGTGCGGCCGTCGAGGAGGGCCTCGTCGCCGGCGGTGGGACCACCCTCCTGCAGGCCATCCCCGCGCTCGACAAGCTCAGCCTCGGCGGCGACGCCCAGGTCGGCGTCGACATCGTGCGCAAGGCGCTCGAGGCTCCGGCCCGCCAGATCGCCGAGAACGCCGGCGCGGCCGGCGAAGTCATCGTCGCGCATGTCAAGGGCCTCAAGCCCGGCCACGGCTACGATGCGCTTGCCGGCGAGTACGGCGACCTGTTCAAGAAGGGCATCGTGGACGCCGCCAAGGTGACCCGCTCCGCCCTCCAGAACGCGGCCTCCATCGCGGCGATGGTCCTGACCACCGAAACGCTGGTCACGGACCTTCCGGAGAAGGCAGCGGCCGGCGCGCCCGGCGGCCACGACCACGGCGGCGGAGGGATGGACTTCTAGACAGTCCGTTCGTGTCCGCCAGCGTGGGCTGGCGGACTCCGCATGAAACGTACGCAGAGGCGGGTGTCCCATCCAGGATGCCCGCCTCTGATGCTACCGAGACCGCTACCGATGCGAGGAGAAGAACCATCGGGCCGCCGTGAGTGCCCGAGGCCGTTTTAGGCCGCTGGTAGGCCAGTTGGCGAGGCTCGCGCAAGGGTTGCGGCGTGGCCTGACGTAGCATCCGAAACCTTCGATGGGCAGGCTTAGGTCCAGCCACCGGAGGACTCGTCATGCCGGCAATGCGGGTCGCCTCGTCCGCGAGCGGAAACTCGGGGCAAACCGTCGATGTCCCCGCTTGATCTCGCCCTCGCGGTGCTCCTGGCAGTCAGCGTGTTGCTCAGCGTGATCGTGCTGGCCATCCTCGCCCTGCTCCTGGAGGCTCTTATGTTCGCGATCGGCCATCGGGGAGGGGGCGACGAGTATGACGGGCACTAGAGCCCGGTAGCCGATCCCATCGTCGATCCTGCCGCTGGACCGACCCGGAGGGCGCGAACGGCGTGCCGACGGAGCGTGCGCCGAGCCCGAGGGACCAGCCCTGACGAATGCCACGACCCGACGCGCGGAGGCCATACTCCCCGGCAACCGGCATGGGCCGGCCCAGGGAGGGACACTGGATGTTCAGGATCCGACGATTCGGGATCATGAAGACGGCCACGACCGTCGCCGTGCTGTACATGGTCGCCATCGCGATCTTCGTCGTGCCGTTCACCTTGCTCTTCGCTATCGCCGGAACGAGCGTCTCGAGCGGCGTCGGCAATGTGTCGATGGGGCTCGGGAGCATCATCGCATTCGGCCTCGTCGCGATCGTCGGCTACGGCGTCCTGGCCTGGATCTTCACGGCCTTGGCCTGTGCCATCTACAACCTCGTTGCGGGCTGGGTGGGTGGCGTCGAGATCCAGCTCGATGCGGTCGCCCCGCTGCCGGGCGTTCCGGCCTGGGGTCAGTCCACGACGCCACCCCCGCCACCAGCCCCGCCAGCCGCCCCACCGCCTGACGCTGCGCCACCGTCTCCACCGGCGACCAGGCCGCCTGACGCCGCCCCACCGACCAGCTGACAGGGCCCGGGCCGCGCCGCCGACCCCCGGCGTTTGACAGGTCCTCGGCATCGCGGAGAGGCTTGTCACGATGTCCAACCACCGAACGCTCGCCCTGGCCCTTGCCGCGACCCTGGCCCTCGTCGCCTGCCAGGGCCAGACCGCGCCGACCCTCACCGACCCGAATGCGATCCTCGCGGCGGCCGCTCGCACGACGGCCGAGCAATCGAGCGTGCGCATCGACGCGACCCTCGACGGAGAGATCGCCCTGGACCTCCTCGGCTCGGGCGGTACGCCGATCGAGTTCTCGGGGAGTACGGCCTCGGCGGATCTCGATCTCGCCGGCGGTGATGCGCGGGCAACGTTCAACCTGACGCTGTTGGGCCTGACCGGCGAGCTCATCGCCGTCGACGGGACGGCGTATCTCAAGACGACGATGACCGGCCCGGATTACCTGGCGCTGCCCATCGGCGACGCGGTGCCCGATGCGTCCGCGGATCCCAGCACGATCCTCGACGGTCTGACCGACCTCCTTGCGGAGCCCGGCCTCGATCCGGTCAAGGGCGACGACGTCGAATGCGGCAGCACCACCTGCTACACCGTGGTGATCGATGTCACGCCCGAGGAGCTGGAGGCGCTCACGGGTGGCCTCGAACTCCCGACCAACCTGCCGATCCCGATCCAGATCCCGGACCTCGGGACCGCGTCGGTCGAACTGACCGCCCGCGTCGCCAAGGACACGACCCAGCTGGCCGGCCTGAATGCCGCCGTCGACCTCGGCGACGCCGGTGCGCTCGAGGTCGATCTGACGTTCTCGAAGTGGGGCGATCCCGTTTCGATCGCGGCGCCGCCGCCCGACCAGGTCGCCCCCGCGAGCTGAAGGCCCAGCCAAGGCCCCGGCCCTAGAATGCGACGGTGAGCCCGACCTCCCGTCGCCGACGCGGCGACCCCACCCTCGATGACGCCATGGGCAGCCCCGGCACGGTCTTCGTCGATGCCGCCGACGGGCCTGCGGCGGGCACCGCCGAAGCGGCCCCAGCCGAGCCCGACTGGCTCCGCGACGCGCCTCTTCCCGGTCGCGACCCGGCCGCCCCCATCCCCGCGACGGACCCTGCGGCCATCGCCAAACGCCGCGAGGAACGGGCCGCCGAGATCGTCAAGGCCCTCAACCCGGAGCAGGCTCGCGCCGTCACCACGACGGAGGGCCCGCTGCTCATTCTGGCGGGAGCCGGCTCCGGCAAGACGCGGGTGCTCGCCCACCGGATCGCCTACCTCGTCGGGGTGAAGGCCGTTCCGCCCTGGCGCATCCTCGCCGTCACGTTCACCAACAAGGCCGCCTCGGAGCTCAGGGAGCGGATCATCAGCCTCGTCGGCGAAGGCGGGCGCGACGTCCAGGCCGGCACCTTCCACTCGCTGTGCGCCCGCGTCCTCCGCCAGGACGGCACGGCCATCGGCCTGGACCGTCGTTTCGTCATCTACGACACGGACGACCAGCAGGCGCTGATGAAGCAGATCCTCCGCGAGCAGGACCTGCCCCTGACCGGCGAGTTCCGCCCGAGCGCCGTGCTCGGTGCCATCAGCCGCGCCAAGAACGAGATGCTCGATCCCACATTCCTGAGCGAAAACGCGGCCAACCACCGGGAACGCACGATCGCTCGCCTCGCGACCCGCTACCAGGAGCGCCTGCGAGACCGCCCGCGCGCTCGATTTCGACGACCTCCTGCTCGAAGCCGTCCGGCTCTTCGACGAGGCGCCCGACGTCCTCGCCAAGTACCAGGAGCGCTGGCGCTACCTCCATGTCGACGAGTACCAGGACACGAACCGCGCCCAGTACCTGTGGATCAAGGCCCTCGCGACGAAGTACGGGAACCTTGCGGTCGTCGGCGACGACGACCAGTCGATCTACTCGTGGCGCGGCGCCGACCTGCGCAACATCCTCGACTTCGAACGTGACTGGCCGACCGCGGCAGTCGTGAAGCTGGAGCGCAACTACCGCTCGACGCAGCTCATCCTGGACGCGGCCCACGCGGTCGTCAGCCGCAACACCGCGCGCAAGGACAAGAAGCTCTGGACCGAGAATGCCGGCGGCCTGAAGATCCAGCGCTTCGAGGCCTACAACGAGGACGAGGAGGCGGAGTGGATCGCCCGCCAGGTCGAAGGCCTGGTCGGCGGCCGTGGTACCGCCCTGACCCGCCGCGCCGACGAGGACGACACGGACACGAAGTTTCGTGCCCGCGAGATCGCGGTCATGTACCGGATGAACGCCCAGTCCCGCGCGATCGAGGAATCGTTCCTGCGCTATGGCATCCGTTACCAGCTCATCGGCGGCACCCGGTTCTACGCCCGGCGCGAGGTCAAGGACGCGCTCGCCTACCTGCGGATCCTGCGCTCGGACACCGACAGCGTCAGCTTCGAGCGGATCATCAACGTGCCGGCCCGTTCGATCGGCGACAAGACGATCGAGGCCCTGCGCGCGGCCGCCGCGGCGACCGACCCGGACACCGGCGAGCCGGCGACCTACTGGGCCGCGATCGAGCGCGGGGCGCGCGGTGACCTCCCGACGCTCGCCACGCGGACCCGGAGCGCGCTCGCGGACTTCGCGGCGCTCGTCCGCCGCCTCCGGTCGCGGATCGGCGTGCTCGGCATCCCCGAGCTGCTCGACGAGGTCCTGGAGGCCTCGGGCTACCGAGCGATGCTGGCCGACGGCTCCGAGGACGGCGAGGAACGCTGGGCCAATCTGCTCGAGCTGCGCGAGGTCACGACGCGCTACGACGACCTCGACCCCGAGGACGCCCTCGACCGACTCCTCGAGGAGACCGCTCTCGTCGCCGACCAGGACTCCTACGAGGGCGACGCCGACGCCGTGACGCTCATCACGCTGCACGCGGCCAAGGGCCTCGAATTCCCGGTCGTGTTCATCGCGGGTCTCGAGGAGGGCCTCTTCCCGCACAGCCGGGCGCTCGACGACGAACGCCAGCTCGAGGAAGAGCGGCGGCTCGCGTACGTCGGCATCACGCGGGCCAAGCGTCGGTTGTACCTGTCGCATGCCTGGCGTCGCGCGACGTGGGGGATGGGCCAGGCGGCCGTCCCGTCGCGGTTCCTGCTCGAGATCCCGGCCGAGCTCATGATCGGGCCGCGTCTCGGTGGCATCGACGAGCCGGAACGGGAGCTGGACCTCGACCTCGTCTTCGGACAGCGCCGGACGACCCGGTTCAACACGCCGACACGCGGCAACGGACCGGCCTACCGGCAGGGGAGCGGCCGGCCCGGGGCGCCAGCGGCCGGTGAGCCCTTCCGGCCGTCCCGCGACCTTGCAGCCCGACGGGAAGCGTTCGCCGAGGGTGCGCCATCGGGGAGTGTCGGTGCGGGCGCGACCGCGGGGCCCACGGCCCCGGCGGCCCCGACGCGCCCACCACGGCCCGTCATCCCGGGCGAGCGCCAGTTCCGCGACGGCGACCGCGTCCGCCACGGCCGCTGGGGCGACGGCATCGTCGTGACCTCCAAGCTCACGCGCAGCGACGAGGAGATCACCGTGGCGTTCAAGGACCCGTCGGTCGGGCGCAAGACGATGCTGGCCAGTCTCGCGAACCTCGATCTGATCGGCTGACCTCGACGATGACGGCCGATGCTGCCGGCGCACCTCGCGGGCGTCGTATCCGTCGCCGACTTCGAGCCGCTCGCCCGGCTGGCGATGGAGCCTGCTGCGTTCGACTACGTCGCCGGTGGCTCGTGGGACGAGATCAGCCTCGCGGAGAACGAGGCGGCCTGGCGGCGCTACCGACTGCGGCCCCGGGTGCTCGTCGATGTCAGCCGGGTCGATCCGACGACGACGATGCTCGGCCGGCGCACGGCCCTGCCTCTCGCGGTCGCCCCGATGGCGGCCCAGGGTCTGGCCCACGCCGAAGCCGAGGCCGCCAGCGCCCGGGCCGCGGCGGCTGCCGGGGTCCCATTCATCCTCTCGACCCTGTCCACCTGCTCGATGGAGGAGGTCGCGAGCGCGGCTCCGGACGGCACCCGCTGGTTCCAGCTCTATACCCAGGCCGATCCCGGCCGCACCCGGACGCTCGTGGAGCGCGCCGAGGCGGCGGGCTACGGGGCGATCGTCCTGACCGTGGACCTGCCCTTGCTCGGCTACCGGGAGCGCGACCGCCGATCGGGGTTCGATCTGGTCGGGCCGCACGGCAACTTCGCCATCGGGGGCGAGGTCAGCCCTGGCGAGGGGACCCCGGCCGACGGCATCGCCCAGTTCGATGATCAGCTGCTGACCGCGCTGACGTGGGACGATCTGGCCACGATCCGCGGCTGGTCCTCGCTGCCGCTCGTGCTCAAGGGCGTGATGTCGGGGGAGGACGCCAGGATCGCGCTGGATCACGGCGTCGACGCCGTCGTCGTGAGCAACCACGGAGGTCGGCAGCTGGACCGGGTGCCGGCCCCGATCGACATGCTGGGCGAGGTGGTGATGGCCGTCGGCGGGGCGATGGAGGTCTGGGTCGATGGCGGCGTACGGCGCGGCCTCGATCTGGCCATCGCTCTCGCGCTCGGGGCTCGCGGCGTCCTCGTCGGCAAGCCGCTCATGTGGGCGCTCGCGGCTGGCGGCCAGGCCGGGGTCGAGCGCGCCCTGGCGATCCTGCGGGAGGAATTCGAGATCACCCTTGCGCTGCTCGGGGCAAGAAGTCCGGCAGACATCACGGCCGCGCATCTCGTCACCGGCGGCCCGGAGCGCATCTGACGAACCAGCCCGCGCATCTCGTCACGGCCGACCCCGACCGCACCTGACGAACCGGCCGCGGCGGCGCCGGCGGTGCTCCCCCAAGCGCAACCCGGGCGACCCGGGTTCGGTATCGCCCCGGTGGCCCCGGATGGGGCAGGGTGAGAGTCGATCGGCAGCGGTCACGGCCCGCCGGTCCCCCTTTCCTGCTCACCCCTTTCGACTCGAGGTTCTTCACCATGTTCGACCGCGCCGACGCGATCCGCGTCATCGAGGATGCCCTGGACCACGAACCGTACTGTGCGGTCTGCGACCGTCCGACCATGGTTCGTGAGGTCGACGGCGTCATGTACCTCTCCTGCCCGGCCGCGACGCCTAGCCCGGGCATCCTGTCCCGGCTGTCTGCCGCCCTGCTCGGCCACACCGATCGCCGCATCGCCGACTTCCGGTCGCGCGCCGCGGCCTGATCCGGCCAGCCGTCGGCCCGTCGGCGGGCGCGCCGCCGGGGCGCGCCGCCGGGGAGTAGCGCCCCGCGGTCGTGCCGCCCGGGCGACCGGCGACTTTGGCGGCGGGGGCACCGTCGGCGAGTCAGCGCCCCCCGGTCATGCCGCGGCACGGCAACAGGCGACGCTGTAGCGGCGGCCGCGCCGTCATCCTGTCGTGGGACGGCACTGGGCGGTAACCGCTGCCGACGAGCGGTATAGCCCGGCCCCAGCGCCGATCGATCGTCGCCTGTTGCCACGGGACGGCACATTGCCATGGCACGGCACGGATCGGCCCGCGCCGGTAACCCGGGTCCGCACCGCCCGCAGGCTCGCGCCGGCGGGGAGTAGCGCCCCCCGGTCATGCCGCGGCACGGCAACAGGCGACGCTGTAGCGGCGGCCGCGCCGTCATCCTGTCGTGGGACGGCACTGGGCGGTAACCGCTGCCGACGAGCGGTATAGCCCAGTCCACAGCGCCCATCGATCGTCGCCTGTTGCCAGGGAACGGCACATTGCCATGGCACGGCACGGATCGGCCCTCGCCGGTAACCAGGGTCCGTGGCGCCCGCTGGGCGCGCGCCGCCCGTGGTCCGTGCCGCGCCGTGCCGCGGCCCGTGGCGCCCCGCGGTCCGCGCCGCTCGTGGTCCGTGCCGCGCCGCCCGCCGCCCGCTGGGCGCGCGCCGCCCGCGCCGCCCGCCGCCCGCTGGGCGCGCGCCGCCGGCGCGTTCTCGCGTACTCTCGCGCCATGACCGTCCAGCTGCCGCCCGTGGACCCGTCGCTCGTCGAGGCCGCGTCGGCGCTCGACATCGCGGCCGCGACGGCGCGCCACGCGGAGCTGGCGGAGATCGTGGAGCGGGCCAACGTCCTGTACCACGCCGAGGACGCGCCCGAACTGACCGACGCGGAGTACGACCAGTTCTTCCGCGAGCTCGTGGCGCTCGAGACGGCCCACCCGGAGCTCATCACCGACGACTCGCCGACCCAGCGCGTCGGCGGGGCGCCGTCCGGCGACGTCTTCACGGAGGTCCGCCACCGCCGGCCCATGCTCAGCCTCTCGAACGCGTTCAGCCACGACGAGCTGCGCGCGTTCGATGCACGCGTCCGGCGCGGCCTGGGTCTCCCGGCTGCCCCGGAACCCGCCCCGGACCTGCGCTACGGCGCCGAGCTCAAGATCGACGGCCTCGCGATCACGCTGCGCTACGAGCGCGGGCGATTCGTCCAGGGCGCGACCCGCGGTGATGGCACCACCGGCGAGGACGTGACCGCGAACCTGCGAACCATCGCGGCCATCCCGGCCCGGCTCACCGAGCCGGCCACGGCCGACGTTCGCGGCGAGGTCTTCATGCCCAAGGCCGAGTTCGCGCGCATCAACGCCGAGCGTGAGGAAGCCGGCCTGGCGCTGTACGCCAACCCGCGCAACTCCGGCGCGGGCTCGCTCCGCCAGAAGGACCCGGCGGTCACGGCGAGCCGCCTCCTGTCGACGTGGACGTACCAGCTCCTCGAGGAGGGCGACGGCGCGATCGATTCGCAGTCGGCCGCGCTCGCGCGTCTCGCGGCCCTCGGCCTGCCGGTCAACCCCGAGCACGAGGCGGGCCTCGACATCGATGGCGTCATCGCGTTCACCGAGAAGTGGCGCGACGAGCGCCACCACCTGCCGTACGAGACCGACGGCGTCGTCGTGAAGGTCGACCGGTTCGACCAGCAGGAGCGGCTCGGGATGGTCAGCCGGGCGCCACGCTGGGCGATCGCCTACAAGTTCCCGCCCGAACAGGTCGAGACCACGGTCGAGGACATCGTGCCGTACGTCGGTCGGACGGGGACGCTGACGCCGGTCGCGCACCTGACCCCCATCAAGGTCGCGGGCTCCACGGTCGCCCGAGCCACGCTCCACAACCTCGACGAGGTGCGACGCAAGGACATCCGCATCGGCGACCGAGTCATCCTGCAGAAGGCCGGCGACGTCATCCCCGAAGTCGTCCGTCCGCTGGTCGACAAGCGGACCGGCAACGAGCGCGAGTTCGAGATGCCGGCCACGTGCCCGGTCTGCGGCACGGCCGTCGTGCAGGACGAGGGCGCCGTCCGGATCTATTGCCCGAACGTGGCCTGCCCGGCCAGGCTGTCCCAGGAGTTCGGGCATTTCGTCGGGCGCGGCGGGATGGACATCGAGGGCGCCGGTTGGGCCGTCCTGAGCCAACTCCTGGAACGCGGGCTCGTCAAGTCACGGGCCGACTTCTTCCGGCTGACCGTCGAGGACCTCGAGGACCTCGACCGGTTCGCGCGCAAGAGCGCCGAGAACCTGCACGGCCGGATCGCGCGGGCCCGGGTCGGCCGGCCGCTGGCGCGCGTGCTCAACAGCCTGGGGATCCCGCAGGTCGGCGAGTCGACCGCGATCGACCTCGCCCGATGGCTGGCGATGCGAGTCCGACCCGAGGACTACCCGCCGGCGGCCGGCGACGCCGTCCCGGACCCGTGGTTCGCGGCGGTGGACGCCGAGTTGCGCCGGATCGCCACCGAGGAGCCCGAGACCCTGACCGAGGTCGAGGGCATCGGGCCGCTCGTCGCGGCTGCCATCGGTCGCTATTTCGCCGATCCGGCCACGTCCGGTGCGCTGCGCGAGCTCGTCGAGGCGGGTGTCGTGCCGGAACGACCGGACGTCCCGCCGCCGGGGGCCGCACCGGAGGCAGGTCCGCTGGCCGGCAAGTCGGTCGTCGTGACCGGCACGCTCGAGGGGTTCGGCCGCCAGGAGGCCGAGGACGCCATCCGGGCCGCCGGCGGCAAGCCCGCCGGGTCCGTCTCGAAGAAGACCGATTACGTCGTCGCCGGCGAGAGCGCCGGTTCGAAGCTCGCGAAGGCCCAGGAGCTCGGCATCGCGATCCTGGACGAGGAAGGGTTTCGCAAGCTGCTCGGCGGCGCGGACGGAGGAGAACGCGCCTAGCGGCGGCCCTTGGCGTACCGCTCCATCAGCTCGCTGACGGCGATCCGGGCTGCCTGCCACTCGGGCTGATCCCCGAAGATCGTCGCGTTCTCGCCGAAGCGATTGATCTGGGTCATCGCGGTGACGATCATGTCGTGGGCGAGCTTCCGGTTCCGGCCGGCATCGACCTGACCGGTCACGAGGTAGCGCCTGACGGTCTCGAACGGGGCCGTCCAGCGGCCCCAGCGGATCTTGTCGCCTTCACGCAGGGTCTCGAGCCACTCGTCGTCGCCGACCGGGTGGCGGTCGTGCTCGGCCATGTGCCGGCGGAGATCGACGCGCAAGCCGGGCATGCTCAGGCTGGCGGTGCGGCCATCATCGTCGACCGTGAGGTAACACGTCGGGCAAGTCGGCAGCTCGACGTCGGCGCGCGGCGCGTCGCCGTAGGGCAGGCCGCAGCGGCGGCAGAACGTGGCGTCCTCCCGGGCTGCCGGCGTCCCGCACTGCAGGCAGCTGACGGCGATCATGGGGCGAAGACTCCTTCCCGGATGGCTCGACGGATGGCGTCCGCGACCGACGGGTCGCCGGATTCGATGCGGACCTGCCAGGCCTCGGGCGTGTAGAGACCGGCGGGTCGACGGTTGACGCGCGGTTGGCCGGCGCCGCCGATCTGCACGACGGCCGCAGCGAGGGCCGCCTCCAGTCGATCGGGGGTGTCCAGCCGGGCGATGTCCGGGCCGAGCAGACCCTGCAGCGCCAGTCCCAGCCGATCGAGCTCGGGACGGCCGATGGCGATGACGATGTCAGCGGCCGGCTCCGCCGAGCCTTCGGGGGCAATGGCACCGTCGGCGACGGGTATGACGGCCGTCGGTTCGGACGGAACGTCGACCCGCAGCAGACGGCGGCGCGTTCGGTCGAGTGTGGCCCACATGCTGGTTGCGACTCCTGGAATGGCCCGTGCGGCGCCGAATCGGATAAGGACAGGTGCACTATGGCCCCGAGGAGGAGGGTCCAGCCACCCCACCATCGGTCGGGGGCGGCCAGCCCCGAAGGGACCATCGGATCCTCCACGTCTTCGTAGTCGGGCGGGGGTCGCCGTCAGCCGAGGGCGTGGTTGAACTGCCCCCAGATCCGGTCCGGGTGCCACTCGAGGGGCGCGCCACGGACCAGCCGTGGGGCGCGCCACGCTTCCGTCCAGCCGTCGGCCTCGAGGGCGGCGGCTCCGGCCGTGTTCTCGAGCAGGATCCCGCAGCGGACCCGGCGCTCGGGTCCGCCGGCGGCGACCCGTCGCGCGTGCAGGATCGCCCGTGCGTCGTCGAGGGTCGCGGCGACCGTGGCTCCCCCGCCCCACGGAGCCCGCATGACGAACCCGCGAGCCGAATCGTCCCGGTCAACGGCGACACGGGTGCTGGCGGGCGCCGCGAAGGCCTCGAGCAGGTGACGGCGGTCCTCGCCGGTCGCGGAGCGGTCGAGCGCTGCCAGTGCGTCGATGTCCTCCGGTCGGAACGCCCGGACGCGCGGTTCGTTCGGTCGGAGGGTGGGAACCGCCAGCCCCGGCGCCTCCATCGTGCGGTACCACGTCTGCACGGCGAAGCCGAGCCGCTCGTACAGGCGCCGGCCAGCGTCGGTGGCGACCAGGACGAGCGTGCGGCTCCCGGCGGCCTCAGCCGCCTCGATGGTCGCTTCCGTGAGCGCCCGACCGAGGCCCCGTCGTCGCGCAGCCGCGGCGACCCAGATCGTTCCGATCCAGGCCACACGCCCGTTGAGCGTGGCGACGGCCGTGCCGAGGATCCGGCCGGCGCCGTCGTCCGCCACGAACACGCGGCACTCCCGGTGCGAGACCGCGAACTCGAACCACGTCCGTCGATCGCCCCAATCCTCGCCCAGGATGGCCTGGGTGGCCGGCTCGATGTCGGCTGGCCTCATGGGCCGAAGGTGCGTCCCGGCGACGCTCCCCGCGTGGTCCCCGGGATGCACGTTCATCAGCGCATCGTAGGGCTCCGAACCCGGGAGGGTCATGTGTCGGCAAGGCGACAGGTTTCGGGCGTACCAAGCGGTCGCTCCGGGCGTCTCCCTGCTACATACCGTCCGGAGAGTCATTGATGCGCTCATCGCTTGTGCCCATTTCGACCACGATGGTCGTCGGCCTGCTCGTCGTGGCCTGCGGGTCGGGGCCGGTCTCGACCCCATCATCCACGTCGCCGCCGGGGTCGCCCTCGCCGGCCACGATGCCATCCGCGACTCCGCGACCGACGGGCGGCGTGACGGCTTCGCCATCGCTTCCGCCGTCCGCCGCGTCAGCCAGGATCCCCGTTCAGGGATCCGCCCGGGAGATCGGATTGCAGGTCGGGCTCGCCCCGGGACCTGACGGCACCCTGTTCGTTTCGATCCCGCGTGCCGGGGGTTCCGTGTTGGCCCTCCTCTCGGAAACCGGTGAGCCACGACCCGGGTGGCCGATCGTGGTCAAGGACTCGACCTGGTGCGACCTCGTCCTGCCGGTCGCCGATGGATCGGTCCGAGTCGTGTGTACGCTCGAGAACGCCCAAGGGAACATGTTCGACCCCATGGCAGCCTTCGCCTTCGACCCGAACGCTCGTCTGCTCCCGGGCTGGCCCGTGGCCGTCGAGGGATTCTCCGTCACCGGACGCGTGATCGGCGACGACCTGATCCTCTACACGACCCGGTCGCTCGGCGACGTTATCGAGGATGGCCAGCCGTCGAGCGATGGCGGGCTCCTGACCGTCGCCGCCGATGGTTCGGTCGAGCACGGCGTTCGCGTGCCCGGTGCGGGCGATACCGGGTGGCGGGTCGGGCCGGACGGCGTCGCGTACGGCATCGGGACCGGGGAGGTCAGCGAGATCGGGGCCGTGGGCATGTCCGGCGCCTTGAACGGCTGGCCACGATCCTTCGACGGCTTCGCTTCCGCTCCGGGTTTCGGGTTGGACGAGCGGATCGTCCTGACCGTTGGATCGCCGACCGAGGGCCTCAGCGAGGTCCTGGCCTTCGAGCGCGACGGTGATCCTCTGGGGGCCCGCTCCGCGGCGATCCCGATCGTCACGATCAACGAGTCCTGGGGCGACACGGGGGGCTGCCCGCCGACGCCGCAGCCGCCGCTCGTCGCCTCGGACGGCACGACGTTCCTTTACAGCGAGGCAGACGACGCCGTCGTCGCGGTCGATCCGTCGCTCCAGATGCTGCGCGGCTGGCCGTTCCACGCGACCACGCCGCTCCTCTTCCGTGACGAGCGATACGTCAAGGAAGACGCCTACTGCCCGTCGATCGCGGTCCCCGCGGTCGGCCCCGATAGCAGCCTCTACCTGCCACTCGAGGCTCGACGGTCGACGGTCGGAGGGAGCATCGTCGCCGTGGGGCCGGACGGGCGGGTCCGTCCGGGCTGGCCGGTCGAGCTGACACGCCCGGGTGCGGAGTTCTGGTCCGTAGCTGTCGGACTGGACGGGACGGTCTACGCCCTGGCCATCGAGCCGGAGTCGAAGAGCACCTCGTCGGCGAGCGTCCTCGCCATCGCTCCCGACAGTGCCGTCCTTTCCACCACCACGATCGTCGAGCCGTAGGGCAACACGTGCGAGTCTTCGCGGTGCCGGACCTGTGGGCCACAACGGGTGGCTGCGACAATCCGCCATCCATCGCGTCATTCAGGCATGGAGGTTGAGATCGCCGCGTCGAATGGGCGCCGACCCACGATCCGGCCGATCGCGCGCACGACCGCCGCAGACCTCCGCGCCGACTTCGTCATGACCGCGTACGACGAGAATCAGCGGCGGCTCACCAGCTTCGCGTATGCCCTGACGCGTGATTCGGAGGCAGCCAACGACCTCGTCCAGGAGTCCTTCCTGCGCCTGATCAAGGAGCACGCCGCCGGACACACTCCGGACAACGTGTCCGCATGGCTGTTCCGCGTGTGCGCGAACCTCGTGACGAGCCGCGGCCGCCGTGGCGTGGTGGCACGACGGTATGTGCAGCGTGCGCCACGTCCGGACGATGAGGTGGCCGCGGAGGTCGAGACCCTGCGACGAGAGGCCGGCGAGGCGCTGGCCGCCGCCCTCGCCATCCTGCCCCCCGATGCACGCTCGGCCTTGGTCATGGCCGCGAACGGCTTCTCCGGGCGCGAGATCGCGGGCTCCCTCGGGCGCACCGAAGCCGCGACCCGAACCCTGATGTTCCGCGCACGCGAGCGGCTGCGAGCGTTCCTCGTTGCGGAAGGGGTGGTCGGATGAGCCACGACCACGAGGCCCTGCACCTTGCCGTGGCGTCCTTCGACTTCGACTTGAGCCCGGAAGAGCGACTGCGGATGCAGACCGGACTCATCGAGTGCGCCGACTGCGCCGAAACGCTCGCCAGCCACCACGATCTGGAGCGCCTCCTCGCGCGGCTGCCGGTCCACGACGCGTCCCCGTACGTGCGCGAGCGCGTGCTGCGGGCTGCGCTCGTACCGCCGCGTGAACGCCGCTGGCCCGTGCTGCTCGCCGCGGCAGCGCTCCTTGGGCTGCTCCTCGGCGTGGCGGCGGCCGCAGGCGCGTTCCGCGACGAGCCGCCGCTTGATGGGATCGTGGTCGTCCCATCCGCCTCGCCCCCGGCGCTCGGCGATGAGGCGTCGCCAGGGCCGTCGACGTCGCCCGCGCCCGGTGCCAGCGATCCCGCCCCGGGGGCGTCGGGGCCGCCGGCGCAGGCCGCGCCGATGACGGCGGACACGCTGGCCGAGGTGGTGTCGGGGAGGCTGCGCATCCGCTCGGAGCCGCGCGTCGCCGACGATTCGATCAGGTACGAGCCGTTGCTCGATGTCGGCGACCGCGTCGTGATCCTCGATGGGCCGGTCGTCGCGAACGACTACGAGTGGTACCAGGTGATGGCCTGGCGCCCGGGGAACCTGTATGCGTCCTGGCCGGTCGGGTGGGTGGCCCGTGGCGATCACGACGGCACCTCCTGGTTACGGCCGCGCGCGGACGCGTGTCCGACCGGGACGATCACGATGGAGGTCGTCGAAGCGTTGCATCCACAAGAGCGGGTGGCCTGCTTCGGTGACGATCCACTCCGTCTGCGAGCCTTCGTTTTCGGAGGCTCGGAGCCGGCCGAGTGCGCGGCTGAAGCGAATGTCGCGTGCATCGATGGGCCCGCCTGGCTGACAAGCCACGGTGGGACGGCGATCGTCGACGCCTCCATGGATACTCCGTCCATCGGCGGCCCAACGCTCGCGTTCGATCCTGAAGGTCGCGTGCCGGCCTCCGCCCTGCCGTCCGGTGCGATGGTCGATCTGGAAGGGGCGTTCGACCATCCGGCTGCCGGCGAGTGCCGTCCAGGCTTGGCGGGCCCGGACGCCGAGCCGCTCGCCGCGACGGTGGCCCGTCTGTCGTGTCGCGCCAGGTTCGTCGTCACCAGCGTCGCGTCCGATCCGGCGTATCCCGCGTATGGGATGGCTGGAGTCACGGTCTCGGACAACCTCCGCGTCCGCTCCGGACCGAGCCTCACGAGTGAGCGGCACGAGCTGCTCCGGACCGGCACGCGCGTGTGGGTCATCGACGGGCCGGTCGTGGCCGCCGACTACGAGTGGTTCCAGGTCATCGTCCCGGCGGTCGATGTGGGGGAAGGGGCTCCTCGCGTCGGTTGGGTGGCCGCCTCGGACCACGGCGCCGAGCCCTGGCTCCAGCGGGCGACCCTCGACTGTCCGGATCGCGCCTCGTTGACCGTGGTGGAGCTGCAGCGGCTGACCGCTTCGACTCATGGGGATGGTGGACTCGCCTGCTTCGGACCGTCGACGATCCGGCTCGAGGGAACGGTCGGCCTCGTCTGCGGCGTCGAGGACCGACCTGATTGGGACATGACGCCCGAGTGGTTGTCGGCCAACGCTCTGGCCAGGGTCGCGATCCGGGACGGCGACGCCGTCGTGATCGCACGCCCTGGGCTGGACGTCGATCGGCCGGTCGCATGCGGCGAGACCAGTGCGCAGCGGTACGTCCTTGAGGGCCACTTCGACGACGAGGCGGCACAAGAGTGCCAGGCAACCAGGCGCGACGGTGCCACCCCACTGAACTTCGACCTCGTCCCCCGGTACTGGTGTCAGACGACCTTCGTGATCCACCGACTGATCGCCGTCCCGCGCCGCTGACGCGGTCGACGGCCGGGGGTCCGCCACCACCCTTCGGCTATCATCGGGCGCATGGCCATCCTGTCGCGCTCCGACGTCGAGCACGTCGCCTACCTGGCCCGGCTCGGGCTGACCGACGAGGAGCTGGGCCGGCTCGAGGGTCAGCTCAACCACATCCTCGACCAGTACGCGATCCTGGCCACGGTCCCCACGGATCACATCGCGCCGACGGCCCAGACGATCGAGCTCGAGAACATCCTCCGCGACGACGTCGCGCGTCCGTCGCTCGAGCCCGAGGAGGTGCTCGCCAACGCGCCCGCCCGCGAGGGCGACTTCATCGTCGTCCCGGCGATCCTCGGCGAGCGGGACTGACCGCCACGCGCCAGCGACGACGATGACCAGCACGACCGACCTCACGCGGCTCCACGCCCACGAGATGGCCGCCCGGCTGCGCTCCGGCGAGGTCTCGTCGCACGACCTGGCTGTTGCCCATCTCGATCTTGCCGAGCGCCAGGATCACGGCCTGCACGCATGGCTGATCGATCGACCGCGAGCGGGCGCTCGCCGAGGCCGATGCCGCGGATGCCCGGTTCGAGGCCGCCCGCGGCGAGGGCGGGTCGGCCGTGGACCAGCTGCACCCGCTGCTCGGCGTCCCGATCGCGCTCAAGGACCTCGTCTCCGTCCGGGGCGGCCAGTGCACGGCCGGCTCGCGGATCCTGGAGGGCTACCGGTCACCGTACGACGCCCACATCACCGAGCGGCTGCGCGACGTCGGCGCGGTCATCCTGGGCAAGACCAACATGGACGAGTTCGCGATGGGCTCGTCGACGGAGCACTCCGCATTCGGGCCTACGGCGAACCCGTGGGCGCTCGATCGCGTGCCGGGCGGCAGCAGCGGGGGCTCGGCGGCGGCCGTCGCGGCCTACCACGCTCCGCTGTCGATCGGGACGGACACCGGCGGCTCCATCCGGCAGCCGGCGGCCCTGACCGGGATCGTCGGGCTCAAGCCGACGTACGGTCGGGTCAGCCGCTACGGGATCGTGGCGTTCGCGAGCTCGCTCGACCAGATCGGGCCGTTCGCGCGGGACGCCCGCGACGCCGCCGCGCTGCTGCACGCCGTGGCCGGGCGCGACGAGCGCGACTCGACGTCCTCGCCCGAACCCGTGCCGGACGACCCTGCTGGGCCTCGCGGCCGGCGACGACGAAGCCGCGAGCGCGTTGCGTGGCAAGCGCCTCGGTCTGCCCCGCGAGTACTTCGTCGCCGGCATGGAGCCCGGCGTCGAGGCCCGCGTCCGCGAGGCCGTCGCGGCGCTCGAGGCCGCCGGCGCGATCGTCGAGGCGGTCTCGCTCCCGCACACCGACTACGGCCTCGCGACGTACTACATCGTCGCGCCGGCCGAGGCCTCGGCCAACCTGGCCCGCTACGACGGCATCCGCTACGGACCGCGGCGCGGCGAGGGCCGCGACGTCATCGCCGACTACCTCGCGACCCGGGGGCAGGGCTTCGGGCCGGAGGTCAAGCGCCGGATCATGCTCGGGACCTACGCCCTGTCGGCCGGCTACTACGACGCGTACTACCTGAAGGCCCAGAAGGTCCGGACGCTGATCAAGGGCGACTTCGACGCACTCTGGGCGCAGGGCTTCGACGCCCTCGTCGCGCCGACCCGCCCGACGGTCGCGTTCCGGTTCGGGGCACGCCTCGCCGACCCGGTCTCGATGTACCTGTCCGACGCCTGCACGCTGCCGGTCAACATGGCCGGGCTGCCCGGGATCTCGATCCCGGCCGGGCTGTCGGACGGCCTGCCCGGTCGGCCTCCAGCTGATCGGTGCCGCCTGGTCGGAGCCGGCGCTGTTCGAGCTGGCCGCGCGGCTACGAGGCGATCACCGCCGACGGCCGACTGGCGCGACGCTGGAACCGGCGGACCTCGCCGCCCTCGCCGACCCGTCGACGCCCGACCCCGGCCGAGCGCATGGCCGACCATGGTCGATCGTCGACCGATGATCGATCGGCCGCCCGCTGCGCCGAGCGCGCCGCTGGCGGCTCGCGGTCCGAGCGCGTGTGCCCGCCGTCGGGCATCCGGCGGTTCTTCGACATCCTCGCGACGATGGACGACGTCATCAGCCTCGGGGTGGGGGAGCCCGACTTCGACACGCCGCGGGTCATCGTGGAGGCCGGCGTCGAGCGCCTGCGCGAGGGCCGGACGCACTACACGACCAACTTCGGGACGCTCGAGCTGCGCCGCGCGCTCGCCGACCACCTCGAGCGCCGCTACGGCGTCCGCTACGACCCGGCGACCGAGATCCTGATCACGGTCGGGGCGTCGGAGGCGGTCGACCTCGCGCTGCGGGCGACCTGCGACCCGGGCGACGAGGTCATCCTCCACGAGCCGTCGTACGTGGCCTACATCCCGGCGATCGTGTTCGCCGGCGGGACGCCGGTCCTCGTCGCGACCCGGCTTCGAGGACGATTTCGCGCTCGATCCGGCCGCCGTCGAGGCGGCGATCACGCCGCGCACCAAGGCGCTGTTCCTGGGCTACCCGTGCAACCCGACCGGCGCGGTCCTCCCGGACGACGTCCAGGACGAGCTGGCGGCCATCGCCGAGCGCCACGACCTGCTCGTCTACAGCGACGAGATCTACGACCGCCTCGCCTACGGCGACTACCGCCACCGGGCCTTCAGCGCGCTCCCGGGCATGCGCGAGCGGACGATCCTGATGGGCGGCTTCTCGAAGGCCTACGCCATGACCGGCTGGCGGGTCGGCTACGTGGCCGCGCCGGCCGCGATCCTCGAGGGGATCGTCAAGGTCCACCAGTACGGGATCATGTCGGCGCCGACGACCGCCCAGGACGCGGCGCTGGTCGCGATCATCGACGGCGAGCCCGACGTCGAGCGGATGGTCGCCGAGTACGACCGCCGCCGCCGGCTGCTCGTCGACGGGCTCAACGCGCTCGGCCTCGAGACGTTCGAGCCGCGCGGCGCGTTCTACGCCTTCCCGCGGATCAGCGTCCACCGGGCTCTCGACGACGAGGCCTTCACCGAGCGGCTGCTCACGGAGGAGCGCGTCGCGGTCGTCCCGGGCAGCGCCTTCGGGCCGTCGGGCGCCGGCCACGTGCGGATGTGCTACGCGACCTCGTACGAGCAGCTCGAGGAGGCGCTCCGGCGGATCGGCCGCTTCGTGGCGCGCGTCCGTGACGAGGCCGCCGCCGCCGTCTGACGGGCCCGGCCTAGGCGGGTCGCCCGCGGGGAGGCGCCGCAGGGCCTCCTCGATCGCCCAGATGGCGAGGGGCCGCAGGTAGAGGCGAGCGCGGTAGTTGCCGTCGCGTCGTAGGCCTCGGGAGTCCGGAACCAGAGGCCGCGTCCGTAGGTCACGGCGACGGCCCCTCCAGCCGTCGACCAGCCCTCGTCGACCAGCCCGCGACCGATCATGAACGCGGCCAGCGCGTAGGTCGTCCCGACCCAGACCTCCGGCGCTCTGCTCGCTCGACCCGTCGATCGGTCCCGTCGAGGCGCATGCCGTTGACCGCACCCATCCTCCCGCCCGCGAAGCCGACGGACATTCCAGGCGGTGGATCGTCCGAAGCGCCGTCCTCGACTCGGTCGTCGGGCAGCAGCTCGCCCAGGCCCGGTCGCATCGGCGTACCACTGGCCGGCCAGCTGGTCGGCCATGAGGCTGTCCGAGCTCGGGCCGCCGCCGGCGTCGTAGGCGTAGTGGTCGCCTCGCCACAGCCGGACGTCGAAGGCGACCTGGCCCGCTCGAACCAGCCCGCCCAGCGATCTCGCCGCTCGATCGTCGCCGAGGCGTCGGGCCATCGCCTCGGCGGCGGCCACGGCCGCCAGCCAGAGCGAGCCGCCGTACGCGGAGGGACCGTGCATCGGCCACGTGTCGTAGGTCTGGTCGGGGATCCCGTCGTGCTCGGGCAGTCCGTCGCCGTCGCGATCGTCGCCGCGAGGCCGGTCAGCACCCGCTCGACCGTGGGGAAGGCATCTCGGATCAGTGCATCGCCGGCCTCGCGGGCCGGCCGCCATCGCATCGCGCCAGACCTGGAGCACGAACTTCGGGCCGAGGTCCTTCCACACGCTCACGTCCTGGAAGCGGTACCAATTCGGGCGGTGGAACGGGTCGTCCTCCGGACCGCCGACGTCGTGCGGCACGGTCCCGCCGACCTTGCGCGGCGCGCGAAGGCCGGACGCCTCGATCGTGACGATGCCCGGGTCGTCGATCGGGATCACCGCGAGCAGGTCGCGGATGCCCTGCGAGCTCGAGCTCGGGGAAGAGCTCGAGCAGCGCGAACGAGGCGTAGAAGTCGACGTCCACCGTGTCGTAGAACGGGTAGTCGAGGCACTCCAGGAGCGCGAATCGACCGACGTCGTCCGGGTTCCGGCTCCGGACCGCCGACCTCACCCGCCTCCCAGAACGTGCCGCCGTCGACCAGGAAGTACAGCTCGTTGAAGAGGGCCATCGTGTACCAGTCCGGGCGTTCGGGATCTTCGAGGATACGGCGCCTGCCAGGCCTCGATCGCCGCGCGCCACGCGGGCGCCTCCTCGAGGGCGTGCGGACGAGGTCCCAGGCTCGCGTCGCCGGTGCGGCCCCAGTCGCGCGTGTAGCGTTTCCACCACTGCCGGCCACCACCGAACTCGACCACGGGCAGGTCCCACGCGAGCGCGAACCGAACGGACCGGCGCTCGCCCGGCGCCGAGCGTCGTGGTCGCTGCGACCGCGGCCCCCGACGGCCCATCGGCTGGGGGTACCGAACGGGCCGTCGAGGAGGGGTCGAGCCGTCCATCGGCGGCAAAGTCAGTCCATAGCTCCGTGTCGGCGACCGGGTCGAACGCGGCCCGTACCGACAGCTCCCAGCCTTCGTCGGCGAGTGCCGCGATGGCCAGGCTGCCCGCGCAAGCCCGACCGGCGCCCCGGATCCGGACCGCCGAACCGAACCCCGACCACGGAGGTCGCCTCGACGATCTCATGCGGCCGCCCGCAAGCGGGACCGTCCTCCGGGCCGCCAGGAGGATCCGCCCAGGTGAAGAGAAGCCCGACCGTCAGGGGGTCAGGCCCGGGATTCTCCAGCCACCACTCGAAGACCCCGACCGGCAGGGCGCTCCGCTCGAGATCGCCGGCGATGACCGGTGAGAGCTGCTCGCCCGTCGCCCGGATCCCGAGGACCTCGGGCTCGAAGGTCTGCCACGCCCGTGGGAACAGCGCGTGGTAGGTGCCACCACCGACCGGCAGGTCCCAACCCCAGGCCGGGAGGTCCGCCGGACGCAACGTGGACAGGACGATCGCCCGACCGGGGACGGTCTCGGGACCCACCCCGGCTGGCCCGACGTAGAGGGCGAACCCATCCGCGGCCACGGGCTCGAACCGATGCTGGCCCACGTCGAGATGCCAGCGCGCGGCGTCGCCACGGAACGTCCGCCCGATGCTCCCGGTGCCCAGGCCGCCGATCGGGACGCCGGCCCACTCGCCGTCGTCGACCATGGGCTGGTCGACACGTGGGTGCCCGACGTCGGGACAGGGCACACCGATGCCGCGGCGCCAAGCCTGGCGCGGGATGGCCGGCCAGTCGCTGGCGCTCAGGGCATCGTCGGCCGGCTGGGTGGCGGCGGTCACGTGTCGGTCACTTGTCGACGCCCGTCACGACGACCCCGCGCATGAAGGCGCGCTGGGCCAGGAAGAACACGAAGACCGGCACCGCGATCGCCAGGATCGCGCTCGCCTGGACGAGCGGTGGCCGGGTCACGTACAGGGATGCGAACTTCTGCATCCCCAGCGAAAGCGGCCAGAGATCCGGGTTCCCGCCCACGTACACGAGCGACAGGAGGAACTCGTTCCAGGCAAAGAAGAAGTGGAACAGGGTGACCGCCACGATCGCCGGGATCGCCTGGGGAACGATCACCGAGCGAAGGATGCGGAACGGGCCGGCGCCATCGATCATCGCGGCTTCGTCGAGGTCCCGCGGGATCGTCAGGAAGTACTGGCGCAGCAGGAAGACGTTGTAGGCATTCGCGAAGAAGTGCGGGACGATGAGCGGCAGCCAGCTGCCCGCCCAGCCGATCCGCGAGAACAGGATGTACGTCGGAACGAGCGTGACCTGGGAGCTGAGCATGATGGTCGCAAGCAGGACAAGGAAGAGCGGCCCCCGACCGGGAAACCGGAACCGACTGAATCCGTAGGCGACGACGATCGCCGAGCCGACCGCCCCGATCGTGCTCACGATCGCGATGATCGCGGTGTTGCGGAGCAGCTTCGGGAACTCGATCTGCTCCCACGCGAGCGTGAAGTTCTCGACCTTGGGGTCGAAGTCCCAGGCCGGCGTAAGGGTCCGCCAGCGGCCCTCCCACGTGAACGGTGCCGCGCCCGGGTCGGCCGGATCGATCATCACGGACGATTCGCGTCCCTTCTCGACGATCGCCAGTTGCCGCGTGACCCCGTCGATCGGCACGGCGTAGATCGGGAGCTCTGCGCCCTCGTACTCGAAGACCCGTGGTGAGGCCGGGTAGAGCGGCGCCGCCGCGTCCGCGACCTGCGATTGGTCCTTGAACGCGGTCAAGGTCATGTAGGCGAGGGGCATGAGGAACGCGGACACGATCGCGACAGCGACGAGGAAGATCCCTGCCCGGCCGGTAAAACCGCGCATGGACCGGCGGAGCGGCCTCCCGCCGCGGATGACGTCCGTGGCGCAGCCGTGGCTGTCATCGCCGCTCACCCGCGTAGAACACCCACCGGCTCGACGACCAGAACAGGAGCAGCGCCAGGCCAAGGACGATCAGGAACAGCACCCAGGCGAGCGCGGACGCGTAGCCGAGCTGGTTGAACGAGAAGGCCTCGCGGTAGAGGTTGACGTTGTAGAACAGCGTCGAGTCGTCGGGCTGGCCGTTCTTGAGCACGTAGGCCTGGATGAAGTACTGCGATACGCCGACGAAGCTGATCAGCAGGCTGTAGAACAGCACCGGGCTCAGCAACGGCAGGGTGAGGCGCCGGAACGTGGTCCAATGCCCGGCGCCATCGACCTTGGCCGCGTCGTACAGCTCGGTCGGGATGCTCTGCAGGCCGGCCAGCGACGATGAGCATCATCACGCCGATCCCCCACAGGCCGATCACGCCAAGGGACGGGAGGACCCAGAACGGGTCCTGCGAGCCAGTCCGGACCGGTGACGCCGAACCAGCGACAGGATCCCGTTCATCCAGCCGGTCTCGGCATTGAGGACGCCCGCCCAGATCAGCGTGCTCGCCACGAGCGGGATCTGTGTCGGCATGTAGAAGAGCGTCCGGAATCCGCGCCGACCGTACAGGCGAGGCGAATTGAGCAGGATGGCCAGGCCGACGGACAGGAAGATCGTGGCCGGGACGGTCAGCACTGCGAAGCGCAGCGTCACGCCGATGGACTGCCCGACGTTCGGGATCGCTGAGCATCCGGACGTAGTTGTCGAGTCCGATGAACTGCACCGCATCGGGTCGGCGGAGGTCGAAGTCGGTGAGGCTGAAGTAAAGGGCCAGCGCCATCGGGATCATCGTGAACAGGACGAACCCGACGATCCATGGTGAGATGAACGCGTAGCCCCACGCGGCTTCGCGCCGGGACGCTGTCCATCGCCAGCGTGGCTTCGGGATGGCCGCTTCGGGCAGCGCGGTGGCGTCGGGCCGGCCGGTCATCGATGGGCCTCGCTGGATGATGGTGGGAGGGTGGGAGCGCGCCGGAGGAGATGCGGCGCGCTCCCGGTGATCCGCGAAACGGCTACGGAGCCTGGTCGTACAGCCCTTGCAGCTCCGTCGTGAACTTGTCGGCCTCGGCGGCCACATCGAGTCCGGCACTGCCGATCAGCGTGGCCTGGAGGGCCTTGACGGCCGCGTCCGACTTGAGGAAGTTCGGCATGTCGGCCTCGTGGCTGGGGACATCAGGGTAGGCCAGCATGTCGAGCGCGACCTGCCAGTCGATCTTGTTCGGGGCGAATCGCTTGTCGAGCGCCTCGAAGAACGCCGCCTGCTTGCTTTGGACCGCCGGCAGCGCCCCATAGCGGGCGATGAGCGTGTCGTTGCCCAGCAGGTAGGTCATGACCTCGAAGGCCTCGTCCGGATGGGCGGTCGAGTTCATGATCCCGAACGTATCCGAGTGGAGCTTGGCGGTCGTCTCCCCGTCGTTGGACGGCGGGACCGCGATGTCGAAGTTCTTGGCCTGCGGCTCACCCTCGGCCGGCCAGGCGCAGCAGGTGTACCAGAGGTGCACGAAGTCCATCGCGACGTTGCCGGACTGGAAGGCGTTGTCGCTATTGAGCAGCTCCGAAGTGTTCTCGGCACCGGTCGGGATGAAGCCGTCCTTCCACATGCCGTCGTAGTACCACTGCCAGGCGGCCCGCCAGTTGTCCGGGACCTGGGCGGTCTTGCCGTCGTCGGCCACGAGTGATCCGGGGCCGAACTGCGTGCCCCAACCGCGCGGGTCGGTCCACTGCATGTAATAGCCCCACTGGCTCGGTGTCGTCGGCGTCGAACGAGGCGCTGGTGGCGTCGTTGCCGGCCTTGTCGACGGTCAGCTTCTTGGCGAGCTCGGTCAGAGTCTCCCAGTTCCATTCCTTGCCGTCGTACTGCTCGCCGACCTTGTGCGGCGGCTCGGGCAGGCCGGCTTCCTTGAACAGGTCCTTGTTGTAGTAGAGGAACGACGGGTAGATCGCGAACGGGATGCCGACCTGGCCGCCGAAGCCCTCCTTGTAGGCCTCGAGGATGGCGGGGTCGATATCGCTGAGGTCGTAGTTCGTCTTCTCGATGTAGGGCTGCAGGTCGAGCAGCTGGTCACCGTACGAGTAGAACCCGCGGAAGCCGACCGGCCCGATGATGTCCGGCGGGTTGCCCGGCGGCGATCTGCGTGCTGAGGATGTCGTACGCGGTCGTGTTCTGGTAGATCTCAAGGCTCAGCGTGATCTTGTCCTGGGATTCGTTGAAAGCGGCGACGACCGCCTGCTCGTCGGCGATCTGGTCCGGCTGTGCTCCGGTGCCCAGCCCGACGAACCAGCGGATCAGGACCTTGCCGTCGGCCGTGAGGCCGCCCTCGGCGGTCGCGACCGGCTCCGGAGTGATGGCCACCGTGCTGGGGGTGGCTGCGGCCGACGAGGCGGCCGATGGAGCGGCCGATGGGGTGGCGCCGCCACAGGCGGCCGCCAGGATGCTGATGACGCTCACCATGACGGCGAGCCGCCCGAACCGGGTCTGACGCTGGTGCATCGATCGTTTCCTCCTCCGTGTCTCGGTTGCCCGAACGTTGAACGTGGGGACCATCCATGCGTGCTCCGGGCGCATCCCGCGTCCGGCCGTCAGCGGCGTCGTCAGGGCATGGCCCTCCCGGCGCTCGAGGCCCGACGGATGAGCTCGGTGTCCAGGATCACGCGCCGTGACCACGGGTCGCGTGCCCCCGACGGCGTCGATGAGCAGGCGGGCCATCTCGCTGGCCCATCTCCTCGATCGGCTGACGGACGCTGGTGAGGCTGGGGCGCACGGTCGTGGCGATCGGCGAATCGTCGAACCCGACGACCGCGACGTCCTCCGGGATCCGCCGACCGGCCAACGTCAGCACCGAGAAGGCCCCGGCCGCCATCAGGTCGGAGGCGGCGAAGACCGCATCGATGTCCGGGCGTGCCGTCGAGCAGCCGCTCCATGGCGAGCGTGCCGCTGTCCTGGGTGAAATCGCCGACGGCCTCCAGCGCGCGGGTCGCGCTCGCGATCCGCGCCGGCGAGCGCGTCGCGATAGCCGGCCGAGCCGGTCGATGCCCGGCGGTCATGTCCTGCGGACCGGCGATCGTCCCGACGACCTGCCGGCCGCCGGCGATGAGGTGCTCGACCGCGCGTTCGCGCGCCGCCCGGTTGTCGACATCGACGTAGCTGGCCGTCGTGCCCTGCGGCGGACGACCCACCGACGACCATGGGCACGCCGGCCTCGGCCAGGCGGGCGGGCAGGGGATCGTCGCCGTGCAGGCTGACCATCAGCGCGCCGTCGACGTGGCCGGCGGCGAGGTAGTCGCCCGTGCGCGCGCGTCTCATCCGGCGAGGCGGGCATGAGCAGGACGAGTTGCAGGTCGCGCGCCGAGAGGGCCGCGCTGACGCCGCGCAGCAGGCGAGGGAAGAACGGATCGGTGAAGAGGCGCGGCGGTCGGTTCGGCGATGACGACCGCGACCGACCCGCTGCGCCGCGTGACGAGGCTGCGCGCGGCACGATTCGGGACGTAGCCGAGGTGCTGCGATCGCCGCCTCCACCTGGCGGCGGACATCCGGGCTGACCTTGGGGGAGCCGTTGACGACCCGCGAGACGGTCGCCCGCGAGACACCGGCCCGCAACGCGACCTCTTCGAGGGTCGAGCCGTTGCGGCGGTTGCGGTTGCGGTCGGGTTGACCACGCTGCTTCCTCTCGTTGTGAGAGCGCTCTCACGCTCTGGATAGCACCATAGCAGGCGTTGTCAAGAGAGCGCTCTCACGACGTTGCGAACCAGGTCGGGCGTGCAGGAGGGTCTCGCCTCGGGCGGCTTGGCGGACGCCGGGGTCGTCGCCCGTCGTCGACCGCGGACGCCGCGTCCGCGCGCGGTCCTATGCCAAACTTGCGGTCATGACCGCTCCCGCCACGGCATCGGCCAACTCCCGCGCCCGCGAGCGCTACGAGGCCGTCATCGGGATCGAGGTCCACTGCCAGCTGCGGACCGTCTCGAAGATGTTCTGCGCCTGTTCGACGGCCTACGACGGCGCGGCCCCGAACACCCACGTCTGCCCGGTCTGCCTGGGCCTGCCGGGGGCGCTGCCGGTCATCAACCGCCGCGCCGTCGAGCACGTCCTGGCGACCGGCCTCGCGATCGAGGCGTCGACGCCCGACGCCACGCGCTGGGATCGCAAGAACTACTTCTACCCGGACCTGCCCAAGGGCTACCAGATCAGCCAGTACGACCTGCCGCTCGCCTCGGCCGGCCGGCTGACCGTCGACACCTCGGACGGGCCGTTCACCATCGGGATCACGCGCGCCCACCTCGAGGAGGACACCGCCAAGCTCGTCCATGCGACCGACGCCGACGGCCGCAAGGTCAGCCTCGTCGACTTCAACCGCTCCGGCGCGCCGCTCATGGAGATCGTCACCGACCCCGACATCCGGACCGCGGAGCAGGCGCGGCGCTATGCCGAGGAGCTGCAGCTGCTCCTGCGGACCGATCGGCGCGTCCGACGCCGACATGGAGCGGGGCCAGATGCGGGTCGAGGCGAACGTCTCGCTCCGCCTCGCGGCACCGAGCCGTTCGGGACGCGGGTCGAGGTCAAGAACATGAACTCGTTCCGCTCGGTCGAGCGGGCGATCGAGTTCGAGATCGACCGCCAGGCCGCCGCGCTCGACGCCGGCGAGCCACTGCTCCAGGAGACGCGTGGCTGGTCCGACGATCGCGGCGAGACCTACCGGATGCGCTCAAGGAGACGTCGGACGACTACCGCTACTTCCCGGAGCCCGACCTGCCGCCGCTCCACGTCGAGCGGCCTGGCTGGACGCGCTGCGAGCGCGAGCTGCCGGAGCTGCCCGGCGGCGCGTCGCGCCCGCTACCGCGAGACGTTCGGGCTCGAGCGCGTACGACGCGTCGTGCTCGTGGCTGACCCGGACGCGACCGCCCTGTTCGAGGCGACGCTCGCCGCCGGACCCGTCGCTCGCCCCCAAGTCGGTCGCGAACTGGGTCACCGGGGAGTACCTGCGTCTGCGCAAGGCGGCCCCGCCGACGAGCCGGTCAGCGTCGAGCCGGCCGAGCTCGCCGTCATGATCGCGGCCGTGGACGAGGGCACGCTCTCGCGCGCGAACGCCAAGGAGGTCCTCGAGGTGCATGCCGCGACGGGCCAGTCGACGGCGTCGATCGTCGCGGCGCGCGGGTTCCGGCAGATCTCGGATGCCGGTGCGCTCGGCGACGCCGTCGATGCAGGTCACTCGCCGCGAACCCGGCGGCGGTCGCGGACTACCGGGCCGGCAAGGCCCAGGCCGTCGGCTTCCTCGTCGGCCAGGTCATGAAGGCGACGCGCGGCCAGGCCAACGCCGCGCTCGTGCAGGCGGCCGTTCGCGAACGGCTCGATCGGGCGGAGTAGGTCGAGATGCGAGCTCGTCAACCTCGTCCTGTGGGGGCTTGGCGTCGTGCTCGTGATCGCCGGGTACACGCGGGCGCACGGGCCCGTGGGCGCGCTACCAGGCGCTACGCGCGCAGGACGAGAACATCGTCACGCTACGAGTCGTGGCGAGGCGGGGTGCGCGACGCACGAGCCGACCGGCGCGTCGGTCGCCATGGCGATGCTGCGCCGCCAGGCCCAGGTGGCCGGGGCGGTCGCGATCGTCGGGGTCGTGCTGATCTTCCTGGGGTTCCTGATCCGGTAGCCGCGACGATGCGTCGCCGGCGGGCGTCGCTAGAATGGGTTCCAGCTCGACCGGCCCGGTCCGCCGCATGGCGGCCGCCGTCCACGACCATCCACCTGATCGCACGGGAGCTTCCGCTTGAGCACGATCGTCGACAAGAGCAGCATCGGGCTGGGCGGCCGCCAGTTCCACATCGGCGTCGCCCCGGGCGAGGTCAGCACCGTGGTGCTGATGCCGGGCGACCCATTCCGCGTGCCGCTCGTGGCCGAGTATCTCGACGATCCGCGTCGACGTCGCCCACAAGCGCGAGCATCGGACGATGATCGGGCACGTACAAGGGCCGCCGATCACGGTCACGTCGACCGGCATGGGCTGTCCGTCGACCGCGATCGCGATCGAGGAGCTGGCCCGTGTCGGGGTCACGACGCTTCATCCGGGTCGGCAGCACGGGCGCCCTTCAGGCGGGCATGGAGCCCGGCGACCTGGTCATCAGCCAGGGCTCGTTCCGCAACGACGGCACGACCGACGCGTACGTGCCGAAGGGCTATCCCGCGGTGCCGGACCTGGAGATCACGCTCGAGCTCGAGCGGGTCGCGCGTGAACGAGCGCCGGCTCATTCGCTCGGCGTCCATGTCGGGCTCAACGTCACCGACGACGCGTTCTACGCCGAGTCGCCCGAATGGACCACTCCAGATGTCGGGCCTCGGGCTGCTCAACGTCGAGATGGAGTCGTCGGCGATGTTCGTCGTCGCGCGGCAGCGCGGCCTCCGGGCCGCGATGATCTGCGCGGTCTCGAGCAATCTCGTGGCCGGCACGAGCGTGTACGCCGAGATCCGCCCACGAGCGGCTGGCCGTCGGCTGGCGTGCCAGCATCGAGATCGCCCTCGAGACCGCGGTCCGGCTCTCGCTGTAGGTCACGGTCCGCGGCCGCCGCCGGCAGCGGCACATCATCGAGAAGGGGAGCACGTGGGCCTGAACCTGCACACGCACCTCGAGGGCTGGGTCCGGCCCGGAGACCGCCGCCGAGCTGGCTCGCGAGGCCGGCGTCCCGGCGCCGGCCGGCGGCTGGGACCGGGCGCTGCGCATGGGGGCCCCGGCGGACCTGACCGTCTACCTCGCCCACGTCGCGGCGGCCTACCCGGTCCTCGGCTCGCGCCGACGGGATGCGGCGCGTCGCCCGGGAGGCCGTCGAGGATGCCGCGGCCGACGGCTGCGACTACCTGGAGATGCGCTTCGGGCCGTCGACCCATCGGCGCCCGGGGTTCGACCTCGCCGCGGTCATCGCGGCGACCTGCGAGGGCCTGGCCGAGGGCAGCCGGTCGAGCGGACTGCCCGAGCGGCCTCGTCGTGTGCCTGCTGCGCCACGACGACCACGAGACGAACCTGGCCGTCGCACGGGCTGCCGCCGCGGCGGCCGGGCGCCGGGGTCGTCGGCCTGGACGTCGCCGGCGACGAGCTCGTCCACCCGTCGATCGCGCCGTACCGAGCAGCCGTTCGCGATCGCCGCCGCGGCCGGCCTCGGGCTGACCGCCCACGCGGCCGAGGCCGGCCCGGCCGAGAGCAGTCATCGAGGCGGTCGAGGTCCTCGGGGTCGCGGCGGATCGGCCACGGCTCACGGGCCGCCGACGACCCCGCGATCCTGGCCTGGGCGGTCGATCACGGCGTCGACCTTCGAGGTCTGCCCGACCTCGAACGTGCTGACCGGCGCGGCACCATCCGTCGGCGAGCATCCGCTCCACGCGTTCCTGGCGGCCGGTTGCCAGGTCGTCCTCGGCGACGACGATCCGGTGACCACCGGCAGCACGCTCGCCGAACGAGGAGCGGCTGCTGGTCGACGGCTGGCGGCCTGAGCGGCGAGCAGCGCTCCAGGCCATGCAACGGACGGCCTGCGACGTGGCCTTCGTCGACGAGACGCGACGCCGGACTCGCGCGCTTCGCCTGAGCGCTTCGGCGCTAGCGCCGCCCGGCGAGCGCCGCCACTCGATCGCGGTGCAGCGGTCCATCACGACGGCAAGGCCGGCCTCGGCCGCGATCGTGCGCCGCCTCCCAGTTCACGACGCCGAGCTGCAGCCACAGGCAGCGCGCACCGACCGCGACGGCCTCGTGGGCGTGCGGCACGCACAGCTCGGAGCGCCGGAAGACGTCGACCATGTCGAACGGGCCGGTCGCGTTCGATCGCCTCCGCGAGCGTCCGGAAGGCCGGGATGCCGAAGCACGTCCCGCTCGTTCGGGTTGACCGGGCACGCAGTCGAAGCCCGTTGCGACGAGGTAGCGGAAGACCCCGAACGACGGCCGACCCGGGTCCGACGAGGCGCCGATGACCGCGATCCGCCGGGTCGACCTGCAGGACGCGCCTCGATGCCGCGGTCGTCGAGCAGCCGGCACCGGACCGCGACCCTCCTGGAGATCGAGGAAGGCGACCGTGCGCTGCCGCGGCCGATCGGCGTCCTCGTCGTTCGTCAGGAGGCGCCTTCCTTGACGTACGGCCGTGCCGACCGCGGCCGGCGCCACGCTCCGGCCGACGACGCCCGCCAGGACGATGATCGTGAGCAGGTACGGCAGCGCCCCGAAGGCGTTGTTGTAGAGGCTCGGGATAGGCGGCCTGGATGCCCGACAGGAAGACGCCCGAGGTCGCCCGGCGGTGGGTTGGACCGGATGGCGATGCCGAGGGCCTCGGAGAACATGAACAGCAGGGCGCCGCCGAAGGCCCCGATCGGCGTCCAGCGGCCGAAGATGACCGCGGCCAGCGCGATGAACCCGCGGTTGGCCGTCATCCCGTTCTGGAACGACTGGTTGAACTCGAGGGTCAGCCAGGCGCCGGCCAGGCCCGGCGAAGATGCCGCCCAGGATGACGTTCCGGTAGCGCAGCCGGATGACGTCGATGCCGACCGTGTCGGCGGCCCGGGGATGCTCGCCGACGGCCCGGGTCCGCAGGCCCCAGCGCGAGCGGAAGAGCAGGATCTGCATGACGATCACGAGCACGATCACCGACATCGTGATCGGCCCGACGGCCAGGAACATTCGGAAGACCCAGCCGACGATCGGCAGGTCCACGAGCTCGGTCGGGCGGCCGGAACGGATCGAGCGTGCCCGGCGCTCCCGGTCGGCTTGATCAGGCGGTTGAGATAGCCGGTCAGCCCGAGCGCGATGATGTTGATGACGGTGCCGCTGATGATCTGGTCGGCCCGGACGCTGATGCATCAGCCAGGCATGGAGCGCCGAGACGAGCATGCCGGCGCCGATCGCGGCGAGGATGCCGACGACGAGCGCCGGCGTGAAGCCGAAGATCGCCGTCGGCTCCGACGTCGGGCATCGCCTCGTGGACGAGCATCGCGACCATGAAGCCGACGAATGCGGCCGTCAGCATCATCCCCTCGATGCCGATGTTCACGATGCCGCTGCGCTCGTTCATGATCCCGCACAGGGCGCCGAGCGCGATCGGGCGTCGCGAGCTGCAGGGTCTGCGGTGCCAGGTTCGTCGTGGTGACCGCGTCGATCAGGTAGGCGATGAACTGGAAGACGAAGCCGAGGATCGGGATGTCGAACAGGACGTCCATCAGACCGTCCCCTCGCCGTAGGTCCGCGCGACCGTCCCGAGCTCGCCCGGGGTGACCCGTTCGGCACGGATCCGGAACGAGCCGTCGGATGACGACCTCGGCCGCGAGGAACAGCAGGATCAGGCCCTGGATGACGTCGATGATCTCGATCGGGATGTTCGCGTTGATCTGCATCGACGGGGCGCCGGCGCGCATCGCCGCCGAGCAGGAGGCCGGCCAGCAGGATGCCGACCGGGTGGGCCCGGCCGAGCAGCGCGACGGTGATGCCGGCGAAGCCGATCGTGGTCCCGAAGACCGCCGGGTAGTAGCCCGAGGGTCAGGATCTCGATGGCGCCCGCCAGACCGGCGAACAGCCCGCACAGGCTCATCGTGAGGATGATCAGCCGGCGGGGGCTCATGCCCGCGTAGCGCGCGGCGCTTGGGTTCGCCCCGACCGTCCGGATCTCGAAGCCGAGCGTGGTCCGGTAGATCAGGAAATAGGTGATCGGGATGACGCCAGGACGATCAGCGATGCCCAGACTGCCGTTCCGTCCGAACAGGATCGGGAGCGCGGCGTTGCCGACATCGGCCGTGCGCGCGAACGTCGGCCCGGCGATCTTGAAGATGTCGTTGACCAGGCCGACGATGATGAACGCCGCCAGCGAGTTGAGCATGATCGTCGACACGACCTCGTGGGCACCCGTGAAGGCCTTGAGCGCGCCGGGGATGAACCCGTAGAACGCACCGCCGAGGGCACCGGCCAGCAGCGCCAGCGTCACCGCGACGGGTACCGGCTGCTCGGCGACCGCGCCCCCGACGAGGGCGGCGATGAAGCCGCCGACGAGGACCTGGCCGGTCCCACCGATGTTGAACAGGCCGGCCTTGAACCCGACGCCGACGGCCAGGCCGGTCAGGACCAGCGGTGCGGCGGCGGCGACGGTGCTGGTGAGGGCACGTGCCGCCCGCTCGGCGTCGATCGACAGGGCCAGGCTGGGGACGTCGCCGGCGTCCAGGTCGATGAGGTTCAGCCCGGTGGCGCCCTCCAGCAGGCTCTCGTAGGCCACGATGGGCAGGAGGAGGTTGAGCGACTCGCCGGTCGCCAGGCTGGACACGATGATGAGCAGCGAGCCGACGAGCAGGGCGAGGACGATCGACGACGATCGGGATGACGGCCAGGGCCCAGATCCGACGGACGGTGATCATGCCTCGTCTCCCGGCGCGGCCGACGTGGGTCACGGCGGCGAGCGCCTCCTCGGCGGCGGCGCCTCGCCGACCGGTCGCCATCAGCAGGCCGATCTCCTCGCGCTCGGCGGTCGGCCCGTCGACGACGGCCACGATCTCGCCGCGGTACATGACCGCGACCCGGTCCGACAGCTCGAGGACCTCGTCGAGCTCGGCCGAGACCAGCAGGATCGCGGCGCCCGGCATCGCGCTTGGCGATGACCTGGCGGTGGATGAACTCGATGCTGCCGACGTCGAGGCCGCGGGTCGGCTGATCGAGGATCAGGGCCGTCAGCTTGCGGCTGAACTCGCGGGCCACGACCGTCTTCTGCTGGTTCCCACCCGACAGCGTGCCGGCCGTGACGGTCGGCGACGGCGTCCGGATGTCGTATTCGGCGATCGCCTGCTTGGCCCAGGCATGGATCGCGCTGTCGTTGCGCACGAAGCCACGCGAGTAGGGCGCCTCGTCGTACTGGGTCAGGATCAGGTTGTCCTCGAGCGGGAACGACAGGACGAGCCCGAATCGATGGCGGTCGCCCGGGACGAAGGACATGCCGGCCCGCTGCAGCGCGCGGGGCCCGTGCCGCGTGACGTCCTTGCCGCTCGAGCGTGACCTGCCCCGACGTCGGGGCGCGCAGGCCGGTCAGAGCTTCGACGAGCTCCTCCTGGCCGTTGCCGGCGACGCCGGCGATGCCGAAGATCTCGCCGGCGCGGACCTCGAAGCGCGACGCCCTTGACCAATTCGTGGCCGCGGTCGTCGGTGACCCGCAGGTCGCTGACCGTCGAGGACGGGCTCGGCCGGATGGGACTCGCCGCGATCGACCACGAGCTGGACGTTGCGGCCGACCATCAGCTCGGCCAGGTCGTCCTCGTCGGTCTCGGCGGGATCCGCGTGCCGACGACCCGGCCGCGCCGGATGACCGTGATCCGATCGGCGATCTCGAGGACCTCGAACAGCTTGTGGCTGATGAAGATGATCGAGTGGCCCTCGTCGGCGAGCCGCCGCAGGACGGCGAAGATCTCCTTGGTCTCCTGCGGCGTCAGCACGGCCGTCGGTTCGTCGAGCACGAGGATCCGGGCGTCGCGGTAGAGCGCCTTGAGGATCTCGACCCGCTGCTGCCAGCCGACCGACAGCGATCCGACCTTCATCTCGGGATCGATGTCGAAGCCGAAGCGCTTGCCCGAGGTCGACGATCCGCCGGTGGGCCTCCTGGCGATCGAGGAAGATCGGGTTCGCCATGGTCTCCTCGCCCAGGAGGATGTTGTCCGCGACGGACAGGACCGGGACGAGCATGAAGTGCTGGTGGACCATGCTGATGCCGCGGGCGATCGCGTCCGCCGGGCCGTCGATCGTGACCGCCTTGCCGTCGAGCAGGATCTCGCCCGAGTCCGGCGTCGCGAGGCCGTACAGGATGTTCATCAGCGTCGACTTGCCGGCGCCGTTCTCGCCGAGCAGGGCGTGGATCTCGCCGGGCCGGATCTCGAGGTCGATGCCGTCGTTCGCGACGACACCGGGATAGCGCTTGCTGATCCCGCGCATCTCGAGCGCGGGTGCGCTCACGGTCTGGGTCACGGCGGCCTCGGCTTCTCCTCGACGGTCAGGACGGAAGGTGCGGGTCCGGGGTCAGCGCATGATAGACGCCCGCCACAACGACCGAGAGGCGGTCTTGCGACCGCCTCTCGGGGAGTTGCGCTGGGAACGGGGAGCGGAGGCTAGCTGCCGCTCACCGTGCACTTGACCGGCGCGCACGGGTCGAGCTGACCCGTCCACGAGGCCGGCCAGCGCCGCGTCCAGCTTCGCCTGGATCTCAGGCGTGATGAGCGCGGCGTTGTCGTGGTATGCGCGAGAGGCCGATCGCCGGCGGGGTGGACGTTGGCGTCGTAGACGACGGTCCCGGCCTTGAACGTGTCCGAGCGACGCTCAGGACGACGGCCTTGACGGTGTCGGTGAGCTTCTTCTCGGCGCTCGTGACGATGCACTTCGCGAGGTTCGGCAGGCTCACGGCCTGGTCGACGTCGACGCCGATGCCGTGGATGTTCGCGTCGCACGCGGCCTCGAGCACGCCGACGCCGGTGAGACCCGCGACCTGGAACAGCACGTCGGCGTCCTGGCCGATGAACTGGCCCGCGATGGCGCGACCCTTGGCCTGGTCGTTGAAGCCGACGGCCGGGTTCGGATCGGTCTCCTGGTAGAGGACCTCGATGTCGGGGTTGATCGACTTGGCGCCGTTCTCGTAGCCGCGCCAGTAGTTGACGACGGCCGGGACGTTGGTCCCGCCGACGGCACCGATCGACGCCGGACTCGCTGATGCTGGCGGCGACGATGCCGGCGAGGTAGCCGGGCTGGGCCTCGGCGAAGACGATGCCCTGGTAGTTCGGGAGCAGGGTCGCCGCATCACCGGCGCACGCGAACGTCGGGATCCGGCACGCCTTCGGCGTCCACGCAGACGCCCTGGTCGACACCGACGAACTTGATGTCCGGGTTCGCCTTGGCGGCGATCGCGGTGTCCGTCCCGATGAGGAAGCCGACGGTCACGATGACGTCGAAGTCCTCGTCGACGAGGGTCTGGATGTTGGCGGCGTAGTCCGCGATGGCCTGGGTGACGATGACGTCGTGCTCACCACCGGTCGCCTCGGCGGCCGCGATGGCGCCCTCGTTCGACGACTGGTTGAACGACTTGTCCTCGAGCTGCCCGACGTCGGTCACGACGCCGACCTTCAGCGCGGTCGACGAGCTGCCGACGGCGCGCTGGTCCGCGGCGCCGGGGCCGCAAGCGGCGACGATGATGGCCAGACCCGCGAACAGGGTCAAGCCGAAGCGCTTCTGCATGTGTCCTCCTCATGACCCGGCCCCCCGCGGCCCTGACGGACGCGCCCGGGGCGACCCGGATTCGGTCCGACCGCATCTCCCCGGTCGGCACCGATTGCGCATCGTACCCCATGGCCATGGTCTGGGCATACTCGGATTCGTGCGTCATCCGTATGGGTCCCGATCTGCCTTGAGGTCGCCCGAGGTCGAGCCGGTCGTCTTCCGCTACGTGGCCCTCGGTGACTCGTACACGATCGGGACGTCGGTGGAGGTCGTGGATCGGTTTCCGGACCAGCTCGTCGCGCGCTTGCGCGCCGGCTCCCCCACGCTCGAGCTCGTCGCCAACCTGGGGGTCAACGGCTACACCTCGGCCGACCTGATCCGTGATGAGTTGCCGGCACTCGCCCGGGCTGGCGCCGGGTCTCGTGACCCTGCTCATCGGCGTGAACGACGTGGTGCAGGGCGTACCCCCGGACACGTACGCATCGAACGTCGCCACGATCCTCGACGGGCTCCTGGCCCTCCTCCCGGCCGACCGCATCGTGACCGATCGCGATCCCGGACTACACCGTGACGCCGGCCGGATCGGACTACGGGGATCCGCGGCGGCAACGCGACGCGATCGTGGCGAGTAACGGCGTCATGGCGCGACTCGCGCGCGACCGCGGGATCGCGTTCGTGGACACCTTCGATGTCTCGTCGCGGGCCGCCGACGATCGCGCTCTCGTGGCGGACGACGGCCTGCACCCGAGCGGCGCGCAGTACGCCCTGTGGGTGGAACGGATCGCGCCGGTGATCGAGGAGTTGCTGAGCAGCTGAATGGTCGGCCGAGGGCGTGACGTGACGGCACACCGTGCCTGGCGGTCGGCAGATCGAGCCTGAAGCCACGCCAAGTACGACGACTGCGCCGTTTCGGCGGCCATCGGTGCCTGCCAGTCGGCAGACCGGGCCTGAAGCCGGCGCGCGGCCCCCTTTCGTGCCCGTTCGACGCCGATCTGCTGCCTGCCAGTCGACAGATCGGCTCGAAGACCCGCTCGGAACACGCTCCAGACCCGTTCGACGCCGATCTGCTGCCTGCCAGTCGACAGATCGGCCGAAGCCTATCGGCGCCCGCTGGGACCCGCGGCGCCGAGGCGATCCCCGGGCCGCCGAGGCGATCCCCAGGCCGCCGGGCGATCTCCCACGCCGCCGGCGATCCCCGCTCGGTCAGCCGTCGGCGCCGACCACGCCCTCCGTGTCGGCCGCCTTGGCCGCCAGCTCCCAGCTCTTGAGCCTCGGCAGGGCGGCCCATTCGTCGCGCAACATCGCCATGCGGATGTCGTCGCTCCAGCGGCCGTCCTGGTAGAACGCGCGGCGGAGCCGTCCTTCCTGGGTGAACCCGGCCTTGCGGTAGGCGGCCTGCGCCCGAGCGTTGTGGTCGTCCGTATCGAGCCACACCCGCTCCATCCGCAACTGTCCGAAGGCGAAGTCGACCAGGGCGTTGACCGCATCCGTGCCGAACCCCTGGCCCCACAGCTCCGGATCGCCGATCGCGATCCCGAAGGCGCACGACCCGTTCTGCCGATCGATCTCGAAGATGTCCGTCCGCCCGATCGCCCGGTCGTCGTCGAGCACGCAGATCACGAACCGGAAGACGTTGGCGGCGTCGCCCTTCACCGACTCCTCGTAGCGTTGTCGGCGGCTGGCCAGGCTCAGCGGCGGGTCGCCCATGAGGGTCTGGACCCGCGTGTCCTCGTACCAACGGTGCACCAGGTCGGCGTCGTCGGGCTCGAGCGGACGCAGGTACACGCGCTCGCCGCGCAGGCCGCGGATCGGTCGACCGGTCATGCCCGCTAGCCTACGCCAGCGGCCGTCGCCGGCGCGGACAGGGTCAGCGACCGGCCCGCAGCTCGTGGAGCCGCGCGTCGCTGATCCCGAAGTGGTGGGCGATCTCGTGATACACCGTGTCCGCGACGCCGGCCGCCAGGCGCTCCGGCGTCCGGTGGGCGCGGAGCAGGGGACCGCGGAAGATCGTGATCTTGCTCGGGACGCTCGCGGCCTCCGCGGCCCACGCCGTCCGCGGCACGCCCTGGTAGAGCCCGTAGAGGCCGTGCGCGCGGACGGAGGCGAGCTGGTCGGCCGTCGGCTCGTCCTCGATGACGATGGCCACCGACCCGAGCCGCTCCCGGAACTCGGGCGGGAGCCGTTCGAGCGCGTCGATGACGAGCCCCTCGAGATCCGGGTTGTCGTCGGCGGTCACGGCGCCGCCGACGGCGTCGGGGTGAGGCTACCGAGGTCCAGGATCAGCCCGCCGCCGTCGGACGGGACGAGCATGACCTGGATCTGGTCGGACAGCTTCTCGATGTAGCGGTTCTGGAGGATCGCGTCGGTCAGCGAGGCGCCGACGAGCCGGTTCGACTCGGCCTCGCCGCGCGCCCGTTCGATCTGCGCCTCGGCCTCGCCCTTGGCCGTCGCGACCCGCTGCTGGGCGATGATCTGCTGCTGCGCCAGCCGCTGCCGCTCGGTCTCGACCTGCTGTTGGGCCGCCTGCTTCTCCTCGATCGCCAGGTTGTACGCGTCGGAGTAGCTGAAGTTCTCGAAGCTGATCCCATCGACGATGATCCCGCGTGGTTCCAGCTGCGCTCGCAGCAGCTCGGTGGCCTTCGAGCGGATCTCGTCCCGGCTGTTCAGCACGATCTGGGTGGGGTAGTCGTCGGTCACGGACTTCGGGATGTCGAGGAATCGAGGCCGGATGATCGTGTCCTCGAAGTTGAGCCCCAGCTCCTGGACGATCCGCGGCGCGGACCGCGGGTCCACGTGGTAGTTGAGGGTGGCGTCGAGGAACAGGTCCTGCTGCTCCTTGCTCGCGGCGGTGTAGCCCTCGACCCGGATCGCCTTGACCCGCGTGTCGAGCTGGTCGACCGAGTTCACGAACGGCGTGACGAAATGGAGCCCGGGATCCAGCGTCAGGCCCGTCACCGCGCCGAACTGGCGCACGACCCCGATGTACCCGGCGGGGATCTGGATGAACGCCGAGAGCGCCACCGATGCGACGAGCGCCACCGCGCCAAGGACGAAGAACACGCCCGAGGGCAGGTTCGCCCGTTCGACGACGTTGCCCCGTCCCACGGCCGGTCGGGCGCGGTTCGCGACGGCCGCGACGATCCCGCCGACCAACAGCGCGATCCCGCCGAGCAACAGCAGCCCGCTCAGTGCATCCAAGGTCGATCTCCCCTCATGCGTGACCGCCCGGAGCGGCCGTCGCGGGCTTCCCGACTCGACGGTCCGCCAGCGCAGAGCGTATCCGGTACGTCGCCGATGCGGGTCCCGCCGGCGCCCGTCCGGCCCCCGCCGTCCGGGCTACCATTGGACCCCGTGACCCTGGCTCCCAACGACTTCACGCACCTCCACGTCCACTCCGAGTTCAGCCTGCTCGACGGCCTCGGCCGGATCACGGAGCTGGTCGACGCGGCGGCCGCCCAGGGCATGGATTCCATGGCCATCACGGACCATGGCGCCCTCTACGGCGCCGTCGCCTTCTACCAGGCGGCGAAGACCAAGGGCATCAAGCCGATCATCGGCGTCGAGACCTATGTCGCCCGCCGGTCGATGACGGACAAGGAGGGCAAGGCCGACAGCCAGCCCTTTCACCTGATCCTGCTGGCCAAGGACTACCGCGGGTACCAGAACCTGTGCCGCCTCGTCACCGACGCCCACATCGACGGCTACTACTACCGGCCGCGCATCGACCGCGAGCACCTCGCGAAGTACAGCGAGGGCCTGATCGGCCTCAGCGCGTGCCTCGGCGGCGAGGTCGCCAAGGCCCTCGAGGTCGAGGACTGGGAACTCGCCCGCCACGTCGCCGGCGAGTACAAGGAGATCTTCGGCAAGGACGGGTTCTTCCTGGAGCTCCAGGACCACGGCCTGCCCGAGCAGAGCCGGCTCAACGGCCAGCTACTCCGCCTGGCCCCGGAGGTCGGCCTGCCGCTGGTCGTCACGAACGACCTGCATTACGTGCGGGAGGAGCAGTCCGAGGCACATGACGTCCTGCTGTGCATCGGGACCGGCAACAACCTCGACACGCCCGGACGCCTGAAGTTCGACACGCACGAGTTCTACGTGAAGTCGGCGGCCCAGATGGCCGCCCTGTTCCCCGACCAGCACGAGGCGATCCTCAACAGCCGGCGCATCGCCGAGATGACCGACATCGCCCTGCCGCTCAACCAGCTGCGCATCCCGCACTTCCCGGTCCCGGACGGCCACACGGTCGAGACCTGGCTCCGGGAGGAGTGCCAGCGCGGCCTCGAGCGCCGCTACGGCACGGTGACCCCGGAGCTCCAGGAGCGCCTCGACTACGAGCTCGGCGTGATCATCCAGATGGGCTACCCGGCCTACTTCCTGATCGTCGCGGATTTCATCGCCTTCGCCCGGCGGGAGGGCATCCAGACGACGTGCCGCGGCAGCGCGCCGGGTTCCATCGTCACGTACACGCTCGGCATCACGCCGGTCGACCCGATCCTCTATCAGCTCCCGTTCGAGCGGTTCCTCAACCCGGACCGGGTGACGATGCCGGACATCGACGTCGACTTCGAGGACGGCCGGCGCGACGAGGTCATCGCCTATGTCGGCCACAAGTACGGCCAGGACCACGTGGCCCAGATCATCACGTTCGGCACGATGCTCGCCCGGGCCGCGATCCGCGACGTCGGCCGGGTGCTCGGCCACAGCTACGGCGAGATGGACCGCATCGCCAAGGCCATCCCGAACCAGCTCGGCATCAAGCTCGACGAGGCGCTCCAGATCGCCCCAGCCCTGCGCGAGCAGGTCGAGGCGGATCCGTCCGTCAAGCGGGTCATCGACTTCGCCCGGCACCTCGAGGGCGTGGCCCGCAACGCGAGCACGCACGCGGCCGGCGTCGTCATCAGCCGGGAGCCGCTGACCGAGCTCATGCCGCTCCAGAAGGCGACGAACTCGGATTCGCTGATGACCCAGTACGAGATGCACGCCATCGAGGCCCTGGGGCTGCTCAAGTTCGACTTCCTCGGCCTCTCGAACCTGACGATCCTGCGCCAGGCGGTGGATCTCGTCCGGGACAATCGGGGCATCACGATCGACCTCGACCGGATCCCGCTCGATGACGCGAAGACGTTCGAGCTCCTGGCCTCGGGCGAGACGACCGGCATCTTCCAGCTGGAGTCGGCGGGGATGCGGCGCTACATCCGCGAGCTCCAGCCGACGTCGGTCTACGACCTCGCGGCCATGGTTGCCCTCTACCGCCCGGGCCCGATGGACAACATCCCGGCCTACATCCAGCGCAAGCACGGCCGGGAGCCGGTCACCTACCTGCACCCGCTCCTCGAGCCGTACCTCGAGAAGACCTACGGGATCTTCGTCTACCAGGAGGACATCATGTCGGCGGCCGTCGCGCTGGGCGGCTTCACCGGCCCCGAGGCGGACACCCTCGGCTACGCGATCCGCAAGAAGAAGTCGGCGGTGCTGCGCGCCCAGAAGGAGAAGTTCGTCAGCCAGGCCGCCGAGCGCGGCGTGGAACCGCAGGTCATCGATGCGGTCTTCAAGGCGTTCGAGCCGTTCGAGCGCTACGGGTTCAACAAGGCCCACGCGACGTGCTACGGGCTCATCGCCTACCAGACGGCCTACCTCAAGGCGAACCATACGGTCGACTACATGACCGCCGTGCTGACGGCATTCCGGGCCAACGAGGAGAAGGTCGCGGCCGCGGTGGCCGAGTGCCGCCGGATGGGCATCGAGGTCCTGCCGCCGGACGTCCACCAGAGCCACCTCGAGTTCACCGTGGAAGGGCGATTCGATCCGGTTCGGGCTGCTGGCGGTCAAGAACGTCGGCCAGGGCGCCATCGAATCGATCATCGCGGCGCGGGCGGAGGGCGGCCCGTTCCGCTCGTTGACCGACTTCTGCACCCGGATCGACCTGCGGCTCGCGAACCGCAAGGTGCTCGAGGCGCTGATCAAGGTCGGAGCGCTGCGCGCGTTCGGGCATCCGGCCCAGGTCCTGCTCGGACTGGACGATGCCATCAACGCCGCCCAGGCGACGCAGCGCGACCGCATCACCGGCCAGACCTCCCTGTTCGACCTCGGCGCGGCCGAGGCCGACGTCTTCGAGCGCCCGCTACCCCAGGCGACCGAGGTACCCGTCCGTGAGCGCCTGCGCTGGGAGAAGGAGCTGCTCGGGCTCTACCTGTCGGAGCACCCGATGGGCGAGGTCGCCGAGCAGGTCGGGCGCTACGTCAACGCCTACTCCGGCGACCTCAAGGACGAGGCGCTCGACGGCCAGCGCGTCGTGGTCGGCGGGATCGTCACCGGGATCCGGACCGTGATCACGAAGCGCCAGGAAGCGATGGCCATCGCCACGCTCGAGGACCTCCAGGGCTCCATCGAGGTCGTCGTGTTCCCGCGCCTCTACGAGACCTCGCGCCCGACCTGGCGGGAGGGCGCCATCCTGCTGGTCGCGGGCCGCATCGACCACAAGGGCGAGGAGGTCTCGCTCCTCGCCGACCTCGCGGCCGACTGGGACGACGCGTCGGCCCGTGGTCCCGAGGCGTTCGCCCGGGACGTGGCCGCCGGGGACCGTTCGGGCGGGCGGAACGGGGGAGGACGGCGGCCGCCGGTGCCGGTCGGACCGGGCGCGGTGCCGCGATCACCAGTCGGTCCGGACGTCATCGCCGCCGCACCGGTCTCACCGCGTCGTCAGGATGCGAACGGCCACGGGAACGGGACGCCGCCCGACGCCATGCCGCGCCTCCAGCCGGCCGAGCCGATCGGGACTTACCTGGAGCCCGCCGGGGCCGTCCCGACCGGCGACGACTCGCACGACCTGCACGAGGAACCGTCGGTGCCGGACGAGGCCCGCGCCCGGATCGTGGCCGACGCGACGGCCGATGCGCCGGTGGCCGCGGGTCCGGACGCGATCCTCCATGTCCGGTTCGAGCGGGCCGCCGCCCCGGACCGCCTGGTCGGCGCGATGGAGGCCGTCCAGGCGCTCCTGCGCGACCGTCCGGGTGCGACGAAGGTCGTCATCCACGTGCCCGCACCCGGTGGTTCCGCCCTGCCGATGGAACTGCGCTGGGGCGTCGCCTACGACGCGGAGCTGCTCGCCGAAGTCCGCCGCCGGCTCGGGGATGAGCTCGTGGACCTGCGGCTCGCCACGCCGTGATCGGGACATGCCCGTCGTCGGTCGTCGCGCCGGTCGGTCAGGGCGCCGGATCGACCGCCACCACGCGCGCCGACCACGGGCAGTAACGGTCGCTCGTCAGCTCGCCGCTTTCGACGTCGGCCGGGGTCCCGTCGCAGACCTCGATCGTCACGTCGGCGAACTCGAAGTCGGCCGGATCCAGCGACCACGACCAGCCCTCGTTCACGCCGGTCTCGCGGACGATACGCCCGTTGGGGATGTCCGGACCGTCCTCGCCCGCCAGGAGCCGCAGGGCGATCTCGATGTCGCTGCGCTCGGTCAGCAGCACGCGGAAGCGGTCGCCCTCGTTGACCTCGAACGTCACGATGGCCGGCGCGCCTGGGTCGATCGCGGGGCTCCCCCCGGAGGCCTCGTCACCCACGCCGCAGGCGGCGACGACCGCGAGGACGATGGCCGCCAACGCGGCGACCGGCTGCCAGCGGGCACGCATGCTGTTCGGGAGGTCAGGCCTGCCCGGCGGCTCGGCGGACTTCCTGGACCGCCGAAAGTCGCTCGTGGAACTCCGCTCGGATGGCGTTGACCACGGCCGGGTCGAGCCCCAGCTCGTTCGCGATCTGGTTGACCGCCGCCGATTCCTCGGCGGAGATCGAGCCGCTCGCGGCGCCGACCGCGAAACACGCCCGCAGGACGTCCTCGCGCTGCTCAGCCGTGGCGAGCGCCGCGAACTCGCGGGTCACGACGTAGTCTTCGGTCCCGCCGACGGTCTTCGCCTGCAGCTTCGCCATCTCGGTGACCAGAACGGCGGTGGGCTCGTCGAGCGATCCGTGGGACTGGAGCTCGCGTTCGATGACCGCGGTCTCGTCGTCGGTGATGCGGAGGTCCGCATGGGCCGCGCGGGCCAGGGTGTAGGCCGCGGACGCAACGAGGCGGGCCTGCTCGGCCGGCATCTGTTCGAGGCGGGCGACGATCCGCCGGACGGTGGCGGTCTCACCGGCGGTCGTCTGGGCGGTGGTCAGGGCGGCTTCGGTCTTGTCGGCCGCCTGCTCGTGTTCGGGGCCGGGGCCGAAGATGCGACGGAACATGGGACTCCTCGTTAGGCTGGGCAGGCCGCGAGTCTAGCGTTTTCCGCGCGAAGGTCGGTCCGCATACCGACTCGGCTACCCTCGGGCCCATGAAGCTGAACGTCAAGGTCACGACGACCGGCCGTCGCAGTGGCAAGGCCCGCGAGGTGACGCTCTACGCCTTCGAGGACGGCGACCGGCTCATCATCGTCGGGTCCCTCGGCGGCGCCGCGAGGGATCCTGCCTGGGTCCGCAACCTCCGGGCGGAACCCCGGGCGACGGTCAAACAGGGTCGCGCGGCGCGTGAGGTACGCGCCCATGAGGTCGATGGCCCCGAGCGCGACCGGCTGTGGCGACTCGTCACCAGGGAGTTCCCGCTTTACGAGACCTACCAGCGACGGACGAAGCGCGTGATCCCGCTGTTCTCGCTCGAGACGGTCGGGGAGGACTGACCCCTCAGCGGCGGAGCAGGCCCGGGACATCGGGCTCGGGGCCGTGCCAGCGCTCGATCTCCTCGGTCGCGAAACGGCCGTAGTAGTTGATGAAGTGGGCGCGCTGCGCGCGGAGTGCCGCGATGGCGGCCGCCTTCCGGTCGTCGTCGCGGACCCGGACCATCAGCACGACCTGGCCGTCCCGGACCGCCCGCTCGTAGGTAGCCATGTCGACGAGCTGGTCCATGACCGTGAACGAGACGAAGCGGCGGAGCCGCGCGATGATCCCATTGACCGCCCCGGTCCCGTCGAGGCGGTCGGCGCCTTCGGATCCGCGCAGGATCGTGATGTCCCGGTCGGCGATCCCAGCGGCCCGGAGGTCAGCGGCGGCTCGTGCCGCGGATTCGGGATCGGGCAGGACCGCCATGAGCGAGTCGGTCGGATAGCCGATGAACCGCCGAGTCGACCGCTGGGCCATCGCCTCGCTCCGTACTAGAGTCACACAGTCCGGCTCGTTCACCGATCACAGAAGAACTGGTGCCGAAGATGGGAGTCGAACCCATACGAGGTTGCCCTCAACGGTGTTTGAGACCGTCGCGTCTGCCATTCCGCCACTTCGGCCGGTCGGGTCGCGTATCGTACCGCCGCTCGGGGGAGGGGACGCGGATCGTCAGCGCGGCCGCGGATCCTAGCGTCCGGGGGGCTCGCCAGCGGGTGCGGTCGCGTCGTCGGGCGTACCGGCCACGGCTTCGGCTGCGTGCCCTGCGGTCGCACCGCGCCGCCGCCGCGCCGTCTGGATGCCGCGACGGATGTGCCCGCGGAGCAGGATCGGGGCACTGATGAGCGTCGCCTGGGCGAGCGGCAGCAGCAGGCTGGTCGTGGCCGGATCCACGGCGCACACCATGCATGCGATCGGCGAGAACATGCCGGTATCAAGCCACAGGCGGACCGTCGACGCAATAGGACCGTCGGCCCACGCCGGAACCCGGCACCGGCCCCCGGCGTCTGCCGACCGATGCTAGACTCCCCCCGCCTCACGTCACCCAGTATCGCCGTCCGGAGGGACCCCCCGACCGTGGAGGACCTTCGCTCGACGACGGTCTCCGACGACCCCGTCCAGCGCCGCGACCTCATCCTCATCGAGCGCGCCCGATCGGGCGACCTCGACGCCTTCAACGACCTCGTGGTCCTCTACCAGGATTCGTTGTTCGCCCTGGTCGTCAGGATGGTGCCCGACCGCGACCAGGCGTCCGACTGCGTGCAGGAGGCCTTCTTCTCCGCCTTCCGCAACCTCGCCTCGTTCCGAGGTGGCAGCGTCAAGTCGTGGCTCAACCGCATCTGCGTCAACGCGGCGATGGACACCCAGCGCGCGCGCAAGCGCCGACCCGTCCAGCCGTACCCGGAGCTCGATGACGAGAGCTGGCAGCCGCCGACCGGGGCTGAGGCGGACCCGGAGCGGATCGCCGTCCACGCGGAGCGCAGCCGAGCGATCGCCGCGGCGTTGAGCCTCATCACCGACGACCAGCGGACCGCGATCGTGCTCTACGACGTCGAGGGCTACGACTACGGCGAGATCGCCGAGATGACCGGGGTTTCGCTGGGTACCGTCAAGTCGCGCATCCACCGCGGCCGCCTTGCGCTGCGCGACCTGCTGTCCGATCGGATGGAGCTGTTCCGTGGCTGACGACGGTGGCCACGCTCGCCACGATCCGCTCGAGGCTGCGGCGGCGAGCGATCGTGGTGCGTCGCTCCCGATGACCCTCCGCGGGTGCGCGACTTGCCTCGACCTCCACGCCGACCTGCTGGCGGTGGTGGCGGCGGTCCCGATGGCCGCGATCCCCCGCCGACCCCGCGACCTGACGCTGACCCGCGTCGATGCCGCCCGGCTCCACGCTCGAGGCTGGCGGCGCCTGCTCGACGCGTTCGGCTCGGCGCGCGACGAGATCAGCCGGCCGCTGGCGATCGGATTCGCCACGCTCGGGGTGGCCGGGCTGCTCCTGACAGCGGTCCCTGCGGTCCTGCCGATCGCCGGCACCGGCGGTGCCGCCACCACCGACGGGTCCTACCACGTCATGGAGCTGGAGCCGATCTCCGGCTCGTCGGCACCCGGTGTGACCAAGAACGAAACCGAACCGGGGACCGGAGGACCGGTCGACGCCCGCGAAGGCATCGTGCCGTCAGGCCCGAGCTCGCTCTCGATCGTGTCGGGCGCGTTCCTGGCCGCTGGTGGCGCCCTCCTGGCGGCTCGGGCGTTCGCAACGCGACGCGGGCCGGTGCGATGATATCGAACGGAGGCCGCCGCCCAACCCGCCCGCCCGGGAACCTCCTGACCACCGAGGTCGTCTGACGAAAGACATGACCGAACCGCTTCAGCCTGCCACTCCGGACGAGCACGCCTCGCACGACCTCGCATCGATCGCTGCCCTCGCCGCGCGTGACCCCGGCCTGGAACCCGCTCAGCTCGCCCAAGCCCGGGCCATGCTCGCGGCCTGCGACGCCTGCACCGAACTCCTGGCCGATCTCGTCGCCGTCACCTCGGCGGTCCCGGCCGCCGCCGTCCCCGATCGACCGCGCAGCTTCACCTTGACCGCCGCTGACGCCGCCCGGCTCCGTCCCGCTGGGTGGCGCCGGTTCCTGCGCACGATCGGCTCAGCGCGCGACGGGGTCTCGTTCCCGCTCGCGATGGGCCTCACGACCCTCGGCATCGCCGGGCTGCTCGTGGCGACCATCCCGGCGCTATCGGGCGGGACCGGCGGCGCAGCCACGCTCTCGACCGTCGGAGCGGCGCTGCCCGCCCAGGGCGAAGAGTCCCTCTCGATCGACGCCGCGACCGACCAGGCCGGCGACGAGGAGAGCGGCGTCTTCTACGGTGGCGACGAGGGCGGGGCCGCCGCCGCCAGTCCAGGGGAACGGACCAGCGCGTCCGTCCCGGCCGAGGGCGCCTCCATCCGCGACGACGCCACCGGCATGTCCGTCCTCATCGTGCTGGCCGGGGTCATGCTCATCGTGGGTTTGGGTCTGTTCGCGCTCCGCTGGACCGCGCGCCGTCTCGGCGACGGCTGAGCGGGATCACCAGCAAGCCCCACACGCCGACGAACACCGCCGTTCCACCGGCCAGGGCCAGGCCGAGGTACGTGAACCAGGGTTGGTAGGTGAACACGACGGTGCTGTTGCCGGGTGGCACCGCGACGGCCCGATAGGCGAGGTCGACCGGTAGGATCGGCGTATCGACCCCATCCACTGAGGCCGTCCAACCTGGAGCGTTCGTGTCAGTGAGCACGAGGAACCCACCAGAGTCGGATGTCGCCTCGATCTGGACGCGGTCGGGCGAGTACCGAACGATCGTCGCGCCCTGCCCCGTGCCACGGCCTTCGGGGATCGCAGCGGGCATGTCGGTCGCTAGCACGAACCCGGTCGTCAGGAGCTCGTCGCGGCCGGCGTCGGCGAGGCCGGTCAACAACGCCTCCGCTGACGCGAATGGGCGCAATCGGCTCACGACGAAGGCGCGCGGAAAGACGCTCGCGTTCTCGTAAACCGTGACCTGCCCCGATCGGAAGGCCGGCGCCAGTTGCGGCCCATCGAGATCCATGGCCTTGGCGTAGACCCAGCGCACGCCCATGAGGTCGAGCAGTTCAAGATCGAGGTCCGGTCCGTAGACGGCCGCGCGGTTCCCCCACTCGTGGAAGTACCGATACTTCTCCGGATCCGTCCGCAGGTAGGGATCGGTGAGCGCGCCGAACAACGCGTGATAGGTGAGCGGGTAGATGGACTGGTATCCGCCGGTCTCGTCGAGGCCCGCCACGAGCATCCAATTCGACGTCGTCCCCGCGGCGAGCGTCCGGTGGAAGCCGTCGTTCGGCTGATCGGCGATGAACGCCATCGCCGGATCGATCCCCATCGCTTCGGCGTACGTCCCGAGGCCGGCATGGAGTCCGCGTTCCGCGCGGACGAACAGCATCCGCTCCCCGACGACCATGACGAGGACGAGCAGGACCAGCACGGACGAGATCGACTCGTGTGGCCGCATCCGTCGTGTGATCCAAAGCGACGCTGTACCGACGAGCAGCCCGAGGGCGATCGCGAGCGAAGCGAGCAACCACGGCGCCGAGCCCAGTTCGATCGCCTGGCTGGCTGCGAAGCCTGCCTGGACGGCCAGCGCGACGATCGATCCGGCCAGGACGAGACGGGTGCCCCATCCGACGGACAGGTCGCGCCACCGACCTGACAGCACCAGGTCCGCTCCGATGGCGGCCGTCCCGACCAGTGCGAACGGGAGGAGATGGCTGACCCGGATGAACTGGAACGAGTTGACCAGCGGGATCGCGGCCTGGATCGGGGTGGCCAACAGGGCGACCAGGTAGATGACCGGGATCGAGACCGATAGGACCACCAGGAATCGGGTGCGCGGGTCGTGCCGCCCGTAGATCGCGCCCAGCACGGCCAACGCCAGGCCGAGACCGCCGAGGAAGAACGTGCCGGAATACTCGGCGGTGCCTGTCGTGAGCCCATCGACGGGCACGCCGATGATGGCCGAGCCGAACAACGAGATCGTGCGACGCAGGGCGGCGATGGGCGCGGCATCGTAGAGCTCGTACAGGTCCCAGACGGCCCGGTGCGACGCACCCAAAGCGACCAGCTGCGTGATGAGCACGGGTGCGAAGAGCAGGAGCGCGGTGGCCCAGATCCCGACGTATCGCCCGATCAGACGGATCGTTCGGCGCCCGTGCCATCGAGTCGCCAGCAGGTAGGCGCCCTGCACGGCCGCAACCAGCAGCTGCAACTGCAGGAGGCCCGTGTACAGCCCGAACGTCGCCAGCAGGATGAGCGCCATCGTGTACCTGCCGCGGCCGTCGGCTGCATCGGCCCATCGGTCGGTCAGCCAGAGCGTGAGCGGTAGCAGGGGGATCGCGAAGCCATGGATGTAGTGCCAGAACGAGAAGGCGTACAGGATCCCGCCGAGCAGCGCAGCCGGCGAGCCGAGGCCGATCGAGTCGTGCAGGAAGCGAACCATCCCGTAGCCGGCCAACCAGATGATGGCCGCGTACGCGATGGTGTATGCGGCGAAGAGCGGGATCGCGAAGCTGAGCAGGAAGTCGGGTGTGGTCGGTGGCAGGGCGAACTGGGCGAGGGCCGCGTTGCCGCCGGTGAGGTGCGGATCCCAGAACGAGATCCCGTGCTGGATCCAGTCGCCGCGGAGGGCGACGAGGCCGGGCAGATCGCCATCGAAGACGTCACGAGCGAATTGCGTCGCTCGCTCGCCGTCGAGGAGGATCTCGAGGATCGGGAACGACAGCGCCGTCACGATGGCGAGGACGAGCGCCGGCGACTGGACCAGCCGTTCCGAAACCGACGAGGCGGTCGTTCTTGCGCTGGTTCGACTCATCTCCGGGCGTGCGGGGGGGACGGTGCAGGATCAGGTTCTGAGGGGACGGCCCCGCGCAGGGACCGGAACTCCTCGTAATCGCGAACATAGTCGGCGGCGTCGTAGGCGTGCGAAGCGAGGACCGTCAGCACCGTCTCGGGCGAGTAGCCGAACTGTGACCCCCACACTAGCGGCGGGATGTACAGCCCGACGCCCGGGTCGTCGAGGACGACTTCCTCGCGCCGCGCTCCGTCGTCGACCAGCACGACCAGGGATCCGTGCACGCACGCCAGCAGCTGGTGGCAGACCCGGTGGGCGTGCCCTCCACGGACCTCCGCCGAGGGCACGTTGAAGACCGAGAAGTAGCGACGAGGCTCGAACGGCAGATCCGCCCCGAACTCGACGGCGATGAGGCTGCCGCGCATGTCGTCGGCTCGAGTCAGCGGGATGAGTCGCGCGCCACCCGGGAGGCCCGGTCCTGGCTCATGCGACTCGTGAGGGCGATCATCGCCGCGGTTCCCGCTGCCCGCGTAGCCGCGGATCCGCGCTGGATTGCCGTAGACGATGGCGTTCGCGGGGACATCCTTGGTCACGACCGCGCCGGCGCCGATCAGCGCGTTACGCCCGATCGTGATGCCCGGCAGGATCGTCGCATTCGCGCCGATCGATGCCGCGTCTCCGACCCGGGTTTCGGGGATCTGGTCCTGCCACTGGCGACTACGAGGAAATCGGTCGTTGGTGAAGGTGACGTTCGGCCCGATGAAGACGTCGTCCCCGAGACGGGTCCCGTTCCACAGCTGGACGCCCGACTTGATCGTGACCCGGTCGCCGACCACGACATCTCCCTCGATGAAGACGTGGTCGCAGACGTTGCAGTCGGCCCCGAGGCGTGCTCCGGTGAGGACATGGGCGAAGGCCCAGATCCTGGTCCCCTGCCCGACATCCTCCGTTTCGCACAGGCCGGCGGGATGGACGAAATAGCCGGTCAAGCTCGCCCCCGGCTCATTCGCGCGGCCCGAACTGCTCGTGGCTCGCGACGATCGAGATCGGCCGGCCCTTCGAATTCTCGTACCCGCGTGCGACGTACGACCCAACGACGCCCAGTCCGAGCAGGAGGACCGAGGTGGATCCCAGGATGACGATCATGATCGGCGTGTACCCGGGCTGGGTGATGCCACCCATGAGCCAGACGACGAAGATGATCAGGCCGAGCAACACGGATCCGATGACGCCGAGGAAGCCGATGACCTGTAGCAGCATGACCGGCAGGTCGGTGAACGCGTAGATGCTGTCGAAGAGGTAGCGGATCTTGCCGGTCGTCGTCCAGGCGCTGGTCCCGTGCTCGCGGGCACGACGCACGTAGGGGAAGTACTGACGGCGGTAGCCGACCCAGTACAGGATCCCGATCAGGCTCGTGTGCGTCTCACTGAACCCGATGATGTGGGTGGCGACCTCGCGGGTACACGCGAAGACATCCACCCCGCCCGATGGGATGTCCTTGTTGATGAGCCGCCGGTAGGCGTTCCAGTAGAGCCTCGACGCCGTGGATGACACCGCGGGGTCGTTCCGGCCCGTCCGTTGCCCGATCGCCACGTCGCAGGTTCCGGCCTCCAGCGCATCGAAGAAGTCCGATACGACCTCGGGCGGCTCCTGCAGATCCGCGGCCATGACCCCGATGAAGTCGCCGCGCGCCACGGCCAGGCCGGCCCGGATCGCCGAGAACGAGCCGAAGTTGCGTGACAGGGCGAGGAGCTGCGCATCCAGGGTCGAGCGCGACAGTCGGGCTCGCAGCGCGTTCAGCGAGGCGTCCGGTGACCCATCCACCACGAACACCGCTTCCAGCGCGCCGCCGCGCGCCTCGCTCAGGGACTCGAGTCGATCGATCAGGGGGTCGATCGAGCCTGCATTCATGTAGACGGGGACCACGACCGAGTAGCGGACCGTCGTCATGAGGCGACACCGGCGGTCGCGGCCAGTAACGCGCAGACGCGGTCGACCTCGTCGGGCGTCATCTCCGGAAAGCACGGCAGGGTGACGATCTCGTCGACGGCCGACTCCGTCTCCGAGAGGTCGGTCGGGCGGATCGCCGGTGCGAGCCCGATCTGGCGGTGATCCGCGATCGGGTAATGGATCGCGGTCCGGACGCCGCCATCGTCGAGCCGCGCACGGAGCCCGACACGGTCGTCCGTGCGAACGACCGCCAGATGCGCGACCGTCGGGACGCCGGTCCCCGTCACGAGGCGGACATCGCTGCCCGCCAGCGCGCGGCGATAACGTTCGACCACAGCCTGGCGGCGCTCATTGAGCCCGTCGACCTGGCCGAGCCCGACCCGCAGCACGGCGGCCTGCAATTCGTCGAGCCGGCTGTTGCGGCCTCGCCCCCGTTCGACCCGGTAGCGCGACACCCAGCCGTACTGGCGCAGCGATCGAACGGCCGCATCGAGCGCGGGATCGTCGGTCGCGACCGCGCCGCCATCCCCCAGCGCCCCGAGGTTCTTGGTCGGATAGAAGCTGAACGCGGCGACATCGGCCATGGTCCCGGCGCGCCGCCCGTCTCGTTTCCCGCCGATCGCCTGCGCGCAGTCCTCGATGACGGCGATGCCCCTGGGCCGGCAGAGCTCGACGATCGCCGCGACATCGGCGATGTTGCCGTAGAGGTGGGTCACGACAACGGCGGTGGTCTCGTGGCTAAGCACCGGCGCCAGCGTGCCTGCCGTCATCACGAGTGATCCAGGGTCGATATCGGCATAGACGACGCGCGCTCCGACCTGGGCGGCAGCCGACGCCGCGTAGCCCCCGGCATTCGCAACCGTGACGATCTCGGACCCGGCGGTGCAGCCGACCGCCTGCATCGCCAGCGCGAGCGCATCCGTCCCGTTCGCGACCCCGGCGACGTGGCGAACGCCCAGGAACGTGGCGAACTCCTGCTCGAACGCGTCGTGCTCCGGGCCCTGGACGTACGAACCGCTTGCGACGACGCGCCGGACCGCGTCGACGACCTGCGGTGAGGACGCGATCCAGCTCCGCCGGAGGTCGTTGACGGGGACGATGTCAGGCGTGGCCATGTCGGCGCTAGCGTACCGCCGTGGGTGGGCCGCGGATGCGCGGCTACACTTGCGGCCCACTCGTTCCTGCCCTTCGCTCGACCCTGAGGCCCTATCGATGGAACGCCTGATGCTGCTCGACGGCTACGGGCTCGTGTACCGCGGTTACTTCGCCCTGCCGCCCCTCACGACGTCCCGTGGGGACCTCGTGAACGGGGTCTTCGGCTTCGCGAGCATCGTGCTGCGCGGCATCGCGGACCTGCAACCGGACTACCTCGCGGTCTCGTTCGATCTTCCGGGGCCGACCTTCCGCCACGAGCAGTACGCCGAGTACAAGGCCACTCGCCAGCGCATGCCCGACGACCTGCGCGACCAGTTCCCGAAGGTCCGGGAAGTCGTCAAGGCGCTGCGCATCCCGGTCTACGAGATGCCCGGCTACGAGGCGGACGACGTGATCGGCACGATCACCAAGCAGCTCGATACGAACGAGGATCTCGAGACGACGATCGTGACCGTCGACCTCGACATGCTCCAGCTCGTCACCCCGCGAACACGGCTGATGACGACGCGATCCGGGGTCGAGAACACGATCATGTACGACGTCGCCCGGATCGATGAGCGGTTCGGCCTCCGGCCCGACCAGATGGTCGACTACAAGGCGCTCAAGGGCGACCCGAGCGACAACATCCCGGGCGTGCCGGGGGTCGGGGAGAAGACCGCGGCCAAGCTGATCCGCGACTTCGGCGACATCGAGGGGCTCTTCGCGCGCCTCGATGAGGTCACGCCGGAGAAGCTCCGCGAGAAGCTGCGGGAGCACCGGGACCAGATCCTGCTGGGCCGTGACCTCTCGACGATCGTGCGCGACCTCCCGATCGAGATCGATCTGCCGTCGGCTCGACTGGGCGACTACGACCGCGACACGGTCGTCCGGCTCTTCCGCGAGTACGAGTTCCGGACCCTCATCGAGCGCCTGCCGCCGATGGCCGGCGAATCGGCCGAGCAGCGGTCCGCGAGCCTGCGATCCGTGGTCGATAGCGGCTACGTGCCCGCGGCGCGCGTGTCCGGACGGCCGGAGGGCTGGGGTGCGGGCCGGGTGACGACCCGGCCGGCGGGTGGCGAGCTCCAACTGCGGCTGGACTTCGACGCGGTCGCCGGCGCAACGATCGCCGAGGCCGGCGCGGACGGGTCGGGGCCGGCGGGGGAGCGCTCGTTCGAGCCGGCGGAGGACCTGCCCACGGCGCTGGCGGCCGCGATCGTGGACCCCGGTCGGATCGAGGTGCGCGGTGCGGACCGCATCGACGAGCTGGAAGCGTGGCTCACGGCTCAGCCCGCGGTCGGCGTCTCACTCCTGGCCGACGATCCCCGCCCGCGGCGGGGCACCCCGCTGGCGCTGGCGGTCGCCGACCAGGACGGTCGCGTCGTGGCCGCGGAGGGTGCCGAGGCCGCGGACGCCCTGCGGCGCCTGCTCGGACGGACCGGCACGGCGCTCGTCGGGCACGAGGTCAAGTCCGTGCTCGTCGCGGCCTTCGCCGATGACCCGGCGTCGTCGCCGCTGCCCGTGGCATTCGACACGCAGATCGCGGCGTACATCCTCAACGCCGCCCTGCGCAGCCAGACCATCGCCGACGTCCTCGCCGAGAATCTCGACCAGATCCTGCCGCCCGCTGCCGAGCTCCCGCCGACGGCGCGGGCGGGCCTCGAGGCGCTCTCGGCGCTCGCCCTGCGGGAGCCGCTCGAGCGCCGGCTCGAGGAGGTCAAGCTCGAACGGCTGTTCCGCGAGGTCGAGCTGCCCCTGGTCCCGGTCCTCGCCCGGATGGAGGCGGTCGGCGTGGCGCTCGATCTCGCGGCGCTCGAGGTCCTCGATCGCGACTTCGGGGCGGAGATCTCGCGTCTGGAGCAGGAGATCTACGTCGACGTCGGTCACGAGTTCAACCTCGGCAGCCCCAAGCAACTCGAGCAGATCCTGTTCTTCGAGCTGAACCTGCCGAAGGGCAAGCGGACCAAGACGGGCTACTCGACGGACGCGTCGGTCCTCGAGGAGCTTCGCCCGGCGCACCCGATGATCGACAAGCTGCTCCAGTGGCGCGTGTACACGAAGCTCCGCTCGACGTATGTCGAGGCGCTGCCCACATTGATGGCGTCGGACGGGCGCCTCCACACGACGTTCCACCAGGCTGTCGCCGCGACCGGCCGGCTGTCGTCGTCCGACCCGAACCTCCAGAACATCCCGATCCGCACGGAGCTCGGCCGCAAGATCCGTCGCGCCTTCGTGGCCGGGGAGCCCGACCTGGTCCTCCTCGCGGCGGACTACTCCCAGATCGAGCTGCGGATCCTCGCCCACGTCTCGGGGGACGAGCACCTCAAGGATGCGTTCGCGCGAGGCGCGGACATCCACCGCGAGACCGCCGCCCGGGTGTTGCACAAGCCGGCCGAGGACATCACCCACGGCGAGCGCTCGATGGCCAAGATGGTCAACTTCGGACTCGCCTACGGGATGAGCGACTTCGGGCTCGCGTCGCGGGCGAACATCCCGCGCAAGGAGGCGCAGGAGTTCATCAACAGCTACTTCGCCGCGTACTCCGGGATCAGCTACTACATGATGGCGATCAAGGAGCAGGCCAAGGCGCAGGGATTCGTCGAGACGCTGCTCGGGCGCAAGCGCCAGATCCCGGAGCTGCGTGCCTCCAACCCTGCCCTGCGCGGCGCCGGCGAACGGATGGCCATCAACATGCCGATCCAGGGCACCGCCGCCGACATCCAGAAGATCGCGATGATCCGGGTCGCCGAGCGGCTCGCAGCGGACGGGTCGCACGCGCGGCTGCTGCTGACCGTCCACGACGAGCTGCTGTTCGAGATCCCGCGTGACGAGGTCGAGCCGCTGGCAGCGCTCGTGCGCGAGACCATGGAGGGGGCCCTGCCGCTGTCGGTGCCGCTCGTCGTGGACGTGAAGGTCGGGGACGACTGGGAATCGATGACGCCGCTCACGCGCGAGGACGCGATCGCTGCCGAGGCCGACGAGCTCCCCCTCGAGGCTCCGATCGCGCCGATCGCCGGCTAGTCGCACCGATGCCCGAGCTTCCCGAGGTCGAGACGGTCGTGCGCGACCTGCGTCCGCGATTGGTCGGCGCAAGGATCGTCGGCGCCCGGACCACCTGGGCTCGGACGCTGCGGACACACGACCCGGTGGCCTTCGCCGACGCCGTAGCGGGGCGAACGGTCGTGGCCGTGACCCGGCGGGCCAAGTTGATCGTGGTGGAGCTGTCCGGCGAGGCCGCCCTGACCATCCACCTCAAGATGACCGGTCAGCTCTTCGTCGTCCCGGCGGCGACGCCGATGGATCCGTACGTCCGGCTCGTGCTCGAGCTCGAAGACGGTCGCGAGCTGCGGTTCCGCGATATCCGCAAGTTCGGGAAGGTGGGGCTGTACGGCCGCGACCCGGTGACCGGCGAACTGGTCACCGAGGTCGGTGGTGCGGCGGTGTTTGCGGCGATCGGGCCGGAGCCGCTCGCCGATGACTTCACGGTCCGTGACTTCCGTCGCCGGCTGCGTCGGCGCAAGGGCCGCCTCAAGCCGCTTCTGCTCGACCAGGCGTTCCTCGCCGGGGTCGGCAACATCTACGCCGACGAGTCCCTGTGGCGCTCGCGCCTCCATCCGTTACGAACGGTCGGCACGCTGCGCGCCCCGGACGAACGCCGGCTGTACGAGGCGATCCGGGCCGTCCTGTCCGAGGCGGTCGCACGGCGCGGCTCGTCCATCGACGACTACACCGCGCCCGACGGCGACGGCTCGATGCAGGAGCGGCTGGACGTCTACCAGCGGACCGGCGAGCCATGCCCGCGCTGCGGCCGCCCGATCAAGCGGATCGTCGTTGGCGCCCGCTCGACGCATTTCTGCTCCTGGTGCCAGCGGCTGTCGGCCGCCGATCGCAAGGGTGCGGCCGTCGTCCTGCGCACGATGACCGGCGGCGAGGTGCGGCGCGGACGGCGCTGGACGGAGCTGGCCGGGGCGGGGAGCCTGGGCGTCACCCCCGCCGAGGCGGCGCGGGCAGCCGCCCGGGCCCGCACGGACCGGACGAAGCGGGCGGCGGCCACTCGGCGCGCCGCCGCGCGTGCCGCATCGGGTGCCGGCTGATGTCGATCCTTCGGCTGGCCGGCGTGACCCGCGAGGTGGGCACGTTCGTGATCCTCGATGCGATCGACGCCGCCGTCGCGCTCGGGGATCGGATCGGCCTCGTCGGACCGAACGGTGCCGGCAAGACGACCCTCCTGCGGCTCGCCGCGGGCCTCGACGAGCCGGACGCCGGCACGGTCCAGCGCAAGCGGGGGCTGACGCTCGGCCTGCTTGCCCAGGAGTCGCACTTCGATGCGGCCTTCATGGCCGCGCCGGACCTGCGGACGGCCGTGCGGACCGGGGCGGCGCATCTCGAGGCGATGGCGGCGGAGCTGGCCGCGTACGAGCGCGACGGTCGGTCCACCGAGGCCGCCTATGCCGACCTCCAGCACCAGTTCGAGGTCCTCGGCGGGTACACGCTGGACCAGCGCGTCGACTCGGCGCTCAGCGGACTGGGGTTCGCCCGCGACGAGTGGACCAAGCCGCCGTCCGGCCTGTCGGGCGGCGAGCAGACCCGGGCCGCGCTGGCCCGTCTCGTCATCGCGGATCCCGACCTGCTGCTGCTCGACGAGCCAACGAACCACCTGGACCTCGACGCGCTGGAGTGGCTCGAGGAGCACCTGCGTCGCCGGACCGGGTCCCTGGTCGTCGCCTCGCACGACCGGGCCTTCCTGGACGCCACGGTCACCCGGGTCTGGGAGCTGCGCGACCGCCGGCTCACGGCGTTCCGCGGCGACTACAGCGCGTATCACCGTCAGCGCGAGGAGCGCGACGCCCGGTCGACGAAAGACGCCGAGACGCAGGCCGACGCGATCGCCCGCGAGCGCGAGCTCATCCAGCGCTACCGGAGCCACCGCAAGTTCAGCAAGATGCACGAGCACGAAGCGCGCCTCGAGCGACTCCAGGCCGATCGACGCGAGGCGCCCCGAGCGACGCGCCGGCTCACGGTCCCCCAGGCGGCCCTGGTGGGCGATGGCCCCTCCCGTTCCGGCGAGATCGTCGTGCGGGTCGAGGACCTCGTCGTCGGGTACCTGCCTGGTCGCGGAGCGACGACGGCCGACGGCGTCGCGGCGACCGAGCCGCGGGTCGTGGCGCGCATCCCGTCGCTCGTGGCCCAGCGGGGAGACCGGATCGGGATCGTCGGCCCGAACGGTGCCGGCAAGACCACGTTGCTGCGCACTATCGCCGGGGAGCTGCCGCCGCTCGATGGGATGCTGACGTTCGGGAACGCCGTGCAACTCGGCTATCTCGCCCAGTTGCGCGGCGCGGCCATCCCGGGCACGACCGTGCTCGATGCGCTGCTCGACACGATCCCGGTCACGCCGGGCGAGGCCCGGGCGTATCTCGCGCGGTTCCTGTTCCGGGGCGACGACGCGTTCAAGGAAGTGCGCTCGCTCTCGGGTGGAGAGCGGTCACGGCTGGAACTGGCGCTGCTCGGCATCCAGGCGTCGAACCTCCTGCTGCTCGACGAGCCGACGAACCACCTCGACATCCCGGCCCGCGAGGCCATCGAGGCGTTCATGCGCGAGTCGCCGGCCACGTTACTCGTCGTTTCCCATGACCGGCGGCTGCTCGAGACGGTGTGCGATCGACTGTGGGTCGTCGGGGAGGGGGCGGCGGCGCCGTTCGACGGGGGGTACCGCGCGTGGCGCGCCGCGGTGGCGAATGGGTGGACCGTAGCTGAGGGCGTGGCCGAGCAGGCGAAGCGTTATCGCGCCGGCCCGGTCTCGAGCACCGCTCCTTCATCGCCTGCGGGCGCTGGCAGTCGCTCAGCTCGCGCCCGCGCCCACGCCGCTCGTGCCGCCGAGGTCGCAAGCACCGCTCCTTCATCGCCTGCGGGCGCTGGCAGTCGCTCAGCTCACGCCCCCGCCAGCACGGCTCCACGACCCAGGACGCGGTTGCAGAAGCTCTCCAAAGAGGCGTATCGGCGGCAGAAGGTGGTGTTGGATGGGGAGTTGACGCGGCTGGGGCTGCGGAAGAATCACCTCGAGCTGGCCATCGGTGATCCGGGGGTCGCGGCGAACTTCGTCGAGATGCGGCGGGTCACGAGCGAACTGGCCGATGTGGATGCCGCGCTGGCGGCCGCCGAGGACGCCTGGCTGGAGTTGGAGGACCGGGCGCCGTGACGGGGCGCGGTCGGGCGGTCCGCATCGGGATCACAGGCCCGATCGGGTGCGGCAAGTCGACCATCGCTCAGTGGATCGGAGAGCGGCCGGGCGTCGTCGTGGTCGACGCAGACCGGGTGGCCCGCGACGTGCTCGACGTCGGGACGCCGGCGGTCGAGGCGGTCTATCGCCGGTTCGGGGAGGACCTGCGCGGGGCGGACGGGGCCCTCGATCGCGCGGCACTGGGGCGGATCGTGTTCGCCGACCCGGTCGCCCTGCGCGATCTCGAGTCGATCGTCCATCCGGCGGTCCGACCGAGGATCCTGGCGGCGATCGCGGACGCGGACACGACGGGCGCTTCGGCGGTGGTCATCGAGGCCATCAAGCTCATCGAGGGCGGTCTCGCCGACCTGTGCGACGAGGTCTGGCTCGTGACGTGCGACCCCGAAGCCCAGCGGACCCGGCTCGTCAGCCGGGGCACCGAGCCCGCCGCGGCGGAAGCGCGCATCACCGCCCAGGGCGACCTCGCCGACCGCGCTCGACCGCGAGCGACGCGCGTGATCGACACGAGCGGTTCCCCAGACGCGACCCGATCGGCCGTCCTCGACGCCATCGACGAGGTGCTCGTCACACCATGAACACAGGCGGTCGCCCGGACCACCGAAGCGATCCGGGCGACCGGGAGGCGCGCCGGGTCAGCGGCGCGGAGATGGATGCAAACTGAAATGAGGAGGCGATCGGTGGGGGCAGGTCGGGGGAGCGGGCGGACCGGGGAGCGGGCGGGCCGGGCGAGGAGCGCGAAGCGCTTAGCCCCGCAGGGCGCAGCGAGCGCGCATCGCCCGGACCGCCCGGCACGCGGACCCTACGGCGAGGGACTGGCGCTTGCCTCCGGTGACGCTGACGGGATGGGGGTGGCCGTCGGCACCGGGGTCGGGGCCGGCGTCGGCAAGGGGCCTTCGAATGGCGGATACACCACCGGGATCGGCAGCCCGTACCGGATGATGACCTCGTTGGTCGTGGTTCCGAGGGTCGACGCGTCGACCTGTCGGGTGTCCACATCCGGGCGCAGGACCAGGCTGAACGAGGCATTGCCGGCGGCCTGGAGGTGGGAGATCTCCTCGGCCACATCGACCGGCGCCTTGAGGACGTAGTACGTCGCGGCCTTGGCCAGGATCAGCATGTTCTGGTACGAGATCTTGGTCGACTTGTCGGAGTAGTAGCCTTCCGGGCCGATCCCCGTGTCGGACGTGGTGAGGACGTTGAGGCTGGCCGTCACGAACACATCGACCGTCTGGTTCGGCGTCAGCAGGCCGCCGACGGCGCGATCGTCCGGCACGGTCATCGACACGGCGCGCCACTCGGGGCTGTCCGGCCCGACCGACTCATCCGGGCCGAGGACCGAGAACTGGCCGCCTTCGGTGCCGGAGGCGAGCAGGTTGGTCGTGACCATCTGGCCGGCCAGGACCGTCACGGCGGGCACCCGCCCGATGACCTTGTCCGGCGTCGAGACGATGCCCTGGGCGTTGGTCTGGTCGATGGGCACCTCGCGGACCGTGACATCGGCTGCCTCGATCAGCTTGCGCGCCGGGATGGTCTGCAGCGCCACGACCACGGCCACGCGCTGCAGACCGGCCTGGCCGGCCTGTTGCTGCGCCTGGTTGATGAGGAAGAACGCCGCGCCGCCCGCCACGATGGCGAGGATGACGCCGATGACGACGATGTAGCGGCCCCGACGACTCGGGTCCTTGTATTCCATCTCCACGAAGGGTTGCCTCCCGACAGGATCGGGTCGCCGGCCATCGCCGCCGCCCGGGTAGTGCTAGGGCCGTGCCCGCCCGGCTAGTTCCAGGGCACGAGTCGCGCCGTCTGACCGCGGCGCAACGCGGGATCGTTCATGTCGGCATAGAGACCCGAGATCGCGTAGCCGTTGATGGCGTTGCTGTTGACCGAGGTGATGCGGAAGACCGCAAACCCCTGGATGTCGACGTACTCGGTGCTCGTGGCACGCGGTGGCCACGTCGAAGGTGAAGGGGATGAGGCGGGTGATCGTCCGACCGTTCGAGTTGACGCCGGTCGCCCGGATGGTCAGCGGGTACTCACCAGGGCCGAGGGTTCCGCCATTGACGGAGATCGTCACGTTCTGACTGCTGCCCTTGTTGAGGTTGAACGTGCTGGGGCTGACGCTGACAGCGCCGATGCCCGTGGGCAGCACGCCGTTGGCCTGCGGTCCACCCTCGACGGTGAGCGTCACCGCCCCACCGAAGAACGTGGAGTTGTTGTTGGTCGTGCTGAAGTTCATCGTGCCGGTGCCGGTCATCCCGGTCGACGCCGTCGAGATGATCAGGCCGGAGCCGCTGCTCGAGAAGTCGCGGTTCACGCTCCCGATGTTCACCGCGACCGGGTAGTAGTGGTCCGTGAGGTACGGGCTCGAGGAATGGCCCTTGATCCAGATCGTGTAGATCCCGGACGGGGCGCCACTCGTCTGGAACGTGGTCCAGGTGACGGTCGCGTTCGGCGTGACGGGGCTCGGGCTGAAGGTCAGCGGCAGGAGCGTCGTGCCGTATGGGTTGGTCGGGTCGCCCCAGTCCTTGAACGCCGAGCTGTCGACGACACCGGTGAACGAGTTGTTCTTCGTCACCGGCATCGTGATCGCGTTGTTGCGGTTCTGCGTCGTGTTGATCGTGACGGTGTTCGCGACCGTCATCGTGAAGTCCGGGATCGTCATCGTGGTCCCGGAATAGACCGCCGCGAGGATCTCGTTGCCCGGGACGTACCGATCATCGATGGCGTCGATGATGATCCCCGACGAGTTGCCGTCCATGATCGCGATCTGGTCGTTGGGATCGGGTGGCACGGTGACCGGCGGGAAGGCCGGCCCCGGGTACCCGGTCGCGACCCAGGCGGCCTCCTTGGCCTTGAGCGTGTTGGCGTTCGTGCCGGCGGTCACGCCGTTGTAGAAGACGTTCGAGCTGGACGAGGCGAAGTTCCGGATGTCGAGCGCCACGAAGCCGCGGAAGCTGGCGTTGTTGCCCGGCGCGGCGCCCTGGCCGACGAGCGCGATGATCGGGCCGTGGTTCGCGGGATCGTCATCCGGGTTCGCGGCGTTGAACGGCAGCCCAGCGCTCGGCGTGGTGCGCAGCGAGGCATCGGTCGTGCTGCCGAGGCAGGACGTGTTCGCGGTCGAGATCAGGTCCTGGAAGTGGTTCGTGTCGCCTTCGCACGGCGCGGTGGCTCCGGCATAGGGTCCCGGCGCATTGATGTAGTGGCGCACGGCGATCGGCAGGAGGTCGCCCGTCGTCTTGACCCGGGCATTGCCGCCGATCGCGGCGCTGCCGAGGCCGATGGCCCGCCCGAACGTGTAGTTGACGTCGCTCTTGACCGCGACCCGAACGTCGCCGCCGGAGATGAGGATGCCGCTGATGAGGTGGTTCGGGTCGCCGGGGTGGCCGACCTGGTATTCCGGCGTGGCGGCCACGGACGCGGTCGTCCCGGACGGGCTGCCGAGCAGGTTACGGGTGAGGACGTCGCGGCCTTCGGCCTCGGCATCGGTCGCGGACTCGCCGCGGATGAGGGCATTGGCCACCGCCAGCACGCCGGCATCGGCCGCGTTCTGGAGATAGCGCTTCTCGCTGTAGAACCGGCCGACGTCGAAGGCGAGGCCAGCCGCCGCGATGATCGCGACGATCGACAACGCGAAGAGCACCAGGACCTGGCCGCGGGCTTCGGGGCGCTCGCCGCGGCGCCGCCGGGCGGTCAGGCTCCAGGGGATCAATTGACGACCATCGTGACTTCGCCGGTCATCCCGAGGCGCCCGCCGGCGTCGCTGGGCAGCATCTGGGCGACCATCGGGATGATGAGGTCCTGGTGGTACGTGGCCCGGACGGTCACCTGCTGGCCGACCCGGGCGTCCGTGTCGGTGACGCCGGCCGGGACCACGTAGGTGACGACGAGGTCGCCGTTCGTGAACGTCAGGCCGCTCTGCGTCCAGGTCGTCGACGTGGTGAAGTTCGGGGCGGCCTTGTTGAGCATGTTCATCGAGGCCAGCACGGCGGTCCGGATGGCGTTGTTGCGCGCGAGGTCGTTCTGGGCCTTCGACAGCGACCGGTCGTAGAGGTAGACCGTTCCGATCCGAGCCCCTTCACGCGACGAATTCGTGATCGTCACGTAGGAGTTGAAGATGAAGCCGAACTGGATGATCCCGAGCAGGATGATGAACAGCGGCATCATCACGAGCGAGAACTCGACCAGGCTCTGACCCGACTCGGCGCGCGAGGACGCGGGCGCGACGGCGCCGGGGCCAGCGGGACGGGAACGGCGGACGAAGGGCATGCGCGGTCGGTCGACCTCCAAGGGTGTCGCCCGGAGTGTCCGGGGAGGTACCGACGGACCGGTATCACTCGTTCGTCCCACTCGGGTCGGCAACCGGGGTACGGCGGCGCTACGGTGGCGACCGCGCATGGGCCTCGGGGGACGGCTCGGCCACCGAACACGCGTTCGAAACAAACGGGCCGGGATGCTACGATTGCCGCGTGCCCGACTTCGAATTCGTCGCCCCGTTCCAGCCGACGGGCGACCAGCCCACGGCCATCGAGCGCCTGACCGAGGGCCTCGCCGAGGGCGTCCGCCATCAGACCCTGCTCGGCGCCACCGGGACCGGCAAGACCGCGACGCTGGCCTGGACCATCGCCCAGCACAACAAGCCGACCCTGGTGCTGGCCCACAACAAGACGCTGGCCGCCCAGCTCTACGCCGAGTTCCGCGAGTTCTTCCCGAACAACGCGGTCGAGTACTTCGTCAGCTACTTCGACTACTACCAGCCGGAGGCGTACCTGCCCCGGAGCGACACGTACATCGAGAAGGACTCGTCGCGCAACGACGAGATCGATCGGCTCCGCCATGCGGCGACCCACGCGCTGTTCGAGCGGCGCGACGTGATCATCGTGGCCAGCGTGTCGTGCATCTACGGCCTCGGTGCCCCGGTCGACTACGGCGCGACCGTGCTGAAGCTGCGGGTCGGTGGCAAGTACCGGCGCGACGCGGTCCTGCGCCATCTCGTCGACCTCCAGTACCAGCGCAACGACCAGGCCCTCGCCCGCGCCCGCTTCCGGGTGCGCGGCGACACCCTCGAGCTCCAGCCGGCGTCGGAGGAGACCCTGATCCGCGTCGAGTTCTTCGGCGACGAGGTCGAGCGGATCACGGAACTCGACCCGCTGACCGGCGAGCTGCTGGCCGAGCGGAAGGAGACGAACATCTATCCGGCGACCCACTTCGTGACGCCGGCCGACAAGCTCAAGGAGGCCATCGTCGACATCGAGGCCGAGATGGAGGAGCGGGTCGGCGGGCTCGAGGCGGAAGGACGGGCGCTCGAGGCAGCGCGGCTGCGGCAGCGGACGACGTTCGACCTCGAGATGCTGCGCGAGCTCGGCTACTGCACCGGCGTCGAGAACTACTCGCGCCACCTCGCCCGACGCGAGGCCGGCTCGCGGCCGTGGACGCTGCTCGACTACTTCCCGCCGGACTGGCTGCTCGTCGTGGACGAGTCGCACATGACGATCCCGCAGGTCGTCGGGATGTACAAGAACGACCGGACGCGCAAGGAGATCCTGGTCGACTTCGGGTTCCGGTTGCCGTCCGCGCTGGACAACCGGCCGCTGACGTTCGAGGAGTTCGAGGCGACCGTCAACCAGGCGATCTACATGAGCGCGACGCCCGGGCCGTACGAGCTGGAACGGAGCCAGGGCCACATCGCCCAGCAGCTCATCCGCCCGACCGGCGTCGTCGACCCGCAGATCACCGTCCGCCCGACCGACGGCCAGATCGACGACCTGCTCGAGGAGATCCGGACGCGCGTGGAGCGTGGCGAGCGGGCGCTCGTCACGACGCTCACCAAGAAGATGGCCGAGGACCTGACCGACTACCTCAAGGAGCTCGGGGTCAAGGTCCAGTACCTCCACAGCGAGGTCGACACGCTCGAGCGGGTGGCGATCCTGCGCGATCTGCGGCTCGGCGTGTTCGACGTCCTCGTCGGCATCAACCTGCTGCGCGAGGGCATCGACCTGCCGGAGGTGACGCTGGTCGCGATCCTCGACGCGGACAAGGAGGGGTTCCTGCGCTCGGCCTGGTCGCTCATCCAGATGATCGGGCGGGCCGCTCGGAACATCGGCGGCGAGGTCGTGATGTACGCCGACCGGGTGACCGAGTCGATGCAGGTCGCGATCGATGAGACGAACCGTCGCCGGGCGGTCCAGGTGGCCTACAACACCGAACACGGCATCGAGCCGACGACGATCGTCAAGGGCATCCACGACCTCAACCAGCGCCTGCGGGCCGTGGCCGAGTCGACCGTCGTGTACACCTCGGAGCGCGAGGGCGGCCGGCCATTCGACGAGGCCGATCACAAGAAGGTCGAAGCCCTCGTGGTGCGCATGGAGGCCGAGATGCGGGCGGCCGCCAAGGGCCTCGAGTTCGAGCGCGCCGCCGCGCTGCGCGACGAGATCCAGAACATCCGGCTGCGGGTCCTCGAGCAGGACGCCTCGGTCACGGTCGCGCGGGCGGCCGAGCGGGCGGGCGCGGCCGAGGGCCAGGGGCGGGGCGGCCTGACCGGGGCCGCCGACCGGGCGCGTGGCCGGCGGGCCGATGATGCGGCCGCCCTCGCGGGCTCGATCCTGGAGGTCACGAGCGTGACCGTCCTCCCGGCGGAGGAAGAACCTTCGGAGACCCTCGACGGCGAGCCGTTCGGCGACGGCACGGCGTCGGATTGGCTGCCCGGGATCCGCGACGAGCACGACGATTCGCCGGCGGGTCGTCCCGCTGGACCGAGCGGCCCACCTGGGATCGCACGGTCACGCCGAACATCCGCAAGCGGACCGGACAACGGCCCTCCCGCCGCCGCTAGTCGGCGACCTGGCTCGCCGTCCCGACGCCGAGGTCACCACCAGGCACACATTCCGCCCAGCCGTGCAGGATCCCGACGCCGAGGTCACCACCAGGCACACATTCCGCACAGCCGTGCAGGATCCCGACGCCGAGGTCACCACCAGGCACACGATCCGCACAGCCGTGCACGACCGATCGCTCAGATCGCTCGAAACCCCCGACAGGGTTGTCGATCACGAGGGAGCTGTCGCACATTGCGTGTCTGGTGGTTACGCGACCGGTGATCTTGCCACCGCCTGGCAGGATCCCGGCCCATAACCAGCGCAGCGGCGCAGCGACACGAACACCTGTTCGAAATCACCATCATCCGGTAGACTTCACTCGTGCCCCAGGATCAGCTCGTCGTGCGCGGTGCGCGCGAACACAACCTCAAGGACGTGACGGTCGCCTTCCCCCGCGATCGCCTCGTCGTCATCACCGGGCTATCCGGTTCCGGCAAGTCCAGCCTCGCCTTCGACACGATCTACGCCGAGGGCCAGCGCCGCTACGTCGAGAGCCTGTCGGCCTATGCCCGGCAGTTCCTGGGCCAGATGGAGAAGCCGGACGTCGACCAGATCGACGGGCTCTCGCCGGCCATCTCGATCGACCAGAAGGGCGCCAGCCGCAACCCGCGATCGACGGTGGGCACGGTCACCGAGATCTACGACCACCTGCGCCTGCTCTTCGCGCGGATCGGCATCCCGCACTGCCCCAACGGCCATGCCATCGAGCGACAGAGCGTCCAGCAGATCGTCGACCAGGTGCTGGCCCTGCCGGAGGGGACCCGGCTGCTCGTGCTCGGCCCGCTGATCAAGGACCGCAAGACCGAGGGTGACCGCATCGTCGACGCCGCCCGGCGGCAGGGCTTCGTCCGTGTCCGGGTCGATGGCGAGCTGTACGACATGGCCGAGGCGCCCAAGCTCGACAAGTACAAGCGCCACTCGATCGAGGTCGTGGTGGACCGCTATGTCGTCCGCCATGCGGAGGCGCCCGATGGCGCGGCGCGCGCGGAGGACGGCCGGCCGATCGACCCCGAGACGGGGTCGGTCATCGCCGATCCTGACGCGTCGCGGCTCGCCGACTCGATCGAGACGGCCCTCCGCCTCGGTGAGGGTGTCGTGCTCATCGCGCCGGCGCCGCGGGAGGGCGAAGCGCCCGACTTCGAGGAGCAGCGCTACAGCGAGAAGTACAGCTGCCCGTACGACGGCTTCACGATCGACGAGCTCGAGCCACGCAACTTCTCGTTCAACTCGCCGCACGGGGCGTGCCCGACCTGCGCGGGCCTGGGCACCAAGCTCGAGATCGACCCCGCGCTCCTGATCCCGAACCCGAACAAGAGCCTCGGCGGGGGTGCGCTCGGTGTCGGGGGGATGCTGTCCACGGATCAGTCGTGGCGGATGAAGATCATCGAGGCGGTGATGAAGGCCCACGGCTGGGACTTCAAGGCCCCGGTCAACAAGCTCCCGAAGGAGGCGCTCGACTACCTCCTGTACGCCAAGAAGGACCAGGAGCGGGTCCTCGTGCGGTACCGGCACGAGCGCGGCGAGAGCACGTACAAGGCGAATTTCGAGGGGATCGTCACCAACCTCGAACGGCGCTATCGGGAGTCCGACTCGGACTACATCAAGACCGAGATCGAGAAGTTCATGGTCACGAAGCCGTGCCCGACGTGCGATGGGAAGCGGTTGCGTCCCGAGATCCTGGCCGTGACCATCGGCGACCGGAACGTCTGGGACATCTCGACGCTGTCGATCAAGGACGCGCTGCGCTGGGCCACCGGACTCGGCGCGAAGCTCAACGAGCGGGAGCGGGCGATCGCCTACCAGGTCGTCAAGGAGATCGTGGCGCGCCTGGGCTTCCTCGTGGACGTCGGGCTGGACTACCTGACGATGGATCGGACCAGCGTGACGCTGTCCGGTGGCGAGGCCCAGCGGATCCGCCTGGCGACGCAGATCGGGACGACCCTGATGGGCGTCCTGTACATCCTCGACGAGCCGTCGATCGGGCTGCATCAGCGCGACAACGCGAAGCTCATCGCGACATTGACTCGATTGCGCGACCTGGGCAACACGGTGCTCGTCGTCGAGCACGACGAGGAGACCATCCGGACCGCGGACTGGGTGGTCGATATCGGGCCGGGCGCCGGCGAGCACGGCGGCGAGATCATCTCGAACGGGACGCTCGAGGACCTGCTCGCCGAGCCGCGCTCCATCACCGGGGCGTTCCTGCGCGGCGAGCGCGAGGTTCCGATCCCCGCCAAGCGGCGGAAGGGCAGCGGCAAGTCCCTCCGGGTCACGGGCGCGCGCGAGCACAACCTCCGGAACGTCGACCTGAAGGTGCCGCTCGGCACGTTCATGGCGGTCACGGGCGTCTCGGGGAGCGGCAAGAGCACGCTCGTGACGGAGGTGCTCTATCGGGCACTCGCCCGCGAGCTGAACGGATCGCGCGAGCCCGTCGGGGCGTTCGACAAGCTGAGCGGGTCGGAGCACGTCGACAAGATCATCGAGATCGACCAGAGCCCGATCGGGCGGACGCCGCGTTCCAACCCGGCGACGTACACCGGCCTCTTCGGCCCGATCCGGGAGCTGTTCGCCGGCGTCCCGGAGGCGCGCCTTCGCGGCTACCTGCCCGGGCGCTTCAGCTTCAATGTCAAGGGCGGCCGCTGCGAGAACTGCAAGGGCGACGGCATCCTCAAGATCGAGATGCAGTTCCTGCCGGACGTCTACGTGCCGTGCGAGGTGTGCAAGGGCAAGCGCTACAACCGCGAGGCGCTCGAGATCCACTACAAGGGCAAGTCGATCGCGGACGTGCTGGAGATGACGATCGCCGAGGCGCTCGACTTCTTCGGTCCGGTGCCGAAGATCAGCACCAAGCTCCAGACCCTGTATGACGTCGGCCTCGGGTACGTCCATCTGGGCCAGCCGGCGACCACGCTGTCCGGCGGCGAGGCCCAGCGGGTCAAGCTCTCGACCGAGCTGTCGCGGCGGGCCACGGGTCGGACGCTCTACGTCCTCGACGAGCCAACGACCGGGCTGCACTTCGCGGACGTCGAGAAGCTGCTCGAGGTCCTGCACCGGCTCGTCGACGGGGGTAACACGGTCCTTGTCATCGAGCACAACCTGGACGTCATCAAGACCGCCGACTGGATCATCGACCTGGGGCCGGAGGGCGGCGACCGCGGGGGTCGGATCATCGCCGAGGGAACGCCGGAGCGAGTGGCCGCGACCGTCGGTTCGGCGACTGGCGAGTACCTCGATCGCGTCCTCAAGGGCCAACCGATCATGCCGCTGTCCGACGTGACATTCGCCGAGGAGGCGGGTCGCGGCGCGGCGGACCGGACGAACGGCCACACTCCGGCAACGGCGCCGGCGCCGGCCACGCCGTCCCGGAAGCGCGCGACCGCCGCGACGAAGGCACGCTGACAGCGCCCAGCGGCGTACCATCGCGTCCATGCCGGAGATCGATTTCGCCTTCCTCGCCGACGCCGCCGAGACCGTCCCGGGTCAGAAGTTCCACGTTCTGGGCGGTGGGATCGCGCGGATCGGCGGCCGCCGGTTCCCGTTGCGCCACCCGCATCTGGCCCTGGTCATCGGCCTCCAGGTGACGGCCCCGGAGACCGAACGCGAGCACGACATCCGGTTCGTGCTGCTGGACCCCGACGGTGGCGAGGTGGCCGGGGCGACCGGCAGCCTCGTGGCGCGCAGTCAGCGCGACGGGCGTGACGCGATCCTGACGTTCTCGATCGACCTGTGGAACCTGACATTCCCGGCGCCGGGCGACTATTCGTTCCGGATCCTCGTCAACGGCTCGGAGCGCAAGCGGCTGCCCCTGCTGCTCATCGCGCCCGAGCGCGGAGGCGGCAGCGACGGCGAGGGGTCGGGGTCTACCAGCGCACCGCCGATGGATGCCTGAGGTCCAGCGCAGGACCGGGCCGGCTCGCCATGAGATGCCGGCCATCGACGACCTGGCGTTGGTGGCGGCGCGGCATGCCGATCGGCTCGTCGCGGCGGCCCGCGACCGCGATGTCACGCGGTGGTTGGCGTTCCTCGAGCCGCTGCCGGACCGGTTGCGGGACGAGGACCTGCCCGGGCTTCGGTCGGCGGCGGTGCGTGCCCGGGCAGCGTATGGGCCGAAGGACTCGGTTCGCGATGTCCTGCCGGCGGAGTTGACGGAACCGTTCCTCGAGGCGATCGATCGGTTGCTGCGGGAGTTGAATTGGGCTCGGCACGCGACGGGGTGAAAGGAACGGTGTGGGGACCTGCCACCCCGCACAGACCGTTGGACCCGCCCGACATCACGGCGTCGGCAGGCCGATCCACTGCTGGACGTCCAGGAGTGCCCGCTGACTGACGCGGAGGAAGCCCTCCTGGGGACGGTCGAGGTCGAGCACGAGGGTCAAGACGGCGCCAAGGGCGACGACCAGGACCAGGGCGCTGAGGACGCCTCGACTACCGGCGAGGCCCGCACTGTACCCGACCATGCCCAGTGCCAGGGCCGACCCCGCCAACAGCAGCAGCAGGATGGTGTCTGGCACGCGCGCGTAGATGGACGAGACGATCCGCGTCTCGTTGAGGCTGACGATCTCGGCCATCGAGTCGCCGAACGCCGACACGAGGTCGGGACTGTGCCCGCTGCGGGCGACCTCTGCGGTGATGGCCCACATCTCGGCGTGGAGCTGGACGCTGCGTTGGATGTTCGCCTGTACCTGAGCCTGGTCGTCCGAGGCGATGCGCAGCGGGAGGTATTCGCGCAGCAGTTCGCGCATGTCGTCCGTCGCGGGCTGCGGGAGGTAGTCGGCCTGGAGATACGTCTGACCGATGGCGTTGGCCTCGGCGAGTACCAGCCCACGTCGTGTGTCAAATCGATCGGCCGCCATCCCCATCGTGATGGCGAGCAGAAACGCCATGAGCCCGAGGAGCGCACCCACAAGGGTCCCGGTCGGACCCTCCTGTTCGCCGGGGACACGGTCCTGCCACCACCGGCCGATCCGGAAGCCGGCTTCGTAGCAGCCGAGCGTGATGAGCGCGAACAGGATGATGACGAAGACGATCGGGATCGCGTCGAGCGGCTGTGTGCTCATGTTCTCCTCGCATCGTCGGCCGGGCGGTCGACGCCACCTCGGACAGGGGCCTGGTCCCGGTCGGCCGGCCAGCGGATACTACGAGCCGACGTGCCGTCGGCCATCATCCGGTGCGGGTGAACCCGTGGGCCGCCGGGGTCGTCAGGCCGAGTTCTTCGGGGGTGAAGGCCTCGAGGAGGAAGGGGGAGGGGACGGCCGGGTCGTAGCTGAGGGTCAGGGTGCGGCGGGCTCGGGTCCAGGCGACGTAGCCCAGGCGGCGCTCTTCCTCGAGGGCTCGGGCGGGGTCTTCGGCTTCCGAGACGGCGCGGCCGCTCGGGAAGCGGCCTTCTTCCATGCCGACGACGGCCACGTGGTCGAATTCGGCGCCCTTGGTCGAATGGGCCGTGGCAAGGGAGAGTCGGGCATCGTCGCGGCGGAGCTCGGCGAGGCGGGCGCGGGTCCCATCGATGGCCGCGCAGAAGGCGGCAAGATCCGGGTACGGCGCGGCCCAGGCGAGGATGGACGTGGCAAGACCTCGTTCCGCCTCGGTGCTCTCCGGCGACCCTGCGACGCGTGATCGGAGCTGGCCGAGCCGGACGAGCAACGGCAGCGCCGGGTCCGTCTCGAGCTCGACCCGGTCCAGTAGCCCGTTCAGCCCCGGGTCGTCCACGAGCAGCTCCACGGACGGCGCCCGGAACGGCTCGCCGAGCGCCATCGCGGCGATGACCGCCGGCCGCAACTCCCGATTGGTCCGGGCCAGGATCGCCCGCGTCCCGTCGTCGTCCGGCCAGGAGCGCAGCAGTCGCTCGGCCCGTGCCGGTTCGTCGGTCGGATCCGGGGCGAGGATGAGCCGACCGGCCGCGTCGGGCCGGGCGCGGATGACCTTTGCGAAGCGTTCCCGATTGTGCTCGATGAGGCGGACGGCCCGGTCGACGACCGGGATCGGGCAGCGGTGGTTGACCTGGAGATCGACGCGCTGCAAGCCCGGCAGCGACGCGTCCAGTGCCAGGACCCGCCGCACGTCCGCCAGCCGCCAGCCGTAGATCGACTGGTCATCGTCGCCGACCAGGAAGATCCGATTCGCGGGAGCGGCCAGAAGGAGGGCCAGGCGGAGCTGCGAGCGGTCCACGTCCTGGACCTCATCGACCAGCAGATGCGCGCAGCGCTCGCGCCACGCGCCCGAGGACGCCCGGCGTGGCCTCCAGCAGGGCGAGTGCCCGGCGTACGAGATCGTCGAAATCGAGGGCACCGCGCTCGGCGAGCGCCCGCTCGTACGTCACGAAGGCCCGCGCCATCGGGCCGGCCGCAGCGTCCGCAGCGACCTCCTCGGCGGTGACCGCGAGGTCCAGCTTGAGCCGCGAGAACGCGGTGTCGAGCCGGCCGTACGCACCGGGCGGCGCGTCCGGCCAGAGGGACTCGAGGAGGGTCGCCCGGTCGAGCAGCCCCGACACGTCGACACCCGCCTCGCGGAGGATCTCGCGCCCGAGGGCGTGGAACGTACGCACCCGGACGGTGCCCGGCGCGACGCCCAGCGGCGCCACCGCGGCGTCCAGGCGCTCCCCGAGCTCCTCGGCCGCGCGCTTGTTGAACGTGATCGCCGCGACGGTGTCGGCCGCCGCCCCGCCGTCGAGGAGCCAGGCGATCCGCGCCACCAGGGTCGTCGTCTTGCCACTCCCCGCCGGCGCCACGCACAGGACCGGGCCCGGCGGCGCGGTGGCGGCCGCGCGCTGGTCCGGCGTGAGGCGGTCAAGGCGGGCAGCGACCGTCGGATGCAGGGACACCGTCGCAGTCTGATGCCGGGCGCTTTGCCGGGACTCATCGGCGCACGGAGCCGCCGCCGTTGTCCGTGCGCACCGCAAACCGAGCCGCGTCACTCAGCCGCACGCACGAGATGTTCACGGTCCGTTGTCGGTGCGGTGTCATACCGGTCGGTGCGGGCCAGTAGCATTGGACATCCCCAGCCCCGTCATCGCACCCCGACCGGAGGAGGAATCCGCTCGATGCTCGAGTCGTCCGTCGCCGCCCGCGCCCGCCGGCGCTCACGCTTCACCCTGCTGGCCGCGATGGTCGCGACCCTCGCCCTGCTGCTTCCGGCCGGCGCGACCGCCGCCCGCCAGCCGACCACGACGATCCAGTTCCTCGACGTCTCCGACTGGCACGGTCAGCTGGATCCGGTCAACGTGAACAACGTCAACTTCGGCGGTGCCTCGGTGCTGTCGACGTATTTCAAGGCGGACCGGGCCGCTGTCGCGAACACGATCACGCTCACGGCGGGCGACGACATCGGTGCGACCCCGCCGCTGGCGGGCTTCTTCGAGGAGATCCCGTCGGTCCTCGCCCAGCGGATGCTCGGCATCCAGGTCGGCACCTTCGGCAATCACAACTTCGATCGCGGCGTCGACCACCTCCAGGAGATGATCGACCTCGCCGGATCGACGGACCCCGCAGTCCCGGGCAGGCCCTTCGACTACGTGGCGGCCAACCTGCAGAATCGCGACGCCGAGCTCGACGACGTGGCCGATTACAAGATCTTCAAGTTCAAGGGCGTCAAGGTCGCCGTCATCGGCGCCGTGAACGAGGAGGCTCCGGGCCTCGTCTTCCCGGGCAACTTCGGCACGATCGTCCCGACGGACGCGGTCGCCGCGGTCGACGCCGCGCGCGAGCAGGCCCGTGACGAGGGCGCGAAGGTCTTCGTCGTCATCACGCACAAGGGCGTGACCGGCTTCAACGCCGACGGATCGCCCAAGGGTGAGCTCATCGACTTCGCGAACGCGCTGTCGGGCTACCACATCATCTTCGGGGACCACACCGACGTGCAGTGGTCGGGCACCATCAACGGTGCGCTCGTCAGCGAGAACCGGAGCAAGGGCGTCGGCTATTCGAAGACCGTCCTCACGGTCCAGCAGGGCTCGGCCCGCCCGGTCAGCGTGACCCACCAGTTCGTCCAGCCGCTCGTCAGCGGTGTGACGAAGGACCAGGCCATCGAGGACATGCTCCAGCCCTACCGGGTCGAGCTCGCGGCCGCCTTCGACGAGAAGATCGGCGTGGCCACGGACCTCTTCGTCCGGGGCGGCAACGTCGAGCGCCGGCAGGAGGTGGCGATCGGCAACCTCGTGGCAGACTCCATCCGGCTCGAGTACGGCACCCAGATCGCGCTGGTCAACGGTGGCGGCATCCGGAACACGCTCCCGTCGACCTACGCGCCGTTGGACCTCACGCTGGACCGCTCGGCACCAGGGCCGTACGACCTGGTCGTCGGCGATGCGTACGCCGTCCTCCCGTTCGGGAATGCCGTCGTGACCCGCGACATCACGGGAGCCCAGCTGTGGGCAGCCCTCGAGAACGGCGTTGGTGCGATCAACCCCGACGGGACCGGAACCAATGGCAAGTTCCCGCAGATCTCCGGGTTCCGCTTCACCTATGACGGGACGAGGGCGCCGGGTTCCCGAGTGCTGTCCGTGACCCTCGACGGGGGCGCGGCGATCCCGAACAGCACGAGCTTCACCGTGACGCTCGCCGCTCCGGACTTCATCAATACCGGCGGCGACGGCTACACGATGTTCCTCGATGGCATCGCGACGACGCGCGCGCTCATGGCGGACGTGCTCCTCGAGTACCTCCGTGAACAGGTCACGATCACGCCGACCACGGACGGGCGCATCGACAACGTCGCCCATCCGACCTGGTAGGGCTCATCGAGCGACGCCGGCCGGCCGCAAGGCTGGCCGGCGTCGCCGTCTTCGCGGTCGGCGCCGTCATCGCGTTGCTGGCGCCATCGTCGGCGGCGTTCGGCCACGAGAGCGACCCGCTACTGGAGCTCGATCCGCCGACGGTCGCGCCGGCCGGCGGCGTCCTCGTGACCGGCCACGGCCTGGATCGCTCGGTCACGATGCGACTCACGCTCGAGGGGACGGATCGGCGCGTCGCCCTCGCGGACGTGGTGATCGATGCCGCCGGGCACTTCGAGCGACTGGTCGCGTTGCCCCCGGACCTGGCGCCGGGCGTGTACGGCGTGAAGGTCTCGGCCGCCGGTGAGCTCGTCGTCTCGAACGTCCTCGTGATCGACGCGGCGGCGGGTCCGGGCCGGCCGATCGACCGCGGCCCCCCGGTCGTGGTCGTGCTCGGCCTCGCCATCCTGGGTGCGGCAGGGGTGCTCGGTGGTTGGCGGATCCTCGTGGCGCGACGGCGCGGCAGCCACCAGCATCCGGGCGCATCGCCCATGGCGTGAGCGGCCGACGGTGCCGCCGGGCACCGAATCGGTACGGATGGGGGGCGCGACCACGCACCGAACGGCCCCATGAGGCTATGTGCGGCCGAGGCCGGGCCGGTGACCATCCGTCCCACGCCCTCGTCGACGGTGCGTCGATCGGCGGGGCTCCGTGGGAGGACCTGTCGTCATGCCACACCGCGCCGCCCGCCGCGCCGTCGTCCTGGCTCTTATCGCCGTTCTGGCCATGGCGGGAACGGCGGCTGCCGACACCCTTCGCGCCGACGGCGATGTCCTGACGCCCGAGATCGAAGGCACGGTCGACCTCGGACAGGTCGCCCCCGGCGCGGCGCTGACCGTCGCGGTCGGGTTCGCGCTCGTGTGCGGCAACCTGTCCCACGTCGATATCGGGCAGACCGTGACGCTGACGCCCGGTGGCCGGATCGAGCCGGGCGACGGCGGCGTCATCGTGTCGGCAACCGATGGGACGGTCGGACCGATCCCGGCCGCCTGGGCTGCCGACGACGAGGGCTGCGAGTTTCCGGCACCGACCCTGACCGCGGGCACGAGCAGCCTGGTCACGCTTCGCGCACCATCGACTCCCGGGGTCGGCTACAGCTACACGCTGATGTACGACCGCTCCCTGAGCCCCGCGGGTAACCTCGACGACTCGGCCCTTCGGTCGGCGACGGCGGTGACCTTCACGCTCGAGGTCGTCGCGAACAGCCCACCGACGCTGACCCTGCCCACCGTGGGCACCGTCGAGGGCGACACGACCGGCGGCTGGACCGCGAGCTGGGCCGGGCTGGGTGCCACGGATGCCGAGGACGACCCGGACCCCAGCGCGACCTGCGCACCCGCGGCCGGGGCCGTCCTCCCGCTCGGCACCACGACGGTCGCCTGCTCGGTCACTGACAGCGGCGGACTCGTGGCGAGCGATTCGGTCGTGGTGACGGTCGTCGACACCACCGACCCGACTCTCGTCGACGTGGCCGATCAGGCGGTGACCACGACCGACTCCGCGGGCACGACGCTCGAGTACGAAACGCCCTCCGTGGCGGACGTCGTGGACGCCTCGCCGACCGTGACCTGCAGCCCGGCAAGCGGTACCTCGATCCCCGTCGGCACGACCACCGTCACCTGCAGCGCAACGGACGACAGCGGCAACAGCACGTCCGACACCTTCGACGTGGTCGTGACCTACGTGCCCGCCCATGTCGCCCGGGCGACCTGGGGCGAACCGGTCGGCGAGACCGGCACATTCGTGGCCAACCGCGGTCGCACGGTGCCGGTCAAGGTCACGCTGACCGTCGACGGCACCGTCCAGACGGCCGGGGCCGCCAGCCTGCGAGTCACGCGATGCGACGGCGGCACGGGCATCACCTTCCCGCTCGCGCACGCTGGCGGACGCTGGAACGCCGCGATCGACACGTCGGGCGTCCGTGGCTCGTGCCACACCGTGACGGCGGTCATCGACGGCCTCGACGCGGGGTCCTTCCGGCTCGAGCTGCGCGGCGGTGATGTCGCCACCAGCAAGCGTCGTTCCTCGTAGCCCGCCCCGCGCCGAGTTGCCCTAGCATCGGGGGGTGACCCCCGAGCTCGAAGCGACCCTCAAGCGACTCCCGGACCGCCCCGGCGTGTACCTCATGAAGGACGCCCGGGGCGAGGTCCTGTACGTCGGCAAGGCCCAGAGCCTGCGCAGCCGCGTGCGCAGTTACTGGCAGAAGCAGGCGCCCGCCGGCGACATCCACCGGATCCGCAGCGTCATCGACCGCGTCGCCGACGTCGAGGTGACCGAGGTCGACAGCGTGTCCGAGGCGCTGCTCCTCGAGGCGAACCTCATCAAGCGGTTCAAGCCGCGCTTCAACGTCCGGCTCAAGGACGACAAGAGCTACCCGTACATCAAGGTCACCCTCGGCGACGACTTCCCGCGCGTCGAGCGGACGCGCAAGCTCGTCAACGACGGCAGCCGCTACTTCGGGCCGTACGCGTCGGCCACGAGCGTCGACGAATCGATGAACCTGGTCCGTCGGCTGTTCCCGTTCCGGACCTGCACGATCGACATCAAGGACGGGGAGCGGGCGCTCCAGCGGCCGTGCCTGCTGTACCACATCAAGCGCTGCCAGGGCCCGTGCATCGAGGCCATCTCCAAGGACGACTACCGCGCCGACATCGAGCAGGTCGAGCTGTTCCTCGAGGGTCGCCAGGAGACGCTGGTCAAGGCGCTCGGCCGGGAGATGTCGGCGGCATCCGAGCGGCAGGACTACGAGCGGGCCGCCCAGCATCGCGACAAGATCCGGGCCATCGAGCGGACGATGGAGAGCCAGAAGATGGCCGGCTTCGCGCGGACCGAGCTCGACCTCGTCGGGATGGCGCGCCAGGACAACCAGGCCGCGATGACCCTGTTCGTGATCCGCGACGGCAAGATGATCGGGCGCGACGTGTACCTGCTCGACGCGGCCCACGAGGCCACCGACGACGAGGTGCTCGCCAGCTTCCTCGAGCAGTACTACGCTCGTGCGACATCGATCCCGCGCGAGGTGTACGTGCCGGCCGCGGTGGCCGAGGGCGCGACCATCCAGACGTTCCTCACCGAACGACGTGGCGGTCCGGTCCACCTGCGGGTGCCGCAGCGCGGCGAGAAGCGGTCCCTGCTGGACCTCGCGACGCGCAACGCCGCAGACACCCTCGCCCGCGAGCACGCGCGCTGGCTGGCCGACCAGGGCAAGACCCTGGCCGCGCTCGAGGAGCTGGCCGACGCGCTCGGACTGGTCGGGCCGCCGTTGCGCATCGAGTGCTACGACATCTCGAACTTCCAGGGCGCCGAGTCGGTCGGCAGCATGGTCGTCTTCGAGGACGGCAAGCCGCGGACCGGCGAGTACCGCCGGTTCCGGATCCGGACCGTGGAGGGCCCGAACGACTTCGCCAGCCACCAGGAGGTGCTGCGTCGCCGGTTCCGGGCGACCAAGTCCGGAGAGGAGGGGAGCGAGGAGGAGCGCCGCTGGGCCATGCCCGACCTCGTGATCGTCGACGGCGGCAAGGGCCAGGTGAGTGCCGCGAAGGCCGTCCTCGACGAGCTCGGTCTGCACGACCTGCCGCTGGCCGGGCTGGCCAAGGAGCGCGAGGAGCTGTTCCTCCCAGGTCGGTCGGATCCGATCGTGCTGCCGCCGACGTCATCCGCGCTGTACCTCGTCCAGCGGTTGCGCGACGAGGCCCATCGATTCGCGATCACCTATCACCGCTCGTTGCGGGACAAGCGGACGGTCCGGTCCGCGTTCGACGACCTGCCCGGCGTCGGTCCGAAGCGCAAGCGCGAGCTGCTCAAGGTCTTCGGCTCGATCAAGCGGGTCCGCGATGCGCCGGTCGAGCAGATCGCCGCGGTCCCGGGCATCAGCCGCGCCCTCGCGGAGCGGATCAAGGCGACGCTCGAGGCCTGAGGTCGCCGATGGGATCCTCGACGGGGTCGATGCGCCCCAGACCGAGACGGACACCCGGTGATCGTCGTTCTGGCCGCAGTGTCACCCTGAGACACCATTTCCGAACAGCCACGCACGATCCCGCCAGGCTTGCCACCCTGAGACACAAGATCGGAACAGGTGAGCGTGGCCGATCGCTCAGGAGGCCGCGGGCGCCTACAGGGCGTGGGGCCACGCTCATCTGTGCGGAAAACGTGTCTGGGGCCGACATCGGCTCGGCAACTGGACCGGCCCGTCGGCGGCGCCGCGCCCTCTCCGGCGTCCGGGGGTCGTTCCGTGTACCATCCCGCCGGTATGCGTAGAGCCGGCCCCTTCATCATCCTCATCATCGGCGTGCTCGCCCTCCTCGTCGACTTCTTCCCGAACCTTCGGTTGCCCGACTCCACGGCGGCCGACGGCCAGTGGCGGCTGGTCGAGACGAAGCTCGGCCTCGATCTCGAGGGCGGGCTGCGGGTCGAGTACCAGGCACTCCCCAAGGACGGCGTCTCGCCGACCCCGGAGAGCATGGGTGTCATCAAGGACATCATCGAGCGCCGCGTGAACTCGACCGGCGTGTCCGAGCCGGTCGTCGTCGTGCAGGGCTCCGACCGCGTGGTCATCGAGCTCCCGGGCGTCTCCGACGTCGACTCGGTCCGCCGGCTCGTCGGCCAGACCGGTCAGCTGGACTTCGTGCCGCTCGGCACCACGCAGGCGACCCAAGGCCAGGAGCTCGACCTCGAGCAATTCCCGCCACTGTTCGGCGGCGACCAGATCCAGTCCGCGGCGATCGGCCAGGAGCCAGAACGGCGGTCTCGCGGTCGACTTCGTGCTCAAGGACGACGGCCCGGCCTCGGGCGCCCAGCTGTTCGCGGCCTACACGGCTCGGAGCACGTCGGTGCGTACTTCGCGATCACCCTCGACGGCGTCGTCATCTCGGCTCCGGTGATCAAGGAGCCGATCCCGAACGGCCAGGTCCAGATCAGCGCCGGCGGCATCGGTGGCTTCCCGGCCAACGAGGCGAACGAGCTCGTCACGGTCCTCAAGTTCGGCTCGCTGCCGTTCCCGATCGAGGAGCTGTCGAGCGAGCAGATCTCGGCCACGCTCGGCGAGCAGTTCCTCAACCAGAGCCTGCTCGCGGGCTTCATCGGCATCTCGCTGGTCATCGCGTTCATGCTGCTCTACTACCGGCTGCCCGGACTCGTCGCCGCCTTCGCGCTCATCTACTACACGCTCGTGGTGTACGCGATCTTCCGGCTCGTCCCGGTGACGCTGACACTCGCCGGGATCGCGGGCTTCGTCCTGTCGATCGGCATGGCCGTCGACGCCAACATCCTCATCTTCGAGCGGATGAAGGAGGAGCTGCGTGTCGGCAAGTCGCTGCCGGCGGCGGTCGAGGCCGGGTTCAACCGGGCCTGGAACTCGATCCTCGACTCGAACGTGTCGAGCCTGATCACCGCGACGATCCTGTACTCGTTCGGGTCGTCGGTGATCCGCGGCTTCGCGCTCGTGCTGATCATCGGCGTGCTCGTCTCGATGTTCAGTGCCATCGTCGTGACCCGCTCGATCATGCGCGTCATCGTCCGCCAGGAGTGGGCCCGCAAGGCGTCGCTGTACGGCCTCCGCGACGACGAGTTCGTCGCGGTCAATGCCGCCCGGCCGACACGCCGCCCCGTGCGCGCCGATGTTTGACGTCATCGGCAAACGCCGGTACTTCTACATCCTGTCGGCCATCCTGACGATCCCGGGGCTCATCTTCATCCTCATCTCGCCCGTTCACGGACGCCGGTCTCCAGTTCACCATCGACTACACCGGCGGCACCCGCTGGGAGATCAAGTTCGCCGATCCCGAACGTCACGCCCGACCAGGTGACGGCGGTCTTCGCCGAGAACGGCCTCGACGCCACGGCGGTCCGGACCGGCGCGGGCTACATCGAGATCAAGACCGAGCCGATCGGCCTCCAGCCGGCGCCGGCACCGACCGCCGCCACCATCCGCAGCCGCCGAGCGGCTCCCCGTCGGGTTCCGCGGGGCCGTCCGCTTCGCCGGCTCCGTCCGCGTCTCGCCGGCTGCCTCCGCCTCGCCCGGGCGCCTCCGCCTCCCCGTCCCCGTCGGCGTCCGCCGCGCCGGTCGGCAACACCGAGCTCCCGACCGACGGCAAGCTCGGCGAGATGGTCGTCGCGCTCGAGGACCAGCTGGGACCCATCGAAGCCCAGGCCAGCCTGACGACGATCGGCGCGGTGGTCAGCTCGGACCTGCTCCGCCAGGCACTCATCCTCATCGTCGTCGGCTCGCTCGGGATCGTCGGCTGGATCACGTACCGCTTCCGCGACGTGAAGTTCGGGGTGACTGCCCTCGCGTCCCTCGTCCATGACGTCATCGTCGTGGTCGGCGCGTTCGCGATCCTCGGCACGTTCTTCCACGTCGAGATCGATGCGCTGTTCGTGACGGCGATGCTGACCGTCATCGGCTTCTCGGTCCACGACACGATCGTCGTATTCGACCGGATCCGCGAGAACAAGGCGCGTCACCTCGGCGAGCCGTTCGACGAGATCGTCAATCACTCGATCCTGCAGACGTTCGGTCGCTCGGTCATGACCAGCCTGACGGTCCTCATCACCCTGCTCGCCCTGTTCCTGTTCGGCGGGGCGGCGATCAGCGACTTCATCCTCGCGCTGCTCATCGGTATCGCGATCGGGACGTATTCGTCGATCTTCGTCGCGGCGCCGCTGCTCGTGGACTGGCAGCTCTGGGAGGATCGACGGCACGGTCGGGTCCCCTCCACGCGGGCACCGCGCGCGCGGCGCGTCACGCCCTGACCCTCGCCGGACGCGCGCCGCATGACCGGAAAAGGCGCAGCTAAGCGCCGCATGGCATCCTGAGCAGGTGCTGGAACCGCGCTTCCGCTGGATCTTCCCGGAGTCAGGACCCGTCACCCCGGATCTCGCGCAGGCGGCGCTCGGTCGCGGGCTTCCCGAGCGGATGACGGGCCTGCTCGCCCGTCGCGGGGTGACCGGCGTCGCGGATCTCGAGGCCTGGTTCGCGGAGCCGCTGGCCGGACTCCACGACCCTCGACTCCTGCCGGACGCGGACCGATTGCTGGACCGACTGACCGCGGCGCGCGAGCGCTCGGAACGGGTGATGGTCTTCGGCGACTTCGACGCGGACGGCCTCGACGGCCTGGCGATCCTGGTCCTCGCCCTGCGCCGGTTCGGGCTGGAGGTCGAGCCCTACGTCCCGAGCCGCCTGGATGAGGGGCACGGCCTGTCGCTCGCGGCGATCGAGGCGGCGGCGACCACCGGGATCGCCGTGATCGTGACGGTCGATACCGGCACGAGCTCCGGGGCCGAGATCGCGGTCGCCGCCACGCGCGGCATCGATGTCCTGATCACCGACCATCACCGCGTGCCCCCGGTCCTCCCGCCCGCCGCGGCGCTGGTCAACCCGCATCGCCCGGACTCGCGCTATCCCGACCAGCGACTGGCGGGGAGCGGGGTCGCCTTCAAGGTCGCCCAGCTCCTCCTGGCCGGCGAACCCGGCGGGCCGGCCTTCGCCCTCGGTCTCGCCGACCTCGCGACGATCGGGACGGTGGCGGACGTGGCGCCGATCGTCGGTGAGAACCGGGCGATCGCGAGGCTCGGGCTCGAGCGCCTGCGCAACGACCCGCGACCGGGGATCGCGGCCCTCCTGGAGCGGGCGAAGATCGCCCCGGCGATCGTGGACCTGGAGACCATCTCCTTCGCCATCGCTCCCGCGCTTGAACGCCGCCGGTCGGATGGGGGAGGCGCTCGAGGCGGCCCGACTGCTGCTCGCCGAGGATCCCGTCGAGGCCGCGACCCATGCGGACGCGCTCGAGGCCGCCAACCGGGCCCGGCGGGACGTGATGACGGGCGCGATCGCGGAGGCACGCGCCATCGTCGCGGCCGACCCGGACCGCCCGGCCGCCATCGTGAAGGGCCCGTGGCCGGTCGGGATCGTCGGATTGGTCGCGTCGCGCCTGGCCGAGGATCGGTCGAGGCCGGCCGTCGTCGGGGCCGAGCTCGGCGACACGATCCGGGCGTCCTGCCGGAGCGACGGGAGCGTCGACCTCGGGGCAGCCCTGGAAGCCTGCGCGGACCTCTTCACGCGCCACGGCGGTCATGCCGGCGCGGCCGGCTTCGAGCTCCCGGCCGATCGCTGGCCCGACTTCATCGCCCGGTTCGAAGCCATCGCCGCCTCGTCGATCCCGCCCGACCCGCGAGCGGTCCTGCGGATCGACCTCGCGCTGCCGGCCCTCGCGGTCGATTACACGCTGTTCCGCGACCTCGCCGGCCTCGCGCCCTACGGTCCCGGCAATCCGGAACCACTCGTGGCCGTGCTCGGCTTGACCGTGACCCGGGTCCGGTTGGCGGCCGACGACCACACGTCGCTCACCCTTCGCCGCGACCGGGACGTGCTCGATGGCATCGCTTTCGGTCGGGCCGACATCGCGGCGCTGGTCCACGAGGGCGATCGCATCGATGTCGTGGCCCGACTCGCGAGCCGGCGCTTCGGCGGTTTCGAGTCGCTCCAGCTCGAGATCCGGGACGCGGCGCCGAGTGGCGCCCATGCCGAGGCGGCCGCGGTCCTTGGCCTCGCGCCGGTCGGTGGCCTGGTGGGTGCCGCCTGATGACGCGGACCGTCCGGCCAGGACCGCCGCGCGCCCGCGATCCCTACGGCATCGGCCCCGTGGGCTCGGTATTGGCGCCCGTCCTGTCGATCATCGGGCTGGTGGTCATCGGCATCATCACCTTCAACCTGCTCAACGGCGAGGTGCCATTCGGTGGCGGCACCGGCAGCAACGGGAATGGGAACGGCGGACCGGCCCGGACCGCGGCGCCGTCCAACGTGGTCGTCGTGCCCGACGAAGCCACGTTCGAGGGCTCGATCACCTACGCGAAGGGTGGCAACATCTGGATCCAGACCGATGCCGGCGTGGCCCAGCTCACGAAGAGCGGCGGCGCCTCGATGCCGTCCTGGTCCGCCGACGGCGAGTGGATCGTCTACATCCACTCGACCGAGGAACGGGGCTACTGGCCGGTCAAGGGTCGGAACGGTCGGTACGACATCCAGATCCCCGACCTCATGCGCGTTCGGGTCGATGGCACGGGCGAGCCGGAACAGCTCGCCACTGGGTTCGTGAAGCGCGGTGAGCTCGAGTGGTCGGCCTGGATGCGCCAGCCGGTGCTCGCACCGAACGGCAAGACGATCGCTCTCGTCACCGACGCCCCGGACCCGGATGACAGCAACGTCGTGCTGCAGTTCTTCGACATGGAGACGCAGAAGCTCCGGCGGGCCGGGGTCAAGGAGTCCGGCGTCCTCGGCCACCAGGATCCCGAGTGGCGGCCGGACGGTGTCCTGCTGCTCTATACCGCGAACGGCCGGGACGGATCGCGCGGCGCCCCGGTGATCATGCGCTACGACACGCGCCAGCGGAAGGCGCGGGCTCTGACGGCGGCCGGCTACATGCAGCCCTCGTATTCGCCGGACGGCCGCTATCTCGCGGCGACCCGGACGACGGCCCTCGGCACGGATATCGTGATCCTGGATGCATCGTCGGGCGAGCAGCTCCTGCGGGTCACCGACGATGGGGCGTCCTGGGCGCCCAGCTGGTCGCCGGCCGGTGATGGCATCGCGTTCCTGCACCTCGTCGGGCAGACCGTGGACCTGCACCTGGCACGCCTCGACGGGACGGCTCCCTCATGGACCGTGACGGAGACGATCGCGCTGACCGAGGTGTCCGGGCTCGATGCTGCTTCGCGGCCGGACTGGTATCATCCCGGCCGACCAGCTGCCCGCGACGCCGGCCCCGACGGTGCCACCCGCGTCCGCGGCCCCCGCCGCGTCGGGCTCGCCCGCACCGTGATCCGCGGCCGGTGACCGCGACCTACCTCGAGCGCCTGGACGCCCGGGCACGGGCGACCGGCACGGTCCTGTGCCTGGGCCTCGATCCGGACCCCGAGGGCCTGCCGCCCGGTTTCAGCCGCGGGCTCGCCGGTCTCGAGCATTTCGCCGCGCTGCTCCTGGAGGCGGCGGCACCCCATGCCGCGGCGGTCAAACCGAACCTCGCCTTCTTCGAGGCGTACGGGTCGAGCGGGATGGCGGCACTGGAGCGGCTGCGCGCCACGCTGCCCGCCGACCTCCCGGTCATCGCCGACGCGAAGCGGGGTGACATCGGCTCGACGGCCGCGCGCCAGGCCGTCGCCCTGTTCGATGTGCTCGGGGCCGATGCCGTCACCGTCAACCCGTACCTCGGTTCGGAGGCCGTCGCCCCACTGCTCGAGCGCCCCGACCGGTTCGCCTATCTCCTGTGCCGGACGTCCAACCCAGGGGCCCAGGAGCTGCAGGATCTCGAGGTGGCAGCGGACCCGGCGACGCGGGCACCCGCCGAGCGACTGCACGAACGCGTCGCCCGACTCGCAGCCGGGTGGGGTCCAGGCGGGACGGTCGGGCTGGTCGTCGGCGCGACGGCCCCGGCCGAGTTGGCCACGATCCGGGCCATCGCCCCGGGTCTGCCGTTCCTCGTCCCCGGGGTCGGGGCCCAGGGTGGCGCTGTCGAGCCGGTGCTCGAGCACGGGCCGGCCACCGCGGCTCCTGGGTCGGTCGCGGTCGGTGGCGGCCTCCTCGTCAACGTGTCGCGGGGCATCGCGGGCGCCGCCCTGGAGGACGGTCCGGGCGACCCATTCGAGCGTGTCGCGGCCGCTGCCGCCGACTGGGCCGCGCGACTCCCTGTGCTACCCTAGCCGCCGCACTCGTCCTGTCTGAGGAACGTCGTCCATGCCGAACATCGGGGCTCCCGAGCTCATCATCATCCTGGTCATCGCGCTGCTGATCCTTGGCCCGGGCAAGCTGCCCGAGGTCGGTGCGTCCATCGGCAAGAGCATCCGCGAGTTCCGCAAGGCGTCGTCCGATGTGACGGACTCGATGAAGGTGGATACCTCACCGTTACCGCCGCCGGAACCCCGCGAGGACGTGCCGACCCCGGCCGCCACCGTGGCCCCGACCGCCGCGACGCCGACCGCCGCGGACCAGCCCGGTGCGCCGACGGCCCCGACCACGCCGTCGTCCGGACCGCGTCCCAGCGAGCCGACGCCCGGCACCCACTAGGCCGCGGCTCTCTCGCCCGCGATGGCCGACGCCGACGCCCTCCGCGACGCCGCGCCCGGCGTCGCCGTGACGCCCGAGCCCTCACCTCCGCCGTCGGCCGCGCCCGACGACACGGTCATGTCGCTCGTCGACCACCTCGGCGAGCTGCGGACCCGGCTGTTCAGGTCACTCCTCGCGGTCGCGGTCGGCTCGATCGTCGGCTTCTACTTCGCCGAGGACATCCGCAACATCCTGCTGAACCCGTTGCCCAACGGCCAGGTCCAGGCCCTGGGTCTCGGCGACGGCCTGGCGATCCAGCTGCGCATCTCGATCATCGTCGGGATCATCCTCGCGATGCCCGTCCTCCTGTATCAGATCTGGTCGTTCGTGGCGCCCGGCCTAACGCCGGCTGAGCGGAAGGTCGTCCGTCCATGGGTGCCATTCGCCCTGGTCTTCTTCGCTCTCGGCGTGGGCATCGCCTACTTCGTGCTCCCGTACGCGGTGTCGTTCCTCCTCGGGTTCACGGACGAGCGCCTGGTCCAGGGCATCGCGGCGATGCAGTACTTCGAGTTCGTGACCACGATGTTCCTCGCCTTCGGGCTCGTGCTCGAGTTCCCGATCCTGCTCGTCGGTCTGTCCCGGGTCGGTATCGTGACCTCGGACCGCCTGCGCGCTTCACGGCGCTACGCGATCCTCGGCATCGCGATCTTCTCGGCCGTGGCCACGCCCGGCGGCGATCTCGTGAGCCCGTTCGTCCTCGGCGGGACGATGTACGCTGCTGTTCGAGGCGACGGTCTTCTTCATCAAGCGCAGCGGCCGGTGAACGAGGCCGCGGAGCAACCCGTCAGGGACGGTGCCGCGGACCAGGCGGTCGTGATCCTGTCCGGCCTGTCGGGCGGCGGCAAGACGGCGGCCGCCAAGCTGTTCGAGGACCTCGGCTACACCGTCGTCGACAACCTGCCCGGCGAGCTGCTGCCCGGCCTCGCGGACCTGGTCGCATCGGAACCCGAACGCTTCGCGCAGGTCGCGATCGTGCTCGATGTCCGCTCGGGTGACGCTTCGCTCGCCCTCGGAGCGATGCGCGGCGCCCTCGAGGGTCGCGGGATCGTGCCCCGGGTCGTGTTCCTCGAGGCCCGCGACGACGTCCTGATCCGACGGTTCAGCGAGACCCGTCACCGTCATCCACTGAATGACCAGCGCGGGATCGCCAGCTCGATCAGCGAGGAGCGGCGTCTCCTCGACGCGGTCCGTGCCGAGGCCGACGTCATCGTCGACACGTCCGACCTGTCGTTGCGCCAGCTCCGAGAGCGGCTGTTCGCCCAGCTCGCGACGACGGCCCGCCCGGACCAGCTGGCCGCGCAGCTCATCAGCTTCGGCTACAAGTTCGGGGTGCCCCTCGAGGCGGACCTGGTCTTCGATGTCCGGTTCATCTCGAACCCGTACTACGTCCCCGACCTGCGCCCCCTGTCCGGCCTGACCGACGAGGTCCGGTCCTACGTCCTGGAGCAGCCGGTCACGACCCGCTTCCTCGACCTGATCAAGGAGTTCCTGGAGTTCGCCGTCCCGGCCTATATCGAGGAGGGCAAGACCCGTCTGACGATCGCTATCGGCTGCACGGGCGGCTACCACCGCAGCATCGTCCTCAGCGAGGAGATCGCCGCGTGGCTGCGCGAGCGCGACACCGGGCCGGTCGCCGTGTTCCACCGGGAGCTCGATCGGCCGTGAACCTGCGCCGCTGGTTGACCCCGGGCATCGGCGTCAAGCGCTGGCTGCTCGTCCTGTTCCTGGGCCTGCTGCTGTTGGCGGTCGCGTTCGCCCACCTGTTGCGCCAGGTCTCGCGCGACCTCGAGCCGGGCGGCATGGCCGGGACGCTCATCGACGCCGCCACGCTCCAGTTCCTGCCGTACCCGCTCCGCGGCCTGATCGCGGGGGCCGTCGGGGTCGGGCTCGTGGCGCTCGGCGGCTATCGGTTCCTGCGGGTCGTGATGGATCCGCTCCGCGCCCCGGACGCGGATCAACCGCTCGTCGAGGTCATCTACCAGAAGCGGTTCCTCGCCCGCGGCCCGCGGATCGTGGCCATCGGTGGCGGGACCGGGTTGTCGGCCCTGCTGCGCGGGCTGAAGGAGCACACCAGCAATCTCACGGCCGTGGTCACCGTGGCCGACGACGGCGGTTCGTCCGGGGTCCTCCGCACCGAGTTGGGCATCCCGCCGGTCGGCGACATCCGCAACTGCATCGCCGCGCTCGCCGACGCGGAGCCGCTCATGAACAGACTCCTCCAGTACCGGTTCCCGGCTGCCACGTCCGGCAACGTCGCCAGCGCCGACGCCGAGGCAGCCCCCGAGGGCCCCGGCCTCGCGGGCCACGCCGTGGGCAACCTGCTGCTGGCCGCGATGACGGCGATCGAGGGCGGGGACTTCGAGGAAGGCGTCCGCCGCATCAATCGGATCCTCGCGGTCCGTGGCCAGGTCGTGCCGGTCACCGCGACCCCGCTCACCCTCCACGCTCGATGCCGCGATGGCTCGGTCGTCGACGGCCAGTCGCGGATCATGCGCACTGCCGAGATCGAGCGGGTATGGGTCAGCCCGCAGGACGTCCGTGCCTCCGACGACGCCCTGGCCGCGATCGCCGAGGCCGACCTCATCGTCCTCGGGCCCGGCAGCCTGTACACGAGCCTCCTGCCGAGCCTGCTGGTCCCCGGGCATCCGTGAGGCGCTCCTCGCCGCCTCGGCGCCGCTGCTGTACGTGTGCAACGTGGCCACCCAGGACGGCGAGACGTCGGGGATGGGGCTGGCCGCACACGTCGATGCGCTCGTCGCGCACACGGCCCCCGGCCTCGTGGATCTCGTGCTCGCGAACAACCGGTTCGACGCCCGCATCCCGACCGACTGGACAGCCGAGATCGTCCGGCTGGACTGGCCGCCGGCGTCCGTCGATCCGGCGCCCCGCCTCATCCTCGACGACGTCGTCGATCCCGCACAACGCCCACCACCACGACCCGGGCCGGCTGGCCGCGGCGATCATCCGTGCCCACGAGGCCGAATCGACGGTCCGCCGTCGCGCGGTCGGCCGCACGGCATGATGCGGATGGTGGCGTGACCCGCTCGGAACGGGATCTCGTCACGGCCCTGCGCAACGAGCTCGCCGCGATCGACCCGTCGCGGCCGTGCGATCGAGTCGCGGAGGCGGCCGGGCTCGGCGCGCACCTCGGCACGCGCGAACCGGCGGTCGCGCGGCTGGCGGTGCGACTTCGACGGGCGGGGGAGGGGAGCCAGACCGCCCCGTTCGAATGGTCGACTGCCGCCGAGCATTGCCGGACCGCGTGGCTGCGTGGCCGGTTCCTCGCCCGTGGCTCGTTGAGCCTCGCCGGCGGCCGGACGCACCTGGAGTTCGTCGTCGATGCCGAGGAGGCACCGACGCTCGCCGCGCGCCTCGGCGAGGTCGGGTTGCCGGCATCGTGGCGGTTGCGACGGGGCCGCGGGGTCGCGACCTGGAAGAGCGGCGAGGCGGTCGGCACGTTCCTGCGCCGGATCGGCGCGGCCGGGGCGCTCCTCGAGCTCGAGGCTCGCCAGGTGTCGCGTGCGCTGCGCGGCGACCTGAACCGTGTGCTCAATGCCGAGTCGGCGAACCTCCAGCGTGCCGTGGCGGCCGCGGGCCGCCAGCTCGACGCGATCGACGTGCTCGATGCGGACGGGCGGCTCGCCGACCCAGCCGTACATCGTCCGGCTCGTGGCGGATGCCCGACGCGAGACCCCGGAGGCGACCCTGACCGAACTCGCCGAGCGTCTCGAGCTCCACCGCTCGGCCGTCCAACGTGCCCTCGAACGCATCGAGCGGCTGGCCGAGGCCGAACCCGCGCCGCCCGCCCGCGCGGTCCGGGCGCTCTGGCATGATTCGCACGCATGCGTGACGTCGTCGTGGCCGCCAACTGGAAGATGCACACCACCCCGGCCGACGCCGGCGACCTCGGCGCGCACGATCGCGTCGCGGACCCGCGAGGCGGGCGTGACGCGGGTGATCTGCCCGCCGTACGTCTCCCTCGCCGCGGTGCGCGACGCGCTGGCCGACGCGGACCCCGACGTCGCGGTCGGTGCCCAGAACGTCCATCACGAGCTCGCGGGCGCGTACACCGGCGAGATCTCCGCACCGATGCTCGTGGGCCTCGCGACCTGGGTCATCGTCGGCCACTCCGAGCGCCGCCGCGACGCCGCCGAGACCGATGCCCTGATCGGCCGCAAGCTCGGCCGGGCGCTCGAGGCCGGCCTCCGTCCGATCCTGTGCGTCGGCGAGCAACTCGCCGATCGCGAGGCCGGGCGCGCGATCGCCGTCGTGGAGACGCAGCTGCGCGGCGCGCTGGCCGATCACGACCCGACGGCCACGGCCGCCGGTGGCCTGGTCATCGCCTACGAGCCGGTCTGGGCGATCGGCACGGGCCGCAATGCCACCGGCGCCGACGCCTCCGCGATGGCCGATGCGATCCGAGCCGGCCTCGATGCGCTCGGCTGGGGAGCGTCGAGTGCCGCCGACGCCGGTGCTGTACGGCGGCAGCGTCACGTCCGCGAACATCGGCGAGTTCCTCGCCGAGCCGTCGATCGATGGCGCGCTCGTCGGTGGCGCCTCGCTCAAGCCCGACGAGATGGCCGGGATCGTCGCCCGGGCCGGCATCACGGCCCAGGCCCGCGGCCTCGCCGGCTGACCGTTTCGTGACCGACATCGTCCGCCGGGCGGGGACCCGGCCGCGCCCCATCGTGCTCGTCGTGCTCGACGGGTTCGGGATCGGGCGCGACCCGGCCGGTGACGCCATCGCCGCTGCGCCCGATGCCCGTCTGGCGAGGCCTGCTGGCGGCGTGGCCGCACAGTACGCTCCGGGCGTCGGAGGACGCGGTCGGCCTGCCGCCGGCCAGATGGGCAACTCGGAGGTCGGTCACCTCAACCTCGGTGCGGGTCGCCCGGTCCTCCAGGACCTGCCGCGCATCGATGCCGCGATCGCGGACGGCACGTTCGCCACCCGACCGGCACTCCTCGCGGCCTGCGAGCGGGCTCGGACGGGGCGCGGGACCCTCCACGTCGTGAGCCTCATCGGCCCGGGTGGCGTCCACGCCAACGACCGTCATCTCGTCGCGCTGGCCGAGCTGGCCGCCCGGGAGGGCGTGGCCCGGCTTGCCGTCCACGCTCTGCTCGACGGACGTGACACGCCGCCGTCGAGCGCCCTCGGGTTCGTCGCGGGACCTCGAGGCGCGGCTCGTCCGGGCGCATCCCGGTGCGAGGATCGCGACGGTCGGTGGCCGCTACTACGCGATGGATCGCGACCATCGCTGGGACCGCGTGGAGGTCGGCTACGACGCGATCGTCCACGCCGAGTCGACACGCCACGCCCCAGCGGCCGAAGCCGCGATCGAGGCGGCCTACCGGCGCGGCGAGACCGACGAGTTCGTGACCCCGACCGTCATCGATGGCGCCGCGGCCCGGCTGGAGTCCGGCGATCCGATCGTCATCGCCAACTTCCGCGCGGACCGCGCGCGCGCAGCTGACCCATGCCCTGTCCGACGGGCCGACCTTCGACGGCTTCGACCGGACCTCGCCCGGCGGCCGTCCCGCCCCGTCCGATCTGCTCGTCGTGACGATGACCGAATACGAGGCGGGCCTGCCGGTGCTCGTCGCGTTCCCGCCCGAGACGGCGCGGTCGCTCGCCCAGGCGATGAGCGAGGCGGGCTGGCGCCAGTTCCACGTCGCGGAGACGGAGAAGTACGCCCACGTCACGTACTTCTTCAACGGCGGCGTCGAGGCGCCCTGGCCGGGCGAGGACCGCCGGCTCATCCCGAGCCCCAGGGTCGCGACGTACGACCTGCAGCCCGAGATGTCGGCCGCCGGCGTGACCGACGCGCTGGTCGAGGCGATCGCGGCCGGTGACTACGACTTCATCGTCGCCAACTACGCGAACCCGGACATGGTCGGCCACACCGGGGTGTGGGACGCGACGCTGGCGGCGCTCGCCGCGGTCGACACGGCCCTGGGCCGCGTCGCGACCGCGATCGCCGAGGTCGAGGCGGCCGATCCTGATGGTGCCGGGGCCATCCTGGCGATCACCGCCGACCACGGCAACGCCGACGATCTGCGCGATGACGCCGGCAACCCGGTCACGGCGCACTCGCTCAATCCCGTCCCGTTCGTGCTGGTCGGTCGCGCGGTCGCCGGTCGCCGGCTGGTGGACGGCGTCCTCGCCGACGTCGCCCCGACCATCCTCGAGCTCGCCGACCTGCCGACCTGGCCGGCCATCACCGGGCGCTCGTTGCTCGATTCCCGGCGGGGGCTGACCCGGCCACCCTGTGGTAGCATCGGCCGCCGTACGAACGGAGGACCCTGACACGTGAACCCCATCCTGGCGCTCGGCCAGATCATCGTCAGCATCGCCCTGATCTTCGCGATCCTGCTGCAGGCGCGCGGTACCGGCCTGTCCGGCACGTTCGGTGGCGATTCTGCCGTCTACCGCAGCCGTCGCGGCGTCGAGCGCCGGCTCTGGCAGTTCACGATCGTCCTGCTCGTCCTGTTCGTGATCTTCTCGCTGGCGTCCTTCATCCTCGCGCCAGTCCCACCCGCCTGACCGGTCGCCGCGGCATCCTGCCTCGCGGCCCCCGGCACGGAGTTCCATGACCCGAACCGATACGTTCGTGGTCGCGACCCTCGTCGTTCTGCTCGCCCTCGTCGCGGGCCTCATCGGCGTCCCGGCCATCCAGCTCTCCTCCGCCCCCTCGTCGGGATCGCCCGACCCGGGCGCGTCGCCGATGTCCGAGGCCCGACCCTACATCGAGGGCGCCATGGGCGCCCCGGTCTCGGTGACCCCGCTGACCGCCCGAACCCAGGTCGATCGCGATCTGGTCGCCCTGGTGTTCTCGGGGCTCGTCCGGAACGGTCCCGGCGGCACCCTCGTCCCGGATCTCGCGGAGCGCTGGTCCGTCGACGCGACCGGCAAGACCTGGACCGTCGACCTGCGCGCCGACGCGCGCTGGCACGACGGCCAGCCCGTGACCGCCGATGACGTCGTGTTCACGATCCAGACGCTCCAGGACCCTGACTATCGTGGGCCGGCGGCAACCTCCTGGAGCGAGGTGACCGTCGCGGCTGTCGGCCCGAGCCGGGTGACGTTCACGCTCGAGACCCCGCTCGGCGGCTTCCTCCAGGCACTCACCCAACCGATCGCACCCGCGCACCTCCTGGGCGAGGTACCCATCGATCTGTTGGCGGACGACCCCTTCGGGCTGCAGCCGGTCGGGTCCGGGCCGTTCGCGATCGTCGAGTTGTCGCAGACCTCCGCCTCCCTCGTCCCGGCCGAGATCCTGTCGACCCCGGCCGAGGAGGGGGCCGCCTCCGCGGATCCGACCGTCGCCGCCACCGATTCGCTGACGACCGCGCCGCCGGCCGAGCGACCGTCGCGCCCGCTGCCGTACCTGGCGGGCATCGACCTTCGCTTCTACACCGATCCGGCCGACCTGGCGACCGACTTCCGCGCCGGCGACCTCGACGCCGTATCCGGGGTCTCCAGGCAGCTCGCCGCCGAGCTCGGCGCCGAGGACGGCACCCGACCGCTGCGCTACCCCGGCGCGACCCTGACGACGGTGCTGCTCAACGTGCGCCCGACCCATCCCGAGTTCGCCGCTGCGGCCGTCCGGACGGGCTTGCTCGCCGCGATCGACCGGAGCCGCCTGGTCGACGAGGCGTACGCCGGCTCCGCAGAGCCCGCGACCGACCCGATCCCGCCGAGCTCCCCGTTGTTCGATGCGGCCGCCGACCCGGTCGTGGCCTATGACCGCGCGGAAGCCGGCAAGGGCCTGCGCGCGGCTGGCTGGACCCGCAAGACTGACGGCTGGTACCTGGCCAAGGCCAAGAAGCCTCTGACGATCGAGGTCTTGAGCCCGACCCAGGCAGCCAACGCCGGACTGTTCGCCGCCGCGCAGGCGGTGGTCCGCGACTGGACCGCGATGGGGCTCGCGGTGACCCATGTGCCGCTGCCGCCCGGCGAGTTCGTCACCGACCGGCTGGCCACCGGCGAGTTCCAGGTCGCGGTCGCCGACGTCACGATCGGCCTCGACCCGGATCTCTATCCGCTCCTGGCGTCGAGCCAGACGCTGACCGGCGGCTCGAACGTCATGGGTGTCCAGGATCCGGCCCTCGACACGCTGCTCGCGAAGGCCCGCGCGCCTGGTACCGACGAGGCGCGCGCGGCGGCGTACAGCGCCCTCCAGAAGCAGCTCGCCAAGGGTCGATACGTGCTCCCGCTGGCCTTCGCGAACGAGGTCGTGGTGGTCCGCGACACGGTCCAGGGACCCGTCATCCGGCAGGTCACCGATCCCTCGGATCGATTTTGGGATGTGCTAACATGGCGCCTCGCCGTCGACCGGTAGCGGTCTACGCGGGTCCGTGCCGAGGTGGCGGAATGGCAGACGCGCTGGTTTCAGGTACCAGTGGCCGCAAGGTCGTGTGGGTTCGAGTCCCTCCCTCGGTACCATTCCTCTCGGACCACTGAACGGCGACACCTGCCCAGGTGGCGGAATTGGTATACGCGTACGTTTGAGGGGCGTATGAGGCAACTCATCCGGGTTCAAGTCCCGGCCTGGGCACCACACTCGTCGCTCCCGACGACCGCCGACAGGGCGGTCGTTCCCGTGTCCGGGGCGATCGCGGTGTAGGCTCCGCGTCGTGGGCGGTTAGCTCAGTCGGTCAGAGCGCCTCGCTTACACCGAGGATGTCGGGGGTTCGAGTCCCTCACCGCCCACCATCCGAATCGGCGTCGGAACGGTCGCCATCGGATATGCTGGCAGGCATGGGTCGCCATCCTGCGCGGACCCGACGCGGAGGAGGGGTATGGATCTCCCGGTATTGATCATCATCGGTGTCGTCGTCGTCCTGGTCGTCCTCGCGATCAGCATCTACAACTCACTGGTCCAGAAGCGCCTCCGGATCGACGAAGCGTTCGCTCAGATCGAGGTCCAGCTCAAGCGCCGCCACGACCTGATCCCGAACCTCGTGAACGCGGTCAAGGGCTACATGGGCTTCGAGCAGAAGGTCCTGACCGACGTCACCAACGCCCGTGCCCAGGCCGTCGCGGCCGGTGCGCAGGGTCCCGCTCAGCAGGCCGCCGCCGAGAACGCCCTGACGAGCTCGCTGCGCTCCCTCTTCGCGGTCGTCGAGAACTATCCCGAACTGAAGGCGAATCAGAACGTCCTCGAGCTCCAGGAGCAGCTGACCACGACCGAGAACCAGATCTCGTTCTCGCGCCAGCACTACAACGCCATGGTCCTCGACTACAACACCGCGATCGCCACGTTCCCCAATGCGCTGCTCGCCGGTCCGCTTGGCTTCACGAAGCGTGAGTTCTTCGACGCCGAGCCCGAGGCGGCCAACGTCCCGAACGTCGACCTCAGCCTGAGCTGACCGCCCGACCGCGGGAGGAACCGTGGCCAGCTCATCCTTCTACGACCAGATCGCCGCCAATCGGCGGAACTCGTTCCTCATGGCGGCGCTCGTCGTCGTCCTGCTCGGCCTCCTCGGGTTCGCGATCGGCTATGCCGTGTTCGGCGACGTCGTTGCCGGGATCGGGACCACAGCCGTGGCCCTTGCCTTCGGCGCCCTTGCCGGGGTTGGCACGTACTTCGCCGGCGATCAACTCGTGCTGACGGTCAGCGGGGCGCACGAGGTGGACGAGAAACAGGCGCCGCAGCTGCTCAACGTCGTCCGTGAGATCGCCATCGCCGCCAACGTGCCGATGCCCAAGGTCTACGTCATCGACGACACGGCGCCGAACGCGTTCGCGACCGGTCGCGACCCGCAGCACGCATCGATGGCCATCACGACCGGGCTGCTCGAGAAGCTCGACCGCGAGGAGCTCCAGGGGGTGATCGCTCACGAGCTGTCCCACGTGCGCAACCTCGACATCCGGTTCTCGCTCATCGTCGGGGTCATGGTCGGCGCGATCGCCATCCTGGCCGACTTCTTCCTGCGCTTCACGTTCTGGGGCGGCGCCCGCCGCGACCGCGACAGCGGCGGTGGCGGCGCGCAGGCCATCGTGTTCATCGTCGCCATCGTCCTGGCGATCCTGGCACCGCTCATCAGCCGGTTCATCCAGCTCGCGGTCAATCGGCAACGGGAATACCTCGCCGATGCCACGGCCGTGGAGCTGACCCGGAACCCCTACGGGCTCGAGCGTGCGCTGGCCAAGATCTCCAGCGACCCAGAGGTGCTCGAGGTGGCCAACCGCGGCACCCAGCACATGTACTTCACGAACCCGATCAAGCGGTTCGAGGCTCGCTCATCGGGCCTGATGTCCACGCATCCTCGGATCGTCGACCGCATCAACCGGCTGCGGCAGCTGACCGGTGAGCCGCCGCTGGCCGAGGCCGAACAGGCCCAGCTCGCGGGGCTCGAGTAGGGCCGACGCCGCGGGCGGCGCTCGCCCGCGTATGTGGCGCCAGTTGCGTTCCGATCGACCACGGAACGAACCGGGACGGGCCCCGTCCGCGGTCGTTCGCGGGCCTTGGAACCTCACATGTTACGAACTCGGCTCGACGGTCCGGCCGGGACTGACGCCGGCGAGTTCCGCGTCTGATCGGCACCCGTGGGGTTCCATTCGCGCGCGGAAGGGCCTTTCGGGTCGAGCGCCGGGCCGCTCCAGTCGAGATCGGAAACGCTGATGTTCCAAGCCCGACGCAGGGACCATCCGGGACCTTGGCGCGTGGCGCGTCGCGAAAGGTCCGTGGTATTCTGCGGACCGCCGACGGGCAGCCGAGCCTGGTTGGCCATCGGGCCGAGATAGCTCAGTTGGTAGAGCACGCGACTGAAAATCGCGGTGTCGCCAGTTCGAATCTGGCTCTCGGCACCACCTATCGAGGTGGTCGAATCTCCGAGCGGAAGTGGCTCAGTTGGTAGAGCATCACCTTGCCAAGGTGAGGGTCGCGGGTTCGAGTCCCGTCTTCCGCTCCACACTCCTCCCGAAGGCCCCGCTGCCCCTTCGTCTAGTGGTAGGACAGCGGACTTTGGATCCGTGAACCGAGGTTCGAATCCTCGAGGGGCAGCCAATCCACCGGGCCCATCCCGGGCGAATCCCCGGTCTGGCGACGTGGTGAAGTGGTTCAACACGGAGGTCTGCAAAACCTCTATTCACCGGTTCGAATCCGGTCGTCGCCTCCACTTCCTAAGCACGGAACGGCCCGCCGAGCGATCGGCGGGCCTTCGTTCGGTCGGGAGTTTGGTCGGGAGTTCGCGCCGCCGTGACCTGCAGGACCGAGATGCGGCATGGGTCGGACCATCCGGGAATGGAAGGGCGTTGGGTCCTTGACCACGACGATGGCACGACCTCGAGCCCAGAGGACGACCGGTAGGCTTTGCACGAGGTCTCCGGTCCCACTGGGGGTCATGGAGCCCCGAGACCCCGTGCGGAGCCTACGAGAGCGCTTCAGCCGAGCCCGCTGGAATCCTGGAGTGCGGGTGAACCGCCGTCGAGGTCCACGCGTGTCCTGTGGCCCGCCTGGTACTCCTCGCGCAGCCGCTCGATGTCTCGCACGGCCGCTTCCGACTCTGGCGACCCGGGGGTCGCGAGTTCGAGTCGCATCTGGGCCTCGCGCCACGCCGCCAGGACGCGGTCCAGCGGACGTGGCTCGACGTTGATCAGCCGAACGTCAGGCATCTTCCCCCCTTGATCCTGGACCTCGAGGGCCATCTGGAGCTGCATCTGCGCCCAGCGAAAAGCCCGGCGGCTCAGTTCCTCGGCGTCCCTGGCCGCCTGGACGAACTCGGGCGAGCCCATCTCGACGGCTCGCTTCGCCTCTTCGGCAGCGCGGAGCCGATCGATGAGGTCGAGCATCTGGTCGGTGAAAGCGCGAAACTCGCCTCGTCGTGGCACCACATCCCTCGCAGCGGCCCGATGGCCGTCTTCGGAGCGAGGGTCGCACGACGGAGTCGATGTCGTCTGTATGACACATGACATACGGCCGGGATTAGCATGGCATCGTGAGTACCGTTCAGAACACACACCTGGCCGCCGATCCTCGTCGGAACGTCCTGCTCGAGTTGCTTCCTGCGGCGGAGTTCGAGCGCATCGCTGGGGATCTGGAGCCGGTGAGTCTGCCACGAGAGACGGACCTCGAGGTGCCGAACCAGGAGATCGAGTACGTCTACTTCCCGACTTCGGGCATCGCCTCCATCGTCGCGCTCGGCGAGAACGGCGAATTGGTCGACACGACGATGGTCGGGCGCGAGGGGATGACCGGCTTGGCGGTGTTCCTGGGCACGGGGCAGATGCCCATCCGGACCATGGTCCAGCTGCCGCTCGAAGGCTTCCGGATGACGGCCGATGTGCTGCGCGCCGAGCTTGAACGAGGCGGGGTGCTGGTCGCCCTCCTGCATCGGTACACCCAGGTGGTCATGGTCAGCATGGCCCAGCTCATCCTCTGCAATCGAGCTCATCGGCTCGATCAGCGCGCCGCACGTTGGCTGCTGCAGGTCGACGAGCGCGTCGATGAGGCACCGTTCGAGGTCACCCAAGAGTTCCTGGCCGAGATGATCGGGACGCAGCGACCGTCGGTCTCCCTCGCCGTCCGTCAGTTCAAGGACGACGGCCTCATCAAGTACACCCGCGGCCGGATCACGATCGCGGATCGGGAGGGCCTGCTCCGGCGGTCCTGCTCGTGCATCACGGTCATGCATGTTGAGGAGCAGCGTCTGAGGGATACCGTCGAGCGGCACGCGACCGCACGGTATGACTCGGCCGCGCCATGACACGTCCGCCGCCGATCCGACGGGCAGGAACGCGCCGTCCAATTGGTCATCGAGCAGGCCATGCTGCTCGAATGAACCGCGTCTGACCATATCGCTTCGCGTACGCTGTCCAGCGGCCGGAGTGGCGGAATGGCAGACGCAGCGGACTTAAACTCCGCGGCCCGAAAGGGCGTCCGAGTTCGAATCTCGGCTCCGGCACCAGCTTGGATCTGCGACGAGCCCTCAGCCGACGCGAACGCGCTCCCTCGGCGCCGCGACCGGCTTCTCCGCGAGGACCGCGTAGTTCTTGGGATGCCCGGACTTCGTGTACATCCAGCGGACATCGGCGCGCCCGAACGCGCCGCGAGCGACCTGCGCGAAGCTCCGGGTCACGAACAGCATGGCGCGGATCACCCACCGGCGCCAGCCGTGACCCCGGCCGTCGCGCGGGAGGAACCGAACCATCTGGTCGAACTGATAGCCGACCGTGCCGAAGTACCCCTCCAGCCACTCGATCGCGACCACCTGGAACCCGGCCTCCTCGAACAGTCGGCGCAACGCGAACCGCGTGTAGCGGAAGTAATCGTGCGGCTTCTCATGCTCCTCGTAGAACAACGGCGCCGAGCAGAGGATGCGGCCTCCCGGCTTGAGCACCCGGTTCAGCTCCGCCAGGACACGCGGCGGATCCGGGACATGCTCGAGGACCTGGCTGCAGAGGATCCGGTCGAATTGGCCATCGTCGACCGGGATCGCGGTTAGGTCGCACACGTACTCGAGAGGCCGGTCCGTCGCCGGTCGTTGGACCATGTCCGCGGCTTCGTAGCGGGCGTGGTCGAACCAGTGTCGGTACGGCGAGGTCCCGGCTCCGGCGTCGAGCACGAGCATGCCCGGTGCGGTCGCCTGCGCGAACGCCTGGACGCGGTGGTCGAGGTGGACTCGCGACGAATTCACGTACCAGGATCGCATCGATCCGGGCCTCCTCGAGGAGCGGATGTCGATCGTACCGGGTGCCGAGCGCTGGATTTCCCTTGTTGACCCGTTGCACCAGGACTCTCGCTAGGCTCGCGGCGAGGTCCCGCGGAGCGACAGGTCTCGGCGGGACCTCGCGGCGACCGCACCTAACGCATCCGAACCGCAGCCGTTCCCATCACTGAGGCCCTCGGTTCGGACATCGTCACCCCGGCGGTGGTCGTTCGCCGGGGGCCTCGCGGGTCAGCCACCTACGAGGTTACGTAGAACGGGTCATGACGTTCGCACGTCCGTGGCTCCCCCGATGGGGTCTTGTGGCCGATGTGCCGAGGACGCACCTTCCTGTCGTGCACACCCCGAATCCCGGCACCACCGTGACCGCCGCCTTCGCCGACGAGCGTGACGTCGAGTACGCGATCGGCCTGATCAGCCTGTCGCCCGAGATCGCTGCGCGCTATTCGCGCCGCAGCGTGCTCGGAGAGCGAGGCGAGGTCCAACTGGTGATCCTCGAGGTCACCTTGGCGGACGCCCGCCAGGCCAGCCGCGTCGAAACGTGCCTGGCCGGGGCGCACGGTGTCCGTCTCGCCCCCGAGGTTCTCGCCGCCCAGCTCGCCCGCGCGAGCTGACCGCCGCGCCGAGGGATCCATGGACCCGCTGTTCACCCCGACGATGATGGTCATGGGCTTGACCCTGGTCGGTCTCGGCCTGCGGATCCTGAAGCGCTGGTAGGTCCTCGCGCAGCCGCCAGGCGGTGGATCCAGCCTGCAGCGCCACCCAGGGGCGTCGCCCGGCAGCGGCCCGCGATCAACCCCGGCGGCGCAATCCGAAACGACCGCCCTTGCGGTTGGTGGCCACCGCCGGCACGACGAAGCCGTCGGAGCCGAACGCGGTCGCGCTGAGCTTCACCAGCCGCTCGGCCTGCGGGGATCGCGGGGCGCCCAGGACGACGGGCACGCCCTCGTTCACGGCCTTGAGGTAGAGGAACGGGTCGTACGGCAGGTCGAGCGAGATCTTGGTACCGAGCGCCGCCTCGATGTCGCGCAGCTTGAGGATGTCGCGGGCGAACATGTTGTTGAGCACGAACGTCGCCTTCGTCCCGATCGTGCCGGCCTCGTTCAGGTAGTCGAGCAGGCCGTGGACGGCCTTGAGGGCCGCGATCTCCGGGTAGACCGGCAGCACGATGGTCTCGGCGGCCTCGAACACCGTCAGCGTCCGCTCGTCGAGCACCGACCCGGCATCGATGACGACCGCCTCGTAGCCCTCGAGGAGCGTCGCGATCACGTGCGACGATGTGGTCGGGCGTGATCAGCTCCGCCGACTCGGGGGAGGTCGGGGCGGCGAGGACGTGCAGGCCGCTGTCGTGGCGCATCGCGTAGGTCCGCAGCAGCTCGGGCTCGCGCAGCGCGGCCTCGTCACGGACGACGTCGGCGAGCGTCTGCTTGGCCGGCAGGTTCAGGTGCGTCGCGACCCCACCGAACTGGAGGTCGAGGTCCACGAGCACGACCCGGTCCGACCGCCGCTGGGCCGCGGCGACCGCGATGTTCGTGGCGATGGTCGTCGTCCCGACGCCGCCCTTCGGGCTGTAGACGGCCACGACCCGGCGCGCTCGGGCCATCGTGAGCCCGTCGGCCGAGATGACCGGCGCCATGTCCTTGGACCGCCGGAAGCGCAGCAGCAGCGCCTCGACCCGGGCCTCGACCTCGCGGACGTCGAACGGGTCGGGCGATGACGTCGTCGGCGCCGGCCACGAGGAACTCGATCCGCTCCTCGACGTCGTCGCTCGGCGCGACGCACAGGATCGGCACGGACGCCATCGACGGCGTCGCCCGGATCTCGCGACACAGGTCGACGCCGCTGCGACCCCCGGCGGTCCCGCTCGTGCCCAGGTCGATGACCGCGAGCTGGTGCTCGACGATCTTGGTGAACGCCTCGTCGGGATCGGTCGTCTGGGTGACCGTGTAGCCGGCAGCGTGGCAGGATCGGGGCGAGGGACGCATCGGCGGCGTCGCTCGATTCGAGGACGAGGATGGTGCTGGCGGGCACGGAGCCTCCGGGTGATGCGATCGGACGCGCGACAGGGATCGCCGATGGACTGGATTCGCGATGAGGATACATCGCGCGCGGCCGGCTTCCGTGGCGGGGTCGGCCGAGGCGATCTGTCGGGTCCGTGCTAGACTACCGCCCGTTTCCTTTCCGCTCCGTGCCAGTCGGCTCGCCCGACGTCAACGGGGCATTCCCATTGGAAGGAGTTGCTGCGCGCATGCGCCGATACGAACTCATGCTCGTGATCCGTCCCGACGTCCCGGACGATCGCGAGCCAGGCGGTCATCGACACGGTCACCCGCCAGATCACCGCCTCGGGCGGCCAGATCATCAAGGTCGCCCCGTGGGGCCGCCGCCGTCTCGCGTACCCCATCGATCGGTTCCGCGAGGGCTCGTACCACATCGTGCTCTTCGCGGCGCCTGCGGATGCCCTCGCCGAGCTCGAGCACGGCCTCCAGATCACCGAGGAGGTCATCCGCCACCTCGTGACCCGCGACGAGCGCCCGGTCAAGTCGAGCCGCCGCGAGGACGGCGATGCCGAAGGCCTCGATGACGACGTCGATGACGCCGACCTCCCGCTGGGCATCGACGACGACGAGGACGAGGACGACCGACCCGAGCGCATCGACGAGGACGAGAGCGAGGCGGCTCCGGCCGCCATCGACTGAGGAGCGCACGACGATGGCCCTGTGCAAGGTGATGATCATCGGCAATCTCGGGTCGCGACCCGGAGATGCGCTACACGCCGAGCGATCGCGCGGTGACCCAGTTCAACGTCGCCGTCAACCAGAGCACCAAGAACCAGCAGACCGGCGAGTGGGTCGAGGAGACCGACTGGTTCCGCGTCAGCGTCTGGGGTGACCGCGCCGAGCGGATCGCCGAGAGCCTGCGCAAGGGCAACAAGGTCTTCGTCGAGGGTCGCTTCAAGACCCGCGAGTTCGAGGGCCGCGACGGCCAGAAGCGCACGTCCCTGGAGATCACGGCCGATTCCATCGTCAACCTCGAGCGCCGTAACCGCGACGACGAGGGTTCCTTCGGCGGTCCCTCGGGCGAACGCCAGGGCGCCGGGGCTGGCTCCTTCGCCGGCGGTGGCGGTGGCGATGGCGGCGGTCGGCGGCGGCAACGTCCGCCCGACCCGCCCGACCGACGACACCGACCTCGACGACCTTCCCTTCTGACCCACCCGACCGACCAGGAGATCCTGACGCATGCCTCCCGCCCGATCCCGCAAGCGCGACGACTTCTATCGCGACCGACGTCGCCGCAAGGTCTGCGCGTTCTGCGCCGACAAGACCACGCTCATCGACTACAAGGAGGTCAACCGCCTCCGCCGCTACCTCTCGGAGCGGGCCAAGATCGAGCCGCGCCGCAAGACCGGCACGTGCGCCGGCCACCAGCGCGAGCTGGCGGTCGCGCTCAAGCGCGCCCGCCACGTGGCCCTGCTCCCGTACGCGCCGCAGCACCTGCGCCCCTGATCGGGTGACCGACGGGCGGGTCGTGACCTCGCCCTCGTCGCCCGGCGTCTGAGGTGGACGTCGGGCTGCTGATGCTCGCCGGCGGTGCGCGGCCGGCGTCTTCGGCTCGCTGCTGGGACTCGGCGGCGGCATCCTCATCGTCCCGCTGCTCACGCTCGGTTTCGGTCTCGACCTGCGCGCGGCCGTCGGCGTGTCGCTGGTCTGCGTGATCATGACGAGCAGCGCGGCCGCGGGCGTCTACCTGGAGCGGCACGTCGCCAACCTGCGGCTCGGCATGAGCCTGGAGCTGTTCACCGCGATCGGGGCCCTGGTCGGTGGATCCATCGCGTTCCTCATCGACGAGCGGTTCCTGTCCGTGCTGTTCGCGGCCTTGCTCGGGTACGTGGCGTTCTCGATGGTCCGGGCGGCCGTGCGGGAACGCGGCGCCGCCGCGGATCCCGGCGCGGACGGCGAAGCCGGTGCGGGTCCGGAACCCGAGGCGATCCCTAGCCCGGGCTCGCTTGCATCGGTGGGCACGGGTGCTGCGTTCCTGGCCAGCGTCGGTGGACCGGATTACGAGGTCCGCAACCTGGGTCGAGGCGTCGTCGGTGCCACGGGGGCCGGGGTCGTGTCGGCCCTCCTGGGTGTCGGCGGCGGGATCATCAAGGTCCCGCTCATGAATCTCGCGATGGGCGTCCCGCTGCGCGTCGCGACGGCAACCAGCAATCTCATGGTCGGGATCACGGCGGCGGCGAGCGCGGTCATCTACCTGCTCCGCGGCGAGATCGATCCGTACGTCGCCGGCCCGACCGCGATCGGGGTGTTCCTCGGCGCGACGCTCGGGTCGCGGGTCTCGCACCGGATCCCGTTGCAGTACCTGCGTCTGTTGTTCGTGGTGGTCCTCCTGTACACGGCGGTCCAGATGTTGCTGCAGGCCATCTCGTGAGGCCGCAGCCGGGTTCGACATCGGCGCGCGGCCAGGACTTCGACCGGTTCATCGGGCGGCTGCTGATCACGGTCACGTACGTCGCGGTCGCGCTGCTGCGTGGTCGGGGTCGTGCTCATGGTCGCGGCCGGGATCTCGCCGCTGGTCGGCGGCCCGCCGCTGGACCTGGGGCATCTCGTGGCGGACGTCGCGGCATTGGCCCCGTCCGCCTTCCTGTGGCTTGGCATCCTCGCGGTGATCGCCACACCACTGAGTCGCGTCGTCGCCGCGGCCGTCGGCTTCGCTCGACTGGGCGACCGATGGATGGTCGGCGTCGCGGTCGCGATCCTGGTCGTGATCGCGATCGGGATCGTGTCGGCGCTGGCCGCGGGCTGATACTCGGTCCAACGGCGCACCCGCCACGTCGGCCCGTGCCGCGCCACGAGAGCATGCCGCCCGACGGCAACAGGCAACGGGGAAGGCCAAGCCATCGACCCCGATTGCCGCTCCACGACACCCCGGACCCCAAGTTGCTTCCGACGGCATACGCCAGCGGCCATCCGCCTCCATGCGTCACCTGTTGCCGCCCGACGGCACGCGGCTTTGTGCGCCACGGCACGCCGCCGGACGGCACGCCGCCGATCGGGCACCGCCGGCGGTCTGGCACCGCCGGTCCGGCACCGCCGAGGTGGGCCGCCGGATCGCACGGGCCGAGGGGAGAACCGCCGGGACCCGCTGCTATACTCGGCCGACTTCGAGCCCAAACCGCGACCCGCGTCGCCGTCAGCGCAGGAGCCCTCCCGAATGACCACCGACACCAAGGCCGGCGCCTCGGCCCCGTCGACGCACCACGCGCCCAAGCCCGGGGCACTGGACGACCTCGTCTGCTATTTCGAGGGCGCGTTCGTCCCGATGAAGGATGCCAAGGTCAGCATCATGACCCACGCCTTCATGTACGGGACGGCGACGTTCGAGGGTATCCGCGCCTACTGGAACGAGGACCAGGGCAAGCTCTTCGGCCTCAAGCTCCGCGAGCACGTCGAGCGCATCCGCCAGTCGTGCCGGATCCTGCTCATGGACGACATCCCGTCGGTGGATGAGCTGACCGGCCTGATCGTCGACACGGTCCGCCGCAACGGCTTCCGCGAGGACTGCTACATCCGCCCGTCCTTCTACAAGTCGACCCGGGCCATCGGCGTGCGCCTCCACGATCTCGATCACGAGCTGTACATCATCGCGCTGCCGTTCGGGAACTACATCGATACCGACAAGGGTGTCCGGCTCATGACCTCATCGTGGCGCCGCAACGCCGATGAGGCGCTGCCGGCCCGCGGCAAGATCGTCGGTGGCTACGTGAACATGGCCTTCCAGAAGTCGGAGGCGGAGCTCAACGGCTACGACGAGGCCGTCGTGCTGACCGCGAACGGCCACGTCAACGAGTCATCGGCCGCCAACATCTTCGTGGTCCGCGACGGCGTCGCGATCACGCCACCGGTCAGCGACGACCTGCTCGAGGGCGTCACCCGCAAGGGACTGATGGAGCTGCTCGGCAACGAGGGGATCCCCGTCCTCGAGCGCTCGATCGACCGCTCGGAGCTGTACGTCGCCGACGAGATCTTCGTCTGCGGCACGGGCGTCCAGATCTCCCCGGTGATCGAGGTCGACCATCGCGTCGTCGGTTCGGGCCAGGTGGGCCCGATCGCCCGCCTGGTGCGCGACCGCTACTTCGACGCCGTTCGCGGGCGGCTCCCCGAGTACCATCACTGGCTGACACCGATCGAGTAGGCCGCGTTCGGCGCGATCCATCGCTCGGAGCGATGGGCGATAGGGGCCACCTCACGCTGGTCACGGGGCGGCTCAGGACGAAGGTGGCGGCTCCAGCTCCGGAGTATCCCGACCGATGACGATCACGACCTCCGCGCGGACCTTGGCGTCGGTCGCGGTCTCCACCGTCACCCCGAACAGGTCCTCGAGGTAGGCGATCGTGCCTGGGATCCGTTCCGAGGCGCCGTTGTAGACGGTGATGACCGTGTCACCCGGGACCTGGCCCTCGGGCGCCTGGCGCGGCGCGGACGCGGCCAGGCCCTGGACCTCGAGGTAGCCGGCCAACCGCGAGCCACGGTTCGCCTCGCCCGTCCCATTGAGGACCCAGACGCCCGCGCCTTCGGACGCGAGCCGCTCTCGGCGCTCCTGGTCGGCCGGGTCGCTGGTGAAGGCGTCCCGGATGGCGGCCCGCATCTTGTCCGGATAGGGCTCGGTCCAGTAGCCCGTCAGCACTTCCTTCTGGTAGAGCGGTGGGGCGAAGACATACGAGCGGATGTTCGCCGTATCGACCTCCGAGGCCAGGCCGAGCAACTCGTCGAGCTGATCCAGCGGGATGTCAGTTCTGACGGCCGATTTCAGCGCATCGATGAGCTCGGGCAGGCGCGGGAGCAGGGTCTGCGGGTTCGCCTGCTCGCGCAGCGAGAGCAGGACACGCTGTTGTCGGGCGCCACGGTCGAAGTCGGTGGACGTATTGCGTGATCGCGCGTAGCGCAGGGCCTGCTCGCCGTCCATGTGCTGGATCCCGCTCGGGATGTACAGGCGCTGGGCGCGACCGGTCGAGCCCGGGAAGGCATCGTCCACCACCGGCACCTGGACATTGATGGTCACACCGCCGACCGCGTCGACGACCTTCTTGAAGCCATCGAAGTTGACCTCGACGAAGTACTTGATGTCGAGGTCGTACAGCTCGCCGAGCACGGCCTTGAGCGCGTTGTAGCCGCGGGTGCGGTCGTTCCCCGGCCAGAGGTCGGACCGCTTGCGGTTGTTCACGAAGAACGAGTTGATCTTGTTGCCATACGTCCGGCCCCAGACCGACCGTGCCGGACCGGGCGGGATCGGCACGAACTGCGTATCGCGCGGCAGGCTGAACATAGCAGCCTGCTTGGTCACCGGATCGATGGACACCGTGATGAGCGTGTCGGTGTTATGGCCGCCCTCCTGCTCGTCCGCGCCGATCAGCAGGATGTTGAGCCGCTCGCGGCCGTCCCACGGTGGGATCGAGACCTCCGGCACCTGGCTCCCGAGCGACGGCTCGGGCGTGGGGGAGGGGGTCAGCTCGGCGCTGGGGTCCGCCGAGGCGCTCGACCCCGGCGCTTCCGACGGATCGGTCGCGCACTGCTGATCCTGATCGTCGCTGACGAAGATGCAGCCGCTGGTCAACGCGTCGAGGGCCAGCATGTCGTAACGGGCCACGACGACGTGGCTGCCGGCCATGACCAGCACGACCGCCAGCAGCCCGGCGATCGAAAGGGTGTTTCTGGGCATCCGGGCCTTGCCCAACCGGCCGTCACCGGACGACGCGTGGGCGTTGAGGAATTCCGCGACCCGGTAGGCATCGATGATCGCGACCAACCGGTACAGCAGCGCGACGAGATTGAGGACGAAGATCGACGTCAGGAGGAACGGGCTGAACAAGAGGGCGACGAGCTCGAGCCTGTCCATCCGCAGCAGGACGCCCGCCCCGAGCGCCACCAGCAGCACCGGTGCGGCGGCGAAGCCGAGCGCGCGGACCGGCGCTCCGGCATAGAGGTGCCCAAGGCCCGGAAAGAGGAGGGACAGGAACGCCGCGACGAACGGCGACCGGGCGCGTGGTCGCGCGCCCTGCTGTATCTGCATCGCGGGTAGGATACTCGGACTCGCCGGACCCGCTCGCCGGGCCGGTCGTGGGTGCCCGCCCCCGATGCAGCCAGCCCGGAGAGGCATGTTCCGACCCGTCACATCGAAGCCCGATTTCGTCGCCCAGGAGCACGAGCTTCTCGGGGCGTGGCGCGAACGGCGGACCTTCGCGCGGCTCCGGGCCCAGAACGCCGGCGGCCCACGCTGGAGCTTCCTGGATGGCCCGATCACGGCCAACAACCCGATGGGCGTCCATCACGCCTGGGGCCGCGCGTACAAGGATCTCTACCAGCGCTTCCACGCGATGCTCGGTGAGGACCAGCGCTACCAGAACGGGTTCGACTGCCAGGGTCTGTGGGTCGAGGTCAACGTCGAGCGCGATCTCGGCTTCACGAGCAAGCGCGACATCGAGGCCTACGGGATCGATCGCTTCGTGACGCTATGCAAGCAACGCGTCCTGACCTACGCCGCCCGCCAGACCGAGCAGTCGATCCGCCTCGGGATGTGGATGGATTGGAATGATCCGGACGAGCTGCGCCGGCTTTGCGACCTGCTCGGCAGCGACCCGTCGGCCGTGACCACCATCGAGGGCCCGGACGGTCCGGTCACCGACACCGCCGAGATGCTCGTCGGTCGGCTCGGGCATGCCTGAGGTCGGCGGCTCGTACTTCACGTTCAGCAACGAGAACAACGACCTGATCTGGGGCTTCCTCGCCGAGTGCCACCGGAGAGGTTGGCTGTACAAGGGCCACGACACGATGCCGTGGTGCCCGCGCTGCGGCACCGGCCTGTCCCAGATGGAGATGAACGAGGGCTACCAGGACCGCGAGGACCCGGGGCTCACGATCCGGCTGCCCCTCGTGGATCGGCCGGGCGAAGCGCTCCTCGTCTGGACTACGACCCCTTGGACACTGACATCCAACGTGGCCGCGGCCGTCGGGCCGGACCTGCGCTATGTCAGGGTTCGCCAAGGCGACGACGTCTTCTGGCTGGGCAAGGGCACGCTCAAGACTGCCTTGGAGGGCCCGTTCACGGTCGAGGAGGAGGTCCCCGGGTCGGCGCTGGTGGGATGGCGCTACATGGGTCCGTACGACGACCTGCCGGCCGTCCGGGCCGCCTTCGAGTCGGCCGGCTACGAGCATCGCGTCGTCCCCTGGAGCGAGGTCGGCGAGGACGAGGGCACCGGGATCGTCCACATCGCCCCTGGCTGCGGTGCTGAGGACTTCCAGCTCGGCAAGGCGCTCGGACTGCCGGTCGTCGGACCGATCGACGAGGCCGGGCGGTACCTCGAGGGCTTCGATTGGCTGACCGGACGCGAGGCGCCCAATGTCGCGGAGGAGATCATCGATGATCTCGAGCGGCGGCGGTTCTTTTACCACCTCGAGCCGTACACCCACCGCTACCCGCATTGCTGGCGGTGCGCCACGCCGCTGCTGTTTCGGCTCGTGGACGAGTGGTTCATCTCGATGGGTCCGGTCTACGACCAGCCGCGCGAGACATTGACGGCGGAACAGGTCGACGCGAGCCTGCGCTACCAGATCATGGAGGTCGTCGACCGCATCCGCTGGATCCCCGAGTTCGGCTACGACCGCGAGCTCGACTGGCTCCGCAACATGCACGACTGGATGATCAGCAAGAAGCGCTATTGGGGGCTGGCGCTGCCGATCTACGACTGCGCGGCGTGCGGGACGATCGAGGTCATCGGCGGTCGTGACGAGTTGCGCGAGCGGGCGGTCGAGGGCTGGGAGCGGTTCGAGGGGCACACGCCGCATCGGCCGTGGGTCGACGAGGTACGCATCGCCTGCCCCAAGTGCGGCGGGTCGGTCGAGCGGATCAAGGACGTCGGAAACCCGTGGCTCGACGCCGGGATCGTGCCGTTCTCGACGCTCCATTACCGCGAGGACCCCGAGTACTGGGCCAAGTGGTTTCCCGCCGACTTCATCACGGAGAGCTTCCCGGGCCAGTTCCGTAACTGGTTCTATTCGATGCTCGCGATGTCGACGGTCCTGCGTCGCGAAGAGCCATTCAAGACGATCTTCGGGTACGCCCTCGTGTTCGGTGAGGACGGCCGGCCGATGCACAAGAGCTGGGGCAACGCGATCGAGTTCGACGAGGCCGCCGACCGGATGGGCGTCGACGTCATGCGCTGGATGTTCGCCAAGGCCCGGCCCGAGGAGAACATCCTGTTCGGGTGGCACGCCGCCGACGAGGCGCGACGCGAGCTGCTCGTGCTCTGGAACGTGTACTCGTTCTTCGTGACCTATGCGCGGCTGGCGGGCTGGACGCCGCGGGCCGGGATCGACGACGTCATCGCCGCGGTGCCCGTCTGGCCGGCCATGGATCGCTGGATCCTGTCGCGCGCCGCCGGCCTGGCGGACGACGTCGGGGTCGAGCTGCGTGACTACGACGCCGTCGCGGCCACGCGCGCTATCAGCACGTACATCGACGACCTGTCGACGTGGTATCTCCGCCGGTCGCGCGACCGGATGCGTGCCGCCGCCGATCCGGCCGACCGGGATGCGGCCTTCGCGACCCTGCACGCCGCCCTCGTCACCCTCGCTCGGACGATCGCTCCGATCCTGCCCTTCCTGTCCGAGACGATGTACGAGAACCTCATGGTCGCGGTCGTTCCGGATACGCCCGACAGCGTCCATCTGACGGCCTGGCCCGCGGCCGCCATGGCGGCGCATCGCGACCCGGACCTGGAGCGCGCGATGGCCGTCGTCCGCGGCGCGGTCGATCTCGCCCGCACGCTGCGGTCGCAGACCGGCCTGCGCAACCGCCAGCCGCTGGCCCGGGCGTGGCTCGCCCTGCCCGATCGGGGCGTCGAGATCTCCGAGGAGTTGATCGGGCTGGTCGCGGACGAGATCAACGTCCAGCACGTCGAGGTCATCACCGACGGCTCCGACCTCGTCGAGCGGCGCGTGAAGCCGCTGCTGCCGAAGATCGGCAAGCGGCTCGGATCCTCCATCCCGGCGGTCATGGCGGCAGCGCGCTCGGGCGAGGCGGAGTTCCACGACGACGGATCCGTGAGCCTCGGCGGCGTGACCCTTGCGCCCGACGAAGTCGAGATCCAGGCCACTCCGCGGCCAGGCACGGCCGTTGCCGAGGACGATGGCCTGGTCATGGTCCTCGATACCGAGCTGACGCCCGACCTGCGTGCCGAAGGAGACGCGCGTGAGATCGCCCGGGCAGTCCAGGACCTCCGGCGCGACGCCGGCCTGGAGCTCGACGATCGGATCGAACTATGGGTCGACGGCGCGCCCGCCTCGCTCGCACCGCACCTGCCGACGGTGGCCGCGGATACGCTGGCCGAGGTGGTCAACGGTGCTACCCCGGACGACGCCCGGCAGGCGACCGTCCAGCTCGACGCGGCGACCGTGACGATCACCCTTCGGCGGGTGCGATGACGGCGTCACCGAGCCGCGGCCGCCCTCGCTGGCCGCTGTTCATCGGTCTTGCGGCGCTCGTCCTGGTCGCCGATCAGCTGTCCAAGGCCTGGCTCGTCTCGATCCTGCCGAAGCCCGCAGACCGCCTCGACATCGTCGGCGACTACGTTCGGCTCGTCCACTCGCAGAACAACGGAGCGCTGTTCGGGCTGTTCAAGGATCAGGCCCTGCTCTTCGGGCTCGTGTCGATCGGGGTGGTGGCGCTCATCGTCTGGTATCACGGCAGCCTTGGGCGGAACACTCTGATGTCGATCGCGTTGGGGCTGCTGCTGGGTGGCGCACTCGGCAACCTCGTCGACCGGCTGCGGCTTGGCTACGTCGTCGACTTCGTCGACCTCGGGATCGGCGACCTGCGCTTCTATACCTTCAACGTCGCGGACTCGGCGATCAGCTGCGCGATCCTGCTGCTGCTCCTGAGCGCCTTCCTGCCGGGTCGCATGAGGCCGGGGGGTCGACCGGCCGAGGCGGCCGATGCCTGAGGCACCGGTCGTCGCCGGCATCCGGACGGTGCGGGTCCCCGATGGCCCGTCCGGCCGGATCGACCGGTTCGTGGCCGATGCCACCGGCCTGTCCCGGAGCCATGTCCAGAAGCTCATCTCCGACGGCCGCCTGACAGCGGACGGGGTCCCCCTGCGGGCCAATGCGATCGTCCCCGCCGGGACCGAGGTCCGACTCGACGTGCCGCCGGCCGTGGCGATGGACATCGCCCCCGCCCCCGACATCCCGCTGACCGTTGTCTACGAGGATGATGATCTCCTCATCGTCGACAAGCCGTCAGGGCTGGTCGTCCATCCGTCGGCCGGGCATCACGACGGCGACACGCTCGTCAACGCGCTGCTGGCGCGCGCGGGCGGGGAAGAATACGGCGGGATCGCCGGTGTCGCGCGACCGGGCATCGTCCATCGCCTGGACCGCGACACGAGCGGACTCATCATGGTCGCCAAGCACGATGCCGCCCAGGCATCGCTCATGGCCCAGCTCAAGGCGCGGCGGGTGCGCAAGACGTACCTGGCGCTCGTGCTCGGGAACGTCGCCGCGGCGGTCGGGCGGATCGAGGCCCCGATCGGGCGGGATCCCAAGCACCGCACACGGATGGCCGTCGTGCCGGACGGACGCGCCTCCACCACGGGCTACCGTGTGCGCGAGCGGTTCGCCGGCTGGACGCTGCTCGAGCTGGATCTCGTGACCGGTCGGACGCACCAGATCCGCGTCCATCTGGACGCGATCGGCCACCCGGTGGCCGGCGATCCGGTCTATGGCACCGGCACGTCGCGGCGCGGTCCGGAGGGGCTCGATCGCCTGTTCCTCCACGCGTGGCGCCTGGAGCTCGCGGCCCCCTCCGATGGCCACCTGATCCGCGCCACCGCCGAGCTGCCGCTCGAACTCGAGGATGTCCTGGAACGCCTGCGCGCCGGGGAGACGGCCCGTTGAGCGACGTCGACGAGAACGGTCGGCCGATCGAGATCCCCGAGCATGTCTCGGACGATCCAGGTCGACCCGACAACGTCATCCTCGGCGCTCCAGGGGCGATGCTCGCGATCATCTCCGGACCGTCCGGGGTCGGCAAGGACACGATCATCGATGTCATGCGTGGGCACGAGGCCGAGACCGGCCGGACCGGCGAGCGGCACTATGTCGTGACGGTCACGACCAGGGCGCCACGCAACGGCGAGGTCGACGGGGTCGATTACCACTTCGTGTCGCGCGAGGAGTTCCTGCGCATCCGGGCGGCCCGCGGCTTCCTCGAGGCCAACGAGGTCCACGGCAACTGGTACGGATCACCGCGCGACCAGGTCCGCGTGGCGCTGGCGGCCGGCCGCGACGTCATCCTCAAGATCGATGTGCAGGGTGCCCAGGTCGTCAAGGAGCAGGTGACCGAAGCCTTGCTCATCTTCGTGATCCCGCCCACGCTCGAGACCCTGTTCTCGCGCCTGCGGGCGCGAGCGACCGAGTCCGCCGACGAGCTGGAGCTGCGCCAGCGCAACGCCGCCATCGAGCTGGCTCGCCAGGACGACTACGACCACGTGGTCGTCAACGAGACCGGTCAGGCGGAGCGGACGGCCGAGCGTATCGAGGAGATCATCGCCGCGGAGCGCCGGACGCACCCCGACCGGCGGGTCCGGGTCTAGATCGATGACCCTCGGGCTGGAGCCCGGGCGCGACGAGGTCCGCGGCCGCGCCGACGCGGCCGAGGGACGAGCGGTCGGGGGCGATGGCGTCGGTGAGCGGCTCGTGGAGGTGGCCGTGGACGCGGCCGGGGCCGGCGGTGCGCGGCCGTACACGTATCTCGTCCCGCCGCATCTCGCCGATCTCGAGGACGGGGAGGCCGTGCTCGTCGAGTTCGGCCGGCGGCAGGCCCTCGGGGTCGTGCTCGGGTCGGCGGACGTGGCACCGGGCCCGGCTCCCAAGCCGATCGTGGACCGGGTCCGCGCCGACGGTCCGCTGCTGCCGGCGTTGACGCTGTCCCTGGCGCGCTGGATCGCGGCGCATTACCTGGCGCCGCCGGCCCTCGTGGTCCGCTCGATGCTGCCACCGGGTCTCCTGGAGCGGCTTGAACTCGTGGCGGAGCGGACCCCGCAGGCCCTCGTGGACGACGCCGCCCCGCCCGACGCGGTGGACCTGGACCTCCTGGCCCAGCTCGAGGGTGGTCCTCGGCCGGCCCGCGACCTGGCCGCGCCCGACGGTCGAGCCGGGCTGCTGCGCCAGTTGCGGGGCCTCGCGACGCGTGGCCTCGTGACCCTCGACTGGACCCTCCTGGGGGCGTCCGCCGGTCCGCGTTACGAGCGCTGGATCCGGCTCCTCCCCGACGGCGTTGCCGCGGCCCGGATCGTGGCCGACGGGGGGCGTCCGGACGGCCGGCCGCTCGGGGCTCGTCAGCTCGCCGCGCTCGCCGACCTGGCCGGTGGGCCCGGGGCGACCGACGGCGTCCCGGCGGCGGACGTCGCCGGACCCCGTGGCGTCGCCACGCTGACCTCGCTGGTTCGTCGCGGCCTCGCCGAGACCGAGGTCCGTGAGCGCCCGCGCCGACCGCTGGCCACCCGCGCACCGGGTCTGCGCGGTGGCCGCCCTCCGTCCGCCGCCCTGTCGCCCGCCCAGGCAGATGCGGTGGACCGGGTGACGCGGTCCATCGCCGCACGCGATCCGCGCCCGCTGCTCCTCGACGGGGTGACGGGTGGCGGCAAGACGGCGATCTACGTCGAGGCGATCGCGGCGTCGCTCGAGGCGGGGCGGCCGGCCCTCGTGCTCGTGCCAGAGATCGCATTGTCATTGCCGCTCGTCGATCGTCTCCGGGCGGACCTCGATGCCCGGGTCGCGCTCGTCCACTCCGGTCTGGGGGACGGCGAGCGCGCCGATGAATGGCGGCGGATCCGGGGCGGTGACGTCGACATCGTCGTCGGGACGAGGCTGGCCGTCGGGGCGCCGTTGGCGGATGTCGGGGTCGTCATCGTCGACGAGGAGCACGATCCGGCCTACAAGAGCGATCGGACGCCCCGTCTCCAGGCACGCGACGCGGCCATCCGGCTCGCGGAGCTGGCCGGGGCCGCGCTGGTGCTCGGCTCGGCGACACCCGCCGTCGACAGCCTCGGTCGCGCGCTCGAGGGGACCTGGGATCGGGTGGTGCTGCCGCACCGGCCGGTCGGCCTCGCGCCGACCGTCGAGGTCGCCGACATGCGGGCCGAGCTCGCCGAGGGGAACCGGGGCCTGCTGTCGCGTGCGCTGGACGATGCGCTGGCTGGGCTGGATACGACGGCCGGCCATGAGCAGGCGATCCTCGTGCTCAACCGGCGCGGAACGGCCTCGGTGGTCCTGTGCCGGGACTGCGGCCACGTCCAGGCGTGCCCGGACTGCGAACGGCCGCTCGTCTATCACCAGGCCGGCACGACCCTGCGGTGCCACCACTGCGGGCGCGCAACGCCATTGGCCACGCGCTGTCCGGCCTGCGGCTCGCCGCGGATCCGCTACCTCGGCGGCGGCACGGAACGTGTCGAGCGCGAGGTGCGCGCCGCTCATCCACGGCTGCGGGTCGCCCGGCTGGACCGGGACGTGGCGGCTCGCCGGGGAGCGGCGGAGCGGGTCCTGGACGGATTCGCCGCCGGGCAGACCGACGTGCTCATCGGGACCAGCCTCGTCGCCAAGGGCCTCGACGTGCCGTCGGTCACGCTCGTGGGGGTCGTCTCGTCGGACGTCGCTCTCAACCTGCCGGATGAGCGGGCCGCGGAGCGGACCTACCAGCTGCTCAGCCAGGCCGTCGGCCGGGCCGGCCGCGGCGACCGACCGGGCCGGGCGATCCTCCAGACCTACCAGCCCGACCATCCAGTGATCCGCGCCGTCGCGTCCGGCGATGGTTCCGCGTTCTACGCCGCCGAGCTGGCGATGCGTCGACGATTCGGATCACCGCCGTTCGGACGGCTCCTCAAGCTGACCGTTGCGTTGCCGGATCGCGAGGCGGCCGAGCGTGAGGGCACGGCGCTGGCGGAACGCCTCCGCGAGCGGGCGGCCGGCCGGGCGGTCGTGATGGGGCCTGCACCGGCCTACATCGCCCGACGTAACGACCGCTGGCGCTACCACCTGATCCTGCGCGGCGACGATCCGGTGGGCGTGCTCGGCGGCGATCCGGGGCCGCCGTGGTCGGTGGACGTGGATCCCGAATCGCTCCTCTGAGGGACGCGGCAAGCTGGGTCGGTCAATCGACCTCGCGGCGGTAGGCGACCAGCACGCCGCCGACCTTCCGTTCGAGACCCCGGAGGTATTCGAGTTGCGCTGGCTCGAGGTCGACCGGACGGAGGCCGGCGGAGATCGTGTCCGGATCGACAGTGCCATACGGGCTCGGCTTGTAGGCCATCACGACGTCCGTATCGAGCGTCCGTTCCGCCTCGGTCACCAGGGCCAGCTGCTCGGGTTCGAGGTCTGCGAAGGTCCATTCGGCGGCAGCCATGGCGATTCCTCCATCGATGGGGACGTCCGTGGCGTCGATGATACGCCGGAGGGCAGGACTGCCGAATCGCCGTGAGGGGCCGTTCGTGCGAGGATGCGCATCCCAGCAGCAGAGGTGCCGACATGACCGATCCTACGACCCCGAACCACGACGAGCCCGCCGAGGGGCCGCGCGACCAGGCCTACAGCGCGCCCGATGGCGCCGCCTCGGGCGGATCGACGGGTGCCGATCCAGGCGCCGGTGCCTCCGCCAAGGCCGGTGACGTGCTGGAGCAGATCCGCGAAGTCGTCGAGGAGCTCGCCGTGAAGGCGGGTCCGACGGTCAAGCAGTTCTCGGCCAAGGCCGCCGATCTCGTGGCCACGGCCGCCGACAAGGCGGCACCCATCGCCCAGAAGGCGGGCGAGGCGACGGCCGATGCGAGCGGCAAGCTCGCCGAGAAGTCCCGTCACTGGGCCGCCGAGGTCCGCGACTCCATGCCCGGCAACCATGACGCATCGTCGGCATCGGGTGGCCCCTCGACCTCGACGACCGCGACGGCGACGGCGACCGACGACCCGGGAGCGACGCCACCGCTGTCCTGACGGTCAGGGCCGCACCGGACACCCGCGCCGTCCCAGCGGCCCGCCATATACTCGCGGGCATGTCCGTGCGTCCCATCGTCATGCTCGGCGACCCGCGCCTGCGCCTGAAGGGCAAGCCGGTCGACAGCTTCGGCAAGTACCTGCACGAGCTGCTCGACGACCTCGCGCACACGATGCGCGAGGCCCCGGGCGTCGGACTCGCGGCACCGCAACTCGGCGAGGCGATGCAGGCCTGCGTCATCGAGATCGAGGGCGCCCTCCACGAGCTCGTCAACCCGCGGATCGTCCGCTCGACCGGCGACGATCGTGACCTCGAGGGCTGCCTGTCGATCCCGGGTTTCGTCGCCTACGTGACCCGTCGAGAGAAGGTCTGGGTCGTCGCGCAGGACCGTTTCGGCAAGAAGATCAAGGTGGCCGGCACGGGGCTGCTCGGCCGGGCGCTCCAGCACGAGCTCGACCATCTCGAGGGCAAGCTCTACATCGACTACCTCGACTCGATGGACGAGCTCATGGCGGTCGGCGAGGGCAACGAGGACGACGCCGAGGTCCGCGAGGCGACCGGCGCCCTCGCGTGACCGCCGACCGGGCCGACGACTCGCGCGTCCGGACCGTCTTCATCGGCAGCGGCGGCTTCGGCCGTGAGAGCCTGTGGCGGCTCGATGGCCACGACGACGTCGACCTCGTCGGGGTCGTGACCGCTCCGGCCCGCCCGGCCGGGCGGCAGCAGCAGCTCTCGGTCACCGAGATCCATCGCGCGGCCGATGAGCTCGCCATCAAGACCATCCTGACACCAGAGCGTCTGCGCGCCCCGGAGTCGATCTCGGAGGTCCTCGCGCTCGAGCCCGAGCTCATCGTGCTCGCCGACTACGGCCAGATCGTGCCCGCCGCACTCCTGGATGTTCGGCACGGTGCCCTGAACCTCCATCCATCCCTGCTGCCGCGCCACCGGGGCGCCACGCCGATCCCGGCGGCGATCCTGGCCGGGGACACCGAGACCGGTGTCACGCTCATCCGGATGGACTCCGGACTCGACACCGGCCCGATCGTGGCCCAGGACCGGGTCGCCCTCGCCGGGACCGAGACGACCCCATGGCTCGAGGCAGAACTCGAGATGGTCGCCGACCGCCTTATCGACCGAAGTCTCGGTCCATGGATCCGCGGCGAGATCGAGGCTCGCCTCCAGGCGGAAGACGGCGCCACGCTGACGCGACCCCTTCGGCGCGAGGACGGCCGCCTCGACCCCGCGAAGTCCGCCGTCGAGCTGGAGCGCCAGATCCGGGCGTATCAACCATGGCCCGGCTCGTTCGTCGACACGGCGGAGGGCCGCGTCGTCGTGTGGTCGGCGAGCCCAGGGCTCGCCGGCGGACCAGGGGCCGGGGTCTTCGACGAGCGCGGACTCGGCGTCGGCGATGGCGAGCGACTCTGGCTCATCGAGGTACAGCCCGGGGGCGGCAAGCGCATGTCCTGGGAAGCGTTCCTCCGCGGCCGCCCATCCATCGTCGGGAGCTCGGTCATCCCGGGTGCCTGACCGACCTGCGCTAGCATCGACGGCCTGATGACCGACGTGACCAGCGACGTGACGACCGACCGGCGACCTGGCCTGTCCGGCCTGACTCCCGACGAGCTCGCGGCCTGGGTCGCGGAGCATGGTCAGCCGGGTTTCCGGGCGCGGCAGATCGCCGATGCCATCTGGAAGGACGGCGGCCTGACCGACGCTGCCGCGATCCGGACCCTTCCGGCGCCCTTGCGTGAGGCGCTGGCGCGCGACTACCGGCTCGACACGGTGGCGGACACCGAGCTCGTCCTGGCCGATGGCGGTCTGACCGAGAAAGCCCTGCATCGACTCGACGACGGCACACTCATCGAATCGGTCCTGATGCACTACCCGGCCCGCGGCGCGTCGCGCGAGCGGCACACCCTGTGCATCTCGAGCCAGGCGGGATGCGCGGTGGGCTGCCCGTTCTGTGCCACGGGCGAGCTCGGCTTCGGGCGGGACCTCGAGGTCGCCGAGATCGTGGACCAGGTCCGCCACGCAGCCCGGCGGCTGGCCGCCGACGGCAAGCGGCTGACGAACATCGTGTTCATGGGCATGGGCGAGCCGCTCCTCAACCTGGACCGGGTGCTCGCCGCGGTCGAGGCACTCAACGACCCGCGCCGATTCGGTCTCGGGGCGCGGCACATCACGGTCTCCACGTCCGGGGTCGTCCCGGGCATCCGCCGCCTGACGGCACTTGGGCCGCAGTTCACGCTTGCCGTCTCGCTCCACGCGGCGCGCGACGCGTTGCGCGACGTGCTCGTGCCACTCAACCGACGCTGGCCGGTGGCCGAAGTGGTCGGGGCTGCCCGCGATCATGCCGCCGCGACCGGCCGGCGGATCAGCTACGAGTACACGATGATCGGCGGGGTGAACGACACGGATCTCGACGCCACCGCCCTGGCCGACCTCCTGCGCGGCGACCACGCGCACGTCAATCTCATCCCGATGAACCCGGTGGCGCACACCCCGTGGCAGGCGAGCCCGATGCCGGTCATCGAGGCGTTCGCCGCCACGCTCCGCGAGGCCGGCATCGGGACGACGATCCGGCGCAATCGCGGTCAGGAGGTGGGGGCCGCTTGCGGGCAACTCGCCGCGGAGCGGGCCGGGGAGCCGCCGGCGCCCGCGGTCGCGCGGCGCCGGGAGCGCCTGGAGATGGCCAGTGCCGCGGCCCTTCGCGGTGAGCGCAGCGAGGACCCGGCGCCGGCCGGGGTGGGGGACTAGCCGTGGCCGACGGTCGCGCCCGTATCGCGGCGAGCATCCTCGACGCGGACCTCGGCAACCTCGCGCACGCGGTACGGCGGGTGGCCAAGGCCGGTGCGGATCGCGTCCACCTCGATGTGATGGATGCGCACTTCGTTCCGAACCTCACGTTCGGCGCGAAGACGATCAAGCACCTGCGGCCGCGGACCGAGCGACCGTTCGACGCGCACCTGATGATCAGCGAGCCGGGTCGCTACATCGATGCATACCTGGAAGCCGGCTGCGACTCCGTGACCTTCCATGTCGAGATCGACGAGCCCATCGAGCCGACCCTGCAGGCGATCCGGGCGGCCGGACGCGCGGCCGGGCTCGCGATCAAGCCGGGCACGCCGGTCAGCGCGCTCGAGCCGTACGCGCACCTGCTCGACATCGTGTTGATCATGACCGTGGAGCCGGGGTTCGGTGGCCAGGAGTTCATGGCCGACGTCCTCGCGAGCAAGGCCGCCGCGGCCCGGGCGATCCTGGGCCGCAAGCCGTACGGTGGCGAGCTCCACGTCGATGGCGGGATCAATCGCGAGACCGCCGAGATCGCGGGCTCCCACGGCATCGATGTCTACGTCGTCGGATCAGCGCTGTTCGTGCGCGGTCGCGACATGGCGCGTGAGATCCGGCTCATCCGGGCGCTGGCCGATGAGGGCTTCCAGTACGGGCCGAACGGCGGCGAACCGCCGATCCCGCGCGACCGGATGGTGCGCTTTGCGACGCTTCCCAAGCACCTGGCGCAGCGGCTGATGGTCGAGATCGAGGCGACCGGGATCCCGGCGGTCATCCTGCGGGGCGATGGCCAGATCAACCCCGATGGCGTGCGCGATTACGACTTGCTCGTGCCGGCCACGGTCGAGGCCCAGGTGGTCAAGGGGCACCGCGCGTCGCGCGAACGATTCCTGCACGAGGCCGATGCCTGGCGCGCGACGTTCGTGGACCGCTGAGTGAGGGCTCTCCTCCAGCGCACGACCGGGGCGTCGGTTTCGGTCGAGGGGGAGGTGGTCGGGTCCATCGGGCCGGGTGTGGTCGTGCTGCTCGGGGTCGGGCCGGCCGACGATGACGCGGTCGCGGACTCGCTCGCGCGGCGGGTCACGGAGCTGCGTATCTTCCGCGATGGCGACGGCCGGACGAATGCCTCGCTGATCGATGTCGGGGGAGCGGCCCTGATCGTGTCCCAGTTCACGTTGTTCGCGGACACGCGTCGGGGTCGCCGGCCCGGGTTCACCGGCGCGGCGCCGCCGGATCAGGCCGAGCGGCTGTACGAGCGGTTTGCCTCGACGCTGCGCGGCCTGGGCGTGGTGGTCGCGACCGGTCGCTTCGGTGCCGAGATGGCCGTCCAACTGACGAACGACGGCCCGTTCACGATCTGGCTGGACACGGACGAACGATAGGAGGGCGCTCGGGGACCCGCGGCTCTCTAAGCCCAGGCGCACGCAGGCGTCCGGCCCGCGCCGCACGTGGTCGTCCGGCCCCGCCGGACGCGGTCGTCCGGCCCGTTCCGCACGCGGTCGTCCGGCCCGCCCGCGGATCCAGCACCGTTCCAACTGGCGGAGGAATGGTCGTTCCCGCGTCGATCGGGGATGCCGGCCGTTCCGGATGGCCCCGGAACGGCCATTTCGGGGTCGTCCTTCGCTGGTTGGAACGCTCCTGGCCCCAGGCGCGAGCGTTGCGGCTCCCCGAGCCGGGCGCACGCAGTCGTCCAGCCCGCGCCGCGCGTCGTCGTCCGGCCCGCGCCGCACGCGGTCGTCCGGCCCGCGTGGGTCCAGCACCGTTCCAACGGGCGGAGGAACGGTCGTTCCCGCGTCGATCGGGGATGCCGGCCGTTCCGGATGCCACCGGAACGGCCATTTCGGGGTCGTCCCTCGCTGGTTGGAACGCTCGTGGCCCCAGGCGGGATGCGCCCCCTCGCTGGGTTGGAACGCTCCTGGCCCCAGGCGGAACGCGTCACGGTACGCCCCTGGCCCCAGACCGGACCCGTCCCGGACCTCCCGGACATGCAACGACCGGGCACCTGCCCGGTCGGGAGCGGAACGTTGAGCCGGCAGGAGCCGGCGGGGCCTACTTGGAGGCCTTGAGCAGCGTGCGGCGGCAGCGCGTGCAGACGAGCGCCTTCGTGGGGGCACCCTTCTGCTCGATGACGAGGGGCTGCAGATTTGGCTGCATGCGGCGGTGGGCTCGAACGCGGTTCATCCCCGACGACTGCGGGTTGAAGCCGCCCATCGAAACCTTGCCGCAGATCGCGCAGGAGCGGGCCATGCGGAACCTCAAGGACGTTGTCAGATGGAGGCACGCGGGTCGGGTGGACCCGGGCGGGCGGTATGATAGCACACGCTCCCGACCCGTCCCGAGACGGTGACGGCCGAATTCCCACCACCGCTCGTGGAGCGCTCGACCTCGCCTTCGCAGGGAGGACCAGTCTGCTTGGCCATCCGTCCGACACCCGGCCGATCCCTCGTCACGCGCCGCGCCCTGTTCGACATCGTGCGTACCGCGACGCTCGGATCGTACGGCGTGACCGGGTTCGCCGGCGGCCTCATCGGCCGGCTCCTGCAGCGGGTCGGCCTCGCCCAACCCGGCCTGGATATCCGGTTCGATGACGGCCTCGAGATCGAGCTCGATCTGACGGTCGCACTCGGGGTCCCTGTCGCGGAGGTCGCCCGCCAGGTGGACAGCGCCGTGCGCTACGCCGTGCGCCGGGCCCTCGATCGAGAGGTGACCCGCCTGCTCATCCACGTCGATGGCCTCCACGTCCCGCCGGGCGGAGCGCTGCCGACGGCGCCGGCCTCGTTGCCGTTGACGGTCCGCTCGCGCGACCTCGCCGACAGCGGCACGGACGTCGCCTAGATGGTTCGACGGTCCTGCGACGGCGCCGGCCTGCTCGACGCGTTCCGGGCAGCGGTGGCGAATCTGGAGGCGCACGTCGACGAGATCAATGGCCTGAACGTGTACCCCGTTCCAGACGGCGACACCGGTTCGAACATGCTCGCGACGGTCCGGGCCGCCCTCGATGAGGCCGAGGCGGTCGCCGGCCAGTCCGCCGAGCGCATCGCCGCGGCCATCAGCTTCGGGGCGCTTATGGGTGCCCGTGGCAACTCCGGGGTCATCACGAGCCAGATCTTCCGCGGGATGGCCGAGGGACTGGGCGGCAAGAGCCGGTTCAACGGCCTGGATCTCGCCCATGCGCTCAGCGAGGGCGCCAAGACCGCCTACAGCGCTGTGGCGAAACCGGTCGAGGGCACGATCCTCACCGTGATCCGGGAGGCCGCGGCGGGCGCCGTGGCTGCCGCCGAACGGGACAACGACCTCGAGACCGTGCTCGGCGCGACCCTCGACGCGGCCGAGAAGTCGGTGGCGCGAACGCCGACCCTCCTGGCGATCCTGCGCGAGGCCGGGGTGGTCGATGCAGGCGGGCAGGGACTCTATCGACTCTTCCAGGGTGGGTTGCTGCATCTCGTGGGCAAGACCCCGGCCGGGGCTGCGCGCCGGCCGGCTGCCACGGGCGCCAAGGCGAGCACGCTCGTGGCCCACGCCGATGAAGGGTTCGGCTACGAGACGATGTTCCTGCTTCGGGCCGTCGGTCATCGATCACTCGACGTCGACGCGATCCGGGACCATCTCGAGACGATCGGCGAGTCCGTGCTCGTGGCCGGCGACGCCCGGGCGCTCAAGGTCCACGTCCATAACGAGCGGCCCGATCACGTGATCGGTTACGGCTTGACGCTCGGCGACCTGAGCCGGATCACGGTCGAGAACCTCGACAACCAGGCCCGCGACGTGCGCGAGACGCGGGCCGCCGAGTTCACCGGGTCGGCGGCCGAGAGGACCGAGTCGAGCATCGCCGCCGGGCGGCCCTCGCCCACGAACGGGACCGGGGCTACCGCCGATCTGCCCGATCTCGCGGTCGTCGCCGTCACCGCCGGGGATGGCCTGGCGGCGATCTTCCGCGACTTCGGCGTCGCGTCCGTCGTCCAGGGCGGCCAGTCGGCCAACCCGAGCACCGGCGAGCTCCTGGAAGCCCTCGGCGCCGTGGCAGCCAAGGAGGTCCTGCTCCTCCCCAACAACCCGAACGTCGTCCTCGCCGCGCGCCAGGTGGCCACGATGAGCGAGCGGCCGGTCTCGGTGGTACCCACCCGTAACGCCGCCGAGGGGTTCGCCGCGCTCCTCGCCCTGGATCCGGCGCAGGACGCGGCCGCGAACGTCGGACCGATGACCGAGGCCGGGCGCGCGATCCAGACGCTCGTGGTGACCGAGGCCGTCCGCGATGCCACGATCGGGGGCCGCAAGGTCAAGCGCGGCCAGACCATCGCCCTGGACCCCGACGATGGCCTGATCGCCGTCCACGGCGATCGCGAGAAGGCCGTCCTGGCCGCGGTGGCCGCGCTCAAGCCCGGCTTCGAGCTTGTCACCGTGTTCTATGGGGACGGCGCCGACCTCGCCGAGACGGAGGCCATGGCCCGGAAGATCGGCGGGGTGGTGCCGGGCACCGACATCGAGGTCCGGCACGGCGGGCAGCCCTTCTACCGGTACCTGATCTCGGCGGAATAGGGCGGTCGATGGCGAAGGTCGCGACCGCGAAGAAGGCTCCGCCGCTTCCGCCCCCGCCGACCGACCCGGTCGAGCTGCTCGGGACCCCGCTGGCGCAGTCGGGCCTGGCCGCCGCGGCCCAGCTTCGGCGCGCCGGGATCCGTCTCGGCTTCTACACCGTCCGCGATCTCCTCTTCCACCTGCCCCGGCGATACGACGATCTGCGCGAGATGCGCAAGCTGCGCGATCTGTACATCGAACAGGACGGCGCGGTCGTGTCGGCCCAGGCGACCGTCGGGGACGTGCGGGTCGAGCCCGGTTTCCGGGGTCGGATCCAGCGCACGATCGCGCGGCTCGAGGATGACACCGGCAGTGTCGATGCGACGTGGTTCGGTCGGCGCTTCATCGAGCGGCGGCTGCACGTCGGCAGCGAGGTCGTCGTGTCGGGGAAGATCAAGCACTTCGGGCGCCGGCTGACCTTCGACAACCCCGAGTTCCAGGTGCTCGCGGGCGACACCGAGGTCCTCCACGCCGGCCGGATCGTCCCGGTCTATCCCCTCACGGCCGGTCTGCCGGCCGCGCGCCTGAGGACCGCGATCCGTGAGGCCCTCGACAAGGCCGGGCGCGCCTATCCCGAGTACCTGCCGTCGTCGATCCTGGCCGAGGAGCGACTCGTGCCGATCGCCCGGGCCATCGAGGAGGCGCACTACCCGGAGTCGTTCGAGGGTCGCGACGCAGCGCTCGAACGGCTCGCCTTCGACGAGCTCCTCGCCCTCCAGGTCGGGATGGTCCAGCGCCGGCGGCAGCGGGTCCGCGACGCGGCGCCGGTCGTGACCCTGGACCCCGCCGCGGACGACGCGGTCCGGACCGCGCTCGTGGACGCGATCGGGACGCGGGTGGGGCAGGCCGTCGAGCTGACCGTAGACCAGGTCGCGGCGATGACCGCTATCCGGGACGACCTCGCCCGGCCCATGCCGATGCTCCGCCTCCTGCAGGGCGACGTCGGATCGGGCAAGACCGCGGTGGCGGCGTACGGCCTGGCCGCGACGGCTCGGGCCGGGCTCCAGGGCGCGCTGCTCGCCCCGACCGACCTGCTGGCCCGCCAGCATCTCGAGACCGTCGGCGCCCTGCTCGAGGGTGTCGGAATCGGGGTCACGCTGCTGACGGGCTCGCTCAAGGCGGACGTGAAGGCGAAGGCGCTCGAGGCGATCGCGTCGGGCCAGGCGCTCGTGGTCGTGGGCACGCACGCGCTCATCCAGGATGCGCGTCTCCTTTGCCGACCTCGGTCTCGTGGTCATCGACGAGCAGCACCGCTTCGGGGTCGATCAGCGCGGCCAGCTGGAGGCCAAGGCCGGCGGCCGCTCACCCCACGTCCTGTTGATGACCGCGACGCCGATCCCGCGCACGCTGGGCCAGGTCCTGTACGCCGACCTCGACGTCTCCGACCTGCGAACGCCGCCGGCCGGCCGGGTCCAGATCCGGACCGGCATCCGCTTGCCGACCGAGCTCGACGGCACGTGGCGCAAGGTCCGCGAGGAAGCGGCGCTCGGCCACCGGACGTTCGTCGTGGTCCCGCTCATCGAGGAAGGCGCCGATGATGTCGAGGGCGCGGTGGCCGCGGAGACCGAAGCGGTTCGCCTGAGCGCGCTGCTCGATCCGCTTCGGGTCGGCATGGTCCACGGCCGCATGAAACCGTCCGAACGCGACGCCGAGATGACCCGCTTCCGGGACGGCGAGCTGGACGTGCTGGTCGGCACGACCGTCGTGGAGGTCGGGGTCGACGTGCCGGCGGCGACGATGATGGTCATCCAGGGAGCGGACCGGTTCGGTCTCGCCCAGCTGCACCAGCTGCGCGGTCGCGTGGGCCGCGGCTCGGTCGAGTCGTTCTGCGTCCTCGTCTCGGACTCGACCGACGAGGTGGCCCAGGCTCGGCTCAAGGCCGTGGCCGAGACCCACGACGGGTTCGCGCTGGCCGAGAAGGACTTCGAGCTTCGTAAGGAGGGCGACGTCCTGGGTCTCGCCCAGAGTGGCTTCCCGAGGCTCCGCGTCGCCTCCCTCCAGGTTGCGGCTCATCGCGATCTCGCCGTCCGGGCCAGGGCCCACGCCGAGACCCTGCTCGACGCCGATGGCCGGATGGACCCGCCACAGCCGGTGTTCACCGCGGAGCTGGAACGCGGCTGGCTCCGCCGGCTCGCGACCGCGGACCCGGCGAGCGGCGCGTGACGCCGGCCGGAGGTTCGGGCCGGGCGCCCAGGTTGCATCGGGGGCCCGAGCCGTTGGCCCGCTACGTGCGACCGGGCGTCAGGCTTGCAGCGGATGCAAGATCCGACCGCCGCCGGCAGGCGATCGGGCGTGCCCGCGTCGAATCCGTGTATCCGACGCAAATTCGCGGCCCTTCAGCGGTCGCGACGAGGCGCGCGCGCCAAGCGTCTGCATCTCGCACACATCTCCACCGCGAATCTGTCGGTCGCCGGTCGTTACGTGCATCTGGCGCGGGCACTTGCCGGATTCATGCACGGAACGCACGGAACGCACGGAACCGGCCCGCTCGGAGATCCCGTGCCTGACGCCGGCCGCGTGATCGCGGGCACGGCGCGCTCGGTTCGCCTCGATGCCCCGGGTCCTGGCACGCGCCCGCTGGCCGATCGCGTCAAGCAGACCCTCTTCGCGATCCTGGAGCCGGACCTGCCCGGCGCCCATGTCCTCGACCTGTTCGCCGGCAGCGGCGCGGCCGGGATCGAGGCCCTCTCCCGCGGCGCGGCCCACGCCACGTTCGTCGAACGCGACGCCGGCGCGATCCGGGCCATCCGGGCCAACCTCGCCCGCACCGAGTTAGCCGACCGCTCGACCGTCACGCGGGCCGACGTCCTCACCTGGCTCCGCGACCCGGCCCGCAGCGCGGACCTTCCCGCGACGATCGCGATCGTGGACCCGCCCTATGACGACACGCCCGCCCTGGCCCAGACGCTGGAGCTCCTCGGCCCGCTACTGGCCCCGGATGCCCGGGTCATCGCCAAGCACTTCTGGCGCGACACCCCGCCGGCCCGGATCGGGCTGCTAGCATCCGAGCGCGAGCGCCGGTTCGGCGAGACGGCCCTCACCTTTTATCGATCGATGGAGGACGCATGAGCGTCGCGGTCTACCCAGGCTCGTTCGACCCGATCACCAACGGCCACCTCGACATCATCGGGCGATCCGCCAACGTCTTCGAGCACGTCATCGTCGCGGTCCTGGCCAACCCGAGGAAGCAGCCGCTGTTGTCGGTCGATGAGCGGATCGACGTCATCCGCGATGCCCTGCGCGCGGACGGCGCGCCGCCTGACCGCATCGAGGTCGCCGCGTTCGACGGCCTGACCGTCGACTTCTGCCGCGCCCGCGGCGCGACGGCCATCGTCCGCGGTCTCCGGGCCATCAGCGACTTCGAGACCGAGATGCAGCTCGCCCACAACAACCGGGTCCTCGCCCCGACCATCGACACCGTCTTCTTCATGACCTCCATCGCCAACAGCTACGTCAGCTCGAGCCTGGTCAAGGAGATCGCCGGGTTCGGCGGCGATGTCTCGGGGATGCTGCCCGAACCCGCCGCGGAGGCCCTTCGATCGGCCCTCGAGCGCCGCTGACCCACCGCCCCGTGCCATAATCGGCGGCGATCCCGGCGCGCATCGACCGACCCGCACGCTGCCCCTGCAGGAGGGCCCGAGCCATCGACATCATCTTCCTCGTCGAGCGCCTCGAATCGTTGATCGCGAACGGCAAGAAACTCCCGTTGACGACCAACGTCGTCGTCGACCAGAACGCCGCCCTCGGCCTCATCGACGAGTTGCGCGTCGCCGTACCGGAGGAGGTCCGCGCCGCCAAGCGCATCAACTCCGAGGGCGAGCGGATCATGGAGAAGGCCCAGGAGGAGGCGGAGCGGATCGTCGCGCGAGCCCAGGAGCAGGCCGCGTTCCTGATCGACGAACGCGGGCTCACCCAGGCGGCCGACGCCGAGAGCCGGCGGATCATCGAGGAGGCCCACGGCGACGCGGAGCGCATCCGCGGCGGCGCCGACGAGTACGCCGTGAGCGTCCTGGAGGGCCTCGAGGGTGACGTCCAGAAGACCCTGCAGAGCATCCAGAAGGGAATCGCGATGCTCGATGATCGTCGCGCGGCGTTGATCAGCGCCGCTGTCCCGACCGAGGACGAGCACAACGCCTTCGACGACGGCGACTGGGAGGACGAAGCCGAGGACGCCGCCGCGCCCGCCCGGCCGTGACCCGGCGCCGATGAGCGCGCCTCGGGCGGACGAGCCCTTCTCCTGGAACGTCAGTGGCCTGCTCGGCGACGCGCCCGGCGCGCACCGGATCTACGACATCGACGACGCCCGGATCGAGCTGCCCGACGACCTGGAGCTCGCCACCCCGATCGCCGGCCAGGTCCGGCTCACCCGCACGAATCGGGGCATCCTCGCCGATGCGCAACTGGCGACGGCACTCGCCGGCGAATGCAGCCGGTGCCTCCGGCCCGCGACGACACCGATCCAGATCCGGCTCGACGAGGAGTACCTCCCGTCGCTGGACCTCGCGACGGGCAAGCCCGTGGCCATGGAGGACGAGCCCGACGCCCTGCGGCTGAGCGATCATCACGAGCTCGACCTCGAGCCGTCGATCCGCGACGCGATCTCGCTGGCCGAGCCGATCGCCCCGCTCGATCGCCCCGATTGCCCCGGCCTGTGCCCGGTCTGCGGCATCCCGCTCGACGAAGGCACCCACGACCACCCCGACGACGACATCGACCCGCGCCTGGAGGCCCTGCGCGGCTTCCGAGTCGAGGGCGAGGACTGACGGTTCGACCCGTTTCGCGGTAGACTCCGCGGTCGGTGCGGTCCCGCGCCCTCGTTCCGGGTGCCATCCGGCGACGCACGATCATCTCGACACAAGGAGCCCACGACCACATGGGTGTACCCAAGCGACGCGTCTCGCACGCCCGCCAGGGCGAGCGCCGCTCGCACCTCGCCATCGATCTTCCCAAGCTCGAGGAGTGTCCGCACTGCCACGAGATGAAGATCCCGCACCGCGTCTGTCCCAACTGCGGTTGGTACCAGGGCCGCCTCGCGGTCGAGCCGAAGCCGGCTGGCGGCGGTAGCACCGACGACACCTCCCGCTGACGCGGTGACCCAGCCTCGGTCCCTGCCGTCCGAGGTCGGAGCCGGCGGCGTCCGTGTCGCCTTCGACGCGATGGGCGGGGACCACGGTCCCACCGAGATCGTCCCGGGCGTCCTCGAGTTCGCCCGGAGCCACCCGGCCGACGAACTGATCCTCGTCGGTGACGAGGCCGTCGTCGCCCCGATCGCCGGGCCGCTGCCCCCGAACGTCCGCATCGTCCATGCGGGCTCCGTCATCGGGATGGACGAGCACCCGGTCCGGGCGCTCGTGCGCAAGAAGGACAGCTCGATCGTCATCGCGACCGAGCTCGTGAAGGTCGGCCTGGCCGACGCCGTCGTGACCGCCGGCCACACCGGTGCGGGCATGGCTGCGGGGAAGCTGATCCTCGGGTCGCTGCCCGGGATCGACCGGCCGGCGCTGGCCGTCCAGATGGTCACCGACTCCGGGCCGATGGTGCTGCTCGATATCGGCGCCAACCCGGACTCGACGCCCGAGCACCTCGCTCAGTACGCGCACATGGGCGCGGTCTTCGCCGAGAAGGTGTTGGGTGTGACAGATCCACGGGTAGCCCTGCTGAGCATCGGCGAGGAGAAGGGCAAGGGCGACGCGCGGATCGCGCGAGCCACGGAGCTCCTGGACGCCTCGGCACTCAACTTCATCGGCAACGTCGAGGGTCGCGACCTACCCCGGCACCTCGCTGACGTCGTGGTCACGGACGCCGTCGCGGGCAACGTCGTGATGAAGTTCTTCGAGGGCCTCTCGACCTTCATCTTCGACCTGTGGCGCGCCGAGTTCCGCCGGTCGCTGCGCGGCCGGCTGGCCGCCGTGCTGATGGGCCCCGGAATCGCGCGCATCCGCACGGTGTTCGACTACGAGACCCACGGCGGTTCGCCGTTGCTCGGCCTGACCGGCACCGTCATCATCACGCACGGCAGCGCGAAGCGGCGGATGATCGTCTTCGCCTGCGAGGTGGCATCGACGATGGCACGGGCGCGCGTGCCGGAACTCATCGCCGAGGCCCTCGCGACGGAGCGCGTCGCATCGGCCGCTGCCGCCGGAGCCACGCCGCCGGGCACGACCGGCGGCCCCGGCGCCCCCGAGGAGGTCGCGAGATGACTGGACCGGAGCTGACGGTCGGCAAGGGCGTCATCGCCCAGCTCGTCCGGCTGGCCGCGTTCGAGGTCCCGGGTGTGGCGCGCGTCGGTCACGGCGGCCCGGCCTGGCGCGGCTGGCTGGCGGGTCCGCCGGTGAGCGTACGGGTCCGCGACGAGCGCGTCCTCGTGCGCCTCCGGATCATCGCCCGGCCGGGCCACGATCTCCGACCGCTGACGGCCCAGGTGCGGACCGCGGTGGCCGCCACGGTCGAGCGGCTGCTCGGCCTCGATCTCGGGGCGGTCACGGTCATCGTCGATGGCGTCGGAGGCTGACCGGCAGCGCGGACGACGGACGGGACGTCGGCTCGCACTGGCCGCGATCTTCGAGGCCGACTTCGGCCAGCGCACGGCCGAGGCCATCCTCGAGCGGCACCTGGCCGAATCCGAGCGCGACGAGACGGCCGCCGGCCTGGCTCGCGAACTGGTCGCGGCCGTCGTCCGGCACCGTGCCGAGATCGATGAACGGATCGGCCAGGTCGCGCCGCAGTACCCGGTCACCGGCCTCGCCAAGATGGACCGCGCGCTGCTCCGAACGGCCATCGGCGAGGTGCTACACTCCGCCACGCCGGCCCGGGTGGCCATCGCCGAGTGGGTCGAGCTGGCACGAACCTACAGCGGAGAGCCGATGCGACGCCTCATGAACGGCGTCCTCGGGACCATCGCCCCACCACCCAACTCCGAGGAGGGAGTCAGTGGCCACAACGTACGACCGGCTCAAGAAGATCGTCGTCGAGCAACTCGGCGCCGACGAGGATGAGGTCAAGCCGGAGGCGTCGTTCGTCGACGACCTGAACGCGGACTCGCTCGACCTGGTCGAGCTCATCATGAGCCTGGAAGAGGAGTTCGGGACCGAGATCTCGGACGAGGATGCGGAGAAGATCCGCACCGTCCAGGACGCCGTCGACTACATCGACGAGCACTCCTCCTAGTCCGGCCACGGCCACGTCCGCGGTGCGCCCCGGACAGGCCGTCGCGGACCGCCTGGGCCTGCCGGTCCAGGATCTCGATCTGCTGGAGCAGGCGCTCATCCACTCGAGCTGGCTGCACGAGCACCCCGACGCCGCGCGCGGCCACAACGAGCGCCTCGAGTTCCTCGGCGATGCCGTCGTGAACCTGACGATCTCCCAGGCCCTCTACGAGCGCCACCCCGACGAGGACGAAGGGGCCCTGTCCGCCCGCCGGGCGGCGATCGTGTCGACGACCGGTCTGGCCAGGCTGGCCGGCCGGATCCACCTGGGTGCGGACCTGCTGCTCGGTGAGGGCGAATCGCAGCGCAGCGGCCGCCGCCGGCCGTCGTTGCTCGCCTCGTCGTTCGAGGCGCTGACCGGTGCGCTCTACCTGGATCTCGGGTACGAGGCCGTTCGGGCGTGGCTCGTCGGGCTGGCTGCGCCCGAGCTCTCGCTGGAGGCTCCCGTCCTGTCCCTCAAGAGTCCCAAGTCGCGCTTGCAGGAGTACACCCAACGGCGCTCTGGGGAGCGACCGGAGTACCGACTCCTCGAGGCGTCCGGTCCGGACCACGAGAAGTCGTTCCGGATCGAGGTCTGGGTCGACGGCGTGGTCCTCGGCGTGGGCGAGGGGCCGTCCCGACGCGTAGCCGAGACTGCCGCCGCGGCCCAGGCCATCCGGAACATCCGCGCGCAGGGCACCGTCGCTCCGCCCCCCGACGGCGCGGCCCGACCCGAGGTCGCGCGGCCATGACCGAGTCGCGCGAAGACTGGCCGGCCGCCCCACGGCTGCTGGGCCTCCGGCTCCAGGGCTTCAAGTCGTTCGCCGAGCGCACGACCGTGGAGTTCGGTGGCGGGATCAGCGCGGTGGTCGGGCCGAACGGCTCGGGCAAGAGCAACCTCGCGGACGCTCTCCGCTGGGCTCTCGGCGAGCAGGGCCGGGCGCTGCGGTCGCGCAAGGCCGAGGATGTCATCTGGGCCGGGTCGGAGAAGCGATCGGCCCAGGGCATGGCGGACGTCACGCTCGTCCTCGACAACGCCGATGGGCTCCTGCCGGTGGACTTCCAGGTCCTCGAGCTGGGGCGACGGCTCTATCGCAGCGGCGAGAACGACTACCTGCTCAACAAGCAGCGCATCCGCCTCCGCGACCTCGTGGACCTGCTCGATGGGGCGCACCTCGCCGACAACGCATTCCTGTTCATCGGCCAGGGCATGGTCGACCAGGCCCTGGCTCTGCGGCCGGAGGAACGGCGACCGCTGTTCGAGGAGGTGGCCGGCGTCCGACGCCACGAGCGGCGCCGTCGCAAGGCGGAGGAGCAGCTCACGGAGTCCGAGGCGAACCTCGCCCGCGTCGACGACATCCTCGCCGAACTCCGACCGCAGGCCAGGCGACTCGCCGCCCAGGCCGAGCAGCAGGCCACGCGATCGACCATCGGGGACGAGCTCGCGACGGCCCTGCTCGCCGCGACGCACGCACGCTGGCACGAGGCAGCCGCCCGGCTGGCCGCGGCGGGAACACGACGCGAGCGCACGGAGGTCGAAGCCGCAAGCGCCATGACCGAGCTGGAGGCCGCGGAGGGGTCCGCCTCCGCCCTGGCGGCCGAGTTGGCCGCCCGGGCCGCGGTCGAACAGGAACGGCGCGAGGTCCACGAGGGGGCCAGGACCGCGCTCACCGGACTGCAGTTGCGCTCCGGGCGTCTGGCCGCGGACCTCGAGGCGATCGAGCGTGATCGGCAGCGGCTCGCCGACGAGCGCGGCACGGCCGAGGCCGAGGCCAGTGCCCAGCGGCGGACGACGGCCGCTCCCGTACCGGCGCGTGACCTGGACCTCGAGGCCGCCGTGACCGAGGCGGATCGGGAACTCGCTGCGGCGCTCGCGGAGCTGGCGACGTTGCGGTCCGCATCCCGGGCGCGGGGTGAGGAGCTCGCGGCCCTTCGCCGGGCCGAGACCGCGCGCGAGGCGGAGGCCGAGACCGCGCGTCGCCGCCTGGCCGAGGCGGAGCGACGGGCCACCGAGGAAGGGGTCGCGGCAGCCGGGGCCGAGGCCCGCCGGACCGAGGTCGCGGAGCGGCTGGAGGCCGCTCGGCGCGCGCTGGACGCCGCGATCTCGGGGGAACGGGCTGCCCAGGAGGGTCGCGACCGCGCGCGCGCCGCGCTGGAGATCGCGGAGGCCGACCGGGCAGCCGCCGCGGACCGACTCGCCAACGCATCGGCCGCCGTCGCAGGCCTGCGCGGCCGACTCGACGGGCTGACCGAACGGCTCGACGACGAAGAGCGACGACCGATCGCGCGGGCTGCCCGCAAGCAGGGCGGTCGCCGCCTGGACGAGGATCTTGCGGTGGACCCGGCGCTGCGCGCGGCGGTCGAGGCGGCACTCACCGATCGTGCCCGCGCCTATCTCGTGGCGGCTGTTGCCGTCGGGGAGCTGGCCGGTGAACGCGGAAAGCTGCTCGTCGAGGAGCGCCTCAGGGTCGGTGAGACCGCCGCCCCTGGGGATGCCGCGACCCGCCGGTTCCTGGACGCCGTCGCGGTGGCCGGGGGTGGACGACTCGGCGATGCCGTCCGCCGCGACGCCACTGGCGGGGTCCGTCGCCTGCTGGAGCGCGCTGTGTGGCTCCCGGACCTCGCCGCGTGCCTCGCGATCCAGGGGTCGTTGCCGGCCGGCTGGGTCGCGGTGCCGCGGGACGGATCGGCGGTCGTCGACGACGTCGGCGTGGCACTGGGGGCCGCCGATTCCGTGCTGGAACGGCGCGCGGAGCACCAGCGACTCACGGGCGACCTGGAGAAGGCCGACACCGAACTTGCGAGCCACGGGTCGGCTGCCGCCGGGGCCACCGCCGCGGCGGAAGCGGCTCGCACCGCCCTGGACGGGGCCCGCGCCGACGAGGCTCGCCTGGCCGCCGAGCGTCGCCGCGCCGAGGAGGTCGAACGCGCCGCCGCCCGCGAGGCCGAGGCGATCGCCCGGGAGACCGCGTGGCACGAAGCGCAGCGTGCTCGGCTCGAGACCGAGGTGGCACACCTCCGGGAGGCAGTCGCCCTGACGAGTCCGACCGGGGAACCGGCACGGACCGCCGATGGCCCGCCCACGACCGGTGACGAGCGATCTGCCCTCGCCACCTGGGAGACCCGGGCCGCCGAACTCCGTGACCGACGCGACCGACTCGCGGCCCGCCTGGCCACGCACGATGCCGAACGACGGGACGCCGAGCACCGACGAGCACGGTCGGAAGCGTCCGCGACGATGGCCGAGGAACGGATCGCGCGCGCGGAACGGGATGCCGCGGCGCTCGGCGACCGCGAGGCCATGCTCACCACCGAGCGCGATGCACTCCGTGCCGAGATCGCCACCGCTGCGACGACCGAATCGGCCGCCCGCGAGGCCCTGGCTGCCCTCCACGCCGCCGATGCGGCAGATCGATCCCGCCTGGCCGACGCGGAGCGCGCCGCGTCCGGGGCCAGGGAACGTCTGCGCGGCGCGGACGATCGACTGCGCGCCGCCGACCACGCCGAGCTGGAGGCCCGCCTCGGGCTCGACTCGCTGCGCGAGAGCGTGCTCGTCGAGTTGGCCGGGTTGGGCGAGCTGGGTCTGCGCAGTCTGGGCGTGGCGCCCGAACCGGCCTCGTCGAGCGACGACGCGGTCGGCGATATGAGCGTCGACGACGGTGACGATGACGCCATCGCCGATGACACGGCCGCCCTCGAAGCAGCACTCGCGGTCGTCGCCAAAGCCTGGGCCGCCCAGCCGCCGAGCGACGCCCCACCCGCACCCGGTCGGCTGGCCCAGCTGCGCCGTCGATACCATGAGCTGGGTGCCGCCAATCCATACGCGGTCGACGAGTTCGCCGAGTTGAAGGAACGGCTCGAGACGCTCGAGGCGCAGGGCACGGACCTGCGCTCGGCGATCGAGAAGACCCGCGAGCTCATCACCGAGCTCGACTCGATGATCGCCACCCAGTTCCGCACGACGTTCGAAGCGCTCGAGAGCGCGTTCGAGCGACGGTTCGAGCAGCTCTTCGGCGGCGGGTTCGCGCGGCTGTCGCTGACCGACCCGTCGGATCTCGGATCGACCGGCGTCGAGATCGTCGCCCGGCCGCCGGGCAAGAAGGCTCAGGCGCTCGCGATGCTGTCGGGCGGCGAGCGGGCGTTGACGGCGGTGGCGCTGCTGTTCGCGATGCTGGAGGTGCGGCCGGTGCCGTTCTGCGTGCTCGACGAGGTCGATGCGGCACTCGACGAGGCCAACATCGGGCGGTTCGCCGATGCATTGCGCAGCCTGGCCCATCAGACGCAGTTCATCGTGATCACCCACAACCGGGGCACGATCGAGGCGGCCGATGCGCTCTATGGCGTGACCGTGGGCGACGACTCGGTCTCGCGGGTCATCAGCCTCCGCCTCGACGAGGCCCAGGCGCTCGCCGCGCAGCGAGGGCCCGAGCTGAGCGTGGCCGGCTGATGCCCTTCTGGCGCCGGCGACGCGAGGAGGAACGGCCGGCCGAGACACCCGAGACGCCTGCGACGCCCGAGACCATCGTCGATCCCGACACCGTCGAGCCCGGCTGGGAGCCGGATCCGGCCGACTTCGAGGACGCGGCGCCTGCCGATGCCGTGATCCCCGAGCCCGAGACCACGCCCGACGTGAAAGCGGTCCCCGAGCCCGAGACGGCCGCGACGACGAGCGCGGCCGAGCCCGACTCGACGCCCCCGACCCGATCGGCTGCGCCCGTCGAGTCCGCTCCCGAACCAGCGACAACCGCCGCCCCGGAGCCAGAACCTCCGGTCTTCGCTCCCTTCGATCCGACCGCGTTCCTGGCCGTCGCCCCGGCCCACACCCTCGACCAGGGGCTCGAAAAGACCCGAGGCGGGTTCGTCAGCCAGCTTCGCGGCTACCTCGGCAACGCCGATGGGCCGATGTGGGACGAGGTCGAGGAGACGCTGATCGCCGGTGACGTAGGGGCGGGCCTCGCCATCGAGCTCGTCGAGCGCGCCCGCAAGCGTCGCGACCCGGGCGGTCCGGAGGGCGCGGTCCGCGCCGAACTCGCCGCGCTGCTCGTCAAACGGGACGTCGACTGGGAGCCGCGCTCGGCGGTTGCGGGCGGGCCGGCCGTCGTGCTCGTGGTCGGCGTCAACGGTACCGGCAAGACGACGACCATCGGCAAGCTCGCCGCGCGCTACACCGAGGCGGGGCGGATCGTCATCCTGGCCGCCGCGGATACGTTCCGGGCCGCCGCCATCGACCAGCTCCGGATCTGGGCCGATCGGGCCGGCGTGCCGATGGTCGCCCACGCGCCAGGCGCGGACCCGGGCGCGGTCGTGTACGACGCGCTCGATGCGGCCGTGGCCCGCGGCGCGGACCTCGTCATCGCCGACACGGCCGGCCGTCTCCACACCAAATCGAACCTCATGGACGAGCTGACCAAGGTGCGCCGCATCATCGATAAGCGCCTGCCCGGCGCCCAGCCCGAGACCCTGTTCGTGCTCGATGCCACGACCGGCCAGAACGGGCTGGCCCAGGCCAGGGCCTTCCACGACGCGGTCGGCCTGACCGGCATCGTATTGACCAAGCTCGATTCGACCGCGAAGGGTGGCATCGTCTTCGCGATCGAGGACGCGCTCAAGGTACCGGTCCGCTTCGTCGGGGTGGGGGAGGGCGTCAACGACCTCCTGCCGTTCGATCCGGACGCATTCGTCGAGGCGCTGTTCGCCTGACGGTCATGCTCGACGGCCATCGTCCGACTGGGTAGTCACCCTACCGGGCCAGACCTCGCGCTCCCCGCCGGGCTGGCTGTGTCCGGTCCAAGGACGTCCTCGGACGTCGTTGTCGCGAACAGGTGCATCGCTCGCGCGATCACGCCGGTCCAGCCGGTTTGATGACTCGCGCCGAGGCCGGACCCGTCGTCGGCGTTGAAATACTCGTAGAACAGGACATGATCGCGCCAGTCCGGGTCGTCCTGGAATTTCCGCGTGCCGCCGAAAACGGGGCGATGTCCCTGCTCGTCGCGGAGGAAGATGCTGCCCAGCCGACGGCTGAGCTCGGCGGCGACCTCGAACAGGCTCATCTGGCTTCCGGAGCCTGTCGGGCACTCGATCTGGAAGTCGTCGCCGTAGAAGCTGTGATATTGCAGCAGGGCCCGGATGATGAGGGCGTTGACCGGCATCCAGATCGGTCCGCGCCAGTTCGAGTTGCCGCCGAACATGCCGCTGTCGGACTCCGCTGGCAGGTACGACACGCGGAACTCCTGGTCGTCGACGCGGAAGATGTACGGGTGTTCCGCGTGGAATTTGGAGAGCGACCGGATGCCGTGGGGGCTCAGGAACTCGTTCTCGTCGAGCATCGTCGCGAGGACCCGGCGGAGCTTGCCCTCGTCCAGGATCGATGCGAGTCGCCTGCCTCCGTGACCTTGTTTGACGGGGTCGTGGATGAATGCCCGCACCTCGGGCCTCCCGTCGAGGAAACCGCGCAGCTGCTCGACGAGCTCGGGATGCCGACTGAGCAGTCGGCCATCGAACATGGTGACCGCGCAAAGGGGCAGCAACCCGACCATCGAGCGCACCTTGAGGCGCACAGCGCCTCCGTCGGGCGTCCGCAGCACGTCGTAGAAGAAGCCGTCTTCCTCATCCCACATCCCGGTGTCCGCGCCGGCATGCATCATCGAGGTCGAGATCCACAGGAAGTGTTCAAGGAACTTCTGCACCATGTCGACGTAAACCGGCCGCTCGAGCGCAAGTTCGGCGGCGATCTCGAGCATGCTCTGGGAGTACAGCGCCATCCACGCCGTCCCGTCTGCCTGCTCCAGGTAGCCGCCGGTCGGGAGCGGAGCGCTGCGATCGAAGACCCCGATGTTGTCGAGGCCGAGAAAGCCGCCCTCGAAGAGATTGCTGCCGGTCCTGTCCTTGCGATTCAGCCACCACGTGAAGTTCACCAGCAGCTTCTGGAAGATGCGCTCGAGCCAGTCGACATCGCCCCGGCCGCGCTGCGTCTTGTCCAGTCGATACGTGAAGATCGTCGCCCAGGCGTGGACCGGCGGATTCACGTCCCCGAAGTTCCACTCGTAGGCCGGTAACTGCCCGCTCGGGTGCAGGTAGCGTCCCTTGAGCATGAGCTCGAGCTGCGCCTTGCCGAAGTCCTCGTCGACGAGCGTCAGCGCCAGGACATGAAAGGCGAGGTCCCAGGCGGCGTACCAGGGGTACTCCCATTTGTCCGGCATCGAGACCACGTCGGCGTTCAGCATGTGCTGCCAGCGGTCATTCCGAGTCGAGCCGAGGGGCACCCCGCCGAACGGTTCGGCGCCGTGCTCCTTGAGCCAGCGATCCACGTCGTAGTGGTAGAACTGCTTGGACCAGAGCATCCCGGCCAGCGCCTGTCGCATCACCAGCGTTGCATCGGCGTCCAGGGACGCCGGGATCACCGCTGCGTAGAAGGCGTCAGCCTCCCCACGGCGGACGTCGAACAGCGCACCGAAGTCGGCGCCAAGCGCGGGGTCGATGTTGGGCTCCGACGAGGTCGCCGGTGACGGCGCCGTGTCGGACAGCCGAAGGCGAATGGTCTCCGACCCTCCGGCCTCGACCGTTACGGAATAGTGCGCCGCAGCCTTGGTCCCGGTCCGCTCCGGGTTCACCGAGCCGTTCTCGCCCTGGACGATGAACCGGTCGATGCCATCCTTCACGTACGGGGATGGACTGGAGCGCCCGAAGAGGCGTTCCGTGTTGGTGTCGTTCTCGGTGAAGAGCAGTGCCGGCCCGCCCGCGCACGCGAGGAATCGTCCGCCCAGGTCCGGGTGGGTGGCCGCGATGACCGTGCTGGACGGCGTGCTCGCGTCGCGCAGCAGCGGCCGCGGCGCATCCCCACCCCACGACCACGTATTCCGGAACCAAAGGGTCGGCAGCACCTCGAGCTTCGCCGCCTCCGGACCACGGTTCGTGACCGTGATCTCGACAAGAAGATCCTCCGGCGAGGCCTTCGCGTACTCGACCAGGACGTCGTAGTACCGGTCGTCATCGAAGATCCCGGTGTCGAGGAGTTCGTACTCCGGCTCGGCGCGGCTCCGTCCACGATTGGTCTCGATGAGGTCGCCGTAGGGGTACGCCGCCTGCGGATACTTGTACAGGTACTTCATGTACGCGTGGGACGGGGTGGAGTCGAGGTAGAAGTAGTACTCCTTGACGTCCTCGCCGTGATTTCCCTCGCTGTTCGTCAGGCCGAACAGGCGTTCCTTGATGATCGGGTCGCGGCCATTCCACAGGGCCAGGGCGAAACAGAGTTGCTGGCGATCGTCGGAGATCCCCGCGATGCCGTCCTCGCCCCAACGGTAGGCCCGCGAGCGCGCATGGTCGTGCGGGAGGTAGCTCCACGCGTCGCCGCTGTCGCTGTAGTCCTCGCGGACGGTGCCCCACTGGCGTTCCGAGAGGTACGGCCCCCATCTGGCCCACGGGATCCCCCGCTCCCGCGCCTCATCCAGGCGCCGCCGCTCGGCGTTCACCACCCCCGTCGTCATCGAACCACCTCATCGCATGTCAGGCGTGGCCAGCACTTACGCCTCCGGAGCGCGGGCGTCTGCCGAGCCAGGTGCTCGCCGTAGTCTGGCGGACCAGACCGACATGGACCCGCCGGCCTCGCCAGGGGAGGCGGACCCCTGCATCGGCATGGCCGCCGCGCACCAGACCATCGTCGCGGGCGGCGTTTCCGCGACCCCTGCGCTACACTGCGCACGCTTCGGTGCGTCAGAACCCGCGCACCACCCGGACCGGCCGCGGTGCGAGCCACGACCCATCCGGCCCCTCCCACCATTGGAGCCCCCATCCGACCGTGTTCGATACCCTCAGCGAACGTCTGCGAGCGACCCTCGGCACCCTGACCGGCCGTGGCCGGATCAGCGAGGCCGACGTCGATGCCGCGATGCGCGAGGTTCGACTGGCGCTCCTCGAGGCGGATGTCAATTTCAAGGTCGTCAAGGACTTCGTCGCCCGCGTCCGCGAGAAGGCTATCGGCCAGGACATCCTGCAGAGCGTGACGGCCGGGCAGGCCGTCGTGAAGATCGTCCACGACGAGCTGGTGGACCTCCTCGGCACCGGCGACCGCGTCTTCCATCTCTCCGGTAACCCCGCGGTCGTGGCGATGGTCGGTCTGCAGGGCTCCGGCAAGACGACCAGCACGGCCAAGCTCGCCCGCTACATCGTCAAGCAGGGTCGACGACCGCTGCTCGTCGCGGCCGACCCCTATCGCCCGGCCGCCGCCGACCAGCTCGCGACCCTCGGCAAGCAGCTCGACATCCCGGTCTTCCGTGCGCCGGCCGGCACCAGCGTGCCCGACATCGCCCGCCAGGGCGTGGCGGAAGCCAAGCGCCTGACCCGCGACGTGGTGATCCTCGACACCGCCGGTCGCCTCAGCGTCGATGAGGCCCTGATGGCCGAGATCGGGGCGGTCAACGCGGCCGTGAAGCCGATCGAGACGCTCCTCGTCGTCGATGCGATGACCGGCCAGGAGGCCGTCGGCGTCGCGCAGGCCTTCGCCGCGGCCGTTCCCGTCACCGGCCTCATCCTCACGAAGATCGATGGCGACGCGCGCGGCGGTGCCGCGCTGAGCATCTCCGCGGTGACCGGGATCCCCGTCAAGTTCCTCGGCACCGGCGAGAAGACCGACGCCCTCGAGGTCTTCCACCCGGACCGACTGGCCGGGCGCATCCTCGGGATGGGTGACATCCTCACGCTCGTCGAGCGGGCGCAGGAAACCTTCGACGTCAACCAGGCGCAGAAGATGGAAGAGAAGCTGCGCAAGGCGAGCTTCACGCTCGAGGATATGCTCGACCAACTCCAGCAGGTCCAGAAGATGGGCCCGATCGGCCAGATCATGGGGATGATCCCGGGCATGGGCAACATGGCCGGGGAAGCCCAGGCCGCCGTGGACCGCGGCGACCTCAAGCGGACCGAGGCGATCATCCGGGCGATGACCCCGGCCGAGCGCCGCGACCCGACGCTCCTCAACGGTTCTCGACGACGCCGCATCGCGGCCGGGGCGGGAACGACCCTGCCGGACGTCAACCGGCTGGTCAAGCAGTTCCACGAGATGCAGAAACTGATGAAGCAGCTTTCAGGGGGTGGTCGGCGCGGTGCGCTGGGCAGCCTCACGGGGGGTCGGCGCTAGCCGGCCAAGGAGACCACGCGATGACCGACTTCGATCGACCCGCACCCGCTCCGGCGACCGGCCCGGACAGCGATACGGACACGACGGCGACACCCGTCCCGACGACGCCGATCGGCGCTCCGCCACCGGCCGACGGCGGCACGTCCGGCGTGGCCGCGACGGCCGCCCCGGCTCCGCGGCGGAGCCGCGTTCGCTGGCTCGCCGCTGGGGTCATCGTCGCCCTCGTGGTCGCCGTGTCGGCGATCGCCACGATCGCGCTGACGGGCTCGTCACCGGCCGCCACGGTCCTCGGGTACGTGCCCGATGACAGCGTCATGTACGGCGAGGTCCGCCTCGACTTCCCCGGCGACCAGCGCCAGGAGGTCGGCGAGTTCCTGTCCAAGTTCCCGGGCTTCGCCGACCAGGCCGCCCTCGAGACCAAGCTCGACGAGGCACTCGACCGGTTCTTCTCCGAGACGACGGACGGCAAGCAGACCTACACCGCCGACATCAAGCCGTGGTTCGACGGCGAGCTGGGCTTCGCGATGGGTCCGTTGCCGAACGCCACGGCGACCGAAGCGCCCGAGCAGATCGCCGCATCGACCCGATTCCTTGCTCTCGTCTCGATCAAGGACGAGGCACTCGCACGAACCTGGTTCACCAACGTCCTCACCGAGACCGGCGTGACCGGCACGACCGAGGACTACGCCGGGACATCGCTGACGGTCTTCGCCGATCCCAACTTGCCGGGGTTCAGCGCGGCGTTCGCCATCGTCGACGGCAAGGTCGCGATGGCCGGTGACGAGATCTCGGTCAAGGCCGCGATCGACACGAAGGGCTCGAGCGGTCTCGCCGAGGACGAGGCGTTCAGCGCCGCCCAGGCTGCCCTACCCGGCGACCACATCGGTTTCCTCTTCGTGGACACTCGAGCCCTGATGGACGCCGTCGTCACGATGACGGAGACCATGGCCTCGGCCCCGCCGATGAACGATGCGCTGCTGGCGCTCATCCCCGACTGGACCGCGATGCGGCTTCGGGTCGAGGGCGACGCCCTGGTCGTCGATACCGTGGCGCCGCACGTGGACGGAGCCCCCGGGCCCGACGAGAACCGCGCCAACGGCGTCGCAGGCTACGCGCCGCCCTCGACGATCTTCCTCGCGGCCGGCAATGACGCTGGCGCGACCCTGCTCGAGACCATCCAGCTCTACCGCAAGGATCCCGCGCTCGCCGAGATCTTCACGAGCATCGACCAGGCCGCCGGCATGGTCGGTGGGCTCGAAGCGAGCCTCGCCTGGATGGGCGACACGGGCGTCGTCATCGCCGGCACGGCCGACGGCGTCGAAGGTGGCATCATCTCGATCCCGTCCGATGCGGCCGGGGGCCAGCGGCTCCTGACGACGCTCCGCAGCTTCGTTCAGCTGGGTGGCGGCCAGATGGGCTTCCAGGTCCGGGACGAGGACTACAACGGGACGACGATCACCATCGTCGACCTCGGATCGTTCGAGAACCTCGCCGGTCTCGCCGGCGGGATGAGCGGCGTCCCGATCGCGCCGGGCTCGGGCCTGCCCGAGGGTAACGTCGAGATCGCATACGCTGCCACGGACGACCTCGTCGTCATCGGCAGCAGCCCGGACTTCGTCAAGCACGTGCTCGACGCCGGCGCGGGCGAGTCCCTCGCCGACGGCGCCCGGTACCAGGGTCTGGTGGATCGGGTCGGTGCCGAGCACACCGGCGTCGTCTTCCTCGACATCGCCGCGGTCCGCGCCCTCGCCGAGGGCCACCTGGCCGAGGCCACGCCCGAGGAACGCGCAGAGTACGAAGAGTCGATCAAGCCGTTCCTGACGCCGTTCGATGCCATCGTCGCGGCCAGCGTCACCGGTACGGACCTCGAGCAGCAGCACATCCTCGTCACCGTCAAGTAGATCCCCGAGATCCGGCGGGCCCCAGCCCGTCCCCCAGGCAGCCCAAGAAGGAGGCACCACAGCACCCATGGCAGTCCGCATCCGGCTGACGCGCGTCGGCGCGAAGAAGCAGCCGAGCTATCGAGTCGTCGTCGCCGACGCTCGAAGCGCCCGCGACAGCCGAGCGATCGAGACGCTCGGCCACTACAACCCTCGCACCGAGCCGGTCGAGTTCGTCGTCGACGCCGACAAGGCGAAAGCGTGGCTCGACAAGGGCGCGCAGCCCTCGGACACGGTCGTCCGCCTGTTCAAGCAGGCAGGCATCCTGCCCAGCGGCAAGTAGGAGCATCCACGATGGCAGCCAAGGAACTGGTCGAGTACGTCGCGAAGGCGTTGGTCGATGATCCCGACGCGGTCAAGGTCGAGGTCGTCGAGGAAGACGGCGCGACCGTCATCGAGCTCCACGTCGCCGAAGACGACATGGGCAAGGTCATCGGGCGGAACGGCAGCGTCGCCAAGGCGCTCCGGACACTGCTCAAGGTGACAGCCGCCCGGGACGGCGAGCCGGTCCAGCTCGAGATCGTCTGAGCGAGGCCCCGGCCATCGCTACCGAACGGCTCGCGGTCGCCCTCGTGCGAGGCGTCCACGGGCTGCACGGCGCGGTCCGAGTCGAGGTGCTGACGGATCGGCCCGAGGCCCGGTTCGTACCGGGCGCGGTCCTCCATCGCGAGGGGTCGGACGAGCCGCTGACGATCACATCGGCGGAAGCCGTAGCGGATGGACCGGGCTGGCGCCTGCGGTTCCGCGAGATCACATCGCGCGAGAGCGCCGACACGCTGCGCCAGGCGTACCTCGAGACGGCCATCCGGCCCGAGGCCGACCTCGCCCGTGGCCAGGTCTACTGGCACGAGGTGATCGGCGTGCCGGTGCGCGGCCTCGACGGGATCGAGCTCGGCGTGGTCCAGGACATCTACCGCGTCGCCGAGAACGAGGTCTACATCGTGGGGGGCGGGGCGTTCGGGACGTTCGATCTGCCGGCCGTCCGCGCGTTCATCCGGATCTTCGCGCCGCGGCGCGGTGAGATCGTGGTCGACGCCGCGGCGCTCGACCTGCAACCCGCGAAGGAACGCCGGACCGACCCAGATCGACCGCGCGCACCCCGCAGGACGTCGCGAAAGCGGAAGGCGGTCCCGGTCGATCGGGAAGCCGGCGCGGTCGACCACGGAGCCCCCGCGGTCGACCAGGGAGCCCCCGCCGTCAACACCGATCCCAGCGCCGCGCCCGGATTGGTGGACGCCGACTCCGAGGCGACAGGCGCGCCGGATCCGACGGCAGCGGCGGAGCCTGGGGGACGCCGACGTCGGCGCCTCGGCCACCCTCGGTCCGGCGGCAGACACCGAGCCCGAGGACGCCGACGTCCACGCCGATGCGACGACCGCGGCCGAGCCGGCGTCATGACCCTCGAGATCGACGTCCTGACCCTGTTCCCCGCGATGATCGAGGGGCCCCTGTCACTGAGCATCCCCGGCCGCATCCAGGAACAGGGCCTCGCGACGATCCGGGTGCACGACCTGCGCGACTTCGGTCTTGGCCGTCACAAGTCGGTGGACGACACGCCGTACGGCGGCGGTGCCGGCATGGTCATGCGGGTGGAGCCGCTGGTCGCCGCCATCGAGTCGGTGCGGCGGCCCGAGTCGACCGTCATCCTGCTCGACCCGGTCGGGGAGGTGTTCCGCCACGGTCGAGCGACCGACCTGGCGCAGCGCGAGCACCTCGTCTTCGTCTGCGCCCGTTACGAGGGGGTCGATGAGCGGGTCCGCTCGTTCGTCGACCTCGAGTTGTCGATCGGCGATTACGTCGTCACGGGCGGGGAGTTGCCGGCGCTCGTCGTGATCGACTCGGTCATCCGACTGCTGCCGGGCGCCATCGACGACCTCTCGACCGCTGAGGAGTCGTTCAGCGGCGGGATGCTTGAGTATCCCCAGTACACGCGGCCGCCATCGTTCCGCGGCATGGACGTCCCCGAGATCCTGACATCAGGCGACCACGGGGCGGTGGCCCGCTGGCGCCACGAGCGGGCCCTCGATCGCACCCGCGAGCGCCGACCGGATCTCCTACCGTCGCCGGCCGAGGGTCATGCATCGGATGCACACAACGACCGACAGCGTCGGCCGTAACCGCCCCGGAACGTCGAAAACGTGCGTGCGACGCACCATATCGACCGCCAGAAGGCCGGCCGGCGCCGCGTCGCGTCGAATCGATGCCTCTGATGCACCGTTTCGCCAGGCGGACAGCCCGGCTCGGTAGTTGCGTGCATCCTATGCAAGCCCGTGCCCGGAACGTGCATGTGGCACACACGCCGGCCGGGAACGTGCACGTGGCACACACCCCGGCCGGAGCACGGCGCCACGGTGAGCCCGTGCTATACTCCCGCACCGGTCGCCCACATCGCGGCCGTTCCCATCGCCTAGCCCGCAGCTTCGGCTGCCCACCTGACCAAGGAACCGCCGCGTGAACGTGCTCGACGAGATCGTCCAGGATCAGCTTCGCACCGACCTGCCGGAACTCGCCACGGGTGACACCGTGAAGGTCTCCGCCAAGGTCGTCGAGGGCAACCGCGAGCGCATCCAGGTGTTCGAGGGCACGGTCATGCGCCTCCGCGGCGGCGGCATCACCCGCTCGATCACGGTCCGTCGCATCGCGTCGGGCGTCGGTGTCGAGCGCACGTTCAAGATCAACAGCCCGCGCATCGAGAAGATCGAGGTCATCCGGCACGGCCAGGTCCGCCGCGCCCAGCTGTACTTCCTGCGCAAGCGCGTCGGCAAGGCAGCCACCCTCCGCGAGCGCCGCAGCTGACCCCGACGCTCGCCGATCCGTCGACCCCGCCCGACCGGCGGGGTCGTTCGATTCCGGGCGGCGTCGGTACCCCGCCACACGGTGCTCGGGCCCCGCACCCTGGAGAGCTCGAGTCGCGGTACCCTATCGCCCGATGGCCGTCATCGTTCCGACCCTTCGCCACGAACGCCGCCTCTGGAACGAAGGCCTGACGCGCATCGTCGGGGTCGACGAGGTCGGGGTGGCACCCACCTGTGGCGCGGTGGTCGCCGCGGCCGTGATCATGAACCCGGGCTGCCACCGGATCCCCGGCGTCCGCGACTCCAAGACCCTATCGATGGCCCAACGTGACCGACTGGCCCCGCTCATCCGTAAGCGTGCCGTGGCGGTCGGTGTCGGGGCGGCGTCCGTCCGCGAGATCGACCAGCTCAACATCTATCACGCCACCCACCTGGCGATGCGCCGGGCGATCGCGCGGGTCGGTGGGCACGAGCACGTCCTCGTCGACGGCAATCGGATCGCCGGCTTCGAGGCGCAGGTCGGGCCGTACACGAACATCGTCGATGGCGACGCGAAGGTCTATTCGATCGCCTGCGCGTCGGTGGTCGCCAAGGTCGTGCGCGACCGGATGATGACCCTGCTCGCCGCTCGCTACCCAGGCTACGGCTGGGAGCACAATCAGGGGTATGCCACGCGCGATCATCGAGACGCGATCCGAGCGATGGGCCTGACGCCCTTCCATCGACGCTCGTTCCTCGCACTGCAGCGGACGCTCGCCGGCGATCAGCTCGAGCTCGACCTGCTGGCGGACCCGGCCGCATCGCCATCGACCCACGAACTGCTCGAACGCGAACTCACGCCGGTCATGGCCGACGACGCGACGTTCGACATGGCCGATCTGGTCTCGCTGGAGATCGCGCCAGCCTGAGAGGTCCGCCCGCGGTGCGTCGTGGTGCAGCCTGGGACTCGGCCCCGGTGAGTCGTGGTGCAGCCCCAGATACGTGGGCGATGAGGGCTTCCTGCAACGATGCGGCCGTGGATGTCCACCGGCCCGATCCGATCCGGACGACGGCCCAGCAGGCAGGTGATGCTGCCGAGACGCTGGTCCTGGAACGGCTGGTCGCGGCCGGCTGGAGCATCCTGGCCCGGAACGTCCATGTCGGCCGCCACGAACTCGACATCGTGGCGGTCGACCCGGGTCCGCCCGCCGCGCTCGTGATCGTCGAGGTCCGCTGGCGCGGGTCGCGCGGGTTCGGCCTGGCCGAGGAGACGGTCGACCATCGCAAGCGTGCCCGTGTGCGCCAGGCGGCCTACGGGCTGCTGGATCGCGGCACCTTCCCGGACGGTAAGGACGTGCCGCGGCTCCCGTTGCGCTTCGATCTCGTCGTCGTCGAGCCGGGCGACCCGGGAGGGGCGCATCGGGTCCGGCACCACCGCTCCGCGTTCTGACGGGACGCCGACGCCGCCGAGCGGGACCACAGGGCGAAGCGTTGCCCACCGCCCCCGACCGGCCCGGATCCGACCCTGTGCTACACTCCGCCGCGGCCCGGAACCCCGAGCCATGCCCAACAACGAACTGCCCGCCGGCACGTAGCCAGCGGAGCCCACACGCGAGCCGTCCCGACAGGGGTGGTGCCGGCCTCACGAGGCCGGTCCCCGTCGACGCAGGGGCTCGCGGAGGAAGAACCAAACAGGAGGTCCATCACCGTGCCGTCCGTCTCGATGCGCCAGCTGCTGGAGGCCGGCGTCCACTTCGGTCACCAGACCCGCCGCTGGAATCCCAAGATGAAGCCGTTCATCTTCGCCGAGCGCAACGGGATCCACATCATCGATCTCGCCCAGACCGTCCAGCGCCTGGATGTCGCCCTCGAGGCCGTCCGCGATACGGTCGCCCGCGGCGAGCAGGTCCTGTTCGTCGGGACCAAGAAGCAGGCGCAGGAGCCGATCGTCTCCGAGGCGACCCGCGCGAACATGCCCTACGTCCAGAAGCGCTGGCTCGGCGGCATGCTGACCAACTTCACGACCATCAAGAAGCGCATCGGCCTGCTCGAGCAGCTCGAGGCGCGCCAGCAGGCCGGCGACTTCGACCGCATGACCAAGAAGGAAGCGGCCAAGCTGACCGAGGAGATGATCAAGCTCCAGGGCACCGTCGGCGGCATGCGCAAGATGAAGCGCCTGCCCGGCGCGGTCTTCATCGTCGATCCGCATCGCGAGCGGATCGCGGTGACCGAGGCGAACAAGCTCGAGATCCCGATCGTCGGCACCGGCGACACCAACGTCGACCCCGACGAGATCGACTACATCATCCCCGCCAACGACGACGCGATCCGCGCGATCCGTCTCCTCTGCACGCTCGTCGCCGAGGCCGCCATCGAGGGCGCCCAGCAGCGCTCGGCCCGGGCCGCGAGCGAGCCGGAAGTCATCGAATCGATCGCGATGCCGGAGACCGAGGACGAGGCGCCGGGCGCTTCCGATGAGCTCGTCGCCGCCCTCGCCGGCGGTGCCGCGCTCACCTTCGAGCCCGATGCCGACGACGACGACCTCCTGCCCGGCGACCGCGTCGCCCGCGCCGAGGCGGCCGTCGCCGAGCCGCCCGAAGCCACGCCCGAGGAGATCGCCGCGGAGCTCGCCCGCGAAGCGGCCGAGAAGGCCGAGGGCGACAACCCGGCCTGACCGGACGGCCGGCCCGCGAGGCCGGCCAGCCCGCAGGCCGCCACCGACCACCACCGACGAGCGCCTCGCGCGCCCGTCCGACACCACGAACAGGAGCACAGGAACGCATGGCGGACATCTCCGCGGAGCAGGTCAAGGAACTTCGAGAGCGGACCGGCGCCGGCTTCATGGATTGCAAGAAGGCGCTGACCGAGTCCGATGGCGACATCGACAAGGCCATCGTGCTGCTGCGCGAGAAGGGCCTGGCCGCGGCCGCCAAGAAGTCCGGGCGCGAGGCGCGCGAGGGACTCGTCTCGAGCTACATCCACACCGGGGGCCGCGTCGGCGTGCTCATCGAGGTCAACTGCGAGACCGACTTCGTGGCCCGTACCGACGAGTTCCAGAAGCTCGTTCGCGACCTCGCGGTCCAGGTCGCCGGCCTCGCCCCGCTGTACGTCGACCAGGCCAGCATCCCGGCCGACGCGCTCGAGGCCAAGAAGGCCGAGCTGCTCGAGGACGAGTCCGTCCAGAAGAAGCCCGAGAACATCCGGGCGCAGATCGTCGAGGGCCAGCTCAAGAAGTGGTACTCACAGGTCTGCCTGCTCGACCAGCCGTTCCGCGACGAGGAGCGCACGGTCGGCGACCTCGATCACCGAGAAGGTCGCGACGATCGGTGAGAACATCCGGGTTCGTCGGTTCGCCCGCTACGCGCTCGGGGAGGAGCTGTGAGTCAGGTGGCCACGGCCACGGCTGGCACGGATCCGGGCCTGCGCTACCGCCGGATCCTGCTCAAGCTGTCCGGCGAGGCGCTGTTGGGCGATCGGCCCTATGGCGTCGACCCGGCGTTCTGCGCGTTCATCGCCGACCAGGTCAAGCACGTCGTCGCGCGCGGCGTGCAGGTCGGTATCGTCGTCGGTGGAGGCAACATCTTCCGCGGCCTGGCCGCGGCCGCGAAGGGCATGGACCGCGCGACCGGCGACTACATCGGCATGCTCGCGACCGTCATGAACGGCCTCGCTCTGCAGGACGCCCTCGAGAAGGCCGACGTACCGACTCGGGTCATGACGGCGATCGCGATGAACGAGGTCGCCGAGCCGTACATCCGGCGCCGGGCGATCCGCCACCTCGAGAAGGGCCGGGTCACGATCTTCGTCGCGGGCACCGGCAATCCGTACTTCACGACCGACACCGCCGCGGCCCTGCGCGCGGTCGAGATCAACGCCGAGGTCCTCCTCAAGGCGACCAAGGTGGACGGCGTCTACGACAGCGACCCGATGACCAACCCGGGGGCGCGGCGTTACGCTCGACTGGAGTATGCCGATCTGCTCCGCGACCAGCTGAAGGTGCTGGACGCGGCCGCGGTCAGCCTGTGCATGGAGAACGATCTGCCGATCGTCGTCTTCAAGCTCGATCATCCTGACAACATCACGCGAGTCGCGACCGGCGAGCCGGTCGGAACCGTCATCTCGAGCGCCGCCAAGGCGCCGAGCGAAGCCACAGGGAGGCCAGCATGAGCAGCGAGATCCTCGCCGACGCTGACCACAAGATGGGGCGCGCGGTGGACGCCATGGAACGCGACTTCCAGGGGTTCCGCACCGGCCGAGCCTCGACCGCGCTCGTGGAGCGCATCGTCGTGGACTACTACGGCACCCAGACGCCGCTGAACCAACTGGCCGGGATCAGCGTTCCGGAGCCGCACCAGATCGTCATCCAGCCGTGGGACCGGGGCGTCCTCGGTGCCATCGAGAAGGCGATCACCAAGAGCGACATCGGTATCACGCCCAATGTCGACGGCACCGTCGTGCGCCTCAACATCCCGCCGCTGACCGAGGAACGTCGCAAGGACCTCGTCAAGGTCGTCCACAAGCGCATGGAGGAGGCGCGCGTGGAGATCCGCAATATCCGTCGGGATGCGAACGACCACCTCAAGCAGGAAGAGCGCGACGGCAATGTCGGGACCGACGAAGCCCACCGCCAGACGGATCTCCTCCAGAAGACGACCGACCGGCACATCGGCGAGATCGAACGCCGCGGGCAGGTCAAGGAACAGGAGGTCCTCGAGGTCTAGTGGCTCGCACGCCGCTGGCCAGGCCCACTGACGCGCCGCCGTCGGCCCACGAGCCGGCCGCGACGGTCGTGGAGGCGAGCTTGACGGCCACCCCCGCGCCGGCCGATCCGGCCGCCGATGCGCCGTTCCTGTCGCCCGACGATCTACCCCGGCACGTCGCGATCATCATGGACGGCAACCGTCGCTGGGCTCGGCAACGCGACCTGCCCGAGCTCGACGGTCACGCGGCAGGCGTGGAGGCCATCCGCGAGATCCTTCGCCACGCGGTGCGTCGAGGCGTGCCCGTCCTGACGCTGTACGCCTTCAGCCGCGAGAACTGGGCGCGCTCCGACGATGAGGTGACGGGCCTGTTCGGCCTGCTCGAGGGCGCGATCCGCAGCGAGACCGACGAACTGCGCCGGCAGGGTGTCCGGGTGCGCCTGCTCGGTCGCCTCGACGAGCTCCCCGATGAGACCCGCCGATCGATCGGCGAGGCGCTGGATGCCACGTCCGACGGCACGCAGCTCCTGCTGAATATCGCCTTCAACTACGCGGGTCGGACCGAGCTCGTGGACGCGGTCCGCCGGCTGATCGCCGCCGGGCGGCCGCCCGAGACGATCGACGAGGCGGCCATCACGGCCGCCCTCTACACGGCCGGCCTGCCCGACCCGGACCTCGTCATCCGGACGGGCGGCGAGCAGCGCCTGTCGAACTTCCTGATCTGGCAGGCGGCCTACGCGGAGTTCTACTTCAGCGAGGACCTGTGGCCCGACTTCGGGCCGACGGCCTTCGACGCCGCCCTGCTCGAATTCGCCCGGCGTCAACGCCGGTTCGGGCGCTAGGCGGGCGGGGTGCGCCAGCGGGCCATCAGCGCCGCCGTCCTCGTCCCGGTCCTGCTCATCGTCCTCGCGCTCGGTGGCGTGGTCCTGGCGGCGGCGATCGCCCTCGTCACCGTCCTCGCGGCCCGGGAAGTCTTCGCGCTCCTGCGGGCTGCCGGTCACCCGACGCTACCGCTCCTCGGCACCGTCCTGGCCCTCACGGTCATCCTCGATGCGGCGTTCCCGCGCGTGCTCGAGGGGAGTGGCCTGCTGCTGGTCGCGGTCGGGATCGTGCTCGTATCGGTCGCGTCCTTCAGCCGTCCGGATCCACGCGACGGGCTCGCGACCTGGATCGCGACGATCTTCGGCGCGCTGTACGTCAGCCTGTTGGGCTTCGTCGTGCGCCTCGGTCACGCCGCCCCCGCGGTGCCGGCCGACGCGCCGCTGGCCGCCCTCGGGTCGGAGCGGGGCTGGATCCTGCTCCTGCTGCTCGCCGTGTGGTCGTACGACACGGGGGCGTACCTGGTCGGTCGCCAATTCGGGCGGGAGACGTTCCTGACCCACATCTCACCGTCCAAGACCTATGCCGGCCTGGTCGGCGGGGTCGTGGCGACGACCGTCGTGGTGGGCGTCATGCTGGTCGCGCTCGGCCAGTCCCCGCTGCATGCCCTGGTCCTGGGCCCGCTCGCGGCATTGTCGGCCCAGGCCGGCGATCTTGCCGAGTCGATGCTCAAGCGAGCCGCGGGCGCCAAGGACTCCGGGACACTGATCCCGGGTCACGGGGGCATGCTGGACCGCGTGGATTCGTTCCTGTTCGCCGCGCCGGTCGTGACGCTGTATGTCGTCGCCCTCCTCGCCTGAACGGCGTCGCGTCGCGCTGATCGGCTCGACGGGCTCGATCGGCCGACAAACGGTCGAGGTGCTCGCCGCCCACCCCGAGCTCTTCCGCGTGGTCGCGCTGGCCGCCGGCACGAACCGGACGCTTGCTCGACGAACAGGCCGCGCGTCTCGGTCCGACCCTCACCGCCGTCGGAGCTTCCGACGACACCCTGGTCGACATCGCGACCCGCGACGACGTGGATCTCGTCGTCATCGGCACGGGCGGGGTCGTGAGCCTTCGCCCGGTGCTCGCCGCCCTGCGCGCCGGCAAGGTCGTTGCCACGGCCAACAAGGAGACCCTCGTCGCCGGCGGCCATCTCGTGATGCCAGAGGCGCGCCGTCTCGCCGCGGAGCGTGCGGCCACCACGCCTGGCGACCCCTTTGCGAGCCCGCTCGCCTGGCTCCGCCCGATCGATTCCGAGCATTCGGCCATCTGGCAGTGCCTCGTCGGCGAAACCATGACGACGGTGGCCGCGCTCATCCTGACCGCATCCGGCGGCCCGTTCCTGGATGCGAGCCCCGCTGCGATGGCGGCGATCACCCCGGAGCAAGCCCTCCAGCACCCCACGTGGACCATGGGGGCCAAGATCACCATCGACTCGGCGACGCTCGCCAACAAGGGCCTGGAAGTCATCGAAGCGCACTGGCTGTACGATGTCGAATACGACGCCATCGAGGTCGTCATCCACCCGCAGAGCGTCGTCCACTCCGCCGTTCGCTTCATCGACGGCTCCCTCAAGGCCCAATTGGGCACCCCGGATATGCGACTTCCCATCCAGTACGCCATGACCTACCCCGAGCGCCGGCCATCACCGGCGACGCCGCCAGACCTGATCGCCACCGCCCGGCTCGACTTCCGCGCGCCCGACACGGGCCGATTCCCGGCACTGCGCATCGCCCGTGAGGCCGGCCTCGCCGGGCCTCGCGCTTCGGCGGCGCTCATCGCGGCGGACGAGGTCGCGGTCGGCCGGTTCCTCGATGGCACGCTCGACTTCATGGGCATCGCGCGGCTGCTCGACGCTGCCGTGGCGCGCTTCGGCGCAGCCGAGGCCGTCGAGCCGGACGTCGATGCGCTCATCGCGCTCGATCGCGAGGTCCGGGCCGTCTACGCCCACGGACGCATCGAGGGCGTGTCGTGACCGGCTTCTTCCAATCGGTCGTCACGATCGTCCTGTTCTTCGCCATCCTCGGCATCCTCGTGATCATCCACGAGCTCGGCCATTTCGTGACGGCGCGGCTGGCGAACGTCCGCGTCCTCGAGTTCGGCGTCGGCTTCCCGCCGCGGGCCAAGGTCCTCCGCTCCAAGGGCGAGACCCTCTACACGCTCAACTGGCTGCCGATCGGCGGGTTCGTGAAGCTCGAGGGCGAGGACGGCGACGCGGGCGGGGACCCGCGCTCCTTCTCGTCCCAGGGGCTGGCCAGGAAGCTCGTGATCCTCGTCGCCGGCGTCGTGATGAACGTCGCCCTCGCGTTCGTGATCTTCACCGGCATCACCTGGCTGGCGTCGCCGCTGGTGGGCATCCGCTTCTACGAGGTCCAGCCCGGGTCGCCGGCCGAGGCCGCGGGCCTGCAGGCCAGGCGATGCACTCGTGGCCGTCGACGGCGAGCGCTACCAGTTCATGGTCGGCCCGAACCTCCTGGAGGGCCTTCGTGCGAGGGCGGGGGAGACCGTCGTCCTGACCGTCGACGGGGCGGACGGCAGCCGTCGCGACGTCACCGTGACGCTGCGCGACCAGGCCGCCGTGGCTGCCAATCAGGGCGCCCTCGGGATCTCGCAGCAGCAGCGCCCGTGGGAGGCCTACTTCGACGGCGCCACGTCGACCAACGACCTCGCGACCGCCATCCAGGTCGGAGCCGCCGAAACGGTCCGCTGGATGGGTCTGATCGTCGGCGGACTGGGCAGCCTTGTGGGGTCGGTCGCCGCCGACCCGACGGCGCCGCCGCCCGTCGCGGGCCCGGTCGGCATCGCGACCCAGATCGGTGACGTCTTCTGGAACGCGGGGCCGATCATGACCCTGTACGTGGCCGGCATCCTGTCCGCGAACCTGGCCGTCGTGAACATCCTGCCGTTCCCGCCGCTCGACGGTGGACGGATGCTGATGCTCGTCCTGAAGCGCATCTTCGGCCAACGGATCAGCCTCCGGGCTGAGCAGCTGACCTACATGGTCGGGTTCGTGTTCCTGTTCGCGTTCATCATCTGGGTGACCGGCTACGACATCCTCCGCGGCCTCACCGGGGGGACGGTCGGCGGTCCATGATCGACAAACCGTCTCGGCGACCGACCGTCAGCGTCGATGTCGGGGGCGTGCTCGTCGGCAGCGCCCACCCGATCGTCGTCCAGTCGATGACGAACACGGACACCGCCGACGCGGACGCGACCGCGATCCAGGTCGCGCGGCTGGCCCACGCCGGATCACAACTCGTGCGCGTGACGGTCAATACCGAGCAAGCGGCCGCAGCCGTCCCGGAGATGGTCCGCAAGGTCCGCGGCCTCGGCGTCGACGTGCCGATCATCGGCGACTTCCACTACAACGGGCACAAGTTGCTCGTGGAGTACCCGGAGACCGCCGCGCTGCTGGCCAAGTACCGGATCAACCCCGGCAACGTCGGGGCCAAGCGGCACGACGAGCACTTCGCGACGATCATCCGGGTCGCGATCGATAACGACAAGGCCGTCCGCATCGGCGTCAACTGGGGCTCGCTGGATCAGGCCGTGCTGACCGAGCTCATGGATATCAACGCCGGACTCGCCGAGCCGCAGGACGCGCGCGACGTGATGATCGAGGCGATGCTGCAGTCCGCGTTGCGCTCCGCCGAGCTCGCCGAGGCGACCGGCCTGCGCCACGACCGGATCATCATCAGCGCCAAGGTCAGCGGTGTCCGCGACCTGGTCGATGTCTACCGGCTGCTGTCCGCACGCTGCGATCACCCGCTCCACCTCGGCCTGACCGAGGCTGGGATGGGCGACAAGGGCATCATCGCGTCCACGGCCGGCCTCGCGATCCTGCTCAACGAGGGCATCGGCGACACGATCCGCGTGTCGCTCACCCCGGAGCCGGGCGCGCCCCGCGAGCGCGAAGTCGAAGTCGCCCAGCAGGTCCTCCAGTCGATGGGGCTGCGCTCGTTCCTGCCGCAGGTCAGCGCCTGCCCCGGCTGCGGCCGGACGACCAGCACGTTCTTCCAGGAGATGGCCCAGCAGATCCAGGGCTACCTCAAGGAACGCATGCCGGAATGGAAGGAGACCCACCCCGGAGCCGAGGATCTGCGCGTCGCGGTCATGGGCTGCGTCGTCAACGGGCCGGGCGAATCCAAACATGCCGACATCGGCATCAGCCTGCCGGGCACGTTCGAGGAGCCGGTGGCGCCAGTCTTCATCGATGGCAAGCTGGACCGGACCCTGCGCGGCGACGGCCTGGTGGCCGAGTTCATCGAGATCCTCGAGGACTACGTCGCCCGCCGCTACCCGAGCCCGACCGTCCCGGTCGCCTGACAGCCGCGCCTGCATCGCGGCCGTCGCCCGTTTGAGCCGTCCACCCATCCGGGTGTATACTTCCCGGTAACTGAACGGCCGCTCCGTGACGTGGGTGACCCCCGCGTCTTTTTTTCGGACCGGTCGTTCTCCGGCACGCATGCGACAGAAGAGGAGGCGATCGTGAGTCGAGACTTCGTGGGCGCCCTCCTCCAGCTGAATGCGGAGAAGCAGGTCTCGCGGGAACAGCTGATCGGAGCCGTCGAGGACGGTATCCAGTCGGCCTATCGGCGCGTGGCCGGCGACGAGGACATCCACGTCCAGATCGACGCCGAATCCGGCCGGATCCGTGTCTTTCGCGCCCGCCTCGTGGTCGACGAGATCGAGGACGAGCTGACCCAGATCACCGTCGACGACGCCCGCAAGCACGAGGCCAACGCCAAGGTCGGCGACATGGTCGAGACCGAGCAGCTCGACGGCGACGTGTTCGGGCGGATCGGCGCCCAGACGGCCAAGCAGATCGTCCTCCAGCGCATCCGCGAGGTCGAGCGCGACCAGGTCTTCGACCAGTTCGCGAGCCGCGAAGGCGAGCTCATCACCGGCACGGTCAATCGGGTGGAGCCGCGCGCGATCATCCTCGACGTCGGCAAGAACGTCGAAGCCATCCTCGCCACGACCGAGCAGAGCGCGCTCGAGCACTACCGGATCGGGCAGAACGTCAAGGCGTTCGTCCTCGAGGTCCGGCGCTCGGTGCGCGGTCCGCAGATCTTCGTGAGCCGCACGCACAAGGGCTTCCTGCGTCGCCTGTTCGAGCTCGAGGTGCCCGAGATCCACAACGGCACCGTCGAGATCAAGGCCATCGCGCGCGAGGCTGGCAGCCGCTCCAAGGTCGCGGTCGCGTCTCGCCAGGAAGGGCTCGATCCGGTCGGTGCCACCGTCGGTCAGCGCGGGGCGCGGGTCCAGGCCGTCGTCGCGGAGCTCGCCGGCGAGAAGATCGACGTCATCCCGTGGAGCGACGACGCCGGCGTCTTCGTGGCCAATGCCCTCAGCCCGGCCCAGGTCCTGTCCGTCGACATCGACGAGGAGCACCGGATCGCGTCCGTCACCGTGCCGGAGCGCATGCTCTCGCTCGCGATCGGTCGCGAGGGCCAGAACGCCCGACTGGCCGCCCGACTGACCGGCTGGCGCATCGATATCCGAAGCGACGTATCGGTGGCCGAGGCGAAGGCCGCCGCGGATGCGCCGGCGGAAGAGGCGACGACCGACGAGTCGGCAGCGGCCGAAACGTCGACGACGGCCGAGACCGTCGAGACCGTCGAGACGCCGCTGAGCATCGCGTTGGAGGCAGTCGACGCCGAAACGCCGCCCGCATCCGAAGCGCCATCGGAAGCGGCGGCCACGCCGGCCAAGCCCAAACGCGCCACGAAGAAGGCGGCGGCCGAGGCCGAGACAGCCACTGAGCCGGCCGCCACAGCGGCGGCCAAGCCCAAGCGCGCCACAAAGAAGGCGGCGGCCGAGGCCGAGACAGCCACTGAGCCGGCCGCCACAGCGGCGGCCAAGCCCAAGCGCGCCACCAAGAAGGCGGCGGCCGAGGCCGATGCCGCCACGGAGCCGGCTGCCACGGAACCGGCGAAGCCCAAGCGCGCCCCCAAGAAGAAGACCACCGAGGCCGAGGACCTCAGCCGCCACCGAGGAGGTGGCGTCGTAGCCGCGACCGCACGGCCCGTGGGGTCGCCGGTCGGCAGCCCGCGACGGGTCCCGACGCGGACCTGCGTGGCATGCCGCACGGCGCGCCCGAAGCGGGAATTGCAGCGTATCGTCCGTACCCCCGATCGGCGGGTCGTCGTCGACGGGACCGGTCGCTTGTCCGGCCGCGGCGCCTACGTGTGCCGCGGAACGGACTGCCTGACCATCGCCATCACGAAGGGCGCCCTCGCACGGGCGCTCGAGACCCCGCTCCCGGCGGCGTTCCTCGAGGACGTCGGATCGGGAGCCATCACCACGAACACCATCGAAGGAGGAGCCCGTGGCCAGGAGTAGGAGCGGCACCCGCGGCCGTCGCGGCCCCCGCAAGCCGCCGCGTCGCGACGGCGGCGCCACATCGCAGGTCCAGACGATCGATCCGCGCGAGCGTGGCGCGATCGAGCTGCCCGGAACCATCACCGTCAAGGAACTCGCCGACCTGCTCACGGTCAACGTCGCGGACATCATCCGCGAGCTGATCAAGAGCGGGATCTTCGCGACCATCAACCAGCTCATCGACCGCGACACGGCGTCGCTGGTCGCATCCGAGCTCGGCTACGAGGTGGCCGAGACGGTCGCCGCGTCCACCAACGGCACCGGATCCGACGCCGAGGCCGAAGGGGCCGTGCCCGAAGTCGATCAAGGAGTCGCTGTTCGAGGAGGACGACCCGGCCAAGCTCCAGCCGCGTGCCCCGATCGTGACCGTCATGGGCCACGTCGACCACGGCAAGACGAGCCTGCTCGACGCCCTCCGTTCCACGGAGGTCGCCGCCGGCGAGCGTGGTGGCATCACCCAGCATATCGGCGCGTCCGAGGTCGTCCACGACGGCAAGCGGGTCGTGTTCCTCGACACGCCGGGCCACGAGGCCTTCACCGCGATGCGCGCCCGCGGCGCACGGGTCACGGACATCGCGATCATCGTGGTCGCGGCCGACGACGGCGTCATGCCGCAGACGCTCGAGGCCATCGCCCACGCGAAGGCCGCCAAGGTCCCGATCATCATCGCGCTCAACAAGATCGACAAGCCGGACGCCGACCCGACCCGGGTGAAGACCGAGCTGACCGAGGCCGGCGTCGTCATCGAGGAGTACGGCGGCGATGTGCCGCTCGTCGCGGTGTCGGCCAAGAGCCGCCAGGGCCTCGATGAGCTCATCGAGATGGTCCTGCTCGTCGCCGATCTCCAGGAGCTGCGGGCCAATCCGGACCGCCCGGCGATCGGCACGATCGTCGAGGCCCAGATGGACAAGAACCGCGGCGCGATCGCGACCGCCCTGGTCCAGACCGGCACGCTCAGGGTCGGCGACATCATCGTCGTCGGCGAGACGTTCGGTCGCGTCCGGGCGCTCGAGAACGATCGCGGCAAGCGCGTGAAGGAGGCGGGGCCCGCCAGCGCCGTCGTGGTGCTGGGTCTCTCGGAGGTCCCGGCAGCCGGCGACATCCTGCGCGTGGTCGCGGACGACAAGGCGGCCCGCACGCTCGTGGAGCAGCGCAAGACCGATGCGGCCGCCAAGGGCGGTGACGGCTCGGGCCGCGCGACGCTCGAGGACCTGTATCGCCAGATCCAGGCCGGCCAGGCCAAGGAGCTGCGGATCATCCTCAAGTCGGACGTGTCCGGCTCGCTGGGTGCCATCACCCACGCCCTCGAGCAGCTCGATCAGGACGAGGTCCGGATCAACGTCCTGCACGAGGCCGCCGGGGACATCAGCGACAACGACATCATGCTCGCGGCCGCGTCTGACGCCATCGTCGTCGGCTTCAACACGCGGATCACCGAGACTGCCCGGCGCGCCGCCGAGGCGGAAGGGGTCGATGTCCGGCTCTACGACATCATCTACAAGCTGACCGACGACATCGACGCGGCCCTCAAGGGCTTGCTCGAGCCGGAGGTCGTCGAAGTGGTCGAGGGCCGCGCGGAGGTCCGCCAGGTCATCCGCGTCGGGAAGAACACCCAGATCGCCGGTTCGTACGTGACCGACGGCCGGATCGTTCGTGGTGGCGCCCGCGTCTACCGCGGCGGCAAGGTCATCGCGACCGACCGGATCGAGTCGCTGCGCCGCTTCCGCGACGATGTCCGAGAGGTCCAGGCGAACTACGAGTGCGGCATCGGGCTGGCCAACTTCCATGACCTGGAAGAGGGCGACGTCATCGAATGCTTCACCTCGCAGACCATCTCAAGGGCAGTGGCCGGGTAGATGGTCGCCGCTGGGCGATTCGCGAGTCCATGAGCCAGAGAACGGATCGGGTCGATGAGCTGCTCAGGCAGGAGATCGGGGCGATCGTGACGCGTGACGTGGCGGATCCCCGGGTGGGATTCGCGACGATCACGAAGGTCGAGACGACGCCGGACCTGCGCCACGCGAAGGTGTGGGTCAGCGTCATCGGGCAGCCGTCCGAGCGGCACGCGACCATCGCCGCGCTCGGTCGGGCGATGCCGTTCGTCCGGCACGAGCTCGGGAAGACGCTGCGTATCCGGCGCATCCCGGATCTGCACGTGCAACTCGATGACACGGCCGAACGGGGCACCCGCGTGCTGCAGCTGCTCAACGAGCTGGAGGCGGGCGTGGCACCCGACGGCGAGCTGCCGCTCGGCGAGACCCTCCCGACACCGATCGCCCGGGTCCACCACGACGGCGACACGTCCGAGGAGCCGCCGTCGGCGGTGATCCCACCGAAGCCACGCACGCGCCGCCGATCGACCGCCCCCGGATCCAAGGCGGGGCGGGGGAGCGCCAAGCGCCCCGGCACGCGCCGGTGAGCCACGCCACAGGGGTGGACCTCGGGGTCTACCTCGACGCGGTCCCTGACGCGGTCGTGGAACGGCTCCGCGATGCGCGGCGCGTCCTCGCGGTCGGTCACGAGAACCCCGACGCGGACACCCTCGGGGCGACCCTCGCGGTGGTCCGGATCGTGGAGGCCCTCGGTGGTCGGGCGGACCCGGTCTGCACGGACCCGGTGCCGCCGCTGTACGACTTCCTCGCCGACGTCGAGCGCTTCGCGACGGACCCCGATCCCGCCGCCGACTACGACCTGCTCGTGGTGTCGGACTGCGGCTCGCTGGATCGCATCGGGCAGGTGGCGATCCGGCACGCTCAGCTTTTCGAGCGTCTGCCTCGTGTCGTCATCGATCATCACGCGTCCAACGACGCCGCCGGCGACGCCGACTGGATCGACCCGGCGAGCGCGGCGACGTGCGAGATGGTCGCCCTGCTGGCGCTCCGGCTGGGGCTGCCGCTCGACAGCGGCGAGGGCGCGCTCGCATCGGCCCTGATGGCCGGCATCGTCATGGATACCGCCACCTTCGCCCATCCGAATGCCACGCCGCGCACGCTGGCGGTCTCGGCGGCCCTGGTCGCCGCCGGCGCTCCGTTATCCGATATCTCGCGCCGCCTGTATCGCACCAAGCCCGCGCCCCAGCTCCGGCTGTTCGGCCGCGTGCTCGATCGACTCGAGAGCGCCGACGACGGGCGCGTCGTGTGGTCCACGTTGCTCGATGCCGACCTCGCCGCGACCGGGACCCAGCCCGCACAGTCCGAGGGGATCATCGACCTGCTCGCCCAGGCGGACGAGGCCGAGGTCGCGATCCTGTTCAAGGAAGCCGACGCGAGCACCCGGATCAGCGTTCGGACCAAGCCTGGCGGCGTCGACGCGACGGTCCTCACCGGCAGGTTCGGGGGTGGGGGACACGCTCGGGCGGCCGGGGCGACCGTGGCCCTCCCCGTCGACCAGGCACGTTCGGCCGTGCTGGCCGAAGCGACGCGCCTCGCGTCGGAGGTCGCGCGCTAGCCCGTGGCCCACAAGTCGCTCGGTCCGGGGCTCGATGGCATCCTGGTCGTCGACAAGCCGATCGGCCCGACCTCGCACGACATCGTGGCGCTCGTCCGGCGACTCGCGGCGACCAAGCGCGTCGGGCACGGCGGCACGCTGGACCCGTTCGCCTCGGGGGTGCTGCCGCTGTTCCTGGGGCGCGGCACGCGGGTCGTCGAGTTCCATCTCGCCGACCGCAAGGCCTATCGCGCGACCGTGTGTTTCGGGGCGTCGTCCACGACCGACGATCTCGAGGGCGAGCTGACCCCGGCCGAGGGACCGCCGCCGACGGCGGATGACGTGATCGCGGCGCTCCCCGGCTTGACCGGCACGATCTCGCAGCGCCCGCCAGCGTACTCCGCGATCAAGGTCGGTGGCCGGCGCGCCTACGCGATGGCCCGGGCCGGTGAGTCGGTCACGCTCGCGGAGCGGGTCGTCACGATCCACTCGCTCTCGCTCGTGTCTTGGGACGACACCGACCCTGAGCGGCCGATCGCCGTCGTCGACGTCGCGTGCTCGGCCGGGACGTACATCCGGGCCCTGGCCCGTGACCTCGGCGAGCGGCTTGGGAACCGCGCCTACCTCGGAGCGCTGCGGCGGACGGCGGCGGGTCCGTTCGGTGAAGCCGACGCCCTGCCCCTCGACGACGTGCGCGAGGCGGCCGCGACCGGACCTGGACCGCTGGCCGAGCTCCTCCGCCCGATCGACACCGGGCTCGAGCGGTTCCCCGAGATCGCGCTGACCGCTTCCGAGACGGAGGCGATCGCGCGGGGCCAGTTCATCCGCCCGACGAGTGGTGTCGCCGCGGGCGCTGAGCGGTACCGCCTGCGGGCACCCGACGGATCGCTGGCGGCCATCGCGATCGAAGCCTCCGGCGGCCGCCTGGCCCCGGACAAGGTGCTGATCACGCCGGCGGTCACGGAGGTCGTCGGCTGATGGACGTCGTCGCCGGGGTCGCGGGGCTGCGACCCGAGCATGGTCCGATCTTCGCGGTGGTCGGCGTGTTCGACGGCCTGCATCGAGGCCACGCCTACCTGCTCGAGCACCTCGTCCGCGAGGCACGGTCCCGCGCGGCACGGCCGGCCGTCATCACGTTCGATGCGCACCCGGACGAGGTCCTGACCGGCTCGGCGCCACCGCTGCTGATCCATCCCGACGAACGCCTCGACCGGCTGGCCGCGGCCGGTGTCGAGGTCACCGTCGTGCAGCATTTCGACGAAACCGTCCGGCGGATCCCCTACGACGGGTTCGTCGGCATGATCCAGGACGGGACGACGTTCGCCGGTCTCCTGATGACACCGGACGCCGCCTTCGGGTTCGAGCGCCGCGGCACCCCGGAGGCCCTCGCCGCCCTCGGTCGCGAGCGCGGTTTCGATGTCGTGGTCGTCCCGCCGTTCGAGCTCGCTGGGCGGCCGGTCCGCAGCTCGGAGATCCGGGCAGCGATCGGCGCGGGAGACCTGGCCGGCGCGGCCGAGCTGCTGGGTCGGCCGGTGACGCTCTGCGGCCAAGTCCGCGACGGCTCCATCGACTTCGACTGGCCGCTCGCGCTGCCGCCGGCAGGGACCTATCGATGCCGGGTCGAAGGCGTCGACGCTCGGCTTACGCTGACGGGCGATGGGGCCTCGCTCGATGGCGCGCCCGTCGCCAGCGGCCCCGTCCTGGTCGAGTTGCTCGACTGAGTGATCGGGCTACGGGAGGTCGAAGCCGAATCCCGATCCGTCGCCCGACCTGCGTGCGTGCCAAACTCATACCGACGAACGAACCGCGCAGATCGGACGGCTGACCCGCGAAATCGGGGGTTTCGTCGCTCAAAGCGTGCGCCTGGTGCCCGATCCGAGCCCGACGCACCGTCCGATCGTCGTTACGAGCACCCCATGCACGCGTGACCGTCGGGGCGGGACGCACGCGGGACCGCCGGGCCGGGGACGTCCGCGCGGACGGTCGGACCGGGATGCCGGGGCGGGACGCCGGGCGGGCTTAGAGGCCCGGTCGCCAGAGCGGCTCGTCGACGCCGCGCTCGTGGTTCTCGAACCGGGCCATCACGAACAGCGCGTCCGAGAGTCGGTTGAGGTAGGGGAGGACGTGCTCGCCGACGGGCTCGTCGTGGCCCAGCGTGATCGCCTCCCGTTCCGCGCGGCGACAGACCGTGCGGGCGACGTGGAGCTGAGCCGCGCCCGGGGAGCCGCCGGGCAGCAGGAAGTTCGTCAACGGGCCCACGACGGCGTTGAACTCATCGATCAGGCGTTCGAGCTTCTCGACGTGGTGGGGCTGGACCGTCGGGATGGCCCCGCGTCGCTCGTCGTCCTCGGGCCAGCACAGGTCCGAGCCGAGATCGAACAGCTCGTTCTGGATGGTCGCGAGCTCCGTGGTAAGCCGCGCGGTCAGGCCGAGGGCGAGGGCCACGCCGATCGTCGAATTCAGCTCGTCCACCGTGCCGTAGGCGGTCACCCGAGCCGAGTCCTTCGAGACCCGGCGCCCACCGCCGAGCCCGGTCATCCCCTCGTCGCCGGTCCTGGTGTAGATCCTCGTCAACCGCGGCATGGCCCGAGGGTACCCGTTCGGCCTTCGGCCCGTGACGTTTGACCGATACGGCCTCCCGCCCGTATCATCCGCCGGTCATAGATGGAAGAACATCAAGTCACAGATCGTGTCGGAGGACCGAGTGCCGCTCGCGCGGGAACAGAAGCAGGAGCTCATCACCGGGTATGCCACCAAGGAAGGTGACACCGGTTCGCCAGAAGTCCAGGTCGCGCTCCTCACGGAGCGGATCACGGAGCTGACGGCGCATCTCCGAAGCTTCCCCAAGGACAACCATTCGCGCCGCGGCCTCCTCAAGCTCGTCGGCCAGCGCCGCCGCCTTCTCGCCTACCTGATGAAGAAGGACAGCGCGCGCTACCGGACCGTCATCGGACGGCTCGGACTCCGCCGCTAGCGTCGCCGCCCCGGACCCTGGGCCATGCCCGGGGTCCACGCATACCCGGCGCCAGCAGTGCAGCAGGCTGACCCGCCCGCGGGTCGTCACCTCCTCCACGACAAGGAGGATCGTTTCCCTTGTCTCAAACATTCGAGACGCAGGTCGGTGGACGAACACTGACCATCGAGACCGGCAAGCTCGCACGCCTCGCCGGCGGCTCCGTCACCGTTCGATACGGTGACACCATGGTGCTCGGCACGGCCAACCGGTCGGAACCGCGCCCGGGCCTCGACTTCTTCCCGCTCACGGTCGACTTCGAGGAGCGGATGTACGCCGCGGGCAAGATCCCGGGCGGCTTCATCAAGCGCGAGGCGCGCCCGTCCGAGAACGCCATCCTGGCCGCCCGCCAGACGGACCGGCCGATCCGCCCGCTGTTCCCCGAGGGCTACAAGGACGACGTCCAGCTCGTCATCACCGTCCTCTCGACGGACCAGGAGAACCTCCCGGACGTCGTCGGCACGATCGCCGCGTCCGCGGCCCTGACGATCAGCGAGATCCCGTTCAACGGCCCGATCGCCTCGGTGCGCGTCGGTCGGATCGACGGTGAGTTCGTCGTCAACCCGACCTTCACCCAGCTCAAGGACTCCGAGCTCGACCTGATCGTCGCCGGCACCCGCGACGCGATCATGATGGTCGAGGCGGGCGCCAACCTCCTGCCCGAGGACGTCATGGCCGAGGCCATCCTGTTCGGGCACCGGGCCCTCCAGCCGATCGTGGACCTCCAGGAGGAGATCCAGCGGGCGGTCGGCAAGGCCAAGCGCATCCCGTACATCGAGCCGTCCACCAACTCGGTCCTCGACTTCGCCTCCGCCACGGACGCCAAGCGCGAGCTCGTCGTCATCGACACCGAGACGACCGGGACCGACCCGAAGATGGCGGATCTCGTCGAGGTCGCCGCGGTCAAGATCAAGGGCACCAAGGTCGTCGACCGCTGGTCGACCTTCGTCAACCCCGGGCGCCCGATCGTCGGCAACCAGATGCACGGCATCACCGACAAGGACGTCAAGGGTGCGCCGAGCCCGAAGGAGGCGGTCGACCAGCTGCTGGCCTTCGTCGGCGACGGGCTGATCGTCGGCCACAACGTCGGCTTCGATCTCGGCTTCATCGAAGAGGCCAAGGGCGACGGCTTCCGGTTCCAGCCCGGTCAGTACCTCGACACCCTCGTCATCGCCCGCGATGGCTATCCCGGGGCCGAGTCGTACAAGCTCGGTGACCTGGCCCGGTTCTTCGGTATCGAGCTGACCCAGAGCCACCGGGCCCTGCCCGACGCCGAGGCGACGGCCAACCTCCTGCTCTGGTTCGCCAACGACCTGCCGGGTCGGATCACGGCACTTCGCGAGTCGATCGCCGACGCCGTTCGAGCGAACCGCACAGGCGGCGATACGACCAAGCTGCTCGAGGCCGCGCGACGCGAAGCCCGCGTCAGCAAGAACCTGTTCAACCTGGTCCAGAAGAAGACCGTTCGTCGGATCGTGCTCGACGAGGGCATCCGGATCGACGGCCGTGGTCTGTCCGACATCCGCCCGATCACGGTCGAGGTCGGCCTGATCCCGCGTGCTCACGGCTCCGGCCTGTTCACCCGCGGTGAGACCCAGGCTCTGACGGTCGCCACGCTCGGCTCGTCCTCGGACGTCCAGCGCATCGACACGATCAGCCCGGAGACCGAGAAGCGCTACCTCCACCACTACAACTTCCCGCCCTACAGCACCGGCGAGAACAAGATGATGCGCGGGCCCAGCCGGCGCGACATCGGCCACGGCCACCTCGCCGAGCGGGCGCTGGTCCCCGTCCTGCCGAGCCACGACGAGTTCCCGTACGTGATCCGCCTCGTCAGCGAGTGCGTGACCTCCAACGGATCGACGTCGATGGCCTCGACCTGCGGCTCGACGCTCGCGCTCATGGACGCCGGCGTGCCGATCAAGGCACCCGTCGCCGGCGCGGCGATGGGCCTGATCAGCGAGCCGGACGGCCGGTTCGTGGTCCTGACCGACATCCTCGGCAAGGAGGACTCGATCGGTGACATGGACTTCAAGGTCACCGGCACGCGGGACGGCGTCACCGCCCTGCAGATGGACATCAAGGTCCAGGGCATCAGCGAGGCGATCATCCGCGACGGACTCAAGCAGGCCCTCACGGCCCGCCTGACGATCCTCGACAAGATGGCCGAGGTCCTCCCCGAGGCCCGCACCGACATGAGCGACTTCGCGCCGCGCATCATCACGATCAAGATCAACCCCGAGAAGATCCGCGACATCATCGGCAAGGGTGGCTCGATGATCCGCAAGATCCAGGAAGAGACCCAGACCGAGATCAACGTCGAGGACGACGGCACCGTGGAGATCGCGGCCGTCTCCGGCGAGAACTCGCGCAAGGCGATCCAGTGGATCGAGTCGCTCACCCGCGAGGTCGAGGTCGGTTCGCTGTACCTCGGCAAGGTCACCCGGATCATGGGCTTCGGCGCGTTCGTCGAGATCCTGCCGGGCAAGGAAGGCCTCGTCCGCATCGGCGAGCTCGCCGACTACCACGTGCCGACCGTCGAGGACGTCGTGTCCGTCGGCGACGAGGTGATGGTCGTCGTGACCGAGGTCGATCGCCAGGGCCGGGTCAACCTTTCGCGCAAGGCCGCGATGCAGCGCCACCTGGCCAAGGAACCCGTCTGAGGGTCCGTCCTCTGGCGGGCTCGGCCCGCCACAACCTCGTGCCCAAGCTCGGCCGGTCGGTTCCCTCGGGAGCCGGCCGGTCGTTGCGGTGCCCAGGCGTCACGTGGGCGGAACCTCCAGGCTCCGCTGGTATACTCCCGCCGTGCCCGACCAGACCCAGTCGTTAGCCGAGCCATGCCTTTCATGAACCCAAAACCCCTCACCGTCGCGGTCGTCGGCGCCACCGGCGTCGTCGGCGGGACGATGATCCGGATGCTGCTCGAGCGGGAGTTCCCGGTCGGGGAGTTGCGGCTGCTTGCGTCGGCCCGTTCCGCCGGGCGGACCATCGATGTCGGCGGCACGCCGCACACGGTCCGCGAGGCGACGCCCGATGCATTCGACGGCGTCGACATCGCGCTCTTCAGCGCCGGCGGCGACACGTCCAGGACCCTCGCACCGGAGGCCGCCCAGCGTGGCGCGACGGTCATCGACAACTCCTCGGCGTGGCGCATGGATCCGAACGTCCCGCTCGTCGTGAGCCAGGTCAATCCCGATGACCTCGAGGGGCACGAGGGCATCATCGCGAACCCGAACTGCTCCACGATGCAGCTCGTCCCACCGTTGATGGCCCTGCGCGACGCCGTCGGCCTCGAGCGGGTCATCGTCGACACGTATCAGGCCGTCAGCGGGACCGGCGCCAAGGCGATCACGGAACTCCAGGCGCAGGTCGAGGCCCACGTCGCCGATCGACCGCTGGAGGCGGCCGTCTATCCGCACCAGATCGCGTTCAACGCCCTCCCGCAGGTCGATGTCTTCCTCGACAACGGCTACACGAAGGAGGAGTGGAAGGTCGTGACGGAGAGCCGCAAGATCCTGCACCTGCCGGACCTGCGCGTCTCGAGCACCGCCGTTCGCGTCCCCGTCTTCGTCGCCCACAGCGAGGCGGTCCACGTCGAGACGCGCGACCCGATCACCCCGGACCGCGCCCGCACGCTGTTCGCGGCCGTTCCCGGGGTCGTGGTCCAGGACGATCCATCGACCTCGACCTATCCGCTCGCGACCGAGGCAGCCGGCTCCGACGAGATCTTCGTCGGCCGGGTGCGCCAGGATCCGTCGATCCCGGACGGCCGCGGCCTCGCCTTCTGGGTCGTGAGCGACAATCTCCGCAAGGGCGCGGCCACCAACGCCGTGCAGCTCGCCGAGGTCCTGGTCGAACGCGGCTGGGTGAAGGCCGCCGCGGCACGAAACGCGGCCGGAACGACGGCGTGACCGAAGCCGAGCGCCGCGCGGCGCTCGAGGAGATCGCCGCCGAGGTGCGGGCCTGCACCCGTTGCCGGCTGCACGAGACCCGAACCAGGGCCGTCCCCGGCGAGGGCGATCCCTCCACCGAGGTCGTGTTCGTCGGTGAGGGCCCGGGGATGAACGAGGATCGCGAGGGCCGACCGTTCGTCGGTCGCGCCGGCGGCCTGCTCGTGAGCCTGCTCGGCCACATCGGCTGGCAGCGCGAGGACGTCTTCATCACCAACATCGTCAAGTGCCGCCCGCCCGGCAACCGCGATCCCGAGCCCGACGAGATCGCCGCGTGCGCGCCGTACCTCGAGCGTCAGCTCGCGGCCCTCGATCCGTCCGTGGTCGTGACACTGGGGCGCCACTCGATGGGGCGGTTCATGCCGGGCGTCCGGATCTCGCAGGCCCACGGCACGACCCGCCTCGCCGACCCGGCGACCGGCGCCCGGGATGCCACCGTGTTCGCGATGTACCACCCGGCTGCCGCCTTGCGTACGCCGGCGATCGAGCGGGAGAGCTACGAGGACGTGGCCCTGATCCCGGCCGTGCTGACCGCCGCCCGCGAGCGACGGACCGAGGCGCGCCCTGGCGTCCGATCGGACGCGCCGCACGCGGCGCCGACCTCCGCCGAGCCGGGGCCCTCCACCGCCGGCCCCGACCTCCACCACCACATCCATCACGCCGGACCCCGTCCCGAGCCCCACCTCGCCCGACCCGGAGCCCGCCGACCAACTCAGTCTCTTCTGACCCCCAACAGGACACCACATGACCAACGACCGTAACCCCATCGAGCAGCCGCTCCGCATCATCCCGCTCGGCGGGGTGGGCGAGATCGGCAAGAACATGTACGTGTTCGAGTACGGGGACGACATCGTCGTCATCGACTGCGGACTCATGTTCCCCGACGAGGAGATGTTCGGCATCGACCTCGTCATCCCCGACATCAGCTACCTCAAGGAGAACCGGGCCAAGGTCCGCGCCTTCCTCATCACCCACGCCCACGAGGACCACGTCGGCGCGCTGCCGTACGTCCTGCCGGAGTTCCCGGGTGTGCCGGTCTACGCCAGCACCCTGGCCCGCGGCCTGCTGGGCAACAAGATCAAGGAGCACAAGCTCCACAACAACCCGCTCATCGCGCTCGAACCGGGCGACGAGATCGACATCGGCCCGTTCCACGTCATGCCGTTCCGGGTCGGTCACTCCATCCCCGACGCGATGGGTATCGCGCTCCGGACGCCGGTCGGGACCATCGTCCACACCGGCGACTTCAAGTTCGACCACACCCCGGTCGACGGCAAGCTGTCGGACTTCGCGATCCTCGCCAAGCTCGGTGCCGAGGGCGTCGCCGTCCTGCTGTCGGACTCCACGCGCGCCGAGAACCCGGGCTACACGCCGTCGGAACGGACGGTCGGCGACGCGTTCCGCGAGATCATGGAGCCGCTCGACGGCCGGGTGATCGTCGCGACCTTCGCGAGCAACATCGCGCGCGTCCAGCAGGTCCTCGACGCGGCCGCGGACATGAACCGCAACGTGTCGGTCATCGGCCGGTCCATGGAGCAGAACTTCAAGATCGCCACGGACCTCGGCTACCTCAAGTACGACCCGTCGCGGATCGTCTCCAAGGACAAGATCAAGGACCATCCGGACAGCAAGCTCGTCATCGCCACGACGGGCGCCCAGGGCGAGCCGATGGCCGGTCTCGCCCGGATGGCGAACCGCGACCATCGCTTCGTCGAGATCCAGCCCGGCGACACCGTGATCGTCAGCGCCAGCCCGATCCCGGGTAACGAGGAGTACGTCTCCCGGACCATCGACAATCTGTTCAAGGCCGGCGCGAACGTGTATTACCACACCATCAAGCGCGCGCACGTCTCCGGGCACGCCAGCCAGGAGGAGCTCAAGCTGATGCTCGGCCTGACCAAGCCCAAGCATTTCATCCCGATCCACGGCGAGTTCCGGATGCAGGTCCAGCACGGCCGCCTGGCGATCGAAACGGGTGTGGACCCCGAGAACGTGTTCATCATCGAGAACGGGACGCCGATCGAGGTCTACTCGGATGGCTCGGCCAGGCGCGGCAGCCCGGTCACGGCCGGCTACGTCTTCGTCGATGGCCTGTCGGTCGGCGATGTCGGCGAGATCGTCCTGCGCGATCGTCGTTCGCTCGCGAACGACGGCATGTTCATGATCGTGGTCACCGTCGACAAGCAGACGGGGTCGGTCGTCGGTCGGCCCGAGATCGTCACGCGCGGGTTCGTGAAGCTCAACGAGCTGGACCCGCTCATGGAAGAGGCCGTCGAGCGCGTGATCACCGCCATCGATACGCCCGGCGACCACATCAGCGAGATCGCCCTCCTCAAGACCCAGATCAAGGACGGCGTCTCGCGCTACCTGTACGAGCAGACGAAGCGCCGCCCGATGGTCTTTCCGGTCGTGGTCGAGGTCTAGGGCTTGGCGACCCGTAAGCGGACGACCCCGACACGCCCCACGAGCGTTCGAACCAGCACGACGCGTACGCGGCGCCGGCCGTCGCGTCGATTCGCCTCGCGCATCTCGCCCGAGGTCGTGCGGTCGGTCCTTGGCACGGTGATGATGGCGGTCGGTGCCGTCACGCTCATCGCGCTCATCCTCCCGGGCGAGGGCGCCCTGACCGACCTGTGGCGCGACTCGATCTCGCCGTGGTTCGAGACCGGCCGATGGCTGCTGCCGTTCCTCCTGCTGGCCGGCGGCTGGTACATCGCCGCAGGCCCGGGCAAGAAACCTGGTTCGGGCTGGGGGCTGACGCTCGGCGGTCTGGCGCTCGCGTACGTCGCCGCCCTCGGCGCGTTCGAGATCCTGGCGACGGTCATCTTCGAATCGGAACGAGGTGGCGGCCGCATCGGTCGCTTCCTGGCCGGGACGCTCGAGCCGCTGCTCACGGGTCCCGGGGCCTTCATCATCCTGACCGCGATCGCCGTCGTCGGCGTGATGATCGCGTTCAACCTGCAGTTGCGCGAGCTGGTCGCCCCGCTGTCGGGCACGGCCCGCTGGGTCGGCACGACCACGGCCGAGTCGGTCCGTCGTGCCCAGGAGCGCCCGCCCCGTGATCGCCCCGACCAATGGATCGGGCGACCCGAAGGGCAAGGCCGCCGCCGGCCGCGAGCCGGTCGCGGTGCCGGTCCGCCCGCTCGACGACGCCGCGGCTGCCGCCGTCGCGCGGAGCATCCTCGACGAAACGCCGCGGTCCAGCCAATCGCCGATGAGCCAGACGGTCTGGACCGGACCGGGCGACGGCGGCACCGGCGGGGCGCCGGCGCGGCTGCTCACGGCCCGTGCAGCCGGCACGGCCCTGGCCGGCGACGCTCCGACCGCCCTCGAGTCGCTCACGGCCATCGACTGGACGCTCCCGGCCATCGACCTGCTCGAGCCACGCCAGGCGGCGCGCCTCGGCGTCACCGTCGACCACGCCTCGAACTCCCGGCGCATCGAGGAGAAGCTGCTCAGCTTCTCGATCCCGGCGAAGGTCGTGAACGTCAACTCGGGGCCCGTCGTGACCCAGTACGAGGTCCGCCCCGAACACCACATCAAGGTCTCGCGGATCGAGGCGCTGGCCGACGACCTGGCCATGGCCCTGGCCGCCCGATCGATCCGGATCGAGGCGCCGATCCCGGGCAAGGACGTCGTCGGCATCGAGATCCCGAACTCGGTCAGCGAGGTCGTCGGGTTCAAGCCCCTCGTCGACGAGAGCCAGATGCTCGATTCGACGAGCCCGCTGACGTTCGCGCTCGGTCGCGACGTGTCCGGCAAGGCCTACGCCGTGGATCTGGCCAAGATGCCGCACCTGCTGGTCGCCGGGGCCACGGGCTCGGGCAAGAGCGTGTGCGTCAACGCGTTGATCACGAGCCTGCTCATGCGCGCCCGCCCCGACGAGGTCCGGATGGTGCTGGTCGACCTCAAGCGCGTCGAACTCGCGCCGTACAACGGGCTGCCCCACCTCCTCCAGCACGTCATCGTCGAGCCGGGCGAGGCCAAGGCCGTGCTCAACTGGGCGGTCCGCGAGATGGAGGAGCGCTACAAGCTGCTCGCCGCCCACAGCGTCCGCAACATCGCGGCGTTCAATGCCCGGCCCGAGGCGCTAGCCGCGGCCGCGACCGAGGCCGGCGGGGCGGGCGACGGCGGCGGCGAGCGGATGCCGTACATCGTGCTGATCATCGACGAGCTCGCCGACCTGATCATGCGCGAGGGCCGCAAGGTCGAGGACCCGATCGTCAAGATCGCCCAGAAGGCACGCGCGGTGGGGATCCACCTCGTGCTGGCCACGCAACGTCCCTCGGTCAACGTCGTGACCGGCCTGATCAAGGCCAACGTCCCGTCCCGGATCGCCTTCGCGATGGCCTCGATGATCGATTCGCGGACCGTGCTCGATCAGCCGGGCGCCGAGGACCTCATCGGTCGCGGCGACATGCTCTACCAGCCCGTGGACCTGCCGCGGCCGGTCCGCATGCAGGGCGTGTTCGTGAGCGACAGCGAGGTGGCCGCGGTGACGGCGCACTGGATGGGCCAGACCGGCGGCCGGACCTTCTACGACGAGGACATCCTGGCCTTCGCCGACCCGGAGGACGGCGGCGGCGGCGAGAACGGCCAGTTCGCCTGGCTCAAGAAGCTCGGCGTCGACGAGATGACCGTGCCGGCCGCGGAACTCGTGACGACCCTGCAGCGCGCGAGCACCTCGATGCTCCAGACGAAGCTCAAGCTCGGTTTCGCCCGGGCGAGCCGGGTCATGGATGAACTGGAACGCTACGGGATCGTCGGACCGCAGGACCCGCGCAACCCGGCCGTGCCGCGCCACATCTACGGCCCGGACAACTGGCTCACCTCGCAGGACGACATCGATGATCCGGGCGATCGGTAAGCGTTGCAGTCGCCGGCGGCTGGGGTCGAGGGGAAGGCTGGGGTATCCTGAGCCCCCGGCGATCGACGTGACGGCGCGGCACGAAGGTGGCAGGGACCAGACCGAGCGCGATCACGATGGGACGACGGGATGACGACAAGGGACCAGGTCCGGCGCACCATCGGCGCCGAGCGCACTGATGCGCGCGGCGCCGCGGCCGAGCCTGCCCCGGGGCTCCCGGAGCGGCTCCTGGCGGCCCGCGAACGCAAGGGCGTCGACCTGTACCGCGCCGAACGCGACACGAAGATCCGGGCCCGCTACCTGGCGGCGCTGGAGCGCGGCGACTACCGCGAGCTGCCGGGAGCCGTGTACACGAAGGGCTTCCTGCGCAACTACGCGCTCTACCTCGGCCTGGACCCCGACGAGGTCCTGCTGCAGTGGCGTCGCGAACGCGGTGACCCGCGGGAGCCGCAGGCGGTCATCAGCGTCCCGCGACCGATCGCGACGCCGCGCAAGGGCCTGACCTTCTCACCGAGCCTCGTCGTCTTCGCCCTCCTCACGGTCGGCGTGCTCATCTTCGCCGGCTACCTGGGCGTCCAGCTGCTGCGCTTCGCGAAGCCGCCGACGATCGCGGTCACGGACCCGGCCGCGGCGGTCGTCGACGTCGACGAGTCGGCCACGAAGTACCTCCTCCGCGGAACGTCGACGGCCGGGGCATCGATCTCCATCGCCACGCCCGGACGGGACCCGTACAGCGTGAGCGCCGACGCCGATGGGAAATGGAGTGCGAGCGTCGACCTGCGCCGTGGCCGCAACCAGTTCGAGGTCAGCTCGGTCGATCCATCGACCGGCAAACAGTCGGAGAGCGCGGTGAGCCTGTTCATCACCGTGCCCTACCTCGTGATCCAGGCGCCCAGCCTGACCGTGGATCAACCGTCCGACGGCGCGACATTCGAGAATGGGGCGATCCCCGTCCAGGGACGCACGACGAACGCCGATTCGGTGGTGGTCAGCGCCACGTACAGCGGCCCGGCCGAGGCGCCGGCGGGTGGAGCGGCCGCGTCGCCCGCGCCACCGGCCGCCCCCAAGCCGATCACGGTGCCCGTCGCTGAGGACGGCACGTTCTCGACCCCATTCGAGCTTACGACCGGTCGGTGGGCCATCACCGTGACCGCCTCCAGTCCGGAGGGCAAGTCGTCGTCCCTGATGCGGAACGTGAGCGTGGCCTTCAAGGGCGTGAACCTCGTTGTCACGATCGATGGTGGCCGAGCCTGGCTGAAGGTCTGGGTCGACGACAAGATCGCACCGAGTGTCGGCGTGGGCGGCAAGGTCCTCGGTGATGGCAAGACCCTGACCTTCACCGGCAAGGAGTCGGTCGAGGTCCGTACCGGTTCGTCGGGGGTCACGACGTTCACGCTCAACGGCACGTCGCTCGGGGCGCTGGGGCGGAGCGGGATCCCCGAGACCTGGCTGTTCGCGCCACCAGCCGAGCCGCAGCTCACCCAGCGCCGCTGACGAGCGTGCCGCCGACCGACGAGGAGCTCCTGGAGCTTGCCCAGCAGGTCGGAGCGTCCTGCCGCGCGGCCGGTCTCTCGCTCGCGACCGCCGAATCGTGCACCGGTGGCCTGGTCGCTCACCTCATCACCGAGATCCCCGGGTCCAGCACCTACTTCCAGGGCGGCCTCGTGACCTATGCCGACGAGGTCAAGATGGCGCTCGTGTCCGTGCCGGAAACCGTGCTCGCGGCACACGGCGCTGTGTCCGCGCAGGTCGCCGTGGCGATGGCCGAGGGGGCGCGTCGACGCCTCGGCGTGGACGTTGCGGTGGCCGTTACCGGCGTGGCGGGGCCCGACGGCGGCACCGAGGCGAAGCCGGTCGGGCTGACATACGTGGCGGTCGCGGATGCGGCCGGCGATGAGGTCCGCAAGCACCAGTGGGATATGGATCGCACCGGTAACAAGCGGGCGAGTGCCGCTGCGGCCCTGAGCCTGGTGATCGAGCGCCTCCGCGCCGCCGACCCGTGACCCGCGACGCGGCCACCATCGGTGCCGGCCTGGCGCCGGCCCGCGCGGCGCGGCCCATCGTGGTCGGGGAACGGATCCATGTCATCGGCGCCGCGGGCGCCGGGGCGAGCGCCGCGGCGCTGCTCGGCCGATCGCGCCGGTGCGGTCGTGACCGGCTGCGACGCCGGCGGAGCGTCACCGTACACACCGGCCCTGGAAGCGGCCGGCATCGCCCTGGCATGGGCGCACGATCCAGAGCACATCACCGCTGAGCCGGGCCTGTCGCGCGTGGCGGTGACCAAGGCCATCACCGCCATCGACCCGGACCACCCGGAGCTTGCCGCCGCCCGTGCGGCTCGGATCCCGCTCGAGTCATGGCAACAGGTCGTCGCGGACGCCGCGGCCGGTCGGACCCTCGTCGGCGTGGCCGGCACGCACGGCAAGAGCACGACGGCCGGCTGGCTCGTCCACACGCTCGTCGAGGCCGGCCTGGATCCGTCGGCCTTCGTCGGGGCGTTGCTGCCGGGGACGTTGACCGGCGGCCCGCCGTCCACCGCGCGATGGGGCGGGGGAGCGCCCTTCGTGGTGGAGGCGGACGAGTACGCCGGCAACTTCGACCCCTACCGACCCGCCATCGCCGTGCTGACCGGCGCGGAATGGGATCACCCGGACGTGTTCGCCGATCGGGCCGCCGTGGTCGCGGCGTTCGTGGGCTGGCTCCGCCGGGCTCCCGCCGGTGGCACGGCCATCATCAACGTCGGGGACCCGGGCGGGGCGGCCGTGGCGGAACGACTGGCCGATGCCTCGCTCAGGATCGTCGCGACGGCCCTCGTGGATCAGCACCCGCAGCGGGTGTCAGGTCTCGTCGGCGGCATCGCCGAGCAGTACGCCACGGCCGCCGGGCCGGCCCAGGTCCTGCTCGGCCGGATCGTCGCCAGCGAGCCGGGCGGAACGATCCTCGAGTTGCACGGCCTCGACCCCCTTAGCGGGCCGCTGACCGCCCGGCTGCGAAGTGCCGGCCGGCACAACGCCTCGAACGCCCTCGCAGTCGCTGCGGCGGCGGCCGCGCTCGGGTCGCCGGCGGCGGACATCGTCGCGGCTCTCGGCACATTCGACGGCGTCGGCCGCCGGCTGGAGCGCAAGGGCGAAGTCGGGGGCGTCGTGGTCTACGACGACTATGGCCACCATCCGACCGCCATCCGCGAGACGATCGGGGCTATCCGTCAGCGCGAACCGGGCCGCCGCGTATGGGCGGTCTACGAGCCGTTGACGTACCATCGGACCGCGGCGCTCCTCCCGGCCTTCGCCGAGGCCCTCGCGACCGCGGACGCTGTCGTCGTCGCCGATATCTGGGCCGGCCGCGACCAGGACACGACGGTCGCCTCGGCGGCCGGCCTGGCCGAGGCGGTGGCCCGACTTCGACCGGGGATCCCCATCGCGGCCCCCGGATCGGTCGAGGCGAGCGCGGATTGGCTGGCCCACGAGGTGGGTCACGGCGACGCCGTCCTGGTCATGGGAGGGGGACACAGCTACCGGATCGCGACCGGGCTGCTGCGACGACTGGAAGCATCGGAGGGCTCATGACCCTGGACCACGCCACCGCCGGGCGACCTGCTCGAGCGCTACGCGCGGGCCTGGCAGGCGTTCGACGGCGATGACTGGACCGCCCTCTTCACCGAGGACGCCGAGTACCACGAGGACCCGTTCGAGCCGCCGATGGTCGGGCACAATGCGCTGCGGGCATACTTGCTCGAGGCGGCCGAGACCCAGGAACAGGTCGAGATGACCGTGGAACGGCACTGGGTCTCCGGTCCGACCGTCCTCGCCGCCTGGCACGCCAGCTTCATCCGGAAGCCGGGTGGGGCGCGGGTACGGCTGGCCGGTTTCATGACCCTGGAGATCGCGAACGACGGGCGCATCGCTCGCTTCCGCGAATGGTGGCATCGGCGCGAGGCGCCGGCCGCCGGCTAGACACGAGGAGGACCCATGGCAGGCGACGCGTCATTCGACGTCGTGAGCGACTTCGACGAACAGGAGCTGCGCAACGCGCTCGATCAGGTGCGCCGTGAGGTCGGTCAGCGCTACGACTTCAAGGGCGTGACGGTCGAGCTGACGCAGGCCAAGGACGAGCTCGTGCTCGTGACCGACGACGAACATCGAGCGGCGGCGATCAAGGACCTCATCGAGTCGAAGGCGATCCGGCGCGAGCTGTCGCTCAAGATCTTCGATTGGGGCAAGGTCGAACCTGCGGGCGGCAACAAGGTCCGCCAGGAGATCAAGCTCCGCCGCGGGTTGACCGACGAGATCGCCAAGCGGATCACCAAGCTGATCCGCGACGAGTTCCCCAAGGTGAAGTCGCAGATCCAGGGCGACGCGGTTCGCGTGTCGGGCAAGAGCCGGGATGACCTCCAGAAGGTCATCGCGCGGCTGCGAGAGCTCGATGAGTCCGTGCCGCTCCAATTCGAGAACTACCGCTAGAGGTGCATCGTGTTGCCCCGTTCCCGCTTCGCCCAGGTCGTCACCATCGTCATCGTCGCCATCGTGATCATGGGTCTCGTCCTGTCCGCCATCTACTTCCCGATCTCGTTCTGAGCATGGCTGGGTCGCGGAGTCGTCGCGTGACCGAGCCGCGCGAGCCCGCGGCGACCACGGCGACGACCGATTCGCCGCTCGAGTCCGACACCACGTTCGTGCCCGATGCCGGGTCGTTGGCGGAGCCACTGGCGCGCGAGCCTGCGACCGAGGCCGAGGTCGAGCCGCCGGCGTGCCGAAGCGGAACGTCCGGCCGCCGCCGGTTCGCTCGCGCCGGAGGCCGAACCCGCCGCGGCCTCCGCCGAGCCCGACGAGGGAGCCGGAGCCCGAGGCAGCGGCCGCGGCCGATGATCGGCCGCGGACCATCGGTCGACTCGTCGCCGATGCCCTTCGCAGCGCCGGGGTCCGCATCGCGTTCACGGTCCCGGGGGAATCGTTCCTGGGCCTGCTCGATGCGCTCGGCGATGCCGGCATCCGCGTCGTCGCGACGCGCCACGAGGGCGCGGCGTCGTTCATGGCCGAGGCGCATGCCCAGCTGACCGGGCGGCCCGCGGTGTGTCTCGGCACGCGCGCGGTCGGGTCCGCCAACCTCGCGATCGGGATCCACACGGCCCGCCAGGATTCGGCGCCGATGTTCGCGATCGTCGGCCAGGTCGAGCGAGCCCACCGCGGCCACGAGGCGTTCCAGGAGATCGACCAGGTCGCGACGATCGGCGGCCTCGCCAAGTGGGCCGCGGAGCCGCCAGGACGCCGACGCGGTCGCCCCGGCCCTCGGCGAGGCGATCCGCCAGGCCCTCGGCGGTCGCCCGGGCCCGGTCCTCCTCTCCCTCGCCGAGGACCTCCTCGACGCAGCATCGCGCCCGAGGGCGCCCACGTCGAAGGCGCGCGCCCCGGCCCCTCCCGGCCCGACCGAGGAAGACGTCCGCGCCGTCATCGAGCTGCTCGCCTCGGCCGAGCGTCCGGTCATCCTCGCCGGTGGCGGCGTGCTCCGGGCCCGGACGTCGACGGAGCTGCTGCGCTTCGCCGAGCTGCTGCAGGTCCCCATCGTCGCGGCGTGGCGCCGCGCGGACGTCGTCTCGAACGACCACCCGCTGTACCTCGGCATGGCCGGCCTGGGCTCGCCACCGTCGGTCCGCGAGCGCCTCGACGGCGGCGGACGCGATGCTCGTCATCGGCTGCCGCCTCAACGAACCCACGTCGTTCGAGGACACGATCCCGGCCGCCGGGACCCGCTGGGCCCACGTCGACATCGCGCCCGAGCGCGCCCCGGGTGTGCGGATCGCCGATCACAACGATCGACCGCGGATGCCCGGGCCTTCCTGCGTGCGGCGAACGAGCGGTTGCTCGGCAAGGCCGTGCTCGATGCGGAGCTCGTCCGCCGCCGCCAGGCCCACAACGCCAGCGACCGCGCGACGTGGGAATCGGCCTCGACGGTCGATGCGGACGCCGACGAGTGGTCCGGTCCGGGCGTCCATCCGGGTCGCGTCGTCACGACCCTGCGCCGGATCCTGCCGGACGAGGCGATCATCACGACCGATGCCGGCAACTTCGCGGGCTGGGCCGGTCGCGGCTTCCGGTTCCGCAAGCCCGGCACGTATCCTTGGCCCGACCTCGGGCGCGATGGGCTACGGCATCCCGGCCGCGATCGCCGCGTCGCTCGTCCACCGCGATCGACCGGTCGTGGCCCTGGTCGGGGACGGTGGGATGGGCATGACCATGGCCGAGCTCGAGACCGCCACCCGCGAGCACGCCCGGATCATCGTGCTGGTCTTCGACAACGAGCGCTACGGCACGATCCGGATGTGGCAGCAGCGCCGTGGGACCGGCGAGGGGGTCGCGACGGAGCTCGGACCGGTCGACTTCGCGGCCATCGGCCGGGCGCTCGGCACCCGCGGGATCCGGGTCGAACGGGACGCCGACTTCGAACCGGCCCTCCGCCAGGCCCTGGCCGAGGAACGGTCGACGGTCATCCAGCTCGCGCTCGACCGGGCGTGGGTCTCGGTGGACCAGCCGAGCGCCGAGGCCGGACCGGCGTCCGGCTAAGTCCCGCGCCGGGCCAGCACCGAGAACGACAGGGGGATGCGGCCTCGGTCGGCCGGGCTGACGTCGGCGTGCCCACCCCACCAATCGGTCGGGTGCTCGGCGACGCGCTCGAGCACGAGCCCGGACCGTGCGAGCGCCGTGACGATCTCCCCGAGGGTCCAGGCACGCGCGAACTTCCAGCTCTGGTCGTCGTCATCGATCGCGAGCGCATCGATGTACTCGGGCGCCCAGCCCTTCGATGCCTCCGGTCCGCCGAAGTAGTCGTAGTCGGTGGCGATCCATCGTCCGGTCTCGTCGACGTCGAACAGCCACTCGACCGGGTGGCCCTCGAAGATCACGAGGCGGCCGGTGGGGGAGAGGAGCCTGTGGAGGACCGCCGCCCAGGCGTCGAGGTCCTGCAGCCACATGAGCGAGCCACGGCCGGTGTAGAGGAGGTCGGCCGTCCCATCGAGCTCGTGGGGCGTGTCGAGGACGTCGGCGAGGATCCAGCGTGCCGGCGCATCGACCGCGTCCGACAGGCGACCGGCGAGCTCGAGCATGCGCGGGCTGAAGTCCACGCCGACGACCTCCTCGGCGCCGGCGTTCCAGAGCGACAGCGTGTCGCGCCCGCCGGCGCACTGGAGATGGATGGCGCGACGGCATCGGCCGTGGAGATCGCCGATCAGCTCGATCTCCGGCGGCAGGAGGTTGGTCCCGCCCGACCGGATCAACTCGACGGCCTCGGCGAACCAGCCCTCGTATCGTTCTGCGGCCTCGTCCCAGGCGGCCCGGTTCGCCGCGTGCATGGCGCGCACGTCGGCTCGCTCGGCGGGCGTGGCGGGACGGATGTGCGGGTTCTGGTCGGCCGGTAAGTCGTCGGGCGGCCTGGTCGGACGGGGTGGATCGGTCACGTCGGGGAGTGTATGGCGCGGGAGGCACGGACCGGCGTTTGTGGCGCCAGGAGCGTTCCAACCGGCACCGGAACGTCCCGGGGATTGCCGTACGGGCGTCGTTCGGGGACGTACCCCGTTCCGATCGAGCCGGAAGTCCGTTCCGCCGTCCGTTGGAACGCCTGTGGCGCCGCGAACGGGATGCGCGGACGACCAGCCGACACCGACCTGCTTCCGAGCGATGCCGCGACCCGCGGGGCCCGCGAGGCCCGCGAGGACCGCTCGTGGACGTCCCTCGCGGTGCGATACTGCCGACCGAGATGCGCCTCCATCCGAATCCGCCGCGCCTCATCACCGTCGCGATCGCCATCGCCCTTGGCGTGATCGGCTTCGTATTCCTGTGGCCGGTGGAGCCGCTGCTGCCGCTCCTCGATCCGATCGCGGACGTGCTCGCGGCGGTCGGCCTAACGCTCGATCGCGAGCTGGCCCAGCTCGCCCTGTTCGCCTGCCCGACGATCCTCGTCGTCGGCTCGCTGCTGCCCGGGATCTGACCGGATGAGCCGGACGAACTTCGCCCCGACCGCCAGGACCATCATCGTCGCGCTCGTGCTGATCGTGGTCGGTCTTCTGGGGACCTACGGCACCCTCCTGCCCGAGCGGGTCGGCGTGCTCGCGTTCGTGGCGGCGACCGTGCTCCTGGTCCTCGGGATGCTGTTCCGCCGCATCTGAGCGATCAGGACGGCGTCAGTGCCACGGTCGTAGCCTCGCCCGGCGCCAGCACGCGCAGCTCCGTCGCCGGCGCAAGGGCCGCGCAGGCGGTCCGGAACTGGACCGCCGGCTTGTCCAACGGGCCTGACCAGACCCGCGCCAGCCCGGCCGGATACAGCGTTCCCCAGTGGATCGGAACGACGACCCGCGCATCGATCCGGTTCGCGAGCCTGGCCGCGCCGCGCGGGCCAAGGTGCCACGGCGCCGCGTGCGGCCCCCAGCTGCCGATCGGCAGGAGCGCGACGTCGACCCGGCCGGCGAGCCGGCCCAGGTCGCGGAACGACGAGGTGTCGCCCGCGAAGTAGACGCTCGGTGGACCTTCGACGAGGTAGCCCAGGGCGATGGCCGAGGGATGCCGGGGCCAGCGGCCGTGGTGCGCCGGGACCGCCGTAACCCCGATGCCCCCGACGTCCATCCGCTCGTCGACGGCCAGTTCACGTGCCACGAGGCCCATCCGCTCGACCACCCGGCCGAGGCCCGTCGGGACGACCATTAGCGGGTCGCCCTCCAACCGGCGCAGCGACCGCCGATCGAAGTGGTCGGGATGCGCATGGGACAGCAGCACGGCATCCACGCGCCCGAGGGCGGCCATGTCGACGGCTCCCCCGTGCCGCCGGAGCGGGCCCAGCCGGTCCCGCAGGAACGGATCGGTCAGGAAACGCCGGCCTCCGACCTCGATGAGGACCGTCGCGTGGCCGACCCACGTGATCCGCAGCGGTTCAGGCACCCAGCAGCGCTCGCCAGCCGCGCGGTCCGACCTTGCCGTTCCGTCGTGACGGCCGGGTCAGGATGAACAGTGCCCCGACCAAGGCCCCGATCCACGTCCCGACGACATCGTCCATCGTGTCCTCGTAGGTCAGGTCCATGCCACCCTGGCCCATCCGCCAGGCCGCGTACTCCAGGACCTCCCACACGCTCTCGCCGGCGATCGCGACCGCCCCGCCGGCCAGCGCCGCCTGCCAGGGCTCGTCGACGTGGGGAGCGATCAACGAGCCCGACACGCCGGCCAGGATCGCGGCGTTCGCCGTGTGAACGGCGTCGTCGACACGCGCTCGTTGGTAGATCCCGAATGCGTTACCCGCCGCGTCGGCGAGCAGCGGCATCGTCACCGCGAAGTCCAGTACCCGCGGATACGGACCACGCGGTCCCGGCAGGAAGCGCCAGGCCAGGGGCACGATGAACAGCGCCGCCGTGTACCCGACCGCACGCGTCCGGATCGCCTTGCCACGGAGACGCGGTGAGGCGTGGTGGATGAGCGCGTCGACCGCAAAACCGACGGTGGCGGCCTTCGCAGCGCTCGTTACGATGTCGAGCACGCGCTCGCCTCGACTCGTCGCGTGGCGGTCGATGGTCAGTTTCACGATCGGCCAAGCCTCCTTTGGCTGGGATCACAGCGGCAGCGGCGATGCGCACCGTACCCGTTGCACCGATGAGCCAGGTGGGCTCGATCCTGCTGCGCGACGGCCTTCAGGGCACGATCCGAGTCCGCGCATCCACGCCGCTGATCCCGCGCTCGGTGAGGGCCGCGGCGAAGCCCTCGAGGTCCTCGACGGTGACATAGAGGGCGGGCGCGCGGAAGCGGCCCACCCGGACGGATTCCCGGAAGTCGAGGCGAACCCCACCGCGAGGCGACCCACCGAACGTGATGTCGGCATGGCGGATGCTCCGGCGCATGCCGATCGCGGTGATCCAGCGCCACGGTCCCTCGATCCGCCACGAGGCGATGTTGGCGATCGGGGTGAATGCCCGTGACCACCCGAACCGCGCCTCGATCGCATCGTCCCGCAGCTCGACCCAGGCGTCGTCCGGCCCACGGACCCCGAAGAGGCGGAGCAGCGGCCGTGATCGCGGACCGAGACGGATCGGGAACCGACGCGTGGCCATGTCCTGAGGAGAGTAGCCCGGGGACGAGCGAAGAGGCGCGCCGTGGCGGCCGTCGCGCGTCGCGTCCGCCGACACTGGGCCCGGCCGGTGGCTCCTGGGCGTGCCACCTCCGCTATCGTGCCCGGATGCCGTCGCCCAGCCCGTCCGTCCGTCTCCGGCCCTACGTCGACGCCGATCGATGGCTGACGGAAGCGATCGAGACGAATCCCGAGATGATGGCCGAGCTCGGCGGGCCCCTCCCGGCGGCCGACATCCCGAGGATCCACGAGCGGCGTCTCCAGGGCATGGCCGCGGATCGCCTCTGGTACTTCGCGGTCGAGTCGGTGGCGGAGCGGCGGACGGTCGGCACGATCTGCCTCTGGAGGGACGTCGTCGATGGCCGTCTCCGGAGCGAGGCCGGCTGGGCGACCCTCCGCGAGTTCCAGGGGCGTGGCCACGCGTCCGCGGCCCTGCGCCTGCTCATCGAGCGTGCCCGCCAGGACGGTCGATGGGGTGACATCCATGCCTTTCCGGGCGTGGCCAATGAGCCGTCCAACGCGCTTTGCCGGAGCGCCGGCTTCAAGAACGTCGGCGAGGAGGTCGTCTCGTACGCCGGGCGCCAACTGCGCTGCAACCACTGGGTGCTGCCGGCGGACTGACCGCCGTTGACTGGTCACCCTGAGAGAGCGGCCATCCCCATGCTCCGAGAATCAGGGGTTGCCGGATCGCGTCCCGGGTGTCACACTCCGCCGACGATGCACCGTCACACGACCGCCATGCGCCGCTGTCTGTGTCCCACCCGTGCCGAGCAGGGCAGGTGGTGTATCTAGGCGTGCGACCCGCGTAAACCGCACGCTCCCGCACCCACCGACCCCTGCCAGGCAGGGGTCGTTTTGTTTGTCCTGCACCGTCACCACAGAAGGGAACATCCACGACATGACCGCCATCCACGAGGTCCCGACCACATCAGGTCCGACGATCTCGACCACCGAACTCCGCGATCGCCTCGGCGACCCGGACCTGACCATCCTCGACGTCCGGCCGCTGACCGGCTACAACGGCTGGCGCCTCGACGGCGAAGCGCGCGGCGGCCATATCCCGGGCGCCGTCGCCTTTCCGGCTGCATGGCTGACCAGCGTCGACGCGCCGGAGATCCGCCGGATCCTCGACGAGAAGGGCGTCGTCGCCGGTCGCGAGGTCGTCGTCTATGGCGCCGGCACCGATGACGCGGGCACGGTCGCGTCGGGGCTCGCCGGCCTGGGCATCGACAACGTTCGGGTCTACGCGACGGCTTGCCGACCTGGGCCGCCGACCCGGACCTCCCGCTCGAGCGTCTGCCGAAGTACGACCGACTCGTCCACATCGACTGGCTGCGCCAGGTCCTTGCGGGCGAACGGCCCGAAGCCGCCCCCGAAGGCAAGTTCCTGCTCTTCCACGTGAACTTCGGCGTGCCCGAGGAATACGCCGAGGCGCACATCCCGGGCGCTCTGTACCTCGACACCAACTGGCTCGAGGATCCCGCCGACTGGAACCGCCGGTCGCCGGAGGCGCTCGAGACGGCGCTCCGCGCGCTGGGCATCACGAACGACACGACGGTCATCGTCTACGGCCGTGACACCGAGGGTCATGCCAACGAGAAGTGGCCCGGCCGTCGAGCCGGCCAGATCGCGGCCACCCGCGCGCTGATGATCCTGCGCTACGCCGGGGTCGACGACGTGCGCCTGCTCGACGGCGGCTACGACTGGTGGGTCCGGACGGGCAACCCGGTCGAGACGGTCCTCCGTGAGCCGACGCCGGTCCCGAGCTTCGGGGTCCAGGTGCCGCTCCGACCCGAGGTCATCGTCGACATCGCCGAGGCCAAGCAGATCCTCGCCGACGAGGAGGGCGCCGCGCTGGTCAGCATCCGCACCTGGCGCGAGCACATCGGCAACGTGAGCGGCTACAACTACATCGGCCCAGCCGGCCGGATCAAGGGCGACGTGTGGGGCAACTGCGGCACCGACGCCTACCACATGCAGCACTACCGCAACGTCGACAACACGATGCGCGCCTACCCCGAGATCGCGGCCAACTGGGCCGAGGCCGGGATCACGGCCGACAAGTGGGTCGCGTTCTACTGCGGCACCGGCTGGCGGGCCAGCGAGACCTGGTTCTACGCCTACCTCCAGGACTGGCCGCGCGTCGCGGTCTACGACGGCGGCTGGTTCGAGTGGAGCCAGGACCCGATCAACAACCCGATCGAGGTCGGCTTGCCCGGCGAGGAAACCGCCGCGTAGCGCAACCGGTCGGCGGCGGCGCGCCCACGGGCCGCTGCCGCCGACGCCAACCGGCGCGGTTCCGGTAGCGTGGGCGGGTGTCCGAGCCCGCCGCCGCCTCGCCTCGCGTCCCGCTCGCCGTCGTCGCCGGGCTGTTCCTCGCGTCGCTCGCCCTCCGGCCGCAGATCCTCGCCGTCGGGCCGCTGCTGCCGCTGATCCGTGAGGATCTCGGTCTGCCCGCGAGTCTGGCCGGTCTCCTGACCACGATCCCGGTGCTCTGCATGGGGATCTTCGCCCCGGTCGGCCCGCAGGTGGCCGCGCGGCTCGGTCCCCGGACCGCGTTCGCGCTCTGCCTCGGGCTGATCGTCGGAGCCGGGCTGGTGCGGGCGGTCGCGCCGGCCTTCCCGCTCATCCTCCTCGCCACGCTCGGGCTGGGCATCGGCATCGGGATCGCCGGCGCCATCCCGTCCATGGTCGTGTCGCAGCGGATCGCCGATCCGTCCCGCGCTTGGGACCGGTGCCTACGCCGGCGGCATCGTGGCGGGTTCCACGATCGCAGCCGCCGTCGCCGTGCCGCTCGCGATCGACGGCGACTGGCGCCTCTCCCTGCTCATCCTGTCGGCGGCATCGCTGGTCTCGATCGGGGCGTGGCTGCTCCTCGTCCGCGGGGATGGCCCCGCAGTGAGGCTCCAGCCCCGCGCCCCGCACCTCCCGTGGCGCAGTGGCACGGGCTGGCTGCTGGTCCTCCTGTTCGGGCTCCAGTCCGTCCTCTACTACGGCATCGTGGCCTGGCTGCCGAACGCCTACGTCGAACGTGGCTGGTCGACCGCGGCGGCCGGATCGCTCATCGCGGTCTTCAACGGCATCGGGCTGCTCACGACCATCGGGGTTCCGTTGGTGGCCGATCGCCTCGGCGCCAGGCGCCCGCAGCTGCTGGTCTCGTCAGCCGTCGCCAGCGCGGCGCTCGTCGGGATCATCGTCGCACCGTCGTTCGCCTATGGCTGGATCGCCGTCCTGGGGCTTGCTCTGGGCGTCGTGTTCCCGTTGGTCCTGACCCTGCCACTCGACGTCACCGATGATCCCGGCCAGGTCGGTTCGGTAGCGGCCCTGATGCTGTTCGGTGGGTACATCCTGTCGTCGCTCGCCCCGTTCGTGCTGGGGGCCGGACGGGACGCGACCGGGAACTTCGAGGCGAGTCTGTGGCTGCTCGTGGCCGTGGCCGTCGTGCTCGTCATGTGCTGCACGCTGCTGTCGCCCGCACGGCTGCACCGCGGGATCCGCCGAACCGTCACGGCTGCCGAACCCCGCTAGCCGACTGTCCACTGTAAGTTGACCTGACCGTTCGCCGAGGGGTATCGTCGGGCCACGAAAACGCCGGCCATGCGACCGGCACGCGCGTCGGGAGTCGTGCGCGAAGCCCGCGAAGGAGCGGCCAGGGAGGGCCGGAGTTCAGGACGCGGCAAGGTGCCTCCGCAGACGCGCGGGAGGAACACGCATCGCCTGAAGAGAGGTATCGAATTGTCTCGTCGTCTCGCCACGTTCGTGGCGGTGGCGCTGCTATGCGCTGCCGTCCTGCCCCAGACCCTCGCCGCTGCGAGCCCGACCGGGGGCAAGTTGTCCAAGCAGGATCGCGCCCTGATCGCCACCGCGACGGCCAAGGGCAAGGACTCGGTCACGATCCTCATCGCCGCGCAGACCGGTGCCAACGCGTCGGTCGTCACCGGGCTCCGGAGCCTCGGGGCTACGATCCGGTATCGCGAAGACACGCTCGATTACATCCGCGCCACGATCTCGGTGGCCAGGGTCGACGCCGCGGCCGCCCTCAAGGGCGTGAAGACGCTCGAGCTCGACAGCCTCGTGCCGCTGCCCGATCCGCGCCCGGATGCGCAGACCGCACCCACGCCCTATCCCGCGCCGAACGGGGGCACGCCGCGAGCCAACCCGTACATGCCGATCGGCGACACCGGTGCCGCGGCCTTCCTCGACGCGCATCCGACATGGGACGGCCGCGGGGTGACGGTCGGCGTGCTCGACACGGGGATCACCCTCGACCATCCGGCGCTATCGACCACGACGACAGGTTCGCCGAAGATCATCGACTGGGTCACCTACACGCACCCGACCGACGATGGCGACCCGACCTGGGTCCTGACCGACCCGGTCACCGGCCCGACGTTCTCGGTCGGTGGCGTGACCTACACCGCACCAGCCGGCGGCTCGTTCCGCTTCGGCGTGTTCGACGAGCGCCACCCGAACCTCGGTGGTGAGGTCGGCAGGGACGTCAACCGAGACGGCAACCCGGCGGGCTCGAACGGCAAGTTCGGCGTCCTGTGGGACGGCGGCAGCCGGGTCTGGGTCGATGCCGACCAGGACGCGCAGCTTCGCCGATGAACCGGCGATGACGAACTACAAGGTCAACCGCGACGTCCGCTACTTCGGCACGGACAACCCCGCGACGCCGGTCGCCGAGCGGATGCCATTCGTCGTCCAGATCGACGCGACGCTCACGGGCGATCAACATCGGCATCGTGTCGGGGCCCACGGCAGCCACGTGGCCGGCATCATCGCCGCGAACGGGCTGTTCGGCGGCGCCATGAGCGGTGCCGCCCCCGGCGCACAGCTCGTCTCGGTCCGGGTCTGTCTCTTCGTCGCGGGCTGCACATCGCACGCCCTGATCGAGGGCATGATCTACGCGGCCAAGACCGCCAACGTCGACGTCATCAACATGTCGATCGGCGGCCTGCCGTCGCTCAACGACGGCAACAACACTCGGGCCGTGCTGTACGACCGGCTCATCGAGCAGTCGAAGGTCCAGATGTTCATCTCGGCCGGCAACAGCGGGCCGGGCGAGAACACGGTCGGCGACCCGTCCGTCGCGACCAAGGTCATGAGCGTCGGTGCGTACATCACCGATGCGACCTGGCAGGCCAACTACGGCTCCAGCGCGCCGGTCCCCGGAACCGACAACCTGCATCCCTTCAGCTCCCGCGGCCCGCGTGAGGATGGCGGCTTCAAGCCGAGCATCATCGCGCCGGGCGCGGCCATCTCGTCCACACCGATGTGGCAGGCCGGTGGACCGGTCGTCGGCGTACACGACCTGCCGCCCGGCTACTCGATGTTCAACGGGACGTCGATGGCCTCGCCGCAGTCGGCCGGCGCCGGCGCACTCCTGGTCAGCGCGGCCCAGCAGAGCGGTGTCCAGCACCAGCCCGATCAGCTCCGCCAGGCGCTGAATTCGTCAGCCCGCTTCGTCGATGGCTACGGTGCCTACGAGCAGGGCAATGGGCTCATCCAGGTCCCGGCCGCCTGGCAGCTCCTCGCCGCCAAGATCAAGACGGTCGCGATCACCTCGGCCGTGCCGGTCGACACCGCGCTCGACCAGTTCCTCGCGACGCCCGGCATCGGTGTCGGGATCCACGATCGCGAGGGCGTGACCATCGGCCAGGACTACACCCGGACGTACACGTTCACCCGGACGTCGGGTGGCGGCGGGTCGACCACGTACAACCTCTCCTGGGTCGGCAACGACGGGACCTTCTCGTCGCCATCGACCATCAGCCTGCCCAAGGGCGCGGCCCGCACCTTGACCGTCAACGTGCACCCGGAGGACTACGGCGCCCACTCCGCGATCCTCAATCTCGACGACCCCAGCAACCCGGGTATCGAGTACCAGACGCTGAACACGGTCGTCGTCCCACGCACGTTCAGCGGTCCCGACTTCAGCCACACGATCACCGGGACGGTGGCGCGGAACCAGGCCCTGAGCTACTTCTTCGAGGTCGAGCCAGGGACGCCGGCCTTCAAGGTCGACTTCAGCGGCCCGAGCGCCGCCCCCGGCACGGGCCAGGCCCGCTTCCTGCGGTTCCACCCGTTCGGTGTGGGGATCGACAGCAACACGAGCACTGTGTGCTACTCGCCACCGGTCCCGGGCGGGGCGTGCCCCGGTGGGGGACCCAACAGCCGCACCGCCAGCAACCCGCAGGCAGGGGTCTGGGAGGTCACGGTCGAGGCCAGACGGACCTCGGACGCCGAGACAACGCCGTTCACCTTGACGGCCACCGTGCTCGGAGCGTCGGTAAGCCCGAACCCCGACGTGATCCCAGCCGCGACGATCGGCGTCCCGGTCGCCCGCAGCTACACGCTGACGAACCAGTTCGGTGCGTTCACCGGACGAGCCGTCGGCACCACGCTCGGCAGCGCGTTCCGCGACCGCCCGACCATCGCCAACGCAGCGCAGCAGGAGCGAACCGTGACGGTCACGCCGGGCACGACCTCCCTGCGAGCGACGATCGGCAACCCGTCCGATCCGGCCGCCGACCTCGACCTGTTCGTGTACAACTGCACGAGCGGGACGTGCGCGCTGGCAGGCCAGGCGGCCGACGGCGACTCCGAGGAGTCGGTGACGATCGCCAACCCCGCGGCGGGCGACTGGCTCGTCCTCGTCGACGGGTTCTCCGTACCGGCGGGCACGACGCAGTACGACTACGTCGATGTCTTCACAAACACCGCCTTTGGGACGGTGAGCGTGACCGACGCGAACGCCCTTCGGCCCGCCGGCTCCAGCTGGACCGTCCCGGGCAGCGTGACCGCGAACGCGGCCCCGGCTTCCGGCCGGGTCCTCCTGGGCAACGTCCAGGTCCGGACCGACGCGAACATCCTGATCGGTCAAGGTGACGTCATCGTCCAGACCGTGAACTAGCCCGGACCCCCGCAGCCAAGCGCCCCGGTCGGCTGGTCCGACCGGGGCGTTCGATGCCCGCATCGCCGCATGAGGCATCATTCGGGCGATGTACCTGGTGATCCTGGCGGACGGCCGGACCCGACAGCGACCGCGCACCGGCGGTGAGATCCCGGTCGCCTTCGAGCCCGCGGCCGACGGCCGGACGGTCCTCGAGCGGACCGTCGCGCGATTCGCGCCGCTCGTCGATCCCTACGACGTGGTGGTCGTGACGGATCGCCGGCACGGCCAGACCGTTCGTGGTCTCGTGCCGGACGCGCTCGTCCTGGCCGAGCCGATGCACGGCAACACGGCCGCTTCCGTCGCGCTGGCCACGGTCGCCATCAACCGGCCGGCGGATGAGCTCATGCTCGTGGTGACCGCGGATCACGACATCGAGCGGGAGGACGTCCTGCGCGACGCCATCACCACGGTGGCCGATGAGCTCCGTGCCCCGAGCGAGGGCCTCGAGGCACCGTTGCTCGCCTTCGGCTTTGCTCCAACCGAACTGCAACCCGGGTACAGCTACATCCGGCCGCGCTTCGGCGACGCGTTCCGAGTCGGCGCGTTGCGCGTCTTCCCGGTCGACGGCTACGAGGCCGATCCCGCGCCGGCGCGGGCCCGCGAGCTGTTCGACTCCGGGACGACGTACTGGAGCGCCGGCATCTTCCTCTGGCAACGCAGCGCGATCCGTGCGGCGATCGCCCGGTATACGCCGCTGCTGACCCTCATCGAACCGGCCCATCGGTCGGAGATCGCGCTCACGGCCGCCTACGACCAGCTCCAACCCCTCTCGGTCGACGAGGCCGTGCTCGCGGGTGCCGCCGGCGATGGCTCCGTGGTCATGGTCCCGCTGGATGTGGGCTGGCGGCCGATGGGTGGATAGCGAGCTCGAGCCCTCTCGCCCAGGCGGATCCGGGGGCTCCGCCCGCTCGGATGCTATGTTCCGGTCATGAGCCCGGAGATCCGTCGGGTCCGCGACGATGAGCTGCCCGACTTCCTCGACACGATGTCGACCGCGTTCCTGGAGCGACCCGACACCAAGCGGGTCGCCGACGAGGTCAGGCCGCTGTGGGACCTCGAGCGGGTCTGGGCCGCGTTCGATCGGGAGCGCATGTGTGGCACGTTCCGCTCGTGGGCCACGGAGCTCACCGTTCCGGGCGGAGCGCGGTCGCCGTCCACGGCCGTCTCGGGTGTGACCGTGCTGCCGACCCATCGCCGGCGCGGGGTCCTCCGCCAGATGGTCGCCGCGGAGCACGCTGCCGCGCGGGATCGCGGCGAGGTCCTCGGCCTGTTGTACGCCGCCGAGTACCCCATCTATGGCCGGTTCGGGTACGGTCCGGCGTCCCACGAGGCGACCTGGACCCTGGAGTCGAACACGACCGGGTTCCATGGTGCAGCCACCGGAGGTGTCGAGGTCCTCAAGCCTGGCCCGGAGGCTCGGGACACCATCCGGACCGTGTTCGAGGCCTGGCGACTGCGTCAGCCTGGCGAGATCCGACGACGCGACTACCACTGGGATTTCGACCTGAACCTGCGCGAAAGCGCCTGGGGCGATCCGTGGAAGGGGTTCCTCGTCGCGCATCGCGACGAGAGCGGGACGACCGACGGCTACGCCCGCTATCACGCCGAGTCGAAATGGGAGCAGCGTCAGCCGCGAAACGCACTGGTCATCGATGAACTGCACGCCCTGACCGACGAGGCCTACGGGTCGTTGTGGCGATTCCTCGCCGAGATCGACTGGGTCACCAGCGTGAAGGCCGCCCGACGGAGCGCCGATGAGCGCCTGCCATGGCTGCTGACGAACGCGCGGGCGGCCAGCCTCACCGAGGTCGGGGACGGGCTGTGGGTTCGATTGCTGGATGTCCCGCGTGCCCTCGAGACGAGAACGTACGCGGCGCCCGGGTCCGTCGTCCTCGACGTGGTCGATGCCGAGGCACCCGGCGGCCGTCTGCGCGTGGCGCTCGAGGCCGACGTGGATGGTTCGACGTGCCGGATCACGACGCGCTCGCCGGATCTGTCGGTCGACGTGTCCGCGCTTGGGGCGGCCTACCTCGGCGGGACCAGGCTGCGCGATGCCGTGCTCGCGACAGGCGTCGACGAACATCGCGCCGGAGCGATCGCCGCGGCGGATCGACTCTTCCGCACGGACGACACGCCGTGGTGCTCCACGTTCTTCTAGGAGGAGGACTCGCCGATGTCGTATCCGGCTGACGCCCAGATCAACGCCCTCTTCCGCGCGATCGGGGCGGTCGAGGCCGTGAAGATCCGGGCTTCGACGGCCACGTTCGTGGCCCCCGGGTCCGTCACCGGCGGTCAGTTCGGCCTGTTCCGTTGGGAGATGGATCCTCGGGCCGGCGGCCCGGCACCGCACATCCATCGGACGTTCAGCGAGGCCTTCTACGTCCTGGCTGGGCGGATCCGCCTGTTCGACGGCGCAACGTGGCTGGACGCCGCCGCCGGCGAGTTCCTATTCGTGCCGCCACTCGGGATCCACGCCTTCCACAACGCCACCGACGACCCCGCCGCGATGCTCATCCTGTTCAGCCCGGCACCGCCGCGCGAGGCCTACTTCCGGGCCCTGGCGGAGAATGCGGCATCCGGCCGAACGATGGAGCCTGACGAGATGACCGAGTTCCTGGCCAGCCACGACCAATACATGGTCGAGGCCCACGCCTCGTCGTCGTGACCTGCGTCGGGCTGGCATGATCGGCCGGTGACCGAGCGGATCCTGACGCGACGAGCCCTGAATCGCGCGCTGCTGGCTCGCCAACTCCTGCTGGACCGCTCGACGGTGTCGATCGAGGAGGCGTCGAGCAGGTCGGCGGGCTCCAGACGCAGTACGCCCCGTCGGGTTACGTGGGGCTCTGGACGCGACTGGCGGACTTCCGCCGCGACACGCTCACCACCGCGCTCGAGGCGCGCAGCGTCGTCCAGGCCACGCTCATGCGAGTGACGATCCACGTGGTCTCGCGGCGCGAGTACTGGAGGTACGCGCTGGGCGTCCGCCAGGCGCGGCGTGGCTGGGCCCTGCGGGTCGACGGGCCAGGGCACGAGCGAAGCGTCGCTCGTCGAGGCCGCGGACCGACTGCGCGAGGCACTTGCCGGTGGCCCGCGGACCGTGAAGGAGCTCGGTGAGCTGGGCGCCGGGTTCGTGGGCAACCTCGGTCTGTGGGTGGACCTCGTGCGGGTGCCGCCGTCGGGGACCTGGGAACGCCGCCGGGCGGATCGCCTCGGACTGGCGGAGGACTGGGTCGGCGCCGCCAGATGCGACCGAGGACGAGGGCCGTGAGCACCTCGTCCGCGCCTACCTGCGGGCGTTCGGCCCTGCGCCGTGGCGGGACATCGCATCGTGGGCCGGCATCACGGCCACGGACGCCAAGCGCGCCGGCGGAGGGAGTGACGCTGGTCCGCTACCGCGACGAGGACGGCCGGGAGCTCGTCGACCTGCCGGACGCGCCCCTGCCGGATCCGGACACGCCGGCTCCCGTCCGCTTCCTGCCGCATTGGGACGCCAGCGTTGCTCGTCCACGCGCGACGGACCGGATTGCTGCCCGAGGCGCATCGGCCGCGCGTCTTCAGCACCCGCACGCCGTTCTCGGTCGGGACCTATCTCGTCGATGGCGCCGTCGCCGGCGCTTGGTCGCTGCGCGAGGGCCGGATCGAGCTCGACCCGTTCGAGACCCTCACCGCCGCGAACCAGCGCGCGGTCGAGCGCGAACGCGAGGCCCTCGAAGCCTTCCACGCCTGAGCGCTCGAGGCGCTAGCATCCGCGGGTGACCCTTCGATCCGAGACGGCTCGGACGCATCGTTCCGGCCGGCGTCCTCGGTTGCCTCGTGTTCTTGCTGATCGGCTGGAGCGGCCTGCTCGATCCCGTCGCTGATCCGGTCGGTCAAGGACGCGCTTCGACCAGTCGGACGCCGGGATCGGCCTCTTCTACTTCCTGTTCGCCGCGGCGTACGCGTCCGGGTCGCTCGGTGGCGGGCTCGTGACCGAGCGACTCGGACGCCGGACCGTGCTGACGCTCGCCGCGACCGTCCATGGCCTCGCGCTCGTGGCGCCTCGGGGTCGCTCCGTCGTGGGGCATCTTCCTGGCTGCCGCCGTGCCCGCCGGGCTGGGCGCCGGGGCGCTCGACGGCGGGGTGAACGGCCTGTTCCTCGACCTGTTCCGGACGGGACGAGGCCGTGCCCTGAACCTGCTCCACCTGTTCTTCAGCCTCGGAGCGCTCGGCGCGCCGCTGGCCGTCGGACGGCTGGCCGAGCTCGGTGTCGGCTGGCAGGCGATCCTTGTCGGCACCGGACTCGCGGCCCTTCCGTTGGCGGCGCTGTTCGCGGTCGTCGCGATGCCGGCAGGTCGGCGAGCGAGTGACGCGGACGGCGGTCGGGGCCGAGGTGGTCGGGCGGCTCGAGCGCGCTCGTGGCCGGCTGGCCGCGCCGCTCCTCCTGCTGGGCGTCGCGATCGCCTGCTACGTGGCCTCGGAGGTCGGCGTGTCGAACTGGCTCGTCCGGTTCCTCGAGCCGGTGCCGCTGACCGAGGCGACGACGGCGCTCGCGTTGTTCTGGGGCGGGCCTGACGCTCGGACGGCTCGTGTCGGCGCGTGTCGCCGACCGCTTCGACCACCTGCGGTTCGCGACGGTGGCGGTCGTGGCCATGTCGGTGGCACTCCTCGCGGCGATCCTGGTCCCGTCGGTCCCGCTGTCGATCGCCCTGTTCGCGCTCACCGGCTTCGCCTCCGGGCCGGTCTTCCCGATGATCATCGCCATCGGCGGCGATCGCTACCCGGACCGGTCGGCGGCGGTCGGCGGGTTCCTGTCGGCCTTCGGCGGTCGCGGGCTCGGTCATCTACCCGCCGGTCATGGGCTTCCTGTCCGTGACGGTCGGGCTGACCGTGGCGATGCTCGGCAACGTCGTGCTCGGTGCGCCTGCGCCGTCGCACTCGTCCTGGTCGGCGCGGATGCGGACGAGCCCGACGTAGCGGCGGAGCCGCGCCGACAGGCTACGGTGCGGACCGCAGGACCCAGGCGTCAACGGCGGCCTGCTTGCCCTTGACCCGGGTCGGACCCAGCGACTCGCCCTCGCGAGTCGGCCCCGAGCTCGTCCCAGGTGGCTCGGGCCACGACGACCTGCCCGGGCGACCCGACAGCCGCGAGCCGAGCCGCGACGTTCGTCGTGTCGCCGATGACCGCGAAGCTGCGCCGATCCGCCGCGCCGACGTCGCCGACCACCGCGGCTCCGGTGTTGATCCCGACACGGAACATCGGCCAGCCCTGGTGCTGGCCGGCGAGCGCGCGCCCCACCTCGGCGATCGCCAGGCCCGTCGAGGCCGCCCGGCGGCATGGTCGGGCTGATCGCCGACCGCGTTGAAGATCGACCATGACGCCGTCGCCAGCGAACTGCTCGATGACGCCGCCCGCTGCCTCGATCGCCGGCACGACCTCCGCCCAGTACTCGTTGAGCATCGTCAGGACTTCGGTGGGTCGACGCGTCTCGCTGAAGGTCGTGAAGCCGGCAAGATCGGCGAACAGCACGCTCAGCTGGCGTTCCACGCCCGCCAGTCGGGGGCGCGGCCGGACGCCGGCGCAGCCGTCGCGCGACGGGGGAGGGGAGATACGGCCGGAACGAGGCATCCAGGCGCCGCACCTCGCTGGCCGCCTGCGCGAGAAGCGCAACCTCATCGCGCGCTGGCCCCCTCGCTGCGCAACCGCGCCAGGACGGGTTCCGTGGCCTCACCGCGTTCATCGGCCGCGGCGACGGCGGCGATGGCCCCGGCGTGCCAGCGATCGATGCGCGCGAGCGTCGCTTCCAGGTACAGGCCACCGAACGCCGCGGTCAAGGAGCCGCTGCGGCGGTACTCCTCGCGTGCCCCGAGGGCGATCGTCGCAAACGCGAGCAGCATCAGGACGTGCCATTCCCACCAGCTCAGCTGCCAGTTGCGGCTGATGGCGACGGCGATCAGGGCCTCCGCGAGGAGCACGAACGCGACGGCCACGGCCAGGGTCACCACCCCGCCGCGGCGCCGATAGAAGCCGAAGTAGCGCCAGGCCGCGACCAGGTAGAGTCCCGTCCCGATCGCCGCGAGCGCCACGAGCGGCCCCGCCGCCTCCCCGGTCGGAGGCGGCCGATCCAGCGGCGGCAGGCCAGCCAGCGAGACGACGCCCCACACGGCCATGAGCGCCAGGAGACCACCCAGCAGCGCCGACCGTCGGCGCAGGACCCGGCCGGCATGGGGCCCGGCGAGCGGAGCTGGCTGAGGCCACCGCGAAGACGGAACCGATGACCAACCCGACCGGGGTGGCGATGGCGAACCCGGTGTTCGGGGTCGCAAGCAGCACGCCGGGCGTTGCGAGGGCATGCAGGCTCAGGAACCCCGCGCTGGCGAGGAACGTGAGCGACACGAGGACGAGACGTGCGTCCCGGTGGCGGCCCGCGGCGACGTTCGTCACGTAGGCGAGGGCCGTACTGATCGCCGCGGTCACCAGCACGAGCCAGAAATGGCTCGGATGATGCTCCCAGCGGACGTCCAGCTGCGGCTGGGCCAGCAACAACCCGAGGCCCACGAGCGGCAGGGCGAGGATCGCCACCCAGGGCCAGCGCAGGCCCGACGATCGTTCCGCGTCAAGGGTGGCCGACATGCGAAGGAGCTTACCCTCTCGCCGCCACCGATCCGTAGGGCTGCGGCCCTCTACTTGCCGGCCAGCAGCTCCTCGAACGGCGTCGGGGCCGCATACGGGTCCACCGGGACTTGCGGCGTGCGGGTCGTGATCGCCGTCCCGAACTCCCGTGCCGCCCGAGCGATCCGATCGACGAGGGATTCGTCGGCCGTGGCGTCTCCCTCGCCCCAGTCCTCGGAGGCGGCGAAGACCGCGGTCGGGACCGTGGCCGCCCCCAGGTAGGCGAACAGCGGCCGGAGGGCATGCTCCAGCGCGAGCGAGTGCCGAGCGGTGCCGGCCGTAGCCGCGATCAGGACCGGCTTGCCCGCCAGCGCGTCACGGTCCAGCACGTCGAAGAACAGCTTGAACAACCCGCTGTACGACGCGCTGAAGATCGGCGTCACGGCGATGAGGCCATCGGCCCCGATCACCGCGTCGAGCGCGGCTCGCAGCTTCGGGCTCGGGAAGCCGGCCAGCAAGTTGTTCGTGAGATCCTGGGCGTGATCACGCAACTCGATGACCTCGATCCGCGGCACGATGCCCGAATCGCGCAGGATCGGCGCCGTCGCGGTCGCCAGGCGATCGGCCAGGAGCCGGGTCGCCGATGGCTGGCTCAGACCGGCCGTGACGACGACGAGCGAACGATCCGCGATCGCGCTCAAGCCGCTGCGGCCTCCGCGGCCCGAGCGGCCTGCGCCGCGACGACCGCGGGATGGAGCGGCGGCCCATCGGGCACTGTCGCCGGACGGAGCGCGGCGAACTCGCGGCGCAGCACCGGAACCACGAGCTCACCGAGCATATCCAGCTGCTCCAGCACGGTCTTGAGTGGCAAACCGGCATGGTCGGCCAGGAAGAGCTGCCGCTGATAATCGCCGACGATCTCACGGAAGGACATCGTCCGGTCGATGACCTCCTGTGGACTGCCGATGGTCATCGGCGTCTGCGCCATGTACTCCTCGAGCGATGGCCCACCGCCGTAGACCGGGGCATGATCGAAGTACGGGCGGAACTCCCGGATCGCGTCCTGGCTGTTCGGGCGCATGAACACGTGGCCACCGAGTCCGACGATCGCCTGGTCGGCCGGGCCGTGGCCGTAGTGCTCGAACCGCCGGCGGTACAGGTCGACCATGCGCTGGACGTGTTCCTTCGGCCAGAAGATGTTGTTGTGGAAGAAGCCGTCGCCGTAGTAGGCCGCCTGCTCGGCGATCTCCGGGCTGCGGATCGAGCCGTGCCAGACGAAGGGCGGCACGCCATCGAGCGGGCGCGGCGTCGACGTGAAGCCGGTCAGCGGCGTTCGGAAGCGGCCCTCCCAGTCGACGACGTCCTCCCGCCAGAGCCGGTGGAGCAGGGCGTAGTTCTCGTACGCCAGGGGGATCCCATTCCGGATGTCCTGGCCGAACCACGGATAGACCGGGCCCATGTTGCCGCGACCCATCATGAGGTCGACCCGACCGCCGGCGAGATGCTGGAGCATCGCGTAGTCCTCGGCGATCTTCACCGGATCGTTCGTCGTGATCAGGGTCGTCGCGGTGGACAGGTTGAGCCGCTCGGTCCGGGCGGCGATGTAGCCGAGCATCGTGGTCGGGGAGGACGGGACGAACGGTGGGTTGTGATGCTCGCCAGTGGCGAAGACATCCAGGCCGATCTCCTCGGCCTTGAGCGCAACGGTGACCATCACCTGGATGCGCTCGGCCTCGCTCAGCGTCAGGCCCGTCGTGGGATCGGCGGTGACATCACCGACCGTGAAGATCCCGAATTGCATGATGTCCCGAACTCCCTGGATACGTGGAACGACCGCGCCGCGATCGTCCCGGCGCCTGCATTGTGAACCCCTCCATCCTATCAGATGTTGTTGCGCTGTCAACTACCTGCGGTCGCTAGGGCCGTTCGGGGATCTGCTGCACCGCCCAACCGTTGCCATCCGGATCGCTGAAGAAGACGAATCTGCCCCACGGAAAGTCCTGCACCTCGCTGACATCGACGCCGCGTTCGACGAGCTCGGCCCTCGCCGCCTCGACGTCGGAGACGACAAGCTGCAGCCCCTCGACCGAGCCTGGTGCCTTGGTCGAGATCCCGGTCCCCACGGCGATCGAACAGGCCGATCCCGGAGGCGTCAGCTGCACGAAACGCAGCTCGTCGGTGACGCGGTGATCATGGTCCACGTTGAAGCCGACCTTGTCCGCGTAGAACGCCTTCGCGCGATCCACGTCCGAGACGGGAACCGAGACCAGTTCGAGTTTCCAATCCATCGGTGCGACCTCCGTGTGACTCCAGGCGTCGGGTGGACCGGCGCTCCGACCGGGCCCCAGCGCGCAGAACGACGACACCGTGACACGCGACACCCCGACAAGGCACTCTAGCCGTGCGACGCAAGCCGGTGGAACGGACGGCCACACAAGCACAGGAAGGGGTCACGAGTGGATATCGCGCTGGTCCACGGGTCGTACCACGGCGCGTGGTGCTGGGACCTCGTGCGACCGGAGCTCGAGCGCCTGGGGCACAGGGTGATCGCCATGGACCTGCCGATCAGCGATCCCACCCTGGGCGCCGAGGCCTACGCGAACACGATCGCCGGCGCGTTGGACTCGAGCCGCGAACCCGTCCTCGTCGGCCACTCGATGGCCGGATTGATCATCCCGCTCGTGGCGGCCCGGCGGCCGGTCCGCCGGCTCGTGTTCCTTGCCGCGTTCCTGCCATCGCCGGGCACGAGCGCCAACGATCAGCGCGCCCGGGAACCCATCGACTGTCCGACCCCGCCCAGGAGCCAGCAGTTCACCGATCTCGGGGAGGACGTCTGGATGGTCGGACCGACGACGGCCACGGAGCTGTTCTTCCAGGACGCAGCGCCGTCGGTCGCGCGCTGGGCGACCCAGCGCCTCCGCGCGCAGGCGTATCGCGTCATGCAGGAGGTCACCCCCCTGGCGTCATGGCCGGAAGTCGAGTGCCGGTCGATCGTCTGCCGCGATGATCGGGCGATCAACCCGGCCTGGGTCCGCAGCGCGGCTCGGGACCGACTCGGAGTCGAGGCGGTCGAGCTCGAGGGTGGCCACTCGCCGTTCCTGACGCGCCCCGCCCAACTCGCCCAGGCCCTGCACGCGATGGCGAGCTGACGGGGCGGGGCAGGGCGAGATGTTCGAGCGGCTCGACTACATCTATCAGCCCAGCCGCGACGTCGCGGCCGATGTCGCCTACTACACCGAGACGCTCGGCGGACGGCTCGTCTTCGCGATCGAGGCGATGGGCACGCGCGTCGCGATGGTCGAGCTGACCGATGAGCCGCCGCAGATCGTGCTGGCCGGACACCTCGACGGTGACCAGCCGATCTTCGTGTACCGGGTGACCGACCTCGCCGCTGCCGCCAGCGACCTCCAGGCTCGTGGCGCCGACCCTGGCCACGCCTTGGAGATCCCGCAAGGCCCGGTCCGGTCCTTCGTCCTGCCCGGCGGGCGACGCCTCGCGATCTACGAGCTCACCCGACCCGGCGTCGTCGCTGGCTTCGCCGGTCGACGCGATTTCTGAGCGTGCGGGCAGGCCTCGTCGGCGTCCTGCGATACGGCTTCAACATCGTCGGCGGTTCGGTTGAGGCGGCTCGACGCCCCGACCGGCCTAAGGTCGATGCATGAAGACCATCAAGTTCATGCTGCTCGCCGCCTCGCTCGCGGCCACCGTCGTGCTGTCAGCTTGCACCACCGGCTCCCCGGGCGGGAGCGTCTCGCTGCCCTCCGTATCGCTGGCCCCGGTCTCGATCGACCCGTCGGCGGCCACCGAAGCGATCGTCACCGTGCTGAACGAGGTGGACGCCGCCATCGCTTCGAACCAGACGCCGACCGGGCTGACCGTCGAGGACCGGGACGCCCTGCAGCAACTCGCTACCTCGATCCGGACGGCCGTGGAGACCGGTGATTTCGCGGCGGCCCAGGCGGCGGTCGATCAGCTGTCCGCGAAGGTCGCCGAGTTCGCTGCGAAGCTGGACTCCGACGCCGGCACCACCCTCAATGAAGCCGTCGCCCAGCTCCAGGCCCTCCTGGCCGCCAGCTAGATCCTGCACCCGGACGTTCGCCTAGCGTCAACACGCGCCGAGGACCAAGTTGCCGTCGAACGCGTTCGGCTCGAGCTTGAACCTCATAGGTGACATCGTTCGCGACCGGGCGCCACACTGGAGCCAGAGCAGCGGACCGGAGGTGCAAGGTTGACGGCGAATGACTCGGCAGCGTCGGCGCAGATCGATGCCTACTTGGCCACCCTCCCGGCGGCGATGCGGGCCGCGCTCCAGGGATTGCGCCACGCGATCGCGGCGGCTGCGCCCGAGGCGGTGGAGGCGATCAGCTACGGGGCCCCGGCGTTCAAGTACCGGGGCCGGCCGCTCGTCTCGTACGGCGCCGCGAAGCACCACGCATCGTTCTACGTGATGGGCCCGGCGGTCATGGATGCCCATGCCACGCTCGTCGCACCGTACGACACATCGAAAGGCACCGTCCAATTCCCCCTGAGACGCCACTCCCGGCCGATCTCGTCACGACCCTGGTCCGGGCCCGGATGGCGGAGACGGACGCTGCCGCAGATCGCTGACCATCCGGCTCGCCGCCACGTGGCGGATCCACGTTGACAGACGGTCCGGACTGCAACCGTCGGACAAGGCCAGAGGAGCGACCCAGATGGACTATCCGCTCGAAGTCGTCGTCGTGCCGGTCAGCGATGTGGACCGCGCGAAGCACTTCTACGCCGACCAACTCGGGTTCGTCGTCGACGTCGATCACCAGCTCAACGAGCGATACCGCATCGTCCAGCTGACGCCGCCCGGCTCCGGCTGTTCGGTCACGATCGGCACCGGGCTGGCCGAGATGGAGCCCGGTTCGCTCAAGGGCCTCCAGCTGTCGGTCGCCGACATCGAGGCTGCACGGGCCGAGTTGCTGGAACGCGGCGTTCCGTTGAGCGCCATCCAGCATCACGACGGCAACGGCTACGTCGACGGGAAGGGCGAGGGCTTCAACTCGTTCATGTTCTTCAGCGACCCCGATGGCAACGCCTGGGCGATCCAGGAGAGCCCGAGGCTCCAGGAGCTGGCCAGCGGCTCGACCGCGGGCTGATGTCGTTTGGGCAGCGGCGGATACTGTCGGGGCGTCGCCGCGGCTGGAAAACTTGACAGCCGGTCGGGCTGACCCATCGGGTCTCGAGTCGCGACGGTGGAGGGAGTTGCCCAGGATCGATGCTGCACCCCAAGTTCTTCGAACAGGAGATCCGGCTCGTCGGCCATCGTTTCTCACCGCGCGTCCATGAGCTGAAGCGTTTCCTGCGCCAGAGCGGCGTCCGTTTTCGCTGGTTCGACCTCGACACCGAGATCGAGCCGGAGATCCGCCGGATCGCCGATGCGGTCGCTTCCGGCTCGAGCTCGGTCGCGATCGTCGTGCTGCCGGACGGTTCGGTCCTCGACGATCCCGATATCGGGACCCTCGCCGAGCGGCTCGGCCTCCCGACCGAGCCTGCGGCCAGCTTGTACGACCTCGTCGTGATCGGTGGTGGGCCAGCCGGCCTGGCGGCATCGATCTACGCCGCGTCGGAGGGCCTCCATACGGTGGTCGTCGAGCAGGACGTCCCGGGTGGCCAGGCCGCCTACAGCGCCATGGTCGAGAACTACCCGGGCTTTCCGCACGGGCTCGACGGGAGCCACCTGGCCCGACGGACGGTCGAGCAGGCCGAACGATTCGGGGTCGAGATCGTCGTCACCCGCGGCGCGGTCGGTATCCGCTGCGACGAGCGGGAGCGCCACGTCAGGCTCGACGATGGCATCGAGCTCGCGGCGCGGACGGTCCTGATCGCGATCGGTGTGTCGTTCCGCTGGCTTGACGCCCCAGGTTGCGCCTCGCTGGTCGGCGCGGGCGTCTACTACGGAGCGGCGACGGTCGAAGCGACGGCGTGCCGCGACCAGGATGTTTTCGTGCTCGGCGGTGGGAACTCGGCGGGCCAGGCGGCCCTCTTCCTCGCCCAATTCGCCGGACAGGTCCACATCCTCGTCCTGGGTGACGGACTCGACGAGTCGATGTCGCGCTATCTCATCGAACGCATCGAGCGGACGCCGAACATCACGGTCCATCCGCACACCGTGGTCGCCGAAGCGGGCGGCGCGGACCACCTCGAGTGGCTCGACCTGCGCGATGAGCGCTCCTCCACCACTCGGCGCGTCCCGGCTCATGCCCTGTTCGTCTTCATCGGCGCGGCGCCCCGGTCCGATTGGCTGGAAGGGACGGTGGACCGCGACGACGAGGGGTTCCTGCTGTCCGGCCTCGACTACCTGCCGGGAGCACCGCCTGACTGGCCGCTGGACCGGCGGCCCTATCCCCTCGAGACCCGGGTACCCGGCGTGTTCGTTGCCGGCGACGTCAGGAAGGGATCAGTCAAGCGCCTGACCGTCGCAGCGGGGGAGGGGGCGATGGCCATCGACCTCGTCCACCGCTACCTCCGCGGCACGTTCCCTGACGCGACATCCAGCCGTGAATCAGTCGCGGCTGCGGCCGTCATGGCGACACCGGCGACCGGTCGCCAGGCATGATGACGGGCTTTCGCGGCTCGCCCGGATGGGCCTATGCTTCGGTGATGGTGGAGACGCTTCCGTGGTGACGACGTGAACCTCCTGCGGCGCATCCTGGGCGGCGGCGAGACCCCGGAGGTCCCGGACACCGCACCGGTGGATCCGGCAGAGGCCGACGCCGCGGAGCGGGCGCATGAGCTCGAGCTCGCCCGCGGTGAGCAGGAACGCCTCGATGAGCTGGCGCAGCGCCAGCTCAAGTACGAGCAGTATTCCTGGCAACCGCCGCCCCAGGGTGGCGAGCGCCGCGCCGACGACGCCGACCCGCCGGGGAACGGCTAGACGTCGCTCCGCAGGAGGAGGTGGCGGTACCCCCAACCCTCTTCCTGGTCGAACCCCTCGGCGACCACATGCAGGCCCTCCGCCGCCAACCAGGCCATGACCTGCTCGCGGCCCGGATAGTAGTGGTAGCCCGCCGTGTCGCCCTCGATGACCTCGCCACGAACGATGGGCAGGCCGTTGGCCACGGCCTCGCTGAAGGCGGCGTCGATCGCCGAGTCCTCTGCCTCCTCTACGGTGATGTAGAGGTGCCCGCCCGGGACGCACGGCCCGATGGAGGTTCGCCAGCACGACCGGCCAGTCCTCGGGCGCGACGTTCTCCATGGCATCGATCGTCATCGTGCCATCGAACTCGCCGTCGAAGGTGAGTTCCTGGAGGCCGACGCGGATGAGCCGCGTCGCGACGCCCTTCGCCCGCGCCTGGGCGAGCATGCCGGCTGACTGGTCGATGCCCACGACCTGCCGGCCCGCCGCCCGAACCTGCTCGAAATAGCGGCCCGTCCCACACGGCGCGTCCAGGACGGTCCCGCCGGCCGGGCATGTCTCGATCAGCCGCTGGACGAAGGCCGCGTGCGACGTGGTCGGGTAGGGCTGGCTGTCGAATACCGCGGCTTCGGCGTCGTACTCCGCCTGGACCACCGCGCGCCGTTCGCGGAGCCATGCCTTGCGGTCAGGCCGACCGACTGCGTCACCTTCGGGAACCATCGCCGAATGATGGCACGCCGAACACCCTCGGCGGCGTCAGCGCATCCTGTACGGAGCCGGACGCCTCAGGAGGATGCGGGGCGCGAGGAAAACCAGCGTTCGAGCCGCCGGCCCTGGCCTCCTCGCGCTCGCGGTCAAGCGTTCGAGGGGTGGGTCAGACCGGACCCGTACCCGAACGGCGCCCGGTGATGAAGCCATACCCGAGCACGACGATGACCGCGCCGATGATCGCCACCACGATGGTCGTGATGTTGATCCCGCTGATGTAGTCGCCCCCGGTCAGGAGGCCTGCGATGAAGCCGCCGACCAGGGCGCCGACGATGCCGAGCGCGATGTGACCGATCACGCCGAGGCTCTCATCGCCCTTGACGAGAAAACCCGCGAGATAGCCAGCGATCGCTCCGACGACGAGCCACGAGACGATGCCCAAGGGAACCTCCTCTTACGACGCTCCGCAGAGAGCCCGCGGTTCACGCCACGATAGACCTTCGTCGCGCACAAGGCGAGGCCAAATCGCCCGACCGAGGGCCGCGACGGATCGTGCCTGCCGATCGGCGCAACGTCGCCGGGTGCCGTACGCGCGGATGGCACAATGCCCGCCATGAGCGAGACGCGTCCTACGACCGTCGCACCGGCCCCGGATCCACTGCAGGCGGGGCGTGATGCGCTCGCTGGACACGCGTGGACCGACGCGTTCGAGCTCCTGTCCCAGGCGGATCGCGACGGCCACCTTTCGGGCGCCGACCTCGAGGGACTCGCGCAGGCTGCCTTCTTCGCGGCGCATGGCGAGATCGAGCTCGCGGCCAAGGAGCGGGCGTTCAAGGCGTACGAGGCGGAGGGGAACGATCTCCGCGCCGCGTACCTGGCCCTCGACGTCGCTCGCGAATACGGCTATACGGGCAAGCCGTCGATCGCCAATGCGTGGACCCGCCGAGCCGAGCGGATCCTCGGGACGGACGGAGAGACGTACGCTCACGGCTACCTCGCGCTGGTCCGCAGCGAGAGCGCCGCGTGGACCGGCGACGGCGAGACCGCACTCGCGCTGGCTGAGCGGGCCGTGGAGATCGGCGCCCGCGCCGCCGATGCGGACTTGACGGCCCATGCGCAGACCAATCTCGGCGCCCTGAAGATCGCATCGGGCGCCACGTTGGATGGGTTCGCCCTGATGGAGGAAGCGTCGATCGCGGCCGTCAATGGCGAGCTGTCGCCGTTCACGACGGGGATGACGACCTGCCGGCTGATCGGTGCGTGCCGCGACCTGACCGACTATCGCCGGGCGAGCGAGTGGATCGAGGCGACCGAGAAGTACTGCGAGCGACAGTCCCTCACCGGCTTTCCCGGCATCTGCCGGATCCACCGCGCCGAAGTGGCGGCGGTCGGCGGTGGCTGGGAGCGGGCCGAGCAAGAGCTGGAGCGGGCCACGACCGAGCTCGGAGCGTTCAACGCCACGCCGCCACAGGCCGACGGCTTCTACGCGATCGGCGACATCCGCCGGCTCAGGGGCGACTTCGAGGGCGCCGAGGCGGCCCTCCGTGAGGCGCACGCGCGCGGTCGATCGCCGCAACCTGCCCTCGCCCTGATCCGGCTGGCCGAGGGCAAGACCAGGGCCGCGGCCATCGCGATCAACGCGGCCGTGGCCGATGAGACCTGGGATCGCTGGGCTCGGGCTCGGCTCCTCCCGGCGCAGGTGGAGATCGCGATCGCGGCCGGAGACGTCCCGGGAGCTCGCACCGCGGCCGACGAGCTCGCCGGGATCACCGTGGGCTACCCATCTCCGGCCCTCGAGGCGGGCCGCCACACGGCGTTGGGTCGCGTGCTCCTTGGCGGAGGGTGCGGCGCCCGACGCCGCTCGGGAGCTCCGTGCCGCGATCGTCGGCTGGCGTCAGGTCGGTGCGCCGTACGAACTCGCCAGAGCACGGGCGGTCCTGTCGCGGGCGCTTCGCGCGATCCAGGACGAGGATGGCGCCGATCTCGAGCTCCGCGCCGCGATGGATGCGTTCCGCCAGCTCGGTGCCCGGATCGATGTCGAGGCCGCCGAGCGCGAGCTCCGGGACGCGGAGGACCGCCGCACTGGCCCGGTAAGCACGACGAAGACCTTCATGTTCACGGACATCGTCGGCTCGACGACCCTCGCCGAGGCCCTCGGCGATCAGTCGTGGGAGCGACTGCTGCGCTGGCACGACGACACGCTCCGGAAGCTCGTGGAGCGCGGGGGAGGGGAGATCGTCAACTCGACCGGCGACGGCTTCTTCGCGGCCTTCGAGTCGGCTCGCGCGGGCGTCGACTGTGCGATCTCGATCCAGCGGGCCCTGCTCGACCATCGAGCGAGCACGGGCTTCGCGATCTCCGTCCGGATCGGGCTCCATACCGCCGAAGCCAACCGGCGCGGGACGGACTACAGCGGGAAAGGCGTCCACGTTGCCGCCCGGGTCGCGGCGCTCGCCCAGGGGGGCGAGATCCTGGCGACTGCCGACACGCTCACCCAAGCCGGGAACACGAAGGCGTCAGCCACACGGATCACGCCGGTCAAGGGCGTGGCCACTCCGGTCAGCCTCGCGGCGATCGTCTGGACCTAGCCGCCATCGCCGGCGACCGTCAGTGCCGTTCGAGTCGTTCGTGGGCGATCCGCCGTAGCTCGCGGTCGATCTCCGGGTTCTCGGCCATCAGGTCCCGTAACGCCGAGGCGGGAAAGGCCAGGAGTCGGGTGTGCTCGGTCGCCACGACGGTCGCGGTTCGGCCGTAACTGAAGTCACGGCCCCAGTCGATGGCGGCGATCTCGCCGAGATGGTCGCCTGGTCCGAGGACGTTCACCTCGCGCTCGCCGACCCGGATGGACAGCCGGCCAGAGAGGACCACGTAGAACGTCCGCTGCTGGGCCCAGCGGTCCGCGACGTGTTGCCCGGGCTCGTAGCGCTGTTCGCGGCCGGTACCCAGGAACCGCCTGGCCGCATCATCGGTGGCGGCCGCGAAGGTCGGGATGGCGCGAAGCTGATCCGGATCGACGTCATGACTGGACAACCATTCGGCATCGATCGGGGCGTGGCGCGCGTTCGACGACCGCATCGTGCGCACGTTCGCCGTCTCGCTCTCGGTGAGCCGCGTTGCCTGCGTCGCGACCCTGGCCAGCGCGTACTCGACATCCTCCATGGTGGTCGAGTGATTGAGGATGCACAGCCGGATCACGTGGCGGCCGGCCACGACGGTCGAGCTCAGGAACAGGTCGCCGGCCGCGACGACCGACGCGACGATCGCCGCGTTGCGCCGATCGACCTGCGCTGGCGTCTCACCCCGCTCGGCGCGGCGTCGGAACGTGAGGATCCCGAGCGATGCGGGCGTCACCAGTTCGAGCCGCGGGTCGGCTTCGATCAGCCCTTGGGCCGCAACCGTCAGGTCGAGCGCACGGTCGATCGCCGATCGGAACGCTCCCAGCCCGAACGTCTCGATCGCCAACCACACCTTCAGCGCCCGGCTCATGCGGGTCAGCTGGAAGCCCCGGTCGGCGAAGTTGACGACCTCGCCCGTGGCATCCCGCTCCTTGAGATACTCCGGATGGAGGGCGAAGGCGTCCTCGAGGTGCTGTCCCACCCGGACGAGGAGACAGCCGACCTCGAAGGGCATCGCCAGCCACTTGTGGGGATCCATCGTCACCGAATCGGCGAGGTCCATGCCCGCGAGCTGTTCCCGGCCCCTGACGGTCAGGGCGGCGAACCCACCGTACGCCGCATCGACGTGGAGCCAGACGCCGCGTTCTCGGCAGAGCTCCGAGAGCTCCTGGAGTCGGTCGACGGCTCCTGAGTTGGTCGACCCCGCGACGGCCGCGACCAGGAATGGCAGACGCCCGATGGCGATGTCGGCGTCCATCGCCGCACGCAGGTCGTCGACCCGCATCCGGAACGCCTGGTCGGTCGGTATGACCCGGATCTGGTCCGGGCGAAAGCCAAGGTGCCGAGCCGCCCGGGCGATCGACGAGTGGGACTGGTCGCTCGTGTAGGCGACGATGCGGCTGGACATCGGGCCGACGAGCGCCTCCCGAGCGCAGGCGATGGCGGTGAGGTTCGCCGCGGAACCTCCCGACACGAGGACGCCCGTGGCACCTTCCGGGTACCCGATCCAGTCGCGAAACCAGTCGAGGACCGTGAGTTCGAGTTGCGTCGGACCGGCGGCCTCCCGCCAGGCGCCCGAATCGATGTTCGTGGCGGCCGCGATGAGGTCACCCAGGGCACCCGGCCACGTCCCTGCCCCAGGGACGTACCCAAAGAAGCGCGGGTGGTCGAAGTGGCCGACGAACGGGAGGACATCGGCGTCCAGTCGAGCGAGCAGGGATCCGAACTCACGACCCGCCTCCGGCGCGGGTTCCGCCAGCCGCGCAGCCATCTCGGCTGGGGTCGCGATCTGGATGACCGGGCCTGAGCGCAACGCGCCGATCCGGTCCACGAGGAGGTCGACGACCTCGTAGCCCATGCGCCGCATGGTCTCGGGATCGAGTTCCAGCGGATCGTCCGGCATCCGGCCCCACTCCTCCCAGGCTGGTCGAAGGCAGGCACGAGTATGGCGAATGAAACGGCCGCACGACGGCCGACTGCCAGTCCGTTCGTAGGCCGTCCGGGTGTGTCGGCAAGCCGACAGGTCTCCGGGCGTACCAAGCCGCCGGCCCGGACGTCTCCCTGCCAAACACCGTCCGGAGGGCATGGGATGAGCGATCCACGTTCGCGAGTCGCTTTGGCGATCGTCGTTGTTCTGTTCGTTCTCGCCTGCGCTCCTGCCACGGTCCCGAGCCCGAGCATCGCAACGTCAGCGTCCAGCTCGGCGATGCCGACTGGGACATCGTCGAGTCCGAGCCCCTCAGTGGCCGCGGTGACGTCGCCGTCCCCGCCGCCATCGCTCGGATCGCCGATGCCACCGGTGCGCGGATCAGCCGAAGCGGTCGGGGCGCGGGTCCTGATGGCTCCGGGACCGGGCGGGACCCTGTTCGTCGCGATCCCGGCCCACGGTGGCTCAGTCCTCGGGCTCCTGGACGGAACCGGACGATCGCGTCCTGGGTGGCCGATCGCGATCGAGGACTCGACCGCGTGCGACGTGCTGTTGCCGGTCGATGACGGATCGGTGCGGGTCGTCTGCGACGCGACGGACCTGCCGCAGCCGGAAATCGACGCCGCCGACGTGCGAGCGTTCGCATTCGATGCGGGCGGTCGGCTGATGGCCGGATGGCCGGTCCGACTCCGGCCGGTCCAGGCAGGGCGGATGGTCGGTGACGAGCTGACCATCGTCTCGACGCGATGGTTCACCGACACCGTCGAGACCGGTCGGGTCTCCCACGAGGTGTGGATCTCGACGATCAGCCCCGATGGCTCGATCCGAAGCGGCCCGAAGGTCCCGATGATCGAGACCTGCTGCGGAGAGTTTTGGGCCATCGGTCCGAACGGGGTCGGCTACGGGTCGATCCACGAGGTCGGCGATTCCGTCGAGGCGCCGAAGTCGTCGGAGCTCACCGCGGTCAGCGCGACGGGGATCAGCGCGGGTTTCCCGATCGAGCTCGACGGCCTCGCCTCGCGGCCCGCGTTCGACGCCGCGGGCCGGATCCACGTGACGGTCGACGACGGGCCGGACCGGACCGCTCGGACCCTCGTCTTCGACACGGGCGGCCAGGCCGCCGTCGGGGGTTCGGACCACCTGGGGCTCAGGTCGACAGATGCGTGCGTCGGGATCGAAGGGTCCTGCGAGGTCCCCGCCACCCCGCTCGTCGGCGCCGACGGCACCACGTTCGTTGTCGGAGCCTATGCCTTTAGCACGGAGGTGGCCGGCGTGACCCCATCAGGCCAGGTCATGGCCGGCTTTCCGTATCGATCCGAGGTCGGGCACCAGGGGACCGGCATCTGCGCTCCGGGTGAGATCTGTGAGGGATACAACCTCGCGGCCCCGGCGATCGGCCCCGACAACGTCCTGGTCCTCGTGCACGGGGCCGCAACGCCCTCGGGGAGCGGCCACATCGTCGCCATCGGCGAGGACGGTCGGGTGCGTGCCGGCTGGCCGGTCGAGCTCAAGCGCCCGGGCGCGGCCTTCTGGTCGGTCGTCGCCGGCGCCGACGGGACGGCCTACGCGCTGGCCATCGAGCCGGAGGCGAGCGGCGCCTCCTCGGCGACGGTGCTCGCCATCGCTCCGGACAGCACCGTGGTCTATGCCACCACCGTCATCGAGCCGTAGGGAAGCCGCCATGTACAGGAATCTCGGTGTCTCTGCTTCTGGGTCTATCGCTCTTGACGGGCTGTGCAGCCTCATCGGCCTCGCCCGGGCCGCCGTCAACCCCCGTGTCCACGAGTCCGAGTCCGAGTCCAGGGCCATCGGCTGCGGCCACGCCGACGCCCCCGCGATCGGTCGAAACTCCTGAACCCACAGCCGCGCCGACGACCGCGGTCGCGCCGAGCGTGCCGGAGTGGCAGGCCACCGACCCGATGGTCAGCGCACATGCCTTCCACACCTCGACGCTGCTCGGGGACGGGCGAGTGCTGGTGGTCGGTGGGCTGATCAATGACCGACTCGAAGGACGGGTCTCCTCCGCGACCGAGCTGTACGACCCCGGCAGCGGCGTGTGGACCGATACTGCCGGGCTCATCGAGGGCCGGTGGGGCCATACCGCCACGTTGCTGCCCGATGGCAAGGTCCTCGTGGCGGGCAGTCACATCGGCAATGGCCGCCCGATGGCCTCGGCTGAGCTGTTCGACGTGAACAGCGGGCGATGGACGACCACCGGGGCCATGACCTCAGGGCGCGGTGGTCACACGGCGACGCTGCTACTCGACGGCACCGTGCTCGTCATCGGCGGCGGTGCGGAAGACACGGGGCTGGAAGGTCCGTCGCGAAGTGCCACGGCCGAACGGTACGACCCGAACAGCGGAACGTGGACAGCGATCCGGAGCATGAACGAAGCCCGCTTCGGGCACTCTGCAACGCTCCTCGAGGACGGGTCGGTGCTCGTGGTGGGGGGCAGCGGCAACTTCCTGGAGGTCGAGCTCTACGACCCGAACAGCGGTCGATGGACCCCCACCGGGAGCACCTCCACTCTCCAGGGTGTGGGCCACACGGCGACCCTGCTCGCTGACGGCAGGGTGTTGGTGGCCGGCGGCAACCCCGGTAGCGAATGGGATCCCCACGCCACCGCCGAGCTGTACGACCCGCGCAGCGGGCGATGGACCCCCACCGGGACGATGGCCGCGGCGCGATCCGGTCATACCGCGAGTCGGCTGGCCGATGGCCAGGTGCTCGTCGTGGGCACCGCCAACGTGCGCGATCAGCCGGTCGGGGCCGAGCTGTATGACCCGAGCAGCGGGCGATGGGTCGCCACCGCGAACCCTGCCGAGATCCGCATCGGCTTCACGGCAACGCTGATGCTCGACGGCCGGGTGCTCGTTGCGGGCAACTACGACCACGAGAGTCGAGCCTCAGCCGAGATGTTCGACCCGGGCCAAGGAGGGAGCGATTGACCCACCGATCGGTGTGTTGAACAGGGGAACTGCAAGAAGGGGAGACAGATGGCAAAGCGAGTCCTGACCGCGTTAGCCGCGGTGATGATCCTGAGCGTGGCGATGGCCCCGGCCGTGAGTGCCAACCACGCATCACCAGGATGCCAGTTCATCAACGACCCGATGCTCGATGCGCATTACCTCGGCATGCCGCCCACGGCGCTGGACCTGGCAACCGGCGACCGACTCACGATGGCGGCCGACGCGCCTACATCCGAGGGCGATCCGACAACGGTTACCCTGTCGGTCGACGGAGTGGTCGTGGACACCGCGGCCTTCCCCGGTGCGGTCGAGTACGAGATCACCACGACGGGCACGTACACCGTCGAGTGGGGGATCGATTCGGGAAACGCCACCTGGGTGGTCGGCTGCAACGCTGCGGACTGTTCGACGGTCATCGCCAGCCCAGGCACCTTGAAGTCCGACAGCAAGCTGCATGAGGTCGTGCTGTCCGGCGCGACGATCGCCGATGGTGACGTCCTCACCTACGCCATCACCGGCGTCACCCAGGACGAGCCGACTACCGGTGGGTGGAAACAGGACCTGAAGACCCCCGACGCCAATGGGCTGGGCGGTAACAGGGTCAGCGTCCGAGGAGAGCGGAATCCGTCCCTGAACGGGCGGGTTTACCGGATCTCCTACACGGTGTCCGCCGAGCACGGCGGAGGCTGCTCCGGAGTCGAGAATGTTGGCGTGGCCGTGCGGAAGACTGCTGCCGTCGATGACGGCGACCAGGCGAGCTGGAATTCCTTCACCGGGGAACTCGTACCAGGCCAGTAAGCAGGCCGCCGACGGCGCAAGACGGCGCCGATGTCACGCGTTGTGGGCCACCCGTCGGGTGGCCCACAGCCACGCCGACCGTCGGGCGAGGGTAGGCTTGACCCATGGACGAGTTCCTCTCGACCACCGAGATGGCCTGGGTCCTCGGCCGATCCGCCGGAACGATCCGCGACATGATCCAGGACGGCGAGATCGAGGGCGTCCGGCTCCCCGGCGGCTTCCGCATCCCCAAGGGCGAGGCCCTGCGTCTCGCTCGCGAGCGCATCGAGGCAGAGGCAGGCCGCAAGCTCTCGGACCGTGAGCTCGAGCGGCTCATCGACCAGGTCATCTCCACGAATCGCGCAGCCATGACGACGTACCGTGTCCCCGGGGCGACGCTCACCGAGCGCGAGCACACGGTTCCGCTCGATCACGCTCACGCCCGATGGGCCGCAGATCACCGTCTTCACCCGCGAGGTCGCCGCCCCGGACGGCGCCGACCGCCCGTACCTGCTGTTCCTGCAGGGCGGCCCAGGCTACGAGGCGGCCCGCCCCACGAGCCCGCCGACGGGCTGGATGAAGCGGGCGCTCCAGGACTACCGGGTGCTGCTGCTCGACCAGCGAGGAACCGGGCGATCGACCCCGATCGGCCCGGACATCCCCGGCGACTCACCCGAGGCGCAGGCCGACATACCTGACCCACTTCCGCGCCGATTCGATCGTCCGCGACGCCGAACGCATCCGCGCCGAGCTCGGCGTCGACCGCTGGAGCGTGCTCGGCCAGAGCTTCGGCGGCTTCACCTCGATGACCTACCTGTCGATCGCGCCCGAGGGGCTGCGCGAGGCGTTCATCACCGGCGGCCTGTCGCCGATCGGCCGACCGGTCGACGACATCTACGGCGCCACCTACCGGCGCCTGATCGACAAGAACCGGCGCTACTTCGAGCGCTATCCCGACGACCGGGCAGCGCGTCCGCGACATCCTCCGCCGGCTCGACGACGAGGACGTTCGGCTGCCGTCGGGCGACCGGCTGACCGCGCGGCGATTCCGCCAGCTCGGTCTGTGGCTCGGCGACAGCGCCGGCTTCGAGCTGCTCCACCACGTCATCGAGCTGCCGTTCGGGTCGCCCGCGTTCCTGCACGACGCCGAGACCGGCGTCCGGTTCGGCCGCAACCCGATCTACGCGACGCTCCACGAGTCGTCGTACGCCGACGGCGTGGCGACGCGCTGGTCGGCGCATCGGCTGCTGCCCGACGAGGTCGCGGAGGAGGGCTACCTGCACGGCCGAGCACGTCTTCCCCTGGATGTGGGAGGACTACGGCGGGCCTCCGGCGCCATCGGGCCGCGGCCGAGATCCTCGCCGAGCACCCGTGGCCGGCGCTCTACGACGCCGATCGACTCCGGCGGAACGAGGTCCCGGTCGCGGCGACGATCTATGTCAACGACCTGTACGTCGAGCGCGACTTCGCGGAGGAGACCGCGGCGACGATCCGTGGCCTGCGGACCTGGCAGACCGACGAGTTCGAGCACAACGGCCTCCGGGCCGATGGCGAGCGGGTGCTCGGCCGGTTGATCGACATGCTCCGCGGACGAGCCTGACCCAAAGGGGCGGGTTGACAGGCAAGTAGCCACTTGCCTATCATCGCCCGTGTGGGCGATGTGTTCAAGGCCCTGGCCGACCCGACACGGCGGGCCATCCTCGACGAGTTGCAGGACCGGAACGGCCAGACGCTGTTCGAGATCTGCGTCCGGCTGGTGTCGAAGCACGGGCTCGGCTCGACGCGGCAGGCCGTGTCCCAGCATCTCGACGTGCTCGAGGCGGCCGGCCTGATCATCAGTCGGCGAGAAGGTCGCTACAAGTTCCACGACCTGGACACCACGCCACTGCGCGAGATCACCGAACGATGGGCAATCAACGATGAGAGGAGACCGGAATGAGGATCGTCGTCACGAGCGTGCTGGTGGACGACCAGGAGAAGGCGCTGCAGTTCTACACGGACGTGCTTGGCTTCGAGGCGAAGGCCGATGTCCCGATGGGGGAGCACCGCTGGCTCACCGTCGTGTCGCCGCAGGATCCCGACGGGACGGAGCTGCTGCTCGAGCCGGACGACCACCCCGCGGCGCGCCCGTTCAAGGAGGCGCTGGTCGTCGACGGCCTCCCGTTCACCTCGTTCGGCGTGGATGACGTCAACGCCGAGTTCCACCGACTCCAGGGCCTCGGCGTCAGGTTCACCCAGGAACCGCTGGCGATGGGCCCCGTGACGACGGCCGTGTTCGACGACACGTGCGGCAACCTCATCCAGATCGCGCAGTACGCGCTAGCGAGGCGGTGCGCTAACGGGCACCCGCGCGTCCCTAACGGCGCGGCTTCGATAAATGACGTACCGGTCGACGGTCGGTTCATGGGACCGCACGATGGAATCCGGAGCGCACGAACCACAAGCTTGGCTCCGACAGCTCGACGAACGAGCGAGACACAAGGAGCCACCTGATGAACCACCCGACCATCGTGCAGCAGCTGGCCCAGCAGCGCATCGACGCCTTCTATCGCGAAGCCGACGGCCCAGCGCGTCGCCTCGCTGCTCAAGGCCAGGCGCCCCGCGCCCGTCGGCCTTCGTAAGCGCTTCACGCGGACGGCCGGGCGCCTGCGCCTGATCGCGCGGGGTGCTGCGGCCTGATCTGCTCGGCCGGCCGTCCACCCTTCCCGGCGACCCCATGCCGAGCCCGTATCATCGGTCCATGCCTCGCCGCCTCGTCAGCCCGACCCTCGTGGGACGCGCGACGGAGCTCGCCGCCGTCGCCCAGGCCCTCGACAGCGCGGTCGCCGGCGCGCCGATCCATCAACTGGTCGCCGGCGAGGCCGGCGTCGGCAAGTCGCGCCTGGTCCGCGAGGCCTCGGCGATGGCCTCGGCCCGCGGGATGCGGGTCCTCGTCGGCGGCTGCGCGGACATCGGCGACGGCGGCGTGCCGTACGGCCCGATCGTCGAGGCGCTCCGGACGCTCGTCCGCGAGCTCGACGCCGACGAGCTCGAGGCGGTCCTCGGGCACGGCGAGGCCGGATCTCGCGCGACTCGTGCCCGTCGCTCGGCCCGGCCGCCGTCCGACGCGGTCGACCGCAGACCGAGTCGCACCAGGCCCGGCTGCTCGACGCGCTGCTCGGCGTGCTCCAGCGGCTGTCGGAGATCTCGCCCGGTCCTGTTCGTCGTCGAGGATCTTCATTGGGCCGATCCCGCGACCCGCGAGACCATCGCGTTCCTGATCCGCCAGCTGCGCACGGATCGCGTCCTGCTGGTGATGACCTTCCGGGCCGACGAGCTCCACCGTCGCCACCCGCTGCTGCCGTGGCTGGCCGAGCTCGAGCGGAGCGGGCGGGTCGAGCGGCTCGATCTCGAGCGCCTCGATCCGACCGCAGACCGAGGCGCTGCTGGCGGCGATCCTCGGCGCGCCGCCGACCACGGATCTCGTCGAGCAGATCCATCGGCGCTCCGACGGCAACCCGTTCTTCGTCGAGGAGCTGCTCGGGGCCGGCGAGGACGCCGCGGGCGGGCGGCTGCCGCCGACCCTCCGCGAGGTCCTGCTGGCCCGGATCGTCGCGCTGCCCGAACCGGCCCAGGCGGTGATCGGCGTCGCCGCCGTCGCGGGCCGGCGGGTCGACCACGACCTGCTCGCGCGGGTCGCCGCGATGGACGACGCGGACCTGCTCGACGCGCTCCGGACGGCCGTCGGCAGCCAGGTCCTCGTGACCGGGTCGGCGCCGATGGCGGGGACGGCGACTACGCCTTCCGCCACGCGCTGCTCCAGGAGGCGGCCTACGACGACCTCCTGCCGGGCGAGCGCCAGCGGCTCCACCGCGCGTTCGCCGAGGCCCTCGCCGAGCGCGGTCCGGGCAGCGGCGCCATCGCCGCCGGCCACTGGGCGGAGCTCGCCTACCACTGGTCGGCGGCACGCGACGACCGCCGCGCCTTCGAGGCGTCGATCCGGGCCGGCGAGGCGGCCGCGCGGGCGTTCGCCTTCGCCGACGCCCGGCGCCACGACGAGCGTGCCCTCGAGCTGTGGTCGACGATCGATGGACCGGCCGAGCTCGCCGGGATCGATCGCGTCGCGCTGCTCGACCGCGCGGCCGTCGCGGCGTGGCTGTCCGGCGACGCCGCGCCGATCGGTCGTCCTCCGCCGCGAGGCCGTCGCGGCGCTCGGCCGGACGCCGACCCGATCCGGGTCGGGACGATGCTCGAGCAGCTCGGTCGGGCGCTCTGGACCAACGGCGAGAGCGAGGCCGCCCTCGAGGCCCACGAGGCGGCCGTGGCGGTCATGCCGGCCGACCCGCCGACGCCGGAACGGGCACGCGTCCTGTCCGGGTACGGCCAGATCCTGATGCTGCTCGATCGCTGGTCGGAGTCGATCGCCATCTGCGAGGAGGCGATCGCGATGGCGCGCGCAGGTCGGCGCCCGTCAGGTCGAGGGCCACGCCCTCAACACGCTCGGCCTCGATCTGGCGTCGGGAGGTCGGTGCACGGACGCGGTCGCGGCGCTCGAGGCGGCGCTCGCGATCGCGCGCGAGGTCGCCGACGCGGACGACATCGGGCGCGCGTACGTGAACCTCGGCGAAGCGAAGCTCTATTGCGGTGACAGCCGCGGGCGCGGCGGACGTCGTTCGCGAAGGCGTCGTCGTCACGGACGAGGTCGGCGTCTCGCGGACCTACGGACGCTTCGTCCGGGAGAACGGCATCGCGGACGCCTTCGACCTCGGGCGAATGGGACGAGGCCGACGCGGCTGGCCGAGGAGAGCATCGCGAGTCAGCGAAGCGGCCCGGCCGCAACAGCGCTACGGCCTGTCGCGCTGGGTGCCGTTGCTCGTCGCGCGGGGCGATGAACGGGCCGGCCCGCGACTCGAGGAGCTCCGGGTCCTGCTGGACGGGTTCCCGGTCGAGACGCAGTTCAACACCCCGTTCCGCGTCGCCGTCGCCGAGGCCGCGCTCTGGCGCGGCGATCCGGACGCGGCGCTCGAGTCGATCCGGGAGGGTCTCCGGGAGATCGAAGACCGCGAGTGGCACTCGTTACCACCTGCGCCTGTTCCGGGTCGGGATGCGTGCCGCGGCCGAACTCGCCGAGGTCGCCCGGGCGCGACGCGATCGGGCCGGGGAGACGGCGGCCATCGCAGGCCGGCGACCGGCCTCTGGGAGACGCTCCAGCCGCTCCTCGCGCGGCGTCCGTGCCCGCGCAGCACGGCCTGGACGCCGACGAGACCGACGCGGAGGTCGCGACGATCGAGGCCGAACGGCCGGCGCATGCATCGACGAGCCGGCCGCCGCTGCCTGGCTGGACGCCGCCGATCGTTGGCGGGCCCGCGACGAACCCGTATCTGCGTGGCCTACTGCCGCTGGCGTGAGGCCGAAGCGCTCCTCGGGGACGGCGATCGCGCCGCGGCGGCGACCGCACTCGGCCGAGGCGCATCGCATCGCGACGGACCTGGGCGCGCGTCCGCTCATCGACGGCGGTCGAGGCGCCTCGCCGCCAGGTCTCGACTCGACCTGTCGGCGGAGCGGCCGCGCCGCTGCCGCTCCCGCGGCCGCCAGCGCGGACGACGATCCGTTCGGCCTGACCCGGCGCGAGCGCGACGTCCTGCCGCTGCTCGTCAAGGGCCGGACGAACCGCCAGATCGCCGAGGAGCTGTTCATCAGCGAGAACACCGCCGGCGTCCACGTGTCGAACATCCTCGGCAAGCTCGGCGCATCGACACGGACCGAGGCGGCCGGGATCGCGGCCCGCCTCGGTGTCGGAGCCGAGTCCGGCGAGGTCGCGCCGTTGGACCGTCGCTAGCCCTGCTTGTCGTTCACCGCCGATAGGTTCACTGTGGGCGTCCACGCAGCTTCAGGAGGGCGACGCGATGGGCGACAACATGGCGATGGCGGCGAAGTTCGAGGAGGTTCTCAAGGCAGGGGACTTCGGAAGGCTTGCGGAGTTGGTCAAGGAGTACGCCACCGACGACTTCGTCCAGGAGTGGCCGCAGTCCGGGGAACGCCTGACGAAGGCCGCCTCCGCGCAGATCACCGAGAAGTATTCGGAGATGTCGGGCACGACACCGAAATTCACCTACCGCCGGATGCTCGGCGGGGGCGACACCTTCGTCGTCGAGGGCATCATCGACTATGGCGATGGCATTCCCGTCAGCTACGTCGGCATCGCCGAGGTACGTGATGGCCGGATCGCGAGGATGACGGAGTACTTCGCGAATCCGTTCGAAGCCCCCGCCTGGCGCGCGGACTTCGTCGAGCGGATGGAGCCCGCCAACGTCTGACCCAGATCATCGCTGACGGGCCCCGGCGGGCCTGGGAGGCTTCTAGCCGTCGGACTCGGGATCGAGCCGAAGCGCTGCCGAATTGATGCAGTAGCGCAGACCAGTCGGGCCCGGTCCGTCGGGGAAGACGTGGCCGAGATGGCCGCCGCAGGAGGAGCACACTGCCTCGGTGCGCGTCATCCACATTGATCGGTCTGTCTCCGTATCGACGGCGCGGGCCTCAGTCGGAGCGGTGAAGCTCGGCCAGCCAGTCCCGGAGTCGAACTTGGCCTCGGAGTCGAAGAGCTCGGCGTCGCAGCCGGCACAGCGGTAGCGGCCGGCTCGATGCTCATCCCAGAGACTTCCGCTGAAGGCTCGCTCGGTGCCCTTCTGGCGGAGGACCCGATACTGCTCAGGGGTCAAGCTCTCGCGCCATTCGGCGTCCGAGCGGGAAACGCGCTGCGTGGTGTCATCGGTCATGGGTCGACCATACTCGCCGATGGTGACGGAGCGATGACGCGTCAGACCGCGCGGCACCTCACCAGCAACGTTGGGGGATCGATGCCGAGCCCGGCTGGCTCACGCGCGTGACGCCGCCACGGCCGATCCTTCGCGTGTTCTGGTGGGTGCACCGCGCCGTCCGTCGTGTCAGCGGCGGACGGATCGGGACCAGTCGGGCGCGTGGCGACAGACTCGGTACGCTCTTCCTGCACACGGTCGGGCGGAAGAGCGGGGAGCGTCGCCAGAACGCGCTGTTCTACCTCCTCGATGGATCCGACTTCGTCGTCGTGGCCTCTAACGCCGGCGCCGACAGCGACCCGGCATGGTGGCTGAACCTCCAGGCGCGGCCCGAAGCGCAGGTCGAGATCGCCGGGGAGCGCCTCCCGGTCCGAGCCCGAGTCGCGACGCTCGCGGAGGACACGCGGCTCTGGCCGCGCCTCGTGGCGGCGAACCTCGACTATGCCGCCTACCGCGCGAAGGCCGACCGACCGGTCCCGGTCGTCATCCTCGAACGACACGATCCGGCCGGTTAGCCGAATTCGGTCTCCTTGACCACGCGGCTTGCGCGATCGTCCGTGCGCCACGTGCCGGTCTGGCGGCCGCGACCGAGAGCCAGCGCAGGCCCGACCCGTCGGCCCGGAACGCACCGGCGTATCGTGGACGCCATGGCCAAGGCGACGGACGACGACGAGTCCCTCAAGCGACTCGGTGGCGGGCGCTGGCAGACGCGCGACGGGCGGTTCACGATCGAGCCGCAGTCCGGGACCTGGGTCGTGGTCGACGCCGAGCAGACGGACGACCTCGGACTCGCGCTGGTCCGCGGGCCGTTCGGTAGCCTCGGGGCCGCCAAGACGGCCATCGCGACAGCTCGCGAGGCTGAACCGACCGCCTCGCCGCTGGCGGAGCGGGTCGCGAAGCTGCGCGATGGCCCCGGCAAGGCGCCGCCGGCCGCATCGAAAACGACGAAGGCGGGTGGCGCGGGAGCGGGAGCGCCAACGCCCGCCAAGCCGAGCAAGCCCGCCAAGCCGTCCAAGGCGGGCGTTGCCGCCGAGCCGGAAGCGCCCGCGGAACCCCGCTGGATCCAGGCTCTCGATCCGGCGGACCGCCGCCGGGCCAGGCGTCTGATCGACCGACTCACGGAGATCGGGGCCTCCGACCCGGAGGGCATCGCGCGGCGCGACCTGGTCGGAGAGGTCCCGGCCGTGGCCGCCTTCGCCGTCGCGCATGCTCTCGCGGCGCTCGGGGACGATGCGGCACCGGCCAAGGTCGCCCGCTTGCTCGCGAGCGGCCGGGACGAGGACCTCGCGGTCCGCTGGCGCCTCGTGGACGGCGACGACCGGCCGATCACGCTCGACCTCGACGTGGACGAGTCGCGCTGAGGGACGCCCGCGCCGTGCTGTTGTGGGCGGTCAACACGTTCGTCCTCAGCGCAGTATCCGTGACCCCACCGTTGCCCAGCAGAGCCTCCTCCGAACGGTACTAGTCGGGCGGGCTTCGACACCGTACTTTCGGATAGCCACTTCGGCACCAGTCATCGCTAACGGATCGGGGGATCACGTCATGACTCAGTCCATTCGGCGCGCCCGTCGCGCCGGCCCGCTGGCGGCCGCGCTCGCCGCGCTGCTCGTTCTGCCGACCGCCGTCGCCGCCCATCACGCAGACGTGACCGCGGAGATGGACTGTGAGGGGCTGGTGACCTTCACCGCCACGGCGTGGAACGGCACCACCCAGGCATCCCGAACCAACCCGGACATCGGAGTCTGGATCGCCATCGACGGCGGCGGTTTCGTCGAACTCGTGTCCGCCGACTACTTCTTCGCGGCGAGCAACGGCTTCTCGTTCACCGACTCCCACGACGCCGGTGATGGGGAATCGGCGATCGTCCGCGTCCAGGCCCAGGCGAATTGGGCCAATGGCTCGGGGCCGGGCGACGCCCGACAAGTGTCGGTCGCTGTGCCTCAGGACTGCGAGGAGCCGCCCGCCCCGACGCCCACTCCGACGCCAAGCCCGACTCCGACGCCCGCGCCCACACCGACGCCGGCTCCCACGCCCACACCCACGCCAACGCCCCTGCCCGACGAGACCGTCGCTCCGACGCCGACGCCCACGCCGACGCCACTGCCCGACGAGACCGTCGCTCCGACGCCCACACCCACGCCCGTGCCCGAGGAACCCGTCGTTCCGACGGCGCCGGTCACACCGCCACCGACCGGCGAGGTCGGGGGCGCGACGGGGGTCCCGAGCGTCACCCTACCGCCGACCGACACAGGCGCCGACGTCGATCCGGCGCAGCCTTCCAACAGCTGGCAGATCGGCCTTCTCCTCGTCGGCGTTGCCGGCGCGGTACTCGCCCTGACACCGGCACGCCAGCGGGTTCGCCGCTAGTCGACTTCCCCGAAGGGCCGGCATCGGCTGCTGCCGGCCCTTCGACTCGCCCGCATTGACGGCTCGGGCCCTACGACCCCGGTGGCGGGATGTTCGCCTTCTGACGCCGGGGCGGTCAGGAGCCCGCCGTCAGGGCAACCAGCAGGCTGCAGGTCAGCAGGACGATCGTGACCGGCACCCAGATCCGGCGTTCGCCCGCGCTCCGGCTGATGGCGTTCAGGGCGAGCGCGACGGCGGAGAACACGACAGCGACCCAGACGAGCCACGGAAAGGCGACCGCAAGGCCCGGCAGCACGAGCCCTGCCGCGGACATGACCACCAGGGCGATGAGCCCGATCAACACCCCTTGCACGACCGCCGCGACGCGCATCGCGGGCGGAAAGCGGCCAGGAAATGCCCCGCCCATCGCGTAGGCGCCCCACGGCGCACCGAGGGCGAGGCCCAGCTGGAAGGCGATGACGCCGACCGACACCACGGCGAACCCGAGCGCGGCGAGCGTCGTGATATCCACGGCTCCATCATCGCAGCCGGGTGCGGCGGCGTGCCACGTGCGACGGCGGCCCACGCGCGCCGACGCTATCGGGACCGGCTTCCTCGGGCGGCCCAGGCACGAGCCTCCAGCTGGATCGACCCGTCGGGTTCCTGCACGACGGACTCGCGGAGTCGATCGCGCAGGGCCGTTCGGGCTGGCTTGGCCAGGCCGGCCACGTACGTCGGCGCCGCGCCGGTCCCGCCCAGGAACGGCAGCCACAGGTCATCGAAGTCGGCGAACTCAGTCGGGACGACGATGGGCCGGACCGCCACATCCACGAGCCCCGCATCCACGAACGCCGACTCGAGCGGGCCGGGCGCGGCGATCGGGAACCGCCGTCCCTCCTCGAGCGCCACATGGGCCGGATCCAACGCGACGGCCGCATCCCAGAACAGCCGCATGAACTCCATCCCCTCGGCGTAATCCCAGACGTAGCCGGCCACCATGCCCCCCGGCACGACCACGCGGTCGAGCTCGCGGAGTGCCTCGGCGACATCGGGGACGAAGTTCAGGACCAGGCCGGCGACCGCCACATCGACCGCGGCGTCGTCGACGCCCGTGGACGCGGCCGACCCGAGCGCGAACGACGCTCGCGGATCGGTCACGACCGCCCGTGCGTGCTCGATGAACCCCTCCGACGGATCGATGCCGACCACTGACGCCGGGTCGGACCGGGCGAGGATCGCCTCCGTCAGCGCCCCGGTCCCGCTCCCGACGTCGAGCCACCGCCGACCGGGCGGCACCGCCAGCCAGTCGAGGAACTCGACGGCGACCCGCCGGCTCCAGCGACCGACGTACCGCTCGTACGCCTCGCCACTCGCCCACCGGTCCGTCGTGGTAGCCATCGCCGCTCCTCCCGAACGTCGCACATCGGTGTCGTTCATCCCGTCGACGGGAACTGCCCCGATTGTGGCGCCCCGGCCCCGATCGTGAGATCGTTGTCCCTGCAACGGCACGATCAAGGACCCAAGGAGCGTGACGATGACGGAGCCGGAAGCGTCGACGTTCGAGGACGGCCTCATCGCCGACATGCGGGCGCACGGTGGCGAGGTCACGCAGGGCCCGCTCAGCGGCCACCCGCTGCTGATCATGACCACCCAGGGAGCGATGTCGGGCAGGCCGCGGCGGGCGATCGTGACGCTCTCGCGCGACGGCGAAGACTATGTCGTGGCCGGCACGGCGAGTGGGGCGCCCAAACCGCCGGCATGGCTCTACAACGTGCAGGCGAACCCGGACGTAACGGTCGAAGTGGCCAACGAAACCTTTCCGGCGAGGGCCGAGGCCTTCATCGACGGGCCGGAGCGTGATCGACTGTGGGCCCAGCACGTCGCGGCCCTGCCGCATTTCGCCGCGTATCCGGAGCAGACCGGCCGCGTCATCCCGATGGTCCGCCTCAAGCGCCTCGCCTAGGCCCGAACCACGTACGTGTTTGCCGCACCACGTCGACCTGATCGTGCCTAGGCGCCCCTCGGCGAAGTCGCCAGCTGAGCCGATGCCCGTCTTCATCCCGCCGATGCTCGCGACGCTCGTCGCCGCGCCGTTCGACGACCCCGACTGGCGGTTCGAGGTCAAGTGGGACGGTTTCCGGGTCGAGACGGTCATCGACGGCGGCACAGGTTCACCTGTGGACACGTGGACAGCAGGACGCAGCCCGGTACTTCGGCCCGTTCCTCGAGCCACCGACCTGGATCTCCGCCGCCCAGGCCATCGTCGATGGCGAGGTCATCGCGCTCGACGACCGCGGGGAGCCCGACTTCGTCCTCCTCCAGGCACGGATCAAAGGGCAGGGGAGGGTCGGCGCGGTCCAGCCGTTCGTCTATGAGGTCTTCGACCTGCTGTTCCTGGACGGCCGTTCGCTGCTCGACGAACCGCTGGATGAGCGTCGACGACTGCTCGCCGACGTCCTGCGGCCGGATCCGCGCGTCCGCCTGAGCGAGGACATCGCGGGGGAGGGGCTGGCCTTCTTCGAAGCCGCGAGGGCGCGGAGCCTCGAGGGGATCATGGCCAAGGACCGCCGCTCGACCTACCAGCCAGGGAAGCGGTCGATGGCCTGGCAGAAGGTCAAGATCCGCCCCGAACAGGAGCTCGTGCTGGGCGGATTCACCCGCGGGCTCGGTTCGGCGGTGGATCTCGGCGCGCTGCTCGTCGGTGTCTATGAGGACGGCACGCTCCGCTACGCCGGCAAGGTCGGTGCCGGCTTCACGACCGACATCCGCGCCGAGCTGCTCACGGCGATCGAAGCCCTGGCCGCCGACGCGTCGCCGTTCGTGCCACCACCGCCGCGGGCCGTGGCTCGGAACGCGCTATGGCTCCGGCCCGAGCTCGTCATCCGGGCCGAATTCGCCGGGTGGACCGGCGACGGCCTCGTCCGCCAGGCGGCGTACAAGGGCTTCGACCTCGGCAAGGACCCGCGAGCCGTCCGCCGAGAACTGCCCGCTGGCCGGTGAGCACGGCGGGGCGTCTGGTTCGTCCGGCTCCTATCCGTCAGCTCGAGGTGTCGGGCGGTAGGTCGCGATGACGACGCCGGTCGTCGTGATCTTCGAATCCGCGAGCTCGAAGCTGGCGAATGTCCCGTCGCCGTCGAAGAGCCGGCGGCCCTCGCCGAGCACGAGTGGGTGGATGAGAAGCCGGAACTCGTCGATCAGTCCGTGCGGCAGCAGGGACCGGATCAACTCGCCGCTACCGAGGATGACGAGATCGTGGCCGTCCTCGCCCTTCAGCTTGGTCACCGCCTCCACCGCGTCGCCATCGAGGAGCGTCGAGCGGTTCCACTCGAGCGGGTCCCTCAGCGTGCGCGAAGCAACGTACTTCTGCGAACCGTTGATCACGGCCGTGAACGGGTTGTCGTCCGGCATGGCGGGCCAAACCTTGGAGAAGTCCTCGTACGTCCGGCGTCCCAGCAGGAACGCACTTTCGCCCCGCATCCGTACGCCGGCCGCCTCGACCATGGTCTCGTCGAAGTAGGGAATCGCCCAGCCGCCATGGGTGAATCCGCCACGCCGGTCTTCATCGGGCCGGGCCGGCGCCTGCATCACGCCATCCAGCGTCACGCTGTTGTTCACGATGATCCGTCTCATGGCCACACCTCCTCGGTTGAGGGTAGGACTTGCCTGTCAACTCCGGTCGCCCGGACGCCATATCCTGTAGGTCGAGGAAGGAGCACCCATGCAAGCGGCCATCCGGGAGCGATACGGCTCGCCCGACGTCGTGGAGCTGCGGGAGATCGACCGCCCGATCCCCACGGACGATGAGGTCCTTGTCCGCGTCCATGCCGCATCCGTGAATCGGGCCGACCTCGACGGGATCGAGCCGACGCCGGCCTTCGCCCGCCTCTTCTGGGGCGTGCGGGCACCCAAGAATCATCGGATCGGGATCGACGTCGCGGGCGTCGTCGAGTCCGTGGGTGCACGGATCACCGGATGGAAACCCGGCGACCGGGTCTTCGGTGACCTGTTCAACTTCGGGCAGGGCACGTTCGCCGAGTACGTCACCGCGCCCGAACGGGCGTTCCTGGAGATCCCGGCCGACATGTCGTTCGAAGACGCGTCGACCCTCCCGCATTCGGCCGTCCTCGCCGTCCAGGGTTTGCGACTGCGCGACCGGCGAACGGTCGGACCGGGCGACAAGGTCCTGATCAGCGGTGCATCGGGGAACGTCGGTCCGTTCGCGGTCCAGATCGCGAAATCGCTCGGAGCCGAGGTGACCGGCGTGTGTCCGACGGACAAGATGGACTTCGTCCGGTCGCTCGGCGCCGACCACGTGATCGACTTCACGAAGGTCGACTACGCCACCACCGGTGAGCGCTACGACTGGATCCTCGATGTCGGTAGCCACCACTCCATCCTCGCGGCCCGGCGGGCGCTCCGACCGACTGGCGTCTACGTGACGCTCGGCGGCTCGGGCGCGAGGATCCTCCAGGCGATGCTGGTCGGGCCGCTGATGCGGCCGGCCACGGGCAAGTGGATGGGCCTGCAGCTCTGGTGGAAACCCTTCAACCCCGAAGACGTGGCCACACTGCTGGGGCTCATCGCGACCGGCAAGGTCAAGCCGATCATCGATCGACGCTTCCCGCTGGCCGAGATCGTCGAAGCCCTCCAGTACGTCGACGACGACCACGCGACGGGCAAGATCGTGATCACACTCGACCGATGACGACGTATCTCGGCCGGTTGATCGGCTTTAACAACTGGGCCAACCGCGGGTTGCTCGAGTTCCTGGCGGCGCAGCCGCCGGATACGCTCGACGCGACCGCGGGCGGCGTGTACGGCACGATCCGCGACACGTTCGAGCACTTGCTGACCAGCGAGATGGGGTACCGGCATCGCCTCGCTGGGCTGCCTCGGTACGAGCCCGACGACCGCCCGGAACGGCCTGAGCTGGTCGACCTGCAACAGCTCCAGGAGGCTTCTGCCGCGGCGCTCGATGACCTCGTCGAGGCGCTTCCGGAGCCCGACACGATGCTCCCGACCAGCACCGGTCAACGCGCCGCCGCCACCGTGCTGACCCAGCTGATCATGCACGGCGTCGAGCACCGGGCCCAGGTCGGGACGATCCTTGGTGCCAACGGGATCGAGCCACCGGACCTCGACTCGTGGGCGCACGGGATCCGCGTCCATGGCGACGACTGGCCGCCCGACTGGGGCCCCGAGCCCGAACAGCGCTAGGGATCGATGCAGGTCGAGGTCCACGGGACTCGGCTGTGGTTTGCCGTCAGCAGCCCGGCCGCCTGAGCGACCGAGGGGCATGCGGCCGAGTTACCGTGGCTCGACCAGCGCGCGCAACCAGTCCATGGCGACTGGGACGGCGTCAAGTACCGAGACGTGGCCGTCGCGCGGGCGTAGCCAGAGCTCCGACGACGGGATGTTGCGCATCAGCCAGTCGGCGTGGGTCGGTGGCACGATGCGATCCTCGCCGCCCTGGACGATCAGTGTCGGCTGGTCGATCTGGCCCACGTCGAAGCCCCACGGCGTGACGAAGGCCACGTCGTCGTCGATCATGCCGTCGGGCCCATCCTCGCCGGCCTGGCTGGCGTCGCGCCCCAGCGATGCCCAGGTGCCGCTCAACGCCGCCCAGTCCGCCACGGTGAAGCTGCGCTCGTCGAATTCCTCCGTGGCCGCGTAGCGTTTCCGCGCTTCCCGCCCGGCGGCTGCCGCGCGCAGACCGTCCGGGGCCACCATGCCGGCGTACCAGTCGAAGGCGTCGGTGTACGGCGCCAGGCTCGCGAGGCTGACCGCCCCGATCACGCGCTCGGGCAGGAGCGCGGCACAGGCGAGGAGGTGCGGACCGCCGCCGGATGCGCCCATCACCGCGAACCGGTCGATCCCCAGCGTCGTTACGATCTGGTCGACGTCGCGTGCGGCCGACGCGACGGTCCTTCCCGGATCCGGGCTGGATCCGCCGTAGCTCGGCCGAGCGTACGACACGAGCCGGATCCTCCGTGCCGCGGCGGCCGCGAGGAGCGGCTCGAGCGGTGCACCTGTCTGCGGCGAGCCGTGGTGCCAGAGCAGCGTCAGCCCGTCCGACGTGTCCTTCGCGCCCGAGTCGTACGTGACGAGCTGTCGCCCGTCCGAGAGTTGGACGTCGAGTTTGTTGACCATCGTTCGAGTGTATGGGGCCCGCTAGCGAGCCGCTCGACGCGACGTCGACTTCGCGACGGCCCTCGTCTACGGTTCGGTGGAATGGGAGGCCCGCCCTGAACGCGCCCGCCACGGGCGTCCCGGCCCGCGGAGCCATCGAGACCGTCGCCGATCCATCCCCGACGCGCCGATTCTTTGCACGAGACACAAGATCTCGGCATCGCCTTGCATCGAATGCACATACCGACGCCAGGCGAAAGCCGCGATGTCGGTTTCGTGCATGCGACGCAACGCACGGACCACGACTCATCCAACGGCGGCCAAATCTGGGTCGAATCGTGCGTTCAGCGCAAGGAATTGACACCGGAAGGCCGTTGCCGCACCGATGAGCGGAGTAACGTGCATCCGATGCAACGTCGGCCGAGCCCAACGACGGCAAGTGGACGGCGCGGCCGCGGACCGGCCGATCCACGAACGGGCCACGCAAGAGGGGAGCTCCCCGGATGACGCCACGAGGCCGGTCCGCGCGGCCCGAGCCGGACCATCGCGTCGGTGCCGGCGGCGTCCGGCAGGTCGATACCGATAGGCTCACGTCTGCCGAGATCGACGCGATCCGAGCATTTGTGGACCTTGCCTTCACTGACGACGAGAACGCGCGTTTCACCGACGACGACTGGGCCCACGCCATCGGCGGCCAGCACTTCCTCCTGGAGGTCGATGGCTCGATCGTCGGTCATGCCTCGGTCGTCGAGCGTGAGCTGCACGTCGGTGGGCGGCCCGTCCGGACCGGCTACGTCGAGGCGGTCGCCATCGAGCCGCGGCGACAAGGGCTCGGGCTTGGCTCGGTGCTCATGGAGGCCGTGAACGCGTACATCCGCGCGACGTTCGAGCTCGGTTCGTTGGCCACCGGGCGCCACAACTTCTACGGGCGGCTGGGCTGGCGAACCTGGCAGGGACCGACGTCCGTGCGAACGGCAGCCGGCGACCGGCGCACGCCCGAGGACGACGGGGCCATCCTGGTCCTCGAGACGCCGTCGACCCCGATCACGCCGCTCGACCTCCGCGCCCCGCTCAGTTGCGCCTGGCGCGTTGGCGACGTCTGGTAGATACGCCCCGCCCCGACCTCAACCCGGGGCGCCAGCCGCCGCTCTGAGCGCCGCGAACTCGTCGCGCGTCACCGTGAACACCGAGACATCGTGCCACTGCCCACGGTTGTACCAGGCGGCGCGCGCCGTGGCCTCCAACGTGAACCCACACTTCTGGACGACGCGATGGGACGCCTGGTTATCGATGTGAACGTTGGCCCGCACGCGGTTCATCTGGCCGGTGTCGAAGAGCCAGCCGACGAGCAACCGCAAGGCTTCGGGCGTGTAGCCCTTCCCTCGGTCGGCCTGATCGAGCAGCCGATATCCGACTTCGACGTCCGGGACGTCGCCATTCAACTGTTCCCAGCTGACGATCCCGACGAATCGATCGGTCGGGTCGACGATCGCGAAGATGCCCGCGTCCGGGGACCAGAAACCCGTCTCCGCGAACTTCGCCTTGAATTGGACCAGCGGTGTTCCGGGAAGCGGATACCACAGCCCGCGATTCTCCAGGTCCAATGTGCTGGCATGGAGCGGTTCGATGTCCCCGTCACGCAGCGGGCGAATACTGACCTGGCGTCCGACGAGCATGACCGACCCCTCCGTTCCGACGATGGCAATGGTGTGACCGGCCGAGGGTACCTTTCCATCATGGCCACCAGCGGGTGGATGACCCACTGTACGCAGCCAATGCCGTCACTGAGGTCGACCCGCCGATGCGTTTCTTCAAGCGTGAGCCGCAAGCCGATGAGGCCGCCTCGATCGAGGCGTTCTGGCGCTGGTGGACGACGGCCCGTGATCCGCTTGCGGCCGCGATCGCTGATCGGTCGTTGCCTTCCTGGGTCGAGGTGATCAGCCGCCACGTCAACGCGATCGACAAGAGCCTGGCCTGGGAGCTCTCCGCCGGTTCGAATGCCCAGCACGCTTTCGTGGTCTCGCCCGAAGGCGATCCGACCCTCCGGCCGCGCGCCCTCGCCTGGCTTGCGGCGGCGCCCTCACCGGACGCGACGTGGGAGTACTTCGCCTCCCGCCAACCCGGGGAGCTCGGGACGCTGCAGCTGGACGGCGTCAACGTCGATCTCGAGGCATTTCGGGCGATCGTCAGCTGGGACGAGGCCCGCGAGCGCGTCGACGTCCGTCTGTGGCACCCCGCACTGGAGTCGGCACGAGAGGATGTGCGCCTGCGCGCGTCGTACCTGTTCCTCGACAACCTGCTTGGTGAAGATGATGTCGAGCGCTGGATCGGGTCGATCGATCTCATGGACGCGCCGACCGGCGGCCGCACCCCAGAGGAGCTGCGCGCCGAGATCGAGCGCCGAGCACCGACGGCAACTGGAGATACCTGGACGCTCGCGACGATCCAGGACGGGCGCGACGAGGCGGTCGCCGTCCTCAACCTCGCGGTCAAGCCGATCGATCACGTGGATTGTCGGTACCACCTCGTCGTGACCGTCGCGCGGGGGCTGGAACACCTTGCGGGTACGAACGAGGGTGAGGAATTGAATACCGCCGAGGATCGGTTGGCGGCCTCCCTGATCGCGTCGGGCGCCGTGCACCTCGGGCGCGTGACCGCCCGCCGCGAACGCCGGATCTACTTCATGTGCCCCGACGCCGACCAAGCGAAGGCGATCGCCGGCGCCTGGGCCGACGTGGAGCGACGCTACTCGCCACGGATCGAGGTCAAGGCCGACCCGAGCTGGGCGATCCGTCGGACGCTCGGCATGTGAACTGGCTGCGCGATCAGGACCGCTTCGCTAGATTCGGCCGATGACCAGCGAGGACGGCCATTTCGACGACGGTGTCGCGGCGACCTACGACGAGAGTTCCGACGAGGTGTTCGCGCCGGAGGTGGTCGGACCGACCGTCGACTTCCTTGCAGCGCTCGCGGGCGACCGGCGAGCGCTCGAACTGGGCATCGGCACCGGGCGGTCGCCCTAACAGGAAGGAGCGGACCCTGGCAGACCTCGAGAAGACCTTCATCGTCACGACCGACGCGGACACGGCGTTCGATGTCCTGTCCGACCCCGTCCGGCTGCCCGACTACGTTCCGACGCTGCGCCTGGACGAGTCGACCGCCGTCGAGGGCGACCTCGACCTCGAGCTCGACCCAGCGCGCCGTGACGGCGCCCCCGACGCCGGCTTCACCGCCGACCGCGCGACCCGACGCATCGACTGGGGGCGCCCGAGCCCCGACTACGGCGGTTCGATCGTCATCGCCGAAGGCACGGCCAACACCTCGAGCGTCACCCTGCGCCTCCACACTCGCGACGAGGGCGATGCCGCTGCGGTGACCCGCGTGGTCGATCAGGCCGTGTCGAACATCCGCCGCCTGCTCTCGGGTCGCTAGTCGCCACTCGGAGGAGTCCGTGAAGAACGCGCCGATCAGGCTCAGCATCAAACAAGAGGATCTTCTCGCCCTCGAAGGCATGCTCCTCAAATGGAGGGCGGGCGAACTCTCCGACCTCCGTCGGGTCCAGACCCAACTGACCGCCTACGGCGACCGTCGAGCCAGCATGGAAGGTGAGCCGGCGGCGATCGAGGCACGGCTCGAGCTCCTGACGGACCTGCTCAGTCAGCTCGAGAAGCAGCGCTAGGAACCCGGTCCGTTCCGGGACTCCTTTCCGCCGCGCCTATACACTCCGGGCGACTTGTTCTGCTTAACAACGGCTTAACGTTGACGCATGCCCGATCACGCTGATCGCCGCGACGGATCGCGGCAACCCCCCGACAGCGTCCCCGCGTCGCCGGTCTCGCGCTACCCCGTGCATCCGTTCCTCTTCGCGGCGTACACGATCCTGTTCCTCTACTCCGCGAACCTCGCTCACGTGCTCCTCATCGACGCCGTCCAGCCGCTCACGACGGCCCTCCTCCAGGTCACCCTGGTCTACGCCGTGGCAGCGATCCTCCTGCGCAGTGTACGCCGCGGGGCCGTGGTCGCCTCGGCGGTCCTGATCGGCTGGTACAGCTTCGGACACGCCGCGCCCGCGCTCGCTGGGGCGGGACTCGACGAACGCGAACAGATCGGTCTCTGGGCGATCGGCATCGCAGTGGCGGTCAGTTACGCGGTCATCGCGCGCACCTCGCTCGCGAGGGCGACGGCCGTCCTCAACGTGGTCGCGGCGATCCTGGTCGCGCTGACGCTCGTCTCCATCGTTCCCTACGAGGCATCTCGCGCGACGCGAACGGCGACGTCCGTCGAAGCCGGGCTCGCGCGCGCGGGTGGCCCCGTGGCGACTCGTGATGTCTACTACCTCATCTTCGACCGGTATGGGTCGGCCGACGCCATCGAGACCCGGTTCGGGATCACCGACAACGATCTGTTCGGCTGGCTGGAGGGCCGAGGGTTCCAGGTGCAGGAGGACAGCCGCGCCAACTACCGGGCCACCGACTTCTCGCTGGCGGCCACGCTCAACATGACCTACCTGGATCGCCTCACGGCGACCGTCGGTCGAAACTCCGGCGACCGAACCCCGGCCCAGGCCATGCTGCGCGACCATCGGGTCGGCCGGGAGTTCCAGGCTCTGGGGTATCGATACCTGCACCTGGGCTCATGGTTCGGCCCGACCGCGTCCAATCCCGCCGCGGACGAGAACATCACCTTCGGGATCGCGAGCGAGTTCGAGTCCGTGCTTCGCGATACGACGATCCTCCCGGCGCTCGAGCGGCTCGGGGGAGCCGTGGAGGTCGAGCCGACCTTCACCGACAAGCACCGCGAGATCGCCCTCTTCCAGTTCCGGCAGCTCACTCGGCTGGCTCATGCGCCGGGACCCAAGTTCGTCTTCGCGCACATCCTCCTTCCGCACGATCCGTATGTCTTCCGGGCAGATGGCTCGTTCATCACCGAGGAGGAGTCACACGACACGGACGAGGACGAACTCTATGCCGGGCAGTTGGCGTACCTGAACGGGCAGATCAAGCAGCTCGTACAGACGCTCACGGCGGGAGATGACGCGGCAGATCCCATCATCATCCTGCAGGGTGACGAGGGACCGCTCGCGTGTCGGAACGTCGATTGCGTGGAGGACGACCCTCAGTACTTCGCGATCCGCTTCGCGAACCTGAACGCGATGTTCCTGCCGGGCTTGGAGACCGTCGTCCCTGCGGACATCTCGTCGGTCAACACGTTCAGGTTGCTGTTTCGGGAAGCATTCGGTCTGGATATCGACCTCTTGCCGGACCGCAGCTACACGTGGCCGAACAACGACCACATCTACGACTTCCGCGACATCACGGACCAGCTTCCTCCGTGATCGCCGGCGCCACAAACGCGAGGCATCCAGGGAGTGGCGCGCGCCGCAGCTCGACTAGTACCGGCCCGTAGACTGGCCGCGTGGCCGATCCGGATCCGCTCGATGACCTGCTTCGTCTCGAGACGGCGCTCGCTACGCGGGACCCGAGGGGCATCGACGGCGGACTCATGAGCCTCATCGCCGACGACTTCATCGAGTTCGGCCGAAGCGGACGGATCTGGACCCGTGCGTCGATTCGTGCCCTCCTGGAAGGGCAGGACCCCCGGCCCGTCCCCATCGAGCGATTCGAGGTCGTCGAGCTCGCGGACGGCGTGGCGCTCGTCACCTATCAGGCGGCAGAAGCGAATCGCTCGTCAGTCTGGATTCGGCGCGACGGTCGGTGGCAGCTCCGCTTCCACCAAGGAACACCGACGCCGTGATGCGATACCTCGCGCCGGCCGGAATCCTCGACCTGGAGTGGTTCGCGTTCGTTGGCTGCGGGCCGGGCGGCACGCCGATCCCACCCGGGGCCCAGCAGGTCCATGTCGCGGTGGATGGGTCGGGGGTGCACCTGGAGCCCGTCACGTTGCGCGCCGGGGACGCCTACGTGGTGTTCGACTGAATGCGCTACTCCCTGGCCGTTCTCAGAACCGTGATCCGGAGTCCTGTCCTTCGGCGGATCCAGGGTGGGTTCCTGCTGTTCAGCATCGGAGAATGGGCGACCTGGCTGGCCATCGTCGTCTACGCATTCGACCAGGGCGGCGCGACGGAGGCAGCGATCGTCGGGTTCGTCATCGGGGTGCCGAGTGTGCTCGTGGCTCCGGCTGCCGCGATCATCGGCGACCGCTGGCCAAGGGCTCGCGTCCTGCTGGCGTCGTACGCACTCCAGAGCGCCGTCATGGCGGCGACCGCGCTCGCTCTCGTGGCGGCGCCACCGCTCATCGCCTACCTATTCGCGATGGTCGCCGGCGCCACCGTGGTTCTCAGTCGTCCGGCGCTCTCGTCGCTCCTGCCGGAGGTGGTCGAGACACCCGACCAACTGACGGCCGCGAATGTCGCCTCAGGGATCGCGGAAGGTGCTGGAGCACTCGCAGGGCCGCTTCTCGCCGGCTTGCTCCTGGGAGTCGGCGGAAGTTCGACGGTGTACCTCGCCAGCGCGATCGGGCTGGGCGTCGCTGCCGTGGCGCTTCTGCCCATCGCCCGCGCGAGCTCACCGATCCCGATCCCGATCCCTTCGAGCGACGGGGTGCCCGAAGGGCTCGCCGCGGCGACGCGAGCAATGAGCCGGGAGTTGACCGCAGGTGCCGCCGCGATCCTTCGTGATCGGCGGTTGGCCAGCGTGTTCGCGGTCATCGCTGCCGCGTCCGCGCTGCTCGGTGCCCTGGGCGTATTCATCATCGTCATCGCCATCGACCTGCTCGGGCTCGACGACGCGGCCGCCGGCTACCTGACCGCCGCGTCAGGGCTGGGAGCCCTCGCAGGGTCGGTCCTGTCGGTCACGCTCGTCGGACGGGAGCGCCTGAGTTGGCCGCTGATCGCCGCCACCGCTTTCTTTGGACTGTCCGTCGCGGCCCTTGCCCTGGTCAAGTCGCCGATCGCCGTCGCCGTGATCCTCGTGGCAACCGGAGTCGGCTGGTCGTTCGCGTACGTCGCCGCGACCACGCTCACGCAACGCCTGGCGGGGGACGATGTGATGACCCGGGTGTTCGGTGTCGCGGAGTCGGTCACGGTCGGGGCAGAGGCGGCCGGCGGTCTGCTGGTACCGGTCCTGATCTACCTGCTGGGTCCGACGGGAGCGCTCGCAACTGCCGGCCTGGCCCTCCCGATCATCGCGCTGCTCGCGGCCCCGGTGTTCGTTCGTGCCGATCGCGCTGAAGCCGGGATGCTGCGAGAACTGCGGATCATCCGGGCCGTCCCGATGTTCCGGCCACTCGCGGCGCCGGTGCTGGAGCGGCTCGCCGGTGACGCTGTCCCGGTCGTCGCGGAACCCGGTCACACGATCATCGAGAAGGGGGAGATCGGCGATCGCTTCTACATCATGGTCAGCGGGCGGGCAGACGTCGAGATCGAAGGCGGCGTGATGCGTCGACTCGAACCCGGAGCGACCTTCGGCGAGATCGCGCTGCTCCACGACATGCCGCGGACAGCGACCGTCCGGGCGATCGAACGCACCGAGTTGCTCGCCATCGAGCGAGAGCCTTTCCTCGCGGCCCTGACCGGCCAACCCCGGAGCCGTGCGATGGCCGACCAGATCGCTACCCGACGCCTGGCGCGCGATCCCGAACCACAGTAAGCGGGCTAAACCGAAGCGACGCTTGGTCTTCGCCGGGAACCTCGTGACCCGAACCGTCGTCCGGGGACGGTGACCACCGCCAGCACGCCGGCCTCCCGGCTCGCCCGTTTCGACGCGCTCTTCACCGAGTACCAGCGACACGTCCTCGCCTATGCGATGCGGCGCACCCGGTCGCTCGCCGATGCCGAGGATGTCGCCGCCGAGACCTTCACGATCGCCTGGCGGAAGTTCGACACCATCCCGGCCGCGGAACCGCTCCCGTGGCTCTACGCCGTCGCGCGGCGTGTGCTGGCCAACCATCGCCGTGGCCTTGGGCGCCGCGAGCGACTGGCGGCGCTGCTCCGCGTCGAGGACGTCGCGACCCCGATGCGCGCCGGCGAGGATCTCGACGGACCAGCGTTCGCCGCCCTCGCCTCCCTGTCGCCGGCCGACCAGGAGGTCCTGCGCCTCGTCGCCTGGGAGGAGCTCGGCAATCAGGCGATCGCGCAGGTCCTCGGGATCACCCCGAATGCCGTCGCGATCCGCCTCCATCGAGCCCGTGCGCGCTTCGCCGACGCACTCGCCAGGACAGAAGATCCCGACGACGACCTGAAATATCTGGATCCGAGCCGGACATCGGCTGATGTGAAGGGCACACACGGTGCCGCATGGAAAGGAGCAGGCGAGTGAGCATGCCGAACGGATCCGATCCGATCGACCGGCTCCGCGCTGCCGACCCGGTCCATGCGGACGACGTGCCCGACGCGAGTCTCGCCCGCGTGTCGGCGAGGATCCAGGAGCACATCATGTCCGACAAGTCGTTCGATCCCACCGTCCGGCCCTCCCGCGGCCCGCTCGCCGTGGTCGGTGGCCTCGCCGTCGCCGGCGCACTCGCGCTCGCGATCGCCTTCGGGTCCAACCTCGGCGCCCAGGCACCCGCCGACCCGGTCGCCGCCAACCCCACCCCGTCCGAGAACCCGGCCGCCGGTGGCGGCATGGCCTCGTGCCTCGTCTACGACCCGGCCAACCTGCCGACCTTCGACGTCGTCTTCGACGGCACCGTCACCGCCATCGACGGCGACCAGGTCACGTTCGACGTCAACGAGGGCTGGAAGGGCGCCGACGGCAGCATCACGCTGACCGCCCCGGACATCGACATCGCGCTCGTCGGCCCGATGCCCGACTTCGAGGTCGGTGGCCGCTACCTCGTCAGCGCGGCCGAGTCGACCATCAACGCGTGCGGCTACACGCTCGACTACGACGCCGCCGAAGCGGCCGACTGGGCGGCGGCCTTCGCCGGCTGACCGGCCCGACCCGATCGATGATCCGAGGCCCCGCCGAACTGGCGGGGCCTCGACGTTCTTCCGGATCGTTACGATGAGGGCTAACAGCGGGAAGGACGGCCCAATGCAGGAACAGCCCAACATCCGCCACATTCCCCCCGGCTACGGCACCGTCACCCCGTTTGTGATCGCCAAGGGCGCGGCGGAGCTGATCGACTTCACGAAACGCGCGTTCGGAGCCGTGGAGCTCGGGCGGGTCGGCGAAGACGGCGCGATCGGGCACGCCGAGGTCCGTATCGGCGACTCCGTCGTGATGATGTTCGACTCGAAGCCCGACTGGCCGCCGACGCCCGCCTTCCTGCGCCTCTATGTCGAGGATTGCGACGCCACGTACACTCGGGCGCTCGCCGCCGGCGGCACGTCGGTGACCGAGCCGACCGACATGCTGTGGGGCGATCGCACCTCGCGGGTGCGCGACCCGCTCGGGAACCTGTGGTGGATCACGACCCACGTCGAGGACGTATCGCCCGACGAGGAGGCACGCCGCTGGGCGGATCCGGCCTGGCTCGAGAAACTCGCGTACGCCCAGGACGCGGACTTCTTCCCGGGCCGGGCGTAGGACCGCAGAGCCCGTCGGACTGAACCGGGACGTCGGCCCGAGCGACACTACGAGCATGGAACCGCGCGTCTCGGTCGCAACTCTCCCGATCGATTCCGCGGACGGGACCTTCCTGATCGGCCGGGATGCGTTTCCACAGTTCGCGCACTTCGAACGGCTGGGCGTGCACGTCCAGTCCGATCGGGTGAGGCTGGCCGATCCGGACCCCGCGTACGTCGAGGCGGCATTGACCGCGTTGCGCGAGGCGTGTCGGGAACTTGACGTCCCAGAGGCCCAGGTCACCTTCGTCGACACGGTGATACCCCCGCCGAAGTTCGGGCTGCGGTACGGCTTCAAAGGGGCGTTCACGCCTGATCATCCGACGGCGATCTGGATCTTCGCGAACTGGACGACGCTGGCGGAGCTTCGGGCCACCGTGCGTCACGAGGCGGCCCACCTGGCTTTCGCCCGAACGCACACCGCCGAGGAGTCCGCGGGTCATTCCGGACCCTCCGAAGACTTCGCGCTCGCATTCGAGAACTGACCCCCATGCATCGGCTTTTCGCGGCTCAGCCGATGGCGATGGGCCCCGCTGCGCCATCGCTCTCCGGACCCACCCGCTCGGCCAGGAACTCCTCCCAGGTCCGTCGGCCGACGGCGCGTTCCGGGGCCAGGTTCGCGCCCTCCCGGATCGCCGCTGCCGCCTTGCCCGGCGTCGGGACGCGGACGATGAACCGACGCTTGCCGGCCGCCCGCAGGTACCCGCGCACGAGGTCGGCCCAGTCGTAGACCCGCGGGCCGCCGATCGCGGGCACGAGTCCGGCGGGCGTGCCGAGGGCGAGTTCGACCAGCCGGTCGGCCACCTCTCCGGCATCGACCGGCTGGAACCGGAACCCCGCCGGAATGGGGATGAGCGGCAGCTTCGCCATCGCCTCCGCTGTCGTGAGCGACAGGTCGAAGAACTGGGTCGCGCGCAGGGTCGTCCATGGGATGCCGGACCCTTCGATCGCCCCCTCGGCCGCCCGCTTCGATCCGAAGTAGCCGAACATCCCGCGGTCGATGGCACTCGCCATCGGGATCCGGTCGGCGCCGACGACCGAGATGTAGACGAGGTGCCGGACTCCGGCCTGCGACGCTGCCTCGATCAGGTGCCGGGCCTTGACTTCGTCGCCTTTGGCGCTGCCAGCGCAATGGACGACGACCTCGACGCCGCGCACGGCCGAAGCGATGCCGTCGCCCGTCTCGAGGTGGCCGGTCACGAACTCGATACCCTGAGCCTCGTGATCGCGTCCGACTCAGGACGCGGACGTCGCGGCCCGCCTCGCGCAGCCGGGCGACGACGAGCCGCCCCAGCGTGCCTGTGCCGCCGGTGACCAGGATGGGAGGCGCGGCGCTCGTGGACTCTGCTTGCATGGTCGTTCTCCTTGTCACGTTCGTGGTGTTCATGGGTTCACCTGGGTGACACCGCCCACCAGGAGGACGTGACCGACGAACGAGAACGAAGCGCTCGCAGACCAGTTCGAGCGCCTCCGACCCCGCCTACGGGCCGTGGCCTACCGGATGCTCGGCTCGCTCACCGAGGCCGACGACGCCGTGCAGGACGCCTGGCTGCGTGCCAGTCGGGCGGGAACGAGCGGAGTCGACAACGTCGGCGGGTGGCTGACGACGATCGTCGCCCGGGTCTGCCTGAACATGCTGCGGACGCGCAAACGACGTCGCGAGGAGCCGTTCGGCGTCGAGCTGCCCGACCCCGTGATCACGGCCGACGGACCACTCCAACCGGAAGATGAGGCGCTGCTGGCCGACCAAGTCGGGCTGGCCCTGCTCGTCGTGCTCGACAGCCTGTCACCGGCAGAACGGTTGGCGTTCGTCCTCCACGACCTGTTCGAGGTGCCGTTCGACGAGATCGCCACGGTCGTCGGCCGATCAACGGTCGCGACGCGACAGCTGGCCAGCCGGGCGCGGCGACGCGTCCGGGCAGCCGAGATCCCCGTCCCCGACCCGGATCTCGCTCGTCAGCGCGAGGTGGTGGACGCCTTCTTCCGGGCGGCTCGCGAAGGCGACTTCGACGCCCTGGTCACGATCCTCCATCCCGACGTCGTCCTGCGCTCCGACTTCGGTGCGAAGAAGCGAGCGGCGTCCGTCGTGACCCGTGGCGCGGCCGCCGTCGCCCGCCAGGCACGTGGCTTCCCGGGCGCGCTCGTCCGGCCCGCGCTCGTGAACGGCGTCGCCGGAGCGGTCATCACCGTCCGCGACCGCCCGATCGCCGTGATGGGCTTCACCGTGGTCGACGGCAGGATCGTCGCGATCGACGCGATCGCCGACCCGGAGCGCGTCCGTCGGGTCGCCGCCGGGATCCTCGGCGACGCAGCCGGTCGCTGAGGTTACCGTCGTCTCGCGCGCGTCACCCGTGGTCGACGTGGTCGTCCAAGAGGTCGATCACCGGAGCGGCGGTCCGCGGCAGGTGCCCGGCGGCGAGGAAGCGCCGAAGGTGGTCGGCGCTGCGCGGTTCAGCAGCCTGCGCCTCCGCGAACAGGTGCCGCGCCCGCTCCACGTCGCCAGCGGCCCCGACCGCCAGCGCCGTCCAGAGCGTGATCTGGTCGTCGTCGGGAGCCAGATCGTGCGCCTCGTCCATCGCCGCGGCTGCGGCGGCGAAGTCGCCGACGAGCATCGGACGCTCCGACCGATCAAATGCCTCGTACGCCCGCGCCAGCCGGAGCAACCGCTCGAGTTCGTCCAGCGGCGCCCGATCGTCGTCGACCCGCAGGTCGAAGCGGGTCGCCCAGGCGGGTCCCTCACGCGGAACGATCAGGAGCGCGGCCGATTGCCGGCCACGCACGTCGCCACCCTCCGCCTCCGCAGCCCGGAGTGCCGCGACCAGCCGATCCGCCAGGTCGCCCGACCCCGACCGGAACGCGTCCGCCATCGCGGGCCAGATCGTCGCTCGTTCCATCATGTTGGCCTGGATGGCCACGTCGTGGAACGTCACGTGCCCGGCCGCGAGCACGCACCGCGCGCCCGTGAACGAAGCCGACCTGACCGCTCGCATCGACCATCCCGACCTGGCGAACCTCGCGATCGTCGTCGTCGGCCAGCAGGACGGCGAGCGCATCCGGCGCGGCCAGCCCCGCTCGCATCCGCTCGAGCCCGAGAGCGCCATACCGCTTGTCCGAGAACGACTGCGTCGCGACGGCGCCGACTCCCGGCTCGGCCCACGGCACGGTCTCGCCGACGAACGGCCAGCGCGTCTGGACCGCGACACCGAGCTCACCAGTCACGGGGTCCCTTGCGACGATCGAGTACGTCATCGGTGGCTATCGAGGGACTCGGAGCCCTCCGGCCCGAACGCGAACCCGGTTCGCCGCCATTCGGCGTATGCGGCCACGAGGCCGTCGTCGTCGACCGTGAGTTCCGCCGCGAAGTCGCCGCTGGCGAACCGGTACGTGGATTCGTCGAGCCTCGTGTACGTCTGCGCCTTCTTGAGGACCTCGAGCTCGGGGAACGTCACGAGCGCCGCCTGGATCGTGGAAGAGGCGCCAACCGCCAGCCGCAGCCGGCGTATGGGCAGGGTGTTGGTCGACGGGCTGCAGCCGAGGTCGATGTCGGTGCAGCCCTTGAGGGCCTTCGCCGGCGCGCCGTTCACGGTCCAGACGCCCTTGGCGGAGCGCTCGACGGTGAGCGCCCGCTGGTCGAATCCGCGCAGGTCCCGGACGTGGACCGCCGTGGTGAGCCCCGCCCCGTCGGCGAGGACCCGGTATTCGACGCGGACCGGGAAGCCGGCCTCCGATCCGAGCACGGTCCCGATGAGCGACAGACCGCTGTCCCGAACCGCGAGGGTGCAATGCTCGTCAGCGAGGACTTCGTCGGTCCGCCGCCAGGCCACGCGCCGCGTCGTCACGCGCCCAGTCTAAAGGGGAGGAGAGTCCGCTACGGGCTCCAGAAGGCCATCGCGCCATCGAGACCAGCGAGGACCTGGCCGTCGGGCGTCACCGCCAGGACGCGGGCGGCACCGTCTTCGACGACCGGGAGGAGGAACGACGAACTATCCGGCGCCCACAGGCGATGGCTGAGCGCGTACTGGTCGAAATAGGCCAGCACCTGGTCGATGAAGACCGACGACAACCCGACGAGCGGCTCGGCGCGGATGTCGCCGCTGGCTACGTCGACGAACACGAGGCGCACCTCCGGGGCTCCGTCGACCGTCCCGAGTCGGATCGCAGCGAGCGTGGCGCCATCCGGCGACCACCAGAAGCCCACGACCGAGCCACGGAGCAGCGTCCGAGGGCCATCGGCCCCGGCTTCGAGCACACGAACGGGTCCGACCGGGATCGCGCGCTCGCCGTCGAACGCCTCGGAGGCGCCGATCGCGGCGAGCCGGGAGCCGGTGGGATCGAACGCCATGGCGGCGGGCCCGAACACCGGCATCGAACCGACCTCGTCACCGGCGCGCTCCGCAAGCACGATCGCGGCAGGGCCGACTGACCCGTCGGTAGGCTGTGGGACCTGCCCGCACGATGCCCACGTACTCGCCGTCCCTGCTGATCACCGGCGACCGGAAGTCGCCCGGCGCGCCCAATGTGCCGCCGGACCCTTCGCCGTCGAGCCCGAACTCACCGAGGAATGCCTCAGGGCCGGTCCCGATGTGGGCCAGCAGCCGGTCGGAGCCGACCCAGTCGAAGTAGAACGGGTTGCCGTCGCGCAGGATGGCGTGGGGCCCCGATCCATCGAGCGGGGCGCTCGCGTCGATGGGCGCGATCCGCAGCGCCAGCCCGTTCGGCTCCGACGCGAGGAACGAGACCGCCTGCGAGTCCGGCCGCCACGACAGGTAGAACGGCTGGCTGGTGGTGCTCTGGAAGATGTCGATGTGAGCCGCCGGCGCCTCCGCCCCGAGCGCCGGCTCGATGACGACGACCGCGCGGCCGGTGGCGTCGGCCCGCGTGACGGCGATGTGCGTCCCGTCCGGCGACCAGGCCGGGAAGCCATACGCCCCGATGCCTGCCTCTGAGACGACCATCGTGGCGCCGGAGGCATCGACGAGCGAGATCGACGAGCTGTCCCGGCTCAGGAGGGCGACCGTGCCCGCGGAGGCCAGGCGACCGACGGGTCCCGGCGTCGACGCCGCAGTCGGCGCCGCCGTCGTGGCGGGCGCACTCCTAGTCGGGGAGGGGAGCAGCGGGGCCAGGGTCCGCTGCACCGTTGAGGGCGACGGAGCCGGCGCCGGGGCACAGCCTGCGGCCGCGAGCAGGGCGACGATCAGCCCGGTCGCGACCGACGCTCGAGCCCGCCACGCGTTGATCGCCATCAGGACACGATACGCGCGTATGTGGGCGACGGATGCCGCTACCGCCTCCCGGCGAGGCCACAGCTCACCTGGCGTGCCGCGCCCGCTGGGCGGCCAACCGATCGTGGGCCTCGGCGAGGAGCGGCAGGACGACGTCGCGGAACGTCGCGTCGCTCGGATTGAGGATCGAGATCCAGAGCTGCTTCGCGTAGACGGGGTGGGGGAGGATCCGGTCGAAAGCCGCGTAGTCCGGATCGGCCATCGAGCCGACCAGCCGCTCGAACGTCGCCCGCTCGACGCCAAGGTTCAGGCGGAACACGCCGGCCCGCGACAGGTTCGAGGCCTGGTCGTGGTCGTCGTTCGTGACGATCGTCGCGAAGTTCGGGAAGTGTTTCTCCGGGTCGAGCGAGAAGAACGCGGCGCCCGGGATCTCGACCATGTCCGTGTCGGGGTACAGCTCCATGATCGTGCGGGTGATCGCCTCCGGATCCGGCCCGGTCGGCAGGTCTTCAGACGTCATGTCTCCAGCCTACGTCCCGCATGTCAAGCTCCGGCCCCGCGGCAGCGTCGGCAGGGCAACGGAGCGCGCTGCTCAGCGCTTCCGGGCGTCGGCGAGGGCCATGTGCCACGTCTCCGCAACGCCTAGCGCAGCCGCCCAACGCTCGATGTACGCAACATCGAGTGTCTCCGCGATGGCCAGGATCCCGGCGACATCGCGCAGCTGTCGGTCCGATCCCGAGGCTGCCGCCCACTCCAGCTTCACGATCACGAGATCCTCGGCCGTCGCCACGAACCCAGGCGTCCCGAGCAGGTCCGCAGGTTGTCGGCGGGCGAACTCTTCGATCGAGAATGGTCGATCCCTCCGGATGATGAAGTCGATCTTCGTAGCCTCTGGGCCGATGGCGTTGAACTGGGTTCGGTCGACGAGTGACTGGCGAGCGGCATCGAGATCCACGTAGAAGCCGGCTGCGACGAGGCTATCCACGAGCCGCGTGAGAGACGCTGCATCGGGATCGATCACGATGTCGACGTCGCGTGTCGCCCTGGGTTCGCCGTGATACGAACTCGCGAGGGATCCCGTGACCATGTACGGGATCCGGGCGAGATCGAGCCGCCCGACGACGGTCGCCAGCAGCTCGCCGAATGTCACCGGGCGCCGACCCGCGGCCGAGAGCGAACCGCAGGACGAGGCGGTGAGCCGACGATGATCTCCGCGAGCGCGTCGTCGACCTCGTGGGGTAGGTACTCCGGATGGCGGGCGCGGATCCCGGATCGCGCCAGCAGGCGGACATCCGTGCTCATCGCATCGGCCAGTCGCAGTCGAGCCGCCGGCGTCATGGCTCGGAGCGCTTCCAGCTGCCGCTCGTTCGCGTCGATAGACGTATCGATCGGCCGGTTCATGGGCTAACTGTACGTCGGCCCCCACGCACGGCGACCTGTTCCCGCTGCGAGCGTGGCGCGGCCATACCAGCACGCAGCGGCGCCGGCGCTCCTGCGGCAGGATTGGCGCATGGATGCCATCAACCGGTCCGCGCCGTACGTGGGGGCGCTCGACCAGGGGACCACCAGCACCCGCTTCATGATCTTCGACCACAGCGGTCAGGTCGTCGGCATCGACCAGAAGGAGCACGAGCAGATCTACCCACGACCGGGTTGGGTCGAGCACGATCCGGCCGAGATCTGGGACGCGCAGTCAGGAAGTCATCACGCGGAGCGCTCGACAAGGCCGCGATCAAGGCGTCGGATCTCGCCGCGGTCGGCATCACGAACCAGCGCGAGACGACCGTCGTCTGGGACCGCACGACCGGCAAGGCCGGTGTACAACGCCATCGTCTGGCAGGACACCCGGACCGACGACGATCGTCAACGAGCTCGCTCGGGACGGCGGCCAGGACCGGCTCCGGCCCAAGGTCGGTCTGCCGCTGGCGACGTACTTCTCCGGTCCCAAGGTCAAGTGGATCCTCGACAACGTCGACGGCGCCCGGGCGATGGCCGAGGCCGGTGACCTCCTCTTCGGCACCATCGACACCTGGTGCATCTGGAACCTGACCGGCGGCGTCAACGGCGGCGTCCACGTGACCGACGTCACGAACGCCAGCCGGACGATGCTGATGAACCTCGAGACCCTCGACTGGGACGACGAGATCCTCTCGCCTGATGGGGATCCCGCGCGTCGATGCTGCCGCAGATCCGGTCCTCGTGCGAGGTCTACGGCACGGGCGTCGGTGCCCTCGAGGGCATCCCGATCGCCGGCGACCTCGGCGACCAGCAGGCCGCCCTCTTCGGTCAGACGTGCTTCTCGCCCGGCGAAGCGAAGAACACCTACGGCACCGGCTGCTTCATGCTCATGAACACGGGCACCAAGGTCGTCGCCTCGAAGCATGGGCTGCTCACGACCGTCGCCTACAAGATCGGCAGCCAACCCGCGGTCTACGCCCTCGAAGGCTCGATCGCGATCGCCGGCGCCCTCGTCCAGTGGCTTCGCGACAACCTCGGGATGATCACACTCATCCGCCGAGGTCGAGGCGCTCGCCGCGAACGGTCGAGGACAACGGTGGCGTGTACTTCGTCCCGGCCTTCTCGGGGCTCTTCGCCCCGTACTGGCGGAGCGAGGCTCGCGGCGTCATCGCCGGCCTGACTCGCTACGTCAACAAGGGCCACATCGCCCGAGCGGCGCTCGAGGCGACCGCCTGGCAGACCCGCGAGGTGCTCGATGCGATGAAGGCCGACTCCGGCGTCGAGCTGACAGCGCGCTCAAGGTCGACGGCGGGATGGTCTTCAACGAGCTGCTCATGCAGTTCCAGGCGGACGTCCTCGGCGTCCCGGTCATCCGGCCGAAGGTCGCCGAGACGACGGCCCTCGGGGCCGCCTACGCGGCCGGCCTGGCGGTCGGGTTCTGGTCGGAGGTCGACGATCTCCGAGCGAATTGGGCGAAGGACAAGGAGTGGACGCCGGCGACTCGATGACGAGATTCGCGAGAGCGAGTATCGATCCTGGAAGAAGGCCGTCACCCGGACCTTCGACTGGGTCGAGGCGTAACCGCCACCCGCCGGCTCGACGCGCCAGAGCGGCCCGGAAGGGCTGGACGATGACGCTCTCGGTGGATCTGTGACCGAGCGGTAGGCGAGGCGGCGGTCGAGCGGGCACGATAGGTACATGATCGAGATCCGAAGCCTGACCAAGCGGTATGGCGTGGCGACCGCGGTCGACGACTTGTCGTTCACCGTCAGACCCGGTCAGGTGACCGGGTTCCTCGGGCCGAACGGAGCCGGGAAGACGACCACGATGCGAGTCGCACTCGGGCTAGCCGCGCCGACTTCGGGCGAAGTCCTTATCGCCGGACAGCGTTATGGCGCCCTCCGCCACCCGCTGCGTGAGGTCGGCGCGCTCCTCGACGCGAACGCCGTCGACGGTACACGCTCGGCCCTCGACCATCTTCGGTGGCTGGCCCGAAGTCACCGCATCGCCGACACGCGAGTCTGGTCCCGGCTCGAGCAGGTCGGGCTGGATGGCGTCGCCCGGAAGCCCATCAGAACGTTCTCCCTGGGCATGCGCCAGCGGCTCGGGATCGCGGCTGCGTTGCTTGGCGACCCGGGGATCCTCCTGTTCGACGAGCCTGTCAACGGCCTCGATCCGGCCGGCGTCAGGTGGATCCGCGAGCTCTTCCGATCGCTCGCCGGAGAAGGCCGAACGGTCTTCGTCTCGAGCCACCTGATGAGTGAGATGGCGATCACGGCGGATCGGCTCATCATCGTCGGGCGTGGCCACCTGATCGCGGATACCACCGTCGCCGAGCTGGCGACCCGATTCCATGGTGGCGTCGAGGTGCGAACGACTCGGGCGATCGAGCTCTGCGCAGCCCTCCAGGGGGTCGGGGCGAGCGTCGAGATCGATGGCGCCGAGCGTCTGCTGGTCACCGGGATCGACTCAGCCGGGGTCGGCCGCGTCGCCTTGGAAGCCGGCATCCCGCTCATCGAGCTGATCCAGCGCCGAGCGTCCCTCGAGGAGGCGTATCTCGATCTCACGGCCGACGACACCGACTACCACGCCGGATCAACGAGGAATAGTGATGCTTGATGTCGTCGCCGCCGAGTGGCTGAAGATCCGGACCGCCCGGTCGACCAAGATCATCGTCGGCGTCGTCGTGGTGCTCACGGGCCTCATGGCTCTTCTGGCCTGGTATTTCGTGTCCGTCTGGGACGCGCTCCCACCCGAAGGGCAGGCGAGGTCCTCGCTCGGGGCGTTGCCGGACCTCTTGGGCTGGATCCTCGCGCTGTGCATGGCGGTCTTCGGCACCCTTGCGATCGCCTCCGAATATGCGAACGGCATGATCCGGACGACGTTCGTCGCCGTGCCGCAACGGGCCCGCGTCCTGGGGGCCAAAGCCCTGGTCGTCGGCGCCGTCACCTTCGTCACGGCCGAGCTCGCCCTCACCGTCACCGTCCTATCGAGCGCCGCGATCGTCGGGGATCGTGTGATCACGGGTCAGACGCCCCCGGACGCCCGCACCGCGGTCCTTGTCATCGCGATGGGACTCTCGACGACCACGTTCGCCCTGATCGGGCTCGCGCTCGGCGCCATCACCAGGTCGGCCCTCGCCAGTGCCGTCTCGCTCACGATGCTCTGGTACATCGTTCCGCTGGTCGCACGCTTCGCGCCGGCACCCGTCAGCGAGTGGCTCCGATCGCTGGTACCCGGGGCCCTGGCCGGACAGCTCGCGGGAACCGGCAATGCCAATAGCGTCTTCGGCGCTGTGCTGTCACCGGCGGGGGCGCTTGCGGTGATGCTGGCCTACGCCGTCATCCCTTTGGCGATCGCCAAGATCACGCTCGATCGGAGGGATGCGTGATCGCGGTCAGACGTGTTGGTCGACGTAGATCGGGTTGCCGTCCGGATCGACGATGATGAAGCTCCCGGGCCCGGAGCCAGCCTCATCGACTTCGGCGACGAACTCCATGCCTTGCGCCTTCAGCTGTCGCTGGAGGTCGCGGATGTCGGTAAACGATCCGAGCGTGTTGGCGTCGCCGTCCCAACCGGGATTGAACGTCAGCGTGTTCTTCTCGAACATGCCCTGAAACAGCCCGATGACCTTGTCGCCGTTCTTGAGGATCAACCAGTTCTGGCTCGCGTCGCCGCCGAACTCGACGAAGCCGAGCTTCTCGTAGAAACGCATCGACGCCTCGAGGTCCTGCACGGCGAGACTGACCGAGAATGCGCCGAGGTCCATTCGAGTCTCCATCCAGCACGGGCGTTGTGCTCGGGGGCCGCCGACAAGTGTAGCGACGCCTCGGGACGACGACGATGGCCGACAATGTCTGCATGACCGAGGACGACCTGCCCGCCAGCGAAGCGGCCCGGGCTCGCCGTCGCGACCGCGACATGGCAGCGGAGCAGAAGGCGTTGATGCGTCCGGGCATGGCCAAAGTCTTCCGGCAGGTCACCGACGCGGCCGCGAAGCCACCGACGCCCAAGCAGCAGAAGGCGAAGCGCGCGAAACAGAAGTAGTCACGGCCGGTGGGGCGGGACCATCGGGACGTAGCCTCCTGGCGTGTCAGTTCGGGCCGGCGGGAGCTCTCAATCGCTTCACAGCAACGCCAGAACCAGAGCGACGACGAGTGCGACGGCGGCCGCCATGAGCGGGATACCGAAGACGAAGCAGCCCCGCTCATCCATGGCCCAAGCATGGGCCGGTGCTCCAGGCAGCGTCAACGGGTTCCGCTCCACCTTGGGCAACCCCGGCCGCGGCCCGACGTGGACCGACTTGACCGCGCATGCGAAAGTCTTGGGGCACAGTCGCCTTGATTCGATGAGAAAGGAGCGAAATGGGAGCACCCATGTCCAGCCAGAAGGTCACCACCTCCTTGCACGACATGAGGTCCCATGCGCACGCTCAATCTCGGAATCCTCGCTCACGTCGACGCCGGTAAGACCACCCTCAGCGAGCGACTCCTCTACACCGCCGGCGCCATCGACCACGTCGGCAGCGTCGACGCCGGCACCACCCAGACCGACTCGCTCGAGCTCGAGCGCGAACGCGGCATCACGATCCGCTCCGCGGTCGCCTCGTTCCTCGTGGGCGACCTCGCGGTCAACCTGGTCGATACGCCAGGCCACCCGGACTTCATCGCCGAGGTCGAGCGCGTCCTGGGCGTGCTCGATGGTGCGATCCTCGTCGTCTCGGCAGTCGAGGGCGTCCAGCCGCAGACCCCACTCTTGTTCCGGGCCCTCCAGCGCCTCCACGTCCCCACGCTGATCTTCGTCAACAAGATCGACCGGGCCGGGGCAGACCCGGATCGGGTCGTCGCGGCGATGGCGCGCCGGCTGGCACCGGGCGTCCTGCCCATGGGCATCGTCCGCGACGCAGGCAGTCCCGCCGCGGCGTTCGTGCCGTTCGCCGCGGTCGATGACGTCCATCGCACGACGCTGGTCGAGGCCCTCGCGGAGCACGACGACGCGATCCTGCAGGCGTACGTCGGCGACGCGGCTCCGCTCGCCTACGAGCGACTGCGCGAGGAACTCGGCGCCCAGACCCGGGCCGGCGTGGTCCACCCCGTGTACTTCGGCGCAGCGGTGCGAGGCATCGGCATCGATGCGCTGCTGACCGGCATCGACGAGCTCCTCGCCGGGGCAACCGGAGACCCGGACGCGGAACCGTCCGGCCGGGTCTTCAAGATCGAGCGGACCGCCGCCGGGGAGCGGGTGGCGTTCGTCCGCCTGTTCGCTGGCACGCTCAAGACGCGCCAGCGTGTGCGGGTCGGCGGTGGCCAGGAGGCCAAGCCGACCTCGATCCGCGTCTTCGCGCCCGCGGGTGCGCCGCGTCGCGACGTCTTGGCGGCCGGTGAGATGGCCACGGTCCGCGGCCTGGGCGCCGTCCGGGTCGGCGACGCGGTCGGCGAGCCATCGCCGGGCCACGACGTCACGGCCCGCTTCCCGCGTCCGGCGCTCGAGGCCGTCGTCTTCGCGCTCCGGACGGAGGAGCAGGGGTCGCTCCGAGCGGCGCTCAACCAGCTCGCCGAGCAGGATCCGCTCATCGACGTTCGCCAGGACGACCTCCGCCACGAGATCGCCGTGTCGCTGTACGGCGAGGTCCAGAAGGAGGTCATCCAGGCGACGCTGGAGCGCGACTACGGCATCGCCGCCGACTTCCGCGAGACGACCACGGTATGCATCGAGCGCCCGGCACGCATCGGCGAGGCCGAGGAGGTCATCCGCGCGAAGACCAAGACGAACATCACTGGCCGAAGCTCGCCGGACAGCACGAACCCGTTCAAGGCCACGCTTGGGCTGCGCATCGAGCCGGCCGCGGTCGGATCGGGCATCGACGTCCGCACCGACATCGAGCCGAGGCTCGTGCCGCTCTACCTGTTCAAGACCCCCGACGCCTTCACGACGCAGCTGACGGCGTACGTCCACGAGGCTCTGGGTGAGGGCCTGGCCGGCTGGCAGGTCACCGACTGTCGCGTGACCGTGACCGACTGTGGATACGCGTCTCCCGTCACCACGGCCGCGGACTTCCGACGCCTGACCGAGCTCGTCCTGGCCACGGCCCTCGAGCGCGCCGGGACATGGGTCTGCGAGCCACTGGCCGAGCTTTCGCTCGAGGTCCCGACGTCGACGGCCCAAAGCGTGCTCGCGGCCCTCGGCCGACTCGGCGGCCGCGTGACCGGGCAGTTCTCCGCGAACGGCCTGACGCGCGCCTCGGCCGCGCTGCCGGTCGCGCGCGTGCGGTCGCTCCAGCATCAGCTGCCCGGCCTGTCGATGGGGGAGGGGATCCTGGAACAGCGCTTCGGCGGCTACCAGCCGATCGGCGAGGACCCGCCGACCAGGCCACGGTCACGACCGAGCCCGCTCGACCGCGACGCCTGGCTCGCATCGCTCGCGAAGCGCGGCTAGGGTAGGCGCATCCGAGTTACCAGGCCCGCGTGGGGCCGGGAGGACCTCCATGACGACGGCACGCACACCCTTGCACGAAGAGGCGATGCTCGATGACCAAGCCGAAACGACCCCGTGGACGCTCGCGCATGAGCGCCTCGCGAACCCCGAGCCGGGACGGACAAGCTGGCTCGCCACCGTGCGCCCGGATGGCCACCCGCATCTGATGCCGATCATCGCCTTCTGGATCGACGGCGCGTTCCACTTCGTCGTGGGGGAGGGGACTCGCAAGGGCCGCAACCTCGCGGCCGACGGACGATGCGTGATCGCCACCGGGAGCATGACGCTCCCTTCCCTGGACGTCGTCGTGGAGGGGCACGCCGAGCCGATCGACGACGAGGCCGCCGTCCGCCGGATCGCCGAGATGCTCCGTGGCAACAACTGGCCGCTGGAGGCGCGCGGTGACCAGGTCTACGGTCCCAACGCCCCGACGGCGGGCCCGCCGCCCTACTCGATCTACCGGATGGTCCCCTCGAAGGCCTTCGGCCTCCCGGGGATGTTCGGCATGGAGCAGTTCGATCCGTCCGAGCTCCCGAAGCCGACGCGCTGGGAGTTCGACTAGGGACAACACGTTGGATGCACACGAGGCAACGCCGACCCCGATCACTGAGGAAGGCCTTCGCGTTCTGGCCGAATGGGTCCCCAGACTAGCTTCGCCAGATCTCGACTTCGGCCACTGGGTGATCTCGGAGCCGGACCAGGACGGCGTGCTGCAGATGCCCTGGTACGACTACAGCCCGGACGCCCTTCGATTCATGGCGGAGGCCAGCGGCGCTGGCTTCGTCCAGCCATTCGACTGGATGTCCTGGATGGGCACGCCCGAAGGGCGGGCACTCGTCGCCGATCCGACCCGCGTCGCCGCGGTCGATGCCGAGGACCTACGGCGGCTCCTCACCGCGATCATCCGCGGCGACCGCTTCATGGAGGGCAATGTCGTGGGAGCCTTCGAGTCGGGAATGCTGTTGGCGATCGCACGTCGAGCCCAGACCCTGCTCGCCACCGGCCAGTAGCACCCGGCACGCCATACTGGTCGCCATCAGACCGAGCGCTACAGGGAGGCCACCATGGCCAATCTCGTCGTCCACTTCGAGATCCATGCTTCGGAGCCGCAGAAGCTCATCGACTTCTACTCGGGCCTCCTCGGCTGGACGTTCCAGGATTACGGCGGCGGTGAGCAGCCGTACTGGGCCATCGATACCGGGGAGGGAGCGATCGGGAACGTCGCGGGCCAGGCGGGCCTCGGCATCAACGGCGGTTTGACTCAGCGCCAAGGCCCACGTCCGGACGTCGGTGCGCCGGTCAACGGCTGCAACATCGTCGTCGGCGTCGATGACGTCGATGGGCTGATGCGCCGCGGCGTCGAGCTCGGCGGGACCGTGGCGCTGCCGGCGACCGACTGGCCGGGCATCGGCCGCGGTGGCTACCTGCTCGATCCTGACGGCAACGTCTTCGGTCTCCTCTCGCCCGTCCTCTCCGACGGCACGGTAGCGATGGGCGCCGGCGCGGAGGCGTAGGAATCGCGTTCCCGACCAACATCGCGGCGGGCAGAGTCCGGCCCGGGTTTGTAATCGCGCAGGGCGTGGGACGTCTCTTCGTCGGGGTACCGAACGGAGAGGTCACACGCCGCTGTGCGACCGATGGCACACCGGACATCGCGTCCAACGTGGCTCAGTGCGGGGTTGACACTGATCGCGTTGATCGGCGTGGGCGTCACGGGCGAGATCCTGTTCGACAGCGCCGGGACCGACCCCAGCGAATCCGCCCAAGGAATGAGCGCGCCGTCCAACCCAGCGACTCCGGCCCGCACGCCGCTCATGCCGACCGATCGGCCCGAGTCGACGCCCGCCGCTCTCCTCACGTTGTCGCCAAGCCCACCGGCACCGACGCCTGTGCCATCCGGTGACCCCGGGGGCAAATTGGGGCCCGACTGCATGGCATCGGGGGACTCCCTCGGTCGCGCGCAGGAACTCATGGCCGGGCGTCTCGTGTTGTCGCGGCACAAGGTGGCCCGGATCCCGAAGGACCCGACGTGGTCCGAGGACCCGTTCAACGACCGCAACTGGGAGTTCCAGTACCACAGTCTCCGGTTCACGTGGGACCTCTTCGAAGCTTGGCGCCAGACCGGAGACACCGAGTTCCGCGACCGCGGCCTGTTCCTGATCCGGGACTGGGTACGCGACAACCCACGCGGAGCTGGGCGGTCCGAATTCGCGTGGAACGACCACTCGACCGCGTGGAGGACGGTCGTCCTTGCCTGTGCCGCCGTCGTGCGACCGAGTTCTGACCGCATCCGTGTGGCGCTGACGACCCACGGGACGACCCTCGCGGACCCGGCTTTCTACGTGGATCACGGGAATCACGCACTGAATCAGAGCCGCGGACTGCTCGCCGCCGGTTGCGTGCTCGAACGTGGGGACTGGGAGCGGCTGGCGACACGGCGTCTCTCCACGCTCCTCGCCGAGAGCGTCGACGCCGATGGCGTCACGAACGAACAGGCCGTCTTCTACCAGCTGTACAACCTCGAGGCGTATCGCGCTGCGAGCGATCGGCTCGAGGCCTGCGGCATCGAGACCCCACGCGAATTCCGGCGACTCGATCGGATGACCCAGATGTTGACGCACGCGACACTGCCGGACGGCACCTACGCCACGCTGGGCGACACCGCCCACGGACGGGCATCGGCCATCCCTGGGACGTCGGCCGAGTACGCCGCCACCGGCGGATTGCATGGACCGAAGCCCGCAAGGCGGTTCGCGTCCTTCGATGCGGGGTTCGCCTTCGGCCGAACCGGCTGGGGTGAGACCCGCCCGTTCGAGGACGAAGCCATGTGGACGGCCCGCTTCGGTCCCGGTCGGCGTTTCCACGGCCACCAGGATCACGGTTCGGTGACGCTGTACGGATACGGACGTCGGCTCGTCGACGACCCCGGCTTCTTCACCGGGAACGCCAACCGTTGGCGCGCGTTCGCCCTGGGACGCTCCTCCCACAATGTGATCACGGTCGACGGCGTGCCCTACGACGCCTCCGCGACCGCCCGCCTTGTTCGCGTGGCTACAGCGGAGACTCACGACGACGTAACGATCCGTGACCCGGGCTACCCCGGCGTTGAGCTCCGTCGCCGGGTCACCTTCTCGCGCGGCCTTGGCTGGCTGCTTGTCGACGACCATGTGCGCGCTGCGACGGCCCGGACCTACCGTCAGCTCTGGCATCTCCTCCCGGATGCCGATCCGCATCGCGATGGCTCGGCCGTCCGCTCGTGCCACACCGGCGGCAACGTCCACATCATCCAGCTTCGTTCGCCCGATTCCGTGCGCGTCATCGAGGGTCGTCGGTCACCGCCGCAGGGTTGGTACTCGAAGACCCTCAACCACCGCGAAGCGGCGCCGACGATCGAGGCGATCACGACGGGCCGGGCAGTCCGTTACGTGACCCTGCTCGTCCCGGTGCCTCGATGCGATTCGAACGTCGACCTGTCGGGCGTGTCGATCACGGCGGACGCCGTCAGGTTCGGACTCTCGGTCGACGGTTTGTACGAACGGGCCGCGATCTCCCGTGACCAGGTCAAAGTGGACCGTATCGATGCCTCGAACAGCCCCAGCTGAGCTGCTGCTGCGGCCGATGGGTGCGACGAAACACGGCTCGACGGACTAGGCTTCCCACGTGACCGTCTCGCGTGCCGCCATGCCAACGCGCGCCCAACTCGACGAGCTTCGCCGCTCCTTCGCGGGCGAGATCATCACGGCCGATGCGGCCGAGTACGACGATGCCCGGCGAGTCTGGAACGCGATGTTCGATCGTCGTCCGGCCACGATCGTCCGACCCTTGACCGTCGACGACGTCGTCGCCGCCGTCCGCTTCGGCCGGGAGCGCGACCTCGAGATCGCTATCCGCGGCGGCGGTCACAGCGCGGTGGGCCACTCGACGACCGAGGGCGGCCTGGTCATCGATCTTGGGCGGATGAACGCCGTCACAGTCGACCCGGCGCGGCGGCTCGCTCGCACCGGCGGCGGGGCGCTGCTCGGCAGTCTCGACATCGCGGCCCAGGAGCACGGGCTCGTCTGCCCGGTGGGGGTCGTCGGCCACACGGGCGTCGCCGGGCTGACGCTCGGTGGCGGCGTCGGCCGGCTGCAGCGGCGGTACGGGCTGACGATCGACAGCCTTCGAGCGGTCGAGCTCGTCACCGCCGACGGGCGCCTCGTGCGGGCAAGCGCGAACGAGGAACCGGAGCTGTTCTGGGGCCTTCGTGGCGCGGGCGCGAACTTTGGCGTCGCGACGAGCCTCGAGCTCGAACTGCATCCGTTCCCCGGGACGCTCCACCGAGGGGTCCACGTCCACCCGGCGACGGACATCCAGCAGCTCTGGCCGATCTTCCGCGAGTTCGCGGCGGCGGCGCCCGAAACGATCGCGGCGATCTTCACGGTCGCCCTTGCCGAGCCGGCCGCGGACTACCCCAATTCGGTCGCTGGCCGGCCGATCGTCGTCATCTCCTACAACCACAGCGGGGCAGGGGAGGACGTCGAGCGCGACATCGCTCCGCTCGTCAAGGGTCCGACGCCGGCTTCAGTGACGGCCACCAGCGAGCCGTATCTGACCGCCCAGCGATCGAGCGACCTCGACCTTGCCTGGGGCTCCCGGACGGTCATCCTCGGCGGCTACGTCGCTGACTGTTCGCCACAGGTCCTGGATGCCTTCGTCGGGCACGTGGAGCACGTCCCTGGCGACAGCAGCATCTCCGTGACGGCGATGGGCGGCGCGATCGATCGCGTCGCCGACGACGCCACGGCCTTCACGGGCCGCACGAACCCCTTCGACGTGAGCCCCGACACGGCCTGGTCCGATCCGGCCCTCGACGAGGCGAACGGCGCATGGGTCCGCCAGGCGATGGCGATCGTCGAGCCCGACCTCCTGCCGGGCCGCTACATCAACGAGCTGTCTGATGCCGGCCCCGAGATGACTCGCTCCAGCTACGGCGACGCCAAGCTCGAGCGCCTGCGGCCCTCAAGCGAGCCTGGGACCCGACCAATGTCTTCCACCTGAACCACAATGTCGAACCCGCCAGCGGCGGACACGCCGGCGGGTCGACGTAGGCAACGGGGCCCTAGGTCACGGGGAGATGGGGGTCGTCTGACTCGGGGAGGGGCCGGGACTGCCAGGCGGCGGCGACGGAGGCGTCACCGGCTGGCCGTTGAGCTGGAAGACGACGAGAGCAGCCTTCTGGGTCGGGCCTTGCGGGAAACCCGCGGCCGTGACGAGGCGGTCGCCAGCGATCGCAAGTGGTGAGTTCGTCCCGGCAGGCAGCGTCGCCGACCACACCTGCGAGCCATCCGCGGTCGAATAGGCGACGACTCGACCGTCGTACAGCGTCGTGAACACGAGGTCATTGGAGATCGTGGCCGCCCCGAAGGGCATCGAGTCGAGCTTGACGCTCCAATCGACGGCGCCCGTCGCCAGGTCGAGCCGCACCAGATCGCCCTTCCCGGTTGCAAAGTTCACGTTCCCCACGGACTTGTTCAGGTCCGCCGGTGTGTTGACGAGTTCGGGCAGATCCACGACCGCGGCGTAGACCTTCCCATCGCTGACGGCAAGGTTCGTCTCGATGCCACCGTACGGACCGGGAAACACCTTGAAGGGCGGCTTCGGGAGGGCGAGCGTGCCGTCCAACTGCTTCTGACCGTCGTCGTCGTGTCCGTTGTGAGTTCCGACCGCCGTCTTCCAAACCTGCTTGCCCGTGTTGGGATCGACGGCGAAGACGTAGCCGAGCTTTCCGCCGGTCACCACAAGCTGTTGCCCATTGTTGTCCGCGAGCATCGGCGACAGCTGCAAGTCGTGATCCCAGAAGTCGTTGGGAATGGCTTGGTAATACCACTCGAGCTTGCCGGTCTTGGCGTCGAGCTTGACGAGACTGTCGGTGTACAGGCGGTCGTTCTGGACGCTCTTCGGCGAGTTCGGCGTGTAGTAGCCGTTTCCGATCGAGTAGTAGACGCTCCCGTCGGCGCCGATGAGCGGCGTGTTCCAGGCGCCTCCGGCGGGAGTCTCATCGCTCTTGGGCGCGTTCGTCGTGTCGAACGTCCACAGCTGCGCACCGGTCTTCGCGTCAAACGCGAATACGAGTCCGCCGCCCGCCGTCGCGGCTTCCGACACGTGCACGATGCCGTCCCGCACGGCCGGCTGGATCGTGAGACCGATGCTCTGTCCCGCCGCGACACCCGCTGGTTGGTCGACTACGTGCTTCTTCCAGATCTCCTTGCCCGACTGCGCATCGATCGCGAACACGTCGCTGGGGGTGACGCCGAACAGGACGCCGTCCTCAAAGGCGAGACCGTTCGGTCCGACCGTGGGCGCGTTGTAGTCCACTCTCCACAGCTGCTCGCCCGACTTCAGGTCGTACGCCATGACGTTCGAGCCGAGGTCCTGGACGTAGGTGATGCCGTCCGGGCTGATGAGCGGCATCGAGGCAAACGCGCCGAACGAGCCCGTGCCAGTCAGCGGCTGTGTCCAGGTGACCTTGAGCGAGCTCACGTTGCCGGAGTTGATCTCCGAGTCCGCGACGCGTGTGTTCTCAGCGTTGCCGTTGGGCTGCATCCATTCCGCCGCGGGGGTCGCAGTCGGAGCCGGAGCGCTGGCCGTGTTACAGCCCACAGCGACCGCTGCGATGAAGGTCGCCACCGAGAGGAGCGCAGCTGTGCGGAGCGTTCTGGGCATAGCGAGCCATCCTTTGCTTGGAATCGGAGGGGTGACGCGTGCTGGGCGTGGGCGTCGTCACCCGACCGTGAGCGTCCCGGTCATGATGTTCGGGTGGACGTCGCAGATGAAGCTGTACGTCCCTGCTTTCATCGCGGGCACCTGATACGTCTGGGTGGCTACGCCCGGGAAGACGGCCCCCTTGAAGATCGAGGTGTTGTTCGCGTCGAGGATGTCGACGTTGTGCGCGATCCCCAAATCGTTGTTCTCGAACTCGATGGTGAATGCCCGGCCTGCAGGTGCCTGGAGCTGGGCCGTCGAGAATTGGATGCCCTGGGCAGAGAGCTGGATGGTGTCGCCGGCCGCACCCGAGCCGCCAGCGCCGCTGGAGGCAGGCGCAGGACTCGATGCGCTCGGGGTGCCGACCGGAACCGAGGCAGCGGGCGAGGGCGGCGCAGACGTCACGGCTGCGCTGCTGCTCGAGCATCCTGCAAGAGCGAGCGCGAGCACGGACGCCACGATGAGCACCCACCTCGGCGTGTGCGATTGGTCCATCATCGGGGACAGACCGCTACGGCGGGCGCTGGTTTGCCAAGAGTCCATCGTGCGTCTCCAACTGCTGAGTCACTCGATGGTCAGGCGTCAATGGGCCGGTGACGACCCGGTCACCGCGACATGTCGATGCCCGCCCGCCGGAGGGTCATACCTCCCGCCAGCGGGTAGACGTCACGCGCGGACGTGACGCGGGGACATGAGAGCGGGCAACACGGAGGTTCGCGAGTGGCGACTGGGAACCAGGCGGTGCCAACGGAGTATCCGCATCGAATCGGCAAGGTCGCTGCTCGAGAGCTCGCACGCAACGGCTACACGCGGTACGACCAATTGACGGTCGTGACCTCGAAGGAGCTGTTGAAGATCCATGGGATCGGGCCCAAAGCGATTCGCATCCTCGACGAAGAGCTCCGGGCGAAAGGTCTATCGTTCGCCCCAGAAGCCATCGAATGAACCGATCCCTCGCAAGCTCCAGGCCGACCATCCTTGCCATCTTGGCTCTGCCAGCCGGCGCGATCGGCTATGCCATCGCGTCAGCCGTCCTGTCCGGCCTCGCGCTCCCGGATGGGGCCCGGGACGCGCTGCTCCTCATCGTGCCGCTGTTCGTCTCCGGCCTGTGCATGGCGCCGTTCCTGCTGCCGCTGTTCGATCGCATGGCGAAGCGCGACCTCGCCGCCCATCGCGCACAGCAGGCGGCCGAGGCCGCCGCCAACCCCGATACGAAGGAGCGATGACCATGAAGCTGACCGCCTCGATGATGCTGACCGTGGACGGCGTATACCAGGGTCCCGGTGGCCCCGACGAGGACCGCCGTGGAGGGTTCGAGCGCGGCGGGTGGACGGCGGCGCACGCCGACGAGGAGATGTGGCCGTTCCTGACCTCGTGGTTCGAGCGCGCCGATGCGCTGCTCCTCGGGCGCAAGACCTGGGAGATCTGGGAGCGGTACTGGCCGCTTCACGATGGCGGCGATCCGGTCTCCCACGGCATCAACGTCCTACCCAAGTACGTGCCGTCGACCACGCTCAAGGACCCGACGTGGCAGAACACCCACGTGATCGACGGCGACGTCGAGGCGGCCGTCCGCGAGCTCAAGAAGAAGCCCGGTCGCGAGCTCCAGGTCCACGGCAGCGGCGTCCTGCTCCGCTGGCTGCTCGAGCGCGACCTCGTCGACGAGCTCAACCTGCGGATCAGTCCCGTCATCGTGGGCGACGGGCTCCGGCTCTTCCCGGAGCGCGGCCAGACCCACGACCTCGAGCTGGTCGAGTCGCGCTCGACATCGAAGGGCGTGATGATCCAGACGTATCGACCGAGCGGACGAGCGACCTTCGGGCCCGCCGGGGAGTGACGCCGGGCCGCTTCACCGAGATGCCACGCCGGGCGTGACTGGTCGCGTGCTGGGCGCCGACCCCGCCGATGCGCAGTCCCTTGCCGACATCCTCGCCGATCGCTGGCCCGTTCGCCTCGATTCGCCGGAGCGACCTGGCAAGCCTTGGACGATGACGCTCTCGATCGACTGATCAGGCGACAAGGCAGAAGAAGCAACCGTGGAGGGCGGCGAAATGACCGGACTTCGACAGGTGCTCTTCATCCAGGGCGCCGGTGCGGGCACGTACGACGACTGGGACGACAAGCTGGTCGAGAGCCTGCAGCAGGAGCTCGGTGACGGGTGGGAGATCCGCTACCCGCGGATGCCCGCCGAGGACGATCCGAGCTACGCGGCGTGGGGTCCGGCCCTCGTGCGCGCGATGGCGGCCCTGGAGGACGGCGCCATCGTCGTCGGCCACTCGGTGGGCGGGACGATCCTCATCCAAACGCTCGCCGACCAGGCGCCGGACGTGGAGCTGGCGGCGATCGTCCTCATCGCCGCCCCGTTCGTGGGCGAAGGGGGCTGGCCCGACGAGGAGTTCGAGCTGTCGAGTGACCTCGGATCGCGGCTGCCCCCGGGGTGCCCGTTCACGTGTTCCATGGGCTCGACGACGACACGGCCCCGCCGGCGCACGCTGACCTGTACGCCCGCGCGATCCCGCATGCGCACCTGCACCTGCTGCCCGGGCGCGATCACCAGCTGGGAAACGACCTGGCCGACGTGGCGAGGCTGATCCACGCCCTGCCGAGTCTGGATCACGGGCGTTAGGATGTCCCGGCGATGAACGAGCTCCTGGCCCCGCGTCCCGAGGACGCCTGGGCCGCCACGATCTCCAACAGAACCTTCTGATCGGCCCCTTCCACACTCAGCGTCGAGGGAAGGGGCGGGAGAGACGCGTGCCGCCGACGCAGGGTCGAGTCCTGCGCGCGCCGCGTCGTCCCGCATGATCAGCGGGAGATCGAGATGCCGATGCCGCATCGAACCTTCGCCCAGTTGGCGAAGCGACGGCTCATAGGGAAAGAAGGCAGAGAGCGGATCCGCGAAGTCAGCGCGCTGCTGGCGGAGCTGCCCGACTACAAGAACGGCCCATATGCCGACCTCCGGAAGTGGCTGACGTCGGAGATCGAGGAATCGCGGGTACGGTCGAACGCCGTTCATCGCGACTCGATCGCCGTGCGGCGCGAGGGCGCGGCCCAGATCGCGCTGGTCGGACCGCCGAACGTCGGCAAGTCGTCGATCCTCCAGGCGCTTTCCGAGATCCAGATCAAGACGGGCGATTACCCGTTCACGACGCTTCGGCCGATCCCGGCCCTCACGCGGATCGGAGGCGTCCTCGTCCAGCTGGTGGAGATCCCGGGGCTCATCGAGGGCGCCAACGACGACCGGGGTGGGGGACGGGCGCTGCTCGGCGTCCTCCGCTCGGCCGATGCCATCGTCTACTGCACCCGGGCCGACGCCGACCCCGAAGAGCTCCGGCCGGTCCTTGCCGAGGTCACCCTAGCCGGCATCGACAAGCCGGCCTTCCTCGCCGCGACCCGCGCCGACGAGGCAGGGGAGGGGAGCCTCGAGCGCATCCGGGCGGCGTTTCCGGACCTCGAGGTCGTCCCGGTGTCGGTCCTCGACGAAGCCAGCCTCGAGGCCTTCCGCGATGCCGCCTGGCGCCTGACCGGCCTGATCCGGGTCTACCTCCGAACGATGGGGGAGACGGACCCGGAGCCGCTCGCGCTCGATCCCGGCTCGACGGTCGAGACCGTCGCCGACTGGGTCCACCATGACCTGGCCGCGACCTTCACCGGCGCTCGGGTCTGGGGTCCATCAGCCCGCTTCGATGGCCAGCGCGTGGGTCGCGACCATGCCGTCCTCGACGGCGACGTGGTGGAGATCCTTCGATGAGGCCCCAGTGGTGCGCGAGGACCCGGACTTCCACCAGCGCATCGTGATGCGCGTGCAGCCCGACCGGATCGACATGCGTGCCGACGCCTCCGAGGACGCCGGCCAGACCTGGCGCAAGGACCTCGACTACATCTTCGAGCGTCGGGCGGGGCCTACATCGACCGGTAGGGCGTGAAGAGTGCCGGCACGTCGCTGCCGGCCAGGTTCGCTCTGAGCTCCTCGCTGGGGTCACCGAGCAGTTCGCCGTGGACCACGGAGACCGTCGCCAGGACGTCGTCGAACAAGTGGCCGAGATTCGCGGCGTGGAAGATCGCCGATTCGGAGTCCCGGTACCGCTCGATGACCACGCATTCGGACTGATCGGCGTTGAGGTAAAGGTCGTATCCGAGCGTGCCAGGCTCCGTCGCCCGCACGATCTCCCGGGCCTGATCGGCCAAACGGAGGTACTCCTCCCGCTTGCCCTCGTGGAACTTGAATCGTGCGATACCGATGAGCTCACTCATGGCGTAGTCCTCCAATGACTCGACGACGAAGGCAGGCCTTCGCGACTGACGGGCGGCGCGCCGTCAGGAACCCGAGTCCGCGCCAGGTGGACCTTCGAGCACCCGCGGGACGTACTCGAGCAGCAGGATCCGGTGGTCGAACGTCCGGCTCGTGACCATCTCGAGCATCACGTCTGGGTAGCCGTCGTAGATCCGCTCCCGGCCGGTCTTGCCCGTGATGACCGGGAAGACGCCGACTCGGTACAGGTCGACCAGGCCGGCTTCGAGCAGCGACCGGCACAGCGTCAGGCTCCCGAGCGTGCTCATATTCGTTCCGCTTCGCTTCATCTCGGCCACCGCCTCGACGGCATCGCCGCGAACCAGCTCGGTGTTGGCCCAGGCCAGTGGTGTCTCGAGCGTCGAAGAGAACACGATCTTCCGCTGTCGCGTGAGGTCGGCCATGGCGGCGGCTTCCTCGTCCGGCGTATCGGTGGAGCTGGCGAAGCCGGACATGAGCTTGTACGTGTTGGCTCCCATCAGGACCGAGTAGTCGCGGTCCGGCCGCTCGTCGAGCCAAGCGAGGTACTCCGGACTTTCCAGGCCCCACCAGCCCGGCCAGCCCTCGGCCGAGGCGTAGCCGTCCAGCGACGTGATGAAGTCGATGATGAGCTGGCTCATACGTTCTCCTTTCCTCGAGTTTGGGCGGCGAGTCACCGCTCGGGCTTCGTCGCCCGACGAGGTATCGGGTCATCGTGGGCACGAGGATGCCACGTCACCGGTGCCGCAGGCGATACCCTGCCGACATGCCAACGACGGACGCGAGTCAAACCCCCATCGACGACCTGCGGACGTCGTTCGAACGCGTCGTCGCGATTCCGACACCCGAGGACCTTTGGGCGCTCCAGAAGACCCTGCTGACGATCGGCGGCCCCGACGCCGAACGGTTACGAGCGGTCGCACGCGCTTTCCATGCGTGCATGCGGATGCTAGCGAGCAAGTCTGCGTCACGGACGGCGAGTCGCTGGAGCGCAGTCCTGGGGACCGCGGCCGTCGCCAGCGTCAATCTCTCGGAGCTGCGCGATAGCCAGGAGCGCAATCTTGGCGGGTTGCTCGAGCGCGGTCTCCTTCCCGCGGCCCTGGAGATCGGCGCCGCCGTGAAATCCGCGCAGGCCTGGGAGATCGAGGCGCGGCTGATCTACGACGAGTTCGCGTGGTTCCTCTACGAGGAGCTATGGGACCTATCCGCGACCACCCGCCCGGACCTGGCCGCCTATCAGCGCCGCCAACGCATCGACGAGTTGCTCGACCCACTACTGGACGCGTCGGTGTCCGACGCCGACCGGGCCACGCTCCTTGTCGACGTCTTCCGATCGGTGTTCGTAGCGCGTGCTTGGCCGCTGCTCCACGACCCGACGAGGGGCGAGATCACGGATCCGAGACGGACGTAGGACCGGTCAGCCAGTGACGGCCCGATCTGTGCTGCGATCTGAAAGGGCCAGGCCCGCCGCGAAGATGGCGGCGCCCAGGACGGCCGGCCCGACGTGCGTCACGTCGAGGTAGCCGACCAGCCCATGGATCCCGATCGCCGCGCCGAAGCCCGCGATCCCGGCGATCGCCAGCGTCTCCCACAGACTCCGTGAGGGCCGGCCGCACCAGACGCATGCCAGTACGGTCAGGCCGGTCGTCGCGAGGCCGCCGCCGAACCCCGAGCGGTCGTGCGCGATGAGCGGCACGAGGCGCGGATCGATCGCATCGAGCGCGGTCCGTGACAGGCCGATGAACTCGATGTCTTGCGGGACGAAGACAACGACCGTGCCGATCGTGGCGATCGTCAGCCCGGCGACCGTGATCCCCGAGGCCTGCGAGCAGCAGGAGCGCACGTGCGAGCCAGGCACGCGACCCACGAACAGGCGCTGCCCCGGGGACGGCCAGCGCGCGAAGACCGGTCGGCTCCAGCAGCGTCCGCCGGGTCGCGGCGAGCCCGAGCGCGTACATCGGGAGCAGGACAAGGGTCGCGAGCCCGTGCCACGTGTCGAGGTAGCCCGTACCGAGGTACGTCAGGAAGCTCAGGAACCCGATCCCGCCGGCGCCGGCAAGCGTCCACCATGCCCACGCACGACCCGCGGCGAGCGGGACCCGGACGAGCCAGAGGTCGAGCACGGCGATGGCGATGAGCGTTCCACCGAACGCCGCGCGGTCATGCGCCATGAAGTGGACGAGTCGTCCGTCGGCGACACCTCGGAGCTGGTCCTCGGTGATCGACAGCCACGCGAGGTCGTGCGGGAGCAACTGATCGGTGACGGCCAGGAACCACGCGAACAGCCCGGCCGCCAGGAGTCCGAGGGCAGCGACGGTGAGCAGCACCCTTGCCGTCGGCGATCCAGTCACGGACGACACTGCGGTCTTCGTGATCGCTCACCAACTCGCTACGCATCGGTAGCACGATAGCACGCCGTCGCGGCGTCTTGGACTACGATTTGCGGACGTAGCCCAGCTCATCCATGGAGGATGGACCGATGCGGCAGGGCCTGACCCGACGCGGCAAGCGCTGAGCCGCGATGCACGTTCGTTCGGTCGAGGGCGACGAGCGGGTGACGCCGCTCGAGCTGTTCTTCGATCTCGTCTTCGTCTTCGCCATCACGCAGGTGACCGGGTTCCTCGCCGCGAACGAGAGCGGGGAAGGGCTCCTGCGCGGCGGGCTCCTGCTTGCCGCGCTGTGGTGGGCCTGGGCGGCCTATGCCTGGCTGACGAACACCCTCGACCCCGAAGAGGGCGCCGTCCGCCTGGCCGTGTTCGCCACCACGGCCGCCATGCTGATCGTGGCCCTCGCGACGCCAGCGGCGTTCGGAGCCGAGGCCCTGGTCTTCGCCGTCGCGTACTTCATCGTCCGCGCTCTCCACCTCGTCCTCTACGCGATCGCCGGTCGCGACGATCCCGAGCTGTTCGCCGCCGTCCGGCGGTTCGCGCCTGGCGCCGTGCTCGGACCGTCGTTGCTGGTGGTCGCCAGCTTCTTCGATGGGCCCGTGGAGATCGGGCTGTGGGTCGCCGCCCTGCTGGTCGACTACCTGAGCGCGCTGATCGGCCGCGGGCGGGGATGGCGTCTCTCGCCGGCGCACTTCGTCGAGCGCCACGGGCTCATCATCATCATCGCCCTGGGAGAGTCGATCGTCGCGATCGGCGTCGGCGCCGCAGGGCTGCCGCTCGATGCGGCCAGGATCGCGGCCGCCCTGCTGGGGATGGTCGTCGCGGCGGCCCTGTGGTGGTCGTACTTCGACTGGGTCATCTTCATCTCGCAGGCCAGGATCACCGACGCGCAGGGTGCCGAGCGCGCCGACCTCGCGCGCGACCTGTACACGTACCTCCACATGCCCATGGTCTTCGGCATCGTCCTCTTCGCTCTCGGCATGAAGGACACCCTGGGCCATGTCGACGAGCCGCTGGGGATCGTCCCGGCCATCGGCCTGTGCGGCGGCCTGGCGCTGTACATGGCCGCGCACGTGGCCCTGCGGCTGCGAATCGGTGGGGGATGGGGCCACGGTCGGCCGACCGCCATGGTCGCGCTGCTCGCCCTGATCCCCGTCGCCACCATGGTCCCGGCACTCGCCGCGCTGGCCCTGGCGGCGGCCGTCTGCGTGACGATGATCGCCTACGAGGCGCTTCGCTATCGGGGCGCGCGCGTCTGGATCCGGAGCCACCGCGGTGAGTTCACGATGGAGGAAGTCGCACGCATCGCGCCCCGGACGGGCGCTGCGCCCGCCGAGCCGGAAACCTCGACTGATCCAGACACCGATCGCCCCGTTGCCGGGTAACGAGCCCGGACACGGCGAGTGGGCCGCCAACGGTGACGACCCACACGGAGATGGCCGCGACCCTCAAGTGGCTGCCGCCGGCGTCGCCCCGGTTTTCTTCACTCCCTACCGGTCCCATGAAGCAATGAGCCGCTACCGCTCGGGCGCCTCCATGCGCTCGAGGAGCGCCATCGTCGTCGCCCAGCTACGGATCGTCATCGACTTGTAGGCCGGCGTCCCTACGATCTTGCCGAGGCGGCTCTTGGTTCGTTGGGCGCTCAGCCGCTGCGAGTAGATCACGCCCTTGCCCGGCCAGACCGCGTCGACGCCCGGCCGTGGGTCGAAGACCTTCATCGCCGTCGGCGCGTCGATCCCCATGAGGAAGACCGCGTCGCTGTGGTACGTGTCCGGCTTGTCGCCGAAGCCCTTGGGCCGCTTTCGGACGACGGCCTGGAGCTCAGCGCGCGTCAGGACGAGGACGGCGATCAGCTCGCTGTCGAGCTTGAAGGCCTTGGTCAGTGCCTCCTCGAGCTCTCGCTTGATCGTCGCGGCCGATCGGTCGGAGCTCAGGATCACGTTGCCGCTCGCGATGTACGTGGACACCTTCGTGTGGCCGTGCGACTCGAGGAGCTCGCGGAGTGCCGCCATCGGCACCTTGTTCCGGCCGCCGACGTTGATGCCGCGCAGGAGAACGAGGTATCGGGTCATCGTGGCAGGAGGATGCCATGTCGCCAGCCCCGACGTTGCCGTGCACGCATGCGATCGAGGCTTCTGTGCGTTGACGACCGGGATGCCATCTCGTACGGTCCCGCCATGGACGCCGCCGACATCGGGTTGCGCAACGCGACCTATCGGTCATTCGTGGAACTGGGACGGGCGCCCAGCGCGGCGGAAGTCGCAGCCGTCGCGGGCGCGTCAGAGGCCGCCTTACGCGAAGCCTGGCGACGCCTCCACGACGCCCACGCTTTGGTGCTCGATGGCGCTGGCGAGATCGCGATGGCCAATCCGTTCGCGGCGAACCCAACGCCATTCCGGGTCGAGGCCGCCGGACGATCATGGTTCGCGAATTGCGCCTGGGATGCGTTCGGGATCGGCGCGGCTCTCAAGGCGGACAGCACGATCCACACCGATTGCGCCGATTGCGGAACGCCGCTCGACATCGTTGTGCGCGACGGGCGTCCCGACGACACCGACCTGGTCTTCCACGTCCTCGTCCCGGCCGCCTCGTGGTGGAACGACATCGGCTACACCTGAGGCTCGATGCTGCTCTTCCGGTCGGAAGGCCACGTGGACACCTGGCTCGCTGGACGAGCCCGCGGCGAGATCATCCCCGTGCTCAAGCTCGTCGAGCTGGCGTATGCATGGTGGGGCGACCGGCTCGATCCGGACTGGCGTCCGCATACCCGCGAGGGGAACCAGGCCATCCTGGAGCGACTCGGCTTGAACAGCCCGTTCTGGCACCTCGGCTGACACGAGAACCAGCTCGGGACCAGGGCCGTTCAGACGTGCGGCGCGACACCTTCGGCGAGCTGCTGCATGACCTCGATCTGCGCGTCGTATTCGAGCAGCGGCAGGTGGCTGCGCGCTACGAACTCGACCGGCACGGACACCTGACGCCGGATCTCGAGGAGCGCCTCGACGAGCTCGTCGGGCGTGCCGGCGTGCGCGGTCCGGCGCGAGAGGAGCCTCTCGTCATCGCCTTCGAACGGGGGAGGGGACGCGGCCGGGAGCGGTCGGGTCGCCGAGGCCTCCATGTCCGAGTACTTCCAGTTCAGCCCCCAGACGGCGTCGCGGTAGCGGGCGAGCGCGTCGGCCCGGGACGCGCCGGGTAGCAGGATCGAGTAGTGGATGAACCGGAAGGTGGACGGGTCGCGTCCGGCCTTGTCGAGCTCGTCGAGCACCCACCCGACCTGCTCGCCGAACTTGTCCGCCGGCGCGTTCGAGAAGATGCCGTCAGCGAGGCGGGCGGCGCGGCGGAGGGCCGGCTCCGCGCCACCGCCGATGAGGATCGGAATCCGGGTCGACGGCGTCGGACGCACCGCGAGGGTCGGGAGCTGGTGCACCGATCCTTCGTGGGTGAACGGCTCGCCGCTCCAGGCCCGCGGCAGGATCCGGAGGGTCTCCTCCATCGCCGCGCCGCGACGGCGCATGTCGGCGCCCAGCCCGGCGTACTCGACCTCCGACCAGCCGAGCCCGAGCCCGAGCGCCAGCCGACCGTGGCTCAGCAGCTGGACGGTCGCCGCGTCCTCCGCGAGGCGCAGCGGGTGATGCATCGGCGCGAGGATGACGCCGGTGCCGATCTCGATCCGTGACGTCGCCTGGGCGAGGGCCGCGCTGACGACGAGGAGCGAAGGCATGTAGCCGTCGTCGACGAAGTGGTGCTCCGTCGTCCAGACCGAGCGTGAAGCCGAGCCGTTCAGCCTCGACCGCCAGGCGCACGCGTGTCGTCGTAGGTACGCGTCCAGTCCGTCTCGCCGGGTCGGAGCTGGGCGCTGAGGAGTCCGAATCCGAGGGTCATGCCGGTGAGGCTACCTCACGATGAGTCTGTCGAAGAAGACGAGAATGTTGGGCGCGGAAACCCTGGAAGGTCGCCCGGGGAATCAGGCCGATTAAGCCGCTCCGCAGTCGAGGCACAGCATCCGTCGCTCGCTTTGGCGCCAGATGGCCTCGGTGCCCTTGATCAACACGGTCCCACAGGTCGAGCACGGCCCGTCGAACTTCACGAGCCACGGCTTTCGTGCGGGCGCTGTGTCGGCGACCAATGGGGATGGCGTGACTGCTAGCCCGAAACGCGCTTCCCAGTCGACGCGGGCCGGCGAGTGCAGGGCGACGAGCTGTCGTCCGAACGCGGCCAGCGTGTCGGCGCCGACGAGCTTGAGCATCTGCGCGTTCGAGAACTTGCGGTTCAGGAGGTGCGTGCGGAACTGATCGACCTTCACCACCGAGTCGAGTTCGGGCATATTCTTTTTCGGACGCGTCATGAGGCCATCCTTCGACACGAGGACGATGTTCCGGTATGTCGGTTGGAGCGCAACGATCCGCCGCGGCAGTTCGACGTAGCCAAGCTTGATGACCTGCTCCAGCACCTTGATGTGCCGTCGGTTCTGTTCGACGGGGGAGGGGATGCCGATGGGCCGTCGATCGCGGAATGTCAGCCACTCCCCGTGCTCGTTGACCTTGACGCCGCCCGTGTACGACTTGCTCTCGCAGACGAAGACCTCGAGCATCCGGCTGATCACCACGTGGTCGATCTGGGCGGTCTGGCCCTCGACATCGATGCGCAGATCATGGATGACGGCCGAGTGCTTGCTGTCGCGCAGGTCGAAGTCGAGCTGATACGCGGCATCGGACTCGGCCTTCGCTCCGAGCCGGATCGCCCAGATCTCGTCCTGGATGGCGCGACGCTGGCGGGCGTCGACGTCCGGCCGACCCAGCAGTGCTTCCAGCGCCTGGATGTCTCCCGACTTGTCGTCGGCGGTCTTGAGGAGCATCGCATCCCTGAAGTACGACCCCACGCAACGCGCGGTTCGCTATAGTCAACTACAGGTCGACCGGCTGAGTCGACCCAACCGGAAGGGAACGGTGTCGACCCAGCCGACGACGCAGCCGAGCGCGACCCGCGAGCACGACCAGCCCATGCCGGACGTCAGGGTGGGGGAGTGGTCGATGCCCTGGAACGCCAGGGACGGCGTCGGCCGGCTCGGGCCGGGCATCCCGAAGTCGGACTTCTGGGCGAGCGCGAAGGAGGGCATCGACCAGGTCGGCTGCGTCTACACGGCGCAGGGCTTCGAGTTCGACTACGTCGGCGTGATCGTCGGCCCCGACCTCGTCTACCGGCCGATGGACGGGGGATGGATCGGCCAGCGCGACCAGTCGCACGACCGTGTCGTCCGCCGCGGCGTCACCGAGGCCGAGAGCCGCACCGAGTCGTCGTCCGCGGCGATCTCTCAAGCGGCCGAACGCGAAGCCACGTACCAGCGATGAGTTTCCTTCGGCGGCTACTTGGCAGCGAGCGACCGGTGCAGGTAGAGCTGAACGTCAGCTACTTCAAGCGGATCCGCGATGATGCGACCGTCGACGTCGTTGGCGAGGCGTATCGCCAAGCGGGCGTTCTAGCCGCACGACCGCCGACCGGTGAAGACCTGCCTCCGGGCCTTCCGGCACCGCCGCCAGGCTACTTCAAGGCCCTGTTGGTGCCCGAACCGACCAACCAATACGACCGCAACGCTATCAAGGTTGCGCTGTGGGCGGGTGGCAGCTGGAGCATGGCCGGCTATCTGTCGAGGTTCGACGCGGTTCGGTACCAACCGCTGTTCGCACACATTGCGACATCGGCCGGCAGTAGCGAACCCGCGATTGCTTGCGACGCGGCGCTCACCTCGGAGCGGGGCGGGACGGGTGTGGTTCTTCACCTCGGCACCCCTGGCGAATGTGCTGCCGAGCTCGCCACCGATGACATCGCTCCTACGGCACATCGTTGGATAGGCCAGTACATCGTCTTCACGGGTCAAGGTGGGTCGACGATTTTCGGCGTACCACTCGACCGCGAGGGTCAGGTGATGCTTGCTCGATGGGCCGGCTGCGAGGTCCTGCCCCGCCTAACGAAGAAGACCGACGCTCTCATCGTATCCGACGGCGAGCAGGTCACGGCCAATCTTCAGAAGGCGAAGGACTACGGAATCGAAACCGTCGACGAGGTGTCCTTCATCGTCGACATCGGGATTGCGAAGGACGCCACCGCGCGTGTTACCGGACGGTGGGCCAGAAAGGCAGGAGCCACATGACCAATCGGCTCTACCCGACTTTCGACGAGGCGGTCGCCTGCCTCCTTGTCAACGGCCCGGCCCAAGTCGTGTCGAGCCGAGGGACTTCCTACACGGTAACCGCTGGGCAGGATCGAACCGGCAGACGGGTGATCATCGCGCGTCCCGGCGGGGGACAGGTTCGAATCCATGAGGACTGCTGGGGCGAGGACATCACGTGTCAACGGACTCGGGCCGGCGGCATCTACAACGGATCGCTGTCGATCTGGGAATGGTTGAAGCGCTGCTAACCGAGCCCGGGATGGGAGATGAACTTGGACATTGAGCGCGCCATCGACATCGTTCGGCACCTTGCCGATGGTGTCGACCCGCACACTGGGGAGATCTTGCCGGCCGAGACTCCTTACCAGCATGCCGATACTGTTCGGGCGTTGTATCGCGCCTTGGAGGCCATGGCCGCGTCCCAAGAACGCTCGGAACGAGGCGCGGCGCGCACTCGTGGCCTGCCCCCAGCGGCCGGCACCCCGTGGACCACGGAGGAAGACGACCAACCCCGCGATGAGATCGCGGTACGTAACTCGATCGCGGCGATTGCCGCCAGGCACGGACGCACGCACGGTGCGATCAACTCTCGGTTGCTCCGATTGGGCCTCCTTGGCGCTCCAGAGGGAGAGAGGCCCGAATGACCGGCACCTTTCCACGAGGGTCCGAATGGCGACGCTGGGATTTGCATGTCCATACGCCGCACTCGGTTCTCAACAACCGTTTTGGCCCCGACTTTGATGCTTATGCGCGTCTCTTATTGGAGGCGGCGGCAACGAAGGACATTGCGTCGATCGGCATTACCGACTATTTCTCAGTCGAAGGATACCGGCAAATCACCCGACTTCTCGCCGACGAAGCATGGCTCAACACTCTTCCGGACCATGTTCGTGAGCACGCAACATCGCTACTGATTCTGGCGAATGTCGAGTTGCGTGGGTTTGTTATCGGCGGCGACGAGCGGCGCGACAGCCGAGTCAACTACCACGTCCTGTTCTCAAACGAACTCTCCGCGGACGAGATTGAGTCGGACTTTCTGTCCCGCCTCGAATTCACGGCGATTGGAGCTCCCGGCCGACAGGACGAGAAGTGGCCGCTGACACAGCGGGACCTTGTCGCATTGGGTACCCGTCTCAAAGAGCAGCATGCGCGGTTCCCCCAGCCTCCCCTTGAAGTCGGCATGTTGAACGCCGTTATTGATCACGACGAGGTGACGGACGTCCTCGTCCGGCAGCCGTCGCGCTTCGATGGGAAGTACTTCCTCGTAGCTCCAATCGACGAGGATCTTGCGGACCTACGTTGGGACGGACAGGGCCATTTGACTAGGAAGGTCTTTATCCAAAAGTCGGACATGATCTTCTCTGGCAATCCCGGGACCAGGGAGTTTGCGCTGGGCAATCGCCACGACTCGATCGAGGAGTATCTGGCCGAGTTCGTCTCCATCAAGCCCTGCATTCACGGCTCAGACGCCCACGATTTTGAAAGTCTGTTTGAGCCGGATGAGCGTCGGTATAACTGGATCAAGGCCGACCCCACCTGGCGTGGCTTGGCCATGCTATTGAATGAATCCGCCGATAGGGTTCACATCGGACCTCGCCCCCCACAGCTGGAACAGGTCCAACGGCGGCTCGCCAAGACCCTCACATCCGTAGCTGTCAGCCGCTCCCACGACGCAACAACGACAGAGCAATGGTTTGAGAACGAAGTACCCCTCAATGCCGGGCTCTGCGCGATCATCGGAAATCGGGGGAATGGGAAGGGCGCACTCGCCGAAATTATCGGCCTCCTGGGAGACACCCATCGTACGGACTCATTCAGCTTCCTGAGCGGTGACAAATTCCGGCATCCGCGCATAGGTAAGGCTGAACAGTTCGAAGCGGCTGTCGCTTGGGGAGACGGGACCGCACAGGGACCGCGCCGCCTGAGCGAGAACCCTGCAGCGACGACGGTCGAACGCGTCAGGTACATCGGTCAGGGGTATCTCGAGGAGATCTGCAACGAGATGGATCGCGGCGAGAGTAGCCGCTTCTATCGCGAGCTCCAGGATGTCATCTTTTCGCACGTCTCGGAGGCCGATAGGCAAGGACACCCGACCCTAGCCTCCCTACTCGCGGCCCTGGGGGAGGGGATCAATCAGGCAATTGATGCGTTGCGCGACGAAATCCGAAACCTCAACCGTCGGATCGTGGAGATCACACAGCAGTTGCGTCCCGAGTTCCGAGCGACGGTGGAGGCACGACTCGGCGAGCTCAATCGCCAGTTGGCAGCGCACGATGCCGCGCGCCCGATTGAGGTGCCAGCTCCAATCGAAGCCACCGATGTCGGGGCGGCCCTTCAAGCAGATATAGAGCGACTTCGTAACGAAGTGCAGCGGCTCGATGTACGAATCGCGGAAGCTCGTCAAGAAGACGCCCAGCTCGCGGCACGGGCCGCTGCTGCGACGCGACTGCTGGACCGCGTTCGCGCGATCGAGGCTTACCTACGCGGGTTGGCGGACGAAGGCGCCGAAGACGCCAGGTTGGTCGGGATCGACCTGTCGACCGTTGTAAGAATCCAGGTTGACACAGCCCAAATCGACGAGGTCGTTCGCGCAGCCGCAGCGCGGCGACTAGCAATACGAGAGGACTTGGATCCAAGTCAGCCAGGAGTCGCCCAAGCCCGCGCGCAAGTTTTGGACCAAATCGGCGCGGCTCAGGAACGGCTGACTCTCCCACAGCGCCGATACGAAGAGTATCGAACCGCCCTCGCGCGGTGGGAACTCGATCGGGCAACCCTAATCGGCCAACCAGACGTCCCGGCGTCAATCTCTGGCCTGAGGGCTCAGATTGAGGCTCTCGAACGCCTTCCTGGCTCCCTAGCCTCCCTAGTCGACCGTAGGCGAACTAAGGCCCTCGAGATATATGCCGCGAAAGAGCGCCTGAAGCAACAATACGAAGCCCTGCACAGGCCGGTCAGCGAATTTTTAGAATCGAGCGGGGTAGCCGCGAGAGAAGCCCTGAAGCTCAAGTTCTCGGCGCAGATTCTGGAAGACGGATTCGCAGACACCTTTCTGGCAATGATCCACCAACGGCGTCTCGGGGCGTTCGCTGGGATTGAAGAAGGGCGAGCGAAGCTCGACGCCATGCTTAGCGACGTCGACTGGTCGTCTGCGGAACAGGCGGCAAACTTCCCGGACGCAGTTGTCAGGGAGTTGACTGGTGACAACGACTCGCCACGTCGAATCGAGGGTCAACTTCGCCAAGGCTTTGGCTCGCAAGAGCTCCTGGATTTCTTGTTCGGTCTGGAGTATGTAGCGCCGACCTACAAGCTGACTTGGGACGACCGGATCGTCAGCGAGCTGTCCCCCGGAGAGCGTGGGAATTTGCTCTTGATCTTCTATCTCCTCGTCGACCGAAGCGACATCCCTTTGGTCATCGACCAACCCGAAGAGAACCTGGACAACCAGACCGTCTACAAGACGCTTGTCCCGTGTATGCGCGACGCGAGGACGCGACGCCAGGTGGTTGTCGTCACCCACAACCCGAATCTCGCCGTCGTCTGTGACGCTGATCAAGTTATCTACGCCGAGATACAAAAGGACGGCACCAACCGTGTCGTCTACGAAACCGGATCTATCGAGGACCCGCTCATCAATCGGCGGCTGGTCGACGTATTGGAAGGGACCAAACCGGCATTCGATCAGCGGGCAGCGAAGTATCTCACCGCGATGCGGACATAACTCACCTTATCGGAAGTGACTCCGACCGCACCAGGAGGGCCGGTGAGTCACGCGCAATCAACTCGCCGCGAGGTCACCCGGACTGGGCATCGGCACGATGTGGCCCGCGCCGCGCCGCATGCGTTCATCGATCGTGAACAGTGACGCCTCATGGACCAGCGCTAGAGCGACGTACTCGGCGTCGTAGCTCTTGGCCCAGCCGAGTGATCGCGCGAGGTCCCAGGCACGTTCTGCGAGACCGTCTGGGCGCTCGTAGCGGATCGGCAGGCTCCCCAGCCTCCCTACGGCCACGCGTGCGTGGTCATGCGGCACCTCACCGCGGTGCGTCATTTCGCACAGGATGGAGGTGACCTCTGATGCGAGCAACGTCGGAGCGATCAGATCGTGACCCACCAAGGGTCCCATGGAGCCGCCGGCGAGGCTGACCTGGACGATCACGCTGGCATCCACCACTAGCAGCATGTCAGTGACCGGCGCGCGACCGTCGGACGGCCGCAACGACGTCCGGCATCGGCCCGCCCCAGAAGGTTCGCTTCCACTCGGGCGGCAGGTCGACGGTGTCTTCGAACGCTCCGAGGACCTCGTCCAGGTCCGCCTCCTCGAGGATGTGCTGCGTGCCGACCTTGTGCGCACGCAGCTTGCCTTCACGGATCCAGCGGCGGATCGTTTCCGGGTTGCGCCCGGCGCGTCGCGCTGCTTCGGGGACGGTCAACATCGTTGTTGCATACTACAACACGATCACGCGTCAAGCTTGGCGCCGCCCGCCGATCGCGAACCGCCACAGCGACTTGCAGAGCTTGATGCGCCTGCTAGGCTGCCGCAAACGCTTCAGGCGCGTCCCAGCCGCGCCCACCGGCTAGGGAGGCTCGGTGCCGTGGGAAGTCGGCGAAGATCAGCTCCGTCGGGCGGCGGCCCACCGTGGTTGGGTATCGCCGTCGCCGTTGGGACACTGCTTGGCGGCCTGGGAACGATGTTGGCGGTGCTGCCACGAGGTGGGTCGGGCGAACCCCCGTCAACACTGTCCGGGTCGGTCGCAGGCGCCGCCGCGCAGGCATGGGGGTCTGGCGAGACGTCCCCGGGCGCATCGCCGGACGCGTTGCTCGTCCGGTCGATCAAGGAATTCCCGGGCGCGGTGGCTCGGATCGAGACGACCGGCGCCTTTGCTGACCCGCTCGACGGCGGAGTCGCTGCCACGACGCATGGCTCCGGGTTCGTCGTGGATCCGGGTGGCGTCGTCGTGACGAACAGTCACCTGGTCACCGGCGCCGACACGGTCTCTGTGTGGGTCGGACCGCAGCGCTCGGCATATGTCGGCACGGTCCTCGGAATCTCGGAGTGCTCGGACCTCGCCGCCATCCAGCTCGATGCTCGGCAGCCACTGGCGCACCTCGACTGGTACGAGGGCCCGATCGCCTTGGGAGACGAGGTGTATTCGGCCGGATTCCAGCTCGGAGATACGTTGCCGACGGTGAAACGGGGCGAGGTGTCGCGCGCACAGGGTTTCATCGATGCCTGGGCATCCGTGGACGACGCCATCGGACACGATGCGAACATCCTGCAAGGATTCTCGGGCGGACCCGTCGTGACGAAAGACGGTCGAGCCGTTGCCGTGAACTACGCCTGGGACGCGGAGGCGAATGAGACCCTCGCCATCGGCCGTGGCGGAGTGCAGCCCATCCTCTCGGACCTGCAGGCCGATCGTGACGTCACGTCCGTCGGCATCAACGGATACGCGCTGGAGGTCTACGACTCCGAGCCCGACCCGACCGCTCCTGCCGGTATCTGGGTGACGTCGGTCAAGCGCGACTCCCGTGCCGCCCGCGCCGGAATCCTGCCCGGCGACGTCGTGACCGAGCTCGACGGCAGATCGATGGGGGCCCGCGGCACCATGGCCGAGTACTGCGAGGTCCTACGCGCCCACCCTGACGAAGGCCCGCTGCCATTCACCGTGTATCGAGCCGAGAGCCGCGACTACCTGCGAGGGGATCTGAACGGCACCGCTGTCGAACCGTTTTCATTCGCCATCAAGGCGGGCGGCGCGACATCTGTCCCTCAACCCGCCGCGGAGGACGAGCCGGTCTACACGAAGGACCGGACCCTGTACGTCGAAGCACCTCCGACCTGGCCGAGGTACCGCGACTACGACTGGGAGGTCGGCGGCGAGGTCGTCGGTCCGGGCCTCATCATCTCGTCGGATCTCCGGACGTTCGAGTTCGGCTTTCAGACGCCAGGCGCCCTGATTCGCGTCAACCCTACGTATGGCGACACGGCGCCGCTCGAGACGGTGCTGGATGCCAGCCATTCGCGCTTCAAGGGCCTGTGCAACGTGGTCGGGCGTGCCGCATTCACGCGAGGCGGGTACGCCGGTATCTATGACCACTGGGAGGCGTGCGATAGCGCCACGTCGCAGTTCTTCACGATCGCGGCCAAGAAGGCCGACGGCAGCCACATCGTCTATATCCAGTTCCAGGCTGCCGACGTTGCTGATCTCGCGGTCCTGGACCGGATGCTGTCAACGTTGGAGTACGACCCCGACGGCCTCTGAGATGGGTGTGGTTGCGCCCGCTCACGCGAGCAGCGCGTCCGTGGCCTCGTCCGCGACGCCGCCGTAGAACCGCTCGAGCATCTCGGCTGAACAGCGGCTCGTCGGGCGCGGCGCGGTGGAACAACGTCATCGACGAGCGCACCTTCATGGCGTCGAGCGAGCCGAAGATCTGCTCCGCCGTCGCTCCCGACGTCGCCAGGACGGCGCCGACGCACGCGCGCAGCCGCGGGCCAAGGACCGGATGCTCGAGATACGCCCGCGCCTCGTCCAGCGACACGATCCCGTAGAACCGGGACATCTCGCTCCGCCCGAGGCCCGCCAGCTGCGGGAAGATGAACCAGATCCAGTGGCCGGTCTTGCGGCCCGCCCGGAGCTCCCGCAGCGCCCCGTCGTACACGCCCTCCTGGGCCGCAACGAAGCGCTCGAGGTCGAACGCCACCTCAGACCTCGACCGGCACGCCGGCGTCGTCCGGCCGCGCGAACTGCGTCCGATGCAGCCGCGCGTACAGCCCGTCCCGTGCCAGCAGCTCGTCCTGGGTGCCCAGCTCGACCAGCCAGCCGTCGTCCAGCACCGCGATCCGGTCGGCCGCGCGGATCGTCGACAGGCGATGGGCGACGATGATCGTCGTCCGCCCGACCTTCAGCCGGTCGAGCGCCTCCTGGACCAGCCGCTCGGACTCGTTGTCGAGCGAGCTCGTCGCCTCGTCGAGCAGCAGGATCGGCGGGTCCTTGAGGATCGCCCGGGCGATCGCCACGCGCTGGCGCTGCCCGCCCGACAGCCGCATGCCGCGGTCGCCGACGACCGTGTCGTAGCCGTCGGGCAGCACGCTGATGAAGTCGTGCGCGTTGGCGGCCACGGCCGCGCGCGACCATCTCGGCCTCGGTGGCGTCGAGCCGGCCGTACAGGATGTTCTCGCGCACCGTCCCGCCGAACAGCGTCGCCTCCTGCGCCACGAGCCCGATCTGGCCGCGCAGGCTGTCGACGGTCACGTCGCGGATGTCGATCCCGTCGACCCGGATCGTGCCCGCCGTGACGTCCCACAGGCGCGGGATCAGCCCGACGAGCGTCGTCTTGCCCGACCCCGACGGCCCGACCAGGGCGAGGGTCTCCCCTGCCGGGATCGTCAGCGAGAGCTCGCGCACGACGGGTCGGTCGGGCAGGTACGCGAACGACACGTCGTCGAGCTCGATCCGGCCCGCGACGGGTCCCAGCGGCCGGGCGTCCGGCGCATCGAGGATCGTCGGCCGCGTATCGATGATCTCGAACACGCGCTCGATCGCCCCGGTCCCCTCCCGGAACTGCCCGTACAGGCTCGCGAGCGAGCCGAGGCTCGCGCCGATCGCGACGCCGTACAGCAGGAACCCGGTCAGCGTCCCGATCCCGAGCGTCCCATCGATGACCTGGTGGCCGGTGTACCAGAGCAGCGCCGCGATGGCCCCGAAGCCGAGGAAGCCCATCAGCATCCCGAACAGCGCCCGCCACAGGGCCAGGCGCGATCCGGTCGCGACCACCGTCCGGAGGTCCTTGTCGTAGCGCTCGAGCTCCCAGTCCTCGCGGACGTAGCTCTTCACGACGCGGATCCCGGACAGCGCCTCCTCGGCGGTCGTGGTGCTGCCGGCGATCGTGTCCTGGACCTGGGTGCTGACCCGCTGGAGCGGTCGACCGAAGACGATCGCCACGACGATCAGCGCCGGCGCCAGCAGCAGGATGACGAGCAGCAGCGTCGGGCTCAGGGTGAACAGGATGATGACCGAGCCGACGAGCCCGATGAGCGACGACAGCAGGCTCGTGACCGTCTGGGTGAGCATCGTGCGCACGAGCGTCACGTCGTTCGACAGGCGCGAGATGAGCTCGCCGACACGGTGGCTCGAGTGGAAGTCGAGCGACAGCGTGATCAGCCGTCCGAAGAGCTCGCCACGGATCTGGGCGACGACCCGCTCCCCCACCACGCCCAGCAGGTACGTCTGCAGGAAGCCGCCGGCGGCCTGGACGAGGAACAGCGCGACCAGCATGACGATCAGCTGGTCCAGCCCGACCGGCATCGCCGCCGGCGACGACCTCGGTCGTGATCCCGGCGATGATGAGCGGGAACGCGAGACCGACGGCCGACGAGATGACGAGGCCCACGAGCGCGATGGCGAAGGGCCGCCAGTGCGGCCGGAGGTAGCCGAACAGCCGGGCCCAGGGCACGCCCCCGAAGCCGCGCACCTCGCGGACGACGGCCCCGGCGTCGGTCGGGACGCGCGCGAACTGCTGGCTCATGGCGCGATGATGTCACGGCCCCCGGGAATCCGACGCCGACCGCCCCTCGGCGTCAGCTCGGGCAGGCGAACGCGAAGTAGATCGGGATGTCGAGCCCGATGTGCACGGCGATCGGGATCAGCAGCGAACGGGTCCGCACGGCGATCACCCCGGCCAGCAGGCCACCGACCCCGAGCGCGACCATCAACGGGATCTGCAGGCCGATGACGTCCGTACCCGAGTGGGCGATCCCGAACACGACCGCCTGGCCGACGACCGCGGGTCCGAGGCCCATGACCCGGGCCGTCCAGCCCAGCAGCGCGCCGCGATAGATGACCTCCTCCATGACCCCGTTCGCGACCGCGAACACGAGCGCCGGCACGAGCGCCGCCGACGACGAGCGTCGTAGCCGACGTCACCGAAGAACGGCCGGGCGAGATACGGCCCGACGAGCAGCGCCAGCGGGCCCGACAGCACGAACCCGAGGATCGCCCAGCGAACCCAGCGCCGGGCGGGCCAGCGCAGCCATAGCGACGCCGGGTGTCGCCTTGAGCACGATCGCGAGTACGGCCAGCGCACCCAGGACGATCACGGCCTCGATGGCCCGCCATGTCGAGACCGGCGAGGCCGGGTTCGCGCAGTCGGAGCCATCCACGGCCGCCGAGGGAGCCGGAAGCCCGCCCCAGAACAGGCTCAGCGCGACCGGCACGGCGGCTGCCCACGCCCAGCGGACCGGCGCTTCACGCGAGATCGCCACCGCCGCGCCGGCGACCAGGACGATCAGGACCGTGACGCGGACCTCCGGCACCGCCGCGGCCAGGGCGAGGAGCCCAAGCGGCACCACGGAGCGGGCGAAGTCGGCCGGGTCGCTCGGCAGGTAGCGACGCGCGGCGCTCACGATCCGTTCCCCTCCCCCGCGGTCAGGTGTTGCTGCCGGTGACGAGGACGAGGGCCGGTCCGGCCGGGCGGTCGCCGGCCAACAACCCGGCCCACGATGCAGCCGCGGCGCCCTCGACGGTGATCCCGAGTTCGGCCGTCAGCTCGGCCTGGGCCGCCCGCAGGGCGTCCTCGGACACGGTGAGCATGTCATCGACCCGCCCCTCGAGCAGCTCCACCGCGCGCGGGATCGCGATGCGCGAAGCGATGCCGTCGGCGTAGGTCGCGGCGCTGGCCGTGTCGATCGGTCGCCCGGCGCGCCACGATAGGGTCATCGCCGCGGCCGCTTCGGCCTGGACGCCGACGATCCGGCAGTCGGGCGCCGCGTGGCGCAGCCACGAACCGACGCCATTGATGAGGGCTCCGTTACCGACGGGGACCGACGCGACCACCGGCGCCGGCAGGCGGCTCGCCCCGACCGCATCGGTCAGCTCGAGCGCGAGCGTGGCCGCGCCGGTCGAGATGCGCGGGTCGTCACCGTCGACGAGCAGCGTCGCGTCATGGTCGCGAGCGTAGGTCTCCGACGCGCCACGGGCATCGTCGAAGTCGTCACCCGTCTCGACGACGGTCGCGCCGAGCCCTCGCATGCGCGCGACCTTCGCCCGGTTCGCGCGGGTCGAGCAGAAGACGACCGCCGGCACCCCGAGCGCCCGCGCCGCGTACGCGACACCTTGGCCGAAGTTACCCGCCGAGACGCACACGACCGGCCGCTCGGGCCGGATGGCCCCCTCCCCCGCCAGGAGGTGGGTGACGATCCAGGTGCCACGGCCCTTGAAGGAACGGATCGGGTTGACCGTCTCGACCTTGACGATGACCGGCACGCCGAGTCGGGCGGACAGGCCCTCGTGGACGTACTGCGGCGTGTCGACGAAGACCGGGTCGATCCGCTCGTGGGCGGCCCGGATGGTCGCCGGCTCGAGCTCGGGGATCTCGATCATGGGATCAGGCCGACCTCCCGGACGCACGAAAACGCCCGAAGGAACTACCGGTCCGTAGTCACCAACGCCGATGTAAACACCTGCGCCGCTGCTTGCGGTCTGGAGCCCCTTCGGGCAAGACCGACTGTAGCCGCCGGCCCTATCCGTTGGGAAGAGGACTTATCCACGACTTTTGGCGCTGGAGGGCCCCCTGGTGCGCGTTGTCCACACCCTATCCACGTTGACGGTGCGCCGGCCCCTCGTGCGCTGGCCGCGGACAACAAAACGCCCGAAGGAACCTCGATCACTAGATGCTCTGACCAATGTAAACACCGGTCAAATCACTAGATGGTCGTTGCCCCTTCAGGCAAGACCTACCTTACCCGGCCCCGAACCCGGACGGCAACCCGCTTATCCACGAGTTTCATCACAGACGCCTTGCGAAACGACGGATCGTCCACAGCCCGTCCACAACCGCCGCGGGCATCAGGCCTCCAGCGGCCATTCCTGGGCATCACCGAGGCGTGGGATGCCCCGCTCGTCGAGCGACAGCACCTCGTCCACGACGCCCGACGACTCGTCGTCCGCCGACCACACGGCCAGATCCTCGTGCACGACCCATCCGCTCCCCCGCCGACCCGCGATCGCCGTCCCGAACGGATCGCCCGCGATGGCGACGGACGCCCCGTCCGACCAGGCGATGGCGATCGGCTCGACACCGTCGTGACGCACGACGTTGCCGTGGGCCAGGGACCGGTCATCATCGGGATGGAGGGTCAGCAGGCCGGCCGCGGTCTCCAGCTCGAGTCGCGCGAACCGACCCTCGCGATCGAGCTCGATCAGGCCGGCGTGTCGCAGCCCCTCCCCGGTCGCGACGGTCCAGCGCCAGCGTCGTCCGCGGGCTCCCTCGGCGACCGACCACATCACCAGCGCCCCGTCGGGCAGCCGCCCGGAGCCGGCGCGGCGGAGCCAGCCGGTCACCGCGGAGCAGCCGCCTCCGTGCCGTCGAGTTCGTCGGCCGTGGCCTGGGCCCAGCGGGCGGACGCCGCCTCGAGCTCGCCCGCGAGCGCCGGCGCGACCCGGCCGACGATGGCCACGTCGCGTTCCCCGTACTCGAGCTCGACGGTCCCACGCTCGCGCACCCGCGCCAGCAGTTCGCCCGCCGCGTACGGCAAGGCCACGTCGACATCGACCCACAGCGTCCCGAGCAGCGCCGCGATCTCGGCCCGCAAGGTGTCCATGCCGAACCCGGTCCTCGCCGATACCAGCACGGTCCCGGCGACGGCCGGGGCGACCGCCGACCCATCGAGCGCGGCCCGCTCGACCAGATCGGCCTTGTTGTAGACCACGAGCCGCGGCTTCTCGCCCGCCCCGAGCTCATCGAGGACGGTCTGCACCGTCGCCCGGTGCTCCGCGGCGTGGGCATCGGCCGCATCGACGACCTCGAGCAGGACGTCGGCGCGATTGACCTCCTCGAGGGTCGCGCGGAACGCATCGACGAGCTGGTGCGGCAGCTTGTGGATGAACCCGACCGTGTCCGTGACGATCGCGGTCTGGCCGTCACCGAGCTTGACCTGGCGCGACGTCGGATCGAGCGTCGCGAACAGCTTGTCCTCGGCCTTGGCCACCTCCGAGCCGACGAGCGTGTTGAGCAACGTCGACTTGCCGGAGTTCGTGTAGCCGACGATGCCGACGGTCGGCCACAGGCGCCGGTCACGGCCGCGCGCCGCGGTCGATCGCTGCTGGCGGACCTGCTCGACGCGGTCCTTCATCTTGGCGATCCGGGTCCGGATGATCCGTCGGTCGGTCTCGAGCTGGCTCTCGCCAGGTCCACGCGAGCCGATCCCGCCCTGGGTCCGCGACAGGTGCGTCCACAGCTTGGTCAGGCGCGGCAGCTGGTACTCGAGCTGCGCCAACTCCACCTGGAGGCGCCCCTCGTGGGTCTGGGCGTGGAGCGCGAAGATGTCGAGGATCAGCCGACTGCGGTCGATGACCTTGACCCGCAGCAGCTCCTCGAGGGCGCGCTGCTGGGCAGGCGACAGCTCGTCGTCCGCGATGAGGATGTCGAAGCCGGTCTCGCGTTTGGCCGCGGCCAGCTCCTCGGCCTTGCCCTTGCCGATGTACCAGTTGGGATCGACGTGGCGGCGGTTCTGCCATTCGGCGCCCACGACCTCGGCCCCGGCCGTGGTGGCCAGGTTGGCGAGCTCGGCGAGGGAATCCTGGGCGGTCCAGCCGTCCTCGGTGCCGGTGTCGACGGCGACGAGGAAGACCTTTTCGGCGGGTGTCTCCAGATCGATGAGGTGGGCGGTCATGAACCTGCAGGATAGCGCGGTGGGCCATTAGGGGCGGACGAAGCATCCGTCCGTCCTATATCTGTTGGTGCGCGCGCCCACGACCATCGGTGCCATGCCGCACCGCCCCCACGCGCCCGCCATCGGCTGGCTCCGCCCGACGATCCCCGGCCGGGACCTGCCCGCCCCCGAGTCCCGTCGGCGCACGCTCGGCATCCGCTCGATCGCACTCCTCGCCCTCACGGTGGCGGTCGTGTACCTCGGCTGGCGCGCGCTGTTCACCCTGGCACTCGACGTCTGGTGGCTGTCGATCCCGCTGTTCGTCCTGGAGGTCCACGCCGCGATCGGCCTCGCGCTCTTCACCTTCTCGCTCTGGGACGTGGACCGCCACCCACCGATGCGCGACGCGGATGCGACGTCGCAGCGGATCGCGGTGCTGATCCCGACCTACAACGAGGGCCTCGAGGTCCTCATGCCGACCATCGCGGCGGCGATCGCGATGCGCGTCCCACACGCGACGTGGGTCCTCGATGACGGCGATCGGCCGGCCGTTGCGCGGCTGGCTCGTGAGCTTGGCGCGCAGTATCTTGCGCGCCCGACCCACGAGCACGCGAAAGCCGGCAACCTCAACCACGCCCTGATGATCGTCCCGGCCGACCTTATCGCCGTCCTCGATGCCGATCACGTCCCGGCGCCCGATTTCCTGGCCCATACGATCGGGTACTTCGATGACCCGGGGGTCGCGCTCGTCCAGACGCCCCAGGACTTCTACAACCTCGAGTCGTTCGAACACGAGGAAGGCGGCCACACCCAGGCAGCGCCGGCCATCGATGGCGCGACCGTGGAGCGGTTCCACGAGCAGGTCCTGTTCTACCGCATCCTCCAGCCCGGCAAGAATCGCTGGGGTGGGGCGTTCTGGTGCGGGACCGGCGCGGTCGTTCGCGTGGCGGCCCTCGCGGACGTCGGCGGCGTCGCGACCGAGACGATCACCGAAGACATCCATACGACGATCCGCCTGCACCGCAAGGGCTGGCGGACGGTCTACCACAACGAGATCCTCGCGCGCGGGTTGGCGGCGTCGGACGCGGCGACGTTCCAACTGCAGCGCCATCGCTGGGGCACGGGGGCGATGCAGGTATTGCGCCGCGAGAACCCGCTGTTCGTGGCCGGGCTCACCCTGCCGCAGCGGCTGACATACGCGGCCACGCTGCTCGGCTGGTTCGATGCGTGGCGCTCCCTGGGCTATCTGCTGCTGCCGCTGGTCGTCATCGCCACCGGGGCGGTGCCGATCCAGGCCGACGCGTTGACGTTTGCCGTGGCGTTCGGGGCCCAGTTCATCCTGGGCCAACTGGCTCTGCGGGTCCTGTCGCGCGGTTGCCACCGGCCCATCCTCTCGGTCCTCTTCGAATTCGTGCGGATGACCCCGAACCTCCTCGCGACGCTCACGCTCTTCACCGACCAGCGTGCCGTCTTCCGGGTCACGCCCAAGGGTCGGATCGCCGCCGGTCGCCTCACGGCCCATGTTCCCAGGCCGCTGACCGCAGCCCTCGGTCTGTCCGTGGTCGCCGGCGCGTGGTACGCCGCGACCCTGCTGGGCGCCACACCAGTCGTCTACGAGGTCCCGTGGGCGGTCCACGGAGCATTCGCGTGGATGCTCGTCAACGTCGCGCTCGTCACCCTCGCCATCCGTCGCATCCGGGCGTCGCGGTACGCCGCCGAGCGGCGCTCCAGCGTCCGCTTCACGACCGACCTGCCGGGCCGCATCGATGGGATCGAGGCGTGGGTCCACGATCTCTCGCTGACCGGCGCGCGGGTCGAGCTGCCCGATGCCGGGGCCATCGCGCCGGTGGGCAACCTGGTCGTCGATGCTGGTGTCGCCGGTTCGATCGAGCTGTCGGGCACGGTCCGCGCTACCTGGATCGACCGGCAGGGCCGGACGATGGTCGGCTTCGAGTTCGACGAGGACCAGTTCGATGCGCGGGCCCGACTTGCCCTCTCCCTGTTCGGCGCCCCGGCGCCGGCCTCCCGGATCGTGCCCGTCCCGCTCCAGGCGCCGGAGGCGAACGCGGCCTGACGCGGGCTCGGGGACTCGTCGCCTGGACGTGCGCGGAGGACGCTTGGCGATGACGTCGCTGTAAGGTGGCACGGGGGACGCTCATCCTCCCAGGAGGTGCCCGCATGCCCGACTCCAGCCCCAAGCCACCCCGGCGCCTCGACCCCGATGACGTGGCGATCCTCGAGGAGCTCCAGGCCCGCCAGGGCGAGGAGATGCCCATCGATCAGGACGCCGTCCTGGAGCCCGACGAGTTCGAGGGACCCCGGCCGCAGACGCAGACCGAGTTCGACCGCGGCGAGGCTGCGCCGGACCCGGGAACGGTCGGCAACGAGGCGGCGCTCGACGATGCGCTCTCGATCGACGACCTGCGCGAGGGCGAGACCGACGACCCGGAGGTGGCCGCCGAGGAAGGCCTGACCTACGTGCCGCCATCGGATCCCCCGTTCCACACCGACCCGAGCGACCCGGATGGGATCGAGGTCGCGGCCGGACCGGGCATCGATGCATTGGACGAACCGTACGATCCGGACCACGCGAGCAGCCTGCTGCCGGACGAGCTGGAGCTGACCGCCCGCATCCGCGACGCGCTCCGCGCCGACGCCGCCACGACCGACTACGCCGACCGCCTCGTCATCGGCACGCGCGGCTCGACCGCCGTGGTGCGCGGGTCGGTCGACGACATCAACGACAGCGACGCGATCGTCGCGGTCATCGAGCGAGTCGCCGGGATCGACGAGGTCGTCGACCAGACCGAGCTCGCCGACGGTTAGTCGGTCACGCGGCGAGCGCACTCGAGGGCGGCCTCGACGGGATCGGTGGCCGTGGCGTCCAGCCAGGTGATGCCGGGTTCCGATCGGAACCACGTGCGTTGTCGCTTCGCGAACGCGATGTTGCGCTGCGCGTCGGCCGCCACGGCTTCGTCGAGGGTCCGGCGCCCGTCGGCGACATCCCAGGCCTCCTGGTAGCCGATCGCCGAGAAGGCCGGCAGTCCAGGGTCGAATCGCTCGCGAAGGGCGACCGCCTCCTCGATGAGCCCGTCCTCGAACTGGCCACGGGCACGGGCTGCGATCCGGCGCTCGTGCTCGGCGCGCTCCACGGTCAGCCCGAGCCAGACGACCGGGCCGTCGTACCCACGCGGGCCCGGTCGCGGGCCGTCACCACGCAGCTCGGCGATCTCGAGGGCGCGGATGACGCGGCGCGGGTTGGCGAGGTCCGTCTCGGCGGCGAGCACCGGCGCCTCGGCCCGCAGGCGCTCGGCCAAGCGGCGCTAGGCCCTCGCCGGCGAGCTCGGCCTCGAGGCGGGCACGGATCGCCGGGTCGTCGGGCAGCGCGTCGAGGTCGATGCCGCGGGCCACCGCCCGCAGGTACAGGCCCGTGCCACCGACGAGGAGGGCGACGCCGTCACGGGCGGCCACCTCGGCCAGCACCCCGCGGGCGTGGTCCACGAAGTCGGCCAGGGCGAACCGCTCGGGCGGATCCACGAGGTCCAGGCCGGCGTGCGGGACGCGCGCCCGGGTCGCGGCGTCCACCTTGGCCGTGCCGATGTCGAGCCCGCGGTAGACCTGGCGGGAATCGGCCGAGATGACGACCACGGCCCGCCCCTCCCCGAGGTACGTCTCGGCAAGGCGGACGCCCAGTCCGGTCTTGCCGGTGGCGGTGGCGCCCGCGACGACGATGAGCGGTGGGCTGGCGACCATCGACCGATACTGACCGAGTGGCCGCGTTCCCGCACGGACGGGGCGGCGCGGCCTGTACCCTCACCCTGGCACGACGACGTAGCGGGCGGAGGTGGCCAGATGTCGGCCCAGGACGTTGATCGCACGACGGTCCGGCGGGGCCGGTCCGCGCGGCAGGCCGCCCGCCTCGCCCGGACGATGGAGCATCTCCCCTACCTGACCCGGCAGCTGCCCCCGGTCGAGGTCGTGTCCGTCGAGGGCCTCGAGGCCATCGAGCACAACGCCGACACGCTCCTCGAGGAGGTCGGCATCGAGATCGTCAACTTCCCCGAGGCGGTCGAGATCTTCCGTGGCGCCGGCGCCGACGTCCAGGGCTCGCGGGTCCGCTTCGAGCGCGGGATGTGCCGGTCGCTGATCCAGGCCAGCGCGCCACGCGTGTTCACCCAGCGCGCCCGCAACGCGGATCGCAGCGTCGTCATCGGCGACCCGTACATGGTCCTCGTGCCGACCTACGGCTCGCCGTTCATCCACAACCTCGACGAGGGCCGGCGCTACGCGACGATCGAGGACTTCCGCAACTTCGTGAAGCTGACCTACCTGAGCACGACGCTGCACCACGGCGGCGGGACGCTGTGCGAGCCGGTCGACCTGCCGGTCAACAAGCGCCACTTCGACATGGTCTACAGCCACATCCGCTACACCGACAAGGCGTTCATGGGCTCGGTCACGCATCCGAGCCGTGCCCAGGACTCGGTCGAGATGGCCAGGATCGTGTTCGGCGCCGAGACCATGGAGCGCGAGCACGTGATCATGGGTCTCGCCAACGCGAACTCCCCGATGTCGTGGGACTTCAACATGCTGGGCTCGGCCAAGGTCTACGCCGAGAACAACCAGATCATGCTCATCACGCCGTTCATCCTCGGCGGCGCGATGGCCCCGGTGACGGTCGCGGCGTCGGCGACCCAGACGCTCGCCGAGGCGCTGGCCGGCATGGCCTTCTGCCAGATCGTGCGACCCGGGGCGCCGGTCATCTTCGGCTCGTTCGCGTCGTCGATGTCGATGCAGACGGGCGCCCCGACGTTCGGCACGCCGGAGCCCCAGCTCGTGCTGTTCGTGCTGGCGGCGCTCGCCCGGCGGCTCGGCGTCCCGTTCCGCAGCGGCGGCAACTTCACGGCCTCCAAGGTGCCCGACTACCAGGCCGCGTACGAGAGCGCGATCAGCTTCATGGCCACGATGCAGGCCGGGGTCAACTTCAACCTCCACACCGCGGGCTGGCTGGAGGGCGGGCTCGCCATCGGCTACGAGAAGTTCATGCTCGACGAGGACCAGGCGTCGATGGCCGGGGCGTACCTCGCCGGCGTCGACCTGTCGGAGAACGGGCTTGCGCTCCAGGCGATGCTCGACGGCGGTCCGGGCCAGCACTTCCTGGGCTCGCCGCACACCCTGGCCAACTTCGAGAACGCGTTCTGGCGCTCGGAGCTGTCCGACAACAACAGCTTCGAGCAGTGGGAGCTCAACGGCGGCCAGGATGCGGCCGAGCGCGCCAATGCCCGCTGGAAGCGTCTCCTCAGCGAGTACGAGGAGCCCGGTCTCGACCCGGTCGTCCACGAGGAGCTCGTCGAGTGGATGGACCGGCGCAAGGCCAGCTTCCCCGACTCGGACGTCTGACTCAGGTCGCGTCGATCGGCGGCGCGTCCTCCATCGCTTCGGGGGGCGTGGTCGAGGACGACGTCCTCGACCCTGGCCTTGGTCTGCAGCCGGCGCAGCTCCTCGAGCGGGATGTGGCACTTCATCAGGTGCCCCGGCTCGACCTCGATGAGCGGCGGTTCGGTCACCTCGCAGAGGCCCTGGATGAACCGATGGCAGCGCGTGTGGAAGACACAGCCGCTCGGCGGGTTGGCCGGGCTCGGGATCTCGCCCTCGAGGCGGATCCGGACTCGGTCCTCGCCGTCGACGTTCGGGACGGCGGACAGGAGCGCCTCGGTGTACGGATGGTTCGGGCCGCGGAAGACGGTCTCCGAATCGCCGACCTCCATGATCCGACCGAGGTACATGACCGCGATCCGATCGGCGAGGTAGCGAACGACGCCGAGGTCGTGCGAGATCAGGAGGTAGCTCGTCTTGCTCTTGAGCTGCAGCTCCGAGAGGAGATTCAGGATGGCCGCCTGGACCGAGACGTCGAGGGCGCTGGTCGGCTCGTCCGCGACGACGATCCGCGGGTCGCCGGCGAAGGCCCGCGCGATCGCCACGCGCTGCTTGAGCCCGCCCGACAGCTGGCGCGGCTTGAGGTCCAGGTGACGCTGGGTCAGGCGCAGGTCCGCGGCCAGCTTGTCGACACGCTCGTTGACGGCCTTGCCCTTCAGCCCGGTCAGCTTGCTGACCGACCGGGCGAGGATGTGCCGGACGGTCCAGCCCCGGTTGAGGGCGGAGTCCGGGTTCTGGAAGACCATCTGGATGGACCGCTTGTCCGACGGTCGGCCGGTTCCCGGACTGGGCCGCGAGCGCCCGCTCGTCGAGCTCGACGGTGCCGCCGGCGTCGGGGCTCTCGATACCGAGGATCGCCTTGGCCAGGGTCGACTTGCCGGAACCCGACTCGCCCACCAGGCCGAGGGTCTCGCCGTCGAACAGGTCCAGGTCGACCTTGACGAGCGCCGGGAACGTCGTGGCCGCGCTGGTGGAAGGTCTTGGAGACGTTCGCCGAGCGACAGGGCCAGGTCGCCGTGGACCGCGTCCCGGCCGGCGACCGCCGCCGGCTCGACCAGTTCGCCGATCCGATCGATGTGGTGGCAGCGCGTCCACCGCCCGCCGCCGACCTCCACGACCGGCGGTTCGACGGTCCGGCACAGGTCGGTCGCCAGCGGGCAGCGATCGACGAACACGCAGGTCGGCAGGTTCGTCCCGATCTGGGGCAGGTTGCCCGGGATCGTCGCTAGCGCCCGCTGGCGACTTGCGCACGCCATGGCGCGGGAGCGATCGAAGGAGCCCGAGCGTGTACGGGTGCTTCGGCCGTTCGAAGACCGACGCCGCGTCCCCCTCCTCCACGATCTTGCCGGCGTACATGACCCCGACCCGGTCGCACAGCGACCGGATGACGCCGAGGTTGTGGGCGATGAGCAGGACCGCGGCGTTGGTCTCGGCCTGGAGGGTCCGCACGAGGTCCAGCACGCTCGCCTCGACGGTCGCGTCGAGCCCGGTCGTCGGCTCGTCGAGGACGAGCAGCTTGGGGTCCGAGGCAAGGGCGATCGCGATGACGATGCGCTGCTGCATCCCGCCGGACAGCTGGTGCGGGTAGCGCTGGAACACCCGCTCCGGGTCGGCGATCTGGACCCGCTCGAGCGCCTTGAGCGCGTTCGCCGTGGCCTCGGCCTTGGTCTGGCCCAGGATCGTGAACGCCTCGACGACCTGTGGGCCGATCCTGGTCGACGGATTGAGGGCCGCGCCCGGGTCCTGGTAGACCATCGAGGCGTGACGCATCCGGAACTGGCGCACCTGCTCGTCGTTCATCGTCGTCACGTCGGCGCCGCCGACCAGGATCCGACCACCGGTGATCAGCGCGTTGCGCGGCAGGTAGCGGACCGCGGCGTACGCCGTCGTGGACTTGCCACAGCCGGACTCGCCGACCAGTCCGTACGACTCGCCCGGGCGGACCTCGAACGACACGCCGCGCAGGACCGGTCGCGGGATCCCGCGCACCACGTACGCCAGCGAGAGGTCCTCGACCTGGAGGGCGGCGGGCGCCGCGGCGGGCGGCGGCGTGGGAGCGAGCGCCTCCGTGGTCATAGGGTCACTCGCTCAGGACCGACTGGAGCGAGTCCGCGATCAGGTTGACCGCGATGACCGTGCTGGCGATCGCGAGCGCCGGGAACAGCGTCGGCCACCAGATCCCCGAGATCATGTTCGTGTACTCCTCGCTCACCGACAGTCCCCAGTCCGGCGACGGCGGCTGGAGGCCCACGCCGAGGAAGGACAGCGTGGCGACCGTGAAGATCGCGTAGCCGAAGCGGACGGTCATCTCGACCACGGTCGGTCCGAGCACATTCGGGAAGATCTCGCGCGACAGGATGAACCGGCCCGATCTCGCCGCGGAGCTTGGCCGCGGTCACGTAGTCGAGCTCGCGTTCCGTGAGGACCGCCGACCGCACGGTTCGGGCGACGATCGGGGTGAACAGGATGCCGACGACGAACACGACCACGAGGGGCGAGGTCCCGAGCACGACCAGGGTCAGCAGCGCGACGAGGATGACCGGCAGGGCGAGGAACGCCTCGACGATCCGGCTCAGGACGTCGTCCACGCGGCCCCGGTAGTAGCCCATGACGAGCCCGAGCAGGGTGCCGCCTGCGACGCCGAGCAGCGCGGCAAGCGGCGCGACGATCAGCACGTCGCGGGACCCGACCATGACCCGCGACAGGACGTCCCGACCGAGCCGATCCGTCCCGAAGAGGTGTTCGGGGCTGGGCGGCAGGTGGCCGTCCGAGAAGTCGTTGAACGGATCGTACGGGGTGATCCGCTCGCCCAGGACGGCGCAGATGATCCAGCCCGAGCATCACGAGTGTCGCCGATGATGAAGGCAGGCCGCCGGACCAGGACGCGCAGGGTCTCGCGCCGCGCCTGGGAGCGCTCCGACGATGCCGAAACGGCGATCGGGGCATCCGGGGCGGGCGTGACGGTGAGGTCCATCAGCGGCCCGCGTCCGAGCCGGATCCGCGGGTTCATCCACGCGGTGATGAGGTCGGCGGCCAGGGTGGCCACCATGTAGACGATGCCGATCACGAGGACGCCCGCCGTCAGCATCGGGAGGTCCTTGCGCTCGGCGGCGAAGAGCATGGTCGCGCCCATCCCGTTGTAGTTGAAGATCTGCTCGACCGCGATGATCCCGCCGAACAGGTAGCCGATCTGGACGGCGATGACGGCGACCGTCGGCACGAGCGCGTTGCGCAGGACGTGGTGCCGCATCGTCTGGGCGGTGGTCAGCCCCTTCATCGTCGCGGTCCGCGTGTAGTCCGACTGGAGGACCTCGATGGTCCCGGCACGCGCCATGCGCGCGATGTACCCGAAGTAGACGATCGCCATGGCGAGCGCCGGCATCAGGAGATAGCGGATGGTGGTCGGGATGTCCGCGTTCGGAGGCGGTGTCGCCAGGACCGGCAGCAAGCCGAAGCTGGACGCCGACGACCACCACCAGGATCGTGCCCGGTGATGAATTCGGGGATCGAGGACGAGGTCACGCCCAGCAGGACGATCGCGCGATCGACCTTGCGGTCCCGTCGTCTCGCCGCGTACAGCCCGGCGGCGATGCTCACGGGGATCGTGATGATCAGGGCAAGACCGGCGAGCTTGGCCGACCGACCGACCGCCCCGAGCAACTGCGGCAGGACCGGCTGGCCGGACACGTACGACTCACCGAAGTCGAGCGTGACGATCCCCTGGATCGTCTCGACGTAGCGAACGACGAGCGGCCGGTTCGTGCCGAGCCGCTCGTTGAGGGCGTCGACGCTCTCCTGCGGTGCGAAGGGCCCGAGGATCGTCCGCCCGACATCGCGGGGCAGCACGTTCGAGATGACGAAGACGATCGTGACGAGCAGCCACAGCGTGATGAGCGCAAGCAGGAGCCGGCGCGCAAGGAAGCGTGCCATCGGCTAGGTCACCGTCCTGGCTCGAGGGGCATGCCGTCGGAACGCCCGACCTTCCGGGCGTCCCCAGGCATCGGGACTAAACGGCGGAGGCTGACGAGAGGAAGATCTGGCCGAGGGCGCAGGTGTACACGCCCGTGAAGGCCTTCGAGTTCCCGGAGAGGTAGTTGTACCAGTACGGGATCACGGCCGGCACGTCGTGTTCATGATGGTCTCGATCTTGGCGCAGGCGGTCGTCTGGGCCTCGACACCGACCGCACTCTGGAATTCGGTGAATGCCGCGTCGAACTCCGTCGAGGAGTAGTGGGACGCATTCCAGACGCCGTTGGTCTTGAATGCCGAGTTCAGGAAGACGTCCGGGCTGGCGCGGTGGCCGTAGTCGACGATGCCGAGCTCGGCATTGCCCCCGCACGGCGGGTCGGTCGGGGTCGTGGTGTTGCACCACTGGAGGTCGTAGAACGGACCGTTCTCACCACCGGCCGGCGTCAGGGTGATCCCCGCCGGGGCGGCCATGCTCTGCATCAGAACGGCCAGGTCCGGGATCTCGTTGAGTCGCCCGTACTGGAGGGTGGCGGTCAGGGCCGGCACGCCGGCGTCCGACAGGAGCTGCTTGGCCATCTCGATGTTCTGCGCCCGCTGCTCGACCGTATCGCTGTAGTACGGGTAGAACGGCCAGATGACGTGGTCGTTGGCCACGATGCCCCTGCCCTTGAAGAGCTGTGACGACGAGCGCATCCCGGTCGAGCGTCAGGGCGAGTGCCTGGCGGACCCGCGGGTCGGCGAACTGGCCGGTGTCGCAGTTCATCCAGATCTGGCGGTGATTGGTGGTCGGCGTGTCGACGACCGTGAAGTTCGCATCGTCGAACAGGGGTGCGCCGGACAGGACATCGAACTGGACGAGGGCGTCGATCTGGCCGCCCTGATAGGCCGTCACCATCGCGCCGGTGTCGTCGAAGAACGTGAATTCGGTCGCTGTCGAGTGGCGTCTGTCCGCCCCACCATGCGTCGTTTCGCTCGAACTTGGCGCCCGAGGCGATGTCGTAGCTGACGAGCTTCCAGGCGCCGGTCCCGTTCGGGCTTGCGTCCAGCGTGGTGCCGACGGCGTAGGCCGCGGGGGTGATCAGCGATTGGGCGTTGAAGACCGACACGAGATACGGGAAGTTGCCGTTGGCGCTGACCAGGTTGAAGGTCACCGTATTGGGGTCGGTGGCGACCGCCGAGCCCGCCTCGATGACGCCCTTCAGACCGGAGTTGCCCGCGGTGACGAGGCGCTCCATCGTGGCGACGACGTCGGCCGAGCGTGAATGGCGTGCCGTCGTGCCAGGTCACGTTCTGGCGGAGGGCGAAGGTCCAGACGCTGTTGTCGTCGTTGGGGGTCCACGTCAGCGCCAGCCCGGGCGCGATGTCGGTGGCCTCGGCGTTCAGCGTGCACAGGAACTCGAAGGATTGGGCCGTCAGCCCGTAGCTGGCCAGGTCCACCATGGCCACCGGGTCCAGAGGCCCGCCCGGCCGCTGGCAGGCGACGCGGATCGTGCCGCCGGCCGCCCCCGAGGCCCCGGCGCTGGGGGCCGCGCTCGCACCACTCGTCGCGGCGCCGCTGGCGCTCGGCGTGGTGCCACCGCACGCGGCGATGACGGCGCTGATCGAGCCCATCGACAGGCCCACCAATGTGGCGCGCTTGATGAAGGCACGGCGGGTCAGCTTGCCGCGGGCGAACGCCTCGACGGTATCGAGTTGGAGCGGTGTGACCTCACGCCGAACCTTGTCCAAGTTCGAATAGTCCATGGTGCTCATCCTCCTCGACCACGCGACCGATCGGTCGCCGTGCTGTGCACCCCGATCCGAGCATCTCGGTCAACGCAGTGACCCCGCACCGGAGACGGCCACGGTAATGGCGCCATCTTGCGGATGTCAACGCATCGCATGGCTACTGCAGAGCCGCGACCTGCCCGCGAAGCGCGTACGGCCCGGCGTGCACGATGCGAACGAGCACCTCCCGGCCGACCAGCTCGGCGCCTCCATCGACATGCACGAGCTTGTTGCCGCGGGTCCGACCGGCCAAGCGCGGACGGTCGGCGGGTTCGTGGCCCGACTCCCCTTCGTGCTGATCATGGGAACGCGGCGTCGTCACCGTGTCGACGAGGACCTCCACCTCGCGACCCAGCCAGGCCTCGTTGCGCTCGTGTCCGATCCGCTCCTGGACGGCCAGCAGCTCGTTGAGCCGGCGGCGTTTGACGTCGGGCGGCACGTCGTCGGCGAGCTTCGTGGCGGGTGTGCCGGGCCTCACGGAGTAGGCGGCGGCGAAGACCTGGTCGTAGCGGACGGTCTCGAGGAGCTGCAGCGTGGCCTGGAACTGGGCCTCCGTCTCGCCGCAGAACCCGACGATGACGTCGGTGGATACCGTGATCCCGGGGACGGCCTGCCGGATGCGGTCCAGGCGCTCGCGGTAGTGCTCGATCGTGTACTGCCGTCCCATCCGACGCAGCACGCCGTCGTCGCCGGACTGGACCGGCAGGTGGAGGTGCTCGCACACGCTCGGACAGTCGGCCAGGGCCGCGATGAGCCGGTCGGACAGGTCCCACGGATGCGAGGTCACGAAGCGCAGGCGCGGGATGGCCGGGCGGCCGTCGGCGGTACGCAGGCCGTCGATGGCACGGATGAGCTCGGCGAGGTCGGGGCGGCCGTGCAGGTCGAGCTGGCGGCCGGCCCAGCGCTCGGCGTCGACGTGGGCGAAGCGCGCCTCGGGCACGAGGTCGTGGCCGTACGAGTTGACGTTCTGGCCGAGCAGGGTCAGTTCGCGGTAGCCGGCCGCCGCCAGGGCTCGCGCCTCGTCCACGATGTCGTCGAACGGCCGGCTCCGCTCCGGGCCACGGCTGAACGGGACGATGCAGTAGGTGCACGTCTTGTCGCAGCCGTAGATGATCGGCAGCCACGCGCTGAGCCGCGAGCCGCGCGACACGGTCCCCTCCCCGATGGCCCGGGCACGGGTCTCGCGATAGCCCATCGGCGACGCCGACGACCGTCCGCCCGACCGTCGTCGTGGCACCGACCGCGCCGATCGAGCTGATCGCCCCCTGCGCCGACGCCAGCCCCAGGCGATCCACGAGCTCCGGCTCCTCGTCGGGACGCAGGAACAGGTCCACGGCCGGGTAGCGCCGGCGCAGGCCGGCACGATCGGGCTCGCGTACGGAACAGCCGGTCAGCACGACCCGCATGCCGGGATTTGCCGCCTTGAGCCTGGCCAGGTGACCCTGCCGCCCGATGACCTTCTGCTCGGCGCCTTCGCGGATCGCGCAGGTGTTGATGACGACGAGCTCCGCGTCGTCCATCGATGCCGCCTCCGCGCAGCCGGCCGCCAGGAGCCGACCGGCCATCTCCTCGGAGTCGCTGCGGTTCATCTGGCAGCCGAGCGTCCAGACGTGGAACCGCGGCAGCGACGCGAGTTCGGGGAGGTACTCGCCGAGTCGATCGTCGTCGGGGACGCTCGGGGTGCGGGGCGCGGCCGGCGCGACTCGTCGGCACCATGTCGAGGACCGGCAAGGTGCGCATCGGCACGCGGGTGTCACTCACAGCCGCGCCATGGTACGCCGAACCGCCTCCTCGGCCGGTCGGCCCGACCGGTATCCTCTTGCGATGGACCTCATCGCGCTGTTCTCGATGCCCGAGACCTGGATCGCCCTGCTGACCCTGACCGTGCTCGAGATCGTGCTCGGCATCGACAACGTCATCTTCATCTCGATCCTCGTCCAGCGGCTGCCGGCGGAACTGCGCGACAGGGCACGGTACATCGGCCTGGGCCTCGCGATGGGCATGCGCATCCTGCTGCTGCTGACGATCTCGTGGATCATCGGGCTGACGCAGCCCTTGTTCACATTGTTCGGGAACGAGTTCTCGTGGCGCGACGTGATCCTCATCGGCGGCGGTCTCTTCCTGCTCTGGAAGGCGACGACCGAGATCCATGAGTCGCTCGAAGGCGAGGAGGCGCACGTGTCGACTTCGGCTGTCGGGACGGCGTCGCTCGGCAGTGTCCTCGTCCAGATCGTCCTGCTCGACATCGTGTTCTCACTCGACTCGGTCCTGACCGCGGTCGGGATGGTCGACGAGATCGCGATCATGATCGCGGCCGTCGTCATCGCGGTCGGGGTCATGCTGGTCGCGTCCGGCCCGCTGTCGCGGTTCGTCCACCAGCATCCGTCCGTGAAGATCCTCGCCCTGTCGTTCCTGTTGCTCATCGGCGTCACGCTGATCGCCGACGGGTTCGGGCTGCACATCGACAAGGCGTACATCTACGCGGCGATGGCCTTCAGCGTCTTCGTCGAGGCGCTCAACCTGCGGCGACGGAGCAAGACCACGGTCGAGCTGCGCCCGACCTACGTCAAGGATCAGCCCGACTCGCCGATCCCCTGAAGATGGCGGGCGCGATAGGTCAGGCGGCCGAGAGCCGCTCGATCAGACGATCGCCCACCTGGGGCGGCACCCACAGCGTTGCGTGGGTCTCGGCATACGTGCCCAGATCGCCGTGGTAGTCGCTGCCACCGGTCGCGATGAGCCCCAGTTCGCGCGCCACGGTCCCGACCGCCCGTACCGTTGCGCTGTCGAACGTGCGGTAGTACACCTCCAGCCCGGCCAGGCCCGCGTCCTGTAGCTCGCGCAGGAGCGCGATCCGGTCGGGTGCCTCCCGAAAGTGCGCCAGGACCGGCAAGCCACCCGCGGCACGGATCGCCCCGATGGCTGCCTCCGGGCCAAGCCCCTCCCGCCGGACGTATGCCGGCGCGCCGTATCCGATGATCCGCTTGAACGCATCGTCCACGCTCGAGGCGAACCCAGCGGCGATGAGCGCCCGAGCGACCGTCGGGCGACCCAAGGCATCGTCTGCGCCGACCTCGAGGGCCGCGACCTGCGCATCGATCGGCAGCCCGACTTCCCGCAGCAACGCGACGGTCCGATCGAAACGAACCCGGCGAGCCTCCCGCTGCGCCGCGAGCACCCCTTCGAACTCCCCATCCTCGGGATCCATCCCGAACCCCAGGATGTGCAGCTCTCCTTCCCACAACCCGAGCTCCCTCGTGACCATGGCGTTGATCTCGACCCCGGGTATGAGCGTCAACCCAGCCGGAAGCTCCGACCCCGCGAGCTCCCGATACCCAGCCAAGGTGTCGTGATCCGTCAGCGAGAACGTCCGAACGCCGGCAGCCGCGACCGCCTCCACGAGCGCCGAAGGCGCAAGCACCCCATCGGATCGCGACGAGTGCGTATGCAAGTCGACCGCAGAAGGCCCCGGCGGCACCACCCACCCCTCCGGTAAGCCCGGATCATGCCGACGCCGACATCGAGATCGAAACCGCCCCGGTTCACTCATGACCAACCGAGCCTACCAAGCCCGAGGGAGCCATCGAAGGCAATAGGGAGAGCGGCGCCAATCGGAGAGCGACTACGCCTTCGGGGAGTGGCGCGAGCGGCCGGAGAGGGGTGGCACCGGAGGGTTCCGGGCGCGGAGCCCGCTAGCGGCCGCAGCCGCGGAGGGCGTAGGCGCACGGGAACCTCCGGTGACAGGACCCCAGACAGACCCCTACACCTCGACCAGTTGCTGGATCCGTTCGACCGCCAACGCCCTCCCCGTGGCCGGATCGATATCGACCTGGACCGCGTTGAACACCACCGGCCCCGACCCCACCTCGAACCGAGTCGGCAGCGCATTGATGAACCGCGGCAGCACCGTCCTCGGATCGAACCCGATGACGCTCCACACCGGCCCCGTCATCCCCAGATCCGTCTGGTACGCCGTCCCGCCCGGCAGGATCCGCTCGTCGCCGGTCACGACATGCGTATGGGTCCCCACGACGACGCTCACTCGCCCATCGAGATACAGCCCAAGGGCGTTCTTCTCGGAAGTGAGCTCGCAATGGAAGTCGACCAGGCGGATCGGCGGCAGCGGCTCCGGTGAGGAAGCCTCGTCGAGCAGGGCGTCCGCGTCAGTGAACGGGTTCTCGATCGGCTGCATGTAGGTGCGGCCCTGGAGGTTGATGACGGCCACGTGGCTGCCATCGAGCGCGTCGTATACGCCCCAGCCCCGCCCTGGGACCTCGTGCGTGCCGTAGTTGTGCGGACGCAGCACGCGGTCGGTCGTCTCCAGGTACGGATAGATCTCGCGCTTGTCCCAGATGTGATTGCCGCTCGTGATGACGTCGACGCCGGAGGCCAGGATCGCGTCCGCCGTCGACGGCGTCAGGCCCATGCCGCCAGCGACGTTCTCGCCGTTGGCCGTCACGAAGTCGATGCCGCGGGCTTCCCGAAGGCCCGGCAGCACCTGTTCGACGGCCAGGCGCCCGGGCTTGCCGATGAGGTCGCCGATCATCAGCACGCGGCACGCCCCGCGCGGTCGCGGTGCGTCGCCGTTGGCCGGATTCCCGAGGCGCGTCAGCCCGATCGACCCGGGTGTCGCGGGCGGACCGTCTACTTCGCGTACTCCACGGCCCGCGTCTCGCGGATGACCGTGACCTTGATCTGGCCCGGGTAGGTCAGCTGTTCCTCGATCTTCTTGACGATGTCGCGCGCGAGGCGGGTCGCCGTCAGGTCGTCGATCTCCTCGGGGCGGACGAGGATCCGGACCTCGCGGCCGGCCTGGACCGCGAACGACCGCTCGACGCCGCCGAAGCTCTCGGCGATGGCCTGCAGGTCCTCGAGCCGCTTGACGTACGTGTCCATGGTCTCGCCGCGAGCGCCCGGTCGCGACGCGCTGATCGCGTCGGCGACCTGGACGATCGGCGCCTCCAGGCAGGCGTACTCGACCTCCTGGTGGTGGGCGGCGATGCCGTTGATGACCTTGAACGGCAGGTTGTGGCGCTGGGCGATCTGCGCGCCGATGGCCGCGTGCGGCCCCTCGACCTCGTGGTCGACCGCCTTGCCGATGTCGTGGAGCAGCCCGCCCATCTTGGCGATCTGGACGTCCGCGCCGATCTCGGCGGCGATGACCGAGGCGAGGTTGCTCGTCTCGATCGAGTGGTTCAGCACGTTCTGGCCGTAGCTGGTCCGGTACTTGAGCCGCCCGAGGAGCTTGATGATCTCCGCCGGCAGACCGGGGACGCCGGCGTCGTAGGCGGCCTGCTCGCCGGCCTGGCGGATGACGAGATCGACCTCGGCGCGAGCCTTGGCGACGACCTCCTCGATGCGGCCGGGATGGATGCGCCCGTCGGCGATGAGCTTGGTGACCGCGATCCGGGCGATCTCGCGGCGGACCGGGTCGAAGCCCGACAGGATCACTGTCTCGGGCGTGTCGTCGATGATCAGATCGACGCCGGTGGCCTGTTCGAGGGCCCGGATGTTGCGGCCCTCGCGGCCGATGATCCGGCCCTTCATCTCGTCGCGACGGCAGGTGGACGACCGAGACCGTGTGCTCGGCGGTGTGGTCGGCGGCCACCCGCTGCATCGCGGTCAGGACGATGTCGCGGGCCTTGTCCTGGGCGTCCTCGCGGGCGGAGCGCTCGATGGCGCGGGCGAGCTTGACGGCGTCGTGCTCGGCTTCGGCACGGACGGCCTCGAGCAGCATCGCCCTTGGCGTCGTCGGCGGAGAGCCCGGATACGCGCTCGAGCGCGACGACCTGTTCCTGCGTGGCTCGGGTGAGCTCTTCCTTCGACTTGTCGAGCTCGCGCTCGCGATCGAGGAGCTTGCGATCGCGCTGCTCGAGCATCTCGCTGCGCTGATCGAGCTGCTCGTCACGCTGGACGAGGCGCCGCTCCTGGGCAGCCAGTTCGCCGCGGCGGGTGCGAGCCTCGTCTTCGGCTTCGCGCGCGAGGCGGAGCTTCTCGTCCTTGGCCTCGAGGATCAGTTCCTTCTGGCGGGCCCGGGCCTCGGCCTCGATGCGGCGCGCCTCGGCCTGGGCGGCCTTCATGCCCTGGGATGCCCACATGCTGCGCGCCAATGCGCCGAGTACGGCTCCGCCGACGGCGGCCACGAGGGCCACCGCCACGAGGACCGGTGTGTCCATCGGTTGTCCTCCCATCCGGACCGGGTTGTGCGGCCGGACGCGTCATGTATGCAACGGCTCGATCGCGAAGGAGCGAGGTCGGCGGGACCCACATCGGGTCCGAAGCCTGGGTCCGGCCGTCTCGGGACGGTCCGATCCCCCTCGGTGGGCCGCGATCGGCCAGATCCTGTCGTTCGGAACGCCGTTGTCGGCGGCGCCTGGAACGTGTTCGCGTAGCCTACGGCCCGGACTGCGGAGGGTCAACCGAGGTCGCGGCGCCGCAACCTTCGGCGAGTCGGTCGTCCGTTCCGTGCCCGGCTCGCGGGGCCTCACTCCCAGGCACGTTGTCGGCACAGCCCTGCGTGGTCGCCCCGCCCGATGTCACTCCCAGGCACGTTTTCGACACAGCCGTGCACGATCGACTGCTCAGGTCGCACCAAGCGCCATATGGAGTCGTGGTTCACGAGGGATCTGTCGCCATTGCGTGCCTGAGGGTTACGAACCCCGGAACGCTTGGGGTCGGGACACGAAGAAGCGGCGCCTCTGGGGAGGCGCCGCTTCGAGGTGTTCCCCGGCGGTGGTTGTCAGTGGTTCTTGGTCTTCACCTTCGCGGGCTTGGCCGCACGATCGGCCTTGGCGGCCGCTCGCTCAGCCTTCTTCGCGTCATGCGCCGCCTTCCGCTCGGCCTTCGCGGCGTTGCGCTCGGCCTTGGCGGCATCGTGGGCGGCCTTCCTGGCTTCCTTGGCTGCTGCCTTGGCTTCCTTGGCGGCCGCCTTGGCCGCGGCGGCGGCGGCGGTCTCGTCGCCAGCACCGATCGGCTTCGTCGACATCCTCGTCGGTCGCCGGCTCACACGTCGCCGGGGCGTCGCCGTCGGGCTCGTCGACCTCCGGCTCGGTGACCTCGACCACGGCTTCGGTCACCGTGGGGTCGGTGGTCGCGGGATCCGTGGTCACGGGATCGGTGGTGGCGGGACCTTCGCAGGCCTCGTCGCCGTGGGCGACACCGCTCACGTACCCGCCGTGGTTGCAGTTCTTGCCGCCGACCCGATCGCTGTGGGCGGCCTCCGACACCGAGATGACGCCGTCCGCGTCGGCGTCGACAGCGGCCTCCGCGGCGGCCTCGGCCGTCGGATCCGCGACGACCGCTTCCTCGCAATCGTCGTCGATGCCGTTGCCGTTGGTGTCCTCGAAGGTGGCCGTCGTGTCGACGACGACCTCGGGCTCGGTCGTGTCCTGGGTGAGGGCGGTCGCGGCCAGGAGGCTGGCTCCGGCGACCACCCCGCTCAGCGACACGGCGAGGAGCAGCGCTCCGCCACCGGCCAGCCAGGTCGTTCTGTCGTCGTTTGAACATGGGTCCGCTACTCCTGCCCCCGGAGTGTTGGATGTCACCGGCCTGGGCCGGGATCAGTACCGAGGACGAGTATCGGCGGAGCGCTTCCGCTTGCCGACCCTGACCTTGGTCCCACCGCAGCAGGCTCGGCACGCGACGTGGTGGCAGTGCCGACCGGTCGGTGGGCATCTCCACGGTCCGGTGTGGTGTCACCGAACAACGGGTGATGACGTCAGGGCCATCCTACCGCGGCATCACGGCGCGCGCACCTTTACGGTCACCCCACACTCCGTCCACACGCCTGACCGCGCTTCGCCGTCGCCCATCGTGACCAGCCGGCCACCAGCACCGAGCGCCCTCACTCCGACGACTCCGAAAGCGGTTCAGCCAGGACCGTCGCGGCGACCTCGCGGCACGTTTCGGGGTCGAATCCGTGCCGGGCGAGGAGCGCGTACGCACGCTGGCGGCGCTGCCGCGGGTCGGCGACGCGCGCCAGGGTCCGGGCGTTCTTGGCGATCAGCCGTTCCGCCGCGGCCCGGTCCGGGCTGCCGTTGGCACCGTCGCCGGCGGCCTCCGCGATCTCGGCCGCCCGCTCTCGCCGCTCGTCCATGACGACGATCCGTGACCTCGCGGTCGATGCCTTTGAGCCGCAGTTCCTCACGGATCGCTCGCTCGCCGCGCGGCCGGGCCCGGTCGCGCGACTCGACCCAGGCGCGGGCGAACGCCTCGTCGTCGAGCATCCCGAGCTCGGTCAGCCGGGTGATCGCGTCCTCGACGAGGTCGGCCCGGTAGCCGGCCCCGCCCAAGCGACGTCGAACCTCCGAGATGGATCGCGAGCGCGCTTCGAGGAAGCGGGCCGCCGCCTCGAGCACGACCGCGGGGTCGTCGACCGCGGCCCGCCGCTCTCGCCGCTCGGCGAACGACTCCCGGCGTCCGGGACGACCGGCCACGATGGCCTACTCGGCCTCTTCGATGCCCTCGACGGGGATCGCGACCTCGTTGATCTTGCCGCGGATCCGCCGGTCGATGTCGGCGGCGATATCCGGGCTCGTCTTGAGGAAGTCCTTGGAGGCCTCACGACCCTGGCCAAGGCGCGTCTCGCCGAAGTTGAACCAGGCGCCGGTCTTGGACACGACGTCCATCGCCACGCCGACGTCCAGCAGGCCGCCCTCCTTGGAGATGCCCTCGCCGTACATGATGTCGAACTCGGCCACGCGGAACGGCGCCGCGACCTTGTTCTTCACGACCTTGACGCGGGCCCGGTTGCCGACCGACTCCGTCCCGGTCTTGATGGTCTCCACCCGGCGGATGTCGAGCCGGACCGAGGCGTAGAACTTCAGGGCACGGCCACCCGGCGTCACCTCCGGGTTCCCGAACATGACGCCGATCTTCTCGCGCAGCTGGTTCGTGAAGACGAGGGCCGTGTTGGAGCGCGAGACGGCCCCGGTCAGCTTGCGCAGCGCCTGGCTCATGAGCCGGGCCTGGATGCCGACGAACGAGTCGCCCATCTCGCCTTCGATCTCGGCCCGTGGCACGAGCGCGGCGACCGAGTCGACCACCACGCAGTCGATGCCGCCGGAGCGGATCAGGGTCTCGGTGATCTCGAGGGCCTGCTCACCGGTGTCCGGCTGCGAGACGAGGAGCTCATCCACGTTGACGCCGCACGCCCGGGCGTAGGCCGGATCGAGCGCGTGCTCGACGTCGATGAAGGCGACGACGCCGCCGCGGGCCTGGGCCTCGGCGAGGACGTGCTGGCAGACGGTGGTCTTGCCCGACGACTCCGGGCCGAAGATCTCGGTGATCCGGCCGCGCGGGATGCCCCCGACGCCCAGCGCGAGGTCGAGCGCGATCGATCCCGTCGGGATCGAATCCACGGCCTGTCGCTCGGACGAGCCGAGCTTCATGATCGCGCCGCGACCGAATTGCTTCTCGATGGTCGCCAGGGCGGCATCGACCGCCTTGCCGCGCTCCGCCAGGGCCCGTTCCGCCGTCCGCTCGTCCGTCATCGCCATCCGTTCGTCACGCTCCTCATCGATCGGCTCGATCGGTCAGCGGAGCGGGCCTTGGTGGCATCCGTCCGGTCGATCAGCCCTCTTCCGTCGTTTCGTCCTCGACGACTCGCCTCTCCTTGCGCGGCTTCCGGATGACCTCCACGTTCTGCGGCGGTTCCGAGAGCGGCGACAGGCTCGGCTGGGCGAGCTTGGCCTTTGGCTTCTTCTTGGCCTCTTTGCTGGGTCGATCTCGCGAGCCCATCGCGTCGCCTCCGACTTGTCTTGCAGCGTACCGAGCGATCCTTCACGCGGACTGCTCCGCGACTTCACCGCCACTTACCCGGCCCGCGCGCGAGCGCAGATCGGACATATCGACGGGGAACGTTCCGGCCTGGATCGAGGCGCGGATCCTGACCATGAAGTCTAGGGTGAAGGTCAGGTTGTGACAAGTCGCGAGCCGGTAGGCGAGCAACTCCTTGGCACGGAACAGATGGGCCAGATAGGCGCGGGAGAAGCGCCGGCACAGCAGGCACGGGCAGTCCTCCTGGACCGGTTCCGGGTCGTCGAGGAATCGTCGGTTGCGCAGGTTCAGCCGGCCGCCCGGTACCCACAGTTGCCCGTTCCGTGCCACGCGCGCCGGCAGCACGCTGTCGAACAGGTCGACGCCGCGGTGGACCGCCTCGAGCAGGTCGGCCGGCGAGCCGAGACCCATCAGGTAGCGCGGCCGCGGGTCGTCGGCGAGCAGCGGCACGGCGACGTCGAGGGCCGCATCCCGCTGCTCGGGCGTCTCGTCGCCGGCCAGCCCACCGATGCAGATGCCGTCGAACGGGATCCCGGCGATGAACCGCGTCGACGCCTCGCGCAGCACCGGATCGAGGCCGCCCTGGACGATCCCGAAGATGCGCCTGGTCCTCGCGCGTGTGCGCCGCGAACGAGCGTTCCGCCCAGCGATGCGTTCGGGCGGTCGCATCGGCCACGACGCTCCGCGGCGAGCTCGGGAAGACCGGCTGGTCGAATGCGACCGCGATGTCCGACCCCAGCGCCTGCTGGACCGCGATCGCGTGCTCCGGCGTGAACCGATGGATGGATCCGTCGAGGTGCGAGCGAAACGTGACGCCATCGTCGTCGACGACCCGCAGGTCGCCGAGCGAGACGACCTGGAATCCGCCCGAATCGGTGAGGATCGGCCGGTCCCAGTCCATGAACCGGTGGAGGCCGCCGAGCCGCTCGATGCGCTCGTGGCCGGGCCGCAGGTACAGGTGATAGGTGTTGGCGAGGATGATCGAGGCGCCAGTGTCCTTGATGTCGTCGGGCGAGAGCGCCTTGACCGTGGCGTTCGTGCCGACCGGCATGAACTGTGGCGTCTCGACCGCGCCGTGGGTCAGCGTCAGCACCCCGGTCCGTGCCCGCGTCGAGCCATCCGCCGGCGCCGGGACCGTGACCTCGTAGCGCGCCGCCTTCGAGACGTACGGGCGCGTTCACGCCTCGGGGGCCGCCGGTTCGTCCCACAGCGACGGCATCCCCGAGTCCGCGCGGCGCGGTGGCGGGATCTCGTAGCCCAGGCCGGACAGGTGCGCCCGCCCGAGGTCCGTGGCGATACGGCCCTGCGGCGTGCGGTCGATGAACCCGAGGCGCAGGAGGAACGGCTCGTGGACGTCCTCGATCGTGTCGGTCTCCTCGGACAGGACCGCGGCGAGCGCGGCGACGCCGACCGGCCCGGACGCGAACTTCTGGACGATCGCGGCGAGCAGCTTGCGATCGGCCGAATCGAGCCCCTCGTCGTCGATCTCCATCATCCGCATCGCCGAGCGCGCGGTCGCCTCGTCCACCCGGCCGTCGCCGTGCACCTCGGCGTTGTCGCGGACCCGCTTGAGCAGCCGATTGACGATCCGCGGCGTCCCCCGCCCGCGCCGGGCGATCGCCTGGATCGCGGCCGCATCGATCGTGACGCCCAGGATCTCCGCCGAGCGCCGGACGATCTGGGCCAGCTCGTCGTCGTCGTAGAAGTCGAGCCGATAGGTGGCCCCGAACCGGTCACGCAACGGGGAGCTGATGCGGCCCGCCCGGGTCGTGGCGCCGACGATCGTGAACGGCTTCAGGCTGAGTCGGAGGCTCCGGGCGCTCGGCCCCTTGCCGATCATCACGTCGAGGGCGTAGTCCTCCATCGCCGGGTAGAGGATCTCCTCCACGGCTCGATTGAGCCGGTGGACCTCGTCGATGAACAGGACGTCGCGTTCGTCGAGCGAGGTGAGGATCGCCGCCAGGTCACCGGCCCGCTCGATCGCGGGCCCCGACGTGTACCGGACGTTGACGCCGAGCTCGCGCGCCACGATCGTCGCGAGGGTCGTCTTGCCGAGACCAGGCGGGCCGTACAGCAGGATGTGGTCCGCCGCCTCTCCCCTGCCCTTCGCGGCCTGGAGCAGCACGGAAAGATTGGCCTTGACCTCCTGCTGGCCGATGTACTCGGCGAGCGATCTGGGTCGCAGGGAACCCTCGACGACGAGGTCCGCCTCGTCCTCGATATCGCCGGACAGGATGCGCGAAACGTCGTCGACCATCTCCGGGGATGGTAGCACAACGGACGTCCATATCGCACGGATGTTCTATGCGCGCGGAAGTCCCACCACGAGACTAGGGCTTCCGCACTACCATGCGCCGATGCGCCTTTCGCGCCGGTCCGAATACGGCCTCCGTGCGCTGGTCGACCTCGTCCGTCACGAGGGCTCTGGGCCGGTCGCGCTCGGGACGCTCGCCCAGCGCAACCAGCTGCCGACGAAGTTCCTCGAGCAGATCATGGCGACCCTCAAGCACGGCGGGGTCGTGCGAACGACGCTCGGGGCGCACGGCGGGTACGCGATGGCAGCGGACGCCTCCACGATCACGATCGGGCGGGTCGTGCGGCTCCTGGACGGGGCGCTCGCGCCGCTCCCCTGTGTCTCGCTCCGGTACTACGGCCGCTGCTCGTGTCCCGACGAGGCGACCTGCCCCTTGCGCGACGTGATGATCGATGTCCGGGACGCGATGCTCGAGATCCTCGACAAGGAGACGCTCGCCGAGCTGGCGGCCCGGCAGGGTCGGGCTTCGATCGACCCCCGCGGGCTCCACGCCGACGCGCTGGCCGGACGACGCCCTTGACCTCGCGGCCGTCGGCGCCCGCTCCGGTCCTGCGCCGCGCGACCGACGTGGACGCGCGGGCGATCGCCACGATCGTCGACGCCGCGTATGGCCACTACGTCGAGCGGATCGGCCGGGCGCCGAAACCGATGACCGCCGACCATGCCGCGGCGGTACGCGACCACGAGGTCTGGGTGCTCGACGATGGTGGGGAGACCATCGCGGTCCTGGAGCTGATCGACCACGACGACCACTTGTTCATCGAGAACGTCGCGGTCCAGCCCCAGTACCAGGGCATGGGGCTGGGCCGGCGGCTGCTGGATCACGCCGAGTCGGTGGCTCGTGCCCGCGGCCGGAGCGAGATCCGGCTCGAGACGAACGAGCGGTTCGTGGAGAACCTGGCGATCTACCGGGCTCGCGGCTTCGAGGAGACCGGCCGGACGTCCCTCGGTGGCACGGCGGTGGTGGCGCTGCGCAAGCGGTTGTAGGTCCGTCGGGGCCCGGGCGTGCGCGGGCTCGGCGGCGCGGGCTCGGCGCGGACTCGGCGCCGCGCCGTCGTGGTGCCTGAACCGTTCCGGGCACCGCGCGGTCGTGGTGCCGGGACCGTTCTGGGACCGCCGCCGTTGTGGCGCCAGGACCGTTCCAACGGGCGGCCGAACGCCTCCCTGAAGGCGTCTCCCGCGTCAATCGGGGACACACGGCGTTCAGAACGCCGCTGAACATCCGTTCCTTCGTCGCTTGGAACGCTGGAGGCCCCGGGTCGCCTGGCGGGCCGTGACCCGGCGGCTCCAGAACCCGGCGGTCCCAGGGAATAGCCGCTCAGTCCCGCAACAAGCTCCGGAGCGCCGCCTTGACCCGTTCCTCGAGGTTGCTCCCCACGCCCACGTCAGCGAGGGCGGTCCGCGACGCCTCCCGCGCCTCGGCCAGCGAGTAGCCGAGAGCCTGCAGCGCGGCGACGATCTCGCCCTCACCAGCCGCCCCGCCCGGCCCCGCCGGACCGATCGCGGCGACCCCCGCCGCCGCGACCTTCTCCTTGAGCTCGAAGATGATCCGTTCGGCCAGCTTCTTGCCGATCCCCGGGATCGACACGAGCACGGCCTGGTCGGCGGTCATGATCGCCAGCTGCAGGTCGGCGATCGGCCGCGAGCCGACGATCGCCAGCGCCACCTTGGGCCCGACGCTGTTGACCGTCAGGAGCAGGTTGAAGAACCCGAGCTCCTCCGCGGTCCGAAAGCCATAGAGCGCCTGCTGGTCCTCACGGACAAGATGGTAGGTGTGCAACTTCAGCCGGCCGCCGGCCACAGCCGAGGCCAGGATCGCGGGCGCCGCGAACACTCGGTACCCGATCCCGCCGACCTCGATCACGAGCGAATCCGCCGTGATCGCCCCCACGACCCCCTCGACCGACGCGATCACCCGCCGACCCGTCGCGTCACGGGCGACAGATCGGGCACGAAGGTCGAGGGCGGACGGATATCGGTCCTCCACGACACGGATCGTTGCGTCAAAGCCGACACGCAGGGCCGAATTGGCACTCGCAGCCGTCCCGGCGCATCCTCGGCCCGAATCTGTCGCGTGACAGCCGACACGAGCGAGGAAGTCGGCGCGGCCGGTGCCCAAGCGTGCTTGCCATACTGCAGAACCGGGTCCGGGCGCTTCGACGAGTACCCCAACGTGTCGCTCGTCGCAGATCCGTGCCTCACAGGCACGTTCACACCCAGTACGCCGGCGAACACGGTCCGGCACGCGTCTTCGGTCACCATCTGCCGACGATCAAGCACGATCCAAGCCGGCCCCGGCCTACGACGCGTTGCGCTTCGTGGCGCGGGCCTCGGCCTTCTCCGCGGCCAGGGCCTCCCGAACCGCGCGCTCGTACCCGGATCCCCCGCGCGTGATCGGCGCGACGGCCGACCGGTCCAGCACGGCTGCCGTGGCCGACCCGATCCCCGAGCCGGCCGTATTGGCCGCCCAGACCGCGATCGCCAGGGCGTCGGCTGCATCGTCGGGGCGGGGCCGCTCGGCCATGCCCAGGACGAGCTGGACCATCCGCTGGACCTGCTCCTTGTCGGCGGCCCCGTACCCCGCGATGGCCGACTTCACCTCGTTGGGGGTCGCCTCGCGAACGGGCACGCCGTGTTGCGCGGCCGCCAGCAGCACGACGCCGCGCGCCTGGCCCACGGCGAAGGCGGTCTGCACGTTCTTCGAGAAGAACAGCCGCTCCACGGCGAGCAGCTGCGGCTGGTGGAGCTCGATCAGCTCGTCGACGAGCGCGTGGATGGCCAGCAGCCGCTCGGGCAGCGACGAATCCGGCGAGGTGACGAGACATCCGTGGTCGACCTCGCGCACCCGGCCGCGCGTCGTCTCGACGATGCCGTATCCCAGTGCCGCGGTCCCCGGGTCGATGCCCAGGACGATCACCCAGCGACCTCGGCGAACACTTCTTCGGGGATGTCGAAGTTCGCCGTCACCCGCGAGACGTCTTCCAGGTCTTCGAGCGACTCCACGAGCCGCAACGCCTGGCGCGCCTTGGTCGCATCCAGCTCCACGGTCTGCTTCGCGATCATCGTGGACTCGGCCGACTCGACCGGCACACCGGCCGCCTCGAGCGCCGACCGGACCGACTCGAGCTCCCCGGGCGTCGTGTAGACCTCGATCGCCTCGTCGTCCTCGGTATCGACGTCCTCCGCGCCCGCATCGATGGCGGCGAGCGCCACCTCATCGGGGTCGACGCCGGACCGCGGCACGGTGATCAGGCCGCGCGGCTCGAACTGCCACGCCACGGCGCCGGACCCCGCCAGCTGGCCGCCGCTCTTGGCAAACATCGAGCGCACCTCGGCCGCGGTCCGGTTGCGGTTGTCGGTCTGCGCTTCGACGAGGACCGCCACGCCGCCCGGGCCGTAGCCCTCGTAGACGATCTCCTCGAACTGTTCCGCCTCGCCGCCGCCGGTCGCCTTGTCGATCGTCCGCTTGATGTTGTCGGACGGCATGTTCACCGAGCGCGCCTTCTCGACCGCCAGGCGGAGTCGGTAGTTGGCGTCAGGGTCGCCGCCGCCCTGGCGGGCCGCGACGGAGATCTCGCGGGCGACCTTGGTGAACAGGGCTCCGCGCTTCGCGTCCGTGACGCCCTTCTGGCGCTTGATCGTGGACCATTTGCTATGACCTGACATCGCGGGCCGGAGTATAGCCGACTATGATGGCCGGACCCCTCGCTCCGGCCCCCGGTCGCACCCTTCCAATGGAGGAACGTCTGGCCCGATGACGATGAAGAGCGTCGACCTGCCCCACCTACGAAGCGTCGTCCTGGCCGGCCACGCCGGCGCCGGCAAGACGACGCTCGCGGAACAGCTGCTGTTCAAGGCCGGGGCGATCCCTCGGTTGGGACGCGTGGACGACGGCAGCGCCCACCTCGACTTCGAGCCCGAGGAGCAGAAGCGGCGGGAGTCGCTGAGCCTCGCGGTCGGCACGTTCGAGTCCGATGGCACGCGCATCTCGCTCGTCGACACCCCGGGCTATCCCGACTTCGTCGCCGACATGATCGAGGGCTTCGCCGCGGCGGACGGGGCGCTCTTCGTCGTGGATGCCTCGGGTCGGGTCGAGGCCGGCCTGGAAAAGGCGGTCGCGCTCGGCCGATCCACCGGGACCGCGGCGTGCTTCTTCATCAACAAGGCGGAACGAGAGAACGCGGACCCGACCGCCGCGCTCGACGCCCTCCGGGAGGCGTTCGGCGAGAAGATCGCTCCGCTCCAGATCGCGATCGGCAAGGCCGAGTCGTTCCGCGGCCACGTGGACCTCGTCCACCGAAAGGCCTACGAGTGGGATGGCTCGAACGAGGTCGAGATCCCTATCCCCGACGACCTCGTCGACGAGGTCGCGATGCGCCGGGAACAGCTGCTCGCCGCGGCCGCCGAGGCGGACGACGACGTCCTCGTCAAGTACCTCGAGGGCGAGGAGATCTCCGACCCGGAGCTCGAGCAGTGCCTCCGCAAGGGCGTCAAGGACAGCGTCCTCGCACCGGTCCTCGTCGGTTCCGCGTCGAAGGGCATCGGCCTGGGCGGCCTCCTCGATGTCATCGTCCGCTACCTGCCCTCCCCCGCCGATGAGGACCCGGTGAAGGCGACCGACAAGGGCGGGGCCGAGGTCGAGCTCCCGGCCGACGAGAGTGGGCCGCTGGTCGTCCGCGTCTTCAAGACCACGGCCGATCCGTTCGTCGGCCGGTTGACCTACCTGCGCGTGCTGTCCGGAACGCTCCGCTCCCAGGCCCACGTCTGGAACACGACCCGCGACGAGGACGAACGGATCGGCCAGCTGTTGCTGCTCCACGGCAAGGAGCAGGAGCCCATCGGCGAGCTCAAGGCCGGCGAGATCGGAGCGGTCGCGAAGCTCGCCGTGACCGAGACCGGCGACACGCTCGCGACGAAGGAACGGCAGCTCCGCCTGCCCCCGCTCGAGTTCCCGGACCCCTCGCTCGTGATCGCCATCGAGCCCGTATCGAAGCAGGACCTCGACAAGATGGGCCCGGCCCTCCAGCGGATGCTCGAGGAGGAGCCGACTGCCCGCCTCGAGCGGTCGGACATCGGCGAGCAGGTGCTGCGGACGATGGGCGAGGCCCACACCGCGGTCATCATCGAGCGGCTCAAGCGCAAGTTCGGAGCCGCGATCGCGACCCATACCCCGAAGGTGCCGTACAAGGAGACGATCCGCGGCACGACCAAGGTCCATGGCCGCTACAAGAAGCAGACCGGCGGCCACGGGATGTTCGGGGACGTGTGGCTGGAACTGGAGCCGAATCCGGGCGCCGGCATCGAATTCGCCGAGAAGGTCGTCGGCGGATCCGTGCCCAAGGGCTTCTTCGCCGGCGTCGAGAAGGGCGTCCGCGAGGCGGCCGCCGACGGTGTCCTCGCCGGCTACCCCCTGTCCGACTTCAAGGCCACGCTATTCGACGGGTCGTTCCACCCGGTCGACTCGAACGAGCTGTCGTTCAAGATCGCCGCATCGATGGCGCTCAAGGAGGGTGTCCACCAGGCGAAGCCCGCCCTGATGGAGCCCATCATGGCGGTCACCATCCGTGTCCCCGAGCGGTACATGGGTGAGGTCAACCGCGACCTCAACGGGCGGCGCGGCCGGGTCCTCGGGATGGACACCGACGGCGGCGACCAGATCATCACGGCGCACGTCCCGCAGGCGGAGCTGTTCTCGTACGCGACGGAGCTGCGCTCGCTCGCGCATGGGCGCGGCTCGTTCAGCGCGACGCTCGACCACTACGAGGACGTGCCGTCGTACCTGGCGGAGAAGGTCATCGATTCGCATCGCAAGGCGGTCGAGGCCTCCGGTGGCCACGGCGCCGGTCACTGACCGACGCGCGCGGAGGGGGGATGACCGGCCTGCCGTAGCCGGTCCGCCTCAGGCGCCCATGGCCGACGCCAGGTCGACGTGGCCCTCGTAGAGCGCACGACCCAGGATGGCACCGGCGCAACCGATCCTGCGGACGGCGCGGACGTCCTCGAGCGATGCGATGCCGCCCGACGCGATGACCCGGCCCCGCCCGACGGCGACGAGTCGCCTCAGCAGCTCGAGATCCGGTCCCTCGAGCAAGCCGTCTCGGTCGATGGCCGTGGCCTCGAACGTCGTGACGCCCTGATCGGCCAGGACGCGGACCGCGTCTTCCGCGTCGAACACCGGCCGCGCCATCGCGCCACCCCTCCCCCAGAGCGGTGCCGCCTCGAACGTCGATCGCGACGGCGATCCGATCGGCGCCGTGCGCGGCGACCAGGCGGCCGGCGAAGGCGGGGTCGCGCAGGGCGGCCGTCCCGACGACGGCTCGCGCTGCCCCTGCGGCGAGGACGACGGCGATCGACTCCTCGGTCCGCAAGCCACCCGCCACCTCGACGGACAGTCGATGGCCGACCGCTTCGATCACGTCGCGGATCACCGCGGCGTGTGCCGGCTCCCCGCTCCGGGCCCCGTCGAGGTCGACCACGTGCAGCCAGCGAGCTCCGGCATCGGCGAACCCGGTCGCGATCGCGACGGGGTCGTCCGAGAACGCCGTCTCCCGTGCAAAATCGCCTTGACGCAGCCGGACGACGCGCCCGCCCCGCAGGTCGATCGCCGGCAGGATCTCGAAGCCGCTTGTCACCGTCGTGTCACCGTGGTAGCGTTTTAGCACGTTAACACGTTAGCACGGTAGCTAGGTGGTGCGGGCGATGGCCCAGGACTGGCGCACGCCGGACGCGGAAGCCCTCTTCAGCGCGATCCTGCGACTCGAGACCCCGGAGGAAGCCGAGCACTTCTTCCGCGATCTCTGCACGCTCAACGAGATCCACGACATGTCGCAGCGGTGGGCGGTGGTGCGCATGCTCGACGCCGGCCTCCACTACGCGGAGATCTCGCGCGCGACCGGCGCCAGCACGGCGACCATCACCCGGATCGCCTCATGGCTCAACCACGGCGAGGGCGGCTACCGCGCGATGCTCGACAAGCTCGATGCCACCTCCCGAAGCGGCACGGACCCCTACCCCACCGCGGCCGAGCGGTGAGGGAGCGCCTCCGCCTCGCCGTCCCGAACAAGGGACGGATGGTCGAACCCACCCTGCGTCTCCTCCACGACGCCGGTCTGGTCTTCGACGAGCACGACCGAAGCCTCGTCGCGCGCGTCCAGAACTACGACCTCGACATCCTGTTCGTGCGCACGAACGACATCATCGAGTTCGTCGGTGATGGGGTCGCCGACCTGGGCATCACGGGCATCGACCTGCTGTCCGAGACCGGCGCCGAGCTGCCCCGCGTCCGCGAACTCGGCTACGGCCGCTGCCGGCTCGCAGCCGCGGTGCCCAACGACACGCCCTACCGCGCCGTCGAGGATCTCGCCGGCCTACGCGTCGCGACCGCCCACCCGAACACGTCGCGCCGCTTCTTCGAGCAGCGCAGCATCCCGGTCGACATCATCCCGATCTCGGGCGCCGTGGAGGTGGCACCCCGACTCGGACTCGCCGAGGCGATCGTGGACCTGGTCTCGACCGGCTCGACGCTCGTCATGAACGGCCTCCGCCAGGTCGGTGACGTCCTCGAGTCCGAGGCGGTCCTCGTCGCGAACCCGGCAGCCGATCGGGAGCGCACGCAGGACCTCGCCGCGATCGACACGATGCTCAGCGCGGTCATCGCCGCCCGTGGCCGCAAGTACCTGATGATGAACGCCCCAGCGAGCCGGCTGGCCGAGCTCGAAGAGCTGCTCCCCGCCCTCGAATCGCCGACGGTCATCCCCCTCGCCCATGACGGGATGATCGCCATCCACTCGGTGGTCGGCGCGGACGACGTGTGGGGCCTGCTGCCACGCCTCAAGGCCTCGGGCGCATCGGGCATCCTCGTGCTGCCGATCGAGAAGATCGTCCCGTGACCGTTCCCTCGACTGCGACCACGGCCCTGCGGTTACGCCGGCTGGACCTGGCCGCCGCGATCGCCGGCGAGCCGGAGGCCCGAGCCCACCGCCGCGCGCTCGTGCGCCGTGGTGCGGTCGCGGACCCGGCCGTCCGCGAGGCCGTGCGGGCGACCCTGGCCGACGTCCGCGAGCGCGGCGACGCGGCCGTCCGGGATGCCAATGCCCGAGTCGGCGGCGGCCGGCCCGATGGTCGGCTGATCGCGGAGCCCGGCGAACTCCAGGCCGCCCGGGACGCCCTGGGCTCCGACGTCCGAGGTGCCCTGGACCAGGCCATCGCGAACGTGACCCGCTTCGCCCAGGACCAGCGGCCCGCGACCACCCACACGAGCATCGCCCCCGGCATCGATATCGAGCGGCGCTGGAGCCCATTGGCCAGCGTCGGCGCCTACGTGCCGGGCGGCTCCGCCCCGTACCCGAGCTCGCTGGTCATGACCGTGGTGCCTGCCCGAGTCGCCGGCGTCCAGCGGATCGTCGTCGCGTCCCCGGCCGACCGCGACGGCGCCATCGACCCGATCCTCCTCGGCGCAGCCGGTCTCCTGGAAGTCGACGCCCTGGTCATCGCCGGTGGCGCCCAGGCGATCGGAGCCCTCGCCTATGGCCTGCCGGACGCCGGCCTCGAACCCGTCGATCGGATCGTCGGTCCCGGCAACACCTGGGTGACTGCCGCCAAGATCGAGGTCTGCGGCGAGGTCGGCATCGATCTCCCGGCCGGCCCGTCGGAGGGTCTCGTCCTCGCGGCCCCGCCCGCGAACCCCCGGCGCGTCGCGCTCGATCTGGTGACCCAGGCCGAACATGGACCCGACTCCCCGGCCATCCTCGTCACGACGGACCGCGCCTTTGCCGACGCCGTCGAACGCGAAGTCGACATGCTGCTGGCGACCGCCCGACGCCGCGACATCCTCGCCCGCTCGCTCGCCGAACACGGCCGGATCGTCCTCGCCCCCGACCTCGACGCCGCTGTCGACTTCGTCAACGACTACGGTCCCGAGCACCTGTCGGTCGATGTCGAGCCGCTCGAGCCGACCGTCGAGCGCCTGCGCAACGCGGGGTCACTGTTCGTCGGCCCGTGGGCGCCGGAGTCGGCCGGCGACTACGCGACCGGTGCCAATCACGTCCTGCCGACCGGCGGGCTGGCACGCTCCTCGGGGGGTCTCGCGGTCGAAGCCTACGGCAAGTTCACCCAGGTCCAGCGCATCACCCGCGAAGGCCTGGCCGCGATCGCGGCGACCGTCACCACCCTCGCCGAGGCCGAGGGCTTGCTGGCCCACCGCGACGCCGTCACCCGCCGTTTCGAGCTGCCCGAGGACGCCGACCGATGAGCCCGACGCCCGTCACCTTCGCCTCGCCGACCGCCCCAGCGTCGTACAGCTGGGAGGCCACCGACGAGGAGGTCGCCGCGCGCTACGGCATCCCGCTCGATGCGGTCGTCCGGTTCGATCTCAACACTTCGCCGGCACCGCCGCCCGCGGCCGCGCGGATCCTCGCGGCGGGTCGCTTCGAGACCCCGATCTCCGAGTACGCCCCGTCCGACTATCGCCGGCTCGTGGCCGCAGCCGCCGCGCGGTACGAGGTCGGGACCAACGAGATCCTCGTGGGCGCCGGCGCGGACGAGATCCTCGACATCATCGGCAAGGCGTTCCTGCCGGCCGGCGGCTCGGCCGTCGTCCCGGTGCCGACCTATGCGATGTATCGGGTCATCACGGAACAGCGTGGAGCGACGGTCGTCGCCGTCCCGCGGCTCGGTTCCGAGGCGGGCTACGCCATCGACGTGGCGGCCGTCGTCGCGGCCGCGCGGGAGGCCGAGGTCGTCTGGCTGTGCAGCCCGAACAATCCGACGGCGCTTGCGGAACCGGGCGGGGCGATCGGCGAGTTGCTGGACTCGATGGATCGAGACGCCGGGAAAGCCGTGCGGCCGGCCCCGATCGTCGTCGTCGACGAGGCGTACTTCGAGTTCGTCGGTGAATCCGTCGTCCACCAGCGCGAGTGGCATCCCAATCTGATCGTGGTGCGGACGGCGAGCAAGGCCTACGGGCTGGCCGGGCTGCGGGTCGGGTTCGCCCTCGCCCGCCCCGAGGTCATCGCCCGATTGAACCCGTACCGCCCGCCCGGTTCCGTCTCGACGGTGTCGGCCACGATCGTGACCGAGGCGTTGCTTGATCCGGAGGCCCCGACGGCGAACCTCGAGCGCGTCGACGTGGAGCGAGGGCGCCTTCGACAGGCACTCGCCGCTCTCGGCTGGAACGTCGGCCCGTCGGTGACGAACTTCCTGCTCGTGGACCTCGGCACCCCGGAACGCGCGGCCGCCACCGCCGAGGGCCTCCTGCGACGCGGTCTCGTGCCGCGCACCTTCCCGTCGGGCCACCCCCTCGCAGCCCATCTCCGACTCACCGTCCGCGACACCGCCGAGAACGACCGCCTGATCGAGGCCGCCACGGCGATCGGCACCACCCCGGACGCAGCCACATGACGACGCCGACGGGCGAGTACACGGTCGGCGCACGGGAGGGCCGTCGGGTCTCGGTCGCGCGCACGACCCGCGAGACCGACGTGACCGTCACGCTGGGGCTGGATGGGGCTGGCCACACCTCGATCGCCACGGGTCTGGGTTTCTACGACCACCTGCTGGGCTCATTCGGCCATCACGGACTGTTCGACCTGGCGATCTCGGCGGATGGCGACCTCCAGGTCGATGAGCACCACACCGTCGAGGACGTGGCGCTCGTGCTGGGCGTCGCCTTCGCGGAGGCGCTGGGCGACCGGGCCGGCATCCACCGGTTCGGCGAGTCGAGCGTGCCGATGGACGAGGCGCTCGCCACGGCCGTCGTCGATGTCGGCGGTCGGCCGTATGCCGTCATCGACCTGCCGTTCCGCGGCGAACGGGTCGGTCAGCTGCCCCTCCAGCTCATCGAGCATGCATTGGAGTCGTTCGCACGTACCTCCGGGACCACGCTCCACCTGCGCGGAAGCGGCCGCAACGACCATCACCTGGCCGAGGCCGCGTTCAAGGCCCTCGCCCGGGCCCTGCGCGCGGCCTGCGAGCCGGACCCGCGGCGGGACGGCGTGGCTTCGACGAAGGGCACGCTCGGGTGACGACGCCAGCGGAGGGACCCCGCATCGCGGTCGTCGACTACGGTGCCGGCAACCTCGTGAGCATCGAGCAGGCGCTCACGACCGTGGGCGCTCGCGTGACCGTCGCGCACGACCCGGACGGGTTCGGGGGCGTGGACGGCGTCGTGGTCCCAGGTGTCGGGGCGGCAGGGGCGGCGATGGAGCGGTTGGCCCGCTACCGCCTCGTCGAGCCGTTACGCGCCTGGCTCGCCGCCGACCGGCCGTACCTGGGGATCTGTCTCGGTCTCCAGCTGCTGTTCGAGGGCAGCGACGAGGACGGCGCGACGACGCTCGGCGTCCTGGGCGGGCGGACGGCACGCCTCGAGGGTGCGCCGACGCTGCCGCACATCGGCTGGAACCAGGTCGAGCGGGTCCGCGAGCACCCGCTGTTCGCCGGTATCGCGGACCGCGCCGACTTCTACTTCGTCCACTCGTTTGCCGGCGCCCCGACGACCACGGACGACGTGGTCGCCCGGACCGACCATGGCCGCCCGTTCATCTCGGCCGTCGCCCGCGGCGCGCTCACCGGGGTCCAGTTCCACCCGGAACGAAGTGGCGAGGACGGCCTGCGCCTGCTGGCGAACTTCGTGACGCTGGTCCAGACCGCTGCCGATCGGGTCGAGGTCTCGGCCTGATGCTGCGCTGCCGCGTGATCCCGTGCCTCGACGTCGCCGATGGCCGGGTCGTCAAGGGCACCCGCTTCGTGGACCTGACCGACGAGGGGGATCCGCCCGAGCTTGCCGAGCGCTATGCGCGCGAAGGGGCGGACGAGCTGGTCTTCCTCGACATCACGGCCGCCCCGGAGCGGCGTGGCACCCTCCTCGACATCGTCGAGCGGACCGCTCGCCGCGCGTTCATCCCGCTCACGGTCGGTGGTGGGGTGCGCAGCGTGGTCGAGATGCGCGACGTGCTGCGAGCCGGGGCCGACAAGGTGTCCCTCAACACGGCGGCCGTCGCCGATCCGCTGCTCGTCAGCCGCTGTGCGAGCCGGTTCGGGCAGCAGGCGGTCGTCGTCGCCATCGACGGGCGCCGTAGGCCGGTCGCATCGCAGGCCGCGCCGTCGTGGGAGGTCGTCGTGAAGGGCGGTCGCGAGTCGACCGGTCTCGACGCCGTCGATTGGGCCGCGCGCGTCGTCGAGCTGGGAGCCGGCGAGTTGCTGGTCACGTCGATCGATCGGGATGGCACGGGTTCCGGCTTCGACACGGAGCTCCTGCGGGCGATCACGGACCGGGTGTCCGTGCCGGTCATCGCGTCCGGTGGCGCCGCCGGCCCGGCCGATTTCGTCGCCGCGGTCCGCGACGGCGGCGCCGATGCCGTGCTGGCGGCGTCGATCTTCCACCGGCGGATCCACTCGATCGCCTCGGTCAAGGCCGCGATGGCCGACGCGGGGTTGCCGGTACGGCTCGTGCCGGAGGCAGCGGCGTGACCGACACGCTCGGAGCGGCCGGCGCCGTCGAGGCGGTCGAGGCACCGGCGGGCATCCACTTTGACGACGCCGGGCTCGTGCCCGCGATCGTTCAGGACGCCACGGACGGTCGCGTGCTGATGCTCGCCTGGATGGACGCTGAGGCGCTCGCCGCGACCGTCGCGACCGGCGACGCCCACTTCCACTCGCGCTCGCGCGATCGACTCTGGCGCAAGGGTGAATCGAGCGGCAACGTCCTGCGCGTCGTCGAGCTGGCGGCCGACTGCGATGGCGACGCGCTCCTGGTGACGGCCGAGCCGGTCGGCCCGACGTGCCACCGCGGGACCCGCTCGTGCTTCGACCTCGATGGCGCCCCCGCCGACCCGGACACCCAGGGCTTCGCCTGGCTCGAGACGCTCTGGTCGACGGTCGCGGCGCGAGCGGCCGAGCGACCCGCTGGGTCCTACACGACCTCGTTGCTGGAGGGCGGCGTCGACGCCGCCGGTCGCAAAGTCACCGAGGAGGCGACCGAGGTCCTGCTGGCGGCGAAGGACGACGCGGTAGCCTCGACGCCTGCCACCCGCGAGGCCCTTGCCGGCGAAGCGGCGGATCTCCTGTACCACGCGCTCGTCCTACTGGCGGAGCGGGACATGCCACCGGCCGTGGTCATCGAGACACTCCGGGGTCGCCACACCGGGTAGCGGCCGCGCGGGCGTGGTCGGGGTGCCGTGAGCGGGGTGCCGTGCCGTCCCCACAGCTGCCGTGGGGCGGTAACAGACGCCCGAGCGGGGGTATGCCGGCGCACCTTCTGTCGTGAGGCGGCAGCGCAAGACGATGGATGCCGCAGGACGCCAGCAGGCGTCACCTCGCGGGTCCTCCGGGTCGCCTGTTGCCGTGGGGCGGGAGATTGCCGTGGGGCGGCAACTTCGCACGACCACGGGGCCGCGGGGACGGCAACGGGCCGCGGCCGCAACCGGGGTCGCCACACCGGGTAGCGGCCGCGCGGGCGTCATCGGGGGCCGTGATCGGGGTGCCGTGCCGTTCCCACAGCTGCCGTGGGGCGGCAACAGACGCCCGAGCGGGGGTATGCCGGGGCGCCTTCTGTCGCGGGGCGGCAGCGCAAGACGATGGATGCCGCAGGACGCCAGCAGGCGTCACCTCGCGCGTCCTCCGGGTCGCCTGTTGCCGTGGGGCGGGAGATTGCCGTGGGGCGGCACGGGCGGCACGGGCGGCACGGGCGGCGGCACGGGCCGGGGTCGCGGCAACGGGCCGTGCCGGCCCCGCGGCACGGGCCGGGGTCAGCCCGCCCGGCGCCCGATCTCGCGACGCCGTTTCCCGATGCGCACCTCGAGCCACTCCCCAGCGATGGGTTCCGGGACGAAGGCCGGGTCCGAGACCCGCTCGCCATTGATCGTCACGCCCCCGGCCGCGATCATGCGCCGTGCCTCGCTACGCGACGGGAGGACGCCGGCCTCGGCCAGCAGCGCGGCAGCGCCACCGCCCAACGCCTCGGCCGCGAACGTGAACCCGCCCGTGGAGGCGTACAGCGATGCCAGCAAGGCCGGATCGGCGATCGGCCCGCTCGCGAACATCGCCTCGGAGTCGCGGATCGCCTCCACCGCGGCCGCCTCCCCATGCGTCCGGGCCGTGATGTCCCGGGCGAGCGCCCGCTGGGCCGCCCGAGCCTCGGGCTGCGCCGCGGCCTCCGCCTCGAGCGCCTCGATCTCCTGGCGTCCGAGCTCGGTGAACCAGCGCAGATACGTGCCGACATCCCGGTCGTCGGTGTTGAGCCAGTGCTGGTAGAAGGCAAACGGCGAGGTCCGGCCCGCGTCGAGCCAGACGGTGTCCCCCGACTCGCTCTTCCCGAACTTCGTCCCAGACGGCGACAGCAAGAGCTTGTACGCGAGCCCGTGCGCCGGATGGGCGTCCTCCCCGGCCCCGCTGCTGCGCCGGATCAACTCGAGGCCGGCCGTGATGTTGCCCCACTGGTCCGCGCCGCCCATCTGCAACTCAACGCCCATCGTCCGGTGCAGGTGCGCGAAGTCGTACGCCTGCAGCAGCATGTAGCTGAACTCGGTGTACGACAGGCCCCGATCCAGCCGCACCTGGACCGAGTCCTTGGCCAGCATGTACGGGATCGTGAAGTGCTTGCCCGTGTCACGCAGGAAGTCGATGAGCGAGAGCTCGCCGAGCCAGTCGAGGTTGTTGACCATCACGGCGCCGCCGGCCCCCGGCGAGAAGTCGAGGAACCGTTCCAGCTGGCCGCGCAGCGCCACAACGTTGGCCTCCAGCGTTTCGCGGTCGAGCAGATTCCGTTCCGACGAGCGACCCGACGGGTCGCCGATCATGCCGGTGCCACCCCCCACGAGCGCCACCGGACGCCCACCGTGGCGCTGCAGGCGGAGGAGCCCGAAGATCGGCACGAGGTGGCCGATGTGGAGCGAATCGCCGGACGGATCGAACCCGTTGTAGCCCGCCATCGGCTCCCCGGTCGCCAGTCGAGCCGGCAGACCGGGCGTCGTCTCGTGCAGGATCCCGCGCCATTCGAGCTCGTCGAGCAGGCCCGCACCGGGGGTGGCCGGGGCCCCGGCCGTCACAGGCCGGATACCGGAAGCGTCACGCACCGGGAGACCGCAAGAGAACAGTCGTTCACGGTCCCTATGCTATCGTGCGGACTTAGATGCAGACCACTCTTGCGCGGCGGCAGCGCCATCGGCGCGCCGCGTACCGCCGCCCGAAGGGTCGCGGTTCCACGCTCCGGCGCATCCTCATCGCCATCCCGATCATCCTCCTGCTGGTCATGCTCTTGACGGCTGGGGCGGGGGCGCTGTTCACGGTGGCTGCGTACAACCACTACGCGACCGGCCTGCCGGACCCCGAGGCCGCCCTCACGGACCTCGACTTCGAGCAGCAGACGATCGTCTACGACCGGACCGGCAAGGTCGAGCTCGCCCGCCTGGGCACGCTCCGCCGGGAAGTGGTCGCGTTCGACCAGATCCCGGGCGAGATGCTCGACGCGACGACCGCGATCGAGGACAAGGACTTCTGGGTCAACCCAGGGTTCGATCCCCTCGGCATCATCAGCGCCGGGCTCGACACGATCGCCGGCCGGCCGCGCGGCGCGTCCACCATCACCCAGCAGTTGGTTCGCGCCCGGCTTCTGCCCGCCGAGGCGTTCGAGGACACCACCTACGAGCGCAAGGTCCGCGAGATCATCCAGTCGATCCGCCTGACCGAGGCCTATCCGGGCGACGCGGGCAAGCAGGAGATCATCACCGCGTACCTCAACCAGAACTTCTACGGGAACCAGACGTACGGCGTGAAGGCGGCGGCCAAGGGCTACTTCGGCAAGAAGCTCGAGGACCTGACGCTCGCCGAGTACGCCATCCTGGCCGCCATCCCGCAGTCGCCGACGAAGTTCGACCTGGTCCGTAACGCGGAGGAGATCTGCCTCGACGAGGTCGACCCGGCGACCGGTGAGGCTCCGGCGGCAGAGACCGAGGACACCGCCGACATCGCGGACTGCAAGGAGATCCAGCTGCAGGTCCCGGTGACCAGTGAGATCGTCGAGCGTCGCAACTATGTCCTCGACCTGATGAAGACGCGCAGCCCATTGACCGGCGACAGGCACAGCGCGGCCGAGTTCGAGGCAGCCAAGCTCGAGCCGGTGATCATCAAGGAGCAGGTCTCACCGACCTGGCGAGCCCCGCACTTCGTCTGGCAGGTGCGCGAGGCCCTGACCGAGATCATCTGCCCGGATGATCCGGGCGACTGCGACGAGGTCGACACCGGCGGCTACCGGGTGACCACGAGCCTGAACTGGGAGATGCAGAAGATCACCGAGAAGTGGGTGTACGTCGCGGCACGCGCACCCCACGCCAAGGACCCGCGCGCACTCCTCCGGGCCAAGAAGATCCCGGAGTCGGAATGGGGCTGGATCCTCAACCTGAGGGGCCGGAACATCCACAACGCCGCGGGCGCGGTCATCGACTACCGCACGGGCGAGGTCCTCGCCTACGTCGGCAGCGCGAGCTACACGTCCAAGGGTGGCAAGAAGTTCCAGCCGCAGTTCGACGTGCTGGCCGACGGCTGGCGCCAGCCAGGGTCGTCGATCAAGCCCATCGACTACGCCATCGGGATCGAGGACGAGACCCTGACCGCCAGCACGATGTTCATGGACGTCGTCACCGATTTCGGCAAGGGCTTCACGCCGACCCAGGCGGACAAGCTCGAACGGGGACCGGTCCGCCTGCGCAGCGCCCTCCAGTTCTCCCTCAACATCCCGGCCATCAAGGCCACGATCATCCAGGGGCTCGACCACACGTTCGAGGCGTCCCAGGACTTCGGGCTGACCTATCCCGGCACGGCGACCCCGGTCCTGTCGATGGGCATCGGGACCCTCGAGACCCACCCGATCGACATGCTCACCGCCTACGGCACCATCGCCAACGGCGGCGTCCGGATGGCGCGCCAGACGATCACCAAGGTCGTCGACGAGGATGGCCGCCAGGTCTGGCCGCTCGACGAGGCGAAGCCTGAGGGCGTCGAGGTCATCAGCCCCCAGGCCGCGTACATCGTCACCGACATCCTCGCCGGGAACACCCAGCGTCGGGTGAACCCGTTCTGGGCCGAGTTCGCGATCACCAAGGACGGCAAGCGCCGGCCGGCGGCCTACAAGACGGGCACGACGAGCGACAACCGGGACGTGCACGCCTACGGCTATCTCGCCCCGCCCAAGGATCCCGATCGCCCGGCGCTGGCGGCCGGCGTCTGGATGGGCAACAGCAACAACCAACCGAACAAGGGCAGCCTCTCGCTCGACTCGTCGGCGCCGCTCTGGTCGGCGATCCTGGGCGAGGTCAGCGAGGGTTACGGCATCTCCCAGTTCCGCTCCCCGGGCGGCCTCGAGACCGCGACCGTGGACGCGTTCACGGGCCTCAAGCCCGGCCCGTTCACGACGAAGACGGTCAAGGAGCTCTTCCTGCCGGGAACCGTCCCGACCGAGCGCGAGACGATCCGCGTCTCCCTGGAAGTCGACGAGGCATCCGGCCTGCTGTGGCAGGAGGGCTGCGTGGGGCCCAAGGTCACCCAGGGCTTCTTCGACCTCAGCGAGATCGAGAGCAACTTCCCGGCCTGGCAGAAGGCGAACCGGGGGTGGGCCGGCGCGCGCCGCCAAGGGAGTCGGCACCCGTGGTGGCCCGGAGAGCACCAGGGTGTCGTACATGTACAACGGCCAGTTCGCGCCGTTCGGGAAGTCCTGGGGAGCACCGTTCCCGCCGCGAACGAAATGTCCGCTGGCGCCGCCGCCGACCCCGCCGCCGTGCCCGCCTGGTCCTTCGGGTGAGCCCGTCGTGTGCATCACGCCGCCGCCGGACGGGAACGGCAACGGCAATGGGAACGGCAACGGCGACGATCGCACGCCGAAACCGACGAAGCGGCCCTGACACGCAGGCTAGGCCCACGAGGGGCCGCGCTCAGAAGCTGACGATCGTCGCGCCGTCGCCACCCTCGCCACGCTCGCCCGCCCGGACCGAGCCCACGAGCGGGTGGGCCTCGGCGGCGTTGCGAACCGCGTCGCGCAGGGCGCCCGTTCCCAGGCCGTGGATGATCGTGACCGAGGCGAGGCCGGCGAGGCCCGCATCGTCGAGATAGCGCGCCAGCGCCTCGAGGGCCTCCTCGACGCGGGCACCCCGCAAGTCGAGCGACGATGCCACGCTGCGGGCGCGCGAGAGACGCAGGGCGGTCGCGTTGGTCGCCGGAGCGGCCGGGGCGGCCACGCCGGACCCGCCACCCCCGACGATGGCCGGCTCGAGGTCCTCGACGTCGACCATGACGCGCATGCCGCCGGCCTCGAGCGTCGCGCGCTGGCCGCCCTTCTCGAGCGCGGCGATCCTGCCCTCCCAGCCGCCCGACCGACTGCGCGCCCGCTCCCCGAGCTGCCACGTCCGGGGCGCCGCCGGGGCCGCCGGCGCCGGCTCGCTCGAGGCGGCGGGCAATCGCTCGGCGATGGCCTCCGCGCGGGCCAGCGCGGCATCGATCGATGTCGCCGTGACGGTCTCGCGTTCGAGGGCCCGCCGGGTCGCGGCCAGCTCTTCGCGCAGGTCGGCGACGACCTGATCCGCCTCCACGCGCGCCGCTCGGACGTGGTCGTCACGCTCGCGTCGGGCGCGACGGCGCTCCTCATCGGCGGTCCGCAGCGCCTCGGCGGCTCGCGCCTCGGCGGCCCGGGCCCGCTCCAGGGCATCGCTCGTCTCGCCCTCGGTCGCCTTGATCGAGGCGAGCGTCGCCTCGAACGAGCGCTGGACCTCGGACAGGCGCGACCGGGCATCCTCGACGATGGTCATCGGGAGGCCGAGTCGCTCCGCGATCGCGAACGCCTGGCTGCCGCCGGGCAGGCCGATCGTGAGCCGGTAGGTCGGCGAGAGCGTGTCGAGGTCGAACTCCACGGCCGCGTTGCGTGCTGCGGGCGTGGTGTGGGCATAGGCCTTGAGCTCGGCGTAGTGGGTCGTCGCGGCGACGATCGCCCCGGCCCGGATGAAGTGGTCGAGCAGCGCCTGGGCCAGGGCCGACCCCTCGGTCGGGTCCGTGCCGGCACCGAGCTCGTCGAGCAGGACGAGCGTGTCGGGCCCCGCCGCGGCCACGATCGTCGTGATCCGTCGCAGGTGACCCGAGAACGTCGAGAGCGACTGGGCGATGGACTGCTCGTCGCCGATGTCCGCGAAGACGTCGCGCCAGACCGGCAGGCGGCTCCCGGCCGCCGCCGGGATGTGGAGTCCGGCTTGGTGCATGAGGCTGAGCAGGCCGAGGGTCCGCAGCGTGACCGTCTTGCCGCCGGTATTCGGGCCGGTGACCACGAGCGCGGTGTAGCCGTCACCGAGGCGCACGTCGATCGGGACCACGCGGCCGGCCAGGCCCGGGTGCCGGGCCGAGAGCAGGATGACCTCGGGTCGATCGGCCGTCTCGGCGCGGGTGCCGTCCATCTCGGCGGCGAGGGTCGCCTTCGCGGCCCACAGGTCGAACCGCGCGAGCGCGTCGAGGGTCTCGCGCAGCGCCGCGGCGTTGGCCGCGATCTGCGCCGAGAGCTCGTCGAGGATGCGCTCGATCTCCTCGCGCTCCGCGACCTGCGCCTCCCGCCAGGCATTGCCGAGCTCGACGGCCACGAGCGGCTCCACGAACAGGGTCTGGCCGCTGCCCGAGGCGTCGTGCACGATGCCCTTGACCCTGGAGCGGGCCTCGGCCTTGACCGGCACCACGTAGCGGCCGTTGCGGAGCGTCACGATCGGCTCCTGGAGCGCGTTCCCGAGCTCGGCCCCGACGAGCGCGTCCAGCCGCCGGCGCAGCCGGTCGTAGGCCACGCGAACCGCCGCGCGGAGACCACCCAGGCGGGGCGAGGCCGTGTCGAGCAGCTCGCCGACCGGATCGAAGCTCCGCGCGAGCGTGCTCCGTACGCCGGGCAATGCATGGAGCTCGCGGCCGAGATCGCGCAGCAACGGCCGCCGCTCCTCGCTCAGCATGGTCGCCAGCCGCGCCGTCGCGTCCAGGGTCTCGGCGATCTCGAGGAACTGGCCCGGATCCAGTCGGCCGCCCCGCGCGGCCCGTTCCACGGACGGCCCGATGTCGTGCGCCGCCCCGATCCCGACCCCGGGGCGCTCCTCGATCAGCGCGCGCGCCTGGTCGGTCTCGTCGAGCTGGCGGGCGACGATCACCGGGTCGGCAGACGGCGACAGCGCCTCGGCGAGGCGGCGCGAGGGCGGGAACGAGGTCGCTGCTGCCAGCCGCTCACGGACGAGCGGGAACTCGAGCAGCTCCTGCGAACGGGCGTCCATGGACCGTGCCGTCAGCGCGCCTGGCCGCGCCCGGACACCGATCGATGGCCGGCGATCGCGAAGCGCCACGGTCGCGACGCCCAGTCCTCACCGGCGTACGCCACGCCGATCCGGGGGCTCACATCGATGGGCGGCGGGGCTGCGTCGCCTGGCTCCAGGCGGAGGCCGGACCCGGGATCGCATAGGTCCATGCCGGTCCAGCCGGTATCGATGCCGAACGCCGCGGCGACCAGTCCCGGGCCGCTGCCCAGCCGATGATCGGGGGTCGCGGCCAGACGGGCGCGGGCGGTCTCGAGGCCCTCCGGCGTGCGGGCGGCCCGCCGACGGCCGGCGATCGTCAGCCGGTCCGCGCGCATGCGCTCGACGCCGGCCAGCGGCTCGACGGCCCGGATGAGGACAGCCGCCGCCTGGCCGTCACGGCCGGTGACCACGTTGAGACAGTCGTACATCCCATAGACAAGGTACACGTAGGCGATGCCGGGCGGACCGGCCATGACCCGGTTGCGGCTCGTGGAGCCGAACCGGGCGTGCGAAGCCCGATCGTCAGCTCCGCCGTAGGCCTCGACCTCGACGATCCGCGCAACCCGGAGACCGGTCTCGTCATCGCGGACCAGACGTGCGCCGAGCAGCGCTCGAGCGACGTCGGGCGTCGGACCGGCCAGTTGCTCCCGATCGAGGACGGTCAGCCGGCGGCCGGGTAGAGGACCATCAGTCGGTCGGGGATGAACAGGTCGAACAGGTTGAAGAAGCCCGGGATGATCGTCGTGCGGAAGAAGTCGACGATGCTCGAGGTGTCCAGCGCGTTCCACAGTTCGCGCAGGAACGGCAACTCCGACGCGTCGGGCGCGAACCCGCTCAGCGAGAAGAACGAGTCGAGGATGACGATCACGGCGAGCAGGATCAGTCCGAACTGGACCAGCCCCAGGAGGCCGCCGATGATCTCATCGACGAATCGCGCCTTCTCGAACAGTGGCGTGGGCTTGTAGAACCCCTGGGCGACCAGCGCGAACGCGAGCGACGATGCCACGAACACGGTCCCGAAACCGATCATGTAGCTGTATTCCTTGGGGAACTGCGTCCAGTTCGCGCCGAGGAACCCCCCGAGCGGTTCGGCCAGGTTGGCGGCGAGCAGGAACGAGAACAGGATCGAGCCGACCCCGATCAGACGGCGGATCGTGCCCTGGATGAAGCCCAGCACGAAGAAGGCCAGGAACAGGAGGGCGAGCAGCAGGTCGACGATGTTGAACCCGCCAAGGATCTCCCCGAAGTCCACCGATTCTCCCTTGGTGACGGTTGCAGTCCGGGCCATCCCGCCCGGAGCCGCGCTAGGGTAGCAGCGAGAATTCGACGCGTCGCAAGCGAACTGGCCGGGTCGGAGTGGTCCGCTGCGGTCAGGTCCGGAGATGACCCCCGACTTCGGCGGCCAGGCCCGCGGTGATGGCTCCGACGGCCCTGTCGATCTCGTCTTCGGTCAGTGTCCGGTCATCGGCCGCGAACACGAGCCGGAACGCGAGGCTGCGCTGGTCCTCGGGGAGTGGCCGGCCGCGGTAGATGTCGAACAGGTCGACCGAGGCGAGCAACGGCCCCGCGTGGCGACGGATGGTGGCCTCGACCTCGCCCGCGCCGCGCTCGGCAGCGACGACGACGGCGAGGTCGCGCTCGACGACAGGATGGCGGGACGGGGTCCGCCCCAGCGGCACGGCCGGCTGGCCGCCCGACAGGCCGGCGATCGCGAGCTCGGCGACGAGGACCCGGTCCGTGCGCAGATCCAGCTCCGCGTGGAGGGCCGGATGGAGCTCCCCCACCCGACCGGCGAGGTCCGCACCGGCGGTCACCCTGGCCGCCCGGCCGGGATGCAGGGTCGGGTCGTCGTGCAGCGGCTCGTACGTCGGACGGCGGAGGCCGAGGGAGCGTGCGACGAGCTCGATGATCCCCTTGGCATCGTCAAGGTCGTAGGGACGCGCCGGGCGGTTCCAGGCCGGGATCTCGGCCGGACCCAGGAGGAGGAGCCCGAGGCGCCACCACTCGTGGGTCCCCTCCCCGCCATCGATGGCCCCGTAGCCCTTGCCGACTTCGAAGATCGCGACGTCCGGCCGGCCCTGCCGCAGGTTCGTGGCGGCCACCTCGAGCAGGCTGCCGACGAGGCGTTGGCGCATGACCGAGTGCTGGCTCGAGAGCGGATTCGTGACCGTGACCGGCCGGCCGCCGGCCTGCCCCTCCCCCTCGACCGGTGGGTCGTCGACCGCGGGGAAGCGCTCGACCATCGCCGGCGAGACCAGGGCGAACGTCACAGCCTCCGAGAGCCCGGCCCCGACGAGCACCTCGCGGACCTCGTCGCGAAGCCGGAGCGGCGAGGGACGATACGGGGGCATGGGCGTGTGCGGCAGGATCTCGGGGATCGTCTCGTAGCCGCGGATGCGGGCGATCTCCTCGGCCATGTCGGCCTCGATGACCAGGTCGCGCCGCCACGACGGGACGATCGCCAGCAGGGTCTCCGTTTCGCCGGGGTCGACCTCGAGCGGCTGCGGAGCGCCGGCGACGACGACCCGCGTTCCGGCCGGTGCCGGTTCCGTCGTCACGCTCACCCGAGCGAGGAGCGCACGCTGGTCCGTGGTCGGGACAGCCGCGCCGAGCAGCCGGGTCGACGCGGGCCGGCCGGAAGGCGACACGGGCCAGGGCCGGCTCGGTCGGGTTCGTGTCGATCGCTCCGCGGGCGACTTCGCCCCCGGCCCACTCCGAGATCAAGCGGGCCGTCCGATCGGCACCGAGCCGCGCCAGGCGGTGCTCCTGGCCCTTCTCGAAGCGCAGGCTGGCCTCCGACCGCAGGGCGTAGCGGAACGCGGTCCGCCGGATGCTGACCGGGTCGAAGATCGCGGACTCGACGACGACATCGGTCGTGGCGTCGCTGATCTCGGATGCGGCGCCGCCCATCACGCCCGCGATCCCGAGCGGGCCGGCAGGATCGGCGATGAGCAGCGTGTCGGGGTCGAGCTCGCGCACGACGTGGTCGAGCGTCTCGAGCCGCTCACCCGGTCGCGCGAGGCGGACGACGATCCGGCCCTCGTGGACGGCCTTCGCGTCGAACGTGTGGATCGGCTTGCCGAGCTCGAGCATCACGTAGTTGCTCACGTCGACGACGTTGCTGACCGGCCGCTGGCCGGCTGCGATGAGCCGCATCTGGACGGTGTCGGGGGACGGGCCGACGGTCACGCCGCTGACCCAGCGGCCGACGAAGCGCGGGCAGAGGCCGGGCTCCTCGACATCGATCGCCAGTCGCTCGGCGATCGACGGCCCGCTCTCGACGGGGTCGGTGTCGGGGAAGCGCACCGGAGCGCCGGTCACGGCCGACACCTCGCGCGCCAGACCGATCATGCACAGGGCATCGCCGCGGTTGGGCTTGACGTCGACGTCGAGCACGATGTCGCCGTAGAGGTCGACGAGCGGTGCCCCCAGCGGAGCGTCATCCGGCAGGATGAGGATCCCGTCACTGTCGCCGGTCAGCCGCAGCTCGTCGCCCGAACAGAGCATGCCGTTGCTCACGACGCCCATCTTCTCGGTCCGCTCGATCCGTCGGTCGCCGGGCAGGACCGCTCCGGGCAGGGCGACCGGGACGCGCTGGCCCGCGACGATGTTCGTGGCGCCGCACACGATCTCGAGCGGCTCGCCCGAGCCGATCGTGACGGTCGTGAGCGAGAGCCGGTCCGCACGCGGGTGCTTCTCGACGCTGAGCAGCTCCCCGACGACGACGTTCTCCCAGTCGGCGCCCCACCGCTCGATGTCCTTGACCTCCATCCCGAGCAGGGTCAGGCGCTCGGCCAGCTGCTCCGGGCGTCAGCTGGATGTCGACGTATTCGCGCAGCCAGGACAGCGGGACTCTCATCGGAACTGCCCCAGGAAGCGCAGGTCGTTCTCCATGTACAGCCGCAGGTCGCCGACGCTGTGGCGCAGGTTGGCGATGCGTTCGACGCCCATCCCGAACGCGAACCCCTGGTAGCGCTCCGGGTCGAGGCCGCCGTACTGGAGCACGACCGGGTGGACCATGCCCGCCCCCAGGATCGTCATCCAGCCCGTTCTCGAGCAGGCCGGGCAGCCGGAGCCGCCGCAGACGACGCACTCGACGTCGAACGCGACCGACGGCTCGGTGAACGGGTAGTAGCCCGGCCGGAAGCGGGTCCGCTTGTCCGCCCCGTACATGGCCTTGGCGAATTGGTCGAGAAGGCCCTTGAGGTCGCCCATCGTCGTGCCCTCGTCGACCATGAGGCCCTCGACCTGGAAGAACTCGGAGGCGTGGCTGGCGTCGATCGCCTCGTAGCGGAAGCAGCGGCCGGGCAGCAGCGCGCGGATCGGCGGGCGCTCCTCGTGCATGACCCGGATCTGGCCGGGCGAGGTGTGGGTCCGCAGCAGGTGCCCCTCGACGTCGACGTACAGCGTGTCCCACAGGTCGCGCGCGGGATGGTCCGGCGGGATGTTGAGCATCTGGAAGTTGCGGACGTCGTCCTCGATCTCGGGGCCCTCGTAGACGACGAACCCGAACTGCCCGAAGATCTCGGCGATCTCGGCGATGGTCTCGTTGACGGGGTGCGGGCTGCCGCGGCGGATCGGGCGACCCGGGGTCGTGACGTCGACGGCTTCGGCCGCGAGGCGGGTGGTCAGCTCGGAGCCCTTGAGGGCCGCGCCGCGCTCGGCGAGGGCCGCCTCGATGGCGCCGCGGACCGTGTTCGCGACGGCCCCGACCCGCGGGCGGTCCTCGGCCGGCAGGGCGCCGATGCCACGGAGCACGCCGGTCAGACGGCCCTTCTTGCCGAGCACGTCCAGCTCGAGCGCGTCGAGCGTCGCGACGTCCGGTGCCGCGGCGATCGCGGCGAGCGCCTCGGCGGCGAGCCCCTCGAGGTCGCGGGTCAGATCGGCGAGGTCCACGGTCGTCCTTGGCTGGTGGGGTCTGGGCCGGGAATCACGAACCCTCGAGCGTCAGCGACGTCGAGGGAGTTCTTGGGCTGATGGCTCGCAGGAGCGTCGCCTCAGTCCTCGGAGGGCCGGGTCGCCGGCGCTTCGACCCGCCAGCAGGAGGCCTAAGCGCTCTTCGCGAGCTCGGCGATGCGGCCGAACGTCGCGCTGTCGCGGATCGGCGAGGTCGGCCAGGATCTTGCGGTCGATCTCGACGTCCGCCTTCTTGAGGCCGTCGATGAACGCGCCGTAGGTCAGGCCGTTCTGGCGCGCCGCCGCGTTGATCCGGACGATCCACAGCTCGCGCATCTGGCGCTTGCGCTGCTTGCGGTCGCGGGTCGCGTAGGCGAGCGCGTGGAGGAGCGCCTCGCGGGCGGGCTTGATCAGCCGGGACTTGGCGCCCTTGCGGCCTTCCGCGTCCTGGAGGAGGCGCTTGTGGCGCTTGTGGACGTGACGCCGCGCTTGACTCGTGCCATGAGGGGTGCTGGCTCCTGCTAGAGGTACGGCAGCAGGCGCCGGACCTGCTTCTGGTGCTCGGGCCCGATGCAGCGACTTGCCGGCGTAGCGGCGCGTCCGGCGCGACGACTTGATCTCGAGGTGATGACCGCTCCAGGCGTTGACGCGGCGGTACTTGCCCGAGCCGGTCACACCGATCCGCTTCTGGGCCGCCTTGTGGCTCTTGATCTTCGGCACGGTCGCCTCACTCTCCTGTCGACACCGGCTGGGCGGCCGGCGCTGGTTCGGTCTTCTTGGCGGCGGGTGCCGGGGCCGCTGTGGCAGCGGCGGCCGGCTCGGCCGCGGGTGTGGGCTCGGTCTTCCCGTTGTCGCTGTCCGTCCCCGGGGCCCTGCCCGACGCCGGGGCCGGGGCCTGGGCGGCGGGCGGCCTGGGCCTCGATCGGCGCCTCGGCCGGGATGGCCAGGGCGTCCGGCGGGACCTCGTCGGGCGCGTGCTTGCGGTCCGGTGCGTCGTGGCTCTTGGGCTTGTGGGTCGATGCCATCGTGATGTGCATCGACTTGCCCTCGAGCAGCGGCGTCCGTTCCGCGACCCCGTGATCCTTGACTCTGTCCACGAACCTGGCGATGAGGTTCCGGCCGATCTCCGGGTGGGTCAGTTCCCGACCGCGGAACCGGACGGTGACCTTGATCCGATCGCCATCCTCGAGGAACTCGATCGCCCGGTGGACCTTCGTATCGAAGTCGCCCACGCCGATCTTCGGCGTGAGGCGGACTTCCTTGAAGGTCACCGAGCGCTGCTTGCGCTTGGCTTCCTTCTCTCGCTTCGTCAGCTCGTACTTGTACTGCCCGAAGTCGAGGAACTTGACCACCGGGGGCTGCGCCATCGGAGCGACCTCGACGAGGTCGTACCCCCGCTCCTGCGCCATCTCGAGGGCTTTCGGCGTGGGCATCACACCCAGCTGGGCACCCTCTTCATCGACCACCCGGACCTGTGGGATCCGGATCATCTGGTTGACACGCAGGTCTCGGCTGATGGTTCACCCCTTGTTCGCTGCTGGCTTCGTTCGCACGGCAGCGGGGCACACTCCCCCTACCGGGCGAGCCGGCAGGATAGCACAGCCGTTCCAAGACTGCGACCACTTGCCGACGGGTCTGTGGCCGGTCGCACGGGGCGCCGTCGGGTGGCAACCGGCGACGTCCGGCTCGCTCCTGGGCCGCGTCGGGCCGTCCTCCGCGGATGGCCGATGTCACTCGCATGATCGATCCGAGCTGAACGGGCGCCGCTCGCCGGCTCGGCGGATCCTGTCCGTTCGGCGTCGGCCGACGCCCAGTCGGGTCGGTCGGCACGATGGCGCCGCGTGCTGTCGATCCGCGCGACGGTGACCACGCGGCGTCCTGGACGCAGGCCTGCCGTGGGGCGGCAGTCGAGGCGACCACGATCGAGTGCAGCGGCCGACGCTCGATGCCGATTCGTGCCTGCCGTCGCGGATCGGTTCGAGGCGCGTCTGACCGACGGTCCGATGGCTTGCCGACTGGCGCACCTCGGGGTGGCGGCACGGATCTGAGCCAACGCGGCGGGTCGGTCGGCCGACGTCGCCGGCTGCGCGGGTCAGCGACCGAGCGCGCGGGCGTGCCGGGGCCGGCACTCGCGCCGGCAAGCCGCGGCCGGCCTACGCGATCGTCCGCGCCTGCGATTCCGCGGCCAGGCGGTCCGCGAAGGCGTCCCAGGCCTCGGCCGGTTGCTGCTCCCCTGCCCGCGTCCGCGGGGAGGCCGTGCGGGCCTCGATCTCGCGGTCGCCGAGCACCACCATGTACGGCACCTTCTGCTCCTGGGCCGTCCGGATCTTGTACTGCATCCGGTTGGACGAGCCGTCGACCTCGACCCGCAGCCCGCGCGACCGCAGCACCGCCGGCCAGCTCCTCGGCGGCCTCGAGATGCCGGTCCGCGATCGGGATGACGACGGCCTGGACCGGCGCGAGCCACAGCGGGAACGCCCCGGCGAAGTGCTCGACCAGGATGCCGATGAACCGCTCGAGCGAGCCGTAGATGGCGCGGTGGATGGCCATCGGCCGCTGCGGCTGGCCCGTCCTCGTCGATGTAGGTCAGGTCGAACCGCTCGGGCAGCATCACGAGGTCGATCTGGATCGTCGCCATCTGCCACTCGCGGCCGAGGGCGTCGTCGATGTAGATGTCGATCTTGGGCGCGTAGAACGTGCCGTCCTTGGGCTTGACGACGTAGTTGCGCGCCGGTCCGGATCGAGCGTCTCCTGGATCAGCGCCTCGGCCCGCTCCCACAGCGCCGGGTCGCCGATCGCCTTGTCCGGCTTGGTCGCGAACGCGAACCGCGGCACGCAGCCCGACCCACGAGTACGCCTCGTGGACCTCGCCGAGCAGCGCCTCGAGCTCGTCCGCGAGCTGGTCCGGGCGGACGTAGATGTGCGCGTCGTCCTGGATGAACTGGCGGACCCGGGTCAGCCCGCTCAGCGCCCCGGACCGCTCGTTGCGATGCAGCCGGCCGTACTCGCTGTAGCCGCAGCGGCAGGTCGCGGTACGAGCGCAGCTTCGAGCGGTAGATGAACGTCGATTCCGGGCAGTTCATCGGCTTGAGGCTGAACAGCTGCTTCTCGGACTCGACGATGAACATGTTGTCGGCGTAGTGGTCCCAGTGGCCGGACTGGCGCCAGAGCCGCTCGGACACGAGGATCGGCGTCGAGACCTCCTGGTAGCCGCGGCGCTCCTGGAGCTCGCGCATCGCCGTCTCGAGCGTGCGCCAGATGCGCTGGCCCTTGGGGTGCCAGAACGCCGAGCCCGGCGAGACGTCGTGGAACGAGAACAGGTCGAGGGCCACGCCGAGCCGCCGGTGGTCGCGCTTCTTCGCCTCGGCCCGGCGCCAGAGGTAGGCGTCGAGGTCCTCCTGGGTCGCCCAGGCCGTGCCGTAGACGCGCTGGAGCATCGGGCGCTTCTCGTCGCCGCGCCAGTACGCCCCGGCGGTGCCGAGCAGCTTGAACGGCCCGATCTTGCCCGGTGCGACGCCACGTGCGGGCCCGCGGCACAGGTCGATGAACGGTCCCTGCCGGTAGAAGGTCGTCGGCGGCATCGGCGTGCCGTCGCGCTCGGCGGCGGCCCGCGAGGTCGTCGACGATCTCGACCTTGAACGGCTGGTCGCGCTCGACCAGCGCGGCGCGCGCCGCCTCGGGCGTCTCCTCGCTGAACTCGAACGGGTGGTCGGCCGCGATCGATTCGCGCATGCGCGCCTCGATCGCCGGCAGGTCGTCCGGCGTCAGCGGCCGCGGCAGCAGGAAGTCGTAGTAGAACCCGTCGTCGATGACCGGGCCGATGCCGAGCTTGGTGCCCGGGAACAGGTCGAGGACGGCCTCGGCCAGGACGTGGGCGGCGCTGTGGCGCATCGGACCGAGCTCGCCGGCCGCGCCGTGGTCCATGAGCTCGTCGGCGCTGCCGCGCTCGGGCGCCTCGGGCAGCGCCTGCTCGACGTCGTCGTCGTCCGGCGGCGGTCCCTGTTGTCTTCGCTCATGGCTCGATCTCCTCCGAGAATCACAAAACCCCTCGTCCTCGGCAGGACGAGAGGTTTGCTCCCGCGGTCCCACCGGCCTTCACCGACGCCGGCAGGCGGCGGTGCGCTCGTGTCGTCGCGCTAACGGGCGACTCCCGGATCGGTTCACCGATCGCTCGCGGGTGGTGCGGTCCGGATCGATCGCCGGGCTTCCAGCCTCGGCCCGACTCTCTTGATGATCGACTGGATCGGACGGCGTGTCCCGTTCGACGCGCTTATCGATGCGAGGTGATGGTGGGCGACACTGGACTCGAACCAGTGACCTCTTGCATGTCAAGCAAGTGCTCTAACCAGCTGAGCTAGCCGCCCGCGTCGCTGGGCCCATTTGCGTCACGTTCTCGGGTCTCGTTGGCTCGCGGGGTGTTCCACGTCCCGTGACAAGACTCGTGACCGAGGCGTTCCTGGGCCAGCGGCTCGGGAATGCTACCAGAGGCCGGCCGAACCCGACAACGACACGCGGACTTCGAAGCGTTGCGAAGGGCCGCTGTTTGGCGGCATTCCCGTGACTTACGAGGTCTATACTCCCTAGCCCGGCAGCCGGGCGTAGCCCGGTCCGGGACGTCTCAGCGAGGGATCAGCATGGCACAGAAGACCGTCGTACATCTCGATCTTCCCGAACGAGATCGCCGCCGACGATGCCGTCGCTTCACTCAAGGACTGGGACAAGGCCGACGACGACATCAAGCTCAACGCGATCGGCGTCCTCGTCCTGAACGACAAGGGACAGGTCAAGGCCCAGAAGCTCGGTCGGCGGAGCGTTGGCAAGGGCGCCGGTATCGGCCTGATCCTGGCCGCCGTTGCGCCGCCCGCGCTGATCGCCGGGGTCGTCGGTGGTGCGGTCGTGGGTGCGTTCCATCACAAGGGTCTCGGCCTCAACGCCGGGGATCGCGACCGGCTCGCGTCGCAGCTGGCCGACGGCAAGGCCGCCGTGGGCGTGCTGGTGAGAGAGGACCAGGCGGGCGCGGTGTCCGATGTGCTCGCAAGTCTCGGTGGCCAAGCCGAGACGCACGAGATCCCCGAGGAGGCGCTCGTCGAGGCCGATGCGGCAGCTCCGGCTGTCGAAGCGGCCGCGGTAGCCGCGGGAGACGACCTGTCGATCATCGACGGGATCGGGCCGAGTTACGCCGACGCGCTTCGAGCATCAGGCGTGACCACCTTTGCGCAACTGAGCGAGATGACGCCCGAGTCGATCGCAGATGTGCTCACCAAGGCGAACGCGCCGCTGATCGCCGGCCACAATGCCGACACGTGGCCCCGCCAGGCCAAGCTTGCCGCAGCGCAGGATTGGTCCGGCACTGAGGCGCTACATCGACTCCAAGAAGTAGGGCGGGCTCATCGGCCGTCGGGACAGGCGGCCCACGCCGTAGCGCATCGACCCTGGGCAGTCGCTCATCGACCTCCTGCGTGGGAGGCCGCGAGTACAAGCGCGGGTCAGCTCAGTAGTCGGGCGGGCCGACGCTCGTTCCAGGATCCGATGTTGCGGCCGGCGCCGGCGATCCCGCCCCGGCGCCGCCACCGCCGCCGCTGTTGGGATCCGTGCAGGCCGCACCCGCGAGCGCGATCGCCAGGACCACCCAGAGCACCACCGAACGAGCCATCGCCTCTCCCTCCTTGCTCGTGACTACGACGGCCGGCCGTGGACGGTTTCGGGGATGATGGACCGGTGGACGACTACGAGCTCATCGATGCCGGTGGCGGCGCCCGACTCGAGCGCTTCGGCGAGCACGTCGTGGACCGCCCACACGGCGGGGCGTTCACCGACCGACGAGCCCCGGACCGCTGGACCGAGGCGGATCTGCGGTTCGATCGTGATCGGGGCTGGACCGGGGCGGGTGTCGTGCCGGCGCTCGCGGGCTGGACGATCCGGTTCCACGGTCTGACGATGGAGTTGCGGCCCACCGATGCCGGCCAGGTCGGGCTCTTCCCGGAGCACGGCGACCACCTGGCCGGGTTACGTGACCAGGTCGTCGCGCGACGCGGTGATGGTCGGGATGTCGAGGTGCTCAACCTGTTCGCCTACACCGGGCTGACGACCCTGGCGCTCGCCGGGGAGGGCGCCGCCGTGACCCACGTCGATGCCGCGCGACCGTCCGTCGCGTGGGCCCGACGGAACGCCGCCGCCAACGGTCTCGAGGATCGCCCGATCCGCTGGATCGTCGACGACGCTCGCGCCTACGCCGACCGCGAGGTCCGGCGCGGCCGCCGCTACGACGGGATCGTGCTGGACCCACCGACCTACGGGCACGGGACCGCGACGTCGGCCTGGCGGCTCGACGACGACCTGCCGGGCCTCCTCGCGAGCTGCGCGAGGCTGCTGGCGCCGGACGGGTTCCTGCTGCTCACCGCCCACACGGAGGGTTACGGACCCGAGCAGCTCGAGCGATCCGTCCGCGAGACGATCGGGCGGCAGCGATCACCGGCGGCGATGCGCTCGGGCGACATGGACCTTCGGACCGCAGCCGGCGACGTCCTGCCGCTCGGCGCATTCGCCGCGTTCGATTGGAGCGGGTGATGGACCCGGACCGCCTCTCCCCCGACGTGACGAGCCCCGCCAATCCCCGGATCAAGGCCGTCGCCCGCCTCCGCGAGCGGCGCGAGCGCGAAGCGACCGGTCAGACGCTGGTCGATGGCGCGCGCGAGCTCCGGCGAGCGCTCGATGCGGACGTCGAGATCATCGAGGCATTCGTCTGCGAGCCGCTCCTCGCGGGCGAGGACGCGCGAGCGGCGCTGACCGGCCTGCGGGAACGGCGCGTAGCCGTCACGACGACCAGCCCCGAGGCCTTCGCGAAACTCGCCTTCGGTGATCGAGCCGAGGGTTTCGTCGCGATCATCCGGTCGCCATCCCTCGCGCTCGATGACCTCGACCTGCCCGCGGACCCGCTGATCGTGGTCGTCGAGGACGTCGAAAAGCCGGGCAACGTCGGGGCGATCCTGCGCAGCGCCGACGGGGCGGGCGCGGATGCGGTCATCGCCGCCTCGCCCCGCACGGACCTCGCCAACCCGAACGTCATCCGCGCGAGTGCCGGCACCATCTTCACGGTCCCGATGGCGGCCGCACCGACACCCGTCGTCATCGCCTGGCTCCGTGAGCGGAACGTCCGCATCCTCGCCGCCCGAGTCGACGGCGGGCGACCCTACACCGACGCGGACCTGACCGGGCCAGTGGCGCTGGTCCTCGGCAGCGAGGCGGAGGGTCTGGGCGACGCGTGGCACGCCCCCGACCTCGAGGCCGTCCACCTGCCGATGCATGGCGTCGCCGACAGCCTGAACGTGTCGGTCACCGCCGCCATCCTCCTGTACGAGGCGCGACGGCAACGCGGCGGTCATCCGCGGCGCGCAGACTGACGACATGACCACGTCGTTCGACTTCGTCGTCATCGGGGCCGGGACGGCCGGCGAGGCCGCCGCCAACAAGGCGCGCGAGCTGGGCGCCACGGTCGCGATCGTCGACCGACGCTGGTTCGGCGGCAGCTGCCCGCACGTCGGTTGCATCCCATCGAAGGCGCTGCTGCACAGCGCGTACGAGCACCACAAGAACGCGGCGGCCTACCGGTGGCCGCGCGCCTCGGCCCGGCGCGACTACATGGTCAATCGCGCTCCGGACGCCCCCGAACCCGACGATACGAGCCACGTCCGCGAGCTCGAAGAGGCCGGGGCCGTCATCTATCGAGGCGAGGCCCGGATCACCGGCCGCGGCCGGGTCGAGATCCGGCACGACGACCAGCGGCACGACCTCGAGGCGACCCACGTCGTCGTGGCGGTCGGCTCGCGCTCGAAGCGGATCGACATCCCGGGCATGACCGCGGTGCGCCCATGGACCAATGAGGAGGCGACGCTGGCCCGGGAGCTGCCGCGCAGCCTGCTGATCCTCGGCGGGGGCCCGACCGGCTGCGAGCTGGCCCAGGTCTACGCCCGGTTCGGCGTCCCGACGACGATCGTCCAGTCCGGTCCGCGCCTCGCCCCGACCGACCACCCACGCAATTCCGAGGTCATCCGCGCGACCCTCGAGGCGGACGGCGTGACGATCCGGACCGGCGCTCGAGCCGTCCGTGCGCACGCCGGGGCCGGGGCGGATGCCCGCCACGTCATCGAGCTCGATGACGGGACCAGTGCCGAGGGCCACGTCGTGCTCGCCGCGGTCGGGCGCGAGTTCCCGCTCGACATCGGCCTGGAGCACTACGGCCTCGACGCCTCCGGGCGGACGCCGCCGTTCCCGCGCGACGGGCGCCTGCGGGTGGCGGAGGGGCTGTGGGTCATCGGCGATGCCGCCGGGCCGGAGTTGCACACCCACCAGGCCCACTACCAGGGCGGGCTGGCCGTCCGGATGGCCCGCGGCGAGGACGTCAGGCCCGACTATCGAGCGCTGCCGCGCGCCACCTACACGGATCCCGAGGCAGCCTTCGTCGGCGTCACGGTCGAGGCCGCGCTGGCCGACGGCATCAACGCCTTCGAGCTCGTCGCCGATTTTGCGAAGAGCACGCGCGGCTATGGGATCGAGGCGACGATGGGCCACGTGACGATCGTCGTGGACCGGGCGACGCGCGAGCTGCGTGGGTGCCGCGATCGCCTGCCCGGATGCGTCGGCCGCGCTCCACGAGTGCGTGATCGCGATCCAGGCCCACGTGCCGATGGATACGCTCGCGGCCGCGATCCACGCGTTTCCCTCGACGTCGCGCATCTTCGATGGCCTGTTCGCCGACGCGCTCCGCGAGCTCGACCGGCCCGGAAGCATCGTCAAGGCCTGACGGTCCCGCGACGCGAGGCTAGACCTCGTAGACCACGTCACCATCGATGAGGACGAGGTCCGGCCGGGTCGTCGACAGCGGACCGCCTGGTGTCACCGGTTCATCGATGGCTGCGGCGTTGATCACGACGACGTCGGCGCGCTGCCCGACCGTCAGGCGGCCGCGGTCGGATTCGCGAGCGCTGACGGCCGGGTCCACGCAGGCGGCGCGCAGCGCCCGGTCGAGCGTGAGGGACTGTTCCTCGGCGAAGACCGGCGTACCGGCCGGCCACCGTGGATCCTCGCGCCGGACCGCGAGGGCGAGGCCCGGCCACGGGTCGTAGGACTCGACCGGCGCGTCGGTCCCGAACGGCATCACCGCGCCCGTATCGGCGATGGCCTTCCACGTGTAGCTGCTCGACTCCGCCCGCTCCCCCCACAGTTTGCGGGCCTGGGCCGCATCCGAGCCAAGGTGGACAGGCTGCACGCTGGCCGCGATGCCGGCCTTGGCGAAGCGGCCGCGATCGGCCGGGTCCAGAAGCTGGACGTGCTCGATCCGTGGCATGAGCGGCGCCGTCCTGGCCCCGGGGGTCAGGACATCGAGCGCGGCCCGCACGGCCGCATCGCCGATCGCGTGGATGGTCGTCGCGATGCCGCCGGCCGTGGCGCGGGCCACGAGCTCGGCCAGGACATCAGGCGGCGTCATCCAGACGCCGCGGCGCTGGTCGGGCGGGACGGGTCGGTCGGGCTCGGGCTCGACGTCGGCGAGCAAGGCCGCGGTCCGGGAGCCGAGCGAGCCGTCGGCGAAGCATTTCTGCCAGCCGACGATGGCTCGGCCATCGGGGGCGGCACCGAGCGGGCGCCCGCTGCGCAACCCGCGCTCGATCGCGGTGGGCACGCCGTCATCCCGCACGCAGGCATGGACGCGCAGCGGCAGGCGACCAGCGTCCGAGAGACGCGCGTAGACCGGGTACGAGTAGGTGAGATCGGGGTCCGGGGCGACGCCGCCCGGATCGTGGCAGGCGACCACCCCCAGCGACACGAGGTCCTGCCCGACCGCGACGATCGCTCGCTCCAGGTCGTCGCTCGACATCGGGGGGACGTGGACGGTCACCAGCCGGCTCGCGGTCTCGTGCAGGACGCCTTCGGGCGCGCCGTCGGCGCCGCGCCGGATGACGCCACCGGGCGGATCGCCCTCGACCTCCCCTACCCCACCGACCCGCAGCGCCTCGTGGCTGGCCCACAGCGCGTGGTGGTCGTGTGCCCAGATCGCGGCGCGCCGCCCCGGAGCCACCGATTCCAGCTGGTCAGCGGTCGGCCAGGCGCCCCAGCGATCGGAATCCCAGCCGTGCCCTTCCAGCCACGCGCCCGGTGGCAGCTTCTCGTGGGCGGCGCGGAGACGGGCAAGCCCCTCCTCGAGCGTGGCGGCCGTGGTCAAGTCCACCTGGCTCGCCGCCATCGCGGCCTGGGCGAGATGGAGATGCGCGTCGGTCAGCCCGGGGATCGCCACCTGATCCGGCTCGAGCTGGATCCGCTGCGTGAACGGGTCGGCCCGCGTCTCGAGGAACACCTCGGAGCCGGCGAACGCGATGCGTCCGCCGCGGATCCCGATCGCCTCGACCCAGCCGAAGCCCTTGGTGCCCGAGAGCGTGGCGATGCGGCCGGTGATGAGCATGTCGAGGGGCATGGCCGGTCAGGGTAGCGGGTCGGCGAGGAGCCGCGCGAGTTCGTCGCGCGACAGGCCCGCACCCAGACCCAGGGCGAGCGCGACGCGGGCCTTGATCGCACACAGGGTGCCGGCGCGGATCGCTCCGGCCCGGACCCACGTCGCGCCGCCGCCCGGGAAGGCATAGGCGGTCGAGACGGCGCCGGCCGGACAGCGCGAGGCAAGCACGACGGTGATGCCGCGGGCCATCGCCCGCTCCGCGGCCGTGAGCAGTCCCGGCGCCGTGTTGCCGGCCCCGGTGGCCGCCACGACGACCCCCTCCGCCCCGGCGGCGACCGCCGCTTCCAGCAGGGAGCCGTCCGATCCGATCCCGGCCGTGACGAGGTGCACTCGCTCCGAGGCCGCCCGGACCGGGCCGGCGATCGAGCGCCGCGGTCCTCGTGCCCGCTCGAGCGTGACCGCGCCGTCCGCGACCCGCCCCAGCGGCCCGCCGTTGGGCGAGGCAAAGGTCGTGAACGCGCTCGTGTGCATCTTCGTGACGTCGTCCGCCGGCTCCAGCGTGCCCGCCAGGGTCACCACGACACCGACATCGCGGAGCGCCGGGGACGCGGCCGCCGCCACGGCGTCGCGCAGGTTCGCCGGTCCATCGAACCCGTCCTCGTGCGGGGCGCGCATCGCGCCGGTCACGACGACCGGCTTCGCCGAGTGCAGGACGAGGTCCCAGGCGAAGCTCGTCTCCTCGATCGTGTCCGTACCCTGGACGACGACCACGCCATCGATCGCCATGTCGTCCAGCGCCGACTGAACGACCTCCCCGAGGGCCAGCACGTCGTCGAACGTGAAGTGGCTGGCGGGCGTCAGCCCGCGGTCGATCGAGACGACCTCCGCGAGGCGCTCGAGACCTGGCGTCCGGGCCAGGATCGCTGCCCCGTCGAGCGTCGGAACGTTGCCTCCGGCGACCGGATCGAAGCCCATGCTGATGGTCCCACCGGTGAATACGACCGCGACACGGGGCACGTCGTTCGCCGGCCGGTCAGTCCCGGTCAGCCGGGTCCGACGGGCCGACCCGTTGCCCGGTCGCATCGGGGACCTCGGGGTCCAACAGCGGGTTGGCCGACAACGGGCTCGATGGGGCCTCGCCAGCATCGCGCCACATCGGTCGGTCGGCGCCGAGGGCGGCCGCGAGCGGGTCCTCGACATGCGGATCAGCCGTCGCCCCGGCGACGCCCAGGTTCGGGTCCCGCAGGAACACGCTCGCGACACCCGTCGCGAGCACGCCTAGACCGACGACGAACATCACCGTCCCCGTGCCGATCAGGTCGGAGATCGGTCCCACGATGATGATCGGCAGGAAGCTCGAGACCGACACCAGCATGAACAAAACGCCGAAGACGCGGCCGCGCACGTCCTCGGGCAGGTCTTCCTGGAGCTGGGTCTGCGACGGGATGGCGACCGCGCCGTAGGCCACACCGGCGACGAACGCGATGAACACGACGACGGCAAGGAGCGAGGTCATCGCCGACAGGTCGAGCAGCGTGCTCGCGCTGTCCGCTCGCTGCAGGAGGCGACTGATCGGCCCGGCGACGGAAAGCAACGCAAGCATGATGCCGAGCGTGATGAGCCCGCCCTCGATGACCCGCCGGCGGGGCAGGAACTTGCCATAGGCGTTGAGGAGCAGGATGCCCATCACGATTCCGCCACCGAGCGGCAGCACGATGACCGCGAAGTCCTTCGGCTCGAGACCCAGCGCCGTCTCCGCGAAGTCCGGCCCCAGGACCCCGAGCACGCCGACGAGCGACGCCGAGATGCCGAGGTACACCAACGACCAGCCGATCGAGTGGTTACCGCGGATGAAGCTGAGGCCCTCGCGCAACTGCGCGATCGTCGACCGGACCGCGACCTTCGTCTCGCCGACCGGGTGTGCGCCGGTGTCCGTCGAGGGTCGGGCTGGCGGCGGGGACGCCGGAAGCGTGAAGCAGAACACGGCGGCGAGGAGGTACAGCGACCCGACCACGAGGATGACGGCCTGCGGACCGGCGATGTTGATCACGAGCGGGCCGAGCAGCGCGAACCCGATGGCGAAGGCCGCGTTGAGCGTCAGCGTGAACACGCCGTTTGCCGCGAGCAGCTGATGGCGCGGCACGACCTCGGGGATCATCGCGGCCTCGGCCGGCGCGAAGAACACCGTCACGGTCGACACGAACGTGTTCAGCAGCAATAGCAACAGGAAGTTGTCGCCGACCAGGAACAGGCCGAAGATCGCGACACCGCGGAGCACGTTCGTGGCGATCAGCACGAGCCGCCGGTCGATCCGATCGACGTAGACGCCCGCGACGGCCGAGAACAGCACGGCGGGCACGAGGAACGACAGGATCAGCAGGCTGACCGCGGTGTTCGGCTGGGTCGACGACACGATGACCGTCAGGCCGAACAGGACCATGTTGCCGCCGATCTGGGTGGCGGCCTGGGATAGCCAGAGGCGGAGGAACGACCGATTGCGGAAGACCGCCAGGGCACCCTCGGGCGCGACCGGATCGGGCGTCCTGGCGGTCACGGCGCCAGCGTCGAGCGGCGCGTCCCGATCGGTCACGAGCCGTCGTCCGGCGGCCTGGCCGCCGGGTCCATGGCCGCGGTCATCGCCGCATCGCCGCGCTCGACGAACGCCGCGAAGCGGCGCTCTAGGGTCGCTCGGTCCAGGAGGACGTGCCGTCCGCACGTCTGGCAGCGCAGACCGATATCAGCGCCCAGGCGGTCCACGAGCCAGGTGTCGCCACCGCACGGATGGGCTCGGCGTAGCCGCAGGACGTCGCCGAACAGCAGGGTCAGGACGGGTCGGGCCGGCACGGCGGACAGGCTATCAGAGCCGCGGGCGCCCGTGGCTCGGGACGAGGTCGCGGGCGGTCGCGGGCACGTCCACGCGATCGAGCGGCGTGACCTCGACGATCACGTCCGGCTGGGTCGCCGCGAGCTGCGCGATGATCCCGCCCGAGCGGGTCAGCGAGCCCGTCAGCTTGTCCGGCGCGCCGATGACGGTCAGCTCGAACGGGTCGCTGAGCGGGGCACCGTCCAGCACGGTCACGCCGGCCGGCCCGATGACGACGACCCCGGGCACGAGCCGGACGTCGCCGATGGCCATCGCCTCCGCGCCCGCGTTGCGCAGCTCGTTCACGAGGTCCTCGACGCCCAGGCCGTCGATCGGGCCGCGCACCACGATGACGATCCCGGGGCCGGTCGCTGGATCGATCCCGGCGTACAGCCGCACCCGGCGCAGGTCGGCGCGCAACTCGTCCACGGACGCCTCGCCGTGTTCCGAGTTGGCCGCGAGCGTCTCCAGCTCCCGCTCCAGCGTGACGATCTCGCCGCGCAGCTGGTCGTTGCGGTCGTTGAGGTTCGCGACGAGGACCGTCAGGTCCTGCGACGACAGGCCGGCGAAGGCCTCCCCGCTCGCCTGGGTCCGCAACTGGACGACGACGAGCAGGCCCAGCACGAAGGCCACGGCCGCGATGGTCACCTGGTTGCGTCGCAGATGCATGCCGCCTACCGCTCCGGACTCGCGCCCGGGCCCGGCGGCGACGGCTCGGGTCGGGCGTAGCGCAGGGTCACGGTGCCCGCGAATGCCGGCATGTCCACCGACTCGGGCTCCGCGAACGTGACCCGGATCCCCCAGGTCTGGGCCCGCGCCCGGACGAAGTCCACGAACCCGGGCGACGCGCTCAGGCGGGTGTAGAGGTCATCGGGGCCGAGTGCCGTGACCTGGTACGGCCCGGACAGGTAGGCCGAATTGACGAGGATGGACGGGCCGATCTCGATGACCGCGGTCGACGGGGTGATCCGCTCGCCGTTGACCGCGATGGCCTCGGCGCCGGCGGCCCACAGCTCCTCGACGATCGTTCGCAGGTCGCGCGCGCCGACGAGGTAGGCGTCGGCGTTGGCTCCGGGTGCCGGCGGCTCGAGCGAGTCCTCGAGCTGGAGCACGATCCCGGTGCCGGTCAGCGGGATGAGGCCGGCCGCGATGCGCGCCTCCTGCAGGTTGGCGTTGAGGTCGTCGACGAGAGCCGCGGAACCCTGGCCGGCCTGCTCGGCCGCCTGGATCTGTTCGCGCAGCTGCAGGATCCGCCCCTTCAGCTCCTCCTGGGTCACCTGGAGGCCGGCCGCAGTCTCCACGAGCGGCGTGCGTTCCTGGGTCGTGTAGCGCACGCGCGGGCCCTCGGCGGCCAGCTGCGCCGCGACGAGGAAGCCGAGCCCCAGCAGGGCCACCCCGAGGGTGATCTGCCAGCTCGGGATCGAGCGGAGCCGTTGGGTCACCGTCGTCACGGGGGCGCCGCACCGGGCGTGGTCCGCAGGCGCGCATCTCGCCGTGCTCGTGACCAGACCAGGACGATGATGCCCAGCCCCACCGCTGCGGCGACGATCACCAGCTGCCCGGTCGCGGAAACCCCGCCTCGGCCGGCCGGGGCGGCCGGGCCGCCCCATGCCTGCGGCAGCGGCCCGGCGGGCGCCGGCAGCGGGCCGTGGGGAACCTGCGCCTCGAACCCGAGGTCGGCGAGCCACGCGTCGTTGAAGGATGCGACGTCCATCCCGATGGCAGCCTCGAATGCCTCCGCATCGGTCAGGCCGTCCGCGTACGACCCGATGAGCGTGACCAGGGCGTCCTGACCGTGGGTGCGCACGAAGAAGTCGACCGCGCTGACGCTCTCGGCGTACGCCAGGAAGAAGCCATCGCGGGTCGCCGGGAAGGCGCCGGCCAGCCCGTCGAGCGGGATGAGCGCTCCGGCTCGACCGGCCGCGTCGACAGCGGCCCGGTTGGCCGCGTCGTAGCCGTCACTCAGGTAGACCGCGAGGCCCTCGTTCAGCCAGCGCGGCGGGAAGTGGTACGGGTTGTCGACCGCCGTGTCGAAGACGAGGTGGACGAGTTCGTGCGGCACGACGGATTCGACCCACGGGTCATCGATCTCACCGGGCGAGATGAGCGCGAACAGCGTCCGGATCTCGGCGTTCGCCTGGCCGCCGACGTTCTCACGGGTCCCGGGCCCGAGCGCTTCATAGAACTCGTTGATGTCGGCGTAGATGAAGAAGTCGACCGGTTCCTCTTCCGTCACCCCTAGGAGCGCCGCGGTCTCGCGCACGGCGTCCTCGCCGATGCGCAGGGCACGCTCGCCGAAGGCCTGGTCGCCCTCGTACCAATGGACGCGCACGATGTCGCCGCTGACCGTCTGCCAGTCAAATCGGTCGTCGGCGTAGACCGTGTCCACCTCCGGGCCGGTGGTCGGCTCACCATCCGCAGGCGTGATGCGCCAGGCCGCCCGGATCGGCGTGTTCGGCAGGATGTGGCCATCCGCCGCGACGCTGATCGTGTGGCGCAACGTCGTCTCGCCGGCCGTCGACGGCGGGAGGACCTCGACGACGAGGGGCCCGGGCGCGTCGGCGTAAGTGAGCAACAGTTCCACCCGGCGCGGGCCCTCGTCGAGGGTCACCGGCTGGGTGACCTCGATCCCCTCGCCGAACGTCGCCTCGATCGTGGGCGTGCCGAAGGTCGGGTCGGCGGCTCGGACCGCACTGACCGTCGTCAGCAGCGCGAGGGCAGCCAGGCCGAGCGCGACGGCCGGTGTCAGCCAGCGCGACGGGCGGCCGCGGGTCACGGCGCCCATGACAACCCCGCGAAGCGCACCGATCCGAGGCCGTTCTCGCCGGCCCCGAGTAGACCCTCACGGGCGAGGACCCAGCCCGAGCCGTACGTGACCGGGATCAAGGGGGCGTCGCGCTGGACGATATCCTCGGCCCGATCGAAGGCCGCCGCGGTCACCGCCGGATCCGTGGCACCCACGGCCTCGGCGATCGCGGCATCGAACTCCTCGTTGCTCCAGCGGCCGTAGTTGTTCGTGGACCCGCGGCCGAGCAGGACGCCAAGGAAGTCGTTACGGCCTGGGTAGTCGGCGACCCACGACAGGTTCCACATCGCCGGCGCGTCCGTATCGAGCCGGTCGAAGTACGTCCCGAAGTCCATGACCTCCTGGCGGACCGTCACGCCGAGCTCACGCTGGAGCTCCAGCACGACCGCCTCGTCCCACGGCGAGCCCCCGGTCAACAGCGTGATCTCCGGGAAGCCCTGCCCGCCTGGGAACCCGGCCTCGGCCAGGAGAGCGCGGGCGGCGGAGGGGTCGTACACGGGGACGACGTCGCGATCGCTTCGATCCGGGATGCCCGGCGGGACCATCGACGTCGCCACCGCATCCGGGTCGGACACCGACAGCCGGGCGATCCGGCGCCAGTCGACGGCGGCGGCAAAGGCTTGGCGCACGCGCGTGTCATCGAACGGCGGCTCGCCGGCATCGAACCCGTAGTAGGTGGTCGAGAGTGACGGGACCTCGCGCAGCTGCGGCCCGAGGTCGGGGTCGTATGCGATCCACGAAGCGTCGAATTCGGAGACCGGCGTGTGATCGACCTCGTCGTTCTGGAAGGCCTCCACCGGGCTGCCGCCACCGAGATCGTTGACCACCGTGATCGTGCCGATGGCGGGTCGGCCCGCCCAATACCGCTCGTTCGCGGTCAGGATCATCTCCGCGGGGGTCACCTCGGACAGGCGGTAGCCGCCGCTCGCGACGAAGCCACGACCCGGCTCGAGGGCGCTCGGGTCCGTGCCGACGCCCGGCGGCACGACACCGAATGTCGGGCTGGTGATGACGGTCACGAAGTCCGCTGCAGGCCGCACGAGATCGACGATGACGTCGTTGGCCCCGTCATCGGCCTCCAGCCCCACCTCGGCCGGGTCCGCTTCACCGGCGAGGTACGCGTCGGCACCTTCGACGTCGAGCATGAGGCTGGCGAGCGGCGAGGGCGCGGCGGGGTCGATGATCCGCAGCCAGCTGCGGACGACGTCGGCGGCACGCAACGGGCTGCCGTCACTGAACGCCAGGTCGGGGCGCAAGTGGAAGACGATCCGCCGTCCACCATCCTCGATGCGCCACGATTTGGCGAGTGCTGGGCGAAGCTCCAGCGACGTGTCGAATGTCGTCAGAGTCTCGAAGAACTGGGCCGTGTAGGCCGAGCTCCCCGCGTCACCTGCCGCGGCCGGATCCAGCGTGGTCGGCGGTCCAAGGAGGATCCGCGCCGACTGCTTGCCCGTGTCCGTGACGGACTGGGGGGAACACGCGCCAGCGAGCACGACGAAGACGATGAGGAGGGTGCTGCGGCGCATCGCGCGGAGTATACGGGCGATGCCGCCGGGGGCCAGCGGAGGGCAAGGAAATGAGGCCTCACGGGACCACACCGCCGGGGGAACGATGTCTGCTCCGAGAGGCCTCTGCTGCGATAACGACTGATACCAGGGTCCGTTAGGGCCTGCCTCGTCGATTTGCGCGGCGTGGGTGCGCGGCCCGCCGAGCGGACGTGCGTGTCATGCACGCATCGTCCAACGAAGGCCCGCCGGGGATCGCCCGGCCGACGTTCGCTCGTCGTCGCGTGCATCCGATGCACGGCCTGGAGCCTGCCCGAGTTTCGTTCGTCGATACGGGCACCGGGTGCACGCGTTGGAGCGCTGCCGGGATCCGTTCGTCGATACGAGCACCATGTGCACGTGGCCTCGTCAGCCAGCCCGGGCTCGGGCGGTTCGGCGGTCGTTCCCGCGTCGCGGACTAGGATTGGGCTCGTGACCCTCCGCCTGCGAAACACCCTGACCCGCCACGTCGAACCGGTCGTGCCGCTCGAACCGGGCCGTATTCGGATGTACACCTGCGGCCCGACCGTGTACCGGTACGCCCACGTCGGGAACCTCCGCTCGTACCTCCTCGCCGACCTGATCCGGCGGGTGCTCCTGTACCACGGTCTCGAGGTCTTCCACGTGAAGAACATCACCGACGTCGGGCACCTGCGCGACGAGCGGTTCGATCGGGGCGAGGACCGGATGCTCGTGTCGGCCGGGCTCGAATCCAAGACGAGCGCGGAGATCGCCGACGCCTACGAAGGCGCGTTCCACCATGACGAGGCGCTCGTCAACATCCTGCCGGCCCACGTGTTCCCGCGCGCCACCGACCACATCCCCGAGATGCTGGCCCTTGCCGAGGCGCTCCAGGACGCGGGGTTCGCCTATGCCTCCGACGAGGGCAACGTGTATTACTCGGTCTCGTCATTTCCTGGGTACGGCCAGCTCTCCGGGAATTCCCTCGACGACCTGCGGGCCGGCCACCGCGGCGACGTCGAGCCGGACAAGCGCGACCCCGCCGATTTCGCCCTGTGGAAGGCCGCCGGCGAGGGGCGTTCGCTGAAGTGGCCGACCGACCGCTGGGGCGACGGATACCCGGGCTGGCATCTCGAATGCTCTGCCATGGCCCGGCGCTACCTGGGCGATCGATTCGACCTGCACACCGGCGGCATCGACAACGTCTTTCCCCATCACGAAGACGAGATCGCCCAATCCGCGCCGCTGGTGGGTGGACCGCCGGCCGCCGTCTGGGTCCACGGCGAGTTCCTGCTGATGGCCGGGCGGAAGATGGCCAAGTCCGCCGGGAATTTCCAGCGCGTGACCGAACTCGCCGAGCGTGGCCTGGACCCACTGGCGTTCCGCTATCTCGCGCTGACATCGCGCTACGGCCGGAAGCTCAACTACTCGGATGCATCGCTCGACGCGGCCGCTGCAGGGCTGGCGTCGCTGCGTGCCCGCTTGGCGGCCCTGGGTCCGCCGCCGACTTCCGGTCCGTGGGCGGTGCCGGCGGTGCTGGCGGCCGGCGCGGCCGGCGACCGACCGATCGGGACGGCCGACGGCGTGGCCGGGTTCGGCGACGCCGACGCATACGTCGTGGCGGACCGAGCCCATGAACCCGCCGCTCCCCTATCCCCTGCCGGGCGCGCGCTGCACGACCGGTTCGTGACCGCGCTCGATGACGACCTCGACCTGCCCGGAGCGTTGGCCTGCGTCCGCGAGATGCTCAGGAGCGACCTGTCGGTCGATGAGCGGCGCTGGCTGGTCCTCGATGCCGATGCCGTCCTCGGGCTGGATCTGCACCGGGTCTGGGAGGCGCCGGAGGCCGCGGCGGCTCGGGGCGTTCCCTCGGACGTCGCCGACCTCGTCGACGCCCGGGAGGCGGCCCGCACCGCCCGCGACTTCGGGAAGGCCGACGCGCTCCGCACCGAACTCTCGCAACGGGGCTGGGACATCGTCGACGGCCCGGACGGCCCCACACTCCGCCGCCGGACCTGATCGCGCGGTCCTCGCCGGCGAAGTCGGGCCGCGGCCGTCGTGGCTGTGCACCGCCTGGGCGCGGCCGTGGTGGCCATGCACCGCCGCCAGCCGATATGTGCTTGCCAGACTGCAGACTGAGCTCGAGGCCGCTCGTGGCGCCCGTCGATGGCGTCCTCGAGCCCGGTTCGTGCCTGGTGGGCACCCCATCCTGCGATGGAGGACGTCAGTCCATGCTTCCGGCGTTTGCTGCGGACTGCCAGGCACGCCTCGTCCATGTGGGTCCGTTCGATTCGGGATTCGGCGAGTCCGGACGATGGATCGAGAACGCGCAAGGGTCATCGGCCGCCACCATGGAGCGACTCACAGTCGCGTTGGCGTGGGCTGGGCCACTGACCTCGCCTGCTGGCGCCCGAGTCGCGACCCGGAATCGCGTTGAGCCGCTGTGCAGCGGTGCTGGCTCGCTTCGGCGTCGTTTCGCGACTCTTGGTCGCGTGCCATGCCTATCCGGCGCCGCCCCACCACATCGGCAGATGCTGGAAGTCCGAGTTCCGCCACGCGACCGCCGCCTTCGCCAGCTCCTGCCAGGCATCCGCTTCCGTCGCGCCCGTCACCGTGGCCCGGGTCGTGTGCTGCCCCGACATGAACGTGGCCAGGATCGTCGCGGGCTCAGTGGGCTCGACCGACTCCACCAGGATCCCGATCCCGAGCGTGTGCTGGAGTCGATCCACCAGGTCGGGGCCGGAGAGCGTCCCGAAGGGCTCGAGGTCCGGCGCGAAGCCCGGGTCGAGGTCCGGCGCGAAGCCCGGGTCGAGGTCCTGCGCGTTGCCCGGCTCGAGCTCCGGCGCGAAGCCCGGCTGGAGGTCCGGTGCGAAGCCCGGCTCGAGGTCCGGCGCGAAATCCGGCGCGTTGCCCGGCTCGAGGTCCGGCGCGAAGTCCAATTCGCGACTCGCCTCGGGCTCCTCGAACCCAAACTCGGGCTCCACCTCGACCTTGGGTCTGCCGATGAAGAAGGCGATCACCACGATGCTCCCGATCACGATGAGCGGCACCTGCCAGTCGATCGTCACGCCCGGCCCTTCACGGTCGGGGCGTTCGCGACGAGGAGGTCGCGCCGCGAGCCGAATCGGTCGATGATCCGGTAGAAGTTGCGCTTCGACTGGCGGTCGCGTTCGTCGTCGGGCAGGCTCGTCCAGCCGCGGTGGTCGTGGCGCTCGATCGGCAACCCGTCGATGCGGACGGCCCGTCGCGGCTCGTCGTCCTCGCCTCCGTCGCGCAGCACGAGGCTCCACCAGATGTCGAGGTTGCGGTAGAACCGGAACCGCTCGTCGAGCGGGCCGAAGGCCGCGGCGTCGGCGCGGCGGAACGCCTGGACGTAGCCCTCGATGGCATCGACGTCGCCCGCCGGTGCGTCCTCGAACTTGCGCAGGTCCTGCGACGTGATGCCCCAGCCACCGACGACCGCCACGGTATCGTCGTCGAGCGCTCGGACCAGCGGCGTGACGATATCCCCGAGCGGCTCGAGGCTCGTGTCGAGCAGGATCACGACCGGTGCGCCCGCCCGGCGGACGCCGATGTTCGTGGCAGCCCCATGCCCGAGGCGCTCGGACGTCCAGATGACCTCACTCGGCAGGCGCTCGTCGCCCGCGGCGGCCTCGAGCGCCGCCGCCTGCTCCTCCGACGGCGCGTCCGCGACGATCACGACCGAGGTCCCCGCCGGCGCGAACGTTCGCAGTCCGGCCATCGCCCGCTCGAGATCCGCCGGCCAGTCCGTGGCGATCAGCACGACCGTGGCCAGGCCCGTGGCCGGTTCCTCGAACCGCGCGGGCACGTTCCGCGACGCGCCGTAGCGGACCCGGGTGCCCTCGTCGAGGTCGGGCGGGGCCGCGGGCGACAGTGCGAAATCGGTGCCGCGGTCCACGATCGTCCAGCCGGCCGCCTCGATCTCGCCGCGCAGTCGATCGGCTTCCGGCCAGTCGTGCGCCTCGCGGGCGCGGGCCCGGTCGTGGGCCGCGGTGAGCACCGCTTCCGGGATATGCGGGCGCGTCACGGTTTGATCAGTTGCTCCGGCGAGCCAGGGTCAGGTAGTAGAGCAGGGTCAGGATCGAGGTGACCGCCGCCGCGACGTAGGTCAGGGCGGCTGCCGTCAGCATCGACCTGGCGCCCTGGCGATCCTGCGGACTCGTCAGCATCCCGGCGCTATCGAGCATGGCCAGGGCCTTGCGGCTCGCCCCGATCTCGACGGGCAACGTCAGGACGGAGAACAGCACGGCGATGGCGAAGAACGCGATCCCGATCGTGACGAGGCCGACCAGATTGAAGATCAGTCCGGCGAAGATCAGCACGTACGCGATGTTCGGGCCGATGCTCGCCGCCGGAACGAGCAGGCCGCGGAGCCGCATGAGCGCGCTCCCTTCGGCGAACTGCTGGGCGTGCCCGACCTCGTGGGCCGCGATGGCCATCGACGCGACCGATGGCGTCTGGGCGACTTCCTGCGACAGGCCGAGGGAGCGATCGCGCGGGTCGAAGTGGTCCGACAGGTTGCCCGGCACGATCTTGATGGCGGTGATCGCCGCGCTGCCCGGCTTGCCGCCGAAGCTCGCGCGCTCGCGCAGGAACTCCACGACCTGCGCGCCGGACAGGCGCGGGCCGTTCTGGACGCGGCTCCAGCGGCCGTATGTCGAGCGGATGTACAGCTGGGCCCCACCCGCGATGAGGAGGGTGACGACGATGAGGCCGATGTAGAGGGGGTCGAAGAACACGGATCGGACTCCAAGACTGGACTGGGGGGTCGGGTCATCCTACGCCGAGACCCGGCCGAACGCCGTGTGGGCGGGTGCGTCAGTCCGTCGTCCCGGGATAGCCGTCGAGCTCGCCGGACCCGTTGAACTCCACGAGCCGATGCGCTCGACCGCGCGGCCCCTCCTGATGGCTGCCGACCACCACATCACCGGAGACCTCACGTCCGTCCCGGGTCTTGCCGGCGAGCCGACCGCTCTCCGCGAGCGGCCCCGCCGGCACGAGGGCCCGGATGGCCCAGCGGCGGCTCCCCTGCTCGTCCTGCCACCAGTCCACGGTTGCATTCGGGAGCGGTTGTCCGGCGAAGGTCGCCTCGACCAGGGCGAATCGTTCGTGCTTCTGTCCCACGAAGGCGACGGTACCACTCGCGGACGGTTATTGCCCCGTTCCGGCGCCCGTCAGACGGTCGGTGGCCGTTCGCCGGCCGCGATCTTCGCGACGATCCAGCGGATGCCTTCCTCCCATGAGGCGGCGCTCGGCGAGAGGCCGCGGACCTCCGCCTCTGCCTCCCACGCAGAGCACCACGCCCCGACGGCGTACCCCGGCACGTGCATCGCGACCAGGCGCGCCTTGGTCACCGTCCGAAGCGCGAACTCGAGTCGTTCGTTGCGGTCGCCACCGTCGTCCATCGATGCGGATGGTACGGGCGGCGGGCGTGCAACGCGGCGTGGGGAGGCGGCGCGGGCCGGCCTAGGGCCGCCCTACGTCTGTGGGACGACGGTGACGTACTTGCCGTACCAGGCCCGGTCGTAGGCCGATGTCGCGTCGAGTTCCAGGTACTTGTTGAGCGGACTACCGGCCGCCGTGTAGCGTCGGTGCCACGTGCCGTTCGGGTCGCTGACCCACACGTAGGTCAGCTTGAAGTCGCCCCTGCGCGGGTCGCGCGACGCTTCGAATCCGGTCATCACCATCGCATGCCGCCCGTTCTGCACCAGGAGCCCGACCGGCTTATTGGTGACCGCGATCTGCCTGGCGGCTCGCTTCAGGGCGCTGTACTCCGAGGTCCTGGCTTCCCAGTCGTAGCGGAACGGCCCTTGGCCTGCCCGTGTCGAGAAGTAGGTCAACGCCTTCGCCCAACCAAGCGGGTCGGACCCACGCTGTCGCGCGTCGTTCAGCGCGTCGCGCGGCTGGGCCCATCGCAGGATGTACATCTGGCTCAAGCCGAGGTCCTTGCGAGCGATGAAATTGAGCATCATCGCGGTCGAGGCGGCGACACAGGTTCGCCCGTCAACCTGGCGCTCGTAGCCCCTGCCGAAGAACAGATCCTTCTTGTACGGCCCGGCGGCAACGGCACTCGCCGGAGCGAGGCCCGCGACGAACGTGAGGCCGAGGACCACGATGGCGATGCCCGTGAGCCGGCGGCGTTTCGTGCGGCGGTCGACGTCTTCCATCGTTCCATGGTCGCATCCGAGGCAACCCCTAACCGTTCGACAGGGCCCTGCCGGACCGGAATGTGCTTCTCAGTCGGCAGGAGAGCGTCGAACGCTCGCAAGGTCCTTCTTGGGTCGCGTTGTGTGCCCCGACGGGCACGAATCGGGTCCGAGGAGTACCTCTTCACGTCCTCGACCCCGATCTGCAGTCCAGGAAGCACGGACCAGCCGGGGCCCGCCGCCGCGACGACCCGCGCGGCCGCGCGGCCGCCGCGCCGCCGCGCCGCCGGCATCAGATCACGCGGTCCTGAGCGCGTCCGTCGGCGGTGTTCGCGCGGCTCGAACGGCTGGGTAGATCCCCGCCACCGCCCCGATCAGCACCGCCATCGCGACACCGCCAACGATCCCGATGAGCGGCAGGCTGATCAGCCATCCCTGGCTGTTGGCGTAGCCGATCGTGACCAACGAACCCAGCGCGACGCCGACGAGCCCACCGGTCCCTGCCAACAGCACCGCCTCGGTCAGGAACTGGCCCACGATGTGCCCACGGGTCGCCCCGAGCGCCCGGCGGAGGCCGATCTCCGACCGTCGCTCGAGCGCGGCCATCAGCATCACGTTGGCGATGCCGAGCCCGCCGACGAGGAGGGCGACCGCGCCGAGCCCGAGGAACATCGCGGTGAAGGTGTCCGTGGCCGCGGCCCGTGCGGCGATCGCGTCGGACGGCCGACTGACATCGACCTCGTTGGGGTTGGCCGGGTTGGCGGTCGCGGGAAGGACGGCGCGCACGTCGTCGATCGCCGCATCCGCGGCTCGAACGTAGATCGTCGTCGGTGATCCGGTCGCGCCGAACAGCTCCTTCGCGATCGGCAACCCGATGAGGGCGGCCCGCTCGATCTCGGGCGACAGGGGCATCGGATCGAGGATGCCGATCACGCTGAACCAATGACCGCCCAGATAAACGAGCAGCTGATCGTCCACGGTCTCGATCCCGAGCCGCTGCGCCGCGACCGACCCGAGGACCACTGTCGGATACCGCTCGGTCGCGGCATCGAGGCCACGGCCGTCGGCCAGCCGCCCACCGAGCGTCTCGACGAGCGAGCCGTCCGCGGCCAAGACCGAGATCCCGCCCGTTTCCTCGACCGCGATCAGGTCCGTGCGTCGGACGCTGGCCTGGACCGCCTCGACGCCCGAGACACCCTCGACCGGCCCGATCCGGCCGATCATCCCCGACGCCTCCTCGGGGAGCGCCGACTCCTCGCCGAACATCGACCGACCGGCACTCACGGTCAACAAGTTCGTGCCGAGCCGGTCGAGCGTGGCCAGGAGATCGGCCCGGCTCGATTCCGAGATGCCGAGCACGGACATCATCGCCGCGATCCCGATGGCGATCCCGAGCGCGGTCAGCCCGCTGCGCAGCCGCCGGGCGCTCAGCCCGCCGGCCCCGATCCGGGCGAGATCGAAGAGCCCGACGCGGCGCCGGGCATAACGCTCGGCGGGCACGCGCGCCGGAGTCGCGACGCTGACGGCCGTCATGACAGCAACTCCGCGCGGGCCGGCCCCGTGTCGCGCTCGATCCGGCCGTCGCGGATATCGATCCGGCGCGGCAGCATCGCCGCCACGTCGCGGTCGTGGGTGATCACGACGATCGTCGTGCCGTCCTCGGCGTGGAGCTCCCGGAGGAGCACCATCAACTCGGCCCCGGTGGCCGTGTCGAGATTGCCGGTCGGTTCGTCGGCGAGGACGATCGCCGGCCGGCCCACGAGGGCCCGGGCGATGGCGACCCGCTGCCGCTCACCACCCGACAGCTGGGCCGGGCGGTGCCGCAGGCGATGGCCCAGACCCACCCGTTCGAGGGCCGCGGCGGCCGCCTCGCGTCGGTCTCGACCGCGAACGCCGCGGTACAGGAGGCCATCGGCGACGTTGTCCAGCGCCGACTCCCCACCGAGCAGGAAGAACTGCTGGAAGACGAACCCGATGGCATCGGCCCGCAGCATCGACAGCCGCCGATCGCTCATCGTCGCAACGTCGTGGCCGGCCACGCGGACGGTCCCCGCTGTCGGCCGGTCGAGCGTCCCGATCAGGTGCAGGAGCGTGGACTTGCCGGACCCGGACGGCCCGACCAACGCAACGAGCTCGCCGACATCGATGGACAGGTCGACCTCCTGGAGGGCGTGCACCGGCGGCGAACCCGGATACTCCTTGGCGACACCGTTCAGCTCGATGGCGGCGGTCACGAGGGCACCACGACGAGGTCGCCCGGCTCCAGGCCCGTCGCCGTGATCTCGACGTTCCCGTCGTCGAACAGCCCGGGCTCGACCCGGACGAGATGCGTCGATGGGGCGTCGGGCGCCGCACTGCCGGTCGCCGACCCGGTCGCCGGACTGGCCGACGGAGCCGGGCTCGCGGCACCGGCGTCGACGACCTCGACCGCGTAGCCGCCCTCGCGCAGGGCGAGGAGCGCGTTGACCGGCACGGTCAGGACGTTCTCGCGGCTCGAGCGCACGACGGTCACCCCGACCGCCGCCTGATCGAGGTCACCGGCGGCCGCTGGCTCGTCCAGCGCGATCGTGACCGGGAGCGTGGTCGTGGTGTTGCCCTGCTGGTCGGTCGAGGTCTCGGCGATCCGGCCGATCGATGCGACCGTTCCCGACGACCGTCGTGCCGTCCGGGAGTTCGACCTCGACCGCCTTGTCGAACTCGAAGAGACCGCGGTCGTCGGCATCGATATCGAGGCTGACGACGCGCCGCGTCGAGGTCCCCGTGATCACCGGCGCCCCCTGGCCGACCATGGAGCCGAGCGCGGCCCCGATCTCGGTCACCCGGATCGCCTCCGGCAGGAAGACGACCTCGCCGAGATCGATGACGCCGTCCACGGCCAGCCCGGCATCGCGTTGCCAGCGCTTGACGGCCGCCGTCGTGTGCGCGTCCCAGTCACGGTCGACCTTGAACCCCTTCCGGGAGTAGCCGAGCCGCTTGAGGTTCTCCTCGAGCTGGAGGACGTCGGCGCCGTTCGAGACGCTCGGTCCCAACGCCCGCCAGGCGGGTCGCTTCCCGTACATCAGGCTCGTCCGGTCTCGGCCGTTCGTTTCGTAGAGCCATCGACCGGCTTTGACGATCGTGCCGAGCGGCACGGTCCGGGTCAGCGTGCCGGACAGGCCACCGATGACGGCGTAGTCGCCCGAGAAACCGAGCGTGGCGCCGAACGCTTCGGTCACGGTCAGGGTCTTGCGCTCGACGACCGCCGTCTGTGTCCCGGCCGCTTCGGCGTCGGGATCCGCGGTGGCCGGCGGGCTGGCAGCCACGCCGCCCCCCGTCAGCCACCAACCACCACCGACGATCACTGCCAGGACGACGAGGGCCCCGAGCAGGCGGACGACGCGGCTCAATTCGATTCCGCCGGGTCGGGGACGACCTTGGAGCCGCCAGCGGGCTCGCCGCCCTCGCTGTTCAGGCCGGGCTTGGTGCCCATCTTGCCGGGCAGCAGGTCCCCACACGCCTCGTGGGCCGCCCCGAGCTCGTCCTCGTTGATCGGCGGCTTGCCGCCTGGTGCCGCTATCGTCGATCCCGATCCGGATGCCGCCATCGGCCGACGGATCGTCCATCGGGATACCGTGCTCACGCATGCATTGGGCGAAGGCGAGCATCTTGTCCATGTCCTCGGCCGAGAGGGGCTCACGATCCTCGGTCGGCATGGCCGCTTCCATGAAGTGGCGGCATTCCTCCTCGGCTTCCAGGAACTCCTCCTTGGACCCATTCCGGTCGCTGGCGCCCTGACTGATCGAGACTCGGCCTTCGCCGTCGTCGGTCACCACGGGATCGGGCATATCGATGCCGTTCTCGCGCATGCAGCCGGCATACGCGAGCGCGGCGTCCTGCGGGGTCATCGGCGACGCGCTCGGGGCGGGCGTGCCGCTCGCCGCGGGGTCGTCCAGGCTGGCCACGCTCGGCGCAGCGGCCGCGCCGGTACAGGCGGCGAGCATCAGAGCCAGGGCGACGGTCGCCAGGATCAGGAGCGTCGAGCGATTCAAGGGAGCCTCCTTTGCAGCGGGGTTCGGGTCGGGAAGCGCGGGGCTTCCGTCCTGACTCCGTTCTATGGGGAGGCGCTGAAGGTCGTCTGAAACACGGCCGATCGGTCGGCGCTCGCCGACACCAGCCCGTCAGATCGGCAAGCGGACCTCGAACCGGGCTCCGCCGGTGGGTCGGTTCGCCGCCGTGATCGTCCCGCCGTGGCGTTCGGTGATCCAGCGCGCGATGGAGAGTCCGAGCCCGGTCCCGCCCGGCGGCGCATCGGGGGCCCGCCAGAAGCGATCGAAGACCCGCGGCAGGTCTTCCGGCCGCAGTCCGCGACCGTCGTCATCGATGGTCAGGACCGCCTCGTCCCCCACGGCCTTGACCGACACCTCGATGGAGGTGCCGCCGGCTGCCGAAGCGTGCTGGATCGCATTGTCGACGAGCACCACCACGAGTTGTCGGAGACGGTCGATATCGCCGCGGAGCGGGACCGGCTCCGCATCGACCCGGATCTCGACGCCGGCGGCCCGGGCCACCGAGCCCAGTCCACCGGCGGCATCCAGGGTCAGCTCGCCGAGGTCGGTCGAGACAAGGTCGAGCTCGATCGCGCCCGAATCCGTCCGAGCCAGCACGAGCAGGTCCTCGACGAGGGCCGTGAGTCGCTTCGTCCCCGCATCGATGTCGTCGAGGGCCGTCCCGACCTCCGCGACGGGCCGATCGCGATTCCGGCGCAGGTGGTCGATGCTGCCGCTGACGATCGCGAGCGGCGTCCGCAGCTCGTGGCTGGCGTCCGCCGCGAACTCGCGCTGGCGCCGCATCGCATCGCGGATCGGGACGAGGGCGCGCTCCGCATACAGCCAGCCGACGCCGAGCGAGGCGAGCATCGCGACGACGCCACCGGCGACCAGGACGAGGAGCAGCACGGCGAGCGTCCGTTGCTCGTCCGTCCGATCGCCCAGGACCTGGACGACCATCGTGCCGACGGGCGTCGCGACGGGAACGGTCAGCACCCGCCAGGGGACGTCGGCGATCGTCGTCTCCGAGACCGACTGTCGGCCGGTCGCCACGGCCGCATTGAGGGCCGGCTTGTCGACCAGCGCATCCGCGAACGCCGGCCCCTCGAGCTTGCTGTCGGCCCCCATGGTCACGAGCGCGACCGTTCCCGAGGCCGGGCCACCGATGACCAGCCCCGGCTGGGTATCGACCATGGTCAGACCCCTGATGTTCTCGGGCGTGCGACCGTCCCCCTCGACGAAGACGCGGTCGACGGCCCCACCGACGACGCTGGCGGCACGATCCATGAGTTGCTGCGTCGCGGCTCCGGCCAGGGAGCCGGCCACCGCGGCATACAGCAGCGAACCAAGAGCCAGCAAGACCACGAGCGTGGAGCCACCGCTCCAGGCCAGGAGTCGCCAGCGGACGCGCCGGACGAGGGCGCCGTCCGTGGTCGGGGGGCGGTCGGTCATTGCTCGGCCATCCGGTAGCCGATCCCGCGCACCGTGGCGATCCGGTCGGCACCGGCTGGCCCGAGCTTGCGGCGCAGGAATGTCACGAAAGCGTCCACGGTGTTCGGCGTGACGGCGACCCCGAGCGGCCAGGCCTGATCGAGCAGCTGGTCGCGCGACAGGGCGTGGCCCGGGTGGCGCAGCAGGCACTCGAGGAGCGAGAACTCGCGGGAGCGTCAGCTCGATCGGCCGGCCCTCGACGGTGACGCGGCGGCGGGCCTCATCGAGGACGATCGGGCCGTTCGACAGATTCGCGGCATCGGGTCGGGCGGCGGCGTTGGCCCGGCGCCCGAGCGCCCGGAGTCGGGCGGCCAGCTCCTCGTACGCGAAAGGCTTCGTCAGATAATCGTCCGCCCCGGCGTCGAGGCCGGCGATCCGGTCGGACAGGCCGTCGCGGGCGGTGAGCATGATGATCGGCGTTCGCGAGCCACTGGCGCGGATGCGCCGCGCGACCTCGAGACCGTCGAGGTCCGGCAGGCCGATGTCGAGGATGATCGCGTCGAGACTCGCGCCGCTATCCGCGGCTTCGAGGCCGCCGCGACCCGTCCCCGCCAGCTCGACGACATGCCGATCGTCGGTGAACAGCCGGGCAAGCAACCGCCCGAGCCGCGGGTCATCCTCGACGACGAGCAGGTGCATCGCCAAGACTTAGCACCGGTTTCTGAAAGAACCCTGAACGCCGCGGTGACTCGGTGCGCCACGCCGCCAGGCGACGCGAGGGCTCGAGCGGGCGCCCGGGCCCGAGCGGCGCCCGGCAACCCGAGGGCCCGAGCGGGCGCCCAGGCCTACGTGACTACCAGGCACCAATTCGCGACAGATCCCTCGTGACCGCTCGCCCTGTGGGGCCTGCAGCGCCATCTGAGCAACGGATCACGCTCAGCTGTGCCGAAGTGGTGCCTGTCAGTTACCAGGGCGACTCGACCACGCACGGCTGTGGTGAAAACGTGCCTGCCAGCTACGCGAGGGACCCCGCGGGCCCCGCGGCGAGCTCAGTCCTCAGCTCACCGCCTTCTTCACGAGCGCGCCGATCCTTGCCTCGTCGGTGGCGGTCAACTTCGTCAGGGCGAAGGCCGTCGGCCACATGGTGCCTTCGTCCAGGTTCGCCTCTTCGTTGAAGCCGAACGTCGCGTAGCGCGACTTGAACTTCGCCGCCGGTGTGAAGAAGCAGACCACCTTGCCGTCCTTGGCGTACCCGGGCATCCCGTACCAGGTCTTCGGCGAGAGGCCTGGCGCGTTGGCCTTGACGAGGGCATGGATCCGCTCGGCCATGATGCGATCCGATCCGTGCATCTCGGCGATCTTCGCCAGCACGTCGCTTTCCCCGTCCGCCTTGGCGGCGCCGCGGCGGGCCTCCGCCTTCTGCTCCTTGGCGCGCTCCCTCATCGCGTCTCGTTCCTCGTCCGAGAAGACCTTGGACGGCTTGGCGGTCGCGGTGGTGCTCTTGGCGGACTTCTGCGTGTCCTTCATGGCAGGTTTCTCCTCTGCGAGTCTTGCGGGGGACGACCCTCATGCTAGGGAGCCGCAACGGCGGCGGCTTCTCCGAAACTGCCCGATCGTGACTGGGTCATGGACGCGTCGCACCTCCGCGCACGAACTGAGCCTAACGTCATGCGCCTATCCTTGGCGGGCTGTGCAAACCCTCGACGTCCTCCGTTACGGCCACGAGATGGTGCTGGCCACCGTGGCGCGCTACGGGCCGAACGACTGGTCGCGGATCGCCCTCGGGGTGTGGACTTCCAAGGACCTCCTCGGGCATCTCGGGGCGTTCGAGGTGCGGATCGCCGACGTGCTCGCGGGCTTCGTCGACGAGCCCGCCCTCACCGACCTGATGTCGGCCGATCCCGGCACGTTCAATGACGACCAGGCGGCGATCCGCCGAGATTGGCCGATCGGGCGGGTCCTCGACGAGTACGTCGAGGCGTACGAGCGGGTCGTGGCCCACGGCCGCCTCATCCCGCCGGAGCGCTGGCGCGAGGTCGGCACGATCCCGTGGTACGGGCTTGCCTACTCCCTCAACGACCTCGTCATCTACCAGCTGTACGGCCACAAACGCGAGCACGACCCGCAGCTATCGGCAGCTCTCGACCACGAGGTCTGAGGCCCACACCGTCGATTCGGCCCTACGCGCCCGACCGACCCAGGACGCGGACATCCGGGCTGGGGAGCTTCGCCCACCAATGGCCGTACCGTCGATACACGATGCGTTCGCGGCCGGCGAGGAACGTCACGAGGGCGCGCGCTTCCGATTCGAGGCCTTGCCAAGCCTCGTCGGAGAGCGGGTGGAACGCCGTGGCCTCGATGCCGTCATCGACCGGCCGCCAGACGCCGGCGACGTAGCCGTCGACCAGCAGGGTCGGCAGCACGTCTCCGTTCTGCCGGATGACCAGTCGTCGGTATTCGGGCGGGATGATCCGGCTGCGATCGGCGTGGGCGAGCAGGACGCTGTCCCACATCGCCATCAGCCTCGGTGGCGCAGGGGTGTCCTCGGATGGGATCGGACCATCGAGGACATCGAACAGCTCTGCGCCGTCCGGCCCCTCGACCCGCTCCAGGGTTCCCGCCAGCGACCGCAACGCCTCGCGAGCCGTCGTCCGCGGGACCAAGGCGAACTGGGCGAGATCCTGTGCCGAGGCCGGACCGAACCCCTCGAGATAGCGGCGGACCAGCCAGCGCATCGACGCGTCCGGGTCTCCTGAGCGTCGCGGCTCGCGGGCCGCGATGTAGGACGGCCGCGGACCGAACGACCAGGCGCTGCCGTTCGGGGCGTGCACGAGCGGCGCGAACGACCGCAATGCCCACCACAGGCCGGGCTCGAGCGGCACACCGCGCCGTTCAGCGATCCACGCCTCGAAGTCGGCGTTCATGCGTGGCTCGGTCGCGAACTCGATCAACGGCGGAACGAGGGCATCGGCTTCAGCGATCGACAGCCCCGCGGCGACGAAGCGCCGGTCGCCGAGTCGGGATGAGCGCAATGTCCGCTGCATCGCCTCGTGGAACGCCGGGTAATCGGCCGCGTTCACCGCGTGCAGCGTGATGCGCATCAGCGAGGCCTTCACGACGGCGTGATCGGCGAAGGCGCGGTCGAGCTCGACGGGATCGAAGTCGGCCAGGCGATTCCACAGCGCCAGGTAGGGCGACGCGGGCTCCTGGGCTTGCATCGCGACGATGCGTCGCACCGCGTCGACCACCGAGATGGGCTCGCGGCGCAACAGCATCTGGCGATGGAGCAGGGCTCGATTGAGCTGGCGGGCGGTGACCCTCATCGGTTGATCCTTCGCTCCCACCTCCCAATGCTGCACCAACAAGGAGCAACCCGGTGGTCGTACCCCCATGTCACGACCACCGGGTTGCGGGACTGTTCAGCTCCGACCGACCTCGGCGTCAACGGTAGGAGGCCACGTCGCGCCTGCGCAGCTGCAGATGGCCGCTCGCACATTGCAGGCGCCTCGCATGGGCCATGATCGTGGTGGCACCTGTCACCGCGGGTCGGGCGCCTAGCGAAGCTCGTCGATCGAGGCCGTCGCGACGATCCCTTCGACGCTGCGCGCCAGTTCCGCGTCGAGGGTGACGAACGCATCGGCCTGCAGCTGCGTGAGGGCGATGTACTCGGCGTTATAGGTTGGGGCCCAGCCCAACTGATCCGCCACCTTCCAGGCCACCCGCCGGAGCACGGCGTCGCCAAGGAGCCTTATCGGCAGCTTCCAGATGCGTTCGAGCCGGTCGCGCGCGACGTCGGCCGGGATCTCGCCTCGCTGGACGGCCTCATGCAGCAGAGACAGCGATTGGGAACGAAGGAGCGTCGGGGCGAGGAGCTCGTGCTCGCCCGCGACCTCGATCCCCTCGCTCACCAGGTGCACGACGGCGCTGGCGTCGACGACGAATCTGGTCATCGGGTACCTCAGATCGGGTGTCGGAGTGCCACAACATTACCGGCCAGATGGACAGGGACCCTTTGGGTCTTGTGTGCAGGCGTATCCTCGATGGGCGGGCGCGCGCGACGGTAACCAGTGCGGGCTCGGCATGGCCGGTGGGCTCCCTCGTGGGGCACCGGAGGGGCCGGCTGAGCCAGGGTTCGTGCCGAACGGGGGTTCGGCTCTTGCGGCACATGCCTCAGTCGTCGCTCCGGTCGGCCGTCATCGGCTTGATCGGGATCATCGCGCTGCTCACGGTCCGCACCCCGACCGTCGCCCTCGCGGCGGCGCCGGACGTGCGTGAGGTCAGCCCAGCCGGGATCACGATCGATGGGGGCGGCGGGGACTGGGATTCCCCAGCGGCGGATTACTTGGCGGAGATGTACACGGCGGGCATCCCGAGCAAGCCGGTCCTCTCGCACCTCTATGGCCGGTACGACTGCGCTAACCAGACCTTCTACGTCCTGATCCAGGCCGTCCCGGGCTGGGTGATCATCCCCTCGCCGTCGGACCAGTTCGTCAAACGCGGCCAGAACACGAAGCTCGTGGATGGGAACTCGGGCGATGACGGCACGCCACCCGACTTCCGGTACGTCGGCCTTTCGGCGTGGGAGGCGTCGTTTCCACTCCCGCCCGGGACGTACAGTGGCAGCGAGGAGGGCTTGAACGTCCACGCCCAGGTCGACCGCGCCTCGCGCGCCGGGGAGACGTCTGCCGTAGCCGGTCGACGCCTCGACATCGTCATCGACTGCGCCTCGCCCACGCCCACGCCGAGTCCGACGCCGAGTCCGACGCCGAGTCCGACGCCGAGTCCGACGCCGACCGCGACGATCCGACGCCGAGTCCGACGCCGACCGCGACACCGACGCCGCACCGACACCGACGCCGACGCCGACCGCGACATCGACTCCGGATCCGACCGCGACTCCGACGCCGACTCCGGGTCCGACCGCGACACCGACGCCGACGTCCGACGCCGAGTCCGACGCCGACCGCGACACCGACGCCGACCGCGACACCGACGCCGACCGCGACACCGACGCCGACGCCGAGTCCGACCGCTACGCCGACCGCGACGCCGACTCCCACACCGACCCCGATCCCGACACCGACCCCCTTGCCGACGGACGAGCCCCGGCCACCTGCCGACCCGGCATTCATCGTCGCCAAGGTCGACGACCGCGGGACCGCGGACCGAGACGATAACCGCCTGCTGCCCGGGGCGACGTTCGAGGTCCGACCGGACGACGGTGACGGCGTTTACGAACCAAACGGCGACGATGCGCCAGCCCTGGGCGGCGACAATTCGAGCACGGGCTTTACGGTGTACGCCCCCGACGCTCCTGGTCGCTACTGGGTCGCCGAGGTCGTCGCCCCTGCGGGCTACGACATGGCCGCTTCCATCCTGGTCGACTACCCGGTACCTGATCCGCCTGAGAACTGCGTCGTCATCGAAGGGAGTCGTCGGTGCCAGGCGGACGACGACGGGACCGGCGGCTTCATCATCGTCGTGGTCTTCGACTCCCCGACCGGCGGTGTCGCGCCGACCGAGGCGACAACCACGCTACCGCCGACATCGACCGTCGAGGCCGCAGCGACCACCCGACCAGCAGACCCCGCCGTGATCGCAGCAGCGCTGGCCGCCGTCGTCGCGCTGGCTGCGACCTGGCACCGCCAGTCACAGCATCGCGGCGCGTTCGATCGGAGATCAGTCACCTACCGTAAACGCGGATGAGGTCTGAGCGCGCCCGCTGAGTCTCCACCGCACCCGCCAGGCAAACCGTCTTGCCCGGTTGACCATCGGCGTGGACCGGGTGTAAGAGTGACGCGAGGCATCGGCAATGGGCACCGATCGCATCCCTGACCGATCGAGTGGCCCGCGAGGGCCGGCCGACGAGAGGAGCGTGCGTGGTGGGCAGGTATCTTGTCGTCGCCAACCAGACGCTCGGTGGCGAGCCGCTCATGAACGAGATTCGGAACCGGATCGCGGCGGGCCCGAGCTCCTTCTACGTGCTCGTGCCGGCAATCCCGGTCGGCGTCAGCACGCTGGCTGAAGTCCTGGCGACTCCGGAGACAGGTGTCCCTGCGGAGACGCTGTCCGGTCTCGTCGACCGCGAGGAGACCCTCCGCCACCGGGCCGAGGCGACCTCCCAGTCACGGTTGTCCCGGCTGATGACCCAGATCCGTGCCCACGGCGGCGAGGCCGAGGGGGACATTGGCGACACCGACCCGGTCAAGGCCATCGAGGCCGTGATGGCGAGCGGACCGTTCGACGAGGTCATCATCTCGACGCTCCCGCTCGGCGTGTCACGGTGGCTTGGGCTGGACGTGCCTCACCGCGTTGAGCGGAAGTTCAAGGTCCCCGTGACGACCGTAACAGAGCATGCTTAAGGTGGATTGACGTTTGCGGGCTCCGCTGCGGCGTCCCAGGCGTATCGTGGGCCTACCCGCAGAGAGGTACCAGTGATGGCCTTCGAGACATCCACTCCCCGTTCCCGGCGTGCCCTCCTGACGGCCGCGGTCGGCAGCCTCGGGGCGCTCATCGCCACCGCGGTGGATCGCCCGCTTGGAGCGAACGCTGCGGCCGGCGACACCCTCATCCTCGGGCAGGCGAACTCCGCGGGCACGCAGCAGACCACGCTGACGGCCAACGTGGCCGGGGCCGCGTTCACGCTCAAGGACCCGAACGCGTTCGGCACAGGCATCTTCGGCTGGACCAGTGCGACTACGGGGCCCGGCCGGGGCGTCTACGGCCGAACGGACAGCAACGAGGGCACCGGCGTCCTGGGCCGCGCGACCCGCATCGACGGCACGGGGGTGCGCGGAGAGCTCGACGGAGCGCGCGGCTCGGCGATCCACGGAGTCATCACACAGACCGGCAACATCGGCACGACGTACGCAGTACGCGGGGAGAATCGGGCCGCCAACGAAATCGGCGTCTATGGCAGCGCCCTGACACACGGCTCGAACACCGGCGGTCACTTCGAGGTGGGGACCGGCGGTTCCGCGAAGGGTGTCGTGGGCATCGCGCCGAGCGGCCGCGGCGTCGTCGGCGAGGGTCACATCGGAGTGTCCGGTGTGTCCGAACACTCGACCGGCTACGGAGTGTGGGGCGTCGCGCCGACCACCGGCTACGCCCTCTACGGCTCGGGCGACGGCGCGGTCACCGGCTCCTTCTCCAAGGCCAGTGGCAGCTTCAAGATCGACCACCCCCTCGCGCCGGCCACCAAGTACCTCCAGCACAGTTTCGTCGAGAGCCCCGACATGAAGAACGTCTACGACGGGCTCGTGACCCTGGACGCCAAGGGCGAGGCGACCGTGAAGCTGCCCAGTTACTTCGAGGTCCTCAACCGCGATGTGCGCTACCAGCTCACCCCGCTCGGCGCCTTCAGCCCCCTGTACGTCAAGCAGCGGATTGCCAAGGGGCGCTTCATGATCGCCGGCGGAAGCCCTGGGCAGGAGGTGTGTTGGCAGCTCACGGGCATCCGGCAGGATCCTTGGGCGGAGGCCCACCGCGTCGTCGTCGAGGAATCCAAGAGGGGCATGGAGCGGGGCACCTACCTCCATCCCGAGCTACACGGCCAGCCGGAGTCGAAAGGTGTCGACTACGAGGTGCGCCAGATGGCCGGCATCGGCCGATAGCTCAGGCGAGTGATGTAGTGTCGGTTGCCGGCCGGGATGCCGGCGGAGGACGCATCGCACCGCGACGCCGTCACTCCAGGACGTAGATCCGACGACCGATTTCGGCCACGACGCTGGCCACGTTCTCGTAGTGGTCGACGGGAATGGCCAGGACCTGCGGCTCGTCGCGGGGATGCTCAGGGACGAGGACCAACGTCGCAGGACGCCCTCGCTCGAGGTCGAACTGGACACGCCGCAGGCCGTCGAACGGGATGTTGAGGGCTACGCGCTGCCCGGTGGCCACTGCGAGGCGACGGTCCGTCAGAACCAGGCTGAAGTCATCGGTGGCAGCCATGCGATGGATCGCCTCGCCCGGCTCGAGCGAATCCGCGACGGGGTGGGTCGGGTCGAAATCGGGATGGTCCATCAGCGCGGTCCTCACGGTGTGTCGGAACCCGGCCTCATGATCTCGGTCGAGGCCGGTCCACATCGAACGGTCCGACCTGGAGGCCAGATCGGACGACCTCGGTCCGAAGCGTATCGACACGCCCCTAGCCAGTGGGCGGGCGCCGACAGAGCGTCGGGTTGCATGCGTGTTGCAGCGTGGCCGGCCGCCGGCGAAGAGCGGCGCGTGGTCAGTCCGCCCGCACCTCGATCTGCTCAGGCCGGACATGAAGCTCGCCGGCGATGGCTCGACGCGCCGCGTCAAGGACCTCGAAGGTGCGATCGCCGCCGAATTCCAGCCAGGGCATCTCCACGACGACCGGCGGCGCGACGCGAACGAGGTACACCGGCGTCTTGCCTCGGCTGACCCTCCTTTGCCCAGCCTTGACCACGCCTCGCTTGCCCATGCCGGGCAGAGTGGCAGGCCGTCTGTGACATCCGGGCGGTTCGACATCGATCGGCCGTTGCATCGGCGCGACCCTTCCAGGGGCAAACCGCCTGCGGTCTGCTCGGCGAGCGAGGTCCACGAACGGGCAAGCCCCTCGACGACCTGGCGCGGCTCTCGGCCGCCTCGACGCCCCAAGAGCGTTCGGAGATCGCCAGCTCATGTTCGAGTCGGTGCGGGTGCGCGACCACGATATCGTCGAGCCGACCTGGCCAGCCCCGAGTGCCTGCCGCTCGTCGCCTCGGCCGCGATGCGGGCCATGACGACGGTTGGCCTGGCGCCCCCGGACGGACTCGGGGGCGCACGAAGCAAAGCGATGGATCGTCTCGCTTGGTACGCGGCGCGCTAGCCGGGTTCGACCTCGCTCACGGAGCTGTCTGGTCCGCCTGACGCATCGGCAATGCGTTGTCGGCCCACAGGACCGAGTCGAGTTGCCCTCGGCTCGTGATCCCGAGCTTCGGGTAGATGCGATAGAGATGCGTGCCGACCGTGCGATGCGACACGTAGAGCCGGTGGCCGATCTCTAGGTTCGAGAGTCCCTGCGCGGCCAGCTGTGCGATCTGCAGCTCCTGGGCGGTTAGCTGGTCACGGGCCGCCGGATCGTAGCGCCGGCTCGACTCGCCTGATGCGCGGAGCTCTCGTCGGGCGCGCCCGCCCCACGCCGTGCAACCCAGGCCGTCGAAGATGTCGCGGGCGGCTCGCAGGGGACCGCGCGAGTCCGCGATCCGCCGCTGCCGGCGTAGCCACTCGCCGTGGGCCAGCAGCAGACGCGCGCGCTGGAAGGGCCAGCGGCCCAGGTCGGCAGCCAGTGCCTCCTCGAAGAGCACGGCCGCCTGCTCGTCGTCGGCGAGCATCGCGCGGGCATGCCGCAGGCTCAGCGCGATCCAGGTCGTCGGGTTGTCGCCCGCGGCCACTTCGACCTGTGCCACGCGCGCCCGTGCCGCCTCGGCGTGGCCCGCGTGAACGGCAGCCTCGGCGAGGTCTCCGATGATCCACGAGGCCATCGCCGGATGATACGCCGGGTCGCTGGGATCGAAGAGACGCCCAGCGGCCCGGTAGGCGTCTTGGTGTCGGGCAGCTCCGAGCGCGGCGGCAACCCTCCCGAACTGTGCCAAGGCGACGATGTTGTTCGCACCCACGGCCGCGGCGATCCGCTCGGCGTCGGCTGACGCTTGCTCGGCGGCTTCCTCGTCACCGCGCATCCCCGCGGTGGTCGAGCTGACGGTGTCCGCGGCCGCGCTCCACAACGGCTGGCCGAGCACCATCGCCAGGGACCTCGTCTCCTCTGCCGCAGGGATGGCGATGTCCCAGTCGGCGAGTCGGACCGCCACGAGCCCTTGGATCGCAAGCATGTAGGCTAGGTGTCCGAGGCGCCCCTCCGCTCGCAGGCCGTCGGTCGCCTGGGTCAACAGGGTCATGCCGATGTCGAAGGCGCCGACCGCGACCGCAGCGGGCCCCAGATACAGCAGGGCCTCGGTCTCCTGAGGGCCATCGGCGATGGCGGCTTGGACCCGGGCAACCACTGCCGGGGCATGCCCGAATGGATCGGCGTAGGCCTGGATCGCCAGCACGTGCAGGTCGTCGGCGGGGCCAAGGTGACTGGCCGCCTGCACGAGAGTCCGTTGCGCCGCGGGTCCGGGGTCTGCCCACCAGAAGCGCGTGGCGACGAGCCAGAGCAGCGCAAAATGGAGATCGCGATCGCCGGCCTCACCGGCCTCCTCGGCCGCCGTGATCAACGCCGTGGCCCAGGTGGGGCTGGGCGCCCGGAGGCTGATCATCTCGTCGATCCAGGTCGCGCGCGCCCGCTCGAGCGGGCCAGGCTCAAGCTGCTCGGCCTCGCGAAGCAGCGGCGCGATGACGTCCACCTGCCCCAGCTCGAAGGCGACCTCGGCGGCCGCGATCAGGCGCCCTGCGCGCAGGGCTGGTTCGCTGAGCTCGGCGGCGCGCCGCGATGCCGTCGCTGCGACGCTGATGGCGCCTCTGCGTCGGGCGCGCCGACCTGCGTCCTCGAGCTCAACGGCCACGTCTTCGTGGGTTCCGCTGATGAGTGCGGCGCGATGCCAGACTCGACGGTCGGGCTCGCTGGACAGCACCTCAGCGAGCGCGGCGTGGGCGCGCAAGCGGCGTTCGATCGGCGCCGCTTGCCGGACCGCGGAGCGCATCAGTGGGTGCCGAAAACCGACGGTCCGTTCGTCGAGCTCGACGATCGCGGCGTCCGCAGCCGTCTGCAGGGCACTCACGTCGATCGTCTTTCCGGCAAGTGTCGTGCCGGCCTCGAGCACCTCACCGAGGCTCTCGCTGTCGTTGAGAGCGGCGACGAGGAGCACGAGCTGCGTGTCGGCGGGGAGATCCGCGGCGCGGGCAGCGAACGCCCGCTCCAAACGCTCCGTGAGAGGGATGAGACCCGGCATCACATCGTCGCCGGCGGCGTGGGCGATCGACGGTAGTTCAACGAGCGCCAGCGGGTTGCCGGCGGCGTTGCGGAGGATCCGCGTGCGCTCCGCGGGCGTCAGGTGTTCGCCCGCTTGCTCGAGAAGCTGTGTCGCCGACGCAGGATCGAGCGGCTGGAGCAGGAGCTCCGGCAGCTCGCCCGCGCTGAACACCGTCGGGTAGCCCACGCGAGCCGCCGCCAGAAGCACGATCGGGTCCGACTCGAGCCTGCGGCCGACGAAGGCCAGCACGTCGACCGACGCTTGGTCGAGCCAGTGAGCGTCCTCTGCGACGAGCAGGAGGGGTCGATCGGTGGCCGCCTCTGACAGGAGGTCGAGGACGGCCAACGCGATACGAAAGCGCTCCGGCGGTTCGTCGCCACCGGCCCCAAGGGCCGCCTCGAGCAGAGCCTGTTGAGGGGCAGGGAGGCTGGTCGCCTCCGGGCGCAGCGGGCGCAGCAGCTGCTGCAGGCCACCGAACGCGAGCCTCGCTTCGGACTGCACGCCCCGGGCCGTCAGGACGTTCATCTGACGCTCTTCTGCGAGGGCGACGGCCTCGGCGAGCAGCCGCGACTTGCCGATGCCCGGATCGCCACGCAGGACGAGCGCGACGCCTGTGCGACGAACGTCATCAAGAAGCCCGGTGAGGACCTGGATTTCGGTCGTGCGGCCGAGCAGGGGCGCCACATGGTTCGACAACGCCACCATCGAGCGGCCATCTTTCCATGTCGGAGGTCCGAAGTCGATGGGGCGGCTCACGCTGGTACCCCACGCTCGAAGCGAGCGTGGGGTACATCTCAGCTGCTCGGCTGATCGAATAGCTGGCAGGCCTCGCAAACGCGAGGACTGGCCAGCAACGGGGATCAGTCGACGGCGGTTGCGGCCTGGAGGATCAGGTCGGTCACCGCGGACGGCCGGGAGTTCATCGAGACGTGCGAGGATCTGACCTCGGCGATGGCCGCACCGGCTCGCTCGGCCCATGACCGCTGGGTGGCAGGCGCGATGGCGCGGTCCGCGGTAGCGACCAGGTGGCCGTGTGTTATCAGGACGCGACAGGGACAGCGCTCGGAACTACTGAATGAAGGCGAGCAGGTCGGCGTTGATGACGTCGGCGTGGGTGGTGCACATGCCGTGCGGATAGCCCGGGTACACCTTCAACGCTCCGTGCTTCAATAGCTTGATCGATAGCTCGGCGGAGTCCGCGATCGGAACGATCTGATCATCGTCGCCGTGCATCACGAGCGTTGGGACATCGATGGCCCTGAGGTCCGCCGTGAAGTCGGTCTCGGAAAACGCCTTGATGCCCTCGACGTGGGCCTTGACGCCGCCCATCATCCCCTGCCGCCACCAGTTGTCGATGACACCCTCTGACACCTTCGCCCCGGGACGGTTGAACCCATAGAACGGTCCCGCCGCGACGTCGCGATAGAACTGGGCCCGGTTGAAGGCGGTGCCTTCACGGAAGCCGTCGAACACATCGATCGGCAGGCCACCCGGATTGGCCTCGGTCTTCAGCATCAGCGGCGGGACCGCGCCAATTAGAACCGCCTTGGCCACGCGACCCGCGCCGTGCTGCGCGACATAGCGGGCAACCTCGCCGCCTCCAGTCGAGTGGCCAACATGGACCGTGTCTCGCAAGTCCAGGTGTTGAGCGACAGCCGCGGCGTCAGCCGCGTAGGTGTCCATGTCATGGCCGTCCGAGGTTTGGGTCGAGCGGCCGTGACCGCGGCGATCGTGGGCGACGACGCGGTAGCCCCGCTGCACGAAGTACATCATCTGGGCGTCCCAGTCGTCCGAGCTGAGCGGCCATCCGTGGTGGAACACGATCGGCTGACCGCTGCCCCAATCCTTGTAGAAGATCTCCGTGCCGTCCTGGGTGGTGACGAAAGGCATCTCGTGCTCCTTTGGATGGTGGAAGCGCGCGGCGTGCGAGCGCTTGCCGGATTGTCCTATCGCTATACGTTGTGCCCGGACTGTTCGGGGCCGGGCCTCGCCAACGCAAGGCCTGGCCGGGGAGAGGGGATCAGTCGACGGCGGTGGCGGCCTGAAGGATCAGGTCGGTCACCGCGGACGGTCGAGAGTTCATCGGAACGTGCGAGGATCTGACCTTGGCGATGGTCGCGCCGGCTCGCTCGGCCATGAACCGCTGCGTAGCTGGCGGGATGGCGCGGTCCTCGGTGGCGATGAGGTACCACGACGGGATGGTCTTCCAGGCCGGAGGGCCTGAGAGCTCCTCGAGGATCGCGAGCTCGAACGGCCGCTGGGTCGCGGCCATCACCGCAGCCGTGCTCTTCGACACGTCGTGCGCGAAGATGCGTCGGAAGACGCTCGGGGTGATGTAACTGTCGAGGCCTCCCGGATAGGGCCGGACGGTGAGCGTATCCGGGCCGATCTGGCTGCCCGGGTTCTTGACGATGAGATCAATCATCTTCTCGCCCTGGTCGGGCGCGAACGCCGCGATGTAGACGAGAGCCTTGACGTTCGAGTGTCCTGTCGCGGCGTTCGTCAGCACCATGCCTCCGTAGGAGTGCCCGACGAGGACGATCGGCCCGTCGATGCTGTCGAGGACGCTGGACAGATACGCCGCGTCTCCGTGAAGGCTGCGCAGCGGGTTGGCGACGGCGAGCGCCGTATAGCCCTTCTTCTGCAGCTTCTTGATGCTGTCGTTCCAACCGGAGGAGTCCGCCCAGGCACCATGCACGAGCACGATGGTTGGCTTCGTCTGGCTGGTCGAGCTGGCTGAGCCCGCCGCACTGCCTGTTGCGAAGGGCACTGCGAGTAGCGCGAAGAGGAGAGTGAGCACCAGCGCCAACTTCGCTGGCGCCTGTCGGGTCAGAGTCATGCTGTACATGAGGTTCTCCTGGTCGGAAGAGCCAAACGGCAATCTCCGAGGGGTGTGCTGGCTGATGCCATGCCGGCCGGGCGTCCTGGCGGCAGGTGTCGCCAGGAGCCCCGGCCGCTTCGAACTAGACGGCCATCGGCACTGCCGATGTCGCCGCGACGGCCGTGCGGATGAGATCCGCAACGGCGGTCGGCTGCGACAGCGCGATCGAGTGCGAGGCATCGACCTCGATCGGCTGCGCACCCGCGCGCTGCGCCATGTGGCGTTCGGCGTCGGGCGGGATCGCCTTGTCCGCGTCGCCACGACCGCCCAGGCCGGCAGCTTCTTCCAGGCCGCGGCCGCGGCACGATCCTCGAAGATCGCCGCGAACGGACGCTGGCTGACGGCCAGGATCCGGATGAGGTCCTCGGGCACGTCAGCCGCGAATGCCTCCCGGTAGAGCTCGGGGGCTATCGTCAGCTCGACCGCGCTCCCACCATTCTCGAGCGGATAGTTGCTCGGACGTACGGCCCCGACGAGAGGCGTGGCTCCGAACTGGGCGAAGATCTCGGCGAAGGACTCGCCCTCGTCGAGCGCGAACGCGGCGACGAAGACCAGTCCGACCGCGTTGGGAGTGCTCGCACCGGCGACCGAGATGACCGCGCCGCCGTAGGAGTGGCCGACCAGGAGCACGGGGCCGTCGATCTGGTTGACGAAGCTCGCGAGGTACGCGGCATCGTGGGCCAGACCGCGAAGCGGGTTCGGCGGCGCGAGCACCGGCAGGTCGTGAGCCTGGAGGTCCTTGATGACCGGCGCCCAATACGATGCGTCGGCAAAGCCGCCGTGCACCAGAACGACCGTGGGCGTGTTCGTCGAGTCACTCATCTGTGTCCTTCCTTTCTGGTGGTGATCTGGACACGTCGAACCTACGGCGCCGGCCTCGGGTGTCGCGTCCGTCGCGCGACTGAAGATTTTCGGTCGATGACGTACGTCGGTCGGCGCATGGCCGCAGCGCTGCCTGTCGCAAGGTCAACCTTTGGACCGAGCCGGGACTTCAACCGCCGCTTCGCGACCTCGCCGGGTCCCTGGACAACCCGCCCCTACGCTCGGTGAACGCGCGAACCTCTGACTAGCCGAGTTTGACTACTCGCAAGGGAGGCGGTACTCTGCAAGTAGCCAAACTCCGCTAGTTCGTTGAAGGAGGCCCATGAAGTCAGTGCGCCTGCTGGTACTTGGAGCACTACGCCGGCGGGGGCGCGCACACGGCTATCAGGTTCGCGCAGACCTCAAATCGTGGGGAGCGCACGAGTGGTCCACTGCCACGTCGGGCTCCGTCTACCACGCTCTGAAGAGCATGGCGGGTCAGGGTCTACTGGTGGCACACGAGATCGTCCCCTCGGAGGCCGGCGGGCCGCCGCGCATCGAGTACGAGCTGACCGACCAAGGCGACCACGAGTACTTCGCTCTCCTCCGCCGCGCCCTCGCCGACCGCGAGCCGAGCCTGGACGTGCTCGGCGCCGCTGTCGGCCTGATCGAGGATCTCCCACGCGCGGAGGCGCTGCGGATGCTTCGAACGCGGGCTCTTGCGATGGAGGAATGGCGGTCGAGCATCACCGGACACCTGCCCCCCGATACCGACTTGGATACCTGGGGACCGGTCGGCGAGGTCCTATCCCTGTGGCTGAGCACCGCCGACTCCCAGGCCCGATGGACCGACCGCCTCATACGCCGCCTGGAGGCGGGCGCGTTCGCGATGGCGGCCGAGGACCCGCCACCTGCGCAGCGGGTCGAGTAGCCGGCCGCCGACAACGACTCACCGATTTGAACGGAGATGCCCATGGCGAACGAGATCACGGTGCCGCTGCTTCCCTGTCGATCGATCGACGAGATCGTCGAGTTCTACAGCATGCTCGGCTTCACTCGGACCTACTACCAAGTCCACCCGAACCCATATGTCGGCCTCAAACGAGACGACATCCAGCTGCATTTCTTCGGCATTCCGGACTTCAAGGCCGAGGACTCATACGGGAGCTGTTTGGTCATCGTGACCGACACCGGGGAGCTGTACCGGAGCTTCGCCGCCGGCATGCGCGCGGCCCACGGCAAGCTCCTCGTTTCCGGCATCCCCCGGATGACCCGGCCCCGCAAGCGCAAGAATGCCGACAACTTCTCCGGGTTCACGGTCATCGACCCGGGCGGGAACTGGATCAGGATCATGGCCGCAAAAGCCGAACCCGACCAGCATGATCATGCCCCCGACAGGCTCGGCGCGATCCTGCAGAACGCCGTCGTGATGGGCGACTCGCACGGCTACGACGTCCGAGCAGCAGAGATCCTGGACGGCGCGCTCGAACGGAACGGGGACACCGCATCGGCGACTGACCTGGTCGAAGCCCTGGCCTACCGCGCCGAGCTTGCACTCCGAGCGGACGACGCCGCCGCCGCCGCGGACGCCATCGCGCGAGCGCGCGGAATCACCCTGACCGACGCCGAGCACGACAGGCTCGCCGAGACCCTGGCCAGCCTGGACGATCTGGCGGCCATCGTCCTGCCTGCGCAGGGACCCTGCTGACAGGGACACGTTTGCCTGTTGTGTAGCTGATATCGAACGCCTTGCCTGACATGGCCCGCCTCGGCCTTGACAGGTGGACAGCGTCGCTGGTTGGGCATGAAGAAGCGCCCCCGGACGGACTCGAACCGCCGACGCGCACCTTAGGACGGTGCCGCTCTATCCACTGAGCTACGGGGGCGCGGCCTGCATCGTACCGCGGGCGCTTGGCACGCCCCAGTTGACGCTGCGACGATCAACATCCGGCCAAATCGTCATGGGATGCCGCTTAGGGTCGATTTCGAGCCCGGCGCGGCGCGATTCCGGGGATCAGCCAGGCGGAGTCGTGCTTGAGAGGGTAGGTAGAGGGGCGATCAGCCGCCGAATCGGCCCGGGGGACGTGCCTAAAGGGCACCGGCTGCCGATATGGCAGGAAACCGGGCGGAAGGCGCCCTGCCCGGCCCGCGGAACCCTCGTGAGGCACCGGGCGTCACGGACCCATGGCCGCCGCGCCTCCCTGCGGCGGCCATCTCCATGATCGAGGCCGAATGCCGGCTCCCCGTACAATCCGAGCGCGATGTCCGGCACTCCCCTCCCCGACCTGATCCTGTACAGCCGCCCCGGCTGCCACCTGTGTGACGAGACCCGCGAGCTGCTCCAAGCCCTCCTCGACGAGCGCAAGGCGGCCGGCCTCCCGACTCCGACCTTCCAGGAGCGCGACATCGAGTCCGACCCCGCCCTCGAGCGCGCGTTCTTCACGTCCATCCCGGTCGTCGAGCTCGGCGATCGACGGCTCGAGCTCGTGACGAGCCCCGCGAAACTGCGTCGCCTGCTGGCCGAGGTCCTGGACGGCGCGGCGACGACCGCATGACCGGCGGCACCGACCTCACGATCCTCCTTGCGCTCGGCGCCGGCGTCATCAGCTTCCTCTCCCCGTGCGTGCTGCCACTCGTGCCGGCCTACATGGGGCAGCTAACGGCCATCGCCGTCGCGGGGAACGTGACGACGACGGCCCCAAGCAGGTGGCTGGCAGTCCGTCACGCCCTGGCGTACGTGGCGGGGTTCGGGGCCGTGTTCACGCTGCTCGGCGTGACGGCCACGTACGCGGCGGCCGGCTTGGCCGACTACCTCGGCACGCTCCGGGTCATCGGTGGCCTCGATCCTCATCGTCCTGGGCCTGAACCTCGCCGGGATCCTGCGCATCGGGGCGCTCGAGCGCACCTGGCGCCCACTCGATGCCGGCGCCGCCGGCAGCCTCGCCACCACGACCGGCTCGATCGCCCTCGGTACCCCGGGGAGTGGCGGACGACCCGGTCTCGGCGATCGACTCGGGGGCCGGCTCATCGGCACGAACGGCGGCTGGCTCGCGTCGTTCGGTCTCGGCGCGATCTTCGCGATCGGCTGGAGCCCGTGCGTCGGCATCATCCTCGGCGGGATCCTCACGATGGCCGCGACCACCGGCACGGCCGCCCAGGGTGCGATCCTGTTGCTCGCGTACACGCTCGGCCTGGGCTTGCCGTTCATCGCCATCGCGCTCGTGTACGACCGAGCCCCGGCGATCCTGCGGCCGCTCGTCCGGCACGGGCGGGTCGTCTCGCTCATCGGCGGGTTGCTGGTCGTGCTGATCGGCGTGGCGATGGTGTTCGACTGGCTCGCGCTGATGCCGCGCTACTTCAACTTCCTCACGGCCATCTGAGCGGCGCGTGTCGGAGGAACGCCCCGGGTTCACGCACAAGCCTGAGCGCCACGGCCTGATCGGGCCGTTCAGCGGTCGTCAACTCCTGGCCGCCGCTGTCGCGATCGCGGTCGTGGCCATCATCGGGGTCGGCATCACGACGCCGCTCGGGAACACCGCGACCGGCCCATCGATCGTGAACCCACAGGCGACGCCGTTCCTGATCGGCCAGGCGCCGGCCGCGGGCTTGCAACCCGGGGCCGCGGCGCCGGAACTCAGCACGACGCTCGACGACGGCTCGACCTACCAGCTGACCGACCTCGATGGTCGCCCCATCCGCCTCGAAGACCTGCGCGGCAAGGTCGTGTGGCTCAACTTCTGGGCTTCGTGGTGCCCGCCGTGTCAGCAGGAGACGCCGATCCTGCGCGCGCTTGATGAGAAGTATCGCGACCGCGGCCTGGCGATCGTCGGGATCAGCGTCCAGGAGACGTCGCCCGACGATGTCGGCGCCTACGCCGATCGATACGAGCTCGACTACACGATCGGGTTCGACGGTTCGGGGCACATCCTGCGGACCTACAAGGTGTTCGCGCTGCCGACCCAGTTCTTCATCGATGTCGATGGCACGATCGTCCAGGTCGTCAACGGCCCGGTCGACGAGCAGGGCGCGACGGCCCTCATCGAGTCGCTGCTGCCGACGAGCGCCGCCCGCTAGACCGGTTCGAAGCGGAACCGATCCCGGTCGCGCACCACGTGCCCGATCGGCTGCTTCGCCTCGTGCGACAGCACCACGAGCCACTCCTCGTCCGCGGCCTGCGCGAACAGCTCGGCCTTGCGCACCACGGAATCGAGCGGATGGTCGTCGAACGCGGACACCCAGCGTGGATTCGCGCCCCACGGCCGCATGAACAGGTCGCCGAAGAAGGCCAGCGTCCGCGAACCGTCGCCCGACCCGCGCACGACGATCGCCTGGTGTCCGGTCGAATGCCCGCCGGTCGGCACGACCGTGACGCCGGGCATGATCTCGCGCTCGCCCTCCGCCCAGTCCTGCGCGCCCCAGTCGCGAACTAGTCGCAGCTCCGGCTGCACGTACGAGGCCACGATCCGCGGGTTGTCGTCCAGGGCGATCTCCCACTCGGCCTTCTGGGCCACGATCGAGGCGTGCGGGAACGCGCGCGACCCGTCCTCCCGCAGCAGCCCGCCGGCATGGTCGAAATGGAGATGACTCATCGCGACCACGTTGACGGTCTCGGGCAGGAACCCCGCAGCGTCGAGCGCAGGCACGATCGGCGAGCCCACGTACGCCCGCATCGCCCGGGTCTTGTCGTCTACCCGCTCACCGATCCCGGTCTCGATCAGCACCCGTCCCGACGGCGTGTCGACGAGCAGGCAATTCAGCGCCTGGACCAGCCGATGCTCGGTATCGATCTCGTCGGTCACGAGGCTGCCCCACAGCACGCGCGGCACCGGCCCGAACAGGGTCCCCGCGTCGGAACGGAAGGAGCCTGCCTGGATCAGCGCGACCGTGACCCCGCCTCCCAGCTCGGTCCGCCAATCGACCAATTCGTTGATGGCCACGGACTCAGTCCTTCACGAAATCCCGGTGGAAGGCCGACGCCGTCGGCTCCTTCTGGCCCTGGTAGCGCGACCGCAGCTCCGGCGATCCGTACGGCCGATCGACCGGCGAGGACATCTCGAAGAACGAGATCTGCCCGATCCGCATGCCGTGATACAGCGCGATGGGTAGCGTCGCCACGTTCGAGAGCTCGAGCGTCAGGTTGCCCTTCCAACCTGGGTCGACGAAGCCCGCCGTGGAGTGGATCAGCAGTCCGAGACGGCCCAAAGAACTTTTGCCCTCCAAGCGCGAAACTATGTCGTTGGGTAGTTCGACGAACTCGAGCGTTTGACCGAGCACGAATTCACCGGGATGGAGGATGAACGGCTCGTCGTCGGCGACCGTCAGCATCTCGGTCAGGTCAGGCTGCGTGGCGCGTACGTCGATGTATGGGTAGCGGTTGTTGCGGAAGACCCGGAACGAACGATCGAGGTGGAGATCGACCGAAGACGGCTGAAGGTCTTCGGGGTCGTACGGCTCGATCTTGATGGTGCCGGCCTCGAGCGCCGCGCGGATGTCGCGGTCCGAGAGCACGCTCACTTGGCGCCGCCCCCGTTGCCCTTCTCGTTGTAGAGCGTGTCGACCTCGCGCTTGAGGTCCTCGAGGTCCTCGAAGCTCTGGTAGACGCTGGCGAACCGGATGTAGGCGATCTGGTCGATGCCGCGGAGGGCCTCCATCGCGAGCGCGCCGACGCGCGATGACGGGATCTCGGCAACGCCGGCGGCGCGCAACTCGGCCTCGATCGCGTCGGCCGCCTGCTCGGCGGCGCCGTCCGGCACGGGCCGGCGGGTCAGCGCCTTGCGCAACCCGGTGACCAGCCGGTCCCGATCGAACTCCTGGCGCGTCCCGTCACGCTTCACGACGATGAGCCGGGCCGCCTCGATCCGCTCGTAGGTCGTGAACCGCATCGTGCAGGCGTTGCACTCGCGTCGTCGCCGGATCGTCGCCGAGTCGTCGAGGTCTCGCGAGTCGACGACGCGGGTGTCCCGTTCGCCGCATTGGGGGCAGCGCATCGCTCTCCTGTCGCTCACCACCACTACCACTTGTGGTGTGGCGTCGAGCATACCACTACATGGTGTGGTCCGGTGTGGTCAGGGGCGGGACTGGCGCGCGGTCACCGGGGGTTCCTTGGGCGGTCGCTCCGCCGGTGGGCGTTCCGCGGGCGGGCGCTCCGACGTCACGTCGAGCTCCTCGGCGCGGGCCGCGTGGCGGACGATCGCCTCCTGGGCGTGGATGAGGTTGAGATACCCGCGCTTGACCGAGGTCTGGGCCTCGAGCTCACGGCCTCGCCGCCGGATCTGGGCGAGGATGGCCGCGCCGTGTGCGACCATGTCGAGCGCACGTTCGGCGCGCTCCAGGTCTTCGACAAGGTCGTCGCGGATGGCGACCGCGGCCGGCGGGCCGTGGAGCGCCCGGGCCTCCTCGGTGTAACGGGTGATCGCATCGGTCGCCGCCTCGATCGTTACGCCGATCGTGTCCGCCCCGAGCTGCCCGCGGCGCACGGCGTCGATCCGGCGGGCCGCTCCATCGAGCGACAGGTCGATCCGGCTGGCGAGGTCGCGCACCGACGAGCGGAAGTTCTCGACCTCACGGGTCCGGGCGACGATCCGGCCGGCCCGCCGAAGCACGACCGCGAACCCGACGGCGAGGACAAGGAACGCCGCCAGTGGTAGCAGGACTACCGGCTCGGTCATGGCGTCCCCGGTCCCGAGCTCAGCCGGTCCGGTCGCGCAGCTGCGCGAGGATGGCGGTACCGACCTCGACGAGGTCGCCGACCACGACCATGTCCGCGAAGTCGGCGATGGGGGCATCAGGGTCACGATTGATCGCGACGATCGTGGTCGCGGTCTGCATCCCGACCTTGTGCTGGATCGCCCCGCTGATGCCCATCGCCAGGTACAGCTGCGGCTTGACGATCTTGCCGGTCTGGCCGATCTGCTGGCTGTACGGGATCCAGCCGGAGTCGACCGCGGCGCGCGTCGCCCCGACGGCCCCACCGAGCTCGGCGGCCAGCTCGTCGAGCAGCTTGAAGCCATCCGCGCCACCGACCCCGCGGCCACCGGCGACGATGATCCGGGCGTCATCGATGGAGGCGGCGGCGCCCTGGGCCTCGAGGCGGTCGACGACCGGGACAGCGGGCTGTGCCAGCTCCCCGGTCGGGGCCACGGCCTCCACGGTCCCGGCGCTCGCGGCGGCCTCGGCGGTCACGGTGTTCGGACGGACGGTGATGATCCCGCGCCCACCGACGAGGGCGCTCTCGGTGATGAGCTTGCCGCCGAACACGCTGTGGGTCGCGATCGGGCCGTCGTCGGAGCCGCGGACCGCGACGGCATTGGCCAGGACACCACGTCCGGTCAGGGCGGAAAGTGCACCGGCAAGGTCACGGCCCTCCGGACCCGCTCCGGCCAGGACGACGTCGGGATCGTGTTCTTCCACGAGGGCCGCGAGGCGCTGCGCGACGATGGTCCCCACGGCATGGTCGGCCGTCTCGGGCTCCGTCACGGTCAGCACGCGAGGGACATAGCGGGCCAGTTCCTCGGCGGCCGCCGCCGGGTGCGACCCGATCACCACCCCCGTGACGTCCGCGCCGCCGCTCTCCGCAGCCAGGGCGCGGGCCAGTGTCGCGACCTCCGTGGCGATCTTCGCGAGCGAGCCGTCGCCGGCGATCTCGCCATGGACCCAGATGCCGGCCATCAGATGAGCCTCCGCTCGGCGAGGAACGCGACGACCTGGCGGGCCGCCTCATCGGGCGCCTCGCGGACCACGCGGGTGGCCGCCCTCGGTTCCGGCGGACGCGAGCCGACGACCTTCGTCGTGGCGCCGGCCAGCCCCACGGTCGCCGGGTCGATGTCGAGGTCGGCCAGTGACAGGGTCGCGATCTCCTTCGAGCGCGCGGCCATGATCCCCTTGAGCGACGGGTAGCGCGGCTCGCCCAGCGCCTGCGTGCCCGAGATGAGCGCCGGCATCGGGGCCTCGAGGACGTCGTACCCCGAGGCGGTGATGCGGTTCACGCGGACGCGTGCCGGCCGCCGCGTCCGGCTCGATCGTCGCCGCGTACGAGAGGTACGGCAGACCGGCAAGGGCCGCGACGCCGGGCGCCACCAGCCCCGACACCCCGTCGGACGTATCGACGCCGGCCAGCACGAGATCGAACTCCAGCGTCTTGAGGGCCGCGGCGAGGATCCGGGCCGTCGCCACGGTGCACGAGCCGGCGATCGCGGGATCGGTCACGAGGACGCCACGGGTCGCGCCCATCGCGAGGGCCTTGCGCATGGTCTCGGGCGCGTTCGCGGGAGCCATCGAGAGGAGGATGACCTCGCCCTCACCGGCCGCCTCGATGAGCTTGAGCGCCTTCTCAAGGACGTACTCGTCGTTGCCGTTGACCACGGCCGGGCTGTTCGCGCGGTCCAGCGTCCCGTCCGGACCGAGCCGCTCACCGCCGGATGCGGGATCGGGGACGGGTTTGGTGAGAACGACGATGCGCACGAGCCGCTGGACCTCCCCGCTCGGTCAGCCGCCCTTGCCAAGCAGCGCCCGCGCGATCACGAGTCGTTGGATCTGTTGCGTTCCCTCGTAGAGCTGGGTGATCTTCGCGTCGCGCATCATCCGCTCGACCGGGAACTCATCGATGTACCCGTAGCCTCCGAGCACCTGGACGGCGTCGGTCGTGACCCGCATGGCGGTATCACCGGCCACGAGTTTACACATGGCTGACCACCGACTCGCGTCCGGTGCGCCCGCATCGATCTCGACGCAAGCTCGGTACAGCAGCTGTCGTGCAGCCTCGGTCCCGGCGTCCATGTCGGCCAGCATCGCGCCGATCATCTGGAAGTCCCCGATGCGCTGGCCGAACTGCTTGCGCTCGCGGGCGTACGCGGTCGCGACCTCGAGCGCGCCCTGGGCGATCCCGACCGCCTGGGCCGCGATCGCCGGACGCGATCGGTCGAGCGTCCGCATCGCGATCTCCCAGCCGTCCCCCTCCTCGCCCAGGCGGTTTCCGACGGGGACGCGGACCTTGTCGAAGGCCAGCTCTGCGGTCGGGCTGCCGCGCAGCCCCATCTTGTGCTCGAGTCGGGTGACCGCGAAACCTTCGGTCGGGACCTCGACGACGAATGCGCTCAGGCGCTGATGGCGGGGCGCGTCGGGGTCGGTGACGGCGAAGACCGTGATGAGGTCGGCGACCGAGCCGTGGCTGATGAAGCGCTTGGCGCCATCGATGACATAGGCCTCGCCACCGGTCTCGGCGCGGGCCGTCGTGCGGGCGGCCGCCACGTCCGAGCCTGCCTCGGCCTCCGTGAGCGCAAAGGCGATGAGGTGCTCGCCGCTGGCGAGCCTGGGGAACCAGCGAGCCTGCTGGTCGGGCGTGCCTGCGAGGGCGATAGGGAGCGAGCCAAGCTCCTGGACCGCGAGGATCAGGCCGGTGGTGGCGCACGCCCGGCTGAGCTGTTCGACAGCGAGGCAGATGCTCAGCAGCTCGCCACCGAGTCCGCCGTGCTCCTCGGGGAACGGTAGGGCCAGGATGTCGTGGTCGGCCAGGAGTCGGCGCAGGTCCTCGGGGAATGTGGCCGTCCGGTCGATCTCGGCGGCCCGCGGCGCCACCTGCTCATCGGCGAGGACGCGAACGGCGTCACGGAGCATCTCGTGGTCTTCCGTGAGGCGAAACGGCCCGGGGGCGCGGCTGCCGGTGGTCACCGGCCAAATCGTACCTTCCTGCCGCGGCCCCGTTTCCCGACGCGGCGCTCCAGTGCGCGGACGCACCACCAGTGGTGCGATGGCTTTGCGCCACGGACCGGCGCACGGCACACTGCGCCTCAAGCGGTGAAGCGACGACGCTCGGTCCTGATCATGGCCGCCTGAGACCGAGTCGAGCTACTGGCGAAACCGACCCGTCCGTCTTGCTGCGTGGCCGTGCGTCGGATCGAACAACCCACCCCGCTGCCCTTTCCGGAACGTCGGCGCCGTGCCGGGTCGCGCCGTCTGTGGCGCGAGCGACGTCGAGCCATCCCGACCGCCGCGCCGATCGTCCGATTCCGTTTGGCGGCCCTCTTCGCGGCACAGTTCTTCGACCTCGGGACGTTCACCGGCATGGTCGATCGGCGCGGGATCAGTGCCGAGCTCAATCCGATCGTGGCGCAGGGCTTCGACGCGTTCGGCCTCCCGCTCGTCGTGTTCGCCAAGCTGGCGCTCGTCGTGCTGGTCGGCTCGACTGTCGTCCTCCTCGCGACCGAAGGGCCGCGGCACCGCGCGAACCCGGGCCTGGCCACGCTCGTGACGCTGGCGGCGGTCGCGGCCGGCTTCATCGGTGGCCTCTCGAACCTCGGCTGACCGCCACGCTCGGTCCGCCCGGGGGCCGGGACCGCCCGAGACCCGTCCGCCCTGGGGCTCCCGGGACCGCCAGAGACCGGCCGGCCCGGGGCGCCGGGACGTCCGAGGCGTCCCGGACGCCCGGGACCCGGCATGACGTGCCTGACCGCCACGTTATGGCCGGCGTGCCCGTTCCACGACCGTCGTTGGGGGGCTTCACGGCCCATACCGTGCTTCCCAGGCACGTAACGTCGTGGTTGTGCCAATTCCGGGGACCAAGCGTCGGCTCGGTCTGCCACAACGTGGCTCCGACGCAAGTTATTCCGGGTTCAAGGACCGAGGCCGCTACACGACCGGCAGTCGCCGATCCTCCGGGACGGACGCGAGGCGCGCCGCAAGCACCTCGCTGACGTCCAGGGCGGCCACGCCGGCACCACCCTCGGCGGCCGCCAGGCCATCCGACAGCATCACCATGCAGAACGGGCACGCCGTCGCGACCGTGGAGGCGCCCGTCTCGAGCACCTGGCGCGTCCGTTCGGCGTTGATCCGCGTGCCGCGCGTCTCCTCCATCCACATGCGGCCGCCGCCGGCTCCACAGCAGAACGTGTCCTTGCCGCTCTTGGCCATCTCGACCACATCGACCCCGGCCGCGCCCAGCACGGAACGGGGAGCTGCCACGACCCCGTTGTAGCGGGCGAGATAGCACGAATCGTGGACGGTCACGCTCCCGGGTCGGTGGTCCCCGGTCGACGACCCGGCGTCCTCTGGCACGGTCGCCAACCGCCCGGATGCCACGAGCTCCGCCAGGTACTGCGAGTGATGCACCACCCGGAAGGAGCCGCCGAGCTGCCCATACTCGTTCCCGATCGTGTTGAAACAGTGAGGACAGGCCGTCACGATCGTCCGCTCCCCCATCTCGTAGCGGTTCAACGTGCCCACGGCCCCGCTGGCCAGGATCTGGAACACGTAGTCGTTGCCCATCCGCCGGGCCGGGTCGCCCGTGCACGATTCTTCCTGCCCCAGGACCGCGAACGAGACCCCGGCCGCGTGCAGGCAGGTGGCGACGGCCCGGGCGACCTTCTGGTTGCGCGGGTCGAACGCCGCCGCGCACCCGACCCAATAGAGCACCTCGAGCGCGTCCAGGGACCCATCCCCGGCGACGGACGCCACGGTCCGCACCTCGAACGGCAGCGGCTTGGTCCAGTCCATCCGCGCCGAGGCCGGCTGGCCCCACGGGTTGCCCTGGCCTTCCATCGCCCGGAAGGCCGGCGTGAGCTCCTGCGGGAACCGCGACTCCTCCAGCACGAGGTTCCGCCGCAGACCGACGATCTTGTCGACGTGCTCGATGAGCACCGGGCAGGCCTCGACGCACGCCCCGCACGTGACACAATCCCACACCGCGTCGTACGGGATCGCCGTGTCGACGATCGGCTCGGCCAGGGCGGTCGCTGCGGGCCGCGAGTCATCGAGCCCGTAGGTCTCGCGCACGATCGGCGAGTTCGGGATCAGGTTGAGCCCGGCCTCCGCATCGACCGACATGTCGCGGATCCCCATGATGAAGGCCTTGGGGTTGAGCGGCTTCCCGGTCGCGTGCGCCGGACAGGCCTCCTGGCAGCGTCCGCACTCGGTGCAGGTGAAGCCGTCGAGCAGGTCCTTCCAGCCGAGGTCCTGCAGCGTCTTGAGGCCGAACGTCGCGGTCTCGTCTTCGAGGTCCATCCGGGGCAGCTCGCCGCGCGGGGCGAGCTTGCGGAACCAGATGTTCGGGAATGAGGTCGCGATGTGGAGGTGCTTGGAAAACGGCAGGTAGCACAGGAACGCCGCCACGAGCGCGATGTGGCCCCACCACAGGATGGCGAACCCGGCCTCCAGCGCCTCCGGCGACAACGCACCGCGCAAGGGCACCGCGAGCGCCGCCGCCACGAACGCCCCCGGCTGGTCTCCGTGGGCCGCGAACTCGAACGCTTCCGCGAGCAGCTCGGTGAGCACGACTCCGCCGATCATGCCCAGGATGATCAGTGCGTCGCGATTGAACGTGAGGCGCCGCGGCCGGGTCACCAACCGCCGGAAGAACGCCCACGCGATCGAGACGAGCACGATGACGGCGACCACGTTCTGCATCGCGCTGACCAGCGTCCAGAGCAGACCGTCGAACGGGATCGACAGCACCTGCTCGATGACCCCGCCGGTCACGACATTCGCCGTCCCGATCGTCAGGAGGACGAAGCCCCAGAAGATGCCCGCGTGCATCAGCCCGGCCCGGGCGTCCTTGAACATCTTGGTCTGGACGAACGCGTACTCGACCAGGCCGACGAACCGTCGCGGGACGTCCGAGAACGGACTCGGGCCCTCCGCGCGGACCGCGGCGAACACCCGCAGGTGACGGGCCATGGCCAGGCAGAAGAAGATCACCGCGCCCCAGAACAGCGGGAACACGAGCGGGTAGGCCGGGACGTCCGTGAACGGCCCGAACAACGTCATATCGTCTGGCCCGCCGCCGGTTCGTCGTGGTCGAAGGGCCCCGCCAGCGTCTCGAGCGCGTGGTCGAGCACCGCCTCGATCGCGGCCAGCGACTCGAGGGCACCTTTCGGGCTCCCGGGGAGGTTGACCACGAGGGTCCGCCCGATCACACCGACGACACCGCGAGACAGGTCCGCGAACGGAGTGCTCGCCCGCCCCGCGGCGCGCATGGCCTCCGCCAGGCCCGGCACCTCGAAGTCGACAGCGTCCTTCGTGGCCTGGGGCGTCACGTCGCGCGGCGTGAGCCCGGTGCCGCCCGTGGTCACGATGAGATCGTGCGAGGCGGACGACGCGAGCAGGACCTCGGTCAACGTCGCTCGTTCATCGGGCAAGACGGCCCGCTGGACGGAGAATCCGAGGGCCTCCAGCCGCTCCCCCACCCCCATGCCCGAGGCGTCTTCGCGCACCCCGGCCGTCACGCCGTCGCTCGCGGTGATGACGAGGGCGCGCCTCATCCCGGTCGCTTGCCTCCGGGTCGTCCTCCGGATCGGGCCGGCTTGGCGATTCGGCCGGCGCTGCGGTCCGCCGGGCGACGGACAGGCTCGGCGACCTCGCCGTCGCGTCCTGGCGGGTCGTGGCGCACCCAGTCGCCGCTCTTGCCACCGCTCTTGAACACGAGGCGCACGCCACCGATCGTGACGCCCCGCTCGACGCCCTTGACCATGTCGTAGACCGTCAGCGCGGCGACGGACGCGGCGGTCATCGCCTCCATCTCGACTCCGGTCTGACCGGTCGTGGCCGCCTCGGCGCGGATACGCAGAGCACCCGCGGCCCGATCCGGCGTGATCGAGACCTGGAGATCGGTCAGCGCCAGCGGATGGCAGAGCGGGATGAGGTCGCTGGTCCGCTTGGCGCCCATGACCCCGGCCAACTCGGCCACGCCCAGGACGTCGCCCTTCGTGCCGCCGCCATCAATGACGAGGCTGAGCGTCTCGGCCGACATGGAGACCGTGGCCTCGGCGACGGCCCGCCGCGCCGTCACGGGCTTGTTCGAGACGTCGACCATCCGCGGTCGACCCGATCGGTCGACGTGGGAGAGACGACGGCGCTCCGCGCGGGGAGGCATCGAGCGACCGGGCTTGGGATCCGTCACGAGCCGAGGATAGCGGGCACGGCGAGCCGGTGGGGCCGCGTCAGGCGCGGTCGAGCCACCAGAGCGCCACCTCGGCGCCGGCGGGGAGCGAATCGTCGGTCTCCGGGATGACGGCCAGGGCGTCGGCCGTTGCAAGGGCCGAGAGCACGTGGCTCCCCTGCCCGTCCGCGCCGCCGGCCAAGCTGGCGCGCACGCGGCCGCGGTCGTCGCGGCGGGGTGTGCCGTCCGCGTCGCGATCCACGCTGACCCGCACGAAGGCCCGCCGCCCGGAGCTCTTGGTCACATCGTCAGCCAGGATCGCCCGGTCCGTGGGCCGGTACAGGTCGTCGTCGCGGTGGCCACCGAGGCGGCGCAGGGCCGGGCGCACAAACAGCTCGAACGTCACGAAGGTCGACACCGGGTTCCCCGGCAGGCCGAAGAGCAGCGTCGGCGGGCGGTCATGGTCGGCGGCGTCGCCGTCCGTCCCGTCATCGCCCGGTGCGCGCGCCGTGCCGAACGCGAACGGCTTACCGGGCTGGACCGCGACCCGCCACAGGTCGATCGTGCCGAACTCCTCGAACGCGGCCCGGACGACGTCGTAGGGCCCGACCGACACCCCGCCCGATACGATGATCGCGTCCGCGCCCTCGATCAAGCCTGCGCAGAGGCGCGCGCGGACGTCGTCGAATCGATCCGCGGCGATGCCGAGGACCCGCGGGTCGCCTCCGGCGGCCTCGACCATGGCCACGAGGGCGGGGCCGTTGGCGTCGGGAATGCCGGCCGTACCGAGATCCCGGCCCGGCTGGCGGATCTCGTCGCCGGTCGCGAGGATGCCGACGATCGGGCGGCGGTGGACGCTGAGCTGATCGATCCCCACGCCGGCCGCGAGACCGACGAGTGCCGGGGTCAGGACCGTGCCCGGCGTGATGATCGTGGTGCCGGCGGCCAGGTCGCTGCCGGCCCGGCGGATGGACCCACCGACCGGCGTGGCAGTGTGGACCAGGATGCCGGCCGGCAACGGACCCGTCGCGTCCCGACCGCGCGGACCGGCCGCGGCACCGTCCGGGCCCAGCGGGGTGGTGCCCTCGACGGGAACCACGGCATCGCCACCCGCTGGCACGGGAGCGCCGGTGGCGATGCGGACCGCGGTACCGCGACGAACCGTCTTGTCGGGCGCCTGCCCGGCACGGACCTCGCCGACGACCTCGAGACGGGCCGGGGCGTCCTCGGTGGCCGCCGCGACGTCGGCGGACCGGATGGCGTACCCGTCCATCGCCGAGTTGTCCCACGGCGGCAGGGCGATCGGACTCGTGGCCGCGGCCGCGGCCACGCGACCTCGTGCCTCGGACAGCCAGGCGACTTCCGACGGCGTCGAACCCGCGATGGCGGCGAACACCCGCTCGCGCGCCTCCTCGACGGTCAGGAGCCGGTCAGGGCTCACGGGGGCGCGTGCGGGGCCGTCGCCTCCCGAGCCCGGAGGCGGTCCCGGACGGCCTCCGCGACCGCCCGACGCGTGAGGATCCCGGTCAGGGCTCCCGCCTCGATCACCGGGAGGCCATCGAGACCGCTCCGGTGGAGGTGGCCCAGTGCGGCGCCCAGGCTCATGTCAGGCCCCACGCTCGGCAGCGCGTCGCCTTTGATCATCAGGTCCTCGGCACGCGTCTGGGGCCACCGGTCGCGGCGGACCCGGCGAACCTGGCGTGCCCCGATCATCCCGAGCATCTCGAGCCCGCGCATGACCGGGATCGACGCCGACGAGCCGCTGCTCAGGACCTGGTCTGCGAACGTGTCGAGCGTCAGGCCGGGCGGCACGCCTGACACATCCCGATCCATCACGTCACCGACATGGATGCCATCGAGCAGCCGCTCGGCGTCGGCGTTGCGCTCGACGGCCCGTGCGCTCGACACCATGAACCACCCGCACAACGCGAGCATGAGCCCATCGAACGATTGGATGACGAGGATGCTGACGACGCCGAGCGTCGCGAAGAGGATGCCCAGATATCGACCACTGCTGGCGGCGATCCGCAGCCCCCGGTCGGGATCGCCGGTGCGTGCCCAGGCGATGGCCCGAATGACGCGGCCGCCATCGAGCGGGAAGGCCGGCAACAGGTTGACACCGCCGAGCACGAGGTTCAGGACGCCGACGATAAGGGCGATCCGCCCGAGACCGATTCCGATGCCACCGGCCAGCTCGCCGAGCCCGGCGATGACCAGGAACGCGACACCCACGGCGATGCTGACCAGCGGACCGGCGATCGCGGTGGCCACCTCGTCCCGAGGCCGCGTCGTCTCCAGGGTCGACGTCGCCGCCCCACCGAAGAAGTACACGATGATCGGCCCGCCCGGCATCCCGGCCCTTCGCGCCGCGACCGCATGACCGAGCTCATGGGCCAGGGCGGACAAGAGGAACGCAGCCGCCACGCCCCCGCCGATGACCCACCGCAACGGAGCCTCGAGGGTCGGCGCGAACTGGCCGACCTGCGACTCGACGGCGACTGCGATGATCGCGAGGATCACGGCCCAGGAGACGTGGATCCGGATCTCGAACCCGAGGATCCGGGCGACGGGGATGGCGCTCATCGCGATGGGCCGGACGTGGCGGTGGCCGCGGATGAGCCGTCCGTCGCGGGGACGGCTATGGGCGATTGGTGCGTGGCCGCCTGGACGGCCCGGGCGCGCCGACTAGCGAACCAGGCCACCACGCCCGCGAGGACGATGCTGACGGCCCCCACGACGATCGCCGTCTCCTGCCAGAACGTGAACGGGAAGAGCTGGACCAGGCGGTCGGTGGTCGGGTCGAAGGTGTAGGAGCCACCGGCGAAGAACAGCCGGTGGAAGACCTCGAAGAGCGTCGCGAAGGCGAGGAATGCGACAGCCCCGCCAGCGATGAGCGCGGCGATCAGGGCCACGGCTCCGTCGCGCACCGCGCGCCAAGTTCGCACCCGGTCCGCGCCACGCCGTCGGGTGGCGATCACGAGGGCGACCGCGGCGAAGGCGAGGGTGGCGGCGAAGAAGCCGATGAACACGCCGCGGACGTCGCGCATGTGCCCACGTTCGCGTTCGTTGAGGACCTGCTGGCCCGCGACCGTGACATCGAAGTCGGGCGGACCGATGACCAGGTCGGCCAGGATCGCGTCCGTCGCGCTGCGGAGCTCGGGCTCGGTGAAACCGGTCCAGACGGCCGCCTCGGCCCGGCCCTGCTCGAACGCCACCCAGACCGGGTTCAGGAACAACGGCAGGGAAACGGCCACGATCACGAGCGCGGTGGCGACGATGATGACCAGCGAGCCGGCACGTCCGGCGATCGAATGCACGGACGCATCGTAGTCGGTTCCCGGAGCCGAGCCCTGTGACCGCCCGGTCGTCCGTCCCTCGCCGTGACCGCGGAGTCCGCCACTGACCGGGCGAGTCTTGCCCTAACCGGACGAGTCGGCCACCTCACCGGACGAGTCCGCCCTAACCCGACGAGTCCGCCTAACCCCACGAGTCCGCCAATTGTCCGCCGCCCGGAACCTTAGGCGACGTATTCGTCTGATTCCGGTGCGCTGCACTCCGTGGGTCGGGCTGCGGAGCGTGGATCCGAGCTCTACCAGCTCGCATCGCGTCTCGACGGTGGCTCCGAGGCCGCCGTACGTTCCCAGCGGAGTACATCTGGCGGCCTTGGCCCCCGGCTACTCCCCTTTGAGCGTCGCCGGCGCCCGCGACGTCGATGCGTGCTTGGTAGTCGGCAAGGCGCCCCGAAGGCGCCGACTTCGCCAGATTCCGGCGAGTTCGACGTCAGGACGTGCTTGGCAGCCGCGAACTGGGGCCCAGGGCGGGGTCATCGGAGTGGCGAGAGCGCGTTCGATCCGCTTCTGCAGACTGGGAAGCACATCTTGGCGAACAACGTGGGCGGATGCATGCCCGATTGTCGCGCAGGCCCCCGGCTACTCCTCTTCGAGCGTCTTCGCCTGTTCCCACCAGCCCTCGGCGACGAGATCGGGCGGCGGCTCGGCGTTCAGCTCGAGCGCCGCCTGCGCGATGCGCTCCCGGAAGGCGTCCAGCGAGAGGTCGAGGATGTCGCGCAGGCCCTCGATGCCCGCCTGGATCAGGAGCTGGTGATCATCCGGCCCGAAGCTCGCGAGGTTGAGCATCAGGGCCTCATCGCGCCACTCCAGGACGTCGTTGGTCGTGGCATCCAGCTGGTCGGCGAGGTACTGGCGGCGGGTCGCGGTCTCCGACCGCTCCAGCAGCAGGCCGGTGGTGAACGTGCCCTGGCGCTCCAGGCGCTCGAGCAGGATGGGTTCGATGCGGGTCAGCTCGGTGATCGGCGGCATGCCGCCATTATCGACGGCGGCCAGCACCGCCGCTCGATGCCCGGACGCGCCTCAGTCGCCCGGCTTGTCGCCGAAGATCGTGTAGTGCCAGCCCTTCTCGGGCTCGCCGGTCAGCTCGAGCATGACGTGCTTGACCTGGGTGTACTCCTCGAACGAGTAGCTCGACATGTCCTTGCCGGTGCCGGATTGCTTGAAGCCGCCGTGCGGCATCTCGGAGGTGACCATGAGGTGGTCGTTGACCTGCACGTGCCCGAAGTTCAGCCTGCGCGCCGCCTCCATGGCCGCGAAGACGTTCGTCGTCCAGATGCTGGCCGCGAGCCCGTAACGCGTGTCGTTGGCCTTCTCGATGGCCTCGTCGAGGGTGTCGAACGGCAGGACGGCGAGCACGGGACCGAAGACCTCGTCCTGGACGATCTCGCTGTCCTGGGCGCAGTCGGCGACGAGGGTCGGTCGATAGAAAGCGCCATCGGGCAGGCCCGGCACTTCGGGCGCGAACCCGCCAGCGACCACGCGCGCGCCGGCGGCCACCGCCCGCTCGACGAACCCGGCCGCGCGCGCGACCTGCGTGTCGGAGATGAGCGTGCCGAGATCGGTCGATGGATCGAACGGATCGCCGACGCGCACGCCGTCGAACAGCTCCGCGGTCCGCGCGAGGAACGCGTCGTACACGCTCCGGTGGACGTAGGCCCGCGTGGCCGCCGTGCAGTCCTGCCCGCCGTTGATGAGGGCCCCGGCCGTCGCGCCACGGGCCGCCGCCTCGATGTCCGCGTCGGCGCAGACGATGAACGGCGCCTTGCCGCCGAGCTCGAGGTGGACCCGCTTGAGGTTGCCGGCCGCCAGGGCCTGGATCCGCTTGCCGGTCTCGGTGTCGCCGGTCAGCGAGATGAGGTCGACATCCATGTGGGCGGCGAGCGCCGCACCGACGATCTCGCCTCGCCCCGTGACGACGTTGAAGACGCCGTCCGGGATGCCGGCCTCCCTGGCCAGCTCGGCCAGGCGAACGGTCGTCAGCGGCGTCGCCGACGCCGGCTTGAGCACGACCGAGTTGCCCGCCGCGAGCGCCGGGGCGATCTTCCAGATCGCCATCCAGAGCGGGTAGTTCCACGGGCTGACCTGCCCGACCACCCCGATCGGCTCGCGGCGCACGAAGCTCGTGTGCGTGCCGGTGTACTCGTAGGCGGCCTTGCCCTCGAGGTTGCGGATCTGCGTCGCGAAGAACCGCAGGTTGTCGCTGGCGAAGGCGAAGTCGCTGTCCCGCCGCAGCTTGTAGGCCGTGCCCGTCTGCAGCGTCTCGATCCGAGCGAGCTCGTCGGCGTCACGGTCGAGCAGGTCGCCGAGCCGATTCATCACGGCGACCCGGTCGGCCAACGCCATCCGGTGCCAGCGACCGTCCCGGAAGGCCGCGCGGGCGGCCGTGACGGCCCGATCCACGTCCGCCTCGGTGCCGTCCGGCACGCGGCCGACGATCTCGTGCGTGGCCGGGCTGCGGACCTCGATCCAGCGCCCGCCCTCGGACGGCGACGGGGCGCCATCGATGAACATCGGGTAGTCGGTGACGGGGGTCTCGATGGCCATTGGAACGGATCTCCTCGCTCGAACTCGGACCTCGTCGCGGAGTCTACCCGGCCCTTGAGCGCGGCGGCTCCCTGTCGGCCTTGCGCCAACAGCGGGCGCGCATAGTGGGCCGATCCTGGGCGGACCAGGAGCAGGGAGGGCGAGATGGAACCCGGCGTTCGAAACGAGATGGAAGCCATCCGAGCCGAGCTGGACCGGCTACGGGCACAAGTCGACGCGGCCGGCGCGGTGGCTGGCCCCACGTGGTGGACCGCGCTGTCGATGCGATCAAGGCTGGCCAAGCGCCTGACCCGGGTCGGCCTCGTGGCCCTCCTGCTGGCGCTGCCGGTGATGGTCAGCGCGAGCCACCAATTCACGGACGTTCCCACGTCGCACACCTTCCACACCGCGATCTCGCGGCTGTACGGCGCGCGCCTGACGGGCGGCTGCACGCCCACGAAGTTCTGCCCGAACGCGAACGTGACACGCGGGCAGATGGCGGCGTTCCTGAACCGAGGACTGGGCCGGGCCGCCGGCGATTCCGGCGCGACCGGCTTCGACGGTGGCTGGGACGTTCTCATCCCCGGTGGCGGGATCGCCGGCGTGAACCTGGTCCACGGCGGAAGCACCGGCGGCAGCGGTCACGTGCTCGTCACGGGGAGCCTCACCGCGTACACGGACGAAGCCGGGGTTTGCCCCTGCGAGCTCGCGGTGTGGCTCGTCAACGTGAACACTGGCCAGGAGTCCCCGGCGCTGTTCGAGGTCATCGGCTCGGAGCCGAGTCCAGCACATGACGCCGAGCCGGCCTGGTACGAGACCTCGATGGCGATCTCGCATCTGTTCACGGTCCCGTCGGGGGCGACCCACACCTACGTGCTCGCCGCGAGTGTCGTGCCCACCCTGAGCCCGTCGCCGGAAAACGACGCGGCCGTCGAGTGGTCACTGACAGCGGTGTACGTCCCCTTCGACGACAGCGGTGGCAATCCCTCCCCAACGACGACCCAGGGCGTCGGGCAGGGCCGCAGCCACTGATTCGTCACAGCCCGGACGCCGGCGACCGGCCGGGGTCCGGGCTCAACCGCCGGGCACCTGCTCCAGGAGGGCTCGGGCCAGGGCCTGCAGCGCCACGTCCTCGAGCGGCGGGTTGATGAGGCCGGCGCGAGCGTCACGGAACGCGCGCTCGAGGCGACCGGCGAGGAAGCCCGGCCCACCGGCGATCCGTAGCGCCTCGTCGGTGGCGTCCACCGCGGCCCGGTGGCGACGAGCTTGGCGAGCGGCCAACGTCGCGCGACGTCTCGGGTCGCGTCCCAGCGTCGGGCCACGTCGAGGACGACGATCCGGGCGGCCCGCAGCTCGGCGTCCATGCCGGCCGAGGCGGAGCTGCACGCTCGGGATGTCCGCGACGGCCGTCGAACCGTCGCCGGGGCGGCGGTCCAGCGCCCAGCGGGCGACCTCATCCCGGGCGCCCTCCCCGACCCCGAGGTACGTCGGCCGCGATCGCGATCGCCGAACCAGGCGCGCGGGGCGGGGCCACGCGGATCCGGCTCGTCGGCCGCCGGCGACCGACCAGCTCGCCGGCCGCGCCCTCGAGGACGAGCCGGCCCGACGCCGACCCGCGCATCCCCAGGGCCTCGAAACCGGGCAGCCGCTCGCACGCCGGCGATCGTCGAGGTCGACCAGGAACCGTCCCGACCTCGCCGGATCGCGTCTCGACACGGGCCGTCACGAAGGCGTGGGTCAGGTCCGGCAGCCACGTCGTCCAGGTCTTCTCCCCGGTGAGCCGCCACGTGCCGTCGGCGCCGCGGCTCCGGCCGATCGTGCCCGGGATCGCGCCACGGGCCGGCGAACCGCCACCCTCCTCGGTCGCGGCGTTGTTGAGCAGCGCACCGTCGTCGACGATCGCCCGGTAGACCCGTTCGCGCAGGGCCGCGTCGGGAACCCGTCGTCGCATCGCGCATCGCCCCCGTGACGTGGACCTGCATCGCGAACCCGAGCGCGGTCGAGCCATCGACCGCGCCCGAGCGCCAGCAGCACCTCGGCCGCCTCGGCCATGCGATGCCCCGAGGCCACCCGCCTCGACCGGCACGCACAGGCCGATGCAGCCCCGACGCCGACGATCGTCGGCCGCGGCCCGCGGCTCGAACGCGTCCCCGAGATCCAGCGCCCGCAGGCGCGACGACGGCATCCCCGAGCGCCGACTCGATCTCGGGTCTCACCGCTCGCCCGGCGGGCGTCAGCGCCCTGGGCTTGCGACCCGCCGCGCGAGTCGGCGATCAGCGTCGCCAGCCGTCGTTCGCGCGTCGCCGCCTGCTTCGCGCTCGTGACCCAGTGCGTGGCGGCCTTGCGATACGACGGTGGACGACGCTCCCAGTCCGCCCAGGCCGCCGCGTCCGCCCGGAACCGCGCCGTCCTCGCTCGTCGCTGAAGGCCGCGGCCTCCCGCTCGTACGAGTAGATCGCGGTCTTCTCCGGTGTCCGTGCCTCGAACGCCGCGAGCCCGGCCGGCCGCATCCGGCCCTCGCCGGTCAGGGCCGCCACCTTCGCCACGTTGATCGCGCTCCAGGTGCTGCCCTTGCGCCGCGGCGTGAACCGCTGGACGTGGGTCGTCGTCATCGAGCGAGTAGCGCACGCCGTCGATCCAGCCGACGCACAGCGCCTCGTCGACCGCCTGCGACCAGGTCACGCTGGCACGACCGCTCGACACTTCTTGAAGTAGCCGAGCCACAGCTCGTCGGCGGTCTGGTGGTTGGCGTCGAACCAGTCGCGCAGCTCGATCGGGCGTCGCGAAGAACTGGACGTCATGGGGCTTCGGCGTCGGGCTCATCCGGCGGCCGCCTCGCGCAGCAGCTCCCAGGCCCGCGCCACATGCCGTCGGCTCCGTCCGCAGGTTCCCGACCGAGAACCGGATCGTGAACCGTCCATCGAGGCGGGTATGCGACAGGAAGACCTCGCCCGTCCGGTTCACGGCATCCATGATCGCCGCGTTCCGGGCGTCAAGGACCTCGTCGGACACACCTCCGCCTCCGGTCCAGCGGAAGCAGACCGTCGAGAACGGAACGGGCGCCAGCCGCTCCCAGTCCGGGTCGCGTCGACCCATCGCGCGAACTCGGCGGCCAGCTCCAGGTGGCGTTCGATCCGCCGGCGCAGTCCCTCGAGCCCGAACCAGCGCAGCTGGATCCACAGCTTGAGCGCCCGGAACCGCCGGCCGAGCTGCGGCTGGTACTCGTTGTAGTCGTGAACCGGCGTCTCGCGGTCCAGCGTGCGCAGGTATTCCGGCACGAGGCTGAACGCCGCGCGCAGATCCGCCATCCGCCGGGTCAGGAGCAACGACGCGTCCAGCGGCGTGAACAGCCACTTGTGCGGGTTCACGACGATCGAATCGGCCCGCTCCCAGCCGTCGAACGGCGTCCGACGCTCCGGGAGCATCGCGACGACGCCCGCGTACGCCGAGTCGACGTGCAGCCACAGGCCCTCGCGCTCGGCGATGTCCGCCATCGCCGCCACCGGGTCGACCGACGTCGACGACGTCGTGCCGACCGTCGCCACGACGGCGATCGGTCGGTGCCCCGCCGCGCGGTCGGCGGCGATGGCAGCATCGAGCGCATCGGGCAGGAGCTCGAACCGTTCGTTGACGGGCACGCGGACGAGCGCCGCCCGCCCAAGGCCCAGGGTCATGCACGCCTTCTCGATCGAGCTGTGCGCCTCGGTCGAGGCGTAGACCCGGAGCGCGGGCACGTCCGGGCGCCCGCCGAGGCCTTGCGCCGCGACATCGAAGCCGGCCGCCTGGCGCGCCGCCGCCAGCGCGATGAGCGACGACGTCGAGGCGGTGTCGGTGAGCAGCCCGTCGAATGCCTCGGGCAGCCCGAGGGCCTGGCGGAGCCAGTCGACCACGACCTCCTCGAGCTCGGTGCCGATCGGCGACGTCCGCCACAGAATCGTGTTCTGGCCGAGTGCCGCGGTCAGCATCTCGCCCAGGATCCCGGCGCCCGACGCGGTCGTCGCGAAGTACGCGAAGAAGCCCGGATGCTGCCAGTGCGTGGCGTTCGGTTCGATGAGCCGGCGGTAGTCATCGAGGATCGCGTCGAGCGGCTCTGGGCCTTCGGACGGGCGCGCCGGGAACAGCGGGCGCAGCGACCCAGGCTCGACGCCCGGAAGGACGGCGTATCGCTCCACCGACTCCAGGTAGTCGGCCATGAGATCGGCCACGGCATGGGCGGCGGCCCGGAAGGCCGCCGGTTCCATGTCGGTCAACCCGTCGCGTTGGGCGGCACCGAGGGACCGCTCCAGGTCGTTCAGACCGAGTTCCCGATATCGATCATGAGCTGTTCGAACTCCGGACCGAGCGCGGCGAACAGCGCCGCACTCGCGATGATCGAGAACCCGATCGCGAGCGCCACGAGGACGAGGCAGCCGACGACCGTCGCCCCGTCACCGCTCGTCACCGATCGGATCACGAGCGAGTTCGCGAACTTGTCGTGGAGGCCCTGCTTCCGATCGTTGGTGATCACGGTGAAGAACAGGAACACCGTGACCGCGAACGAGATGAGCCCCGCCGCCGACTGCAACGGCTCGATCAGCGCGAGGAGACCGAGGGGGAACCCCAGGGCGATCCAACGCTTCGTCGCCTGCGCGATCGACAGGCCATTGCCGGTACCCGCGTCGACGACTCGCATCTTCAGGCCGCGCATGCCGGGCGTGGCCCGCCAACCGCTCGTCCAAAACCCGACGAAGTACAGGAACGTGATCGCCACGCTGATCAACGTGAGCAGGATGTAGTCGGTGGTGACCGGGATCGTGAAGGTCGTGGTGGTCGCGGTCGCGCCGGCCGCGCTCTGGCGCATGATCTCCTCGAACATCGACGCATAGTCGAAGAGAAACAGCCCGAGGATGCCGGGAACGATCCCGACCAGCACCGAGTCGATCAGGTAGGCGACCAGGCGGGCACCGGCCCCTGCGATGACGTAGCCCTCCGCCGCCGGGGCGGCGACCGCGGCGCCAGGGGTCTGCCAACCGACGATGGGTCCGGGCGCTGCGTCTGGCGGCTGCGGCCAGGCACTGGTGGCGGGCGGCGGCGGGGTCGGGTCAGCGGCGATGATCGGGCTGGCCGGCGCGGCCGGCTCCGACGGCTGGGCCGGCGGTGCGGGCGCCGGCTCGGGCGGCGGCTCAGGGGCCGGCTCCGGCGGCGTCCAGGCGACGGTCGGCTGGTCTTCGGGTGGTTTGGCGTCGGCGTCTTTGTCGGCGCCGGTCGCTGGATCGCGCTCGTCAGGTGGTTGGGTCATGACATCACACCGAGTTGCCGACGGACGACAGGATGGAACTCACTTGGCCTCCCAGGAAGATCAGACCGACGATCGATGCCAGGCCGACCAGAACCAGCGCGATGACGATGATCATGCACGTCATCGCGAGTCCGTTGCTGGCGCCGGCCGGTCGCACGACCGCGCTGTTGGCAAACCGGTCGTGGATGCCCTGCTTGGTCGGACTCGACGTCGTCGAGATGAGCAGGACCACCGCCCAGACGAACTGGACCAGCGCAGCGGCACCGAATGCGTTCGGGATCAGTGCCAGCAGGCTCAGGAAGGTCCCCAAGCCGATCCAGCGCTTGATCGCCTGGTTGGTCGTGAGCGCGCGACCGTCGAAGGCGTTCCCGACCTGGATGTTGAACAACCGCTGGCCGAGCGTGGCCCGTCGACCACCGGACCACGAGAGGATGAAATAGCCGGCGCCGATCGCGGTCGTGATCAACGACAGGGCGATGCTCGACTCCGCATCGAGCGCCTGACCGGCCTCCAACGGCACCTGGCGGAAGCCCAAGAGCGACACGAGGATCGTCGATACGAGCCCGATGAGGAACGAGTCGATGACGTATGCGACGAAGCGCGACGGCGTGTCAGCCCAGACGAGACCGGGGGCGACCTCCTGCTGCGGCGCCGATGTCGCCCAGGCCATCGCCGGGGCGGGCGCCGCGGGCTCGGCCGAGATCAGCGGGCTGGTCGGTGGCTGTCCTGCCGGAGCGGCGGGCTGCGGCGGCAGGGCGCCCCAGCCGACGGTCGACTCGGGGTCGGAGGGCGGCACACCCGGTGGTGGCTCCGGGGCCCACGACTGGGTCGGCGATTCACCCGTCGCGCCGGGCGCGTCGGGCGTGGGCTCGCCGGGCTGCGCCGGCTCACCTGCCGATGGGTCGCGTTCGTCGGGCGGCTGCGTCATCTCCCCTCCCGCGGATGTGTCGAGACGGGGACATCATAGGTCCCGCCCCAAGCGGGAATCGGCGCTTTCGCCCAGTGGTCTCGACCAGATGACTGGGGCACCCGCGCACCACCGGCCCTAACGAGGGACCCACTCGCCCGTTCCCACGTGCGGGGGAGTACCCACTGCGTCCGGGTACTCCAGGAGCCGCTCCGAGGCGAAAAGCCCCCCTGTCGCCCCCAGCCGGAGCGGCTCTAACCCAGGCGAGACACGATCAAGCCCCCGTCCGGCAAACCGGCGGGGGCCTTCTTCGTGCAGGAGAAATTGGTCGGGGCGGCCGGATTTGAACCGACGACCACCAGTCCCCCAGACTGGTGCGCTACCAGACTGCGCCACGCCCCGATAGGCCCCGGAGTCTAGCACGGGGCGGGTCGGCCGCTGCCTTATCGCCCGAGGCCGCCGAGCTCGTCCTTCGACTCGCGCGCCAGCAGGTCGATCAGGCAGCGCTGCACGCTCTTGCCCTCGAACAACGCGTTGTGGACCTCACGGGCGATCGGCATCTCGACGCCGAGTCGGTCCGCCAGGGCCAATGCGGCCTCGACGGTGTATGCACCCTCCGCGGTCCCCGCGAGGGTCGCCTCGATCTCGGGCCAGGCACGGCCGTTCGCCAGTTCCTCCCCCAACCGGTGGTTGCGCGACAGCCGCGATCCGCACGTGGCGATGACGTCGCCGATCCCCGCCAGTCCGGCAAACGTCAGGGGATTGGCCCCGGCCGCCGCGCCGACCCGCATCATCTCGGCCAGACCGCGGGTCATCAACCCGGCCTTGCCGTTGTCGCCAAACCCCAGTCCATCGGCCGCACCGGCGGCGATCGCGATGATGTTCTTCAGCGCCCCGCACAGCTCGACCCCGACGATGTCGCGGTTCACGTACAGCCGGAACTCCCGCCGGCCGAGCCGTTCCGCGATGCGGGCGGCGAGCGCGGGATCGTCGGCGGCCACGACCGCTGACGCCGGGAGTCCTCGGGCGATCTCCCCGGCGAGGTTCGGGCCGGACAGCGCGGCGATCTGGGCGGCCGGGATCCCAGCGGCCTCCGCGATGACCTCGCTCATGCGCAGCAACGTTCCCGTCTCGAGGCCCTTCACGACCGACAGCACGTCCGCCGAGGCGGGGACGGACGCTGCCACCCCGGCCGCCACCGACCGCAGGTGCAGGGACGGCGCCGCGAAGATGACCAGCTCCGTCGCGTCGACCAGGGCCGCGGGATCGGCCGTGGCGACCAATCCGGCCGGCAGCTGCACGGCAGGCAGCCGCCGCTCGTTCTGGCGTGTCCGCTCGATCTCAGACGCCACCTCGGCCGTGTGGCACAGCAGCGTCACCGGTTCCCGCCGCGCCACGATCGCGGCGAGCGTCGTACCCCACGCGCCGGCCCCGACGACCGCGACCCGCGGGCCGGCCATCAGCGGGACCGGCGGGTCTTCGAGGCGGTGCTGCTGCGGCGTGTCGACTTGGCCGGGGCCGAGCGCGCCTTCTTCCGCCGCGGCAGCTTCACCGACGACCGGTCGCGGAACACGAGGCGGATCGGCGTGCCATCGAACCCGAAGGTGTCGCGTAGTCGATTCTCGAGGTAGCGGCGATACGAGAAGTGGATGAGCGACGCGTCCGAGGCGAAGAACACGAAGGTCGGCGGCGAGATGGCCGCCTGGGTCGCGTAGAAGAGCTTGGGGCGCTTGCCGCGGACGGGTGGGGGCGGCGTCCGTTCGGTGGCCGCCATCAGGACCCGGTTCAGCTCACCGGTCGGGATCCGCCGGCGGCGCTCCGCCCAGATGTCGACCGCCAGTTCCAGCACGCGACCCACGCGCTGGCCGGTCTTCGCACTGATCGAGACGATCGGGGCGAAGTCCAGGAACGGCACCTCGTTGCGGATCCACTCGATGTACTGGTCGAAGGTCTTGTCGGTCTTGTCGGCGACGAGGTCCCACTTGTTCACGGCGATGACGAGGCCCTTGCCCTCTTCGACCGCGTAGCCCGCGACATGCGCGTCCTGCGAGGTCAGTCCCTCCACGGCATCGATGACGAGGACGGCCACATCCGCGCGCGAGAGCGCGCTCAACGCCCGCAACGTCGAATAGCGCTCGGCCGCCGGACCGGACGCGACCTTGCCGCGCCGCCGGATCCCGGCGGTATCGATCAGGATGACCTCGCTGCGACCCCACGCGAGGCGCGTATCGATCGCGTCGCGCGTCGTTCCGGGCACCTCCGAGACGATCGCCCGGTCCTCGCCAAGCAATGCGTTGAGCAGGCTCGACTTTCCGACGTTCGGCCGCCCGACGAACGTGATCGACGCCGGCTGGCGGCTGTCGGCTTCGGCAGCGATCGCGGCGTCCCACTTGGCGGCCTCGACATCGAGTCCCGCTTCGTCGGCACCATCGGTGCCCGCCTCGTCCTCCTCCGGGTCGCCGACCACGAACGGCTCGAGCCGCCCGGCCGCGACCTCGTCCGCCCATTCCTCGGCCTCGGCGTCTCGGGCCTTGCGGGCGACCTCCTGCTCGCTCTCGGGCGGCAACGCCCAGACGATCGCGTCGAGCAGGTCGCCCGTGCCACGCCCGTGTGAGGCAGAGATCGCGTAGGTCTCGTCCCAGCCCATCGCATGGAACTCGGCGCCTTCGAGCTCGCGCTTCTCGTTGTCGGCCTTGTTCACGGCGACGATCACCGGCGCGGGCGCGCGGCGCAGCAGCTCGGCCGCCTCCTCGTCCGCGGCGGTCATGCCGGACGCGGCGTCGACGACGAACACGATCACGTCCGCCTCCGAGATCGCGAGACGAGCCTGTTCCTGGACGCGTAGCTCGATCGGGTCGTCGGTGTCGGCCTCGAGCCCGCCGGTGTCGACGAGCATGAACCGCCGGCCGTTCCACTCGGCGCCACCGTACAACCGGTCACGGGTGGTCCGGGCGCGATCCTCGACGATCGCCGAGCGATGCCCGACGACGCGGTTGAAGAGCGTGCTCTTGCCGACGTTCGGCCGGCCGACGATGGCGACGACCGGGAGGGCTCCGCCGAGGCGCGTCGGCGCCCCGGTGCTCGATCGGGTGGCCACCGTCAGGCGGCGCCGGCGGTCGGTCGCGCCGTGACGTTCGGGAGCGAGGTCGTGCGGCCGGCCGGCGTGGCTGCCACGGCCAGCGCGGCCCCGGCCAACTCGGCGGCACGCGCCTGCACGTCGGGGGTACCGGCGACCTCGAGGATGTGCTGGGCGACGTCGCGCAGGTCCTCGATCGGAGTGGACGTCCCGCCGGTCACCCCGACGATCCGGGCCGTGTCGAAGACGGCGGGGTCGGTCAGGTCACGTACGCCCTCGACCTGGATCGCGGGCGTACCGGCGATCTCGCACAGCCGGGTGAGTTCCTTGGTGTTGGCGCTGGATCGGCCCCCGACGACGACCATGAGGTCGACGTCCCTGGCCGCCTCCATGGTGTCCTCCTGGCGCCGGATCGTGACCGGGCAGACCGTGTTGACGATCTTGAGCTCGTGGGCGCGCGAGACCATGAACGCGGCGAGCTTCTCGAACTTCCACGGTGGCTGGGTCGACTGGCTGATGAGCGCCATCCGCTTCTTGCGCGGGATGGCTGCCTCCCATTCCTCCTCCTCGTCGACGACGATGGCGTCCGGCGCGAACCCGAGCATGCCGACGACCTCGGCGTGCTTCGGGGTCCCGAGGAGGACGATCGTGTACCCCTCCTCGACGAGCTTCGTCAGCTCGCGGTGCTCCTGGATGACCCAGGTGCAGGTGCCATCGATGACCTCGAGGCCGCGCGACTCGGCCCGCTGCATGACGTCCGGCCGGACCCCGTGAGCGCGGATGACGACCGCCGCGCCATGATCGACGTCGTCGAGCGTCTCGACGGTCTCGATGCCGAGATCCAGGAGGTCGCGCACGACGCCCTCGTTGTGGACGACCTGGCCGAGGGTATGCGTGGTCTTGCCAGCCGCCGAGGCCTCCTTGGCCTTGTCGATGGCTTCCCGAACGCCGTAGCAGAAGCCGGTGCGCTTCGCGATGCGGACTTCCTGGACGATTCCCACGGTTCGATTATCGCACGGGACCCGCTCGGACCCCCCTCGCGACGGGTCGCCGGCTACGGGACGGGAGGCGGCGGCGGGCTCGCCGCGGGTGCGTCGTGGTCGGCGTAGACGCCACGCTGGCGCTCCGGGAGGAGCGCGGCGATGCGCCGCATCAGGATCGTCGTGGCGAGACCCTTGGCGTCGCGCCGGTCCGTGCCGGCGGGGAGCGCGTCGGCCACGCGGAACGGGGCGCCGACGCGGACCGTGACCCGGCCGCCCGGCCGCGGCAGCATCTGGCCGCGGGGCCAGACCCGGTCCGAGCCGGAGATCGCGACCGGGACGATCGGGGCGCCCGTGCGCAGGGCGAGCGATGCGACGCCGTCGCGTGCTTCGTGGAGCGTGCCGTCGGCACTCCGCGTGCCCTCGGGAAACACGAACAACACGTGACCCTCGTCGAGGATCCGCTTCGCGAGACGGTACGCCTCGACGTCGGCCGTGGAGCGGTCGACCGGGTGGACGCCGCCATGGCGGGCCAGGTAGCCGACCACCGGCCATTCGAACAGTTCCTTCTTGCCGAGCCACTGGAACCGCCGTCCGATCCGCGGGATGATCCACGACCCGAGCACGACCGCGTCCAGGTTCGAGGCGTGGTTGGCCGCGATGATCACCGGCCCGTCGCGTGGGATCTCGTCGACGGCACCCTCGATGCGTGATCCTGGTGAGCGCTTTGGTGAACAGCCGCGCCCCGAACGCCAGCGCCGCGATGAGCGGCGTGATCGAGCCGTCGAGACGGGCCGGCGGCGCCTTCTCGGCCTCGTCAGCCACGCCGCGCCTCCGCGTCGCGGATCGTGCCGACGACGGCAGCCACGGTGTCCTCGAACGCGTTGCCGTCCGTCGTGATGATCCGGGCGTCCGGTGCGATCCGAAGGGGTGCCACGGCCCGGCTGGTGTCGAGTCGATCGCGTCGCCGCAGGGCGTCGAGGATGGCCGCCGCCACCGGGCGACCCGGGATCGAGTCCGCGCTCCTCGGCCCGCCGCCGGGCGCGCTCCTCGACCGAGGCGTCGAGATAGATCTTCAGGTCCGCATCGGGCAGCACGACGGTGCCGATGTCCCGGCCGGCCATCACGATGCCGCCATCGGCGGCGAGATCGCGCTGGCGCTGGAGGAGCGCTGTACGGACCTCGGGCACAGCCGACACGGCGGACACCGCCGAGTCGACCGCAGGAGAACGCACGTCCGCGGTGTGGTCGACGCCGTCGACGAGCACGCCAGCGAGGCGTCCGTCGGCGTCGGCGGCCAGCTCGACCTCGTCGACGAGCGCGACGAGACCCTCCGGATCGTCGACCGAGACCCCGCGCGACTCGGCCAGCCAGGTGACCGCCCGATACAGCAGCCCCGTGTCGCAGAACCGGTACCCGACGGCTCGCGCCGCGGCCGCGCCGACGCTGCTCTTGCCCGAGGAGCCGGGCCCGTCGAGGGCCACCGTGAGTCGTCCCATCGGACTCAGGATAGCGGCGGGTCGACGGCGGCCCGCGCAAGCGTCGCCTCGAGCATGGCGACGAACGCGTCGGGCGGGGCGACGGCGATCGTGGACCCTTGGTCGTGGTGCGGGATCTGGACCAGCTCGCCGTCGTGCCACCAGTACGGCTGGTCGCTGATCGAGCCCGGGCCCTCGCGGTAGAGCTGGACGGCCAGGCGGTACATCGCCTGCATCGCGGGCAGGGTGCCCGCATCGACGATCGGGTGGACGAGCAACGTGTGGCGGTTCGGGACGGCCACGAGGGCATCGGTCGAGCCCGGCGGCAACAGGTCCGTCAAGCGCAGGGCCCGGGTGGCCACGTAGAAGCTGTCGCTGAACCAGACGGTGAACCTGGTGTCCTCGAGCTCGACCTCGTCGTGGACCGGCGTCGGTTCCGCGCCGAGGTTGGCCAGGGCGACCTCGAACGCGCCGACGGCATCGACCGGCCAGCCGGCCAGGTGGTCGCGATGGACGGTCGCCGTCGAATCGGGGAAGTCGAAGACGAGCACGGCGAGGATGCCCGGTGCCGTCGCCTGAACGACCAATTCGGGGAGCTCGACCCCACCCATGGATTCGTCCGGCATGAGCCGCACCCGCAGGATCGGCTTGACCTGTTCGTAATCGGCGGCGAGGGCGTCGAGGTCGCGGCCCTCCATCGCGAGGAGGCTCGTGAAATGGCTTGCGATGACGCGCGACCAGTCGTCGCGGTCGTTGGCATGGCACAACTGCGAGAGGTTGGACAGGCCGTACTGGTACGGGTCGTCGTTGCCGGGCCGTACGACGAGGACGACCCCGTCCCCGAACTCGAACTCGAGGCCGCGTCGCGCGAGGTCGGCCGAGACGGCGTCGAGGAACGCGCGGTAAGCGCGGCCGTCATCGAACGGGGCCCATTCCGGGACGGATTCGGTGTCGCCGCCGAGGAGTCGCCGGAGGAATCCCAAGGGGTCTCCCCTACCCCGGCCGTGTCGGCGGTCGCGGGCCGGCGGGGCGTCGCGGGTTGGCGGGTGATGGCGGGTCCGATGGCGGTCGCGGGCCGGCGGGGCGTCGCCGGCCGCCCGGTTGAGGAGCCGACGTAGCTGACGCCGGAGGCTTGTTGCCGCCCACTCCCGATGACGCCGCCCGCGAGCGACCGGCGCCTGCGCCGAGACCGCGGATCTCGGGGGCCTTGAGCGGGCGGATCGCCGCGCTGCGCAGCCCATCGATGCGGACCGGGCCGATGCGGACGCGCACGAGCCGCTGGACCGGCGCCCCGACGGCACCGAACATCCGGCGCAGCTGGCGCTTCCAGCCCTGGGTCAGCGTCGCCCGGTACCAGGTCAGGTCGGGGCTCGGCGACGGGCGGAGGAGGTCCTCGAGCCGCTGCGTCTCGACCTCGGTCATCGGGCGGAGGGCGTGGAGGGTGGCCAGGCCCTCGTCGAGCGGGATCCCGTCGCGCAGCGCGTCGGCCTGGGCGCGGTCCAGCGGCGTCGCGAGCCCGAGCGCGTACTCGCGCTCGACGCCGTGGCGCGGGATGGAGGACACGGTCGGCCCACGCGCCGTCGTTGGTGAGCAGGAGCATCCCCTCCGAGTCCTGGTCGAGCCGGCCGACCGGGTAGAGACGCGCGCCGTCGGGGACGAGCGCGGTCGGGACGAGGTCCAGGACGGTCGTGTCGGCGTGGCGGTCGCGGGTCGTCGAGGTCACGCCGGCGGGCTTGTGCAGCACGAGGTAGGCCTGCGCCGCCGCGCCGAACCGATGACCCGGCCATCGACCGCGATGATCTGCCGGTCCGGGTCGACCTGGGTCCCGAGCGTGGCCTTCTTGCCGTCGACCGTGACGCGACCGGCCGCGATCATCGCTTCGGCGGCCCGGCGCGAGGCGACGCCGGCCGCGGCGAGGACCTTCTGGAGCCGCTCGGCCGCCACGTCAGGCGCCCTCGGCTCGCCGTCGGAGCCCGGCGAACATCGCGCTCCGTGACGGGCTCCGCCGCCCTCCTCGGCGAGGCGGGCGGCGACGTCGACGTCGAGCGGCGGCAGCTCCTCGAGGCTGGTCGAGGCCGAACCGCTCGAGGAACTCGAAGCCGGTGCCGTACAGGAACGGCCGTCCGGGCGCGTCGGACCGGCCGAGCTCGACGACCAGCCGACGGTGGAGCAGCGTGCGAACGGTGTAGTCGGAGTCGACGCCGCGGATGCGCTCGATCGGCGGCCTTCGTGACGGGCTGCCGGTAGGCGACGATCGCCAGCGTCTCGAGGCGACGCCGGCGAGAGGCGCACCGCGTCCGCCCCGACGTACCGGGCGACGAGCGCGCCGGCCTCGGGGGCCGTCGCGAGCTCGACCCGGTCGCCGTCGATGAGGAGCCGGACGCCGCGCTCGCGCAGCGCGACCTCGAGGTCGCCGAGGCGCTCGTCGACGGTCGCGCGGTCCGTGCCGGCCAGCGCCGCGATCTCGCGCCGGCTCAGCGGCCGCTCGGCGACGAACAGGAGGGCCTCGAGGGCGGTCTCGGTGAGCTCGATCGGCTGGCGCTCGTCGGTCGAGGCGTCGGGTCCGGCGTCGCGCGTCGTACCGTTCTGCGGCCCGTCGGCGATCGCGGTCTCGAGCGTCTCGTCGGTCACGCGAACGACTCCAGGGATTCGTCGAGCGGGACGTCGTCATCGGGCGCGCTGGGCGGCGAGGCCGGCGGCGGCCCGCTCCTCGGCGGTCGTCGCGCGGGCGACGATCGGACCCCACGGCTCCGCCTGCTCGACGACGATCTCGCGGCGCTTCATGAGCTCGAGCATCGCGAGGAAGGTGACGGCGATGACGACCCGGTCGCGGACGCCGGCCAGCAGGTCCTGCAGGACGACGGTCGGTGCGCCGCGCAGGGCGGCCCGGATGATCGCCGCTCGCTCGGTCAGCGTGATCGTGCGCGGCAGGACCTCGGAGGGCGGTGGCGGGCGGCGGCGCGATCGTGACGAGGTGGGCCAGCGCCCGGGCCAGCCGCGGCGGGATCGAGCGGCGGCGCGTCGACCGGACGGGCGCCGGCGATCCCGGCGGCGCGGGCGGCTGCCGGCTCGCGCCGGAACAGGCCGATCCGGCGCAGGGCGCCGTCGGCCAGGCGCTGACCGGCGTCGCGATGGGCGCGGTACAGGATGAGCCGGGCGCGCAGCTCCGCCTCGGGATCGGGGGCCTCGTCGGCGCCAGCGGCGTCCGGGTCCGACGGCCGGCGCGGCGCGGCAGCATCGCCCGGCTCTTGATGAGGATGAGCTGGGAGGCGACGGCCACGAACGAGCTGACGTTGCCGAGCCGGTCGGCCTCGAGCGTGGCGAGCGCGTCGAGGTAGGCGTCGGCGAGCCCGCCGAGCGGCACGGTCAGGACGTCGAGCTGGCGTGCCTCGATGAGCGACAGCAGGAGCGCGAGCGGGCCGTCGAACTCGGCGACCTGGACGCGGGTCGCGGTCTCGGGCCGGCGGCCATCGCCGAACTGCACGCCGGGGCTGGCCGGGGGCGTGGCCGGACGGCGGCGGCGGCGGCGGCCATCACCGGCACGCCCGGGGAGCGGCCGTCTGCCGTCAGGCACCACCATCAGTTGGCCTCGTCCGCGAGCTGGAGCAGGCGGCCCGCCTCGGGATCGACCGGCGCGTCCTGGTGGCGGATCAGCTCGACGGTCCGTGGCGAGCATCCCGCCGCGGCGGCCATGGTCGCAGAGGTCTCGGCGTGGGCGTGCAGGCGGGCGAGGGCGTCGCGGAACCCCGGCAGCATCGCCGGCCACTCGCCAGACCCACGCCCCGTAGCGCCTGGCCGAGCGCGTACGCGACCCGCGGCCAGACCCCGGTCCGGCCCTTGCCGGCGTCGTGGAGCAGGCCCGCGAGGAGCACCTCCGGGTCGGTCACGCCTTCGGTGCGCAGGGTCGCGACGACATCGAGGCCGTGGCGCCGGTCGGCGACGTGCATGCCGTCGAACAGCGCGAGCTGCGCGGTCCGTCAGCCAGTCGACCAGTCCCGCACGCTCGCCCGGGGCCACCCGGGCCCGCAGGTGCGCGCGGAACTGGCGGGCCCTAGAGACCCACCAGGAGGCCAATGAGACCATCGAGGATCGGGGACAGGATCCGCTGGCCGATCGAGTTGCCGGGCGGGACGAAGAAGACGAGCAGCAGGAGGATGAACCCGTACTGCTCGAGGATCGGTCGATACTGCCAGGCCACGCCGCGGCGGCAGGAGCGCGAACAGCACCTTGGACCCGTCGAGCGGCGGGATCGGGATCAGGTTGAAGACCATCAGGACGAGGTTGATGACGACGAACAGGTACAGGACCTGGACGACGCAGCGGGACCTGGATCGCGAGGTCCGGGTTGGCGATCAGGTAGCGCAGCGGCAGCGCCGCGACGACCGCCAGGATCAGGTTCGAGAGCGGCCCGGCCGCCGCCACGATCGCCTCGCCGCGATGCCCGCCCTCGAGGTTGGACGGGTTGACCGGGCGTCGGCTTCGCCCAGCCGAACCCGAACGATCCCGCCCGACCCGATGAACGTGACCGCGAGCAGGATCCCGCCGAGCGGATCGAAGTGGACGATCGGGTTGAGCGTCAGCCGACCGAACAGCTTGGCGGTGCCGTCACCGAGCCGGTATGCGGCGAGCGCGTGGGCGAACTCGTGGACCGGGAACCCGACAGCAGCATGATCGCGACGGCGATGACGGCGGGCAGGATATTCGTCGGGCACGCGGACCTTTCGCTACGGGTCCTGCGTATCGTAGCGGCGCAGGTCCGCGGAGGGCGGCAGGTCGGGCGACGGTCCCGCCGGCTCGGTGGCGCGGCCCCGAGACTAGAGCCGAGCCGAGCAGGTCGGCCTTCTTGCGCTCGTACTCCTCGGCGCTGATCGCCCCGCGGTCGCGCAGGTCGGCCAGGCTCGACAGCGTCCGGGTCAGTTCGTCGGAGCTCAGCGGCGCCGGTCCGGGCGGCCCGGGAACACGACCCGACACGGTCTCGTCGCCGACCGGCGCCGCCGGCGCGACGGGCGCCGGCGCGGCGGGCTCGCGGGCGCCGCGACCGGCATCGGCTCGGAGCGCAGTGGCGGGCTCGGCGCGAACGACCCGGTGCCCGCAACGTCGCGCTCGTACTCGTGCTTCGCGTCGAGCATCGCCTTCTTGAACCCGATCGGGTTGCGGATCATCTGGAATCGATCGACGCCGGTGTCCGCCGCGGTCAGGATCTCGAGGTCGCCGAAGCCGAAGATCCGCCCGAAGACCGACTGCGTCAGCCGCGCGTCGTTGATCTTCTCGAGCGAGCTGTCCATCGAGGTCTTGTTGAGGACGCCCGCGACCTGGATGACGCGGCGGTTGGTCAGCACGTACTCCTGGTTGAGGTAGCGGAGGATGTGCCAGCCGAGCACCGCCAGCCCGCCGATGACCAGGGCGGCCGACCCCCAGGCCCGCGCCCGTCCCGATGGCGCCGGCTCGCTGGTCCGGCGGCAAGGTTCTGAGCTGAGGATCAGCAGGACCGAGCCGAGGATGATGGCGCCCACGGCCCACTTGGCGCCCCACACGAACACGAACCAGTGCTGCTTCTCGCGGTGGACGATGCGCTCGCCGCTCGAGAGCAGTCCGTCGGCGTAGCTCATGCCCCGTATCCCTCCTCGGGTCAGGCCCGCGGATGGGCCCGACGGTAGACGTCCCGGATCCGTTCGCCGGTCAGATGCGTGTACAGCTGGGTCGTGGAGATACTCGCATGTCCGAGCAACTCCTGGACGACGCGGAGGTCGGCTCCGCCCTCCAGCAGATGGGTGGCGAACGAGTGCCGCAACGTGTGCGGGCTGACCCGGCCACCGAGCCCGGCGCGGCCGGCGGCCGCCCCCACCGCGGCCCACGCCTGCTGCCGCGCGAGCCGACGTCCGCGATCGCCGATGAACAGCGGCCCGCCGCGGACCGGCGTCACATGCGAGACGGCGAGCAACGCCGCCCGCGGCCCGTCCAGCCACGCCGTCAGCCAGTCGAGCGAGACCTCGCCGATCGGCACGAGCCGCTCCTTGTCGCCCTTGCCGATGACCCGCACGAACGCCCCATCGAGCGAGAGGTCCTCGCGATCGAGCCCGATCGCCTCGCTCACGCGCAGACCGGCGGCGTAGAGCAGCTCGAGCGAGCGCGCGGTCGCGGACGCCGCCCTCGGACGCCGCCTCGAGGAGCCGCTCGACCTCGTCGACGTCGAGCGTGTCGGGCAGGCGGCGTGACTGGCGCGGCAGGTCGAGATGCGCGGCGACGTCGAACTCGATCAGGCCCTCGCCGAAGGCGAATCGGTAGAAGCCCTTGAGCGCGGCGGCACGTCGGCGGAGGCTGGTGGGGGCGAGGCCCGTCTCGCCGCGGCCGGCCGCGCTGGGTCCGTGCCGCGAGGTAGCCGACCGCCGGAGTCCGGCGAGCGGTCCCACGGGGCTCCCGGGGCGAGGGCCCCGGCGAAGTCCGCGAGGTCTGCCCGGTACGCCCGGATCGTGGCCGGCGCGAGGCCGCGCTCGACGTGGAGGTAGGCCAGGTAGTCGTCGACGGCTCGTTCGCAGGCGCGCGTCGGCCACCGCGGTCAGTCGGTCCCGGTGGCGCCGACGGGGGTCCCGCGCCAGGCCTCCGCTCGATCGAGCAGCTCGCGCGCCGAGGCCAGCGCCGAGGCATCGCCCGGGCCGCCGCCGAGCATCGCCGCGAGCTCGACCATCCGGCCCTCGCGATCGAGCCGCTCGACCTCCGTCACGGTCCGGCCGTCGCGTTCGCGCTTCGCGATCCGGAAGTGCGCGTCGGCGTGGGCGGCGATCTGCGGCAGGTGGGTCACGCACAGGACCTGGTGGCGTCGGGCGAGGCCCCACAGGCTGCGCCCGATCGGGTCGGCGCTGCGCCCACCGATCCCGGTGTCGACCTCGTCGAACACGAGGGTCGGCGTGGCGTCGGCCTCGGCGAGGACCCGCTTGACCGCGAGGGCGACGCGCGACAGCTCGCCGCCCGACGCGATCCGGGCCAGCGGCCGGGCCGGCTCGCCCGGGTTCGGGGCGAGGCGGTAGACGACCTGGTCGATCCCGGCGGCATCGAAGGCGACGGCGTCGCCATCGACCTCCACGGCGGCCTCGCCCGGGCCGGCCGGCCGGCGACCGACCGCGACCTCGAAGACGCCGGTCGGGAACCCGAGCTCCTCGAGCACCGCCCCGACGGCCGTGCCGAGCGTCCGGCCCGTGGCCTGACGTGCCTCGGACAGCGCCGCCCCCGCTGCCGCCACCTCGGCCAGGCGGTCCGCGTCCTCGCGCTGTCGGCGCGCCCGCTCCTCGTCGAGGCCGCGCAGGCGCTCGGCCTCGGTCGCCGCCCGCTCGCCGTGCTCGATGACCGCGGTCTCGTCGTCGCCGTAGCGACGGATCAGCCCGTGGATGACCCCGAGGCGGGCGTCCAGCTCGGCCACGGCGCGCGGGTCGTGGTCGACGGTCTCCGACAGGCGACGCGCCTCGTCCGCGACGTCGACCAGCTCCGCCTCCAGGCCGGCGAGCCGGTCCGCCAGCGGCTCGAATCGCGGGTCCAGGCGGGCCAGGCCGCGGGCTTCGTGGAGCGCGACGGCTGCCGTGTCGCGGGCGCCGGCGCCCTCCTGCGTGAGCGCCTCGCGGAGCGTGGCCGCACCGCGGGCGATGGCCTCGCCGTGCTGGGCAGCGGTCAGGCGGCCGCGGATCTCGTCGGCCTCGCCGGGCCGAGGTTGCGCCGCCGCGATGTCGGCCGCCTCGTGCTCCAGCAGGTCCAGCCGGCGGGCGACCTCGCGCGGGTCGAGGGCGGCCGCGTCGAGGGCCGCGCGGTTCTCGCGCCAGCGCTCCACGGCCGCCGGCCATGGTCGCGCGCAGCTCGTCGTGGCCGCCGAACTCGTCGAGCAGGTCGCGCTGCCAGCGCTCGTCGAGCAACCGTCCCTGGTCGTGCTGGCCGTGGACCTCGACGAGCGCGCCGACCTCCTCGGCCAGGCGGGCCGCCGTGACCGCCGCGTCGTCGAGCCGGGCCGTGGACCGGCCGCCGGCCGAGACGTCGCGGACCGCGATCAGCGGTTCTGGCACGCCGATCGAACAGCGCCTCCACCCGCGCGACCTCGGCTCCGTGCCGGACGAGCGTCGTGTCCGCGCGCGCCCCGAGGGCCAGCCCGAGCGCATCGATGAGCAGGCTCTTGCCCGCGCCGGTCTCGCCGGTGATGACGTTGAGCCCGGCATCGAACGCCAGGCGCAGCCGATCGATGAGGGCGAGGTCCGTGACCGTCAGCTCGAGCAGGCGGCCCGGCGCCGCCGCGGCCTCGTTCACGACGGCAGCAGCTCCACCTTGTGGCGGAGCAGGTCCCAGAACGACAGGGAGCCGCGGCGGCTCGAGAAGGCGGATCGGCCGGGCGAGGGCGCGCACCTCGACGACGTCGCCGACCGCGATCTTGAGGTCCTCGCGACCGTCGACCGAGACGAGCGCCTCGTGCGCGTCCACGACCCGGCAGCGCACGACCTGCTCCGGGCTCACGACGACCGACCGGAAGGCCGAGAGGTAGGCCGCGATCGGGGTGACGACGAGGTTCCGGCTGACCGGGTCGAGGATCGGGCCGCCGGCCGAGAACGAGTAGCCGGTCGAGCCGGTCGGGCTGGCGACGACCAGGCCGTCGGCGATGAACGTGGCGAGGTGCGTGTCGTCGATCGACACGTCGAGCCGGCAGACGCGGGCGAGGGACCCGCGGGCGATGACGATGTCGTTGAGGGCGATGTGGTAGTCGGATTCCGCTGCCTTGCTGTCGCGGCCGCCGCGCAGGATCCGGCCCTCGATGACCATCCGCTCGTCGATCGTGAAGTCCTTCGCGACGATGCGCTCCAGGACCGTTTCGAGATCGCCCGCCTCCGCCTTCGAGAGGAAGCCGACCTTGCCCAGGTTGATGCCGAGGAGCGGCACGTCGACCTCGGCGACGGCCCGAGCGGCGCGCAGGAAGGTGCCGTCGCCGCCGAGGACGACGAGTGCGTCCGTGGTCGGCAGCTCATGTCGAAGCGTGTCGAGGTCGCCCGGCCGGAGACTGCCAATCGCCGATGTCGCGCATCCGGCACCAGCCCGAGGCACGAGCGGCGAGCTCGACCGCGGGTTCCTGGGTCGGGTTGTAGGCGAAGCCGATGCGACCGATGGTCATGGCGCGGTCACCTCGTCGATCAGGCGGTCGATGTCGGCGCAGCTCGGGCCCCGGGCCAGGTGGATGAGGAACTCGCGATTGCCCTCCGGTCCCAGGATCGGCGACGCGACGACCGCGCGCGTGCCAAGACCCCGTTCCGTGGCGTGATCGACGACGCGCTCCAGGACCTCGCGGTGGATCGCCGGGTCGCGAACGACGCCATGGTCCGTGCGGCCCTTGCCGGCCTCGAACTGGGGCTTCACGAGGGCCACGATCGGGGCGTTGGCGGCGAGGGTCGTGGCGACAGGCCCGAGGACCTTGTCGAGGGAGATGAACGAGACGTCGATGACCGCGAGGTCGATCGGCTCGGGGAGGGTCGTCGCGGTCAGCGTGCGGGCGTTGGTCCGCTCCATCGACGTGACGCGGGCGTCGCGGCGAAGCGATTCGGCGAGCTGGCCACGACCCACGTCGAGAGCGTAGACGTGGCGCGCGCCGCGCTGCAACAGCACGTCCGTGAAGCCGCCGGTCGACGCGCCGACATCGAGGACGGTGAGCCCGGTGGGATCGATGCCGAAGGCGTCCAACGCGGCCGCGAGCTTGTGCCCGCCGCGACTGACGTAGGGCTCCGGCTGATCGATGGCGATGGGGGCACCAGGGTCGATGAGATCGCCCGCCTTGCGATCCAGCCGGGCGCGGTCGCCGTCGCCCACCCGCACCTTGCCGGCGAGGATCAGTGCCTGGGCGCGGGTACGTGACTCGACGAGCCCTCGCTCGACAAGGGCCTGGTCGAGCCGGATGCGCTTGGCCCTGCCAGTCGCGGTCGGACTCACCCGCCTATCGTGGCACAGCGGACTCACCCGGGACTCAACGGCGGCCGGCGGCCGGTCGCGTCAACCGGCGGAGCGGCGCGCGATTCGGCGGAGCGCGCCCCGGCCGACCGGTCCCGAGCCCTCTGTCGCGTGGCAGGCGACAGAACCGGCTCGAAGGCGTCGGCGAACCGCCTGCCGAGCTCGGTTCGCACGCCGATCTGTCGCGTGACAGGCGACAGAACCGGCTCGAACGTGGTCCGGGCAGGGCCCGACGTCGACGCCCGACTGTCGCGTGACGCGATCCGTCGCGTGGCGCAGGCCACGACGTCGCCACACGCCCGATCTGTCGCGTGGCAGGCGACGAAGGCTCACCCGTCGGCGGCCACGACGTCGCACGCGCCCGATCTGTCGCGTGGCACGACGATCGGCAGGCCCGATGGGCTCGGCGCCGCTATGCCGGCGTCGACCATGGCGCGGGGATGTCGTCGACCGGCCAGTGGCAACCAGTAAAGAGGCGGATAAGAGGCACGTGCTTCACTGGGGGATGACCATGACGAGGCTCCTCGTGGAGCGCGAAACCGCTCGTCGACTTCGGCGCCTGGACCTCCGGATCGGTGAGGAGATCCGCCGGCTGCGACTCGACGCGGGCCTGTCCCTCCGCGAGCTGGCCTCGATCGTCGGGGTCCATCACTCCCACCTGGCCCGGATCGAGGCCTCGCTGGTCAGCCCTAGTCTCGAAGTGCTCATCGCGATCGGTGTTCCGCTCGGCGCCGACCTGAGCCTCCGGTACTTCACCGGCGTAGGTCCACGCCTCCTCGACCGGTTCCAGGCGCCGATGCTCGAGGCCCTCCTGCACGTCGTCGATCCCAGGTGGCACGTACGGCTCGAGGTGGCCGTGACCACCCCGGCACGCGGTGTCATCGACGCCGTGTTCGCTGACGAACGAAGTCCGACAAGCGTCGCCTCCGAGCTCCAGTCTCAGCTCCCTCGCCTGGAGCAGCAGATACGCTGGAGCGCGGAGAAGGCCGACGCGTTCGCTGTGCAGTCCCGCGGAGTCGGTCCATCAGGCGAGGGTCGATCGGTGTCCCGATTGCTGGTGTTGCGGTCGACCGTCGCGACGCGCGAGATCGCTCGTCAATACGCCGCCACGCTGGCCACCGCCTATCCCGCGAGGTGCAACGACGGTGTTCAGGGCGCTTACGACCGCGGAAGCCCCGTGGCCCGGAAACGGGATGATCTGGGCACGCGTCGACAGCGGGCGCGCCGAGATCCTGGACCGTCCGCCACGCGGTGTTGCGCTCGGTCGATGAGGCCGGCGGGCCGATCAAGGCCGGGTACCGATCGCGGGCTCCCTCGGCGCCCGCGGATCCATGTCTCGGGCTCCGCGTGTCGCATCGTCGAGTGTCGTTCCTCAGGCGACAGATCCCGGCACGAACGCGAGCGTCGGGGTCGGCAGGGTCCCGATGACGCCGCGAGTTCGACCCCGATGTGTCGTTCCTCAGGCGACAGATCCCGGCACGACGCGAGCTCGGGCTGGGCTATGGCCCGGTTCGACCCCGATGTGTCGTTCCCCAGGCGACAGATCCCGGCACAACGCGGCTCGAGGTGGACTATGGCTCGGTTCGACCCCGATGTGTCGTCCCTCAGGCGACAAACCGGATCGTGGACGCCGACGTCCGGACCCGCGACTGGTGGTCGACTCGGGGTGGACTCGGACCCGCCGGCCGGCATCGCGTCAGCCGGCGGCGACCTCAGAACCGGACCGACCCGGTGTCGCCTGCATCGCCGCGAGCGTCTCACGGACCTGGTCGGCGAGGCCCGGAGCGTCCAGGCGCAGGACGCGGCGAAGATCCGCGACGGAGCCGTGGTCCACGAAGCGGTCGCCCGGAATGCCCACGATCCGGACCGGAACGTCGCGGTACGACGGATCGGCCAGGCGGGCCTCCTCGAACAGCTCCAGCACGCCGCTGCCGAAGCCACCGGTCGTCACGCTCTCCTCGAACGTGACCACGAGCCGCTTGCCACGTGCCGCGTCCAGGATCAGTTGTCGATCGAGCGGCTTGGCGAACCGGGCGTTGATCACGCCGACAGACCACCCCTCGCCCTCCAGGGTCGTGGCCGCCTCGAGCGCGCGCGCCACGATCGGCCCGAACCCCACGAACAGGAGGTCTCGGCCCTCACGCAGGGTCTCCGCCTGCCCCACCGACAGCACCACCGGGTCCACCGCCGCCAGCCCGAACCCCGCATCGCGCGGGTAGTGCAGCGCGAACGGTCGATCCTGCGCCAGCGCGGTCCGCAACAGCGAGCGCAGCTCTTGCTCGTCCTTGGGCGAGGCGATGACGAGATTGGGCAGCTGGCGCTGGGCGGTCAGGGTGAACATGCCCTGGTGGCTCGTGCCGTCCTCCCCGACCAACCCGGCGCGGTCTACCGCGATCAACACGGGCTGGTCGTTCTGGCACACGTCGTGCACCGTCTGGTCGAACGCGCGCTGGAGGAACGTCGAGTACAGCGCAACGACCGGGCGCATGCCGCCCATCGCAAGACCGGTCGCGAGCGTGACCGCGTGCTGCTCGGCGATCCCGACGTCGAAGACCCGACTGGGGAACACCTCGGCGAATTTGGCCATCCCGGTCCCGGTCGGCATCCCGGCCGTGATCCCCACGATCCGGCGGTCCGTCCGGGCCGCCTCGATCAACTCGGCGGAGAAGACCGCGGTGTAGTTGGGATGCTTCTTCGGCGCCGCTGGCTCAGGGGTCGGCGCGGCGGCGTCATCGGCCATCGATTCGGTCGGCATCGCGACGGGCGCCACGCTCGTCTTGACGCCGTCGTACGCGTCCGTGCCCGGCGTGAGCGTCATCGGTGGCAGGGCCGCACCATGGAACGAGACCTGGTCCTCGATCGCCGGCCGGAACCCGCGGCCCTTCTGGGTTCGAACGTGGACGATCGTCGGTCCCGGCAGCGCGAGCGCCGCGCTCAGCGTCTCGAGCAGGGCCCGCTGGTCATGCCCCGGGACGACGCCGATGTAGGTGATCCCGAGATCCTCGAACAGCTGGCCGGGCTGGGCGAACCGCACGACCGACGCCCGCAGGCGCTTGGACAGCTCCAGGATGTGCGGTCCGAGCACGGGGATACGCTCGACCGTTCGGTCGTAGGCGCTCTTGCTCTGCCGCCACGCCGTCGACAGCTTGATCTGCGAAAGGTACTTCGAGAACGCCCCGACGGTCGGGCTGATCGACATCTCGTTGTCGTTGACCACGATGAGCATCTGGGTCTGCCGCTGACCGATGTCGTTGAGCGCCTCGAGCGACAGACCGCTCATCAGCGCCGCGTCGCCGACCACGACCGCGATGCGCTCCATGCCGTGGCGCAGATCGCGCGCCTCGGCGAGACCCTCAGCGATCGAGAGGCCGGTCCCGGCGTGCCCGCCGTCGAACACGTCGTGCGGCGATTCGCTCCGCCGCGGGAACCCGCCGACGCCGTCGAGCGAGCGCAGGGTCCGAAACCGCTCGAGCCGGCCGGTCAGCAGCTTGTGCGGGTAGGCCTGATGGCCGGTGTCCCAGACGATCCGGTCACGCGGCGACTCGAGCAGTCGATGGAGGGCGATCGTCAGCTCGACGACGCCCAGCGACGAGCCGAGGTGGCCGCCGGTGTCCGCGACGGTGTGGATGATCGTCTCGCGGATGTCGGCAGCAAGCGTCGTGAGGTCACGCTCGGACAGACCGCGCAGGTCGGCGGGACCCTGGAGGTCGGAAAGGATGGACAAGGTGGGAAGAGGCTCCTGTGCTGTACCCGCGGGAGTCTACCGCGGGTCCCGGTCGATGGCCGTCGGCGGGCACCCGAGATGATAGTTGATACCGCTCCGGAGCACGTTTCCGGTCTGGGCGGTGGCGTCGGAACGTTGGACGGACGCGCGGCTCGAGTTGGAACGCCTGCCGGTTACGCCTCGTCGATCGTTGCCTCGGCGGTGACCTCGACGGTCTCGAGGCCGCCCGGCTTCGCCACGAGTTGGCGCATCCGGAGCTCGGCGCTGCGCAGGAGCGTCTCGCAGTGTTCGAGCAGGGCCGCACCGCGCTCGTGGAGCGCCAAGGTCCGTTCCAGCGGCTGACCGCCGCTCTCGAGCTCGGCGATCGTCCGCTGGAGCTCGGCCAGCGCGTCATCGAAGCTCAGCTCGGCGATCGGCGGCGCGGTCTCAGTCGTCTCCGTCACCGTCGTCCTCATCCTTGGGGGTGGTCAGCCGATCGAGGCGTGGGGCGACAAGCATACCGACGGCGACCCCGCCGATGGCGAAGGCCGCCACGGCGATCGCGAACAGCACCAACGGCTCGATCATGGCTTCGTCCGCTCGCCGTCGACGGTCGCGGCGATCTCACCGTGCGCCACCCGGATCGACAGCCCGGTCCCGGCCGGGGCGGCCGAGGGCTCACGGACGATCGAAGCGTCCGATGTCCGCCGGACGATGGCATAGCCACGTTCCAGCGTCGCGGCCGGACCGAGGACGGCAAGCGCCGCCGCGGACGCATCCAGCGCGGACCGGGCGGCGGCGACACGAGTCGCGGTGTAGCGCGGCAGCGCCGCGGCTGAGGCGTCAAGCGCCGACCTGGCCGCCGCAAGTCGCGCGGCCGAGTGTCGAGGCAGGGCCGCGGCAGCCGCGTCCAGCTGCAGGCGCTCGCGGGCGAGTCGGGCCGTCACGGCGCGGGTCGCCCGGTCGAACAGCAGGCCGACCTGCTCTCTCGCCGCAGCGAGCCGGGCGGCGGGGCTCACCCGGTCCAGGGCCCGTCGCTCGACCACGAGATCGCGCGCGGCCGCGGCAAGACGTCGTTCGGTGGCGGCCCCCAGGCGGTCCGCCGCGCGACGCAGGGCGCCCGCCATCTCGAGTCGATCGGGCACCACGATCTCCGCGGCCGCGGACGGGGTGGGCGCCCGGACATCGGCCGCGAAATCGGCCAGCGTCACGTCCACCTCGTGCCCGACCCCGCAGACGACCGGCATCGTGTGCGCGACGACGGCCCGGACCACGCGCTCGTCGTTGAACGCCCAAAGGTCCTCCAGCGAGCCGCCGCCCCGGGCCAGGATCGTCAGCGCGGGGGCATCGGCCGGCCGGCCCGCCTCGCGGCAGGCCACCGCGTAGCGTTCCAGGCGGCGGAACGCGGTCACGATGCTCGCCGGCGCCCCCTCCCCCTGCACGCGGGCCGCGACGAGCACGACCTGGACCAGCGGCCAGCGCCGGGCCAGCACGTGACTGATGTCGCGCCACACGGCGCCCGTCGGGCTGGTGATGACGGCGATCGTGCGCGGCCGGACCGGGAGCGGCCGCTTGCGGGCCGTTTCGAACAGCCCCTCGGCCGCCAGCCGCGCCTTGAGCGCCTCGAACCGGAGCGCGAGGTCGCCGAACCCCGCCGGCTGGATCGAGTCGACGTACAGCTGCATCGCACCGGTCGGTTCGTACAGGTCGATCCGGCCGTGGACGACGACGCGCAACCCGGCCTGCGCCTGGAACGCGGATCGGACCCGGTCGTCGCGGAACCAGACGCATTGGAGCTGGTTGCGCTCGTCCTTGAGCGCGAAGTACGCGTGCCCGGCCGACGACACCGTGACCCGCCCGATCTCACCCTCGACCCACAGGTCGACGAGCCGCGGATCCTGGCGGATCGCCGCCGCGGACCGCGCGGGTGACTTCGCTGACGGCGAGGATCCGGACCCCGAACGTGCCGGGTGCCCCCGCGCCGGCGGGACCCGCGGAACCCGGCACACCCGGACCGCCGAGACCGGCCGAACCGGGCCGACCCGCGACGGCAGTCGGCTCGCCGATCACCCGCCGCCCGGATCCCGCCGGCGGCTCCGCCGTGTCGTCGTCGATCGCGTCCCAGCCCGGCAGCGCCCAGTCCGGCGGCCCGCCGTCGCGTCCGCTCACCCGAACCCCATCTGGACGGATCGCCAGCGGTCGTCGCCGTCGAATAGCGTTTCGATCCCGCCGCGTTCGCCCATCCCGCTGCGCCCGGTCCTCAGACCCGGGTCTGGTACTCCCCGGTCCGGGTGTCGATGCGGATCGTGTCGCCGGTCTCGACGAAGATCGGCACCTGGACGACGAGGCCCGTCTCGGTCGTGGCCGGCTTGCGGGCGCCCGACTGCGTGTCGCCCGCGAACCCGGGCTCCGTATCGACGACCTTCAGGTCCACGGTGACCGGCAGCTCCACGCCGATCGTCTCGCCCTGGTAGCTCGTGCGGTCGAGCGTCATGCCGTCCTTGAGGTACTGCGCCGTCTCGCCGAGCTGATCGCCTCGGATCACGAACTGGTCGTACGTGTCGGTGTCCATGAAGTGGAAGTCGTCGTCGTCGCGGTACAGGAACTGGACGGGCCGCTTCTCCATCGACGCGCGCGGCCACTTCGTCCCGGCCTGGAACGAGCGCTCCACGGTCTGGCCGCGCTTGATGTTGCGCAGCGTGATGCGGACCTGGGCGGAGCCTCGACCCATCTTGATGTGGTGGTAGTCGAGGATCTGCCACAGCTCGCCGTCGAGCTCGATGGCGACGCCCTTCTTGAGTTCGCCGGTGCTGATCATGTCGGGGTGGGCTCCTGGGCTCGGACCGCGGCGCACGGGCCGAAGGGCCACGAGGCGGGTGGGTGAAGGCGCTCATTCTAGCCTCCCACCGTCGGGCTACCATCTGCGGACGATGGACGACCAAGCCGCCGGCCCCACGATGAGCGTCCCGACCGACTTCGACGCCGTCCTCGCGGCATCACCGCCCGATCTCGACGAGCACGAGCTGCTCGACATCGTCGAAGCCGACCTTCGGGCTGTCGGCGGCCGCCGCGCGCGATCTCGGGCAGCGAGCGCGACCGGACGTTCCTCCTGCTCGACGCCGACGGACGCGTCGTTGGCGGTGGCCAAGGTGTCCAACGCGGCCGAGGATCCCGGCCACGCTCGACATGGAGGCCCTCGCCGTCCTCCACGCGGCGCGGGTCGACCCGGAGCTGCCGCTCGCCCTGCCGTGGGTGGTCCCGGGCGCGACCGGCGACGCCGCAGCGACCCGGCGCGCCACCGTCGACCGCGCCGACGGCGCCCACCACGTGCGCCTGTACGACGTGCTGCCCGGGCGCGGTCGGATCGACCCGCGCGAGCTGTCCGACGCCGCGCTCGGCGGCTGGGGCGAGACCACCGCGCGGCTCGGCCGCGCCCTTCGTGGCTTCTTCCACCCGGCGGCCGCAGCGCACGATGCTCTGGGACGTCCAGCACGCGTCCCGGACGCGGACGCTGATCGGCGCCATCCGCGACCCGCGGCATCGCGCCCTCGTCGAGCGCGTCCTCGATCGATACGACGAGGTCGTCGCGCCGGCCTGGCCGTCGCTCCGCGCGCAGGTCGTCCACGGCGACCTGACGACCGACAACGCCCTGACCGACGACGCGGGGCGGATCACCGGCATCGTCGACTTCGGCGACATGAGCCACTCGGCGCTGATCGTCGATCTCGCCAGTCGTCGCTCGACTCGCTGCTCATCGACCGCGGCGCCGGACGAGCTGTTCCGGGTCGCCCGGCTCGTCCTCGACGGCTACCAGCGCGTCACCCCGCTCGAGCCGCTCGAGCTGCGGCTGATGGGCGAGGTCCTCGCGACGCGGGCCGCGGTGACGATCACGATCTCGTCGTGGCGCTCGGCCCGCGGGCCTCGAGGACGCGGCCTTCGCCGAGCGCTACAACGACGCCGTCGCGCGGACGATCGAGACCCTGCTCGACGTCGGCTGGGACGAGGTCGCGCGACGGTTCGGCGCCGACGTGCCGGCGGCAGCGACGCGGCCGGGCGCATCTCATCGATCGGCGCGAACGGCGTCCTTGGGCCCGCCCTCGAACCACTGACCTACGAGCAGCCGATCCAGATGGCCAGCGCCCAGGGCGTCTGGATGACCGACGTCGACGGCCGGCGCTACCTCGATGCCTACAACAACGTCCCGTGCGTCGGCCACGGCCATCCGCGCGTCGACCGAGGCGATCGCCCGCCAGGCGCGCCGGCTGAACACGAACCTGCGCTACCTGCACGAGGGCGCCATCGAGCTCGCCGAGCGCCTGGTCGCGACCTGCCCGCCCGGGCTCGATACGGTCTTCTTCGTCAATTCCGGCTCCGAGGCGAACGACCTGGCGTGGCGCCTCGCCACGACCTTCACGGGCCAGCCGCGGCGGTCTGTGCACCGACTTCGCGTACCACGGCATCTCCGAGGCGATCGCCGCGCTGTCGCCCGAGATGTGGCCGCGCGGGCGAGCGGCCCGGCGTGGGTCGAGACGTGGCAGGTCCCGGACGAGCTCCGCGGGACTGCACACCGACCGTCGTCGTTCGAGGCGGCACTCGGTCGACTCGCAGTCGGCGGGCCTGGCCCCGGCCGCCACCATCCTCGACGGCGTGCTCACGAGCGACGGCTTCGCGACCGCCCGACCCGCGCTCGTGCGGAGCTGGGTCGATCAGGCGCACGCGGCCGGCGGCCTGTGGATCGCCGACGAGGTCCAGGGCGGCCACGGCCGGACCGGCGACGCCATGTGGTCGTTCCAGCGCTACGGGATCACGCCGGACCTCGTCACGCTCGGCAAGCCGATGGGCAACGGCTTCCCGGTCGGGGCGGTCATCACGCGCGTCGCGAGATCGCCCGGGCCTTCGCCGACGAGACCGTGTTCTTCAGCACGTTCGGCGGCAACCCGGTGTCGGCGGCCGCGGCGAACGCCGTGCTGGACGTCCTCGACGACGAGCGCGTCCTCGAGCGCGTGACCGTGACCGGCGAGGCGCTGCGCGCGGCGATCCGCGAGATCGCGACCGCGTCATCCGGCCATCGCCGACGTCCGCGGCGCGGGCCTGGCCATCGGCGTCGAGTTCGCGCGATGCGCGCGACCGCGTCGGCGGTCAAGGAGGGCCTGCGCGAGCGCGGCGTCCTCGTCGGCACGACCGGCCGGGCCGGCAACGTCCTCAAGGTCCGGCCGCCGCTCGCGTTCACCACCGCCGAGGTGCCGATCTTCGCGGACGCGCTCGACGCGACGCTCGCGTCGATCGGCCGGGGCTGAGGGCCGTCAGCCGCCGAGCGATTCGTAGGCCCAGCCGGTGTTCGACGACGTGCCGTTCGCGAACAGGACGATCGTGTCGCCCTCAGCCTTGGTCGGCGTGCAGACGGCCTTGCAACGGACGGTGATCGATGTGACCGCGGGGCTTCCGGGCGGCAGCTCGCTGATCGCCGACGACGCCATGTCGAGACACACTTGCTGCGCGACACCGAGACACGAGGGCTGGACGGGCAGCGGCCCGACGGGCTCCCCGAAGCCCGGCTGAACCGGCGCTGCCGGCATGGGCCCACTCCAACCCGAGCCCCATGTCCCCACCGAGCCATCGGCGTAGCGGGCCTGTACCTGCGTCTCGCCCTGCTGGAACGTGCACACGGGAACGGAGCAGCGCACGACGAGTTCGACGAGCGGCGCCGAAGCGGCGTCGCGAGCCTGGTTCAGGGCATCCTGGCATTGCTGGGGCGGCACCCCGATGCAGTCGATGCGCGGCTCGCCGATCGGTTCCTGCGACTCGAGCCCCTGCTCGCATGCCGCCACCGCAAGCACCAGGAGCGCGATCGCGATCCCCCGCCGCATCATTCACCCCTCAACACCGCTTTCGTCGTTGGGGGCATCATCTCACTCGGAGCCGCCACGAGGGTCCTGCCCGTGTCGCGAACCGATGTCGCGTGCGAGGCGACAGATTAGGGTCGAAGCTGGTTCCAAGGACGCCGTCGACTCGAACCGTCGCCTGGCAAGCGACGAGCCGGCCCCGAGGCGTGCGATCCGCGGCCAGATGCGGCGCGATCCGAACACGTTTGCCGGTTCTGTCGCTCCCGAGGCGACAAGCGGGATCCTGGGGCGTAGCATCCGATTTGGCGTTCCTCACGCCGCACCTCCGTCCCGGCGCTCACGCCGCCGGCCCGTGGAGGCAAAGGGGCTCCGCCTCGAGGTGATCGGACCGTGTGCCACGATCGGTGGCTCGGGAGCGTGGGTCCTCGGGTCGCTGGTCGGAACGAGGAGCACACGATGACGACCGACAAGGCGCGCAAGCGCGCCGTCCGGACCCGGATGACGAAGACCGGCGAGCGCTACGCCGCCGCTCGACGACACATCGTCGCCGACGAAACCGCGATCGATCCACCGGACCTGCCGCCGCGCGTGGCCGACCCCGGCATGTCCGAGGAGACCATCGCCAAGGGGACTGGGGCCGGATGGGACGACTGGTTCCGGATCCTCGACGCCTGGGGCGCTGCGGATCGATCGCACACGGAGATGGCCCGGTTCCTTCGCGAGGATCGCGGCGTCGATGGCTGGTGGGCACAGTCGGTGACCGTCGGCTACGAGCGAGCCCGCGGCCTGCGCGCGATCCACCAGACGACACGCGGGTTCGAGGTCAGCATCTCGAAGACGATCGCGGCACCGCCAACGGACGTCTGGCCGGCCATCCTGGAGGCCCGCCGGCGGGCGCGCTGGCTCGAGCCCGGGGACCTCGGGTCGCGGCGCCGCGCCGGACCGATCGGCCGGTCGGCGACGTTCGATGTGCCAGCCGACGGCACGCAGGTCGCCATCGCCATCGACCCGCGCGGCGACGACCGGGCGACGGTGACCGTCACCCACGAGCGGCTCGCCGACGCCGCGGACATCGAGGCCAAGCGGACCGCCTGGAAGCGCCGGCTCGAGCGACTTGCCACGCTCTTGACGGACCGCGAGGGCTCGCATGACCGACGGTCGACTGCCGGGAACGGCCGGTGACCTCCTAGGGGCAAAGCCGGCCGAACGACTCGGTCCCGCCGAACGGGTCGGTGCCCGCCGAACAGCTGGCGGTGGCGTCGACCCTGCGGGGTCCGTCGCGTCGAACCTTGTCGTGTGGCGGGCGACACATTCGAAGCTCGTGCGCGCCGCCACGCCGGATCGAATCGTCGACCGGTAAGCGACGAATGAGGCCGAGGCGGTCGTTTGGCGGCCGAATGCGGACTGCGTCGAGTCCTTCGAACCTGATCTGTCGCCTGTCACGCGACGACTCGCGCGCCCCGTGCGGAGCGCGCCAGGCGCTCAGTGGGGGCCGACCTGATGGGGTCAGCCGGTGCCGACGACGAGGACCTCGCGCGGGAACTGCGTCAGGCGCTCGACTCGACCGGCTGCGGCATCCAGGGCGATGAGGTCCTCGATCCGGACGCCCATCTCGCCGTCGAGGTAGACGCCGGGCTCGATGGAGAAGACGGTCGGGCTCGGCAGGGGCGTTTCGGCCGCGGTCTTGCCGAGTGACGGTGCCTCATGGGTCGCGAGGCCGATCCCATGGCCGGTGCCGTGACCGAAGTGGTCGCCGTGTCCGGCGGAGACGATAACGGCACGCGCGACGGCGTCCACGGCCCGGCCGCTCGGCAGGTCCCCTCCCCGTTGCACGGCCGTCTCGAGAGCCGTGATGGCGGCCGCCTGTGCGCGGGCCACGAGCTCGTAGACCTCCAGGTCCCGGGCCGACGGCGTCCCCACGAACAGGGTCCGGGTCATGTCGCTCCGATACCCGCCGACCTGCGCACCGAAGTCGAACAGCAGCACCGACCCCTCCAGCACGGGTCGGTCGCCCGGCGCGCCGTGCGGCAGGGCGGCCTCGGGTCCCGACAGGCAGGTCACGTCGAACGCGAGCGCCTCCGCGCCCCCGGTCCGCATCAGCCACTCGAGGCGGAGCGCCAATGTCGCCTCCGTGATCCCGGGCCGGATCTCCGGCAGGAGCGTGGCGAGCGCGCGGTCGGCCACCGCACTGGCCGCCGCGATGCGTTCCAGTTCCGCGGGCTCCTTGACCGCCCGGTCCGCCTCGATCCAGCCCTCGATGGGGATGAGCTCCACGTCCGGCGCCGCGGCGGCGAGCCGTTTCCAGAGGGCATGCGACACGAAGCCGGCCTCCACGCCGACCCGGCGCGCGCCCAGCGACGCGACGATCCCCGGCCAGCGCTCGGGCAGATTGCCGTACGCTTCGACGAGCCGCGTCTCTGGGGCTTCCCGTCGGGCCTGGATCGTGTAGCGCGAATCCGCGAGCACCACGACCTCGTCGCCCGACACCAGGAACTGCCCGGAGTTGCCGGCCACCTTCTCCTCACCCTCGCCCAGCGTGAACCCGCTCAGGTAGCGCATGTGCTCGCGGCGGACGCCGAAGTAGGCGTCGATCGCCGCCTCGGCAAAGCGCGAGCGGAGACGCGCGAGCCGCGCGGGGCGAGCCGCGCGATCGGCCTCGAGCCAGCCGGCGAGCCGCCGGGTGTCAGGCGGCGCCGCGAAGTCGGCGGGGTCCGGCCAGCTCGGACGCCCGGGCGTCACTGGATGTAGCCGTACTTCCTGCGGTTCTCGTCGTGTTCGGTCTTGTTCTTGGCGAACGCATGCGCTCCGCCGCCGTCCGGGATCGCCAGGAAGTAGATGTACTTGTCCGCCGTGTCCGGATGCAGCGCGGCATCGATCGACGCAAGGGTCGGGGTCACGATCGGTCCCGGGATGAGGCCCGGCTGGGTGTACGTCTGGAAGCCGAGCAGCTCCTCGGGGAGCACGACGTCGCGGAGGCCGACGCCCTCGGGCACCTTCCAGAAGACGTACTCCTGCCACCGCTCGAACTCCAACTTGGCGAGGTTCACGGTGTCGACCGCGTAGATCACCGTCGGGTCGGCGTTGAAGATCTTGTTCTTGATCCCGGGGATGCCGTCCAGGCGGTTCTGGTAGACCCCCGCGATGAGCGGCCTCTCCTCGTCGAGCACCGCCTCGCGTTCCACGATCGACGCCAGCGACAGCACCTCATAGAACGTCAGGCCGCGGTCATCGGGGACCTTCAGCTTGTCCTCCCCGACCGCCGCGATGAAGCCGTCGAGCATGAGCCGGACCAGCTCCTCGGGTGTCGTGTCGGGCAGGACCCGGTAGGTATCGGGCCAGAGGAAGCCCTCGAGCGAGGGCGTGAAGCCCTCCGGGGCGTCCTGGAGCACCTTCTCGAGCCACGGGTAGTCGGCGATCAACGCGGCCGGTGGCTCCTTGGTGAGCTCGTAGAACTCGCGCGGGTCCATCTCGAGCTCTGGCAGGGTCTGGAGCTTGGCCGTGATCTGCTCGAGACGCAGCCCGGTCCGCAGCGCGATCTCCACGAACGGGTTGGGCGGCGGGGCCAGCAGGGCGCTGACCACCTGGTCGGGCGTCATGTTCTTCCGCAGGACGAACGAGCCTACCTGGAGGTCGCCGGTCAATTCACGATCGCTGGCGATGAACACGAACGCCCGGGCGTCGCGGATGAGGCCGTCTTCCTGGAGTCGCGTCGCGATCGTCGACGCGGTGTCGCCCTCTTCCACGACGAACTCCACCTGCGCCGGGTCGTCCGACACCGGCTGGGTGAGTGCCGTGCCGAGATCCTCGCGCACGAGGTCTGCCACGAACGGCAGGTTGAGCGCCGCCGGGCTGTCCGCGGCCCAGGCCAGGATCGCGGAGTTCACGAGCGGGCGCAGGGCGGTCAGGGAGACGACCAGCACCAGCCCGGCCAGGATCAGCGCGAAGAGCAGGAACTTGACGACACCGAGGAGGCCGCCCCCGCCGCGGCCGCCGCGACGTCCCCCATTGCCGCCATTGCCGTAGCGGCGCGACGGCTCGTACGCCTCGGGGACGTAATCGGTCGCGTAGGCATCCGGCTCGAACTTGCGGGCGTGGGGCTGTGGCTGGCGCTGGTCGCGCGGGCGTCCGCCCGAGCGGAGTGTCATGAGGGCGTCTCCATCGTCGTTGGGGGTTCTGCCGCGGTCGCCCCCGAACCGCGGCGCGTGTCGAGTTCATCTTGCAGGATGATCGCGGCGGCCTCCCGGTCCACCCGCGCGCGGTAGGTATCGCGCTGGTGCTTCGAGGGCGGACCCCCGGACCGGCCCCGCTTCATCGGTCCGAGCCGGCTCTCCGCCACGTGGCTGCTGAGTCGCTCGTCCCGCAGGGTGATCGTGACATGGTCGCCTAAACGAGCCTCGATGTCGCGCACCCAGGCTCGCGTGAGCTGGGCCTGGGTGCCCTCGTGCCCTGCGGCGTCGATCGGCAGGCCGACGACGAGCTCGTCGATATCGTGGGCCGCGATCAGCTCATCAAGCGCCTTGACGTCCGCGTCCACGTGTTTGCCGCGGCGCAGCGTGATCAACGGTCGCGCACCGGCGTCCGTGCGGTCGGCGATCGCGATCCCGATCCGCCGTTCGCCAAGATCGATACCGAGCGCGGCGTTCATGGCGAGGCCACCGGCGATGGTTCGGGCGCCTCCGAGCCGATCGGCCCGGTCGTGGCGATCTCGACCCGCGAATCGAGAGTCGGGATCGTGCCGACCCAGTCCGGCCAGACCGAGAGATCCGCCTCGCCGTAGGTCGCCAGGATCGCGCGCGCCTCGGGGAGGGTCTTGCCCATGATCTCGGCTTCGATCACGCCCGGATCGAGCACGAGGACCTGTTCGGCCGTGACGACGACCGGGAACGTGATCTCGCCGCCGGAGATCTCGGCGGGAGCGTCCTCGACCAGGCCGGATCCCTCGATGAGCTCGAAACCGGGCTCGACACTCGACACGATCTTGGCCTCGGCCACTTCCTGGACCGGCGCGGTGTCGACGGCGACCACCGAGCCCTCCGACGAGGCAGCGAGCTCGAAGGTCTCCTTTTCCTGGCCGACGAGCTTCGCCGGATCCTCCGCGAAGACGGGATCGCCCAGGCTCTTCGTCGCGGGGAAGACCGTGCCGGTGTCGCCGGGGAGAGCCGGGTCCAGAAGCTGGTCCTCGAAGGCCGCCGACAGCTCCTTGGTCAGCGCGGCCACGGCGGCGTCGACGTCCTCCTGCCGGATCCGCGGGAACTCGTCGTGCTTGCCGCCGGCCGTGGCCTCGCGGTTGCGGACCTTCGTGAGGTCTGGATCCTCGTTGCGCGGCACCACGGTGATCGCGTTGACCGGCACGTTCCCCTCCGTCCCCGCCTCGATCGCCGTCACGTCGACGGACTCGGAGGACGGCTTGACCTCGACGGGCGTGCCGAAGATCAACTCGGCGGCCGGGATCGTGATCTCCCTGACGGTCCGGAATCGGATGCCGCCTTCGGTCGAGATGATGCTGCCCTTTTCGATCGTGTTGGAGGAAACGGGGTTGTAGCTCTGGAAGGTGACGCGCCCGGACGCCCTGGCCTCCTCGATCCGCTTGCCCGTAGCCGGGAACGTGTCGCTGGCCTCCAGCGGGATCGTGATGCGCTCGGCGGGAACGACCGCATTCGCGAGATCGGGTTCCGTGGCCGTCGGGTCCGCACGGATCCGCATCGAGATCGGGCCGATGGTCTCGGTCCGCGGGGTGATGGTGGCCGTGGCAGTCGGCAGCAACAGGAAGGCACCCACGGCCGTGACCACCAGGGCAAGGCCGAGGACCGCGGCGCCCACGGCGACCGGGGTCCGACCGATCGCTGGACGCCAGGCCGGGGCGGTCGGGCGGGCCCGACCGGTTGGCGCCGGACGGTCGAGATCCGCCGGTGGGCGATCGGGGTTGTCCGCCACGACCCGCGCGGCGGGGATCCCGGCGGGCGCACGGGTCGGGTGCCGCACGGCGGCGGTCGATCCAGCGGGACCCACAGAAGCGGTGGTCGCCCCGGCGGCAGTCACAGCGGCGGTCGCGGCGGCCGCGGTCGCGGCGGTCGCCGGCGCGGGCTTGCTCGCCTCCGACGCGGCCGCGGGTTCACTCGGCCCCCGGTCGTGCCGCGGCGTCGCGACGGTCTCGCTCACCAGCGCACCCTCGATCGGGCCGGCATCGTCTCGCTCGGCTGCTGCCATGAGCGCCGCGGCGCGCGCGGTCGCCGGGCCGGGCTCCGGATCGGCCACGCCGGCCCCTTCCAGCGAGGACTCGTACTCGGTCACACTCCCGAAGATCGGCAATCCGGCGGAGGCCGCCAAGGCCCTGGTCGCCGCGTCGTGGGCCACCACCGACAGCCGCTTGCCGTTCGTCTGCGCATCGCGGGCCAGCAGCCGGAAGTTGATCCGCGACGTCGCGACGCGCGACCCATACGGCAGCACGAGCGCCACCCGACTCGCCTCGGTGCCACGGATCCGGGCCGCCGCCGAGGTGATCTCGTCGTCGACGTCGAGGTAGATGACCTGGCTGGCCATCGATCAGACCTTCATCGCGCGGAGCACGCGGCGGAGCGCGACGTCGAGCGCATCCGCGGTCGTCTGGAGCTCGATCGCCTGGTAGGCGAGCCCGAGGGGCGTCACGTCCTGCTGGTCCATCAGCAGGCCGGTCTCGTCCACCACGGTATCGATCTGGTCGGGCGCCATCACCGTGATCTCGGGCGGCCGGGCGAACGGCATGCGCTTCCAGAACGCCTCGGCCGCGAGCGCCAACGGGATCTCGGGCAGCCGCGAGCCGCCGCCACACAGATAGATCCGGCCCGGCAGCAGGTCACCGCCGGACAGCTCCTCCATGACGAGTTCCACGCCGGCTGCCCAGACGCGGACGTCGTCGCCGACGATGCCGGCCACCTCGTCGCGACCCTCGATCTCGAGACCCCGGGCGTAGTCCACCTTGAGCGCCTCGGCCCGCGGAAACGGCAGGTCCAGGCGGTCGGCCAGGGACTTCGTGAACGCCCGACCACCGAGCGCGAACATCCGGGTCCCCTCGATCCCGCCCTGGCGCACCAGCGCGATGTCCGTGGTCCCGCCACCGACATCGACGAACAGTGCCCCCGCCTGGCGAACCTGTTCGGTGCCGAGCACGCGGGCCACCGCATAGGGCTCGGCAACGATCTCGAGCAGCTCGAGGTCCAGCTGCGAGGCCACGGTCTGGAGCGCCCCGAGGTGGACGAGTGGGGCGAAGGCGTTGAAGATCCCGATCTTGACGTGACGACCCTGGAACCCGACCGGGTTGGTGAGCGCGTAGCCATCGATCGATGCACCGGTCACCGCGGCGTGGACGAGGCGCACGTCGACATGCGGCAGGCCGGTCTCCCAGGTGATGGCCCGTTCCGCCTCGTGGAGAGCCTCGCGCTGGACCGAATCGATGAGCCGCTGAAGCTCGTTCTCGGTGATCGGCTGATCCGGCTTCTTGCGCTCCTGGCTGTGGGTCGTCGTGAAGCCCTTGACGAGCTCGCCCGGCGATGCCGATGACGACCTGCGTCGGCCGGAACCCGGCCATCTCCTCGGCCTCCTGGAGGGCCACCGCGCAATTGTCGACGACCGCGGCGATATCCGCGACCGTGCCCGACTGCATGTGCGCGAGGCCCTGCCGCTTGCGACCGACGCCCCGCACCGTCCCCAGCCCCGACTCGTCGATCTCGAAGACCAGGGCCTTGGCGAACTCGGTCCCGATGTCGAGCGCGGTGCAGATCGCCAGGCTCTCCGCCCCGTCGCGCTGCCAGATCCGGCGCCAGAAGGCCATCAGGCCTTCGACTCGACAGCGGTGCGGACCGCCTCCTGAACCGACTGGAGCGCCGCCGCCAAGCCCTCGCGTCTGACACCCTTGCCCTGCGCCATCTCAGGACTCCCGCCCCCCTTCCCGTCGATCGCCGTCACGGCCGCGCGAACGAGGTCACCGGCCGAGAACCCCCGATCGACGAGGTTCCGGGGGACGCTGACGAACAGCTGCGGCTCGTCGGCGTCGAGACCTACCGCGATCAGGGTTTCCGGGTTGCTGCCGCGCAGGTCGCGCGCGTAGGCCTTCAGCTTTTCCATGTTGCCGAACGGCACCGCGTAGAGCAGGACGTCCACCTCGCCGATGTGCTCCCGGACGTTCATGATCGGCTGGACCGGGGCCGATGTCGCCTGCCTGCGCGCTTCGCGCAGCTCGGCCTGAAGGCTGGCCACGCGGTCCTCGATGGTCTCGATCGACTGGGCACCCACGGCGTCTGCGACCCGCTCCAGGGTCTCGAGGCGCTCGCGCGTGAGGCGGTCCGCGGCGACGCCCGTCACGGCCTCGATGCGGCGCATCCCTGAACCGATGCTCCGCTCGCCGGTGATGACGAAGCCGCCGATCTGGCCGCTGGCCCGACAGTGCGTCCCGCCGCACAGCTCGAAGCTGTACTCCTCGACCCGGACCGTTCGCACGACCTCGCCGTACTTCTCGTCGAAGAAGGCGTCGGCGCCGGCCTCGATGGCGTCGGCCATCGGCATGAACGCGACGGTAACGAGGCGGTCATCGCGGATGACGCCGCGGACCTCATCTTCGATCGAGCGCTTCTCGTCGTCGGTCAACCCTCGGTCGAACGGGAAGTCGAAGCGCAGATAGTCCGGAGTGACGAGCGATCCGGCCTGACGGGCACGATCGCCGACGACATTACGCAGCGCCCGGTGGAGCAGGTGCGTGCCGGTGTGGTTGCGCATCGTGTGGGCGCGCCGCTCCGCGTCCACGACCGCTTCGACGGTCTCGCCCACCCGCACCCGACCGTGGAGCGTTCCGCGGTGGACGATCAGACCACCGACCGGCTTCTGGGTGTCGGTGACGCTGAATAGCTCGCTGCCGCCACCCGGCTCCCGGATCGCGCCTTGGTCGCCGACCTGCCCGCCACCTTCCGCGTAGAAGGGCGTGCGATCCAGGACGATCTCGGCCTCGCCGTGCCCGGTGAGCTCGCCGAGCTCCATGCCGTCGCGGATGATCGCGACCACCCGGCCCTCGGCGGAGGTCGTGTCGTAGCCGAGGAACTCCGAGTCGCCGTGACGGCCCTGGATCGCGCTGTACAGCGAGGTCAGCTCGGCGTGTCTCGCGAGCTCGGCCTTCTTGCCGGAGCGGCTCCGATCGCGCTGCTCGGCGAGGGAATCATAGAAGCCGGCAAGGTCGACCTTGAACCCGTATTCGGCGGCGAGCTCCACGGTCAGGTCGACCGGGAAGCCGTAGGTGTCATGGAGCCGGAAGGCGACATCGCCCTCGAGGACCGGGGCATCGTTCGGCAGGTCCTCTGGCCTACGCCCGATGACTCGATCCGGTGCGGTCGCTCCGGAGGCCGCCCGGATGGCCTCGTCGAGCAGCTTCGAACCGGCGTCGAGGGTGCGCGCGAACTGCGCCTCTTCGCGGTCGATGGTCGAGAGGATCTGGTCGCGCTTCTCGCCGAGATGCGGAAAGGCCTGGCCCATCACGTCGATCACCACCGAGCCCGTCTCGGCCATGAACGGCTCGCGCCGGCCCAGGAGCCGGCCGTGGCGCACGGCTCGACGCAGGATGCGGCGCAGGACGTAGCCCCTCCCTTCATTGCCGGGAAGGACGTCATCACCGATGAGGAACGTGACGGCCCGCGAGTGATCGGCGATCACCTGGTAGCTGAAGCGCTCCTGCTCGAAGGCGTCCGGGTCGTGCCCCAGGAGCTCGCGCATCCGGGCATGGATCGGCGTGAAGAGGTCGGTGTCGTAGTTGGTCGGAACCTGCTGCAGGACGCTGGCGAGGCGCTCCAGGCCCAGGCCCGTGTCGACACCGGGCGCCGGCAGCGGTGTGAGCGAACGGTCCGGATGGAGTTCGAACTCCATGAACACGAGGTTCCAGATCTCGAGCCAGCGCGGGCAGTGCTCGCTGTGGTCCGGCACGCACTCGGGGCCCTCGCTGAACTGTGCCCCGCGATCGAAATGGATCTCGCTGCATGGTCCGCACGGCCCGATGTCGGCCATGCGCCACCAGTTCTTCTCGTCGCCGTTGGGGAAGTCGCCCCAGCGCACGAGCCGCTCTGCCGGGAGCCCGATCTCGTTCTGCCAGACCTCGTGGGCGACGTCGTCGGTCGTGTAGGTCGTGGCCGCGAGTCGTTCGCCCGGGATGCCCAGGTCGCGGGTCAGGAAATCCCAGGCCCAGAGGATCGCGTCGCGTTTGAAGTAGTCACCGAAGCTCCAATTGCCCAGCATCTCGAACAGCGTGTGGTGGCGCGGCGTCCGACCGACCTCCTCGAAGTCGTTGTGCTTGCCGGCGACCCGCAGGCAGCGTTGGTAATCGACGGCACGGGTATAGGAACGCTTCTCGGCGCCGGTCAGCACGTCCTTGAACTGGACCATCCCGCTGTTGGTGAAGAGCAACGTCTGGTCGCCCGCCGGCACGAGGCTGGCGCTCGGCACGATCGTGTGGCCGCGCTCGGCGAAGAACTCCAGGAAGCGCCGGCGGATCTCGGCGGCAGGCAACGACACGATCCGGGGATCGAGGGTGACGGGTGGGGTCGGCATCGGCCGCAATGGTACCGAACCGTGGCGGCCCGGCTCTGTTAGGCGCCAGCAATCCCCCTACCCAGTCCGCTGATGCGCTGTGGACCGGCCGGGGGGCAGGGTCAACGGGTACGAATCCGCACGAGGAGGGTGCCATGGCCTTCGTCAGGAAATGCGAGAAATGTGGTGGGGTCGATGCCCGCCAGCAGTGGACATCGGCTGCTGAGGCGGCCGACAAGGGTGCCTTCGACCAGGCGTGGACGTGTCCGACGTGCGCTTGGCCCGAATTCGATCTCGTCGAGACCTCTGAAGCCGAGGCCGCTTCGGCGTCTCGCTGACGACCCGCTCACGCAGCATCCCCGTGCGGGGTGCTGCGTGCGTTGCTGCTCCTCGCTCGGTGGCGCCAGGCCGCTGACCGGCGGTGCGTGCCATGGTCGAAGGGGCGTCGGGTCGCATTGACCGCCCGGCTTGCAGGCGCGTCTCAGGCGGTTCTCAGGCAGCCGACGCACGGTGACCGCTGGACGAACCACCCGGCCGGCTCCGGTGCGGGCGAGCCCTGGAGGATCCGAGATGCGCGACCGACCCATCATCCCGATCGACGATGACGACGATGACCGACTGATCGGGCGGATCCTGTCGCGGCGCGAGGTGCTGGCTTTGTTCGGCGCAACCGGGGCGGCGGTCGCGATCGCGGCCTGCGTTCCCGGGTCGAGCGGCACGTCCGGCGCGTCGGCCGGGGCGACGGCTTCGGCCGGTGCCTCCGCGACGGCCTCCGCCCTCACCACCGCGACGGCGGCGGCGGTCGCCAGCGCCATCCCGTCGTGCGTTGTCGTACCTGAGCTGACCGAGGGACCCTATTACCTCGACACGAACCTCGAGCGCTCGGACATCCGGGTCGATACCTCGACCGGGACGGCGGTCGAGGGAGCTACGCTCGAGTTGGGCTGGGCGGTGTCACAGGTCGATGGCGAGGCGTGCGCGCCGCTCGAGGGCGTGATCGTCGATGTTTGGCATTGCGACGCGCTCGGGGTGTATTCAGGCGTGGATGGCGCGTCGGGCCAGGACTTCCTGCGCGGATTCCAGCGCACGGACGGGACCGGCGCTGCTGCGTTCACCACCATCTACCCTGGCTGGTACCAGGGCCGCGCCGTCCACATCCACTTCAAGATCCGGACCGATCCGGATGCGGACGCCGGGTTCGAGTTCACGTCCCAGCTCTTCTTCGACGACGCGCTGAGCCAGCAGGTGTACGCGTCCGGGGTCTATGCCGCCAAGGGGCCGCAAGACCAGTCGAACGAGTCCGACAGCATCTACAACCAGAGTGGTGGCCAGACGCTCCTCGACGTCACGCAGGACGGGGACGTGTACCGGGCAACGTTCCAGATCGCGATCCAGCTCGCCTGACGGGGTGGCGCGTCGCGGCGGGCGGGGCGGCGGCGGGGCGGCCGAGCCGCACATCGCGGTCGGGTCGGCCAGGATCCGGGCCGTCGCCGCGGACGGGACTCCATGACAATCGGGGCGGCCGATCGCGGACCTGGGCGGTCCGATCGCGGCCGGGCGGGCCAGATCCAGTTGCGTGGGTCACCCCGCGGCCCAGATCGAGAGCTGTATCGGCTGCAAGGATGAATGACTTGCGCGCCAGCCAAGTTATGGCCGATGGCAACCCTTCGGGACGGCTGTTGGGACCGCCAACCGTGCAGAACGTGCTTCCCAGGCACGTTCCGTCGCGATACGGCCCGATTCCGTCGCTGTGGCGTCGGAGGGTCGGCCATAACGTGGCTCCGACGCAAGTCATGCCGGGTCGCTCAGGGTTCGGCCGCTCCCAGCCGAGTCTGTCAGGGTTCTGGGCCGGTCCGGGTGGCCGGTTCAGGGGTCTGGCCGGTCCCGGCGGGCCGTCGGGTCGGGACCGGGCCGGATCCGACCGTTTATCGGCCGGGACGCCCTCGGCCGCGGCCACTGAAGGCCCGCCAGATGCGGGATCCGGCGATGACGGCGCCGATGATGGCGCCGATCGTCAGCCCACGCAGAAAGTTGGCCGTGCCACGGTCGTCCGACACGCTCACACCCGCCGCTGCGCTGACGGACCGAGTACGGCCACGACCGACACGATCGCGATGCCGACCCACGCCATCACCGACGCGCCGACCAGGTTGTAGTCGCCGAGCTGCAGGATCGAGATCCCGAGCCGCGCGAAGATCGCGTCCCCGGTCCATGCCCCGAGGATGGCTGCGCCCACGAGCAGCGGCAGCCGGCCCCCCGCGGTGCCCCGGATGAACACGGACAGCGCGGCGTGAAAGGCACCGACCAGCACGGACAGGACCAGCGAGGGCTCCAGGCTCACGCGCGGCTGAGGAGCGGCTCGCGCTCCTCGGCGTCCGTGGCCGCAGACCGCGGCGCCGCCGACGCGATGGCTGCGGCCGCCATCGCAGGCGCCATGATCCGCCCGCCTCCGAGCACCTCGTCCCCGTCGTAGAGGACCGCCGCCTGCCCGGGAGCGGCCGCCCAGACCGGGACGTCCGTAGCGATCGCCCATCGCTTCTCCCCGATCGGCCGGACCGTGGCCTCGATCAAGGCCGCCCGATGCCGGATCCGCACCGCGGCACGGAACGGGGACTCGGGCACGACCGGCGCCACGAACGACGCCCGCTCGATGGTGAACTCGCGCGTCTCGAGATCCTCGCGCCGGCCCAGCTGGATCGTGTTCGACAAGGGATCGATCCGCGACACGTAGCGCGGCTCGCCAAGGGCGACCCCCAGCCCCTGGCGCTGCCCGACGGTATAGGCCGGCGCCCCACGATGCTCGCCGACCACCGCCCCATCGACATCAACGAGCGGCCCGGCCTCCGGCACCCAGCCGGCCCGCTCCCGGAGCGCGTCTCGATAGTCGCCACCGGGCACGAAACAGATCTCCTGGCTCTCGGGCTTGTCGGCCGTCGCCAGACCCAATGAGCGTGCCACCGCGCGCACTTCGGGCTTGGTCAGCTCCCCGAGCGGAAAGCGCGCGTGCTCGAGCTGCTCGGCCCGCAGGCCGTACAGGAAGTAGGTCTGGTCCTTGTCCTCGTCCCGTGCCCGCAGCAGTCGCGCCCGGCCATCCGAACCCACCACCCGCCGCGCGTAATGCCCCGTCGCCACCGCTTCGCACTCGTACAGGTGCCGCGCGCGACCCAGCAACGCCCCGAACTTCACGTACGTGTTGCAGTCGACGCACGGACTCGGCGTCCGCCCATCGAGATACGCGTCGAGGAACGGCTGCAGGACGCCGGCATCGAACTCGCGCTCCAGGTTCATGACGTAGAACGGGATGTCGAGCTGGGCCGCGACCCGCCGCGCATCGTCGGCCGCGTCGAGCGAGCAGCAGCTCTTCTTGAACTCGGAGTACGTATCGGCCACGTCGTGGAGGCGCATCCAGACCCCGACGACCTCGTGGCCCTGCTCGTGGAGCAGCGCCGCGGCGACGGACGAATCCACGCCGCCGGACATCGCGACCAGGATCCGGCTCATACCCCGACCCCCTGCCCCAGCGGGTCGGTGGCGACGGTCGCTGAGCCCACCCGCATCGACGCGATGACGCGCGGCACGACGTCAACGGCGGTATCGACCTCCGCATCCGTCGTCGTCCGACCGAGCGACAGGCGCAGGGCGCCGCGCGCCTCGTCCTCCGGGTAGCCCATCGCGGTCAGCACGTGGCTCACCTCGGTCGAGCCCGTGGTACAGGCCGAGCCCACGGACGCGGCGATACCCTCGAGATCGAGCGACAGCGAGACCGCCGACCCGTCGGTGCCGCGCGCGACGATCGAGAGCAGTCCCGGCAATCGATCGGTCGGGTGGCCGGTCAGCTCGACGCCATCGACTTCGAGCACAGCCCGGCCGAGGCGCTCCCGCCCGTCGCGCAGCCGGGCCACCGTCGCCGGCCGTTCCTCGCTCGTCAGGTCGTAGGCCACCGCGAGCCCCACGGCCCCGGCGACATTCTCCGTGCCGGCCCGCCGGTGCCGTTCCTGGGTACCGCCGTGCTGCTGGGCGAGGATGTGCGTCCCGTGGCGCACGAACAGCGCCCCGACGCCCTTTGGACCCTCGAACTTGTGTGCCCCCAGCGAGACGAGGTCCGCCCCGAGGGCGGCCAGGTCCAGTTCGAGATACGGCGCGGCCTGGACCGCGTCCACGTGCACCAGGACGCCCTTGCGGCTCCGCACCCGCGTCACGATCTCCTCGACGGGCTGGATCGTGCCGACCTCGTTGTTGGCCAGCATGATCGAGACGAGGACCGTCCGATCCGTCAGCGCGGCCTCGACCTGGTCCGGGTCCACCCGCCCGTACCGATCGACCGGCAGCTCCACGATCTCGAACCCGAACTTCTCGAGGTAGCGCAGCGTGTGGCCCACCGCGTGGTGTTCCACCGACGAGGTCACGATCCGGTGGCCACGCGCCTTGCCGGCCCACGCCGCACCCTTGAGTGCGAGGTTGTTCGCCTCGGTGCCACCGGACGTGAACACGACCTCACGCGGCTCGACGTTCAGGCGCCGCGCCAATCGCTCGTGCGCCTCGTCGAGGCCGGCCCGCGCCGTCCGCCCGAACGCATGCGCCGACGACGGATTCCCGAAGTCCTCCGTCAGGTACGGCAGCATCGCGTCGAGGACCTCGCGGCGGAGCGGGGTCGTCGCCGCGTGGTCGAGGTAGATCGCCATCGCGGGGATTGTACGTCCGGTCGCGGGTGTGTCCCCCGACCGGACGTACCGCCGATCAGGTCTCGAGCGCTCGCCGGAGGAACGCCGCCATCTGCTCGCGGGTGACATTGGCGGTCGGGCAGTACCGCCGCGTGGCGCAACCACCGGTCATTCCGGCATGGGCCATCGCGTTGATCGCCGACTCGCCGGTCCTGCCGTCGTCGTCGTCGAAGTAGTCGACCCCGGCCGGCGCCGAGGGCAGGTCCAGGGCCTTGGCGAGGAAGATGGCCATCTGCGCTCGGGTCACGCGCGCCGTCGGGCAGAAGCGCCTCGTCGCGCACCCACCCGTGATGCCGGCAGCGGCGAGCGCGTTGATCGAGCTCTCGCCGGTGATCCCGTTGTCGTCGTCGAAGTAGTTCGTGCTGTTCGGGGGGTAGTTGAACGCCCGGACCAGGAATTGGGCCATCTGGACCCGCGTGACCGAGGACTTCGGGCAGTACTTGCCGCTTCCGCAGCCGCCGGTGATCCCCTCGTAATACAGCCAGTGGATGTGATCGATGAACGACGAGGTGGCGATGTCACTGAACTCGGGCGCGATGACTCGGTAGAGCGCGCCCCCGAGGTCGGTCAGGTACAACTCGCCGCTCTCGCTTTCGCCGAACGAGCTGATCGACAGGCTGGTGTCCCGGCGCTGCGTGATCGCGCCACCCTGGCGCGGCATCGTCCAGATCCGGCCGCTGCAGAAATCACCGAAGACGTAGAGCGCCTGGAGATCGCGATGCGTGCCACGGTAGACGTGGCCGCCGGTGATCGAGCACCCGAACGCGTGCGTGTAGACCGCGGTCGGGAGGACCTTGCCGCTCTTGTTGCAGCCTGCCACCTGGGTAGCACTGGGTCCCCTCCATGACGCTCCAACCGTAGTTGCGGCCACCGGGATGGCCCGCCGCGGCTCGGTTGACCTCCTCGTAGCGGCCCTGGCCGACATCGGCGATGAACAGGTCGCCGCTCTCGGAATCGAAGCTGATCCGCCAGGGGTTGCGGACGCCGTAGGCCCAGATCTCATCGTCGCCGGTCGCACCGACGTACGGATTCGATGGGGGGATCCCGTACCGATCGAACGGCCCGGCTCCGGTCCCGTCCACGTCGATGCGCAGGATCTTGCCAAGGAGCTCACCAGTGATGTCCTGGCCGTTGTTCAGTGGGTCGCCGGAGCCCCCGCCATCGCCGGTCCCGATGTACAGGTACCCATCGGGTCCGAATGCCATCGCGCCGCCATTGTGATTCCCGTACTGGCTGTGTTCGATGACCAGCAACACCTGATGGGTCGTCAGGCTCGCGGACGTCCGGGCGGCATTGGCCTGCATCCGGGCGATGACGATGTCGCCTCCGGGTCGCGTGTAGTAGACATATAGGTAGCGGTTGGTCGCGAAGTCCGGGTGGAAGGCCAGGCCGAGGAGGCCTCGCTCACCGCCATAGACGATCCGTGAACCCACGTCGAGGAAGAAGCCGGACTGCAGGTTGCCGCCGCTGACCACGCGAACGCGACCGCTGCGCTGCACGACGAACAGGCGGCCGGAGCCGTCGCCGGCATTCGTGACACCGAGCGGGCTGCTGAGGCCGCCGGTCACCCGCACCACGGAGAGTTGCCCCGATGTCAGGGCGGCCGGCTCGATCGCCTTGGTGTCTGCGGCCGCCGGGTTGGCGTCGGAGTTCGTGACCGGGTCATTCGCGGCGGCCGGCGCGGCGAGCGGCAACCCGATGAGCAGCGCCGTCCCGAGGGCCAGCGCGAGGGTCCGGATCCATCGATTGGCACGCGATCGGCGCATGGCTCAGTCCTCCGGTGGTGGGTTCGCGAATGAACGGAACAGGAATGCGGCCATCTGGCCACGGGTCACGCTGGCGTTCGGGCAATAGCGGCCCGGACCGCAGCCGCCGGTAATGCCTGCCTCGACAAGGCTGTCGATCGCGGCTTCATGGGTCGACCCATCATCGTCGCTGAAGTGGTCGGGCTCGGTCGCCGGTGGCAGATCGAGCGCCCGAGCGAGGAAGCTCGCCATCTCCCCCCGGGTCACGTTCGCGCGGGGACAGAAGCGGTGCTCCGCACACCCGCCGGTGATCTCCGCGGCGGCAAGGCGATTGATGCTCCCCTCCCCGGTGATCCCCTCGTCATCCCAGAAGAAGTTCACCACGGTCGGTGGGAGCTCCATGGCCCGATCGATGAACATCGCCATCTGGGCGCGTGTCACCGGTTCTGCCGGGCAGTACATGTCGAATTCGCAGCCGCCGGTGATCCCCGCCTCGAAGGCCCACGCGATCGACGACGAGAAGGTCGCGTTCTCCCAGTCGTTGATGCACCCACGGCCGGAGCTCACGACCGACACGGCCGACCCGCTCGAGCCGATCCGGACGCGGGCGAACGCACAGCCATCCGTTTCGTTCGACTCGCGAAACCAGTCATTCGGGTCGGTGGCGGCCCGGACCGTGTAGACACCGCCCGGGAGTCCGGTGATGTCGATGAACTGGAATGGGAGGCTCCACTGGTACCGATCCGCCCAGCCGACGGAGATCCCGGTCCGCGACGTCAGCGCGGTCCGCCCTCCACACCACGACTCGCGGTAGTGCGGACTGCTCGGGGAACGCGGGAGGGAGGGCACGCGTCGGTCGGTGTCGAAGAAGCAGAACCCTACCTTTCGATCCGATCGGGTCACCTTCGAGGACCACAGGTGATAGCCCATCACCTGGCGGACATGCCAGTGGTTATGGCCGTCGCCGGCATAGCGCAACGTTGCCTCGGTGTCGACCCCTCGCTGGCCGCCCGTGTCGTTGTCGATGACCTGCCGGACCCGCCACGGTGACGAGCTGCTCGGTCGGGTGGCGAGGACCTCCATCGGGCCACCGCCCGCGTTGACGACCACGCTCGTGAAACGGAGGAGACGCCGCCCGTTCGAGAACACGATCCGGAAGTCGGTCGGGCGCTCGGCCTTGAGGTTCGGCAGACGGTCGGCCGCGGCCGCGGTCGGGACTGCCACCCAGGCCGAGAGGGCGATCATGGCGAGGGAGGCGGCGACCAGGAGGCGGCGGACCGCCCCCCGGCGCGTGTCGCGCGTCGTCACGGCGACAACGGTACACGGCTTGGCGAGGCCGCGGGCGTCGACCGCGCCCCGGCGCGAGCGTCAGCGAGCGGCGGTCGCCTCGCGCTCCGCGACGCGTTGCGCGTCGAACGCCTTGCCGCGGTCACGCTCCCGCTCGTGCTTGGCGAGCAGTCGCTTGCGCAGCCGGATCGACTCCGGGGTCACCTCGACGAGCTCGTCGTCGGAGATGAACTCCAGGGCGGTCTCCAGGGTGATCGGGCCGGGCCGGCGTGAGCCTGAGCGATTCGTCGTGCGAGTGCGTCCGGATGTTGGTGAGCTTCTTTTCCTTGGTCGGGTTGACGTCCATGTCGCCCGAGCGGCTGTTCTCGCCGACGATCATGCCCTCGTAGACCTCGACCCCCGCCCCGAGGAACAGCTCCGCTCGCTGCTCCAGGTTGAACAGGCCGTAGGCGTTCGAGATGCCGGCGCGGTCCGAGACGAGCACGCCATTCGTGCGGTGCGTCAGCTCGCCCGCCCACGGCCCGTAGCCCTCGCCGATCTGGTGCAGCAGGGCCGTGCCGCGCGTGTCGGTAAGGAGCTGGCCGCGATACCCGATCAGGCCGCGCACGGGCAGCACGTACTCCATTCGGACGCGCCCGTCGGTGTCGGTGCTCATCTGCTCGAGCCGGCCACCGCGGCCCGCCATCGCGCCCTGGATCTCGCCGATGTAGTCGGGCGGGATGTCGATCGTGACGCGCTCGTACGGCTCGTGGACGTCGCCATCCACGGTCCGCAGCAGCACCTCGGGGCGGGAGGCGGTCAGCTCGAAGCCCTCGCGGCGCATCTGCTCGATGAGGACGGCGAGCTGCAGCTCGCCGCGGCCGCGGACCTCGAACGCCTCGGCGCTCTCGGAGGGGCGGACCTCGATCGAGACGTTGCCGAGGACCTCCTTCTCGAGGCGGGCCTTGATCTGGCGGCTCGTGACGTACTTGCCCTCGCGCCCGGCGAGCGGCGAGGTGTTGACCCCGAAGGTCATGCGCAGGGTCGGCGCATCGACATCGAGCCGCGGCAGCGGCCGCGGATCGGCGGGATCGGTGAGCGTGTCGCCGATCGTCACCTCGGGCAGCCCCGCGACGCTGACGATGTCGCCCGGCCGGGCCTCGGTGATGTCGACGCGATCGATGCCGTGCGCGGTCTGGAGGCTCGTGACGGTGCCGGTCAGGGTGACGGTTCGGCCCGGCTCCACGGTCCCGGCCGTGTCGTCGGCCTCCTCGCGGACCACGACGATGCGCTGGCCGACCCGGATCGTGCCGTTCCAGATCCGCCCGACCGCCATCCGCCCGACGTACTCGTTGGCCGACAGGTTCGTGACGAGGAGCTGGAGCGGGTGCTCGGGCTCGTACGTCGGGGGCGGGGTCACCTCGACGAGCAGGTCGAGCAGCGGTTGCAGGTTCTCGCCGGGTTCGTCGAGGGAGGTCGTGGCCGTGCCGGCCTTGGCGTTCGTGTAGATGACCGGGAAATCGATCTGGTGCTCGTCCGCGCCGAGATCCATGAACAGCTCGTAGACGTCGTCGAGGACCTCCGCCGGCCGCGCGTCCGAGCGATCGATCTTGTTGAGCGCCACGACGACGGGGAGCCGCCGGGCCATCGCCTTCTGGAGCACGTAGCGGGTCTGCGGCAGCGGCCCCTCGGCCGCGTCGACGAGGAGCAGCACCGAATCGACCATGAGCAGCGAGCGCTCGACCTCGCCGCCGAAGTCCGCGTGACCGGGCGTGTCGACGATGTTGAGGCGGATGTCCGCGTAGTCGATCGTCGTCTGCTTGGCGAGGATCGTGATGCCCTTCTCGCGCTCGAGGTCGCCGGAGTCCATGACCCGGTCGACGACGGCCTGGTTGGAGCGGAAGGCGCCGGTCTGGCGCAGCATCGCGTCGACGAGCGTGGTCTTGCCGTGGTCGACGTGCGCGACGATGGCGACGTTGCGCAGGTCCTGGCGGCTGGCGGCGGCGGGCTTGGCGGCGGTCTGGGGCGGGCTGTCGGGCACGGGCGGGCGGGTCTCCGGACGATGTGGGGCGGCCGATTGTCCCACGGAACGCCTGCTAGCATCGGAGCCGCCATGACCGTCGCCGCCGTGATCCTGTCCGCCACCGCCGAGGGCGCGCTCGCCGAAACGCTGGGTCAGCCGCGTGTCCGGCGCCTCGTGGACATCGCCTGGTCGGGTGGTGCGATGCCGGTCGTGGTCGTCGCCCCGGACGACGGTGGTGCCGTCGCGACGGCGCTCGTCGGGAGTGAGGCCGTGTATGGCGCACCCGCACCGGTCGAGGGCGGGCCGGCCGGTCAGATGGTCCGCGGCGCGGAGCTTGCGCTGGCCGAGGTGCGCGACACGAGCGCGGTCCTGCTGTGGCCGGCGCGGATGACGTGGGTCGGTCCGGAGACCGTGACCTCCCTGATCGAAGCCCATGGCGTCTCGTCCGGCGAGATCCTGCGGCCCGCCTGGAACGGGGCACCGGGTTGGCCCGTGCTCGTGCCGATCACATCGCTGGACGCGCTTCGGGGCATGGCCGCCGACCAGATGCCCCCTGACGTGATCGAGGGGCTTGCCGGCACCGTCCCCTCCCGCATCGTCGAGGTCGGCGACCCGGGTGTCGTCCACGACGCCGAGACCCCGTTCGCGGAGCTGCCGCCCTACGACGGCCCACCGGACCCGCCGGCTGGCCACACCCACGAGTGGGGCGACGGCGTCGAGGAGGAGGGCGTCGACGAGCGGGTGCCTGGCGAGGGACGAGGGCTCGCGCCGTTCCCGCAGGCCGCCGACGGATCCGCCGACCCGGGGTGATCACGGGGTCACGTGGCAAGCGGGACGTGACGGGCTCGCGGTGCGCCGATCACCAGTCGCAGTCGACCGGGTCGCTCTCCTTCAGCCAGCGATCGAGGTGGGCGTAGCCCGCCTGGACCCGGACCGAACCGTGCCGAGCCTCCCGTGCCAAGGGGCGCAGCGGCAGCACGACGTGCCCGTCCACGAGGCCAGACCGGGCGACATCGATCCCGAAGGTGCGCGCATTCCCCTCCATTTCGAACGGGTCGGTCAGAGCGGCGGCCGGGCTCCCGGAGCCGGACCAAACGGCATCGGCAGGCGCCATCTCGACCTCGCCGTCCACGATCACGCCGCCGGAGGTCTCCGCGTTCGCCTCGGGGGGATCCGCGTCGGTGGTTGCCGACCACCAGACCACGAAGCCGTCCGTCGAGCCGGACAGCAACTCTCCGTCGGTCCAGGTCCACGACGCGCGCGCCACGATCGGTGCGGCCGGATCCGCGGCGATCGCCGAACAGTCGACCGTGACCTGGACGCTGACGCCGTCGGGCGCGGCGCCAAGGAGGCGCCCCGACGCCACGGCGTCGCCGACGAGCGGCCAGAACGCGCTCACCAGGGTCGCGGCCACCACGAGGCCGATCCGCCGGCCATCGCCGGGGCGCGCCACGGGCAACGCTGAAGGACGGACCGCGAGGACGAGCGCTGCACCGATGGCGTCCAGCGGGATGTCGATGGCGCCGTCGGACAACCGGATGAGCGAACGGATCACGCCCGCCGCGACGAGGATGCCGCACACGATCACCGTGGCGCGGTCGGCCCACGGACGGCCTGCGTTGAGCCCCACGACGAGTGCCCAGGCAACCGCCACGCCGATCACCAGCCCGATCGCCGCGACCAGGACCGAGAGCCCCGGCCGATCGACCCCGCCGGCGGTGATCACCACGCCACCGATGACCACCGACCAGAACGCGAGGAACGTGAACAGGATCCGGCCGCGCCGCCGGAATCGAGCGAGTGGATCTGCAGTCGGATCGTTCGCGACGGCGGACGCCGGCTGGATGGCCCCCTGCGCGGGCTCCATCGCATGACCTCGTGCGGAGATCGATGGCGGGATGCTACTCGATGGCGATCGCTGGATCGTCGCGGTTGCCGCGCAGGCCGTCCCGCAGGCGCGCCAGCGGCACCGTTGCGACGGCGATCCCGCCGATGACGAGCGCGACACCGGCGAGCTGGGCCGGCGACGGCCGCTCGTCGAGCAGGATCACGCTGAGCCCGACGGTGAGGACTGGCTGGACGAGCAGGATGATCGAGGTCACCACGGCGGGCAGTCGCGGCAACGCCAGCGAGATGCACAGGTAGCCGATCGACTGCGACGTGACCCCGAGGATCGCCAGCCAGACGAGGCTCTCGAGCGGCGGCGTGAAGTCGAGATCGCCGATGAACAGCCCGGCCACGCCGGACACCACGGCCGTGCCGATCGTCGCGATGGCCACCGGTCCGGCCGGCCGCCGCGGATCGCGCCCTCCGGCACGGATCAGCAGGAGGTACGCCGCGTAGCACAGCGCCGTGCCGAACCCCAGCACGACCCCGAGCGCCGGATCCGCGCCGTACGCCCCGGCCCCGACGACCCCGGAGATCAGGACGACCCCGACGAGGACGACGGGGACCGCGATCAGCGTCGCCCGGGACGGCCGCTCCCCGAAGACCAGCCACGCGACGACGCCGACGATCAGGACCTGGAGATTGCCGAGGACCGTGGCGAGCCCCGCCCCCACGTACTCGATGGCGTAGTGCCAGGTCATCAGGTCGCCGGCGAAGAAGATGCCGGCGATCGCCGCCAGCCGCAGGGCTCGCTCCGGGAGGGGTCCATACCGCTGCTGCTCGGCCCGGGCCACGAGCAGGAGCAGCGGCAACCCGAACACGGCGCGGTAGAAGGTCCCGGTCGACGGCGACACGTCCGCGTAGCTGTAGAAGATGCCCGAAAAGGCGATGCACATGGCACCGATGAGGGCCGCGAGTCGCGGCCGGCGCGCCATGGCATCCAGCGCTGGGATCCCGCTATCCGCGCCCGCGGTCAGGCGTACACCTCGCCCGCCGCCAGGACGCCCGGCCGGTCGGTCGCCACCGTCAGTCGGCCGTCGGCTTGGGTGGCAGCCCCACGAACCGCAGCCCGAGCTCCTCGAGCTGCTTTGGCTCGGGTTCGGACGGAGCCTCGAGCATCGGGTCGCTGCCCGACTGGGTCTTGGGAAAGGCCATGACCTCGCGGATGTTCGTCTGGTGCGACAGCAGCGCCGCCCAGCGATCGATGCCGAGCGCGATCCCGCCGTGCGGCGGCGCGCCGTACTCGAACGCATCGAGGACGGCCCCGAACTTTTCGCGCATGCCCTCGAGCGTCTGGCCCTGGAGCAGGAAGCTGCGCTCGAGCAGGTCGCGTCGGTGGATCCGCACCGATCCACCGCCGAGCTCCCAGCCGTTGAGCGCGAGGTCGTACTGGAGGGCCCGGGCCCGCCCCGCGGGGTCCTCCGGCGACGGCCTGGCCGGGTCGCCCGAGGCGGTCACCAGCAGTGCCTCGTCCTCGGCGACGACGCCGCTGAACGGGTTATGGGTGGCATCCCAGCGGCCCAGCTCGTCATCCCATTTGTACATCGGGAATCGATTGATCCAGACATAGGCGAGCACGTTGGAATCGGCCAGGCCGAGACGCTCACCGAGCTCCACGCGGAGGCGTCCCAGCACGTCCGCGGTGACCGCCGCGCTGTCCGCGACGATGAGGATGAGATCCCCCTCCCCGGCCCCGCTCCGCTCGATGATCGCACGCTGGCTCTCGTCGGAGAGGAACTTCGCGATGGGGCTCCTCACCTCACCGCCCGCCTCGAGCGCGAGGTAGGCGAGGCCCTTCGCGCCGAAGCGACGGGCGCGCTCGGTCAGCTCGTCGACCTCGCGGCGCGTGATCGTGGCCATGCCCGGGGCGACGATGGCCTTGACCCGGCCGCCCCGGGCGATGGCGTCATCGAAGACCTTGAACCCCGAAGCCGGCGCCAATGCCGGTGCCAGGTCGACGAGCTCCATCCCGAACCGCACATCCGGCTTGTCGCTGCCGAACCGCTCCATCACCTCGTCGTAGGTGAAGCGCGGGAACGGGACCTGCTGGAGCGGGCGGTCCGGCGTCGTGGCCCGCGAGACCTCGATGGCCATCCGCTCGATGAAGGCCATCACGGCCTCCTCGTCGATGAAGCTCATCTCGAGGTCGAGCTGGGTGAACTCCGGTTGGCGATCGCCGCGCAGGTCCTCGTCGCGGTAGCAGCGGGCGATCTGGAAATAGCGGTCGATGCCGGCGACCATCAGGAGCTGCTTGAGCTGCTGCGGGCTCTGCGGTAGGGCGTAGATGCTGCCGGGCTGGAGGCGACTGGGAACGATGAAGTCGCGGGCACCCTCCGGCGTGCTCTTGATGAGCGTCGGCGTCTCGACCTCCACGAACCCATTGGCGTGGTGGACCTCGCGGATGGCCTGGACCATCCGGCTGCGGAGGAGCAGGCGATCGGCCATCGGCTGGCGCCGGATGTCGAGATAGCGGTACTTCAGGCGGAGGCTCTCGTCGACCTGGGCATCTGGCTCGTTGATGTAGAAGGGCGGGGTCTTCGCCTCGGACAGGATCTCGATGTCGGTCGTCTGGAGCTCGATCTCGCCGGTGGGGAGCTTCGGGTTCTCCGTCCCGGGCAGGCGTTTGGCCACCGTGCCCCGAACGGCGACGACGAACTCGCTCCGGACGCGGCTGGCCGTGGCGTGGGCTTCGGGCGCATCGGCCTTGTCGATGACGACCTGGGTGATCCCGTGCCGGTCGCGCAGGTCCAGGAAGATCAGCGGGCCGTGATCGCGACGGCGATGCACCCACCCCGCGAGCCGCGCATCCGAACCCGCATCCTCGGCCCGCAGCTGCCCGGCGGTGTGGGTGCGATAGGGCGTGGCGAGGCTGGCGGTGGGGTCGGTCATGGCCGGGTCATGGTAGCGGCTGGGCGACGGGCGACGGGCGACGCGCGGTCGGGCGGCGCCGGCGAATCGTGGCGCCTCCCGGGCTGGTGTTCGCGCCCAGAACCGCGAACCGCCCGGTATCAGGCGGGCGCGTGCTGCGGACCGGGTACGTCCTCCGGGGCGGGCATCGTCCTACCGGGCCGGCACGTCCTGCCGGGCGGCGACGTTCCAGCCGATGAGCTCGCAACCCAGGATGTGCGGAGCGGCCTCCCCCGGCGTGCAGGCCGCGCATCCCCAGATCGTGAGCCCACCCTCATCCGGCAGGAACCCGATGTCGCAGGCGTTCTCGGTCGGGTCGCAGATCCGGTGGTGGCAGGCGTGGTCGCAGTAGACGTAGTGCTCGCAGGTGCAGGTCGCCGCCGCCGATGGCGCCCGAAGGACGGTGGCAGAGAACGGACCGGCGACGTGCATCGAGACCCTCGAAGCTCTGGGCACCCGGCCACGGCCGCCCGTGGGATCGGCGCCCAACGAGATTCTGCGCCTCCCGGTCAACTGGCGCCGACGGCTCGGAGGGGCGACGGCCCGAGGGCCGTCAGCCGGCGTCGGTACCGTGGCGATGCGCGCTCTGCGCACGGGCGATCTCGCGCGCCAGGTCATCGAGCGAGATGACCTTCTGGGTGCCGGCCGGGAGGTCCCGGAGCTGGACGTCCCCGGCTGTCAGTTCGTCACCCACGATCACGGCGAAGTGGGCGTGGTCCCGGTTCGCGGACTCGAGCTGCTTGCCGAGCTTGCGACGCCCCAGTTCCGCCCTCGCCGCGATCCCCGCCGCCCGCAGGTCCGTGGCGATCCGCAGGCGCGTGGCGGTGTCGTCCGGGTCCGCCCCGACGACGACGGCGGTCGGAGCGACGTCCTGTACCGCTCCCCCGCCCTGCTCATCGAGCGCCAGGATCAGTCGATCCAGCCCGATCCCGAAGCCGATCCCGGGTGTCGGCCGCCCGCCCATCAGCTCGATGAGCCCGTCGTAGCGGCCACCGCCGCCGAGCGCCTGCTGCTGCCCCTCGCGGCCCGCGATGTAGTACTCGAACGCCGTCCGCGTGTAGTAGTCCAACCCGCGGACGAGCCCCGGCTCCAACCGAAACGGCACACCCAGCACTTCGAGATGGGCGCGCACGGCGGCGAAATGGTCACGGCAGGGCTCACACAGGCGATCGGTGATCCGCGGCGCCCCGGCATTGATCGGCGCCATGGCCGGGTCCTTCGAATCGAGCAGCCGGAGGACATTGCGTTCCAGGCGATCACGCTCGAGCGATGGCAGGGCATCGGCCCGCTCACGGTAATAGGCAGTCAGCTCCGCCACGTACGCGGGCCGGCAGGCCGGATCGCCGATCGAGTTGAGCAAAACCTCCACGCCGGTCAGCCCGGCATCGGTGTAGAAGCGTGACCCCAACTCGATGATCTCCGCGTCGACAGCCGGCCCGGCGTCGCCGATCGCCTCGATGTCGAACTGCCAGAACTGCCGATACCGACCCGCCTGCGGCCGGTCGTACCGGAACATCGGGCCGGTCTCGTAGAGCTTCACCGGCTGCGGCCACGTCTGCATCCCGTGCTGGACGTAGGCTCGGGCGATCCCGGCGGTGGGCTCCGGGCGGAGCGCCCACGACTCGGACTCCTCGGTCCGCGGCGCGATCCGGAACAGCTCCTTCTCGATGATGTCGGTGACCTCGCCGACCCCGCGTTCGAAGACCGCGGTCTGCTCGAACAGCGGGGTTTCGATGCGCCGGTAGCCGTAGCGGGTCGCGAGGTCCGCGGCGAGCCGCTCGAGTCGGGTCCACAGGGCGGTTTCGGGCGGCAGCAGGTCGCGCGTGCCCCGCGGGGCCTTGAAGGTCGGCATCGGAATGGAGTCTAGGGCGTCAGGCGGCGATGACGGCGACCGGATAGCGCGTGATCGCGGCGTCGCGCGCGACCAGGCGGGTGCCTTGGTGGGGCAGCAGGGCGCGCGTCGCCGCGGTGCCTGATCGCGCGCGTCACGCGGAGGGCGCCTCGGCGAAGACCGTGGTCCAGTCGTCCTTCATGCTGACGACGGTCCAGCCCCTCGACGAGGCAGTCCTGATCGCCTCCTCCGCGCCGGCCCGATATTCGAACTCCCGTTCCGCGTCGTCGTGGTCGACGAGGATGCTCAGCGAGGGACGGGACGAGTGCGCGGCAAAAGCCAGCATCGGCACGTCCCCGTTGGAGTTCCCAACGGCAAGGATCGGCCGTCGCCCGACCCGGCTCCAGATGCGGACGGGCTTGGCGTCGCCATCATCGAAGGTGTCCGGTTGCGCCTGATAGACGATGGACGACCCGTGCTCGTCCTCGACGAAACTCAAGGCGTTCGAACTACCGATGACTCGCTCCGCCGGAATCCCGTACATGACCGGCGTGAACGGTCGCATGAAGTCGCGGTCCCCGCCCGAGGCGATGTACGTGATGAAGTCGTGGCTCTCGAGGTAGCGCAGCAGCTCCACCATCGGGGCGTACCCGAGCGTGGCGAAGGGCCGCTGAAGGGTCGGATGAAGGCCTTTGGTCACGAACGTGTGGGCTTCCGCGCCGTACGCCTCGACGTCGAGACCTGCGTACGCCGCGATGACGCCACCCATGAGGGTGCGCATGTCGGAGTCGTCGCCCTGGTAGTGCTTGATCATCGTGGCTGACAACCAGCCATAGTCCTTGTCGTACGCGGCCCGCCACGGCTGACGCTCGCGTAACGACACGTCCTTCTCGGCCATCGCCGCCAGACGCATGAGGATGTGCCCGAGCTCCACCGGCATCGGCTTCTCGCACCACAGCGTTCCGTCGTTATCGAATACGGCCACCCGGGCGTCGGGCGGGACGAAATCGACGCCCTCGGTCGTTACCCGCGCAACGAAGTCCGTGATGGCACGCTTGGTCGCGCCGTCGCGCCAGAGGGTCAGATCGGTGGTCATGGGCCGTCCTTCGACTAGATCGCCACTTCCCGTCGTCCGGCCACGATCAACCGGGCCGGCAGCGCGAAGCTGGACGTGGCGGAGATGGAGCGCCTCGCGGGCGGTCTGGACCGGAGGAACGGGCGGGCGGGACTCAGCCCAGGTCGCGCTGGACGTTGATGACGTCCTTGAGGTTCTCGATGCGGCTCATGACCCGGGCGAGCTGCGAGACGGAGTGGACCTGGAGCGTGGCGGTCACCACGGCGGTGTGATCGGGCGTGACCCCGACGGACGCCGCCACGATGTTGACCTTGTTCTCGGCCACGACCTGGGTGATGTCGCTGAGCAGGCCCGTCCGGTCGAAGGCTTCGACGCGGATGGCGATCGGATAACTCTGAGAGGGCTCCGGCTCCCACTCGACCTCGATGAGCCGGCTGACCTCGCGCTCGTTCACGACGGTCGGACACGATTGAAGATGGACGGTCACGCCCTTGCCTCGCGTGATGAACCCGACGATCGGGTCACCCGGGATCGGGTGGCAACACTTCGCGAACCGGACGAGCAGGTCGCCGACACCCTTGACCCGGACACCGCCGGCCCGGGCGATCTGCTGGGGCGGGGCGACGGTCGGCAGCTGGCTCTGGCCGTCGTCGACGACTCCGAGCCGCATGACCACGGTCTGGGCGCCCACCGCGCCATACCCGACGGCCGCGTAGAAGTCGTCGACGGAGTCGTAGTTGAACTGGCGGGCGACCTCGAGGATCTTGTCCGACCCCACCGCGCTGATCGAGGTCCGGGCGAGCCGCCGCAGCTCCCGCTCGAGCGACTCCTTGCCGTGGACGATGTTCTCGTCGCGGTCCTTGCGTTTGAACCATTGGCGGATCTTTTCCCGGGCGTGGCTGGTGCGGACGACATTGAGCCAATCGCGCGACGGGCCGTGCTCGCCCTTGGTCGTGACGATCTCGACGATGTCGCCGTTCTTGAGTCGATAGTCGAGCGGGACGAGGCGGTTGTTGACCTTCGCCCCGATCGTCCGGTGACCGACGTCGGTGTGGATGCGATAGGCGAAGTCGAGCGGCGTCGCGCCGGCCGGGAGGTCCTTGATGTCGCCTTTCGGGGTGAACACGAAGACCTGGTCCTGGAAGATGTCGAGCTTGATGCCCTCGACGAACTCGGTCGCATCCGACTCCGACACGTCGCGTTGCCAGTCCATGAGCTGGCGCAGCCAGGCCAGCTTGGCGTCGTACTCGCGGTCGGACTTGGTCCCTTCCTTATAGCGCCAGTGGGCGGCGATGCCGACCTCGGAGACCTGGTGCATCTGGTGGGTGCGGATCTGGATCTCGAGCGGCTTGCCATCGATGGCGATGACCGCGGTATGGAGCGACTGGTACAGGTTGTTCTTGGGGACCGCGATGTAGTCGTCGAACTGACCGGGGATCGGGCGCCAGATGCTATGGACGATGCCGAGCGCGGCATAGCAGTCGCGCACGTCGTCGACCAGCAGGCGGATGGCGTAGACGTCGTAGATCTCGCCGAACTCCGCGCCCTTGCGCTGCATCTTCTTCCAGATGCTGTAGATGTGCTTCGGTCGTCCTTGGAGGTCGGCCACGATCCCGGCCGCTTCCAGGCGCGGCTTGAGCTCGGCGATGGCGCGATCGATGTAGGTCTCGCGGCCCTTGCGTCGCGTGTCGAGCAGCTTGGCCAGCTCGCGGAAGCGCTCCGGCTCGAGAGCCTTGAACGCGAGGTCCTCGAGCTCCCACTTCATCTGCCAGATCCCGAGGCGCTCGGCGAGCGGCGCGTAGATCTCCATCGTCTGGCGGGCGATGCGCTGCTGCTTCTCCGATGGCAGGCCGTACAGGGTGCGCATGTTGTGGAGCCGGTCGGCGAGCTTGATGAGCACGACCCGGATGTCCTGGGCCATCGCCAACAGCATCTTGCGGATGTTCTCGGCCTGTTGCTGTTCGTGGCTGTGCGTGCTGAAGCGGGAAAGCTTCGTCACGCCGTCGACGAGCTGGGCGACCTCGGCCCCGAATCGCTCCTCGATGTCCGTGAGGCTGTACTCGGTGTCCTCCGGGACGTCGTGCAGGAGCGCGGCCTGGATGGCGACCGGGTCGATGCCGAGCTCGGCGAGGATCTGGGCCGAGGCGATCGGGTGCGTGACGTACGGCTCGCCCGTGGCGCGGCGCTGACCCGCATGCGCCTCGACCGCGAGGTCGAAGGCACGCTCGACTGCGCTCAGGTCGGACGAGGCGTGATGCTCCGCGATCGAGCCCACGAGGGCGGATCGGAGGGCGTCGAGATCGGCCTCGCCCGCGGCGGCTCCGCGCGAGATCGATGGCGGGCGGCGCGGTCCACGGCGAGATGCGGTGCCCTTGCGAGTCGTGGGCGGCTCGGTCGGCCTCGTGGGGGCGGGCACGGGTGTCGACGCGGAACGGGCGGACGGATTCGGGGTTCGGGCGGGCGGGGCCGCCGCGCGCGTGGGCTTGGCCGACGCTCTGGCCGGGGTCGCCGGCGCACGCGTCGGCTTGGCCGGCGTCGCCGATGGCGTGGGGGCGGCGGCGGTCGGAGCGGCGGGTTTCGAACGAGGAGACGAGGCGGCCATGGGTCGCAAGGATAGCAGCGGCTCCGGTTCGTTCCGGTGCCGGCCCATGGCGGGACGGGTCAGCCGCGGTAGCCCATCGCCGCCAGGAGCTCGGTGGCGACCGTGAGCTCGTCCCAGGGCGTCGCGCCGTCCGCCCCGATGATCGAGCGCTCGTGGCCCTTTCCGGCGAGCAACACGATGTCGCCGGGCCGGGCGGCGTCGAACGCCGCCTCGATGGCGGCCCGGCGGTCGACGATGAGGTGCAGATCCTGGCCACGACGCCGGCCGGCCTGCTCCGCCCCGCGGGCGATCTCCTCGAGGATGGCCTCGCGATCCTCGCCGCGCGGGTCCTCGTCGGTGACGATGACGAGTCGCGCCCGCTCGCCGGCGATCCGCCCCATCTGCGGCCGCTTGGCGGTATCGCGCTCCCCCGCTGAGCCGAACACGACGATGAGCCCGGCGCCGCGGGCCGCGGCCGTCGGTGCGAGCAGGTCGAGCACGGTCTGGAGTGAAGCCGGGCTATGCGCGAAGTCGACGACGACGCCGAACGGCTGGCCGGCCTCGATCCGCTCCATCCGGCCGGGAACGCGGTCGAGGCTGGCGAGCCCCGCCCGGACCGCGTCCGGGTCAAGGTCCATCGCCCGCCCGAGGGCCACCACCGCCAGCGCGTTGTGGACGTTGAAGCGGCCGGCGAGCCGCAGCTCGAGGGTCGCGTCCCCGCCCGGCGTCGCGATCTCGGCGCGGAGGCCGCGCGCGTCCTCGACGATGCTCGTCGCCCGAACGTCGGCGGCCGATTCCGTGCCGTAGGTGATGACCCGGGCCGACGCGTCCCGCGCGGTCCCGATGAATCCGCCGGCCGAGGGATCGTCGAGGTTCACGATCGCCGTGGCGGCCACTGGCCGGGGTTTCGTCACGGATCGAGCCTCGCGCAACCGATCGAACAGGGAGAGCTTCGCGTCACGGTAGGCCTCCCAGCTGCCGTGCAGCTCGAGATGCTCGTGGGTGAGATTCGTGATGATGGCGACGTCGTAGGCGATCCCCGCCACGCGGTCGAGGGCGAGCCCGTGCGAGGTCGTCTCGATGATCGCGACATCGTCCCCGGCCTCGACCATGGCACGGAGCGTGGCCTGGAGTTCGGGCGCCTCGGGCGTCGTTGCGTGAGCCTCGTGCGCTTCGGTGCTTCCCCCGACCCGCGTGGCGATCGTGCCGATCATCCCCGTGCGCCGCCCGGCGGCCTCGAGAGCGGCGACCGCGAGGTACGAGGTCGTGGTCTTGCCATCCGTCCCGGTGATGCCGACGACGGTCAGCTCGTGCGACGGGTCGCCGTACCACCAGGCCGCCACCGAGGCGAGGGCCGGGCGCGTGGCGTCGACCACGATCTGTGGCGCGGCGACCTCGGCCAGTGGCCGCTCGACGACCAGGCCCGCCGCCCCCCGCTCCAGGGCCGCCTCGGCGAAGTCGTGGCCATCCGCGTGCTGGCCCGTGACGGCGACGAAGAGCGTGCCCTGTCGGACCGCCCGCGAGTCGTTCGTGACGCCGGTGACCTCGACCGTGGCGAGGGCGGCCGTCCCGACCGGGCGGCCGTCGATGCGCGTACCGCGAAGGCGCCCCTCGCGAGCGAGCCGCTCGATGAGCCCGCGCAGCGGGCGCGTGACCGGGATGCCGTCGCGTGCCGGGACGCCGCCGCGTGCCGGTTCTCCGTCGCGGTCCGGCGCCTCGCCCGTCATCGGCCGACCGCGCGGGCAACGCGAGCCGTCAACCGGCCCGCCGCGTAGCGCCCCGGCCGGATCACCCGCTCGTGCGCCCCGGTCATCTCGACCCATTGGGCACCGAACGACCGTTTGTGCTCGTACAGGCCGGCCATCGGATCGCCTGGTCCGGGCTCACGGTGGTCGGGACCGATGTCCACGCCGCCCAGGTCCATCTCGTGGCGGCCTTCCCGGATCGCGAGCTGGATCGCCCGCCAGCGGAGCAGGTGCATGACGCCCGGGTGGGTGTCGCGGACCCCGGGCGCATCGGCCGAGTGGACCGTCGACAGCCGCTCCCCGTGGCGGTACAGCAGCAGGCCGCCGAGGGCCCGGTCGGGGGCGGCACCGTCGCGGGCCTCGAGGTAGACGACCAGGCCGGCGTCGTGCCCGGCGGTCCACCAGTCGACGAACACCGACTTTGGCCCGAACCGGAACCCGCGACGCTCGCCCGTCCCTTCGAGCAGGGTCCCGAACCCATCGAGCACGTCGGCCAGGGGGCGATCCGGCCGTTCGAACAGCGGATGGTCGCCGTCCCACCCGGCGGTGTCGTAACGGACGATCACGACGCCGTCGCGCTCGGCGCCATTGATCCGCTGGCGGGTGCTCTTCGCGAAGCCCGCTCGGACGGTGGCATCGTCGGTCTCATGCGGGAGCTCGAGGCTGACCCGGTGGCGCGACGGCTGGATCTCGGCGATGGGGTGGAAACCGACCGCCCGGAGGCCGTCGCGGTACGAGCGGTCGGCGGCCGGGACCTCGGCGTCTGTGGCGACGACGTCGATGGCGCGGCCGGCCAGCCATTGGGTCAGGGTCGCCACGCGGGCAGCCGCGGCGTCGCCCGACTCACCCGGGTCGGCGATGGGACCGCGCGGGATGTATGCACTCGCGCCGCCGACCCACGGGAACGAACGCACGAGGACGAGCGCGCCGTGGTCGTCGGCGAGCATGACGTGGAGCGGCTGCCAGCCGAGCCTGGCGCGCTGGGCGGCCCAGGTCCGCGACTGGTAGACGTGGCCACCCGGGACGTGGACCGTCCGGCGGTCCCAGTCGGCGAGCTCGGCCTCGGTCGCCTCGCGGGGTCGGTCGGCGGCGGTCAATCGGCGCCCTCCGCGCCCCCGAAGGCGGCGGCACTCCCTCCTCCACCCAGGCCGTGGCGCCGGCGAGCCCACCAGACCCTGGCCCGTCCCGCTCCCTCGTACACGGCCCGCCCCAACGGATCGAGCACGAGGTCCCAGGCCCCGATGTAGCGGACCTCGCGACCCCCGAACCCGGTCTTGAAATGGGCGATGCCGCCCGTTGCGAGACCCCACAGGTCGTAGCTCGTGGCGCCCTGGTCGCGTGAGGTGCGGATGGCCTCCCACTTGAGCAGGTAGTTCGCCCGGCTGTCGCCACCGGCCTGGGTCATGCCACCGTACGGTTCCACGACCCGCGGGCCGCAGCGGACGAGGAACAGGGTCGCCAGCGGTTCGCCGTCTGGTGTCTGGGCGAACAGGAGACGGGCCCGGCCCGCGGGTCGGTACGCTTCCCACACGTCGCGATAGGCGGCTTCCGTGCGGATCAGGAAGCCGGCCCGGTCCGCGGTCTCCCGGTAGATCCGGTGGAACTCGCCGAGACGGTCGCCCTCGGCATCGACCACGACGACCCCGGCCGTGCGCGCCTTGTTGACGTACTGGCGCCACTTCTTGCGCAGGTCCCCCCACAACGCCTCCTCGTCCGCGGCCAGGTCGATGACCCGGCTCGAGGCTGGCTGGATCGAGGCTGCCGGCCGCCAACCGGCCTCGCGCAGCGCGCGGCGCAACGTGCCATCGGGATCGCGCGGCCCGTCGAGCTCGATCTCGGGATCGATGCGCAGGTGCGACACGCGGCCGGCGGCCGTGCGCAGGTCGCTCCGCACGGTCGCAGTGAAGGCACGAACGTCGTCCACGGACCAGGTCGCGGCGACCGGTCCGCGTGGCGCGTACGCGAAGCCCCACGGGAGGGGCCGGGGACGGCGAACGAGGATCTGGGCACCGGGCCCACCCTCGCCCGCGCGCAGGCGGTGGGCGGACCAGCCGTTGGCGGCCTTGACCTGGGCCCAGGCGGAGAGTTGGAGATACGACCCCGGATCGTTCGACTCGACGAAGGCGTCCCAGTCGGCCGGATCGGCGGATGTGGTCGCGGTCACGACCGGCGCGGGCGGCGGAGCGCGTCGACCATGATCTCGACGATAGAGCGCAACTCCCCGATCCGCAAGGCGAGGGCCGCGACCACGAAGACCGCGCCGAACACGGCCGTGACCACGACCATGACCGCGACGAGTCCGGGGATCGCGGCCAGGCCGCCGGCCGCCGGGTCCGGCGCCAGCCTCGCCCCGACCGAGGCATGGACGATGTTCGCCGCGACGGCTGCGATCGCCGTCGCGAGAAGCGTGCGCATCCCCAGCCAGCCGACCTGGGCGAGCCCGAGCCGGCCCACCCGCCGCCGGAGCAGGACCAGCAGGAGCGCCGCCTCCAGCCAGGCCGCGATGGCGATGGCCAGCGCGACCCCCGGCAGCCCCAGCGGGTCGACGAGGAGATACGCGAGGGTCGTGTTGATCAGGACGGCCCCGATCGCCGCCAGGACCGGGGTCAGGGTGTCCTGCTGGGCGTAGAACGCGCGGGCGAGCACCGCGATGTACGAATGGGCGACGAGCCCGACGAGGAACGCGAGCAGCGTGGCCGCCGTCAGCTCGATGGCTGCCCGATCGAAGCCGCCGAACAGCAAAGCGACGGTCTCGACGCGCAGGATGGCGCCGATCACCGCGATCGGCAGCATCGCGAACGCCAGGAGCCGCAGCGCCCGGGTGAGCAGGCCGACGAACTCGGCGTGGTTGCCGCTCGCGACCTCGCGCGACAGCGAGGGAAACAACACTACCCCGAGCGGTACCCCGATGATCCCGACCGGGATCTGGAGCAGCGTGAAGGCCACCGTCAGCGCCGTGACCGCACCGACCCCGACCTGCGTCGCGAGGGCCGTGACCACGACGAACGTGATCTGGCTGGCCCCGAGACCGATCGCCCGCGGGCCCATGAGCGTCAACGCCCGCCGGGCGGCGCTGTCGGCCAGGTCGATGCGAGGGGCGTAGCGGAAGCCGACCCCGCGCAGCGGCGGCAGCTGGATCAGGAGATGACCGAGGGAACCGGCCACGACGCCGATCGCCACCCCGGTGACGCCCATCGACGGCCCGAGGAGGAGTACCGCACCGATGATCGCCAGGTTGTAGACGATCGGGGCGACCGCGGCCCCGGCGAACCGGCCCCGCGCGTTGAGCACGCTCGTCGCCACGGCGCCCAGAGCAAGGAAGATCGGGCTCAGGAGCATGATCCGGGTGAGCTCGACCGTCTGGGCCATCGTCGCCGGGTCGAAGCCCGGGGTGATCGCCGGCACGAGTCGATCGGCCGTGACGAGGACGATCGTGGCCAGCACCAGCAGTGCGATGAGCATGAGGTTGGTGACGGTGGAGACGATCCGCCAGGCGCGTGCCTCGGTGTCGGTCTGAAGGACGCCCGCGACGACCGGGATGAGCGCGGACGAGAGCGCGCCCGCGGCCACGAGCTGGAAGATGAGGTCCGGGATCCGGAACGCGGCGAAGAACGCGTCGAGATCCGCGCTCGCACCGAACGCGTTGCCGATGACGACGAGCCGCAGCCAGCCGAGGACCCGCGAGGCGAGGAACGCGACCGAGACGATGAGCCCGGCTCGGGCCAGGGTCCGCGTCGCGCTCACGCGCCGCCCGTCCGCCGCGCCCTGGGATGCGCGTCGCGGTACGCCGCCTGGAGACGACCCGGCGAGACGTGGGTGTAGATCTGGGTCGTCGCGAGGTTCTCGTGTCCGAGCAGCTCCTGGACCACGCGCAGGTCGGCGCCCCCGTCCAATAGGTGGGTCGCGAACGAATGGCGGAGCGTGTGCGGCGACACCCCCGCCGGCAGACCGGCCGCGCGGCACAGCCGGTCCAGCCGGTAGCGCAGGCCGCGGACCCCGAGCGGTCCGCCGAGGTGATTGAGGAAGACCTCGGTCGGCGGGTCCGCGGGAGCGGTGTCGCTGGCCCGGTCCAGGAGGATCGGCCGGCCGTGGTCCAGGTACGCCCCGAGCGCCGCGATGGCCGGCCGACCAAGCAGCCCGATGCGCTCCTTGCGACCCTTGCCGAGTACGCGCAGCTCACCACGGCGCAGGTCCAGCGAGCCAAGGTCCGCGGCGGCCAGCTCGCTGATGCGCAGACCCGCGGCATAGGCGGTCTCGACGAGGGCCCGGTCACGGAGCGCGAGCGCCGTGGCGAGCGCGATGCGGTCCGGGCTGACTGTCTCGGCCCGGGTCAGCTCGTCGTCCACCACCGCGAGGAGTCGACCGACCTGGTCCACCTCGAGCACGCGCGGCAACCGTCGGGGCAGCCGCGGGGTCGCGATGGCTCCCCAGGGGTCGCCGGCCGAGATGCCCTCCCGTGCCGCCCATCGATGGAACGAGCGGATCGCGGCAAGCCGCTGGGCGACGGTCGTGCGCGAAGCACCGCTGCCCAGGCGGGCGAGGTAGGCACGCAGCTCCGAGCGGGTCGGGCGCGCCCAGTCCACGCCACGCTCCTCGAGCCAGGCGAGGTACGCCCCAACTGCCGTGGTGTAGGCACGGATCGTGTGCGGCGACGCGTCACGGGCCGCCAGCGCCCGCAGGAAGCGCTGCAGCGTGGGATGGGTCGCAGGGTCTCCCGCGACCTGGCTCACCCGCCCGGCGCCGGCTCGGCGGAGCGGCTGCGCGAGCCACGCGCGCCACCCTTGGCAGCCCCGCGAGGCCGGGTCCCGTTCCCGCGTGGCCCGCCACGGGCCCGTGCCGGCCGCGCGAGGGCCGCAGGATCCGGGGGTCCGCCGGCGTAACGCTCGCCCGGGACGATGTCGTCCGGAGCCGTCTCGCTCGTCGACCCACAGACGAGGCAGATCGCCGTCTCGCCCTTGCGCGCGAGCGGCCCTTCGTCGGTATCGTGCAGGCCGCCGAGTGGCTCGTGGTTCGTCGTGAAGTCGCACTTGGGGTACTTGGAGCATCCCCAGAAGACGTTGCCGGTGCGGCGCGCGCGACGCGGGACGAGGATGCCGTCCTTGTTCTTCGGGCAGATGACCTCGAACGGGAGCGGGTCGGGCGGCGGTGGGCCGTCCTTCTTGATGAAGTCGCAGTCCGGGTAGCGCGAACAGCCGACGAACGGCCCGAATCGGCCATTCTTGCCGACCAGCGTGCCCTCGCCGCACTTGGGACAGACCTCGCCTGTGCCCTCCTGGGGCGGCGGCTCGTCCCCGGGCAGCGGCCGCGATTCCTTGTGCTCCGGGTAGAGCGAGCAGGCGAGGAAGCGGCCGTTGCGCCCAAGCCGGATCACCATCGGGTGGCCTTCCGAGCAGACCTCGTCGGTCGCCTCGGTCGTGAAGTCGCTGCGCTTGAGCTCCTTGCGCTTCTCGGCGACTCGATCGCGCAGCGGGGCGTAGAACGCGCGCAGTAGCGGGACCCACGCCCGCTCCCCCCGGGCGATCTCGTCGAGCTCCTCCTCCATCCGTGCGGTGAAGGCCACGTCCACGTAGTCGCCGAAGTGCTCGACGAGCAGGTCCGTGACGATCTCGGCCACGGGTTCGGGCCATAGCCGGCGCTCCTCGACCCGGACATAGCCGCGGTCGACGATCGTCGAGATCGTCGCGGCATACGTGGACGGCCGTCCGATCCCGTGCTCTTCGAGCGCCTTGATCAGGGTCGCCTCGGTGAAACGCGGCGGCGGCTCGGTGAAGTGCTGGGTCGGGGTCACCTCGCGGACGGCGGTGGCGTCGCCCTCGGCCAGGGCCGGCAAGCGGCGGGCGGTCTCGTCGTCCTCGTCGGCGTCGTCGTCGCGACCCTCGGTGTACACGCGGGCGAAGCCTTCGAACAGCGTCTTCGTCGAGCTGGCGCGCAGCTCGTACGGGCCATCCGCGAGCTCGACCGTCGTGGTCTCGAGTTCCTTGGGCGCCATCTGCGAGGCGAGCGCCCGCTGCCAGATCAGGCGGTACAGCCGCAGCTCCTCGGGCTTGAGCATGCCTGCCAGCGAATCCGGGTCGCGCTGGAAGGATGTCGGCCGGATCGACTCGTGCGCTTCCTGGGCGCCCTTCGACTTGGTCTTGTAGACGCGGCCCTTGGGCATCGTGAAGGGCTCGCCGTAGCGGGCCGCGATGACCTCGCGGGCCTCGCCCATCGCGACACCGGCGATCGCGGTCGAGTCCGTTCGCATGTAGGTGATGAGCCCGACGTGCCCGTCCGGCGTGTCGACGCCCTCGTACAGCCGTTGCGCGATGGACATCGTCCGCTTCGGGCTGAACGACAGCTTGCGGCTGGCCTCCTGCTGGAGCGTGGACGTCGTGAACGGCGGCGCCGGCGAGCGCTTCTGTGTCCGGACGCCGACCTTGCGCACGACCGGTTTCGCGTCGCGCAGCGCGGCCACATGACGTTCGGCGGTCGCCTCGTCGGACGACGTCGAGCGCCTCACCGTCGATCCGCACGAGCTCCGCCGGGAAGGTGTCGCCGGCGGCGGTCGCGAGGATCGCCTCGATCGTCCAGTACTCGCGGGCCGTGAAGGCCTCGATCTCACGCTCGCGCTCGACCACCAGCCGGACCGCCACGGACTGGACGCGTCCGGCCGACAGGCCCCCACGGACCTTGCGCGACAGCAGCGGGCTCAGGGTGTAGCCGACGAGGCGATCGACGATGCGGCGCGTCTGCTGGGCGTCGACGAGATTGCGGTCGATGTCGCGCGGGTGGGCGAACGCGTCGCTGGATCGCGGACTCCGTGATCTCGCTGAACGTCACTCGCCGGGTCTTCTCGGTAGGAACGTGCGCGGCTTCCGCGACGTGCCAGGCGATCGCCTCGCCCTCGCGGTCGAGGTCGGTCGCGAGGAAGACGACGTCCGAGCCCTTGGCCGCCTTCTCGATGTCGTTGACCTGCTTGCGACGGTCCTCGTTGATGACGTATTCGGGCTCGAACTCGTGGTCGACGTCCACGCCGAACTTGCCCTTGCCGGGGTTCTCGGGCAGGTCGCGGACGTGGCCGTAGGACGCGAGCACGCGGTAATCCGGCCCCAGATAGCGCTCGATGGTGCGCGCCTTGGCCGGCGATTCGACGATGACGAGGTTCTTTGACACGGCCGGGAGTGTAGCACCGGGTCCTTCGCCGACCCTTACCCGGCCTGCATGACGACGACGGCCCATCCGGCGCGCCCGAAGGGCGCGGGCTCAGACCTCGCGGATGCGCCGGAGGAAGTCCTCGTCGATCTCGAGGTCCTCCTCCTCGGCCGGGGCCGTACCGTTCGACGGCGCTGCGGCAGCCACGACCACCGGCATCGGCAGGTCCGAGTCGACCAGGGACGCGCGGCGGGATCTCGACGAACCGGACGAACATATAGGGGAAGCAGAACAGGCCCGCGGAGTCATCGACGAAGACCGGGCGCTTGCCGTTCAACGTCCGCAGATTCGTGCAGCGGACGATGACGTCGGTCGCCTGGGGCAGCTCGAAGAGGTCGGCGAGCAGGGGCTGCTCGTTGTTGAGGTGCAGGACGGCGTTGTGGATCACGCCGCCATGGTCCCCCGTCAGCGCCGCTACGGGGAGTGGCCCGATGGTCCGGTCTACGGGTGGTAGAAGTCGACGACGAGGCGGACCCGGCCGCCCGAAACCCACACGCCGATCCCGACCCGGTCGTACTTGCTGTTCATCATGTTCACGTAGTGGCCGCCCTGGGGGCTCCACGACCGCTCGCTCTGGAAGTAGCGATGACTGCCGAGCACCGCACTGTACGGATTGCCCGAACGGCAGCCGAGGTTCTCCGCCCAGCGATAGCTGCCGTACCCGGCGCGGCGCAGTCGATCACCGGGGTCGCCACCGATGAAATGGCTGCAGTCGGCGCCGACGGCGAGCTTCTTGGCGTACGGCCGAGCGACCTTGGAGCTGATCCCGCTGTCGAGTTTGAGCGCCGCGACGTTGCGCCCGCCGGGGCTGCTGCAATCCCCGCCGGAGGTCACGGTCCCCCCGGTGCGCGTGCAGTTCATGAGCCCGAGGTAGTAGCGCTCGACCGCAGTCCAGCTGCCGGAACCGACCGAGCCCCCGCCGCCACCCCCGCTGCTGCCCGAGCTCGAACCAGAGCTGGAGCTCGACCCGCCGCCACCCGTGGTCTGCGGCACCACCTTGGGCACCGTCCGGAACACGGTCGACTCGGCCGCTGCGAGCGAGGCGCCCTCGATGCTGCGGGCGGCCTTCGCGACGGTCACGACGACGCGCGTGCCGTATGGCAGGGCCTTGGCCGGGTCGAAGACGAGGACGGTGTCGTTCTCGGCGAAGCTGATGGTGCCCTTGATCGGCTTGCCGGCGATCTCGACGCGGAAGGCGCGCTTGGTCGTGGCATGATCCATCGGGCGGGTGAAGCGGACCGAGATGTCGGCCGCGCGGGCGATGTCCTGGGCGCGCGAGCGTCGGGCGGAACCGGACGACCTCAGGAGCAGCGGACGTGCGAACCGCCATCGATACCGGAGCGATCGCGACCCCATCCTCGTCGCGGACGCCGCTGACGAGGAGGCGGTAGCGCGTGTCGGCCTTGAGGGCCTTGGTCGGCGTGAAGGTGAACCGCTGCAGCCCCTCGACGTTCTGCGCCACGCTCAGGCGACCAGGCACTGACGGCACGAGCTGGACCGCCGCCTTCGACCGTGGCCGGATCGATGGGCCGGTCGAATGCGATCGTGAACGCGGTCCCGACCGCGACCCGCTTCTCCAGCCGTTCCGTCGCGCCGACCGTGGCGGTGGCCGGCCCGCGGGTCAGGAACGCGGAGCGGGCGGGGGTCGTCAGCGGTCGTCCGGTCCGGGCGAGCGCGCCCGGTTGCACGGTGATGGTGTGATATGTCCCGACGGCCCAGTGCCCGACCGGCACGATCGTCACGGTCGTATCGTCATCGCTCCAGCGGAGGGCGATCGGGGTCGAGGGCTCGACGGTCAGGGCCGCCTCCACGGACGCTCGCTCCATGGCCGTGCTGAACGAGATCGTCGCCGGTGTGTCGACGTCAACACCCGTCCCGACGCTCGTTTGGAATGCCGCCTGGGTGAGCGGCACGATGTCGGTGGGCAGGGTGGCGGTCGTGACGTCTGGGCGGACGATGGACATCGCCCCCAGGCCCAGCAGCGCGCCGAGGCCGATCGCGGCACTCGCGCGCACGAGTCCCGACCGACGCAGCCCGGTCGTCGCGTAGATCGCAACGAGCACGGGGACGGCGAGGACCGCGACAAGAAGCTTCCGCAATACAGATACCCGGCTAGACCGCGGGGAGCAACGGGGGATGTCCGCTCGAGCCGCTCACATCGCGCTGGGGGGCGTGATGCGCTGGCAGGGTACCACCACCCCGCAAGGTCGGGCAATGCGGCGGCAAGCATGCGCACTCGTCACCGCAGCACGATCCGCGGCGCCTCGCCGAGCAGCGTACCGGCCGGGCGGTAGCGTCCGTGGACCCCGGCCGCGAGCCCGCGACGTTCCAGCATCGTGAGCGCGGCGAGCACGGTCGCGACCGGCAGGTCCGTGGCGGCGACGAGCTCGTCGACGGTGATCCGGCCCGCCACGAGCTCCGCCGCGACAGTCGCCTCGGTCGTGCCGAGCGCCTGGGTCGTGGCCGTCGACAGGGCGTCACGGGCGTCGGCCGCCGGTCGACTGAACCCCAGGTCGGCGATGAGCTGCGGGATACCGGCCACGATCCGGGCGGTCCCGAACTCCCGCAGGAACGACAGGCAACCCGCCGACGCCGGGGCGTCCAGCGCGCCCGGCACCAGGAAGCATTCCCGCCCCTGCTCGAGCGCCCACGACGCGGTGATGAGCGCACCGCTCCGGGCGGGCGCCTCGACCACGACCGTGGCGTCGGCCAGGCCGCTGATGATCCGGTTCCGCCGCGGGAACGTGCCGCGCGAGGGCTGGACGTCCGGGGCCAGCTCGGACACGATCGCGCCACCGGCCGCGATGATCGCCGCGGCCAGACGCGCGTGCGCATGCGGGCCGACGCCCGCATGACCGCCCCCGATGACCGCCACGGTCCGACCGCCGGCGCGGACAGTCGCCTCGTGGGCCGCGCCATCGATCCCGAATGCGAGGCCCGAGATGACCGCGGCGTCCGCATCAACGAGGGCCGTCGCGATGCGCCCGGCGGTGGTCCGGCCCGTGCTCGTGGCCCGTCGTGTCCCGACCACGGCCACGGCGCGGTCCATCGAGAGCGCGGACGGGTCGCCGGTCACGAACAGCACGTGGGGCGGCATGGCCACCGCGGCCAGGCGCGCCGGATAGGCCGGCTCCTCGACCGTAACGATACGGACGCCGAGCTGACGTACGCGGCGGACCGTCGCCTCGCCGACATCGACAGCCGCCACGATGGCCGCGGCGACAGCGGGCCCGATCGGGTGGTCCCGCTCGCGCTCACGCTCGTGCAAGGGTGGCGTCTCCGTCAGCCGCCCGATCGGATCGGGGCCGTGCGCGACCTCCACGATCCGGCGGCCGGTCCTGAAATGCGTGAGCAGGGCCGCGAAACCGAGTGGACCGAGACCGTGCGCCGCGGTCAGGATCGTCCACGCGTCGCGTTCCGCCGCGTACGGATCGCCGCCATGAGCGACTTCGGCCCGTGCCGGGCGAGACACATCCGCGGCGATTGGCCCCGCCGCTCCGACGCCCAGCATCTCAGGACGCCAGCGCTTCCGATGCGCGGCTGGCCGGGGAGCGATACCAGGCGGCCTCCTCGAGGTGATCGGGCGCCACCGCTGCGGCTCCGGCGAGGTCCGCGATCGTCAGGGCCACGCGAAGCAGCCGTTCCGTGCCTCGGCCGCTCGCCGCACCGGCCTCAGCGAGATCCACGGCTCGCCGTGCCGCCTCCCCGGTCAACCGGCACGCGCGGCGGAGGGCAGCGCCTCGCAGCCGGCCGTTGAGCCGGCCACGTTCGAGCAGCGCGCGTGACCGGGCCGCCGCGATGCGCGCTGCGACCACCGCCGATCCTTCCGGTTCGCGGGTCGCGACCAGGGCAGCCGCGTGCATGCGGGGCATCGACACCCACAGATCGAGTCGGTCGCGCAGCGGACCCGACACCCGACGGTCGTAGCGCTCCACCTCACCCGGCGTGCACCGACAGTGCCCCTCCGGCACGGCCCCGGCAAAGCCGCATGGGCACGGGTTCATGGCGGCGACGAGCTGGAAGCGAGCCGGGAACGTGCTGGCTCGCCCAGCCCGCACGATGAGCACCCGCTCATCCTCGAGCGGCTGCCGGAGGGCCTCCAGCACATCTCGATCGAACTCGGCCAGCTCATCGAGGAACAGGATGCCCTGGTCCGCCCGGGTGACCTCGCCGGGGGTGAGGTTCGGCCCGCCGCCCACCATCGCCGCGTACGAGAGGGTGTGGTGCGGCGCACGGAACGGTGGGCGGCGCCGGAGCTCGTGGATCGGCCCCTCCCCCGCGGCCGACGCCACGATGGACACCGACAGGGCGGCCGCGTCGTCGAGCGGCGGCAGCAACCCCGGGATCGTCCGCGCCAGGAGCGTCTTGCCGACGCCCGGCGGACCGGTGAGCAGCAGCCCGTGGCCTCCGGCCAGGGCGATCTCGAGGCCACGTCGGCCCTCCGCCTGGCCGCGGACCTCGGCGAGGTCGGGGGCATCGCGCTCGCCTGCGACGGCCGGCCCGGTCGCGTCGCCCACGAGCGCACTCGGACCCGAGATGGTGACCCGCGGCATCGCCACCAGGGCGCGGCGCGGCCGACGACCGCGCACGATCTCCGCCGCCTCGGCCAGCGTCGCCACCCCGACCACTTCCATCCCGTCCACGAGCCGCGCCTCGTCGGCCGCGGCCGTCGCAACGACGACCCGCGTGACGCGCCGCCCGGCGATCGCGGCCACCATCGGCAGGATGCCCGGGAGCGGGCGGACTTCGCCGCCGAGTCCCAGCTCGCCGAGCAGCGCGACCGGGCCACTCCCGGACCGGACCTGCTCCGATCCGAGCAGGATCCCGATCGCCATCGCGAGGTCCAGCGACGCGCCGGTCTTGCGCAGCTCCGCGGGGGCGAGATTCACGGTGATCCGGCGCGGCGGGAACGTGAAACCCGCATTGCGGATCGCCCCGCGGACCCGCTCCCGCGCCTCCTGGACCGCCGTATCCGCGAGCCCGACGATCGTGAACCCGGGCAGACCGGGGGCAACGTCAACCTCGACCCGGATCGACCGGCCGTCGAGGCCGTGCAGCGTGGCGGAAGGGACGACGGCCAACATGCCGCCACCCTAGCGACGGGCGCTCACCCCGGACTTACCGGCGGCTCACCGCCGCCTGCACGCGCGAGCCGGCGCAGGTCTCAACCGGCTGATATGCCTCAGCGGGCGGGAACAGTAGCCGCGGCCGGCTTGTCGACCGCGCGGGCGAAATGCAGCAGCGAGGCGCCCAGGACCGAATCGGCCTTGGTGAACATGAACGGCGCCCCCGAGTTGAGCGCGCTGATGGCGCCGCGGTACTCGTTCACGACCTGGTGGTCGATCGTCCGCTTGAGGGCGCCCTCGGCGTTCTTGACGTTGATGCCGGTGAACGCGTTCGAGCGGTTCAGGACGAGCTGGACCTTGCCCGACGGGTAGCCGAGGTGGCTCATCGTCTCGAGGATGAGCCGCACGTTCTTGAGGCACGAGAGGTCGGCGGTCATGACGACGAACACCGTCTCGGCCGCCTCGAACACGCCGAGGTTCACGTCGTCGAGGCGCTTGTCGACGTCGACCAGGATGTAGTCGTACATCGTCGTGAGCTGCTCGGTGATGATCGGCAGGTGCTCGGGCCGGACGAGCTCGGCGGTCTCCGGCGACGGCGGCGCGAGCAGCAGGTCGATCCCGGAATCGTGCTTGACCATGACCTTGCGGACGAGGTCCGCGTCGATCGAGGGCGCGCTCACGATGTCGACGATGCTCTTGCGATCGAGCCCGAGGTCGAGGAACACCCGGTGGTCGCCGAACTGCAGGTTCGCGTCGACGAGGCAGACCTTGCGCCCGAGCTCGCGGTGCAGGGCGATCGCCGCGTTGATCGCGATGGTCGTCGTGCCGACGCCGCCCTTCGCGCCGTAGAACGCGAGGACCCGGCCCATCGGCGGTCGCGCCAGCAGCTGCGTCGCGCGGCGCGAAGCGCGCCAGCAGGCTCTTGATGCGGGCCAGGAGCTCGGCCGGGTGGAACGGCTTGATGAGGTAGTCGTCCGCACCGGCGCGCAGGCCGCGGACCTTCTGCTCGACCTCGCGCTCGGCGGTGAGCATGATGATCGGCACGTGCGAGGAGCCGCCCTCCTCGCTGCGGATCTTGGCCGCCACCTGGTAGCCGTCGAGCTTGGGCAGCATGACGTCGAGCAGGATCAGGTCCGGCGCTTCGGCGCCCCACAGGCGGAATCCCTCAGCCCCATCACCGGCGATGACGACGTCGTAGCCCTCCTGCTTCAGCGTGTACTGCAGCAGTCGCTGGACATTCGGGTCGTCATCGACGACGAGGATCTTGGCCGCCATCAGTCCTCCATGGGCGTCGCTGGAGTGGCGGGGTTGCCGTCAGCGGCTCCCCGGCGCGGCGATTATAGGGCTCGCTCCCGGTGGGGCGATCATCCGGGCACGGCCGACGCGCCGACATCCTCGCCGCGACCGCGCCGGAATGCCAGCCGCAGGAAGTCCGTGACCCGGCGCTCATAGTCCTGCCCGGCGACCGCATGGCCGGCGCTGTGATCCGGCCCCGGGAACGACCCAATGGATCGCCGACGGACCGGCCAGGGCGGCCAGGCGACGCCCGTCGGCGATCGGCACCGTGGCGTCCGCCTCGCCGTGGATGAGCAGCAGCGGCACGGGCTCCACGAGGCCGATGACCCGGGCGGGCTCGGTGGCGCGCGGATCCGCCCCGAGGGTCCGCGCGGCGCCGTCGAACAGCCGCGCCGCCACGAACCGCCGCGGCCGGCCCGGGCAGCCTCGTGGCGATCGGGATCTCGAGCTCCGGCGCGACCGAATCGGCGACGACGCCGACGATCAGCGGCCGCGGCGCTGGTTCCGGGTCACGCGGCGCGGCCGGGTCGACGTCCGCGGCGACGAGCGATCCGTCGCCCAGGACCGCGACGGCGGCGATGGCCGAGATGCCACCCATCGAGGTCCCGACCAGCGCGACCCTCGTGATCCCGCGTTCGCCCAGCCAGGCCAGTGCCCCGGCGATGTCCTCGACCTCGAGCAGCCCGAAGGTCGACGGACCGTCGTCCGAGTCGCCGTGGCCGCGGAAGTCGAGGCCCAGGACGCCCCGCCGTCCGCCGCAGGAACGGACCGTACTCGACGAGGTCCGGCGCGATCGAGCCCGAGTAGCCGTGGAGGAGCAGGATCGCCTCGTGCGGGTCCGGCGCTCCAGCCCTCGTCCGTCCGCTCGGCCGGCAGCCACCGGGCAGCCAGGCGCAGGCCGTCGCGAGCCCGCAGGCGGACGACCTCGCCGCCCAGCTCATCGAGGGCCGGCCCGAGGGACGCCTCGTCGGGGTTCACCCGTGGCGCCTCGAGCAGGCGCGCCGAGGCTCGCCGCGACAGCGCGCGCAACGTGACGGCGGACAGCGCAGCCGCGGCGGCCGCGCCCACCAGGCCGTCGGATCATCGCCGCGCTCCGGGCTGCGCGATCCCCGCGGCCTCGAGTGCCTCGAAGACGAGCCGGCTCCACGTCTCGAGGTGGTCGGCGACCGCCGCAACCTCGGCCGGCGCGACGAACGACCCGCTGAGCTTGTCCGTCTCGCGGACGCCGACCGATCGACCGGCGGCATCGGCGACGAACACGATGCCGAGATGGACCGCCCCGACGTCGGTCGTGTCGTCGTTGAGCAGCGCGACGGGCTCGAAGTCGGGCTCGAAGTCGGCGTCCAGCTCCTCGCGCCACTCCCGGCGCAGCCCGCCCAGGATGTCCTCGTCACCCGGGTTCAGGTGCCCGCCGACACCGATCGACCAGCGGTCGAGCAGCCGGGCGTCGCCGCCCGCCCGCGTCCGGCGCATGAGGAAGTAGCGCGCACCGTCGCGCAGCACGAGGTACGGGATGATCTGCTTGTGGTCCGGGTCACGCTCCATGGCCTCGCGCGGCTCGAACCGCCCGTGGGTGGCCACGAGCGCGAGCAGATCGTCCACTCCATCAGCGCGGAGTCCGTACCAGCCCGCCCGATCCGCGATGAACGCGCGGGGCACGACGAGGACACGCTCGGCGCTCATCCGGACATCGCCTCGAGCCGGGCCCGTGCAGCCCGCAGTCGATCGGCGACGACCAGCGCATCCGGGCCGCCCGGTCGTTCCAGCTCCGCCAGCCAAGTCTCCAGGACGGTGATCAGTTCGCGCAGGCGACCGGCGATGGCCGGTGCGTTCGTGGCGACGATCCCGGCGCCCATCGTGACGTCGCCGCGGGCGAGACGCGTGGTGTCGCGCCAGCCCGTGGCGGCGAGCGTGGAGAGCGCCGGCGCGTCCGGCCGCATCCGCCGACACGGCCTCGACGAGCGCGGCCGCGACCACCAGCGGCAGGTGGCTGATCGCCGCTACCGCATCATCGTGCGCCGCCGCGGTCATGCGCACCGGCCGGGCTCGACAGGCCCGGGCAAGCGCCTCCACCCGTTCCGTGGCCGCTTCGTCGGCCGCCGGCACGACGACCCACGGCCGCTCGACGAACAGGTCGGACGCCGAGGCGGCGTAGCCGCTGGTGTCACGGCCGGCCATCGGGTGGCCACCGACGAAGCGCAACCCCAGCGCCGTCGCCCGCAGCACGAGCGCCGCCTTCGTGCTCGCCACGTCCGTGATGACCGCCTCCGACGCGAGGCCCGCGCGCCAGGGCCCCGCCAGCTCGTCGAGCTCGCTCGAGAGCGACCGGCGCCGGACCCGCGAGGACGACGAGGTCGGCGCCATCGATCGCTGCCTCGGGGGTCGCGGCGGCGAGGTCGATCACGCCCTCCGCGGCGGCCGCCGCGGGACCGCTGCCGCTCGGCGTCCAGGCCGCGACGGACCAATCGGATGGCCCGTCCACGGTCGTGGCGGCGCGCAGCGCGCGGGCGACCGATCCACCGATCAACCCGAGCCCCAGCAACGCCACCCGCATGCCGTCGAGTATCGCCGAAGCCCCCTCGCCACGCTCCGTGCCGGTGCTACCATCGCGGCCGGGTGTGGTCGGCGCCAAGCAATCGTCCGGTCTCGTCCGCTCGGAGGGTGCATGGCTGCCGACACCAAACCGATCCGCGTGCTCCTCGTGGACGACCACCAGCTGCTCACGGATTCCCTCGCCCGATTGCTTGCCGCAGAGCCCGACATCGACGTCGTCGGGGTCGCCGGCAGCGTGGCCGAGGCCAAGCAGCTGGCCCGCGAGCGGATGGATGTCGTCCTCATGGACTACCGCCTGCCGGACGGCACCGGCGCCGAGGCCACCCGCGCGATCAAGGCTCGCTGGCCAAGCGCCCGGGTCGTGATGCTCACCGCGGTCCAGGACGACGAGACGGTCCTCGAGTCCATCCAGGCCGGCGCGGACGGCTACCTCACCAAGGATCGCGCCGTCGAGGACGTGGTCGCCACCGTGCGCAGTGCGCGAGCCGGCGAGACGCTGCTGCCGCGCTCGGTGATCATCGGGATCGCCCAGCGGGTCGCCACGGCGCGTGACCGCCAGCCGGACCGGCCGGCGATCGATCCGCTGACCGCCCGTGAGCTCGAGGTGCTCCGGGCCCTCACCGAGGGCCTGGCCACGCCGGACATCTGCGAGCAGCTGTTCATCTCGCGCAACACGCTCCGGACGCATGTCCAGAACATCATGACCAAGCTGCACGTGCACTCGAAGCTCGAGGCCGTGACCGTCGGACTGCGCCATCGCATCATCGATCCGCCGCGGGCCGACGACCGACTCTACTGAGCGCTCAGGAGCCCCCGCCCTGTGACCGGCGGCGCTCGATGCGCCGGTCGCGATTTCCGGCGCTCGCCCTCGTCCTCGGGCGGACCCGGGTCGTCCGGCGAGGTTCTGACGGCGAAGCGATCTCCCGGCGTTCGTACTCCCGGCGCTCGGCCGCGAGGTTCGCCCCGCAACGCGGGCAGCGTCGCTCCTCGGCGAAGAGCGAGTCGAGCGGCGAGACGGTGTAGATCTGGCGTCCGCAGGACCAGCAGGCGAGTCGCGGCATGCCCCACCCTACCCCTTCAAGCGTTCGCGGCGATGCCTCAGCCGACCGCCGGAAGGGCGGCGAGGGCGGCCTCGACCTTCTCGGTCGGATACTCGTAGTCCTCGAGCGATCCGTCGAGGTAGCGCTCGTAGGCCGACAGGTCGAAATGACCGTGGCCACACAGGTTGAACAGGATGACCCGGGACTCGCCGGCCTCCTTGGCGGCGAGGGCCTCGTCGATGGCGACGCGGATGGCGTGGCTCGGTTCCGGCGCCGGCAGGATGCCCTCCGCTCTGGCGAACGTGACACCCGCCTCGAAGCTGGCGCGCTGGTGGACGCTGCGCGCCTCGATGTGGCCGTGCTCCTTGAGCAGGCTGACCAGGGGCGCCATGCCGTGGTAGCGCAGCCCGCCGGCGTGGATGGGCTCCGGGATGAAGTCCGAGCCGAGGGTGTGCATCTTCACGAGCGGCGTCAGCTTGCCGGTGTCGCCGAAGTCGTAGGCGTAGACGCCACGGGTCAGGCTCGGCGCGGCTTCGGGTTCCACGGCGATGACCCGGTGGCGGGCCCCCTCGCGGAAGATCCGGCCGAGGAACGGGAACGTCAGTCCCGCGAAGTTCGAGCCGCCGCCGGTGCAGCCGATGACGAGGTCCGGCTACTCGCCGGCCATGGCCATCTGCTCGATGGCCTCCTGGCCGATGACCGTCTGATGGAGGAGGACATGGTTCAGCACGGAACCGAGGGCGTACTTCGTGTCGTCGCGGGTCGCCGCGTCCTCGACCGCCTCGCTGATGGCGATGCCGAGCGAACCGGGATTGTCCGGGGTCTCGAGCGAGGACCTTGCGTCCGTAGTTCGTCGCGAGTGACGGACTGGCGACGACCTCGGCGCCGTAGGTCTCCATCAGGATCCGGCGGTACGGCTTCTGGTCGTAGCTCGCACGCACCATGTAGACCTTGACCTCGAGCCCGAACAGGGCGCCGGCGAAGGCGAGGGCGCTCCCCCATTGCCCTGCGCCGGTCTCGGTCGCCAGGCGTTTCACGCCCTCTTCCTTGTTGTAGAACGCCTGGGGGATCGCCGTGTTCGGCTTGTGGCTGCCGGCCGGGCTCACGCCTTCGTACTTGTAGTAGATGTGAGCCGGGGTATCGAGCGCACGCTCGAGTCGGTGGGCGCGATACAGCGGGCTCGGTCGATAGAGGCGGTACGCATCGCGAACGGGTTCCGGGATCTCGATCTCACGCTCGGTCGAGACCTCCTGGCCGATCAGGGCCATCGGGAACAGCGGTGCGAGATCGGCGGGGCCGATCGGTTGGCCGGTCCCCGGATGCAGCGGCGGTGATGGCGGGACCGGCAGATCGGCGGCGATGTTGTACCAGCTGCGCGGGATCCGCGATTCATCGAGGACGAACTTCGTCTGTCTCGGATCCGAGGGCGCCATGGGAACCTCCGCTGTCGGCCGGCGTCACGGCGCCGGCTGCCGAGCCTACCGCCCGCGGTCGCGCCGACGCAACCGGCCCGGCTGGGTGGACCACGCCGCGGCCCCGGCAAGGAGCGGCATCACGAAGATCACGCCGCTGTTGGAGTCACCCTTGCCCTTGCCCTTGTCTTTGTCCTTGTCTCTTGTCCTTGTCCTTGTCGCCGGAACACGGTCGATCGCCCGGATCGCCGGTCTTGTTCTGGCCGGGCGGTGCACCCTTCGTCGGGCAGGGTGGCTTGTCCTTCGGCGGTTTCGTTGCCTTGGCGGTCGGTACCGCCGTCGGTCTCGGCGTGGGCCTGGGCGAGGCGGTGGCGCGTGGTGTCGGCTCGGGCGTGGGCTTGGCGGTCGGCTTCGGGGTGGCCGTGGGTCGTGGCGTCACGACAGGCTTGGGCGTCGGCGTCGCGGTCGGGCGCGGCGTTGCTGTGGGCCGCGGCGTCGTGACCGGCCGGGGTGTCGGCGTGGCGGTCGGGCGCGCGGTAGCCGTGGGTCGTGGCGTCGTCACCGGCCTCGGGGTCGGCGTCGCAGTCGGCGTCGCGGTCCGAGCCGGCGTGGGCGCCGGGGTCGTCACGGGCGATGGGGTCGGCGTCCTGCCGGGCGTGGGAGGCGGAGTTCGCGCCGGCGTCGGGCTCGGCGTGCCGCCGGGCGGCGTTGCCGTCGGGGTCGCGAACGGGGCGGCACTGCCGGACGCCCCGGGAGCGATGGTAGGCCCGGCGGCGACCGACGTCGGGCTGGCCTGCGGGCCAAGCGAGGGTGAGCCACCCGGCGACGCCACGCTCGTGCCCGGCGTCAACACCGACGAGGACCCGGGTCCGCCACTCGAGCCGGCCCCGCCTGTCGAACCCGGACCGCTGGAGCCTGGCGTGCCAGAACCCCCGGCCGTCGAGGCTGCTGTCGGCACGACCGCGATACCATCCGTCGGGCGCCCTGATTCGGTACTGCGCTGCTGGAGCTCCACCCCGCCGATCCCGAGCGCGATCGTCGCGAGGACGAGATTCAGGACACCGAGGCTGAGGACCAGACGGGCGCGCTGACTGGACGTCACGGCGATATGGGCACTCCTCCGGGCCCGGTCTGAGCAGGTCCGGGGTGGTCTAAGGGTACACGGATGGTGTCCCCTCCGACGTATCGCCCAATCCCCGAGTGGTGACGGGGACGTACCGAGCGGGGCCGCCGCCGGTGACGCTCTCGAACAGTCCGAGCTCCGTGGCACGACCGACGATCCGCCGTCCTTCCATCGCTGCGGCCAACCGGCCGGCGACGAGCGGGCCGGCCGCGACCCCGTCCGAGCGCGCAAGTGTGAGGTGCGGCCGGAACGGTCGGTCGTCCGCCGGCCAGCCGGCCGCCACGAGCCCGTCACCGAGCCGGGTGGCCAGGTCCGAGAGGGCGGCCGCGCCGTCACCGATCCCGATCCAGATCGCTCGTGGGCGCCCGCCCGGCGGGAAGGTGCCCGAGCCGCGAAGCTCGAGGTCGATGGGCCCGGCGATCGTCGACGCGACGTCCGCCACGACGGCCGAGGCCGGGGCGATGCGGTCCTCGGGCGTGGGGCCGAGGAACCGAAGCGTCAGGTGCAGGCCGTCGAGACGCACCCAGCGAACGTCACGCTCGCCCTCGGGCAGGCCGAAGGCACGAACGTCGTCGACGACCTGCGGCCACGGCCGCCGCCGCCTCCTCGGGGAGTGGCACCGCGATGAACAGGCGGCGGCCTGGGATGCCGGCGTAGGGGTCGCCCCGTCGGTCGCCCCGAGGCCTCAACGCGGTCCGGCCGCGCCTTCGGGCGACGTCGTCGCGCCCAGCTCCTTGGACTCGGCGAGCTCACGGCGCCAGATCTCCCGGTCGTCGCGCAGGACCTGGAGCGCCGCCTCGTGGTCGCGCCAGCCGACGACGTCGACCGCCTTGTCCTCGAGCGCCTTGTACGTGTTGAAGAAGTGCTCGATCTCGACCAGGCGGTGCGGCCGCACCTGCTCGAGGCGCTCGATGTGCTGCTGGTGTGCATCGCCGAGCGCGACGCACAGCACCTTGAAGTCGAAGCCCTTCTCGTCGCGCATCTCGAGACCGCCGATGGGGCGAGCCCAGACGTGGCACCCCGTGAAGGTCGGCTCGTCGATGATCAGGAGGGCGTCGGTGTGGTCGCCGTCACCCGCCCGGGTGCCCTCGATGAAGCCGTAGTCGAAGTTGTAGTAGACCGCGCTCGAGAGGACCCGATCCAGCCGGAAGACCCCGGCCTCCTCGTCGAATTCGTACTTGTTGCGTGACCCGCGCGGGATCTCGACGACGATCTCGACGACATCGGGAAAGGCACCGGGGGATTGCATGGGGCCACGATACCGCGGCGCGGTCGGACGGGCCCAGTCCGGTGGCGCACCCCCCGATCCGGGGCTGGGGCGCCCTTCAAGGCGCGATATTCGCCCCATTGCTAGGAACGCGGCATCGGAGCCCATAACGGCCCGCGAACCGCCAAGACCGGTCGTCCTGGAGCACGATCCGTGCACACCACGCCAAGCCACTGACCCACCTCGCCAGCGGTACGGCCGTCGATGTGCCAGTCCTAGTCATGCCACGAATAGTCGCCGCCGGAAGCGGCGCCCGCGGCGGATGGTCAGCCCCCGGCCACGACCTCGTCCCGTCCGACCGCGATGGCGTCGAAAACCATGCGGTCGACGTCGTCATCGGTGTACGCATCCGACACGGCAGCAGACGCCTCAGTCGTTGTAGAGGCGTTCCTCGATGAGCTTCTCCTGCACCGTTCGACCGTTGGGGTCGAAGCAGGAGAACTCGAAGTGCTTCTCGAACTCGAGGTCCACGTTGTCCTGGCCGCCGCGGTTCTTCTCGACCGACACGATGACCCAGTCGCGGAAGCGCTGCGCCTGGTACGGGTTGAACTCGATGTTGACCTTGGCGACGATGTGGTACTTCTCGTTGAGGATGAGGATGATGTCCGCCTCGTAGTTGATCGCGGACGAGCCGCGCAGGTGGAAGTTGCGCAGGCGCGAGGCCTTGAGGCCTTCCTTGTCCGCCGCCACGATCGAGACCATCGGCACTTCCTCGGACAGCGCGATGTCCTTGAGGCCGTTGACGATGTAGGTCACCTTCTCCGACTCGTTCTCCGGCTCCGGGACCTGCGGCACCTTCTGCATGTAGTCGACGAACACGACGAGCCGACGCTCGCCGGACATCTCGCGATGCTGCTGGACGAGCTTGCGGATGTTGTCGATCGTGCTGGCGGTCTGCGAGCCGCGCAGGAGGTACAGGTTCTGGCCGTAGCGAGCGATACGGTCGAGCGACGGTCGCAGGCGCGGGTTGTTGGCCAGCTGCGGGGCCGTGGCGCCCTCGGCCATCCAGGTGCCGAGGATCTCCTTGCGCACGTCCTGGATCTTGATGGCGCCGGTCTTGTGCGGCAGGTGGGCGAGCGCCGACTCCATCGCGATGAGCCGGTTCATCAGGTACGCCTCGTCGTGCTCGAAGCACAGGTAGAGGACGTTCGCCTGGCCGCCCGACGCGATGTTGCGCGCCATCTGCAGGGCCATCGTGGTCTTGCCGGTCCCCTGGGCGCCGCCGATGAGCAGCAGCTCGCCGGCTCGCAGGCCTGTGCCGATCGTCTTGTCGAGCGGCGTGAAGCCGAGCGGGACCGGCTGATACTCGGACAGGTGGCCAGTTGTGACACGCTCGTTCAGGTCGACCAGGACGTCGAGCGCGGAGCGCGGGGCCATGCTGCCGTTATCGGTGTCGAGACGCCAGGTGCGCTCGCCCGGGGCAGCGGTAGCGGCGTCGATTTCGGTGGTCACGCGAGAAGTTCCTCCCCGGAGGCATGTGCTGGGAGCCGTGGTGCGGCCGCCGTAGCGTAGCACCAGCGGATAACCCGAATCACCCACCCGAACCCCCTCAGTCCGCACCGGCACCATCGGCGGTCGCGATCTCGTCGAAAGTCCGCACGATGGCCCGGATGGCGCCCTCGTAGTTGTCCAACGACATCCATTCGTCGGGCGCGTGCGCGTTCTCGTGGGGCTGCGAGAAGCCGAGGAGCACGACGGGCAGACCGAGGATCGATTCGAAGCTGGCCGAGACCGGGATCGACCCCCCTTCACGGCTGAAGACCGGCGCGCGCCCGAATGTCGCCTCCAGGGCCCGGGCCGCAGCCCGGGCGACCGGGTGATCGATCGGCGTCAGGCTGGGCCGGCCGCCGCCGAGGTCCCGGACGGTGACGTCGACACCGGGCGGGGCGATCTCGGCGATGAAGTCGCGGAGCTTGCCGAAGATGTCGACCGGGTCCTGGGCGGCGACGAGTCGACAGCTGACCTTGGCATGGGCGTGCGCCGGGATGATCGTCTTGGCGCCCTCGCCCTGGAACCCGCCCCAGATCCCGTTGACATCGAGCGTGGGGCGGGTCGCGCGACGCTCCAGCGTGGTGTAGCCGACCTCGCCGACGAGAGCCGGTCACGCCCGTGGCCGTCCGGTACGCCTCCTCGTCGAACGGCAGGGCGGCGAGCGCCGCGCGTTCGTCGTCCGTCAGCGCGACGACCGCGTCGTAGAACCCGGGGATGCGGATCCGTCCGTCGGGGCCCTTGAGCGCGGCGATGATCTGGGCGAGGGCGTTGGCCGGGTTCTGGACCGCGCCGCCGAAGCCTGCCCGAGTGCAGGTCGACCGGGGCGATGACCGACATCGATCTGGGCGTACATCAGGCCGCGCAGGCTGACGGTGAGGGCCGGGATGTTGCCCTCGAAGAAGCCGGTGTCGCTGATGATCGCGACATCGGCCGTGAGCCGGTCCTTGTTGGCCGCGAGCCACGCCTCCAGGTGGACCGACGAGTTCTCCTCCTCGCCCTCGAACACGTATCGCACGTTGACGGGGAAGCGGCCGCGGGTGGCGAGCAGGGCGGTCGCGGCCATGGCGTGGGCGTGGATCTGGCCCTTGTCGTCGGCCGCGCCGCGAGCCAGCATCCGGCCGTCGTCGACGACGGGCTCGAACGGCGGCGACGTCCACAGCTCGAGCGGGTCGACCGGCTGGACGTCGTAGTGACCGTAGACGAGGACCGTCGGGGCGCCATCGGCATGGAGCCAGTCGGCGTAGACGACCGGGTGGCCGCCGGTCTCAGCGACCTCGACGTGCTCGAGGCCGGCGGTACGGAGCGCATCCGCGAGCCACTCGGCGGCCCGGCGCACATCGGGGGCGTGCTCGGGCAGGGTCGAGATGCTCGGGATGCGCAGGAACGCCTTGTAACTCTCGAGCCGCTCGTCGCGGGTGTCGTCGAGATGCTGTTCCAGCGTGCTGGTCGTGAGGGTTTGGTCAGGCATCGCCAGAGTCTAGCGAAGGCCTCGGGCAGGAGCGGTGGGGACGTGCCGCGCGGCGGCCCGGGCGAGCGGTCGGGACCTGCCGCGCGGCGGCCCCGGGCGAGCGTGACCTGCCGATTCGTGCCGTCCTACGGCAGATTGCCGCCAGGCGGCAACAGGCGACGGCGGCACACGTGCCCGCCCCGCGTTCTTGCGGCCGCTGGCAGATCCACTGTGATCCTTGCTCCCGGCGGCAACCGCAGAACCCTACGACGCCCTGCGGGTCGCCTGTTGCCGCACGGCGGCAGCAAGACAGACGGGGCGGCCGCCTGACGGGTCGGGGTCTGGGACCGCGTGAGGCCGCGGAGCCGCGTGGCGGAACGTGCCCGCGGAAGACTTGATTGCCAGCGGCCCGGAGCAGCAGGCCGGTCCGGGCCACCACCGAGCGGCGCACACCAGCCAGGTAAGTCCGGGCGAAGGCGCGGCCGCCATGATCGCCCCATGTCGGAATCGAGAGCGGACCGTGGCTCGCGTCGCGCGGCGACGTTGCTGCTTCGGGTCGGGGCCGAAACGCGTACGGCCCGACATGTCGCCGGCCTGACGCTCGAGCGGGTCGCCCAAGTCGTCGGCATCTCCGCGTCCGAGCTGAGCCGGATCGAACGCGGCATCGCTCCATGGGTCGATCTCGATACGCTCGGACGGATCTCGACCGTGGTTGGTCTCGACCTGTGGGTCCGCCTCTACCCAGGCGCCGAGCCGCTTCGCGATGCCGCGCACCTGGCGCTCCTCGACGGCTTTCGCAGCCTTCTGGGTCCGGGCCTCCGAATCCGAGCCGAGGTTCCCATCGGGGACCCGCGCGATCTCCGCGCGTGGGACGTCGTGGTCGTCGAGGACGCCGGACGCCGCTGTGGCGTCGAGCTCGACACGAGGCTGGTCGACGCCCAGGCTCAGCTGCGGCGAGTGATGATCAAGCGCCGGGATGGGGATGTCGACCGTGTGCTTATGGTGATCGCAGACACGCGCGCCAATCGACTCGCCTTGCGGCTGGCCGAGAGCCTGTTTGTTTCCGACCTCTCGGTTGACGGGGATGAGATCCGGTCTGCTCTCGCTGACGGCCGGATCCCGCCGCGCGATGGCGTCCTTATGGTTCCGTTCCCGGCTCGAGCCAAGCTGGGCGCGGCCCGTGCTTCTCGTGCGACGGCAACAGGCGCACGGGAGCGGCCCAAGCTCCATACGCGTTGCCGCCCGGCGGCAATCGTCGACTGAAAATGCCGCCCACGGGGAGGGACGCTCGAATCGGACTGCAGACGCGTCACCTGTTGCCGTACGGCGAGAACCTGCCGTGGGACGGCAGAAGCGCCCCGGGTCAGCCGGGCACGCCCGGCACCCTCAGCCGGCACGCGCCGCCCGGCTCGCCCCGCCCGGGCTCGCCCGGCACGCGCCGCCCGGCTCGCCCCGCCCGGCACGCCCCGCCCGGCACGCCCCGCCCGGCACGCCCCGGAATTCGAACGAGCGGGCCGGTGGTCCGGCCCGCTCGGGTTCGGGTTCTGGGGTTTCGGGCCGGCCTTGGGCCGGCCGGGGTTCTGGGTGCTGGGCCGGCTCAGGCCGGCTGGGCGTTCGGTTCCGGGATCGGCTGCCCTGGGCCGATGACCGCTGGGATGCCAAGGCCGTCGTCCTTGGGCGGCAGGTCGGTGAACAGCGACTCGAACTGATCCGAGTCGACGGTCTCCTCGGCAACGAGCTTCTCGGCCAGGGCCACCAGGCGGTCGCGGTGGGTCGTGAGGACCTCCGTCGCCCGCTCGTAAGCCTTGTCGATGATGGCCCGGACCTCTTCGTCGATCACGCGCGCGACGTCATCGCTGTAATTGCGCTGCTCGCCGATCTCCCGGCCGAGGAAGACCAGCTCGTCACGCTTCCCGAAGGACAACGGGCCGAGCTTGTCGCTCATGCCGAACTCGGTGACCATGCGCCGCGCGAGGTCGGTCGCCTTCTCGATGTCGTTGCTGGCACCGGTCGTGGTGTCGCCGAAGATCATCCGCTCCGCGACGTTGCCGCCGAGCAGACCCGCGATCTTGTCCTCGAACTCGGTCTTGGACTGCAGGTAGCGGTCCTCCCGGGGCAGTGCCATCGTGTAGCCGAGGGCCATGCCGCGGCTGATGATCGTGACCTTGCTGACCGGGTCGCACTTGGGCAGGATCCGCTGGACGACGGCATGACCACCCTCGTGGTAGGCGATGATCGCCTTCTCCGCGTCCGAGATGACCCGCGACTTGCGCTCCGGGCCGGCGATGATCCGCTCCAGGGCTTCCTGGAACTCGGACATGCCGATGACCTTCTTGTTGCGGCGAGCCGACAGGATGGCGGCCTCGTTGACGAGGTTCGCGAGGTCGGCGCCGGAGAAGCCCGGCGACTGGCGCGCGACGCCTTCGACATCGACGCCCTTGTCGAGCGGCTTGCCCTTGGTGTGGACGCGGAGGATCTCGGTCCGCCCGCGCATGTCCGGACGATCGAGGATGACCTGGCGGTCGAACCGGCCCGGGCGCAGGAGCGCCGGGTCGAGGACGTCCGGTCGGTTGGTGGCCGCGACGACGATCACGTTCGTGTTCGTATCGAAGCCGTCCATCTCGACGAGGATCTGGTTGAGGGTCTGCTCGCGCTCGTCGTGCGAGCCACCGAGGCCGGCGCCGCGCTGGCGACCGACCGCGTCGATCTCGTCGACGAACACGATGCACGGCGAGTTGCGCTTGGCCTGGTCGAACAGGTCGCGCACGCGGCTGGCGCCGACGCCCACGAACATCTCGACGAACTCCGAGCCGGAGATGCTGAAGAACGGCACCCCGGCCTCACCCGCGACGGCGCGGGCCATGAGCGTCTTGCCGGTGCCGGGAGGCCCGACGAGCAGCACGCCGCGCGGGATGCGCGCGCCGAGCGAGTTGAACTTCTCGGGGAACTTGAGGAACTCCACGACCTCCTGGAGCTCCGTCTTGGCCTCGTCGACGCCGGCCACATCCGCGAACGTGACGACCGTCTTGTTGCCGAGGAACATGCGTGCCCGGCTCTTGCCGAAGCTGAGCGCCTGGTTATTGGTGCCCTGCGCCTGTCTCATCATGAAGAAGATGAAGCCGCCGATGATCAGCAGCGGCAGGACGGCGGTGAGCAGCAGACCGAGCCACGACGTGTCGGGCGCCGGCGTTGCCTTGAAGTCGATCTTGGCGATGTCCGCGCCACCGGCTGAGGCAGCCGCCTTGATATCGCCGTACACGTCGGTGAGGACGGTCGGGACGACGACGGTGTACGTCTCGTCGCCCACCGTCTTCACGGTCAGGGTCGTGCCCTGTTGGGTGACCTCGACGACTTCACCTTTCGAGACATCGGCGAGGAACGTGGAATAGCCGGTCGTCGGCGGCGTCGAGGTCGTCGAGATCCAGGTGAACAGCAACGCCGCCGTCCCGACCACAAGGACGAGCATGACGATGCCATTCCGGAAGAACTTCGGGTTCAAAGGGGAGCCTCCGGGTGCATCGGGCGACGACCGAGCGTCGCCACGTGGAACGAGTATAGCGTCGGGCCCGCGATGGGCCCCCTGACGGATGTCACCCCGTCAACTGATTGTTACGGACGGGTGAGCATGCCGGATGGCGACGCGCACCAACGTGAAGGATTCGATACGGCTGTCGGACGATCCGCCATGCCGTCGGGTGTGATCGGGCTGGTAGCGGAGGGCGGATTCGAACCACCGACCAAGGGCTTATGAGTCCCCTGCTCTACCACTGAGCTACTCCGCCAGGGCCACCGATTCTATAGCCGAAGGTCAGGTTCCTGCCATGGCTGCCGGAAAGCCTGACGTGTCGGACCTATGTGCCGGGCGCCTGGTACTTGATCGACTGCGCCTTCTCGAGCGCCCCCAGGGTTTCTTCGACCGTCAGCAGCACCGTGGTCTGGATCGAGCTGAGCGCACCACCCGCCCCGATCGCGAGCGCGACAGCGGCCATCGAAACGTTGTCGGGCGCCTCCCAGAGGTTGTAGCCGTCCTGGTCGCCGAAGGCGTACCAGAACCCGTGCAGCTTGCCGCCGACCGACTCGATGTACTGCTGCGCAGCGACGCGCCGATCCTCCGGCTTCTGGATGAGCCGCGCCCAGGTTTCGGGCGTGTAGCTGAACCGCGTCAGATAGAGCGCCATGACCTCTCCCTCCTCTGTTCCTACTTGGCTATGGCCGACGAGCCGACGGCCACAGGCGACCGTGCTGTCATCGCCGCCGCGAACCGCGGCTTGACGTGCGCGAATGGGCTGAGCCCCCATGTCCCCATGGCCCGAACGAGCCCGGGCGGCCCGGCAACGTCGATGAGCTTGCGCCGCTGCGCCTCGGGGAGCGAGATGTGGCCCATGTGCCATCGGGCGAGCCAATCGCTTGTCGTGGTCACGACGAGACGCTCCTCGAAGCCCGGGTTTCGATAGCAGACCTCGACGGCGTCGGGTTCGATGACGAGCCAGAAACGGTTCTCCGGTTTGGCGTCGGACACGTCGAACCGGATCACGATGCGCGGCTCCGGCATCTGACCACGATCGATGAGGCGGGCCATCGACCAGAGTACGACCCGGGTGTCCAGGTCCTGCGGCCCGACCTCCAGCCACTTCGCGCCCCACTCGCCGAGGGCGAAACAGACGTGCACGAGCTCGACGCCCATGTCGGTCAGGTGGTAGGTCGATCCTCTTCCCGAGGCGTTGGGGCGTGTCTCCACGACCCCCTCGTGGGCCAGCTTCCGAAGACGCTGGCTCAGCAGCGTCTTCGGGATGCCCGGCACACCGTCGCGGATCTCGGTGAACGTCGTACAGCCGAGGAACAGGTTCCGGATGATCAGTGGCGTCCAGCGCTCGGCAAAGACCTCCGCTCCGAGTGCGATCGGACAGTACTGGTGGTAACCCTTCATCCGCGCAGTCTCCCGCGGCCATCGTCGCCAGGCAAGTCCATTTTTTGGTCTTGAGTCGTCATCCGGCGGGCACCAGGGTGGCGTCATCGACCAGAACCGGACGACAGACCGGACGATCAAAGGAGTCCACTGTGACCGACGTCATCGCCGCACCCGATCTCGCCGCCATCAAGCAGCGTCAGCAAGCCACGTGGGCCAGTGGCGACTACCACATGATCGGGACCCAGATCCAGATCGTGTCCGAGTTGCTCATCGAGGCGCTCGACGTACATTCGACCGAGCGAGTCCTCGATGTCGCCACCGGGAGTGGTAACGCGGCGATCGCCGCCGCCCGACGCGGCTGCGCCGTCATCGGGCTGGATTACGTGCCCGCATTGCTCGACCGGGCGCGCCGCCGCGCCGACGCCGAGGGACTCGAGGTCGAGTTCGTGGACGGCGACGCCGAGGCGCTGCCGTTCGACGACGGCAGCTTCGACGTCGTCAGCTCGGTCTTCGGTGCGATGTTCGCGCCCGACCAGGAACGGACGGCCGGCGAGCTGGCGCGCGTCACCCGCCCGGGCGGCCGGATCGGTATCGTCGCGCACACGCCCGAGGGCTTCATCGGCCAATTGTTCAAGACGAATGCGAAGCACGTCCCACCACCGGCCGGCCTGCGCTCCCCGATCCAATGGGGCACGGAGGAGCGGCTGCGTGAGCTCTTCGGGGACACGCTCGCCGACATCGAGGTCGTCAAGCGCCACTACGTGTTCCGCGATCGCTCGCCTCGGGCGTACCTCGACTACTGGCGGCGCTTCTACGGGCCGACGTTGAAGGCCTTCGAGGCGGTCGGGGAGGCCGGCCGCGACGCGCTCGAGTCCGATCTGCTGGATCTCATCGCCCAGTTCAACCGCGCCGACGACGGCACGATGGTCGTGCCGAACGAGTACCTCGAGGCGGTCATCGTGCGGCGCTGATGCCGGGTGTCGCTGCGCTCGAAGTCGAGCGCCGCGACGCTCCAAGCGCTTGGTGGGCCAGGGCTTCGGAGGGGTCCTGGCCCTTTCGGGCCATGGTGCCGTAGCGCAAATGGATGCACCGTGGGCTCCCCGTGGCGACCCCGACCGGGGCCGCGACACGCTCAGCGGAAACGTGCACGAAAAGTGATTCCCATGGTGCCAGCCGGTTCGGGCCATCGCTCCCGCAGCCCCCTTACCGTGGCGGTCCGCTGACCGTCATGCGGACCGACTCGGTCGTGCGCGCGCGGCAACCCTCCCGGCAGGCCCTCCGCGAAGGGCTGCGCCGACTCGCGTCATCGACGACCGGGACCGCGCGCGTCTGGGCCCTGACCGTGGTGCTGACGGCCGTGGCGTTGGCCCTGGCGACGATCGAGCTGCCGGCCGGCCCGCTGGCCCTGGCGCCGGTCGCGATCCCGTGGTGGGTCCTGGCGGCGGTGTTCTTCCTGACCGAGGCCAAGGTCGTCCACCTGCACATCGGCCGAAGCGCGCACTCCTTCTCGATGAGCGAGATCCCCGTGGTCTACGGGATCTTCTTCTTCCGGCCCGGCGAGTTCGTCGCGGCACGACTGATCGGTGCGGCGTTGGCGCTGGTCCTCAGCCGCCGGCAGCGGTCGGTCAAGCTGGGCTTCAACCTCGCCCAGTTCCTGTTCTGCTCGGTCGTGACGGTCGGGGTCGTCCACCTGTTCGCGACCGCCGGCGGAACCTTCGGGCCGCTCGACTGGCCGGCGGCGTTCCTGGCGACCTCCGTCGAGAACATGGTCGGCGTCTTCGCGGTGACGGCCGCGATCTCGCTGGCTGAGGGGGCCCCGCAACACGCCCGGATCCCACGCATGCTGTCGATGGGTGCGGTCGTGTCGCTCACCAACACCAGCCTTGCCCTGCTCCTGATCACGGTGCTGTTCGTCGAGCCGGCCGCGGCCCTGCTCTTCGCGGTCCCGATCGCCGCGGTCTTCATCGCCTACCGAGCGTACGTCTCCGAGCGCCAGCACCACGAGGGCCTGGAGATGTTGTACGAGTCCACCCGGATCCTGCAGCGCAGCCCCGAGATCGACCGGGCGCTCGTGTCCCTGCTCGACCACGCCCGCAAGATGTTCCGGGCCGAGGTCGCGGAGGTGTCCCTGCTGCCTCAGACCGAAGGCCAGGAGATCCTGCGGACCCGCGTCGGCCCGGGTGGGGCGGTCGACATGCTGCAACCGATCGGGACCACGCTCGATGACCTCCGGCTCCTGGAATGCGTGTCCGAGCGTCAGGCCACGCTCGTCGCCCACGAGGAGCCGACGTACGACGCGGCCGGGGGTGCGCGATTCCGGAACGCGATCTACGCGCCGCTCGTCGGCGAGTCACGGCTGGTCGGCACGATCGTCGTCGCGAACCGCCTGAGCGACCTCAGCCCGTTCGACGCCGACGATCTCAAGCTGTTCCAGACGCTCGCCAGCCACACGGCGGTCGCGCTCGAGAACGGCCAGCTGGAGCGGACCCTCAGCTCGCTGTCCCGACTCCAGGACGAGCTCCAGCACAAGGCCTACCACGACGCCCTGACCGGGCTCGCCAACCGGGCGTTCTTCACCCAGAGCGTGGCCCAGCGCCTCGAGTCGGCCGATGACACCGGGATGGTGCCGGTGGTCCTGTTCCTCGATCTCGACGACTTCAAGATCGTCAACGACACCCTGGGCCATGCCGCCGGGGACGAGCTCCTGGCGTCGGTCGGCGACCGCATCCAGCAGACCCTGCGAACGGGGGACCTGGCCGCCCGGATCGGTGGCGATGAATTCGCGGTGCTGCTCTGGGATACGCCGGAGATGCCCGTGGCGAGGCGGGTCGCCGAGCGCCTGATCGGCGCGTTCGGGGCGGGACCGGCGCAGGACGGCGCTGCGGCCAACGCACCGGTCAGCATCGGGGTGGCCGCCGGCCACCCGGGCTCCGGCTCGGCGGATGAGCTGCTCCGCAACGCGGACGTCGCGATGTACTCGGCGAAGGCTCGTGGCAAGAACCGGGTGGCATTCTTCGAGCCGGAGATGGCGACCGCGGTGGCGGCACGGCACACGCTCAGCGAGTCCCTCCAGCGAGCCGTCGCAGCCGAGGAGTTCGTCCTCCACTACCAGCCGATCGTCGATGTCGCGACCGGCCGGCTGACCGGGCTCGAGTCGCTCGTGCGCTGGATGCATCCCACCCGCGGCATGGTCTGGCCCGGGGAGTTCATCCCCGTGGCGGAGTCGTCGGACCTGATCCTCGACATCGGGCGGTGGGTGCTCGAGCGGTCCTGTCGGCAGGCCCGCGAATGGCACGACCGCTGGCCGGAGCTGCACGACCTCCAGATCAGCGTCAACGTGGCGGCTCGTCAGCTCGAACAGCCCGACTTCGTCGACCAGGTGGCCCAGGTGGTTCGGGAGTCGGGCGTCGATCCGACAACGGTCATGCTCGAGGTGACCGAGACCACGCTGCTCCAGAACGCGGATGACGCGATCGCCAAGCTCGAGGCTCTGCGCGAACTCGGTCTCGGCGTCGCGGTCGACGACTTCGGGACCGGCTACTCGTCGCTCAGCTACCTCCAGCGCTTCCCGGTGACGGCCATCAAGATCGCCCGGGACTTCGTCGCCGTCGACGAGGATGACGCTGACGGCTGGGAACTGGCGAGCGCCATCGTGTCGATGGGTCGGGCCCTCCGGCTGACGGTCATCGCCGAAGGCGTGGAAGAACCATTCCAGCTGGAACGGCTGCAGGGGCTCGGCTGCGGCCGGGCGCAGGGCTACTACCTCGCGCGGCCGCTCCCCGCGGACGAGACCGAGCGGCTGTTCGCCCGATCGCGCTCGGCCATCGGCTGGTCGCGCGAATCCTCCACGGAGCTGGTGGACCTGTCGTCGCGGAGCAGCACGCCCGCCGCTTGACGGACAGGCGATGCCTCCAGGCACCGAACAGTACTTTCAGCCCATTGGGGTGCGACTGGCCCAGCCCTACGGTCCGAGGTGTCGGCAGCCAGATCGGCGGCCGCAGGATCCGGTCTGCAAACAAGGCAAACCCGCCGAGAGACGGGGACGCAAAGCCAGGGATCTTTCCGACCCGAGTCGGCAAGACCGCCCGGTTGCCAGGCGCCGCATCAGCAAGCCCTCCTGAAGGTGGACTTCGATGCCGCAGCCCAAGCGCACGACCCTGGATGAGCCGAGGGCAGGCACACCGCCCGGGACGCGCCGCGCCAACGCCGGCGCCCGCCCCGCGAGCGGCTCGATCACGCCCGACGCGGGCTGGAGCCTGGACCTCATCGGCCGTCGCCGGCTGAGCGTCGTGCTGTCGGCCACGCTCCTCATGACGGCCTTCGGGGCGACAGGGGCGCAAGCGAGCGGCTACGACGCCGCGAACGACATCGACTCCATGGCATCGACGACCGACTACACGGGCGCCCAGGCGTGGTGGGCGGCCGGATACACAGGCAAGGGCGTCGATGTCGCCATGATCGACTCCGGCGTCTCCCCCGTCGACGGCCTCGACGGCCGCGGCAAGGTCATCCATGGACCCGACCTGTCGCTCGAGTCCCAGGCACCCAACCTGACCCACCTCGACACCTTTGGTCACGGCACGTTCATGGCCGGCCTCATCGCCGGACGGGACGCAGGCCTGACCGCCCCGTACGAGCGGGCACCCGCATCCGCATACCGGGGCATGGCACCCGATGCCCGGATCGTCAGCATCAAGGTCGCGACGGCCGATGGCGGAACGGACGTCTCACAGGTCATCGCCGCGATCGACTGGGTCGTCCAGCACCGCAACGACGACGGCCTGAACATCCGCGTGCTCAACATCTCATATGGCACGAACTCGTCGCAGCGCTACGGCGTCGACCCGCTGGCCTTCGCCGTGGAACAGGCGTGGGACGCCGGCATCGTGGTCGTGGCAGCGGCCGGCAACCAGGGATTCCAGACCCGAGGATCGGCGCCCGCCCTGGCGAGTCCGGCCTTCGACAAGCGCATCATCGCGGTCGGCTCGTCCGACTCGATGGGCACGGCGACGCTCGCCGACGACACCGTCCCGAACTTCTCCGCGGCGGCCAAGACGGGATCGGCCCGCCACCCCGACTTCGTGGCTCCGGGTGCCCACCTCCAGGGCCTGCGGGTGCCGAACTCATTCATCGACGCCAACGTCGCGGGCACGGCGCTCCTCGATGGACGCTTCATGCGCGGCAGCGGGACGTCCGAGTCGGCGGCCATCACGTCGGGCGCCGTCGCGCTGATCCTCGACAAGTACCCGAACGCGACGCCCGATCAGGTCAAACGCCTGATCATGACGACCGCCTACGACCTGCCCGCCAGCAAGACACGGGTGATGGGGTCGGGCGAGCTCCAGCTCGGACCGATGCTCTCCGTCGCGCTGCCGGATTACGTCCAGCGGATCCCCGCGGCGCGGGGCGGCGGGTCGCTCGAGAAGGCCCGCGGATCGGATCACCTGACTCGTGACGGCGTCGTCCTCAAGGGTGAGCGGGACATCTTCGGGATGCCCTTCGACTCGGAGGCCATGGCCGCCCTCGAAGCCGACCGCAAGGCCTGGTCCGGCGGCACGTGGAACGGCAGCGTGTGGACCGGTTCTTCCTGGTCCGGCAACAGCTGGTCGGGGTCGTCGTGGTCCGGCAATAGCTGGTCGGGCAACAGCTGGTCGGGGTCGTCGTGGTCCGGCAACAGTTGGTCCGGTTCATCGTGGTCCGGGAGCAGCTGGTCCGGTTCATCGTGGTCCGGCAGCAGCTGGTCCGGCAGCAGCTGGTCGGGCAACAGTTGGTCCAACATGAGCCGGGCGATGCAGGGCTGGGACTAGCCGGCCACTACGAGACGCGCTGGCCCCTGCGCTCCCCGCGCCGTCGATCGTGACGCGTGGCGAGCAGCTCGCGCAGTCGTGCGGCGCGCCCGGCCGAGGCCGGTAGCTCCTTCACCGGGAGCTGCCGTAGCGCCGCTCGCTCGATCCACACGGGCGCGGGGCGCAGCCCGAACCCCTGTCGATATTCCAGGGACGCGCATTGCTGACACCACCACGCGCGCGCGGTTCGGCCATCGAGCTCGAACTCGAAGAGGCGGACGTCATCGGCATGGCGACAGTTTTCGCACGCAGGCATACAGAACCGGCTCCCGGACCGTTCGATGCGCGCTCGGACGCGGTGCGTCCGCGCACGATATTGGTGCCGGTATGGCCCTGTCAATGGAAGCTGGTCGTCGCGCGAGTCCTGGCCGGGGGCGCAGGCAGGTCAGGATGAGCTCCGGGCACGTGCCCGGAGCCCACTGCGTCCCCTCATGGGAACCGCGGTGACAGCCTAGTTCCGCGACTCCCGGTCCAGGATCGGCGACATCGCCGTGGCCATCCCGGTTGCGGGATCGTCGAACGGATGTCGTGGCCCGGCGGCCTCCATATCAGCCGCGAGCCGGGCAGGGAACGAGCCGGCGTCGAGGGCCTCACCGGCCGGCCCCCCGACGGTGGGATCGGTCCGAGCGGCTTGCGCGGTCGGTGGGGCCGGATCACCGAGAGCGGCGACCAGCGCCGCGGGCGGCGAACCCGCGTCGATCCCACCGGAGGCCGCGGCGCGATCAGTGCCCGTCACCGTACCCCCTGTCGTGCCGCCCGAGGCCTGCACGTCAACTCCTTGCGGCAGCTCGATGGTGATGCGAATTGCTTGCGGATCCATGGCCCTGTCCTCACCAGCCGAGGACCGCATACCGGCCCTCGAAGTTCACGATGCGGTTGGTCAGGTTCTGCACGGTCAGCCAGTACGTGGCGTACCGGTCGTTCGCCCGCTCCACTTGGACGGTCAGGCCGAGCTGCGGGCCTCCCGGCTGCGGGCTGATCGGCATGACCGTCCAGTCCACATGCCACTGCGCCGGCCAGTTGAACGTGAACCAGCGCTGCGTCTGGTTGGGTTGCAACGTGCCGATGAACTGGATGCCGATCCAGTAGCCCTGTTGGACCGCGATCGGGATCATCTGGCGCAGGTCCGGCCGACGGCCGATCCGTTGCGTCGCCGGCCGGCCGGGGGCGTCCGTCTGCGGCGAGCCGGTCGACCTGAGCAGGTCGCGTGCGCGCGCTGGGGTCAGCGGGATCCGCCCACGCGCCTTCAGGACGCCCTGGACGCACGCGATCGCCCCGACCACGATCGGTGAGGCGCTCGACGTCCCGCTGAACTGTTCCGTGTACCACTGGTTGAGCAGGCCGGCCTGGAGGTCCCCGTACCCTGCAGTCGTGACTTCGCGTCCCCAGCCCTGAGCGTCAACCAGGGCGCCGTAGTTGGAGAAGTCGAGCCGTGAGCGATCCGGGCCCCAGTTCCGGCCGTGGGTACCGGGTGGTGGCGCCCCTGCGCCGACCACGACCGCGCCGGAGTCCCGATTGGCGCGGTTGAACGGATTGGTCCAGTCGAGCGGGAAGTTCCCGGGCCGGATGCTGTAGATCGGATCGTCGAGATTCCGGAAGCCATTGCCGGCCGCCTCGACGACGATCACGTTCTTGTTGGTCGCGTAGCGGATCGCGTCGAAGTCGTCCGGCCACCACTCGATGGCGATGTAGCCGTCCTGACCGGAACCGCTGGCGCCGGGCCCCTGGCGATGGATCTCGAGCAGGATGATGTCACCCGGGCCGAGCTTGTCGGCGGCCTGGCGGATGGCCTGCGCCGTCGGGATCGAGAAGGCGGCGGCGCTGACCACCGCGTCGGGGGCGATGCCGGTGATGCCAGCGGTGTTCCGGTCGCCACCGATCTCACCCATGACCGCGGTTCCGTGGTTCGTGTTCCCCGCGCTGCCACCGACGACCACACCGCCGCTGTTGGTCAGCAAGTCTTCATGGCCGAGGTTCCAGGACCACTCACAGTCGATGACGCGGACGCCAGCGCCGCCGCCGCCCGCGAGGGTCCACGCATAGCGTGCGTCGATGCCGGCGGGGGCGTAGTCCAGGTACTGCTGGCTGGCCGTAAAGTCGGGAGTCACCGCCGGTGCTTCCTGGGCGGCAGGCTGCATGTCATTGAGCGTGGCCACCTTTTGCGCGACCTTGTTCGCCGCCGGCGCGTCCATCGTCATGACGGCCAACGTCGTGGGCGGCTTGACGTACGCCGCTTCGACCGCGGCGTGGGCCTGCAACTGCTTGGCGAGCTTGTCCAGCTCCGCCGCCGGAGCTTCGACGTGGTAGTACCGCGCGAGCGCCTGGGGCGACCCCGGCTCGGGCGGTCCGGCGGCTGCCCGCGCGCCCGAGAGAAGCCGCTCTTCGGGTTCGCCGAACAGCGGTTCCATCGCGGCCCCATGCGCACTCAGGATCGAATTGAGGCTGCGCGCGTCGGCCGCAGCAGCGGCCTCGATCCCGCTGGCTCGCGCCCGGATCCCGGCCTCGGGGCGCGCGACGACGATCAGTTCAGCCGGCGAGTACGGTTCGGGCGGAAGGTCCTCGCGGTGGCTCGGTCCGTTGGTTCCGACTCTTCGTCGGGGCATCGTGTTCCCCTTTCCCGGCGCTTTCGCGCCGAATCACGGTGGTCCCTCGGGCGGCTTGACGTAGGCGCCATCGACCGAGGGGATCCGAGCGAGTCGTTCGGCGACATCCGACGCTCGACTCGGGTCATCGAGCTCGGCGTAGAAGTACCGGCTGAGCTGTTCGTCGACGGCGTCTGGATGCATGGGCAGGATCTGCACCCCGAGACCCTCGGCCTCGGCGGCGAGGTCGGCGGGCAGCCCGGAGCCGTCGTCGGTGGCCCTGCTGGCGTCGCCGGTGTCCGGTCGTAGCCGGATCGTCACGAACATGGTGTCTCGCGGAAACCCGGCGCAGACCTGGGCATCATCGGATGCCGACGTTGGTCATCCATGACCGGTGCCTTCATCTGCGAGCCCCCACGCGGCGGTGGGGTCGAGACCGCTCCAAGCGCGCTGAGGCGAGGCGCCTGAACGGACCGACGGTCTGCGGGAGGATCGCGGCGGGCACCCAGCCTGCCGATGGTCCGGCGACAGATCGCGCGGCCTGCGCTCCATCGTGTTGCGACAGTCATATTTTCGCGCCGCGGTCAACCCCGCATCAACGGTCTGTTACGGGTCACCAGGATCCGCGATCGGGTCGTCGCGGTGGCCGCCCAGGCCCTCGGCCCTATCGGGCGAAGGTGTCGCAAGCGTCCGGGTTGCCGGTCTGGTAGCCGGTCGTGAACCATTGGCTCCGTTGTTCGGCGGAGCCGTGGGTCCAGCCCTCCGGGTCGATCCGACCGGTCGTCGACTGCTGGATGCGGTCGTCGCCGACGGCTGAGGCCGCGCTCAGCGCCTCCTCGATGTCGCCCGCCTCGAGGTCCGCCGCCTGGGATTTCACCCACACACCGGCCAGGCAGTCAGCCTGCAGCTCCTGGCGGACGGACAGGCCATTTGCCTGCGAAGGATCCTGCTGCGCGAGCTCCTGGACCTTCTGTGAGATCCCGAGCACGGTCTGGATGTGGTGGCCGAACTCGTGGGCGATGACGTAGGCGATAGCCAGGTCCCCGCCCTGGGCCCCGAAGCGCGACTTCAGCTCATCGAAGAAGGAGATGTCCAGGTACACCTTCTGGTCGGCCGGGCAGTAGAACGGTCCCGTGGCCGACGACGCAGGCCCACACGCCGACTGCGTCCCGCCCTCGAACAGGACGAGTTTCGTCTGGGGATAGGTCTTGCCCGAGCGAGCGAACTCGTCGGCCCAGAACGCCTGGATGTCCGAGGTCACGTAGGCGATGAACTCGTCGACATCGCCCTGTGGGTCGAGCGTGCCACCCGGCTCCACCGCCCCACCGCCGAGGCCGCCCAGACCCGGGATGCCGCCACTACCGCCACCGAGGACGCCGCTGAACAGCAGGAACAGCACGACGATGACGATGATCGAGCCGATCCCGCCGCCGGCCTTGCCGCCGGGGATCGGGATCGGGATCCCGCCGCCCCCTCCGCCGAGCGCGCCGCCGAGGCCTCCCCCGCCCTGACCGCGCCGGTCCTCGATCTGATCGAAGCCGGTGTTCCGCTTCCACTTCATCGCTGGATCGACACGTTTCGACACATAGTGCCGACAGCGTACGCGCCCCGCCGCGATGGTCCGCGTAGCAGGCCGAGGAGTCCGTCTTGCAGCGGCATCGCGGGCCGCCTGGGTCAGGCCACCTCGTGCAAGCGGCCGGTCGTCACGTCGAACACCAGGCCGTGGACCGGGACCCGCCGCAGGAGCTGGTGCTCGCGCAGGATCGTGACCTGCTCCCGGACGCTGGCTGCCAGGTCGGGGAACCCGCCGAAGGCGATCGGGATGTCCTCAGCGGTGACACCTGCGCTCGCCGCGACGCGCTCGCGAAGCTCGTCCTCGTCCACGTTGTGTAGCCCGCAGCCGGTGTGCTGGATCAGGATGATCTCGTCGGTGCCGAGCAGCTGCTGGCTGACGATGAGCGAGCGGATGACGTCGTCGGTCACCAGGCCGCCGGCGTTGCGGATGATGTGGGCGTCGCCCGTCCGGAGACCAAGCGCTTCCGCGACATCGAGCCGGCCGTCCATGCACGCGATCACGGCGAGTCCGCTGAGTGGCGCCGCGGTCAAGGCGGATCGGTCGAATGCCTCCGTGTAACGCTCGTTCTCGGCGCGCAGGCGTGGGTATTCTGCGCGCCCCGCGAGGTCATCGGTCACGCGTGGTCACCGCCCGTTCAGGACGATCGGCCGGTGCTGCCGTAGCGGTCGATCAGCTCGCCGATGGTCAGCTGACCGTAACGTTCGTCGAGCTGCTCTCGGGCGATCCGCCACATCGTACGGAGCGGCCGCGGCCCGGACCGATCCAGCTCAGCGAGCCGGATCGTCGCGAAGCGCTCGATGCCCGGGACAGCCCGCAGGTCCGACGCAAGCCGGGTCGCGGCATCGTCGACGGTCGTGGCGCGGGTGATATCGGCGGATGCCGGTCGAGCCGGACGCGCCGGACCTGCCGCGGTGTCGGTCTTCGGGGTCGCTGACGTGCCGGCTGCACGGACCGCCTGCTCCGCATCGGCGATCGCCGCCTCGACGGCCTCTGGCGTCGTGAAGCGTGGAGCGGTGCCGGAACCCTGATCGCTCGCCGCCGAGGCCCCGGCGGCAGGTCCTGCCGTGGCCGAGGTCGATGGCGGGACGGGCGCCGTGGGCGTTGGCGTCGATCCCGAAGCACTGGCCGAGCCTGTGGCTCCGGTGGCCGGCGCAGTCCCACCCTTCGACGGCCGTGGCCGGCCACCGCCCCCGCCGGCCCCGCCGGCCCCGCCGCGCCTCGGGGAGCCGGCGGCGGTTCGGCGCTGGCCGTCCCCATCGCCTGGCTGAGCATCGCGGGGATGTCGAGCCCGGTGAGTCCCTTGACCGTGGTCCCGGCCTCGGTGACGGTCCGCGTCACGTTCTTGACCACGTCGGATGCCCCATCGGTGGACAGCACGGTCAGCGTCCCGATGTTGGCCATCGGTTCGGCGGCCGCCCGGACGATGTCCGGCAGCATCGAAAGCACGGTCTGGATGATGGCCGCCTCGTTGAACTGGCGGTAGGCGTCGGCTCGCAGGGCCAGGGCCTTGGCTTCCGCCTCGCCCTTGGACAACACGATGCCCGCTTCCGCGTTGCCCTCCAGTGTCGTCTGCTTGGCCACCGCTTCGGCGGTCACCTCCACGACGCGGGCCTGCGCTTCACCGGCGAGCTTGACGCGCTCGGCATCGCCCTGGGCCTGCGCGATCGCGGCACCCTTGGCGCCCTCGGCACGGCGGATCTGGGCGGCCGCGTCGGCCTCGGCGGGCCGGACGGTCGTCGCGACGAGCTCCTGCTCCTTGCGCGCGGCCTCGAGCTGGGCGAGCTCGGTCTGCTTGCGAGTGACCTCCTGGGTCGCCTCCGCCTCGGCCAGCGGCCCCGCCTGCGCGGCGCGCGCTTGGGCCGCGGCGGTCTGCGTCTCGGTCTCGGCCCGACGAAGAGCGACGTCGCGTGCGGCGTTGATCTTGACCTGCTCCGACTCGGCCTCCCGGACGGCGGCCTCCTGGTCGGCGGACGCCTTGGCCATGCGCGCATCGCGCTCCCGGCGGGCGGTCTCCTGCTGCCCGATCAGTTCCATGTACCCGGACTCGTCGCGGATCGCCTGGATCGTGAACGAGTCGATCTGCAAGCCGGATGTCGCGAGGTCGCCCTTGGCCGCGTCCTGGACGGCCTGCTGGAACTTCATGCGATCGAGGTTGAGCTCCTCGACCGTCAACGTCCCGACGATCGAGCGGAGCGAGCCCTCCAGGACGTTCTTGACGATCGAGTCGACCGACTCCTCGTGGGACTCGAGGAAGCGCTCGGCGGCGTTGCGGATGGACTCGTCATCGGCGCCGATCTTGAACGTGGCAACGCCCTGGACCGCGACCTTGATGCCCTGACGCGTGACGGCGTCGGCGAGATTGACGTTGATCTGCCGGGCGGTCAGCTTCAGTTTGCCGACCTTGTGGACCAGCGGCAGGACGATGACGCCGCCGCCACGCACGACCTTGAGGTTCCGGCGCCCGTCCGGCGACTTGTCGCGCTGCCCGCTGACGACGAGGGCCTCGTTCGCGGCGGCGACCTTGTAGCGGCTCCCGATGTAGCTGACGATCAGGACGACGACGATGATGATCGCGAAGATCGCGAACACACCGCCGCCGATGAAATCGAACAGGCCCTCAAGCATCGGTTCCTCCCTCTTGTGCCGACGCCGGTGCAGGTGGCGTCGCCAGGTCGACGATGACCCCCGTTCCGCCGACACCCGTGATGCGTGCGACAGATGCCGGCCGGGATGTCGATGGCGGCCGTCGCCGTGAATTCGTGCGTCTGGCCCTCGGCCTTGACGAGGACGCTGCCGTAGCGACCGGCCGGGATGCCGACCTGGACATACGCGTCGTGCCCGACGAGATCGCTCGTCGAGAACGGTTCCGGCGCCTGCGCCCGGCCGAGCGCGCTGAAGACGACGTAGGCGATCCCCAGGCCGGCGAGGCCGAACGCGGCGCCGACCACCGCCGCCTGACCGCCGTGGAGATCGAGGACCTGGGTGGCGAACAGACCGCCGACCCCGAACATCGAGACGAATGACAGCAGGAGCGGCATGAGGCTCACGCCGCCGACGTCGAAGTGGAAGACGGCGCCCAGGATGTCGTCGACGAGGACGGTGATCAGGAGCAGTCCGCCCCCGATCAGCGCGCAGACGACGAACACGAAGTCCTCGACGGGGATGTCGATCATCGGCGCCCGGGCCTCCCAGGATCCGGCGCGAACGCGTCGGGCTGACAGGATAGCCGCCCGCGGGTGCCGCGCGTGACGCCCGAGGCTGCGAGGCTCAGATGGACGGGCCGAACAGGACCGTGAGCCAGCGCTCCAGCGGCGCCATCCCGTCGGGCCGCGCACCGACGCGCAGGGCGGCGGAACCGGGCGCGTCCTCCGGCAACGGAGGCGCGTCGGCCGCGAGGGTGAACGGCGTCTCGCTCGAGGCGCCCAGGCCATACGCCCGGGCCTGCTGCTGGATGTAGCGCTGGCGGGCGATGAGGTCGAGCTCCCGCTCGAGGGCCGCGACCTCGATGCGCATCGCGGCGTTGGTGGAGGCGATGTCCTGGGCCCGCGCGGTCGCGTCGGACGCCTCGCCGACCTGGCGGGCGAATGCGATGACGATCCAGGCCGCGAGCAGGGCGCTCATGAGGATGGCCATGCGTCGGCGGGTGATGCCGACGATCGGCAGCGCGGAGAGGTCGGGCAGGATGGCCGCCTCTCCCTCGCGGTTCGCGGACATGCCGGGGTCCTGCTCGGGGGCCTCGTCGACGGGATCGGGCGTTGACCGGCGGGACATCGCGGGGAGCGTAGCTACGTCCAGCTGGCGTGTCAACCGGACGCCCGTGACACCCGAGCTGTCACACGAACACGCCAGCCTGGCGCTAGACTGCCATCCATTCCGAACATCCGTTCGGTTGCCAGTGAGGGATCCGGTGATGCGTACCTATGCTCCAGCCGACCCCTCGTCGGTCCTCGCCGACCTGCTCGCGGAGCCGTCGATGGCGCGTGGGGTGGTCCATCACGCGGTCATCCCGGCCCGCGAGGCCATCCACGCCCCCATGCCGGCGTGGCTGGATCCGCGGATCGTGGCGGGGCTGGCATCGCGCGGCATCGATGCGCTCTACGTCCATCAGGCCGAAGCGATCGAGGCGGTCCACGCCGGCCAGGACGTCGTGGTCGTCACGCCCACCGCGTCGGGCAAGACGCTCTGTTACGCGCTGCCGGCGCTCCAGGCGATCGCCGAGGACCCCGCCTCGCGAGCCCTGTTCCTCTTCCCGACCAAGGCGCTCGGGCAGGACCAGGTCACGGAGTTCGGGGCGCTGTCGCGCGTCCGCCGGGTTGTCGATCATCACGTCGACCTACGACGGCGACACCCCGGCACCGATCCGCTCCGCGGTCCGCGCCGCCGGGCAGGTCGTCGTGACCAACCCGGACATGCTCCACTCGGCGATCCTGCCGCACCACACGAAGTGGTTCCAGCTGTTCGAGCAGCTCAAGCTCATCGTGATCGACGAGCTGCACACCTACCGCGGCGTGTTCGGCGGACATGTCGCCAACGTCCTGCGGCGACTGCTGCGGATCTGCGCCCACTACGGCAGCCGGCCGCTGATCGTCTGCTGCTCGGCCACGATCGGGAATCCCGGCCGAGCTCGCCACGATGCTGACCGGACGCCCGGCACGACTCGTGGACCGGAACGGCGCACCGGCCGGTCAGCGGCACGTGCTGCTGGTCGATCCGCCGGTTCTCGAGCCGGCCAGCGGAGCCCGCGCCTCCGCGGTGACGCTCGCCCAGCGCTGGGCGCTGCCGTTCCTGCGGGCCGGGCGGCAGACCATCGTGTTCGGTCGGTCGCGGGTCGCCGTGGAGCTGCTGCTCACGGGCCTGCGCGAGTCGTTGCGCGAGAGTTACGGGCCGCGCAGCCGGGTCCGCGGCTACCGCGGCGGCTATCTGCCCACGGAGCGGCGGGCGATCGAGCACGGCCTGCGCGACGGCGAGATCCTCGGAGTCGTGGCGACCAACGCCCTGGAGCTCGGGGTCGACATCGGGCGGCTGGATGCGTCCATCCTGGCCGGCTATCCGGGGTCGATCGCGGCGACGTGGCAGCAGTTCGGCCGGGCCGGCCGGCGGCTGGGCACGAGCGTCGCCGTGCTCGTGGCGTCGGGCGCGCCGGTCGATCAATACGTCATCCACCACCCGGAGTTCCTGCTCGACGGCGCCCCGGAGGAGGCCCGGCTCGACCCGGACAACCTGCACGTCCTGCTGGCGCACCTGCGCGCGGCGACGTTCGAGCTGCCGTTCGAGCCGGGCGAGGTCTTCGGGCCGGGTCCGGCCGACGACCTGCTCGCCTTCCTCGCCGAGGAGCGTCATGTCCGCCAGGCCGGCGACGGCCGCTGGTACTGGTCCAGCGAGAACTTCCCGGCGTCCGAGATCTCGCTGCGCACCGCGGCCCCGGAGAACGTCGTGATCATCGACACGACCCCGGACCGGCCGCGGGTCCTCGGCGAGGTCGACCTGTTCAGCGCCCAGGTCCTCGTCCACGAGCGGGCGATCTACATCCACGAGTCGGTGCAGTACCACGTCGACCGGCTCGAATGGGGCGAGCGCAAGGCCTATGTCCACCGCGTGGACGTCGACCACTACACGTACGCCAATCGGGCGGTGACGCTCAAACCGCTCGAGGTGTTCGCCGAGGCCCCGGCGACCGGCGGCAACCGCATCCACGGCGAGGTCATGGTGGCGAGCCTCGTCACGCTGTTCAAGAAGCTCAGGTTCCTGACGGACGAGAACGTCGGATGGGGTCCGATCGACCTGCCGGAGCTGGAGCTCCAGACGACTGCCTACTGGCTGACCGCGGACCGTGCCCGGGATCATTGGCGTCGGGACGAGCTCGACGTCGCATTGCTGGGCGCCGGACGGGCCATCCAGACGATCGCCGCGGTCCTGCTCATGGTCGACCCGCGCGACCTCGGGCTCGTCACGCAGGTTCGCTCGCCGCACGCCGAGGAGCCGACGATCTACCTGTACGAGGCGGTGCCTGGGGGGATCGGGCTCGCGCCGCGGCTCTGGGAGCGCCACGACGAGTTGCTCGCCGGGGCCGCGGAGCTCATCGCTGCCTGCGGCTGCGACGGCGGCTGTCCGGCCTGCACCGGACCACGGCTGGAGCCGAACGTCGACGCCCGGGCCCTGGCCCTGCGCCTGTTGCGCGAGCTGGGGGCCGGTGCGGTCCCGGCCGTGGCGACCCCGGCGTGACCGCCCTGCCCGCCCGGCCGCCGTCGGACCTCGCCCGGCGCCTCGAGCGCTTCCGGTCCGCGATCCGGACGGCGGATCCTGGTGCCCCGGCCGGCCCTCTGCCCCACGCCCCGGTCCCCCGGACCGACCTGGCCGAACGGCTCGCGACGACGCTGGATGGCGAGGTGGTCGAGGCACGCTCCGGGCGCTTCGTCCGCGTCGAGGGCCGGTCCATCGACCTGCCGGTCGATCGGGAGCGGCTTGCGCGATTGCCCGGCCAGCCGCCGGCGGATCGGCCGCTCGTCTGCCTGGACACGGAGACGACGGGTCTGGCCACGGCGGCCGGGACCGTGGCGTTCCTCATCGGCCTGGGTTGGTGGCAGCGCGACGACGTTCCGCCAGGTCCAGCTGCTGCTCCCGGATCATGCCGACGAGGGAGCCCTGCTCGACGAGTTGGCCCGCCATGTCGACCTCGGATGCCTGGCTCGTGACCTACAACGGGCGCGGGTTCGACTGGCCGCTGCTCGTCGCCCGCTACCGGCTGGCACGGCGCGCGGCACCGGTCCACGACGGTCACCTCGACCTGTTGCCGATCGTCCGCCGGTTGTTCCGGCACCGGATGGACGATGCGCGGCTGCGGACGGTCGAACAGTCGCTGCTCGGGCGTCGAGCGGCACGACGACGTCGACGGCTGGGAGATCCCGGGCGCTACCTCGGCTTCCTGCGCGGCGGGCCGGCGGGAGCCCTGTCGGCCGTGGTCCGCCACAACGACGAGGACGTCCGCTCCCTCGCCCGACTCGTCGCGCTGCTCGATTCGGGCTACGCCTCGGACGAGGGGCGGCGCGCTGCCCCGATCGGTGACGTGGCCGGGCTGGCCCGGGCGTTCGTGCGCGCGCGGCGCCTGGACGACGCGCTGGCCTGCCTCGACGAAGTCCTGGGCCGGGGCGACGAGCCGGCCATCGCCGTGGAAGCGCCTCCGCCGCTCCGGCCCGGTCCGGTCGTCGCGCGGCGGCCGGCCCCCGAGGTTCCGTGGTGGTCTCCACAGGTCCGACCTGATTTCGGCGGGAGGGCACGGCCGATCGATCACGGACCGTCGCGTTGGCATCGGACGGCCTCCTTCAGCGCCACCTGGGACGTCGGGCGGGTGGCGTTCGATCGGGCTCATCTGCTGCGTCGTCTGGGCCGCTATGCCGAGGCGGCCGAGGCGTGGGCAGCGGTCGCGGCTGGACCCGGCCGGACCGCGATCCTCGGCTGGATCGAGCTCGCGAAGCTCCGCGAGCATCGGCTCGGCGACCCGGCCGGGCGCCCTGCAGGCCGCCGACGCTGGGCCTCGCCGCCGCGGAGCGACGACGCCGCCTCGCGCTGCCGGAACTCACGCTCGAGGCCGACCTGCCGCGTCCGCCGGCAGCGGTTGATCCGCCGGATGGGCCGAGCCCGATCAGCCGGTCAGCGCGGCCGGCGCCAGCGGGAGCCTCGGGTCGGGCGTCTCCGACAGCCAGCGCTCACGGACGGCGTCGAGTGCCGGGTCGAACGAGCACGCCATCGTTCGCCGGTCCCCCGCCAGGGCGTTGAGGTAGTAGGCGTCGTCGGCATCCGTGGCCGCGAACGGGTGGTACCCGTTCGGGACGATGACGACCTCGCCGTCGCGCACGGCAAAGGCGGCATCGCGTGCCGGCCCGAGCGGGCCGCCACTCGGTCGGTAGACCCGCTGGAAGGCCCACGCCTCGGATCGGCGGAACCGATAGTGGTAGACCTCCTCGAGGACGGCCTCGTTCGGCATGTCGTCGATGTCGTGCTTGTGCGGCGGCCAGCTCGACCAGTTGCCGGACGGGGTCAGCACCTCGACGAGCAGCAGCCGGTCCGCCGGGAATTCGGGCGGGATGATGTGGTTGATCTGGCGCGTCGATCGGCCCGCCCCCCGGATCTCCACCCGGATGTCGCCCGGCTCGACCAGGCGCGGCGCAAGGTGGGCCGAGACATCCGCCCGCGTCGGCGCTGTCGCGATGGCGAAGGTCGTCGTCGTCCGCGGTCCCCGCTTGATCGCGCCGAGCTGGGCGGTCCGCCCGGCTGGCAGGTAGAACGCCGATGGGAGTGCCTGGAACACACTGGTCCGACCCGGTGACGACGTGTTCCACCCCATTGCCTTCGTCGACCACCAGGTCGCCGCCGAAGAGGTTGACGACCGCGCTCTCGTGACCCGCGCCCCCGATCGCGAGCGACCCCGCGCCCTCGGCCAACGTGACCGTGCGGAACGACAGGTACCGCCAGCCGGCGATCCCCGGATCGATCGCCACGTTGCCATCGGCGTCCGGCCGGACCCGAAGGCGGTCCGCGGCCAGGTCATTCGGCGCTGCCGTGGAGTGGATCACCGGTCGCGGGTCCGCGCGGACGGTGGCGCCGTCACGTACCGCCGCGGGCGTCGGGATTCGGGAGCATCGCGTCCGTGACCTGGTGGAGCAGCTCGTGGTACGAGCCGATGAACGCACGCAGCGTCCGGACCGTCGGCCCGAACGTGTCGAACTCATCGACCCCCAGGCCGTCCGGCTCATAGGCGCGAACGAAGTCGGGGAACCGCCGGCGCAGCTCATCGAGCAGTGCCGGTGGGACCGGGTCGTCCATCCGCGGCCGGACCTCCACTCCGGAGGCGTTGAACCGGCGCTGCCAGACGGCCGGCATCGTGATCACGACGTCGCCGCCGATGAGCTCGGACCAGTGGAGGTGGTGGCGGATCGCCGCCCCGAGCGGCCGGGCGCGCAACGACCGCGACCGGAATTCGGCGACGGCGCGCTTGAACACCGCGACGCCCGACCACGGGAGGGCCGCCGGGTCGGCGACGATCCCGTCGCGCTCGGTCTGCACCCTCAGCCAGTCCTCGATCCGGCCCATCATCAGGGTGATGACGGGGCCCATCGACTCGACCGCCAGGCCCTCGGCTTCTCGGCGGCGCAGGCCCCGCTCGACGGCCTCGCCGGCGGCCACGGCCTGGGCGACGCTGAACGACACGGTCGCGTTGACGCTGACGCCGAGGTAGGTCGCCTCCTCCATGACCCGGATCCCGACCGAGGTCGCGGGGAACTTCACGATGACGTTCGGCGCGAGCGTATCGAAGCCGCGGCCCTGGGCGAGCATCCGATCGAACGACCGATAGAGGGTCGGATCGGTCTGCACCGAAAGCCGGCCCTGGCGCCCGCCCGTCCGCTCGAAGGCGGGCACGAGCAAGGGTGCCGCCCGCAGCGACATCTCCTCGACGATGGCCCAGGCAAGATCGACTTCCGTCGCGTCGGGACGCTCCGTGGCCAGCGTTTGGACGCGCGCCCGCCAGCGAGCCGGGTCCGCCTTCCAGACGTCGGCCACGATGGTCGGGTTGGCCGTGGCGCCGACCGCGCCGTACGAGATCGCGTATTCGAGCTCATCGACCGCGCACGAATCGTTCCAGATGTCGGTCGCGGTCGAGGCGATCGTGCGGCCGAGCGGGCTGTCCGCCAGCGGCGGTCGGACCTCGTCGATGACCGTGTCCATGACCTTCCCTCTCCGATCGAACGTTGACATGAGGTTGCGCCATGCTATCGTTCCGCAACGTCAGGGTAATCGATTACGCGGAATGCGCAAGGAGGGGCGTTGACCGAGTCGCGGGATCGGCGGCGGCTGTCCGGAGCCCAGATCGTGGTCGAGTACCTGGTCCGCCAGGGCGTCCCAGTCGTGGCCGGCATCCCGGGTCACGGGAGCTGGGCCCTGACCGATGCGCTGCTCGACCGCCGGGATCAGATCCGGACGATCCAGGTCATGCACGAGCAGTCGGCCGTGCACCTCGCCGACGGCTTCTATCGCGCGACTGGTCGACCGATCCTGGCCTTCACGAGCATCGGCCCCGGCGCGACGAACACCGTCGTCGGCATGGCGACCGCGTACGTGGACTCGACCGCCGTCGCGCTCATGACCGGCTCCGTCCACACCTACATGCGGGGAGCCGGCCTGCTCCAGGAACTCGACCGCCGGCATGTCGCGGACAATCCGCGGATCTTCGAGCCGGTCGTCAAGGAGTGGTGGCAACCATCCCGGGTCGACGACCTGCCGTTCGTCCTCCACCGGGCCTGGAACCAGATGCTGTCGGGCCGGCCGGGACCCGTCCTGCTGGATCTGCCGATGGACGTCCAGGCCGACAGCGCCGATGTCGAGGTCCCGGAGCCGGAGCGGCGTGAGGCACGCGGCCGGATCCGACCGGCGGCCGACGACGTCGAGCGGGCGGCCGCCCTGCTGCGCGACGCACAGCGACCGGTGATCGTGGCGGGCGGCGGCGCCATCACGCGCCGAGGCGAGCCCCGAGGTGACGGCCCTCGCCGAGCGCCTCGGGGCGCCGGTCGTGACGACCTGGAACGGCAAGGGCGCGATCGACGAGACGCACCCGCTGGCCGGGCTGACGATCGGCGACACGGCGTCGTCGTGCGGCAACGAGCTGGCTGTCCGGGCCGACGTGATCCTGTCGGTCGGCAACCGCTTCACCGACTGGTCGGCGTCGTCGTACCGGGCGGGCGTGACGTTCGCGATCCCGCCGACCCGGCTCATCCAGCTCGACATCGACCCACGCGAGATCGGCAAGAACTACCCGGTCGAGGTCCCGCTCGTCGGTGACGCCAAGGCCGGCGCTCGCGGACCTGCTCACCGCGCTCGGACCGGCGGACGCGCGAACGGCCGATCGGCGCGCCGACTACGCCAGCGAGATCGCCCGGCGCAAGGCCGACTGGTTCGCCGTGGTCGAGCGCAAGTCCGGCTCCACCGCGACCCCGATGACGATGGCCCGCGCGGTCCGCGAGACCCAGGCCGCGACGCGCGACGACGCGATCGTCGTGACCGGCGCCGGCCTTCCCCAGGGCATGGTCAAGCAGCGCTGGGTGACCCGCCGGCCGCGCACCCACCTGACCTCGGGTGGCTTCTCGACGATGGGCTTCGAGTTGCCCGCGGCGATCGGCGCGCAGCTCGCCCATCCCGACCGCCAGGTCGTCTCGATCAGCGGCGACGGCAGCTTCCTCCAGTCGATGCAGGAGCTCCAGACGGCGGTCCTCGCGGGCACGCCGGTCTGCGCGGTCGTCCTCGACAACTCGGGCTGGATCAGCATCAAGGGCGGCCAGGAGACGTTCTTCGGGCGGTCCGCCTGGACCGACTTCGTGACCCCGGACGGATCGCTCTACTCACCCGACTTCGCGGCCATCGGGCGAGCGTTCGGACTGCACGCCGAGACGATCGAGGACCCCGACGGTGTCCGTCCGGCGGTCGAGCGCGCCCTCGCGTCCGGCGGGCCGTCGCTGGTCCATCTCAAGGTCGACCGGGACCTGGCCACGGCCGGCCCGGACAAGACCGGCTGGTGGGATGCCCCCAGCCCCGAGTACCACCCGGAACAGCGAGCCAAGTGGGCGGCCGGCGTGGCCGAGGAGCAGCACCGGTGAGCGCCGTGTCGATCCCGGATGACAGCGCCGTCGTCAAGGCCGCGCAGGGCGGCACGGCCTCGCCGACCCGACTCGGCGGACCAGTGCTTCGTCGCCCGGACGACGCCCTGCCTCGGGCGTCGATCGGCGGGGTCCCGATCGTCTGGAACAACGTCGACGTCGCCGAACTGCGCCACGGGACCGATCCCGGAACGATCCTCGACGAGATCGCCCGGATCGGGTACGAGGGCACCCAGTTCGGCCTGGGCTTCCCCGAGGGCGATGCGCTGCGGGCCGCCCTGACCGAGCGCGGCCTGCGGTTGGCCGAGATCTACGCCTCGCTCCCGACGACGGTCGAGGGGCCGACCGACGAGGCCGTGGCGGTCGGGCGCGACCGGCTACGCCTGCTGCACGAGGGCGGCGGCGATGTCCTGTGTCTGGCCCTGGACCTCTCGCCCGGTCGCGAGGAGGCTGCCGGGCGGGCCACGGCCCCGGGCACGCCGGTCCTGACCGACGCCGGTTGGGCGGTCCTTGTCGAGGTGATCCACACGCTCGCCGACGAGGCGCACCGGCTCGGGCACCGGACGGCGTTCCACCCGCATGGCGGCACATTCGATCGAGACCCCGGCCGAGGTCCAGCGGCTGGCCGAGTCGACGGACCCGGATCGGGTCGGGATCTGCCTCGACGTCGGGCATCTGACGGTCGCCGGTGGGGATCCGGTCGCGACGCTCGTCGCGCTCGGCGAGCGCGTGACCCACGTGCACCTCAAGGACGTGGACCCAGCCGTTCTGGAACGGCTCCGGGCCGGCGAGCTGGGCGGCTTCGACGCCGCGGTCCACGAGCGCCTCTTCACCGAGCTCGGGGCGGGCATGCTGGACCTCGACGGCGTGGTCACAGCCCTCGCGGCGCGCGACTACAGCGGGTGGCTGATGGTCGAGCAGGACAGTTCCTGGGGACCACCGTCCGAGAGCGCCGCGATCGGGCGCCGGGTCCTCGCGACGGCCCTCCGCCGGGCCGGCACCACGGGCCCTCCCCCGCGGTACGAAGGAGCCAGCGCCATGAAGGTCGCCCTGCTGGGCGCAGGTCGGATCGGCCAGCTCCACGGTCGCCTCCTCGCGGCGACCCCGGGCGTCGATGAGCTGTTCATCGCCGACGCGGACCCTGCCCGCGCCGCGGATCTCGCCGGCAAGGTCGGCGCGACGGCCGCGCCCTCGATCGAAGCGGCCCTCGATGCCGTGGATGCCGTGGTCATCGCCGCGGCCACGACAGCCCACGCCGAGCTGATCCGCGCCTCGATCGGGCGCGGCCGGCCGACCTTCTGCGAAAAGCCGCTCGCCGCAGAGCTCGATGACTCGATCGCCCTGGCCGCCGAGATCGAGCGCAGCGGCATCCCGTTCCAGCTCGGCTTCCAGCGCCGGTTCGACCCGGCCTACCGCGAGGCGCGGCGGATGGTCGAGAGCGGCGAGCTCGGCACGCTGTACGCGGTCCGCCTCGCGGGCCACGATCCCGCGCCACCCCACGAGTCCTACATCCCGCAGTCGGGTGGCATCTTTCGCGACTTTTCCATCCACGACTTCGATATCCTGCGCTGGCTCACGGGCAACGAGGTGGAGGAGGTCTATGCCGACGGCGGCGTGCGCGCGTTCCCGGTCTTCGCCAAGTACGGCGACGTGGATACGGCCGTGGCGACCCTGCGCCTGACCGACGGCCCGTTCGCCGTCCTGACCTCGGCCCGGCACGACCCGCTCGGCTATGACATCCGGGCCGAGCTGTTCGGCTCGGGCGACTCGATCAGCGTCGGACTCGGGCCACAGACCCCGATGCGGTCCGTGGAACCCGGGATCGCCCCGCCGGCCGGACCAGCGTGGAGGGACTTCCTGATGCGCTTCGAGTCGGCCTATGCTGCGGAATTCGTCGCCTTCCTCGCGGTCGCCCGCGGTGAAGCCTCCAGTCCATGCACGGCCAGAGATGGCGTCGCCGCGTTGCGCATCGCCGAGGCCGCCACCCGCTCCCTCCACGAACACCGCCCGGTGCGGCTCGAGGAGATCCCCGGCTGAACCGGGCGCGCGGCCGGCAACGGTCGCCCACCCGGGAGGCCACCGAAAGGAGGTGCTCGTGACGGCCAGGTCTACTGGCCTTGATGCGGAGGGGCCCGAGGCGCCGCTCGTCGCGGTGATCGGCCACAACACGAGCGACACGGGTCGCATCGTATGGAGGAGAGAGAACGGCATGAAACTGCGAACCACTTTCGTCGCACTTGCCGGCGTGGCGATCATCGCCGGGGCGTGCCAGACGGCAACCCCATCCGCCAGCGGCGGAGCCGCCGCGGGCGGTGGTCCGGAAGGCGCCCTTGTCGCGCGCAACACGATCAGCATCGAGGTCGTGACCCACGGCCAGGCCATCGACGGCTTCTGGGGCGTCGTGCGCAACGGCGTGACCGCCGGCGCGAACGACATGGGCGTCACCGTCAACTACAACGCGCCCGACACCGAGAGCGACATGGCCAAGATGTCGCAACTCATCGACGCCGCGGTGACGAAGAACCCGACCGGCCTGGTCGTGTCGATCCCCAACCCGGAAGCGCTCGGCCCGTCCATCGAGAAGGCCATCGCGGCCGGTATCCCCGTCGTCTCGATGAACTCCGGATCGGACGTGTTCCGTGATCTCGGCATCCTGGTCCACGTTGGTCAGACCGAGTTCGAAGCGGGCTTGGGTGCCGGCGAGCGCTTCAAGGCGGCCGGCGTCAAGAATGCCGTCTGCTTCAACCAGGAGGTCGGCAACCAGGCGCTCACGCTGCGCTGCAACGGCTTCTTCACCGGGCTGACCGGCTCGGATGCCGGTGAGGTTCTGACCGGCAACATCTCCGACCCGGCCGACATGCAGGCCAAGATCGAGGCCGCCCTGGCCGCCGATCCGACCATCGACGGGATCCTGACCCTGGGTCCGTCCGTCGCCGTCCCGGCCCTCGCCGCGATCGAGGCGGCTGGCAAGACCGGTGCCGTCAAGGCCGCGACCTTCGACCTGAATCCGGACGTCCTGACCGCGATCAAGGACGGCAAGATGGAATTCGCCATCGACCAGCAGCAGTTCATCCAGGGCTACCTGCCCATCGTCATCCTCACCCAGTACGCCGAGACGCGGAACCTCCCGACCGGCGATGGCACAGGCCTGGTCATGACCGGTCCAGGCTTCGTCACCAAGGACAACGCCGAAGACGTCATCGCGCTCGCTGCCGCGGGTCTGCGCTGACCAAGTCCTGAACGCCGGGCGACCGGTGTCCTCTGGAGGGGTCGGTCACGGACCGGCCCCTCCGCTACGACCGGAGGAGATGATGGCGACTGGCTCCACGCCCACGACCGGGAACGGCGCACCGACCCCATCGGTGGTGCCGAACCGGCTTCGACGCCTGCCGGCGTACGAACGGGTGCTCGGCAGGCCGGCGGCCGGCGCCGCGCTCATCGCGCTCTTCATGTGGCTCGTGTTTGCCGGCATCGACCTGGCGAACGGCGGGAACCTGACGTTCCTCACCCTCGAGGGGACGTCCAACTACCTCGATGTCGCGGCTCAGGTCGGCATCATCGCCACCTCGGTCGCCCTCTTGATGATCGCGGGCGAATTCGACCTGTCGATCGGGGCGTTGGTCGGGTTCTCCGGGATCGTGATCGGCATCCTGTTCACCCGGGCCGGGCTACCGCTCTGGGCGTCGATCCTCGTGGGCATCGCCCTCACCACCGTGCTCGGCGGGATCAACGGCTGGATCGTCGTCCGGACCAACCTGCCCTCGTTCATCGTGACCCTGGCCACCCTCAACATCATCCGCGGAGCGACCCAGGCCCTCACGGCCGAGATCACCAAGATCACCTTCATCCCGCTCGACCGTGCCGCGGTCGCGGCCGACCCGATCGCCTGGCTGTTCAACTGGAGCATCCCGGTCGTCGGACGGGCGGAGATCAAGGCGTCCATGGTCTGGTGGATCCTGCTCGTCGCCGTCGGCGCCTACCTGTACAGCCGGACGCGGTTCGGCAACTGGATCGCCGGCGTCGGCGGCAGCAACGTCGCGGCGCGCAACCTCGGCGTCCCCGTGGCACGGGTCAAGATCGCGCTCTTCGCGATGACCGGCTTTTCGGCCGCGATCCTCGGGACGATCCAGACCATGACCTTCTTCTCCGCGGACGTCCTGCGCGGCCGGGGCTTCGAGCTCGACGCCATCGCCACATCGGTCATCGGTGGCACGCTCCTGACCGGCGGCTACGGCTCGGTCGTGGGTGCGGCCATCGGTGCGCTCGCCCTGGGTATGGCCCGCATCGGCATCGTCTTCGCCAACATCAACGCCGACTGGTATTTCGTTGCGATCGGGACCCTGCTCCTCGTGGCGGTCGTGCTCAACAAGTGGATCCGGCGTCGCTTCGCCGGCCTGGCCTAGGAGGGTCGTCCGATGGATGCGCAGCCCACCGAACCCATCATCGCCCCGATCCCTCCCGCCCCAGCGGCCACCGACGTCGGGCCGCCGCTGCTCGAGGCCCGCGAGGTCTCCAAGTACTTCGGTGCCGTCGTCGCCATCGAGGGTGTCTCCCTCACGGTCCGAGCGGGCCAGATCACCTGCCTGCTCGGCGACAACGGCGCCGGCAAGTCGACGCTCATCAAGACCCTGTCGGGCGTCCACGTGCCTGACAAGGGCACCCTGGCCGTCGATGGCGAGCCGGTGCAGTTCAGCTCCCCGCGCGATGCTCTCGACGCGGGCGTGGCGACCGTCTACCAGGACCTCGCGATCATGCCGCTCATGAGCGTCACGCGGAACTTCTTCCTCGGCAACGAGCCGACGGTCGGTGTCGGGCCGTTGAAGCGGTTCGACATGCGCCGGGCGGCGCTGGTGGCCCACGAGGAGATGAAGCGCATCGGGATCGATGTCCGCGACACCGACCAGGCCGTCGGCACGCTGTCGGGCGGCGAGCGCCAGACGCTGGCGATCGCCCGGGCCGAATACTTCGGCGCCAAGGTCCTGATCCTCGACGAGCCGACATCGGCCCTCGGGGTCAAGCAGTCGGCCTTCGTGCTGCGCCACATCATCGCGGCACGCAACCGAGGCCTCGGCGTGATCTTCATCACCCACAACGTCCAGCACGCCCTGCCGATCGGCGACACGTTCACGATCCTGTCGCGCGGCCGGACCAGTGGCGTCTTCAAGCGCGGCGACATGGACGCCGAGCAACTCCACCGCGAGATGGGCGGCGGGGACGAGCTGTTCGAGCTGTCGCGCGAGCTCGAGGCGCTGGCGGCCGCAGATCGGCGACCGCCCGTCCACCAGCCGACGAGCCCGCAGGTCTGAGCCGGTCCGACGCACGCCGGCCGGGGCGTCGGAACCGCGACATGACCGCGACATGACCGCGACCATCGCCGACGTCGCACGCCAGGCCGGGGTCTCGACCGCGACCGTCAGCCGCGTGCTGGCGGGGCTCGGCGGGGCCGGGCCGGAGACCCAGCGCCGGGTGCTGGACGCCGCCCGGGAGCTCGACTACCGACCCTCGGAGATCGCCCGCTCCCTCAAGCGCCGCTCGACCCAGACGCTCGGGCTCATCGTCACGGACATCGAGAACCCGTACTTCCCGCAGCTCGTCCGGTCCGTCGAGGACGCCGCCCGGGCGGCCGGCTACGCCATCCTCCTGTGCAACGCCGCGGACGACCCCGATCGTGAGGCCTTCTACCTGGACCTGCTCGTCGAGCGGCGGGTGGACGGGCTGATCATCGCCGCGAGCAGCCTCGGCGTCCGGCATCTGGAGTGGCTCGCTGCGCCACGCCTCCCGATCGTGCTCGTCAACACGGCCGCGCCAGATGTGGACCTGCCATCGATCACCTCGGACAACCACGCCGGTGGCCGCCTGGCCGCCGAGCACCTGCTGGAGCTCGGGCACCGGCGCTTCGGGTATCTGATGGCGCCGCCGCGCAACGCGGACGCGCCGGAACGGTTGGCGGGCGTGCGCGAGGCGCTCGCCGACGCCGGCCTGGCTGGCACTCCTCCCACCGTCACGACAGGGGCACCGCTCGTCGGCGGTGGCGAGGCGGCGATGCTCGAGATGCTCGACCGGACACCCGACGTCAGCGCCATCGTGGCCTACAACGACCTGATGGCGATCGGGGCGCTACGGGCGCTCCACCAGCGCGGACGCCGCGTCCCGGGCGACGTGAGCATCGTCGGTTTCGATGACGTGGCCTTCGCCGCCTACGTGGACCCGCCGCTCACGACGATCGCGCAGGGCACCATCGAGATGGGCCGGTGGGCCGTCGCGCAACTGGCTCGCCGGCTGCGCGCCGGCGACGGCGATGGGCTGGCCGCTTCGGTGCGCCTGCCGGTCCGCCTGGTGGTTCGCGGCTCGACAGGTCGGGCACCAGGTCCGAGTCCGGGCCCCTAGCTCCGGTCGGCCGGAGGCTCTCGGTCCAGCAGTTCCGGGGACACGACGCCGACCTGGGCATCGCCGCTCGGCAGCACGACCCGGCGGATCCGTTCCCGTGCCCGACGCCGCAGCACGGCCGACAGGTCGGGGACCCCCGCCAGACCGACGCCCTCGACCGCCAACGACCCGGCGGCGGCCGCAAAGCGCAGGTCCGAGCCGTTCGAGCGCCCGGCCCGCGGCCGCGTCACGCTCGGTCGCACGGCCGTCGCCAGAAGCGCCGCGAGGAACGTGTCGCCCGCCCCCGTCGGGTCGATCTCCCCGTCGGTCTTCGTGGGCAGGTAGCGCAGTACCTGCATGACCCCGGCCGGTTCCTCCGTGACGAACAGGCCGCCGCGATCACCCTGGGTGATGAGCAGGCGGGCTCGCGGGGCGAGGAAGGCGGCGAGCTCGCTCAGTCGGGTCGTCGGCACGACGTCGTGGTGACTGACGCCCACCAGATCGGCCCGCGCGAGCAACGCGCTCCGTGTCGGCGGCCGGCGCTCCACGCGCTTGCCGGCCACGAGCGTCCGGAGCATGCCCTGCCACGCGACGGCCACGGTCGCCCCATCGGGGATCTGGCTCGCCCAGCCGTCGCCGACCTCACCCGCGACGGGCACGAGCGACCAACCGGGTGCCGCCTGCCACGACTCGGGCAGCGGCAGCGGCTCCAACGGGACGCCTGGCTCGACCGCGACCTGTACCCGGCCGGCGGGCGTCTCGGTGTTGTGGAAGACCGGGCTGGTCGGGAGCCGGACGAGCAGCAGGTCCACGCCGGCCGCCCGAAGCGCGTCGAGTTCGCTTGCGGTCGAGGCCGCCTCGTCGACGCCGACGACCGCGGCCGTGCGCAGCCCCAGCCGTGCGGTCGCCAACGACGCGTACATCACGCCGCCACCAAGCCGCCAGCCACGCGGGTCATCCGAAGCGACGTCGCGCGCCGCCGAACCGACGTGCACGACCTCTACGGTCGGTCTGGCCATGCCACCTCCGGCGCTATACTGCCGGACCGCACCGCGGAAGATGGAGCCGAGCCGTGTTCTTCTACGAATTGCACGAGGGCGACGAGGAGATCTACTCGGACGTCCTCGTGGTTAGCGAGTCCGAATGGGAGCCCGAGGAGTTCTTCGAACTCGTCCAGCGCATCCGGCGCGACATCGGCGATCAGTACGAGTCGGACACGCTCATCGAGGCGATCGCCGTGATGCTCGAGCGCGATCATGGCTTCATCTTCGTCAGCGACGACAAGCTGCGCACGTCGGTCAACATCTCGACCGTGGAGTCGGACAACTTCATCGCCGAGATTGACGACGACGATGATGACGACGACGACGATGATGACGACGACGACGAGCCGTCGAGCGGTTATCGAACGATCCTCGCGGATCTCGACCTCGACGGCGGGTCGCGGCCCAACTGACTCGTGCCCATCCGCGGCCGTCCGCCGCCTGTGGGTCAGCGGCTGAACAGGATCTCGAGCACGTCCCCGTCCTTGACCCGGTAGGTCTTGCCTTCCGACCGCAGGCGGCCGGCCTTCCGCGCCTCGCCCATCGAGCCGAGCTTGAGGAGGTCGTCGTAGGCCACGGTCTCGGCCCGGATGAAGCCCTTGGCGAGGTCCGTGTGGATGGCCCCCGCCGCGTCCACGGCCGTCGACCCGTCGGGGATCGGCCAGGCGCGCACTTCGTCGGGACCGGCGGTCAGGAACGAGACGAGGCCAAGCAGCCGATACGACAGGGCGATGACCCGATCCAGGCCGGACTCGGCGATTCCCAGCTCCTCCATGAACACCGCCGCCTCGTCGGGCTCCAGCTCGCCGAGCTCCATCTCGATCTTGGCGGAGAGCGCATCGACGATGGCGTGCTGGTGCGGGTAGGTGGACGCGATCCGCTCGATAAGGTCGGCGGCCGAGGCCAGCTCGCCCTCCCCCACGTTGAGCAGGACGAGGACCGGCTTCTCCGTCAGGAAGCGGAAGCCGCGGATCGCCTTGGCCTCGTCGGCGTCGAGGCTCAGGTCGCGGATCGGCGTTCCGGCCTCGAGGCCCTCGTGGATCCGGCGCAGGACGACCTCCTCGCGCTCGTTGGCCTCGCGCTCCGCGGCGGTCCCGTGACGGCCGCTGCCCTTGAGTCGCTCCAAACGGCGTTCGGCCATCGCCAGGTCGGCGAGCGTGAACTCGAGGTCGAGTTGTTCCAGGTCCCGCGCCGGGTCGACGCTCCCCGCCGGATGCGGGTTGACCGGGTCGTCGAAGGCACGCACCACGTGGAGCAGGGCATCGGAGTCGCGCAGGCGGGCGAGATGGTCGGCCGGCAGTTCCTCGGTGCCGATGCGGCCCTCCGACGAGGCCGGCGGCGCGGGCAGGTCCACATAGGTGACATCGGCCTGGACGATCTTCTTGGGCTTGAAGATCTCGGCCAGCCGGGCGAGGCGCTCGTCGGGGACCTTGACGACGCCCACGTTGAGCGTGACCCCGCCGTACCCGCCGGTCTCGGCGTGGCCGCGGGTCAGCGTGTTGAAGACGGTCGTCTTGCCACTCCCAGCAAGCCCGACGATGGCGGTCTGCACGCGCTAGCGGCCCATCTCCCGCAGGTTCGCGTCGGTGCGATCCAGCAGCTTGGCGACCTGCTCGTGCGTGCGCACGTACGGGTCCATCCCCATGGCGATGGGATCGCTGTTCGTTCCGCCACCCATTCCGATCACCTCCATCTCGTTACGGCTCAGTAGCCCGCGGCCGGATCCACCACGTTGACCAGCGGCTCGCCCTTCGCGAACCGGCGCAGGTTGTCGCAGAAGAGCTCCACGCTGCGGTCCAGGACCCGGCCGCTGGACCAGGCCGTATGCGGGGTGACGATGACGTTGGGCAGGTCGTAGAACGGCGAGGTCGGCTGGAGCGGCTCATCCCGGAACGTGTCGAGGATCGCCCCGCCGAGCGGTCCGTCGCTTAGCGCGCGCAGGAGCGCCCGCTCGTCGATCAGCCGGCCGCGCGCAACGTTGATGAGCCACGCCCCGGGCTTGACCAGCGCGAGGGTCTCGTCGTTGATCATGTCCTCGGTCTCGGGCGTCAGCGGCGCAGCCAGCACGATGAAGTCGGACTCGCCGAGCAGGTCCGGCAGCGTCTCGGGTCCGCCGACCCGATCCAGCATCACCTCGCCGAAGGAGCGCTCCCCGTCGTCCCGGGCTGCGCTCGGTGCGGTACCGGTATCGGTGGCATCGGACCGGCGGCGGACGGCCACGACCCGGCAGCCGAACGCGGTCGCCAGCGCGCCGACGGCCCGGCCGATCGATCCGAGCCCGACGATCCCGACGGTCACGTCACGCAGCTCCGCGCCCTGCAATGGCTGCCACGTCCGCTCGCGCTGCAGTTCCAGGAGCTGCGGGAGCCGGTGGCTCACGGACAGGATCATCATCAGTACGTACTCGGCGATCGGACGGCTGAACACTCCCCGGGCGTTCGTGACGACCAGGCCTCGCTCCAGCGCGGCCGGGGTCAACGCCCGCTCCACGCCCGATGTCGCCGAGTGGACCCAGGCGAGCTTGGGCGCACGGGCCAGCAATCGATCGAAGGCGTCCGAGCTCAGCCAGCCACGCAGCATGACCTCGACGTCGTCGAGCGGCCCGTCGGCGAGGCCCTCCACGGACACGGTCACGAGTCGACTGCCCGGTGCGGCCGCGCGGATCTGCTCGAGGTCGCGCGATCGATAGCGCGCGGACAGGATCGGGCTGAGCGCGATCGCGGTCGGGGCGCCCCCAGGACCGCGGCCGGGACCGGCGACCGTCATCTGCCGCCGGCCGAGACCATCGCCGGGCCCGGAGATCCGTCGAGGACCCGCGCGATCCAGCGCGTCGGGTCGTCGATCTCGCCGTCGCGGGGCAGGGTCTCTGGTCCCTCCCACAGCCGGGTCAGGGCGGCCGGACCGCGCGCATCGGCGATCGCACGGACGAAGATCTCGCCCTTCTTGTACTGCTCCATCTTGAGGTCCATGCCCGTCAATCGGAGCATCGCCCGCTCGAATGGCGTGCGTCGTGAGCGCCGCTCGTGGAACCGCGCGCTGATGCGCTCGACATCCGGCACGAGATCGCGCCCGACCTCGTCCATGACGTAGTCGCTGAACCCTTCGAGCAGGCTCATGATCGCCTGGGTCTCGCGGAACAGCCTGCGCTGCTCCTCGCCCATCAGGCGTTCCATCCAGTGCTCGCCGCCTCCTTCGCCGCGAAGCGTGCGACCGAGGCCGCGCAACGCTTCCTGGCCCATCCCGCGGACGTCCCGACCCAGCAGCGAGATCTGCCGCTCCAGGAGCGAGGCCAGGTGGGGCCGCAGCCAGGGATGTGCCTCGAACTCGAAGGCATGGGTCGTCTCGTGCAGCGCGATCCAGGTCCGGAATGGGCCGAGCGGCACACCGAGCGTGCGGGACGTCTGGCGGATGTTCTCCTCGACGAAGAGCAGGCGGCCCGGGGCGGCCTCGGCCGAGAGCAGCGCGAGGTCGTACTGCCCGAGCACGCGACCACCCATGAACCCGAGCAGGAACCCGAGCTGGCGGGTCGTGATCCATCGATTGGCCAAAGCCATCGTCGCCTTCGCCAGCCCGCCACCGACCGGCACGACCTGGTCGAGCAGGTCCTTCTCGAGCTTGCCGATGAGCGACGCGAACGACGTGGTGTTGGCGCGGACCCATCCGCCCCGATCCACGACCCCGGCCCGTTCCACGACGCCCGGCAGCTCCGTCCCCAGGGCCGCCGACAGCGCCGGTACGATGCGGGCCATGGCCTCGGCGTAGGCGGGCTCGGCTGCGCGCAGCTCATCGGCCGTAAGGCGGCCGGGCGCGCGCGCCAGCCGCGAGACCGCGACGCGCTCGACCGTCGGCCAATCGACGAGGCCCTCGCGTGCCGTGCGTTCCATCCGCCGGCCGGCGATGGTGGCCGCTGCGCCCAGCGCGGAGCCGATGAGCATGCCGGCCTGCCACGCCCGGTCGTCGCGCCACGAGGTGCGCCGTTCGTTGCGTCGCGTCACCGGGCCACCGCCCCGAGCTCCACCGACCCGACGTCCGGGAACGCCGAGCCGAACAGCCGTCCGGCGAGCTCGGCGAAGCGTTCGGGATCCCCGGTCGTGAGCTGCCTGTGGGTCGGCGCCGCGTCTGGCGCGTCCAATCCGTTGACGCTCAGCAACTCGGCCAGGGCGGACGCGGTGGCCGTCGCCGAGTCGACGATCGCGACCCGGTCGCCGACGAGCGACGCGATGAGGGGCCGCAACAATGGGTAGTGCGTGCACCCGAGCAGCAGCGTATCGATCGAGGCGCCCGGCGGTCGCGGAAAGATCGATTCGCCATCGGCGTCGCGCTCGCCAAGCAGTGGCAACAGGGCATCGACGACAGCGGCCTCGGCCCCCGGACCGGTCAGGTCGCCGGCCTCGACCAGCGGCACGAGCATCGGCGTGGCGTGCTCGTACACCTCGACGGCCGGGTTCTCGTCCTTGATCGCCGCGAAGTAGGCGTGCGAGCGGATGGTCGCCGGCGTGGCGATCACCCCGACCCGGCGGTTGCGCGTGGCCAGCGCCGCGGCCGACGCCCCGGGCCGGATGACGCCGAGCACGGGTAGGTCGTAGCGTCGACGGTAGGCCCCGATACCGACGGCCGTGGACGTGTTGCAGGCGACCACGAGCGCCTTGACGTCGCGCTCCACCAGGGCATCGAGCGACTGGGTCGAGAACGTCATGACCTCCTCGTCCGAGCGGATGCCATACGGCGCGCGCAGGTTGTCGCCGAGGTAGATCGTGGACTCGTTCGGGGAGCGGCGGATGATCTCGCGCAAGACGGTCAGGCCACCGACACCGGAGTCGAAGACGCCGATCGGTCGCGGATCCGACACAGGCAGTCCGGCCTAGCCGCGTCCGGCGCCGACGGGGACGCGGGGCGCACCAAGCAGCTCGGTCGCGACGCGTGCGAGGTCCTTGCTGACCTGGGCGCTCGGATCGGCGAGCACGAACGGTACGCCCTCGTTGTTCGAGCGAACGACGAGCTGCCCGTCGGAGACGACGCGATGCTCTGGGATGCGACCGAGGGCGCGATGCAGGTCGTCGGGCTCGATGCCGCCGGCGCTGTCGGCCCGGTTCACGAGGTAGCGCACCTTGCTCGCGGGATAGCCGATCGAGCGGAACGTGTCGGCCATCGCGATCGTGTTGTGGATGGTCGTCGAGTCGTACGTGACGATCTCGACGATGGTGTCGCTGGCGTCGAGGAAAGCGAGATTGATGTCGTTGATGTTGCTCGACATGTCGATGACGATCGACGAATAGACCCGCCGCAGCAGGGACAGGATCTTGTCGACGTCGCGCGGCGTGATCATCTCGGCCATCTCGATGCGCGGCGGGGCGAGCAGGATGTCGATCCCCGACGGGTCGCGCCACAGGACGTCGGACAGGTCCGATTCCGCGATCCGGTCGGTCGGCAGGTCGAGGATCGACGGCGCGTCCGTCGGGACCTTGAGCAGCGAGCGCAGGTCGCCGAACTGGACGCTGCCATCGATCAGGACGGTGCGCTGCTCGAGCTGGCCGAGGGCGACCGCGAGGTTGAAGGCGATCGTCGTCTTGCCGACGCCACCCTTCGGGGCGAAGACCGACGTGACCCGCGTGGCAGTGACGGACGAGGTGGCCGCGAATTCCTTCTTCACGCCGGTGATGCGGTTCATCAGGTCGAACCCCGAGAACGGCATCGCGAGCACGGCATGGACGCCGTTGGCCGGGTCGATCTCGACCGGGTTCTGCGGGACGGTCAGCACGATGACCGGGACGTTGAGCTTCGCCTCGTGGATCTGCTCGACGAGCTTGAGTCCCTTGATCCGGCCCTGGAGCAACGCATCGACGAGCACGACGTCGGGGCGCAGCTGGGCGATCTGGGCGAGCGCCTTGCCGCCGTCGGTCAGGACGTCGAGGATCTTGACGTTCTGCTGCATGCTGAGCAGACCGCGGATGTACTGGGCGACCTGCGGGACGTCTTCGACGATCAGGAGGCGCGTCTGGTCACTGCTTGAGCTGCTCGACATGGGCCTCGACGATACCACGGTGCCCCTCGACGGGACCTACCCAACGGTCCGGGCTCGGGCGCCGGACGGTGGTCCGGGTCGACTACCTCCGTTCGGCGATGACGATGGCGCGTTCCGAGCCCTGCGCGAGCGGGTGCAGGTCGTATCCGCCGGCGACGACCTCGACGTGGAGTCCGGCGTCCTCGGCGAAGGCCGCGAGCTCGTCGGCCGAGATCGAGCCGCAGCCGATCGTGCCGGACCCAGCGTCGCGGCGCTTCGCCCTGGCGGCCTTCCTCGTAGATGGCGGTCAGCTCGACCGTGTTCGTCGCCGCGTCGTGCTGGGCGGATCCAGCCTTCGTGACCACGGCACCGGTGTCCGGGTCCGTTCGCGGCCACTCGAGGATCACCCGCCCGTCGAATCGGGCGAGGTCGTCGGCGTCCGGTAGCCAGGCGTCCACGACGGCCAGGCCGCCGGGCGCGAGATGCGCCGCCAGCGTCTCGAACGCCCGTCGCTGGGCGTCGCGGCCGCCGAGCAGCATGATCGAGTTGAGGGCGATGAACCCGAGCGCGTAGGTGCCGGCATCCGGCAGCCGGACATCGAGCAGGTCCGCTTCGACAAAGGCCAGCGCGGTCGGGCGGCACGCCGGTCGCGGTAGCGTGGGCGCGGCCGCGGTCGAGCATGGCCCGATCGATGTCGACGGCGGTCACCGGATGGCCGGCGAGGGCCAGCGGGACGGCGAGGCGGCCGCTGCCGGCGGCCAGCTCCAGGATGCGACCATCGGCGCGATCCCCGAGGGCCAGGTAGAGGTCCAGGTCGCCCGGGTCGTCCTGGAGGTCGAGGTCGTACAGGCGCGCGAGCGCGGCCGCGGTGGCTGGGTCGGGCCGGTCGAGCATGCCGCTGATGCTAGCGGCCCTCCCACCTCACGTGCGTGCCGTCGCGCTTGCGCACGGCGAGCGCGCTGATGGCCTCGAGCGCGGCACGGTTCGCCGCCATCGCAGTCGTCTCGGCGTGGTCATAGGGCGGCGAGACCTCGACGATGTCCATGCCCGCGAGATCGACCGCGCCGACGATCTGGCGGATCGCCCGTAGGACCTCACGAGTGAGCAGGCCGCCCGGGCTCCGGCGTCCCGGTGCCGGGCGCGAGGCCGGGGTCGATGACGTCGATGTCGAGGCTCAGGTAGATCAGGTCGGGGCCGTCGAGGGCCTCGGCGATCGCGTCGGCCACGACGGCCTCGACGCCGCGCTCCTCGATCTCGCGCATGAAGTGGTAGCGCATGCCCTGCTCCTGCATCCAGGTGAAGGTCTCGACCGGCGGCCAGTACCCGCGCAGGCCGACCTGGACGAAGTTCCGTCCCGCGACCGCTCCCGACTCGATCAGGCGGCGCATCGGGGTGCCGTGGCCGGCGAGCACGCCCCAGTCGTCGTTGGCGGTGTCGGCGTGGGCATCGAAGTGGACGATGCCGATGCTCTTCGGCCGGCGGACCTCGGCGACGGCGCTGACGCTGGGCCAGGTGATCGAGTGATCGCCGCCGAGCACGATCGGGATGGCTCCGGTGGCCGCGACCTCGCGGACCTTGCGGTAGATCATGGCGTGGGCGCGCTCGATCCAGGCCGGCACGATGTTCGCATCGCCGGCATCGACGACCGTGAGCAGCTCGAACGGCTCGACATCGAGCTGGAGCGAGTTGATCGAGCCCGACGTGTACTGGGCCTCGCGGATCGCGCGTGGTCCGAATCGAGCGCCCGGTCGGTGGCTGACGGCGTCGTCGAACGGGGCGCCGATGATCGCGACATCCACGTTGCGGGCACGCAGCTCGGCCGGATCGGTGACCCACGGCAGGTTCATGAACGTGGTGGGTCCGACATAGGTCGGCAGGTCGTAGTCGGCGTAGGTCTCGAACTCGCGGTCCCAGCCGTTGGCGGCCGCGAAGTCGCGGTCGGCCGGTGAGGTGTCGGAGTCGTGGGGGCGCTCGGCCACGTTGGTTCCTCCGGAGACGGGCGCTGGCCACCGTCGCGGCCGCGTCAGGGATCCGTCTCGCTGGGGGCGCCGCCGGTTCGAGATGAGCGTCCAGCGGGGCGCGCCGGGCCGATGGTAGCACCCCGGCTGCAACCTTCAGCCGGCGCGGAACTCCGCCCAGGCCGCCTCGACGAGGCCGGGATCCAGGAACAACTCCACGGCGGTCTGGGCTACGAGCGTCGCAGCCAGGAGCGTCGTCTCGTCGGCTCGCGGAGTGGCCGCGGCGTCGCGGAACAGGATCGAGTGGCCGGCGACGCCTTCCTCGCAGATCGCGAGGTCCGGGTGGATCGTCGGGCAGAACTGGCTGACGTTCGCCATGTCGGTGCTGCCGGCGTTGGGATCGTCGCCCATGTCCTCGATGCCGTACGCGCCCATGTTCGCCCGGAAGCGCTCGACCAGGACCTGGTTGTTGCGCATCGTCGTCGCGCCGCCGGAGTACGTGACGCTGACGGTGGTGTCGGTCGCGAGAGCGGCGGCCTCGCAGAGCTTGGTGAACCTTGCCTTCATCGCCTCGTAGTCGGCCTGGTCATCGCTCCGGAGCATGAACCACGCCGAGGCGCGCTCCGGGATGATGTTCGCGGCCGTTCCGCCTTCCTTGACGATCCCGTGGACACGGGCGGTCGGGCGCAGCTGCTGGCGCCACAGCCCGACGGTGCTGAACAGCGTGATCAGGGCATCGAGCGCGTTCTTGCCCTTCCACGGGTCCGCCGAGGCATGGGCCTGCAGGCCGGTGAACACGACATCGACGTCCTCCGATGCGAGCGGGTAGCTCTCGACGTGGTTGCGATCGCACGGGTGGTAGAGCAGGGCCGCGTCGATCCCCTCGAACAGGCCGTCGTCGATCATGATCTGCTTGCCACTCCCGCGCTCCTCCGCGGGCGTGCCCAGGAACACGATCTCGCCGGGGAGCTCGTCGGCGATCGCGGCCAGCGCCAGGGCCGCGCCGACGCCCGACGCCGCCATCGTGTTGTGGCCGCAGCCGTGCCCGAGCCCGGGCAGCGCGTCGTACTCGGCGAGGATCCCGATCCGGGGGCCATCACCGCCCCGACCACCCCGGAACGTCGCCCGGATCGCGGTCTCGAGGCTGCCCGCCGGGTGCTCGACCGTGAACCCGTGCGCCCGCAGGATCTCCGCGATCCACGTCGCCGCCTGGCGCTCCTCGAACGCCGGCTCGGGGTTGGCGTGGATCCGGTGCGACAGGTCGATGACTTCGTCGCGAACGGCCTCGACCGCGGCGGCCACGCGGGCCTTGGCGTCGGCGTGCGGCTCAGCGGGGCGAACGAGGGTACGGTCGGGCACGGATCCTCCGGGGGTGGAAGGGTGGCTGCGTGGGGATGGTAGCGGCGGCGGGCGGGCTGTCGCTCAGCGTTCCGCGGAGAGCGTCGCCTCCGCGACGGCCGCCAGGGCGAGGATGAACAGCGCGATCGGCAGCTCCAGCGCTCCCTGCAGACGCAGGACGATGAAGATCGCGACGATGAACCCGACCCAGGCGCCACGCCGGGCGGCCCGGGTCCAGTCACCGCGAAGCGCGATCCGGCGATGGCGCCCGAACACCAACAGCCACACGATGGGGACCGTGGTCAGACCGACCGCGAGTCCGATCAGGGCTGCGCCCACGAAGCCCGCGACCGGGTCGGCGATCGGGATCGCGAGTCGTGACGATGAGGGCCACCAGCAACCAGACGATCGCGGCCGAGCCGAACAGCCCGAGGTTGATGAACCGGTCGCGTGCCTCCATGACGAGCGAGTCTAGTGGCGACGCGGGGCGCACCGCCGGATCGTGGCTATCGACTCGCCGCGGCGCTCGACGGGCAGATGTCCCGGAAAGGGCACCACGAGCAGGCCATCGCGTCCGGTGTCGCGGTGTAGTCGCGGGCCCGGATGCCGGCCGCGGCCGTCGCGATCCGGTCGCGAGCCTTGCGCAAGGCGCTTGGGATCCACGTCCACCTTGCCGACGAGACCCGAGTCGAGGAAGTGCAGCGCGACCTGGTCCGGGAGCCGGCCGGTCATCGCCTCGTAGCCCATCGCGTAGATCTGGAGCTGGAGGGACTCGCGGGCGCGCTGCCTGGCCCGTGCCGGATCGCGCAGGTCCGAGGACTTGTAGTCGGTGATCGTGACGTGTTCGCGGCCGAGGATGTCGAGCGTCGGCGTGACGTGGTCCGCGGAGGGCTCAGCGGCCGCCGATGCCGGTGCGTCGCCGGTGATCGGCTCGATGTCCACCCGGTCCCACCGGCCGCGGACGCGGTCGCCGCCCAGGGAGAAGCTGAACTCCCGTTCGACGTAGGTGGGGATCACCGCGCCTGGCAGCAGCTGCTCGTCGCGGAACCGGTGCAGTGCGGCCCGCCCCGCGGCCAGCCGCTGTTCCTCGTGCTCGCGACTCACGAACCCCTCGTTCGACCAGGCCGAGTCGAGGACCTCGTCGAGCTCCGCCTCGGACATCACGTGCCCCCTGGCGTGCCGGTGGTGGAACAGCTGGACCGCCTTGTGCAGCGCGGAGCCGTAGACCAACGCGTGGTGCGGCGCGATGGGGACGCGCAGCACGTGGGCGTACTTGTACTTGAGCGGGACAGGTGAGGTACGCGTCGACCTGCCCGAAGCTCAGCGACAACGGCTCGTCGATCGGGCCATAGGTGGCTCCGACGGGCCGGTCGACGGCCGCGAACGCCGCGAGGCGCTCCTCGGCCGACGGGGAGACGACCCCGACGCCGGGCGTGGCCTCCGCGGCGGGCAGATCCAGGGCCTCGAGGACGAATGGCGATACCCGACGCGCCCGCGCCCCGCCGTAGTCAGCCGCGTGCGACAGGATCAACTCGTCCCGGGCCCGGGTCATCGCCACGTAGCACAGCCGTCGCTCCTCGGCGAGCGACCGTTCCGGGGTGACGGCGTCGCCCCGGCCGAGACCGGCCGGCAAGGACAGCGCCTCTCCCCGACCGTTGCCCGGGAACCGGCCGGCGACCAGGCCCGGCAGATACACGACCGGGAACTCCAGGCCCTTGGCCTTGTGGATCGTGAGGACGGCCACGGCGTCGGCGTCGGGGTCCAGGTCCGCGGTCGCCGGGTCGTCGCCGGCGTCGATGAGCGTCTGGAGATGCCGCGCCACGAACATCGCGCGGTCGTCGGCAAGCAGCGCCGACTGGGCCCGGATGATGTCGAAGAAGCGGGCGACGTTGCCGAGGCCCTCCTCCGCGGCCGTGGTTGGCGTCGCAGCGAGCCGCGCCAGCGTCCCGCTGTCGCGCAGGAACGCGTAGAGCACCTCGCCGGCCGGCCGGTCGTGGGCCAGGGCCGAGTAGCGCCCGATGTCCCCGACCAGCCGGTGCGACGGCCTGGCGGGTGGCCGGCGAGACCCGCAGGATCCCGGGCTGGCGCTCCAGCTCGTCCAGGACGGCCCACACCGACCGGTTCCGCCGCCGCGCGCGTGTTCACGATCGCGGTCAGGTCCTCTCCGCCGAGGCCGTAGACCTCCGAGGAGGCCAGGGCATAGAGGTCGACGCTCGACTCTGGATCGGCCACGACGCGCAGGAACGCCATCAGCAGCCGGACCTCGGGGCGGGCGTAGAGGCCGGACGAGCCGGAGAACCGCCACGGGATCCCGGCGACGTTCAGGGCCCGCAGCACGGGGTCGGCGTGGCCGTTGGCCCGGACGAGCACGGCATGATCGCGTGGCGGCGCGCCAGTCGCGACCCGCCGCGCGATGTCCGCGGCGATCCAGTCGGCCTCCTCCGAGCCGGTCGCGAACGCCTCCAGCCGGACCGCCGCCGCGTCCGGGCTACGGCGTTCCGCCTTGAGTCGCTTGACGATGCCCGTCCGGACCTCGAGCCGGTCCGGGTCGTTGAACCGGACAAGCCGATACGAGGCGTCGAGGATCGGCGCGAGCGACCGATAGTTCCGCCGCAACACGACGGTCCGGGCGCCCGGGTAGCGCGCCTCGAAATCGAGGATGTTGTCCACCGCCGCGCCCCGGAACGCGTAGATCGCCTGGTCGTCGTCACCGACGACCGTCACGTTGCGGTGCGGCTCGGCCAGCCGGGTCACCAGCTCCGCCTGGGCCCGGTTCGTGTCCTGGAACTCATCGACGAGGATGTACCGGAACCGCCCGGCGATCGCGGTCCGGGCGGCAGCGGAATCGCGCACGAGCCGCAGGGCCAGGGCGACCTGGTCGCCGAAGTCGATGAAGCCGTTGGCCGCGAGCAGACTCCTGGTACCGCCCGTAGGCCCGCGCCAGCTCCGACTGTCGTCGCGCATCCTCCGCCATGGCCGCGGCCGCGTCGCGATCGTCCTCGGTCGCCACGGCGGCGAGCGCCGCGGCCTCCGCGGCGACACGCTCGGCGTGCTCCGTGTACGTGGCCGGCGTGATGTCCTCGTCCTTGCACCGACTGAACAGGGTCGCGAGAGCGCCGAGGAAGCGAGTCGGGTCGCCGAGCGGCCGGTACTCGTCCAGATCGAAGTCGTAGAGGTGCTCTCGCAGGAAGATCACGACCTCGGCTCGCGACAGGACCCGGACGTCCGGCGGCAGGCCCGAGCTCCAGCGCGTACTCGCGGATGAGTCGATCGCCGAACGCGTGGAACGTGGCGATGGAGGTGTCCGTGTAGCCATACGGGACGAGCTGATCCACCCGGACGGCCATCTCGTCCGCGGCCTTGTCCGTGAAGGTCAGCGCCAGGATCTCGGATGGCTTCGCCCGGCGCGACGCGATGAGCCAGGCGATGCGACGGGTGATGACCTGGGTCTTGCCGGTCCCCGCCCCCGCGACGACGAGCAGTGGCCCCTCCCCGTGCGTCACCGCGCGGAGCTGGTCCGGATTGAGGCCGCCGAGCAGCTGCTCCATCCCGCTCGGGCCGTCCGTGGACGTCGCGGCCGGGTCCATGACCGGCACGAGCTCTCGCCAGGCCGGGATCTGCTCGAGGGGCACGGGCCCACGCCGGCGGGCACGGACGACGGGGCGGGTCACGGTCGCGGGAGCGGCGGAGGTGGGGTCAGCGATGGGGGCCATGCACGCACCATCGTCGACCGCTGTGACACCTAGGCTGTCAGGCCGAGGCCTGCTTGATCGCCGCGTCCTCTTCCTCGCGACAACGCCGCCTCCGAGCGGCCCCCGCGGATCGGCTTCGCGTAGACCCGCGTGCCGTTGCGCGAGTGCAGGCTCGAGAGCACCAGGCCGTTGCCCTCCCGATCGAGCAGGGCCAGCGCGAAGCTCTGGTTGCCGCCGGTGTCCTCGAACGGATTGAAGCGGACGAGGCCGACGCGCTGGAACGCGCGGGCACCGGCCGCCTCGAGCGCGACGGTCCGCGTACCGAGCCGCTCCACCTCCCGGCCGATCGTGTACACCTTGTCGAGGTGTGCACCGAGCACGCCCTCGAGATCGGCCCCCTCCTCGCCGCGGGTCAGCCCGCGCAATCGGGCGTCGACCCGCCCGACCCGACGCGCGAGCACGATCGCGAGCAGCAGGAGCACGAGCACGGCGACGGTCAGGGCGATGACGATGGCGCCGAGATACGGCTCGACGATGGCATTGAGGTCGATGGACGGGTCCTCCCAGGCGGTCGGCCGAGTCTAGCAGCCGGCCCTTACCCGCCACGCACCGGTGCGCGGCGCAGTCGGCGACCGTGGTGCTATCCTCTGCCGCTGACGACGACCCCGACTCGGAGGCGATCCCACGACCATGGCCAAGCGCGCACGCGGCTCCACCACGCGACCGGGCCAGCGCGCCCCGCTCCAGCGCGGGACGGCCGCCGCCCGGCCGCCGCTCGCGAGCCCGGTCCCCGCCGCCACGGCCAGTGACGCTGACCGACGAGGAGGAGGCCCGCGCCGCCGAGCTCGAGGCGCGGATCGTGGCCGCCGACCGGGCCGCCGAGGAGGCCGCCGCAACGCGATCGAGGCCGACGGTCGACCGTCGTAGCCCAGGCGCCCGGACGATCCGGATCGATCGCCCTGCGTGCCGGCGAGGAATACGCCTACGTCAGCGCGTGACATCCGGCGGATCGCCCTGATCGGCGGCTCGATGCTCGCGATCCTCATCGGACTCTGGCTCGTGCTCGAGGTGACCGGCATCGGCCCGGCCTGACGCCGCCGTCGTCACCGTGGCCGGCGCGACCGGTCGCGCTACCATCGACCCATGCCCAGTGCGCGACGACCCTCCGGCGCGCGGCCGGAGGCGCTCTTCCAGCCACCGCCCGAGCGCCAGCCGCTGGCCGCCCGGATGCGCCCGCGCAACCTCGACGAGTTCGTCGGCCAGACCCACCTCGTCGGCGAGCGCGGTCCGCTGCGCCGCAGCATCGCGCGGGGCCACCTGGCCTCGCTCCTGCTGTGGGGACCGCCCGGCACCGGCAAGACCAGCCTCGCGCGGCTGCTCGCCGGGGAGATCGGTGCCCACTTCTCGACGGTCAGCGCGGTCATGGCCGGCGTCGCCGATGTCCGCGCCCTGATCGCCGAGGCCCAGGACCGGATCGCGCTCCACGGCACGCGGACGGTCCTGTTCCTCGACGAGATCCATCGTTTCAACAAGGCCCAGCAGGACGCCCTCCTCCCCCACGTCGAGGACGGCACGATCACCCTGGTCGGCGCGACGACCGAGAACCCGTACTTCGAGGTGAACTCCGCCCTCCTGTCACGGATGCGCGTCTGGCGCCTCGAGGCGCTGACCGACGACGAGGTCGCGACTGTCGTCCGCCGCGCGCTGGATGACGAGGAACGCGGTCTCGCGGGTGCGCTCGGGCCGAAGGGCGGCGTGAGCCTGGCCCAGGACGCGTTCGATCATCTCGTCGGGCTGGCCGGCGGCGATGCGCGGGCGGCGCTGAACGTGCTCGAGGGCGCGACCGCCCTCGCCGAGGGCGAGGACATCCGCGACGCCGACGGCAAGGTCGCCCCACGCCTCGAGGACATCGAATCGGCCGCCCAGCAGCGGGTCCTCGCCTACGACCGCGCCGGCGACGGCCACTACGACACCGTGTCGGCGTTCATCAAGAGCCTGCGCGGCAACGACCCCGATGCGGCCCTCTACTGGCTCGCGGCCATGATCGCCGCCGGCGAGGACCCGCGATTCATCGTGCGGCGCCTGATCATCAGCGCCTCGGAGGACGTCGGCAACGCCGATCCCCGCGCCCTCCAGGTCGCGGTCGCGGCCGCCCAGGCGCTCGACCACATCGGCCTGCCCGAGGCGCAATACGCGATGGCCCAGGCCACGGTCCATATTGCGTCGTCTCCGAAGAGCGACAGCATCGGCCGAGCCTACGGCGCGGCGCTCGCAGACGTGATGCGTCTCGGGTCGCTCCCGGTCCCGAACCACCTGCGGTCGGCGGGTGATCGTCGGATGAAGGCGCACGGCATCGGCGTCGGCTACAAGTTCCCCCACGACTTCGAGGGCGACGACGTCGATCAGCAGTACCTACCCGACGAGCTTGTCGGCCGGCTCTACTACGTCCCTGGCGATCAGGGCTACGAGGCAACCATCGCCGCTCGCATGGAGGTTCGCGCGCAGGCACGCAAGGAGCGCCCGCAACGGAAGCAGCGACCGGACCCGCCGATGGCCTCGATGAGTGACGCATTGAAACCGAACATGGAGAACCGGAAGAAGCTGGCCGAGACGCAGAAGAAGGACGCTGGAGGCTAGGCCGCGTCCGTCAATCGCGCGGGACGGCCTCAGGGGCCGACTCCGTGCGGGTGGCGCCCACGCTCGCGGCCGTCACACAGGCCATCGCCAGGAGTTGCAGGGGCGTGAGGAACTCGCTGAGCACGACCGCGGCGACGAGGGCAGCGGCGGCCGGTTCCAGGCTCATCAAGATGCCGAACACCCGGGTCGGCATGGTGCGCAGCGCCACCATCTCGAGGCTGTACGGGACCACCGAACTCAGCAGTCCGACCAGCGCCCCCAACACCAGCAGACGAGGCTCGAGCAGCAGCTCGCCGGCCGCCACCACCGCGAACGGTGCGATCGCCAGCGTGGCGATGGTGCTGGCCACGGCCAGCCCCTCGACGCCGGCCCAGCGGCGCCCCGTGGCCGCCGTCGAGACGATGTACAGCGCCCAGCAGGCGCCGGCGAGCAGCGCCAGACCGAACCCGAGGGCGTCGATCTTGGTGGGGCCTACGCTGAACAGGCCGACGCCGAACAGGGTGATGCCGAGGGCGGCCAGGCCCACCCACACCAGGTCGCGGGGCCGCCGGCTGCCGACCGCGGCGATCAACAGCGGACCCGCGAACTCGATGGTGACCGCCACACCGAGCGGGATCCGGGCGAACGACTCGTAGAACGCCCAGTTCATCGCGCCGAGCGCGAACCCCAGCGCCAGCACCGGCCGCCAGTCGGTGACCGGCCGGCCGCGCAGCCGCGGCCGGGCGAAGGCGAGCAGGATCAGGGAACTGGTGAGCAGCCGGAGGAACACCATCCCGACCGGGGGGATCTCGCCGAACAGGCCTTTGGAGACCACCGCACCAAACTGCACCGAAAGGATGCCGACCAGAACGAGCCAGACAGGAGAAAAACGGGGCGTGGACACGCGGTTCACTCTAGGCGGGGACCGTCAGCCTCGCGCGGGAACCTGCCAGAGACCGTCATGAACGCGCCAGGATCGGTCGACTCCTCGCCCTTCATCCCGCGGTCGCGCGCGGTCAGCGCCGGCGACGCGACCGGGCGCCTGATCAGCAGCTCGCGCCCTCGAGGTCCTTGGCGGGATCGGTCGAGACGTAGCGCGCGACCTTGCCGGTGGTCGGCCGGTCCCCAGGGGCCGTGAACAGGGCGTCGACGACGGCCGCGATGTCGGCATCACGCGCCACGAGGATGTAGCCGCGCGCGTCGGAGGTTTCGTCGACGAGCTCCGGTGGCTGGATCGTGCGGCGGTAGATGCGGTCGTCGGTCAGGTCCGGGGCGAGCGCGGCCAGGCCCTCGATGACGTCGTCCGGCACGTTGGTCCGCACGACCCCAAGCGTCTTCAGCGCCGGCAGCGGGTCGGCGAAGACGCCCGTCTCGACGATCCCCGCCCGCAGCCCGATGAGCGCCTGCACCTGGCGGATCGTGCGGGTGAAGTCGCTCTCCGGCGGCGGCTTGCGGACGCGCACCCAGGCGAGCGCCTCGTCGTCGTCCATCCGCCACCGACCAACGCCGACGCCGAACCCATCGAATTGATCGTCACGGTACGTGCTATCGCAGATCGGGCGCCACGCGAAGACATCGATCCCGTCGACCGCCTCGACGAGCGCCTTGAACCCCGTGAAATCGACCGACGCCCAGTACGGGATGTCGATGCCGAGGAACCGCGACAGGGAGCCGGCGAGGACGGCCTCGCCACCGGCGTCGCCACCCGGGAATCGACCGGGGTTGGCGTCCACCTCGCGCACCATGCTGTTGATCTTCTGCGCGGTATGGGGACCCGTCGGCCAGCGGCACGTCGACGAGGTCGCGCGGGATCGACAGGAAGGACGCCGTCTTCCCGACGGGATCGATCGAGGCGACCATCATCACGTCCGTGCTGGCCTGGTCCTCGCGGCCGGGACCCCGATCGACTCCGATCAGCAGCACGTTGACGCGCAGGTCGCCGAGGGACGCCGATGACGGCGCGGGCGCCGCGCTCGAGGACGGCGTCGGTGCCGGCGCCGAACTGGGCGCGACGGTGGGGCCGGTCGTCGCCGGTGCGGCCGACGGAAGGCTGCGTGGTCGGCGGCTCGGACGCCGTCGCGCCGCCGCAGGCAGTCACGGCGATCGTCATCCCGAGGACCGCTACCAGCGCCCGCCAACCGCGACCGACCCGCACCCATCACCTCATCCCGTGGCATCCCCTCGACGGTGGGCAGGATAGCGGCGGTCAGTCGTCCTTGTCGTTGCCCTTGCCCTTGCCGTTGCCCTTACCAGGCTTGTCGTCGGAGGAGTCCTCGTCGGCGGCAGCCGGTGCCGGCGTGGGCGTGGCCGTGGGGGTCGGGGTCCGGACTGGCGTTCCCGTCGCTGCCGCACCGGCCGGCATGTCGGGACCGGTCGGCCGGGTTGGCGGTCGCCATCCCCACCAGCAGGGCCAGCGTGAGCACGCCGAGGATACCGGCCATCGCCAGGGCGCTCCGCCGGGGCTGGCGGGGCAACGTCGGCCCGGATGCGGCCGGGGCTGGCGGCTCGGCCGACGGACCGGCGATGGACGATGGTTCGGTCCGCGGGTGCAGGGCTGCCGGCGGCCGCGAGGCCCGCGCCTGGAGCCGCCGCCCCGTTCGCCAGGCCCGGCACCGCCGCGACCGACCGCTGCGACCGGCAGCGCGATGACCTCGGTCGGCGCCGACGGATCGGGCGGGACGTCGGCGGCCGCGGGAACCCCCGGCAACCGATGGAGATCGGCGGCCATCGCCGCACCATTCGGGTAGCGATCCTGCGGGATCGCTGGCGAGCGCCCGTGCCAGCACCGCCCAGGTCGGATCGGACAGGCCGTCGGGACGAGCCACGGGCGTCGATGCCGCTTCGACGCGCGCAGCCAGCGTCGTGGCCGGGAAGGCCGCGATCCCGGTCAGCATCTCGTACAGGACCGTGCCCAGGCCCCAGACGTCGGTGGCCGGCGTCGCCGGCGTGCCCGGCGAGTCGTTCCGGGGCGAGATACCGCAGCGTGCCGACCACGCCGTCATCGGCCGTGAGGGCGGTCGAATCGACCTGGCCGACCGCGATCCCGAAGTCGGACAGCCGCGCGACGCCGTCATCCCCGATCAGCACGTTGGCGGGCTTGATGTCCCGGTGCACGATGCCGCGTTCGTGGACCGCCGCCAGCCCGTCGGCCACGGCCGCCGCGACCGCCACGGCCTCGGCCGCATCGAAGCGGTGGCCATCCGCCGCCAGCTCGGCGACCGACCGACCGACGACGAAGTCCATCACGAGCGCAGGCTCGTCCGCATCGAGGATGGTGTCGCGCACCGCGACGACGTTCGGGTGGCGGATCGCCTCCATGGCTGCCGCCTCGCGGCGGAAGCGCTCACGCGCGCCGTCGTCGGCGATCAGGTGCGGGTGGAGGCGTTTGATCGCCACGACCTCGCCGGTGCGCTCGTCGTTGGCGCGCCAGACCGAGGCCATGCCGCCCATGGCGTGCGCTTCGAGCAGGCGGTAACGGCCCCCGAGCAGTCGTCCATCCATCGGGCGCTTGTACCACGGGGCGGGTCGCGGAGCCATGACCCGATCGGCTGCGCGGGCTTGCAAGCCCCTGCCAACCGTGGCCGTCGCGCAGGGACCCGCCGGCCCGTCACACTGGCCACGACCGCGGCACGGTGCCGCGACGGAGGGAGACGACCGTGCCGCGATCGCCCGTTCCCGCCGCCCGGGACCTGCTGCACCGCTTCGTGCCTCGCGGCGCGATCCTCCTGTCGACGCTGACGTTCATCTCGCTACGTCCTGGGCGTGGTGCGGGAACGGACGTTGAGCCAGACCTTCGGGCCCGGCAACGAGCTCGACGCCTACAAGGCCGCGTTCCTGATCCCGGAGCTCCTGTTCGGCGTCATCGTCGCGAGCGGGTTGGCCGCACCGTTCATCCCGATCTTCACCGGCCTCAAGCGCGACGAGGGCGAGCGCGCCGCCCATGTCTTCGGGCAGACGATCCTCACCGCTGGCGGTCCTCGCCATGGGGATCGTGTCGATCGTCCTGTTCATCATCGCGCCGCTCACGGTCGAGGTGGCGGCGCCCGGCTTCGACCCGGCGACACGCGGCGCTCTACACCGACCTCTTCCGGGTCATGTGCTTCACGCAGGTGCTGTTCGCCGGCTCCATGGCGCTCGGCGAGGTCCTCATCGCCGAGCGGCGGTTCTTCTTCTACGGCGCCGCGCCGGTGCTCTACAACCTCGGCATCGTCGTCGGGACGCTCCTGCTCGTGGACTCGCATCGGGATCTTCGCGCCGGCCGTCGGGGCGGTCCTCGGGGCCTCGCTGCACCTCGGGATCCGGCTCGTCGGGATCACGCGCACGACGTTTCGCCCGCGGCCACGCCTGCGCCTGCGGACGGCGGCCATCCGGGAGTTCTTCCGCCTGCTCGTGCCCAAGATCGGCGAGCGGCCCGCTCGACGCGTTGATGTTCATCTTCTTCGGGAACGTCGCCTCGACGATCTCCGTGGGCAGCCTCACGTCGGTCGACCAGGCGCGCAACTTCCAGAGCCTGCCCGGTGAGCCTCATCGGCGTGACGTTCGCGCTCGCCGACGTTCCCGGTGCTCGCCGCCCGCTACGCCGCCCACGACCGACGCGGGATTCACGGCGCCTCGTCGATCAGGAACAGCTTCACGATCGGGGTCCTGACGACGGCCGCGGCAGCCGGGCTGATCATCCTCGGGCCGTTCGGCATCGAGCTCCTGCTCGGCGGCGGCGAGATGGGCCCTGACGACGTCGCCCGCACGGCGCTGGTCCTCGGCGGTGTTCGCCCTGTCGGTGCCGTTCGAGAGCCTGGGGCATCTGCTGAGCCGGGCGATCTACGCGACGCACCACACGCTCTGGCAGGTCGGGGCGTCCATCGTCGGGTTCGCGGTGACGATCGTGGCGCACGCAGCTGCTGGCCGGCGAGTCTCGGCGTGGTCGCGATCCCGCTGGCGTTCACGGTGGGGAGCGCGCGTGCGCTGCGGGCTCCTGGTCGCGGTGCTGGCCCGGCGGATCCGCCGCATGCCCACCGCTCCGACCGCGCCGGCCACCCCGGCCGTGCCGGCCGCCGAGGCACTCCCCTAGCCCGCGGACGCGACCTTGACCGTGGGCACGACCGTGATCCACAGCCCGTCCCGGTCGGGGTATTTGCCCTCAGGGCGCTTCCATGGAAGGAAGTTGCGCTGCATCTCGGCCGCGTCCTGGAACGTGCCGGCCTTGTCGGATGGACCCCAGATGGACGAGACCCGCGGGTACCACGGGTCCAGGATGTAGGTCCCTTCCATCTTCGCGTTCCTGAAGATCGCCGGGTCGGCGTCGGCCCGGAAACCGGTCATGACCCAGGTGTGGGCGCCGCGCCAGGTCAGGAGGATGACGGGGGCGCCCGTCTCCTGGATCGCGACCGCGGCGTCGCGAAGGGCCCCGGTGCGGGTCTCGAACGCCCGGATCTCGTAGCCCGGGGCGCCATACGCCTCGAGCGCCGAGCGCGATCGCGGCCGGCCCCCACTCGCCGTTCCGGCTATCGCTGACGGACTCCCACTCGCGGACGCGCCCGGCGATCTCGCGCTGCGTCCGCTCGGAGGTGTCGACGAGGCCGAGCACCGCGAGCGCCATCTGGACCCCGGCCGGGGCGCACCAGTCGTTGCGCACCTCGGAGGCGAAGACCGCGTCGTGGTCGGTCACGATGTCCACATCGACCGGGACGCGCTTCGGCGGCGGCGTCGGCGTCGGCGTCGGGATCGGGGTCGGGGTCGGGGTCGCGCCAGGCTGCAGGGAGGGGATCGGCGTCGGCTCGGGGGTCGGCGTCGGGGACGGGGTCGCCGGCGGCTCCGTGACCAGGACCGTGCCGAGGGTCGGCCGGTCCGGTACGGGGCCCGCCAGGAAGCGGTCCACCCGGCGCATCACGGAATCCCACGCATGGCCCGCCCCGAACGTGTCCGTGGCGATCGCGAACGTGCCGAGCGTGCCACCGACGACCGCGAGCAGGACGACGCCCACCACGATCCGGCGGAGGCGGAGGCGACGGCGGCGGGGCGGAGGGGCGGAGTAGGTCACGGGCGAGGGCTCCGGGCTGCGGCGCGACGTGGGTCAAGACGCCCGGCGACAGCTCCGGTGCGACGCCCGCGTCCGCCCAAGTTTCCGCCAGATCCACGAATCGAGCCTCGGATCGTCCACGCGCCGGAACCCTACGGCTCCAGGTCGAACGCCCGCACGTGGCGCGGCCGGAAGATCGCCAGCGGCCGCCGGTCGAACGTCACGACCCGGCGCACCCCGAGCCGCTCGCCCGTGGCCACGAGGACCGCATCCGCGAGTCGCGGCCCGTGCTCGGCGGCCTCGACGAGCAGTTCGGCCGCCCGTTCGAGGTCGGCATCGGTGGGGGCGACGAGCCGGATCGCGCCGTCGGCGATGGACCGCAGCACGGCCAGCGTGGCGTCGGCGCCCAGCTCGCGCTGGAGCAGCACGTCGAGCTCGGCGAGGGTGAGCGCCCCGAGCAGCAGCGGCTCGTCGGCCCGGCGGAACCACGCGACGGCCGCGGCATGATGGAGGTCCGCCCGATCGGCGGCGGCCAGCACGGCGCTCCCGTCGACGAGGATGGCCACCCGCGGTGCTCGCTAGCGAGACGTGGGGCGCCGACCGGCCTCGCGGCGGACGATCCGTCCGCCCGTCGAGCGACAGCCGGCCGTGGCCGCTCTCGCCGACGGCGAGGAACGGCGAGCTCGGGTTCGACGTCGTGCTGGGCGAGGTAGGCCTCGAGCGCCGCCGCGATGACCGCGGTCTTGGTCGTCCGCGTCCGGTGCGCGAACCGGCCGAGCCGGTCGAGCAGGTCGGGGTCGATCAGGATGGTCGTCCGAGTGGTCATATGCCGGCATATATGCCACGGTGGCGACCCGCCGTCAACCCGTGGCACCATCTCCGGGCACCCCCGCAGCCGTCACAGGAGCGTCCCCGTGGATCGATTCGAGCCAAACCTGCGCATCCCCGGCCCCACCGCCCTGCCGCCGAGCGTCCGCGCCGCCGGCGCGCGCCAGATGATCAATCACCGCGGCCCCGAGTTCGCGGCGATGCTCGAGCGGATCCTGACCGGCATGAAGCCGTTCTTCGGCACGACGAACGACGTGGCGATGATCACGACCGCCGGATCCGGCGGCCTCGAGGCGGCGATCGTCAACACGCTGTCGCCGGGCGATCGGGTCCTCGGCGTGAGCATCGGCTCGTTCGGCGACCGGTTCGCGAAGATCGCCGGGATCTACGGGGCGGACGTCACGAAGCTCGACGCCGAGTGGGGCTACGCGGCCGCGGCCGACGAGGTCCGCGAGCGCCTCCGCGCGCATGCCCGACGTCCGGGCCGTCCTGCTGACCCACAACGAGACCTCGACCGGGGTCATGAACCCCATCGCCGAGCTCGCGGCGGCGATCCGCGACGAGACGCCGGACGCGCTGATCCTCGTCGACAGCGTGTCGGGTCTGGGCGCCGTGCCGTTCGAGATGGATGCCTGGGGCGTCGACGTCGTCGTGACCGGCTCGCAGAAGGCCTGGATGGCGGCACCGGGCCTGGCGATGATCGCGGCCTCCGACCGCGGCTGGGCGGCCATGGAGACCGCGACGATGCCGCGCTTCTACCTGGACCTGCGCGCGCATCGCGATGCGGCCGCGAACGGCCAGACGCCGTTCACGCCCGGCGATCGCCGTCGTGTACCAGGTCGACGAGGGCCTGCGGCTCATGGCCGAGGAAGGGCGCCGACGACATCTTCGCGCGACACGAGGCGTGCGCCGCGGCGGCCCGGGCCGGGCTGACCGCCCTCGGCTTCGAGCTGTTCGCCGATCAGCGCCACGCATCGCGGACGGTGACCGCCGCGCACGTCCCCGACGACCTCGACTGGAAGGCGTTCAACAGCGAGCGTCAAGCGGCGCGGCGTCGTCCTCGCCGGCGGCCAGGGCAAGCTGACCGGCAAGATCTTCCGGCTCGGCCACCTCGGCTCGGTCACGCTCGAGGAGATCCTCGGGGCGTTCAGCACGCTCGAGATCGTCTCGCTCGCGCACGGCCGGCCGGTCACGCCGGGCGCCGCGGTCGCCGCCGCCCAGGGCGCCGCGCTCGAGTCGCTCGGGGTCATCGCGCCCGGCAGGCGCCGGGGCGGGCGCGTGAGGGTCCTCGTCGCCGAACCCGTCGCCCGCGAGGGCATCGAGCTCCTCGCCGCGCATCACGAGGTCGACGAGCGGATCGGCTGCACGCGCGAGGAGCTCGCCGCGCTGATCCCCGACTACGACGCGCTCATCGTCCGCAGCCAGGTCCAGGTCGATGCCGAGCTGATCGCCGCCGGCTCGCGGCTCGTCGTCATCGGGCGGGCCGGGGTCGGCGTCGACAACGTCGACCTCGACGCCGCGACGCGAGCCGGGATCACGGTCGTCAACGCCCCGACCGGCAACACGATCGCCGCCGCCGAGCACACGCTCGCCCTGCTCTACGGCGTCGCGCGCCGGACGGCCGCCGCCGACGCGTCGCTCCGCCGCGGCGAGTGGAAGCGCAGCCAGTTCACCGGTCTCGAGCTGCGCGGCCGGACGCTCGGGATCATCGGGCTCGGCAAGATCGGCCAGGCCATCGCGGACCGCGCCCGGGCCATGGAGATGGTCGTCATCGGCGTCGACCCGTACGTGACCGCCGAGCAGGCCGCCAACCACGGGGTCGAGCTGGTGGACCTCGAGACGCTGCTCGCGCGCGCCGACGTCGTGACCGTGCACGTGCCGCTGACCCGCGCGACCAAGGGGCTCATCGGGCGCGAGGCGATCGCCCGGATGAAGCCGGGTTCGATCGTGCTCAACGTCGCGCGCGGCGGGATCGTCGACGAGGCGGCGGTCGCGGAGGCGCTCGTCTCCGGCCACCTCGCCGGCGCCGGGATCGACGTCTTCGACACGGAACCACCGACCGGCTCGCCGCTCCTCGACGCCCCGAACACGCTGCTGACGCCGCATCTCGGCGCCTCGACGGCCGAGGCCCAGATCCTCGTCGCGGAGGAGGTCGCGGCCCAGGTGCTCGACGTCCTCGACGGGCGGAGCGCCCGCTACGCGGTCAATGCGCCGCTGCTCACGCCGGAGACGGCCCGGGCGATCGCCCCGTATCTGCCGCTCGCCGAGGTCCTCGGGCGGTTCTTCGCCCAGTTCTCGCGCGGCGGCGTGCGCACGCTGACCCTCGAGATCGCCGGGGAGCTCGCCGAGCACGACGGCACGCCCCTGACGGCGGCGGTCCTGCGCGGCCTGCTCGAGAACGTGACGACCGAGCGGGTCAACCTCGTCAACGCGATGGCGCCTCGCCAAGGCCCGCGGCATCACCGTCGTGGAGCGCAAGACCCCGGACGCCGGGGCGTTCGCCGCCCAGCTCACCCTGTCGGGCGAGGCCCGCGGGCTGAGGCCCGTCACCGTCGCCGGCACGGTCGCCGGCGGCGAGCCACGGATCACCCGGCTCGGCGAGTACCGCCTCGACATGGCGCCGGCCGACGTGATGCTCATCACCCGCCACTCCGACAAGCCGGGCATGGTCGGGCGGATCGGGGCGATGCTCGGCGAGGCCGACGTCAACATCAGCGCGATGCACCTGGCCCGGACCCGGCCGCGCGAGGACGCCCTGATGATCCTCGCCCTCGACGACGACGTCCCGCCGGCGGTCGAGGCGGCGATCCGCAGCCAGGACGCGGTCCTCGACCTGTGGACGATCCGCCTGGGCGGCGACCGCTGAGCGGCCCGCCGGGCGAGGTCGAGGCGACCTCGCCGCTCATCCCGGACGGCCTCGACGCGACGCTCGTGCTCGTCCGGCACGGCGAGTCGGAGTTCATCGTCGAGGGCCGCTTCCAGGGCCAGGCCGAGACGCCGCTGTCGCCGACCGGGCTGCGCCAGGCCGCGCTCGTGGCGGAGCGGCTCGCCCGCGCCGCACGACCCGCCGGCCCTGCCGCTGTCCGAGGGCCCGCTGCGGGAGCTGGTCCACTCGCCGCTGCGCCGGACGGCCCAGACCGCGGAGGCGATGGCGGGCGCGATGGCCTCCGCCACCGATCGCACGGCCCGAGCCCGGGTTCCTCGAGATCGGCCAGGGCGAATGGGAGGGGCTGCACCGCGACGAGATCGGGGCCCGCTACGGTGAGCTGCTGGCGACATGGCGCCGGACCCCGACCCAGGCCTGGGCACCCGGCGGCGAGTCGCTCGCACAGGTGGCCGCGAGGGTCCGCCCGGCACTCGCCGGGGTCCTCGCCACGCTCGCCGAGGGCGCGGCGCCCGGGAACCCCGATCGCGACCATGTCGCGGGCTACGGGTCGGCGCCCACGGACGTGCCGTGGTCGATCGTCGTCGGCCACGACGGGGTCTTCAAGGTCAGCCTGCTGACCCTGTTCGACCTGCCGCTCGAGCGGTTCTGGATGTGGACGATGGACCTGTGCGCGATCACGGTCGTCGAGTTCCGGGCGGGTCGCGCCGTGATGCGCGCCCACAACCTGACCGGGCATCTGTCCGCGCTGCTCGACGAGGAGGCGCAGGCGGCGCAGGAACGGCGCAGCCGGAGCGGCGCCCTCTAGGGCCGGCGGTCCGCGTCGGCGGCCGCGCCGGAGCGCCAGGCGCAGGAGGCTGACCCGCAGCCGCCGTTGCGCGTCGCGCAGACCGGCGAGCCGGTCGTCGCCGAGCACGCGCCCGCCGTAGGCGACCTCGACCTTGGCGCGGGCCACGGTCTCGAGCTCCGGGCGGACCGACGGCAACGCCTCACCGAGCGCCCCGGCGTACTCGTAGACGGTCTGGTGCGGGCGCGGCCCGAACCCGAAGCGCGAGGCCAGGCGGGTCACGGAGCCGTACGCCCCGTCCGCCGACACCGGTCCGCGCGGGCCGCGCTGCCAGGCGACGGCCGCGAGCGCCGCGACGATCACCGCGAGCAGGATGGCGACCACGATGAGCGGGCCGGCCGAGTTCGTCGGGCCCGTCGTGGGGCCTGCCGCCCCGCCGCCCGGCTCGTCCGGATCGATCGGCAGCGACGGCGGGGCGATGCTGCCACTCGGCCGGGTGGACGGTCCGGTCGTCGGGCTCGCCTCGGGACGGCCGGACGGCAGCGGTGCGAGCTGGGCAACGCGATCCGGTCGGATCGAAGTCGATCCAGCCGTAGCCCGGGAAGTACACCTGCACCCAGGCGTGCGCGTCGAAGTTCCGCACGAGCGACGTGCTCGACTGGAACCCTCGCTCACCCGGCAGGAAGCCCTCCACGAAGCGCGTCGGCACGCCCGCCTCGCGCAGGAGGATCGCCATCGTCGAGGCGTAGTACTCGCAGAAACCGGCCTTGATCGTGGCGAAGCATTCGACGGTCGAGAGCCCCTGGCAATCCTCGTCGCTGACGTCGGTGTCGTAACGGAACCGGGTCGGATCGATGAGCAGGGCACGGGTCGTCTTCGCGAGGTCGTACGGGTTCGGCTCGGAGGTGGCGAGGATCTCGGCGAGCAATGCGAGCGAATTCGGACCCAACGCCCCGTCCGGGACGGTGTCCGGGCCGTACAGCCTGAGGATCTCGGCCGGGTAGTCGGTGCCCGCGACGCGCAGGCGGTTCTCGGTCGGGCCGCCGTTCGCCTCGTCCGCCGGCACCAGGGACGTGACCGTGTACTTCCCGCTCGACGAAGGGCGCTCGAGACCGGCGAGATAGCCGGGCTCGCCGCCGACGAGCCGGACGGAGACGGGCTGATCGATGACCACCGGCATCTCGGGCGTGAACACGTTCTCGCGCGGGATCGCCGGCGTCACCGAGATCGTGACCTCGCGACGACCCGCCGGTTCCACCTGGTCGCCGGTCCCCTCCAGCAGGTTCGTGCCGGGCCACGGTCCTGGATGACGGTCGCGCTGCGCTTCCAGGCCGTCAGCTCGAAGACGTCGTAGATAGACCGCTGCGAGATACGGGACGGACGGCTCGGCCGGATCGATCTCGATGGTCAGCGCCGGATCGCCGTTCGTGGTCCACGACCCGGCGATCCGCGCGCTGTCGCCGAAGGCCGGACCGATCGACCGTCCCGAGCCCGATTCGGGCAGGAACTTCGAGATCGATCGCGACCAGTCGATGAGCCGCGCACCGACATCCGTCCACGCTCCGCTGAGCGGCGCCGACGCGGCGACGTTCGTCAGCAGCAGCGACCCGATGACCGCGGCGACGATGAAGAGCGTCCCGCCGCGCAGGTACAGCCCGGAGATGGCCGACGGGTCGCCGATCCGGCGGCGCAGCCAGTCGCTCTGCTCGTCGAAGGTGTGGAACCGAACGAGCAGGAACAGCGACGCGACCGAGAAGACGACGAGGTAGGGCAGCTGGTCGCGCAGCGTCAGGAGCATGTTGGCGATGAGCAGCAGGCCGATCACGACGACCGCGTTGAGCGGCCGCCGATGCCCGAACGCCGCGTAGGCGGCGAACTGGGACGAGCCCCACAGGATCAGCCCGATGGCCAGCAGGTGGTGGCCGTACTGCGAAGGTCGACAGGCGCCCCGCGAGCACGAGGTCGCTCCACGCTCCGACGACGCTGTCGGTCGTCGTCTGGAAAAGCTCGTGCGGGTTCCCGCCCTCGGGCGAGAGCACGGTGCCCACGATGAGCGCCGTGACGAGCACGGCGAACACCGCCCCGATGAGGTGGGTCGTCCAGCGACCCCAGCCGACGACCGCACCGATGACGCCCGACGAGGACGCCACCGACGGCGGTCCAGACCAGGAAGTCCGTGTAGTCGTCGCGGTTGAGGACGTGCCGCGCGTCGTCCAGCGACCAGGCCAGCGACAGGCACAGCAACAGCATCAGGCCGACGGCGAGCCAGCCTTCCGGCGGGGCGAACCTCAGGCGCTGCCAGGCGCGCTCCTCCCGGTCGTTGACGACGTCGGCGGTCACGGCGGTCATCGGGCGAGGATCTCGCCGAGCGGCCGGCCGGGCGTGACCGTGAAGGCCTGGAGATCGTATTCGGCGAGCGCGTGGCGGAGGGCGCGGGTGCGCTTGGCGGCGGCCTCCGTCGCATCGGTGTCGATCGGCGCCGAGCCGCCGGTGATCACGGCTCGGGCGTCCGCTCGGCCCGGGCGAAGGCCGAGCGCGTCCAGGGTCACGACGACGCACGCGACGCCGCGTACGCGCAGCGCGGCGAGCGGCCGGACCCACGCCGGATCGAGCGACGCGGTGATGACGACCGCGGTCATGCCTCGGCGCAGCCGGCCGACCGAGCCGATCAGCGTCTCGACCAGGGGCGTCGACGAATCGGCCTCGACGGCGGCCAGGAGCTGCATGATCTTCTGGTGCTGGCGGCCGCCGCGGTCGGCCGGCAGGTAGGCGGTGCGCCCCGCGTTGACGGTCATCCCGACCGCGCGGTTCTCCTGGATGGCCTTGTCCGCGATCGATGCGGCGGCCCGGATCGCGACCTCGGTCGTGGACTCGTCGCCGCGGCCGGCCTGGATGCCGCGCTGGAGGTCGAGGATGATCCAGGCGTCGGCGGTCTGCTCGAGGTCGAACTCCTTGACCTGGATGTCGCCGTGGCGGGCCGTCGACTTCCAGTGGATGCGGTTCATGCTGTCGCCCGGCGCGTACGGCCGGACCGTCGTCGCGAGCGGGGTCGTCTGGAGCGTGCGCTCAGGGGCGGCGTGGCTGCCCTCGAGGCTGGCCGCGGGCAGCCGCCACATCGGCAGCGGCTCGAGGCGCGGGTAGACGACCACGCTGACCCCCTGCCCGACCGTCGCCGCCGCCTCGAAGAAGCCGAACGGGTCGCCGGTCCGGATGTGCAGCGGCTCGATCCGGAAGTGGCCGCGCCGGGTCAGCGGGGCGCGGATGAGCCACGACCGCTCGCCGCCACCGCCCAGGGTGATGGCCCGGCCGGGCAGCCCGCCGGGCAGCGTCGTCGGGTTGTGGACCTCGAGCCACGGCTTGGGGAAGCGGCTGCTGTTGCGCAGCGTGTAGGTGACCCGCATCCGGTCGCCGACGTGGCCGTGGAGCTGGCTCACGGCGTAGCCGGCCTCGAGGTCGGACAGGCCGAGCCGGACGAGCACGTACGATCCGCCGACGACGAGGATCGCCGAGGTACAGCAGGTAGAACAGGAACGGGAAGCCGGTCGAGAACGCCGCGACGACCAGGATCGTCGCGAGGGCGAGGCCTGGAGCCGTCGGAGCATGTCGGGCTGACCCTCGCCGCTCGCGATGCCGTGGCCGCGCTAGGCGCCCGGGGCCGTCTTGGAGCGCCGCGCCGGCGCGCAGCTCGGTCGGGCCGCCGCCGGTCGGGCGGATCGCCGTCGATCGGCGTCGAGTCGAGGATCTCGCGCACGACCTGGCCGGCCTGGACGTCGTGGATCGACGAGCTCGTCTTGATGATCAGGCGGTGGGCCAGGGCCGGCTCGGCGAGCGCCTTGATGTCGTCGGGGATGACGTAGTCGCGGCCGAGCAGCCCGGCGAGCGCCTGGCCGGCGCGGTACAGCGCGATCGACCCGCGCGGCGAGGCGCCGAGGTAGACGTCGGGGTGGTTCCGCGTGGCGCTGACGACCCGGACGATGTAGTCGGACACGGTCGAGTCGACGTAGATCTCGCGGACCGCGGCCTGCAGGTCGCGCAGGTCCTCGACCCCGAGGACCTCCTCGAGCTCGTCGAGCGGGTGGGTCCGCTTCTGCTCGTCGAGGATGACGATCTCCTCGAGCGGCTGCGGGATAGCCGAGGCGGATGCGCAGCATGAACCGGTCGAGCTGCGCCTCGGGGAGCGCGAACGTGCCCTCGTACTCGATCGGGTTCTGGGTCGCGATGACGAGGAACGGGTCGGGCATCGGGTAGGTCATGCCGTCGATCGTCGACTGGCGCTCCTCCATGCACTCGAGGAGCGCCGACTGGGTCTTGGGCGTCGCCCGGTTGATCTCGTCGGCGAGCACGACCTGGCTCATGATCGGGCCCGGCCGGAACTCGAACTCCTGGGTCTTCTGGTTGTAGATCGACAGGCCGGTGACGTCGGACGGCAGCAGGTCCGGCGTGAACTGGATGCGCCGGAAGGAGCAGCCGAGGCTGCGGGCGATGGCCTTGGCGAGGACCGTCTTGCCGGTGCCCGGCACGTCCTCGATGAGCAGGTGGCCCCGACACAGCAGGGCGACGAGGGCGAGTCGGACCTCGTGGTGCTTGCCGACGATGACTCGCTCGACGTTGGCGAGGACCTTGTCCCCGGTCTCCTGGATCTTCGTCATCTGCCTCTCTCGCAGCGTGTGGCGGGTGCGGCGGACCGCTCGGGGTTCTGGGGCGTTCGGGGTGCGACGGACCACGGTGGGGACCTGTGGTGTCAACGGATAGTACGTCGGATGCGTTTGGACGGTTCCCGAGCGTGGCCGGCTCGTGCAAGGACCGTGCGCGACGCGTCAGACTCGGGGCATGTCGAGCGCGCCCCTCCGTGTCCTGTTCGTGATGCACACCGCCGCGCCCGATGGCTCGAGCGCGAGCCTCCAGCACCTCATCGCGAACCTCCCGCGCGAGAGCGTCGAGCCCGTCGTCGTCAGCCCGGAGGGTCCGGTCGCCGATGCCCTTCGGCGCACCGGGGTGACGGTCATGCCGATCGGCGGCGTGTCGATGCTCCATTCGATCGCCGGGATGCCGCTCCGTGGTCGACGCCTGCTGGAGCTGGGTCGGACGATCGCGAACCTGCGCCACGGCGCTGCGCTGGGTGCCGCCATCGACCAGGTCCGACCGGACATCGTGCACCTCAACGAACGCGGGATGCTCCAGGCGGCCGTCATCGCGCGCCGCTCGGGCGCCGGGGTGGTGATGCACGCGCGCAGCGTGGCCGATCCAAGGCCGGCATGGCTGCGCCGCCTGAGCCGTCGGATCATCGCGCGCAACGTCGACCGGGTGATCGCGATCGACGGCAGCGTCCGGCGCTCGCTCGAGCGGATCGCCGACTGCGACGTCGTCCACAATCCACTAGCCGCGGTGGCTGCACCCGGAGCGGCTGGAGCCCACGGCGCGGGGCCCCGCCTCGCCGCGGAGCGCGCCGGCGTCCGCGTCGTCTACCTGACCGGGCTTGCGCCGGCCAAGGGAATCTGGGACCTCGTCGGCGCCGCCGAATTGTTGCGCGACCGAACGGACATCCGGTTCGTGATCGCCGGGGCCAATGGTCGATCGCCGGCCTTCCATCGGTCGATCTATGGTCGACTGGCGCACGTGACCGGCCTCATCCCGGATGTCGAGTCGGCCCTGCGCCACCGGGTCATGGACCAGGGACTCGTCGGCACCGTCGAGCTACTTGGCCACGTCGGTGACCCCGCGGCGCTCCTGCGCTCGAGCGACATCCTGGTGTTCCCGAGTCACCACGATGGACCCGGCCGAAGCGTGATCGAGGCCGCCATCGAGGGGGTGCCGTCGGTGGTGGCGCTGCGCCACCGGGTCGAGGACGTGGTCGTCGACGGCGAGACCGGCCTGATCGTGCCGCGGCACGATCCGATCGCGCTGGCGGAGGCCGTCACTCGGCTGGCGGACGATCCAGCGCTCCGTTCGCGTCTGGGGGTAGCGGCCCGAACCCGTGCGGCGACCACCTCCGACCCGACGATCGTCGCGCGGCTGGTGCTCGAGATCTACCGCGAGGTGATGGTCAGCCGCGGAACAGGGTCAGGCCGCCGACCCAGGCCGTCATCAGGCAGCCGATGGCGCCCATCACGGCGAGGAACGGTTCGCCGCCGGCCCAGGCCGCGAGACCGACGCCGCCGAAGAGCACCGCGAGGACTGCGGCGATCGCCGCCATGCCGATCCGCTCGATGAGTGGGCGCCGCTCGCGGGGCGCGTCCAGCTCGCGAGACGCCTCCTGGTCGCGGGGCGCGTCCGGCCCTCGGGGCGCGTCCGGCTCCGGGGCGGCTCCGGCGCTCGGACCGGCTCGGGTCCGTCACTGCGACATCTCCAGCCACTGCGCCATGAGGTCGCCGGCGATCGGCGCTGCGACCTCGCCGCCGCGTCCGGCCTGCTCGACGAGCACGGCGATCGCGACGCGCGGCTGCTCGGCCGGGGCGAACCCGATGAACCACGAGTGCGGCTCGCCGGTCCCGCCGAGCTCGGCCGTGCCGGACTTGCCGGCCGTCGTCACGCCCGGGATCTTCGCGCCGGCCGTGAAGCCGACGGCCGAGCGATCCCTCGACCGCGGCCACCATCGCCTCGTTGATCGCGGCAGCATCGGCGCCGTCGATCACGCGGCGGACCGACTCGGGCCCGATCGTGCGGGTCCCGTTCTTGCCGGTCATCGCGGTGACCAGCCGCGGGCGCATCAGCTCCCCGTCGTTCGCGACGGTGCGGCGACGAGGGCCATCTGGAGCGGCGTCACGAACGTCTCGCCCTGGCCGTAGGCCGCATTCGCGAGCTCGACGTCGTCGACGAACCCGCCCGGCTCGATCGCCCGAGCCGTTCGTGACCTGCGAGACGGCGGTCGGCAGGTCGAACGGCAACGGCGCCCCGAACCCGAGCCGCCCGGCGTAGTCGACGAGGTCCGCGCCGCCCGTCTCCAGCCCGATCAGGGCGTACTAGATGTTGCACGACACCTCGGTCGCCTCGACCAGGTCGAGCGCGCGTCGAGCCCGTGTCGGGGTGATGGCCGTCGCGGACCCGGAACCCATCCACGAGCAGGCCGTCCTCCTCGGCGGGCGGCTGCTCCGGGAACGTCGTCGACGGGCGTGATCGCACCCGAACCGAGGCCGGCGATGGCGGTGACGATCTTGAAGACCGACCCGGGCACGTAGCGCCCGAGTGTCGCGCGCGGCAGCAGCGGCTGGTCCTCGTCGTCCTGGAGCGCCGCGAACGCCGCGACCGAGGTGGCCGGGTCCGCGATCGCCGAGGCGTCGTAGGTCGGCGTCGACGCGAGGGCGAGGACCTCGCCCGTTGCGCGGATCGAGCATCACGACCGCGCCTCGGCGGTCCCCGAGCGCCTCGACGGCGGCCCGCTGCAGGTCGTACGACAGCGACAGCTGCAGGTTCTTGGGGTCGTACGGATCCGCACCGAACTTGCGCAGCGCGTCGGCGACCGGGTCGCCGGCCAGCCCGGACAGCTCGGCGTCGAAGGCGAGCTCCACGCCCGGCCCGGCCGTACCGCGTGCGAGGCGTAGCCCACGACCTGGCTGATCGCCGGCCCGCGGTAGACCCGGTAGAACTCGCCGTTCTCGTCCGTCTCGTTGCGGGCGAGCGTCTGCCCGTCGCGGTCGACGATGATCCCGCGCGCGCACGGTCCGGGCAGGCCGCGATGACCGCTGGGTCGTACGGCGAGCGGACGAGTTCGGGGGCCTTGATGACCGCCCAGTAGCCACCGGCCCCGGCCAGCGTCCCGAAGGCGATCGACAGCACGAGCGCGACGTGGAAGATGGTGCGCCCAGCGGCCGGCGGCGACCCGGGCGTCAGCATCAGGCCGGCCCCCCGGCGCAACCGACCGCGCCAGCCCGTCCGCGCCTGCGGCGGCGGCGGGCGGCTCGACGCCACGATCGGACAGGGCCAGCAGCAGGCCCGACGACGACCGCGTTGGCGAGGAGGGACGACCCGCCGTAGCTGATGAACGGCAGCGTCACGCCGGTCAGCGGCAGCACCTTGAGATTGCCGGCGGCGATGATGAACGCCTGGACCCCGACGACGAGCGCGAGCCCGGTCGCGAGGATCGCCCGGAAGTCGTCGGCGGCCGACGCCCCGATGCGCAGCCCGCGCTCGATGACGACGAAGAACAGGCCGAGGATGGCGATGACGCCGACCAGTCCGAGCTCCTCGCCGAGCGCGGCCAGCGGGAAGTCCGTGTGGACCTCGGGGATCGGCGGACGCCCGCCGACCGATCGGCAGCCCCTCGCCGAGGCCCGTGCCCAGCAGGCCGCCGCGGGCGAAGGCATGCAGCGACTGGACGATCTGGTAGCCCGCCCCGAGCGGGTCGGCGAACGGATCGATCCAGATGTCGACGCGATCGCCGACGTGCTCGAACAGGTTCGCCATGAGGGCGCTGCCGGCCAGGAACAGGACGAGCCCGATGACGACGAGGCTGAGCCGCCCGGTCGCGGCATAGGTCAGCGCCAGGAACACCGCGAAGAACAGCAGCGCCGCACCGAGGTCGCGCTGGATCACGACGATGCCGAGCGCGATCGCCCACATCGCGACCATCGGGGCGAGGTACGGCAGGGGCGGCAGGCGAAGCGGGCCGACGCGCGTGTCCTGTTCGATGAGCATCGGTCGGTTCTCCGAGAGGTAGCCGGCGAGGAACACCACGAGGATGACCTTCAGCAGCTCGGACGGCTGACCGCTGACCGGCCCGAGGCGCAGCGTCAGCCGCTGGCCCGCAACGTCAGTGCCGAACACGAAGGTCAGGAGCAGCAACGCGATCCCGACCGCCGCCCACGTGTACTTGTAGCGGCGCAGCCAGCTGTCGGACCGGACCACGATGCCGATCGTCGTGGCCACGGCGATGGCGAGGACGAGCCAGATCAACTGGACATCGCCGAGGCCCAGCGTGGTCTCGCCGACCTCGAGGGTCACGAGGTTCTGCGGCAGCCGTTGCATGAGCAGCAGCGAGATGCCGCCGAGGAGCCCGACGACCGGCAGCAGGACCTGGTCCGAGCGCCGGCCGGCGAGGACCTGGGCGACGTGGGCCATGGCGAGGGCCCCGAGATAGATGATCAACGCGACGGGCTCGTACGGCGCGAACGTCCCGTTGACGGACAGGTTCAGCGATACGCTCCCCACGACCAGCGCCAGGCCGGCGAGGGCCAGGAGACGCGCCTCGGTCCAGCGCAGACGCGGTCGGATCGGACCCAGGATGCCGGGGCAGGCTGACGGCCTGCGCTCCCCGGGCAGCGCCGGTCACGAGGTCCGCGCTCGCTCGAGGCGCAGCCGGACCTGGCCGATCGAGACCTCGTCGCCGAACCCGAGCGGCGAGACCGCCGACACGGCGCGGCCGTTGACGAAGGTCCCGTTCGTGCTGCCGAGATCCTCGACGTACCAGCTCCGGCCGCGGTAGGTCAGGACCGCGTGGTCCGACGACGCGAACGGGTCCTCGATGACGATCGCGTTGTTCACGTCGCGCCCCAGGGTCGTGATGGCATCCAGGTCGAAGGAGCGGCCGGCCTCGGGCTCGCCGGCCGGCGACTCGACGACGATCAGGCGCCCGAGCGACGCCCCGGACTCCCGTGAGGCCGCCCGCAGGTCGCGCAGCAACGACCGGACGACCCGCGCCAGGAAGAAGTAGAGGAGAGCGAGGAAGAGCAGCCGGACGATCCAGATGACCAGCAGGAACGGATCCATCAGGGGACGTCCCCGGCCACCTCGACGACGATCACCGTGTCGCCCACCTCGATGCGATCACCCGCACCCAGGACCAGTTCGCCCACCGACACGCCGTTGACCCGCGAGCCGTTCGTGCTGCCGAGATCGGCGTAGACGAGGGTGCCGCGGCGGCCGGAGATGCGGGCGTGGTGACGCGAGACCCGGCCGTCGGGCAGGACCAGGTCGTTGTCGGCCGCCCGGCCGATCGTCAGACCGGAGCCGTCGAACTCGCAGACCTGCTCGTCGCCGTCGGCGGTGATGACCCGCAGGCGCGCAGCCGGTGCGCTTGGCCGTGGGACCGTGAAGACCATGGTGTCGGTCGGTCCGCCGTCGATGGCGCGGCCATGCCGATACGCGGGCGTCTGACCCTCGCCGCTCATCAGTGCCCCAAGGTCGATCGATGGATCCACCCCCTCGAGGTCGCGCCGTTGGCGTCCGGCGATCGGGTCGGCGAACCGGGCGATGACCCGGATATCGGCGCGCTCGACGGTCGGGTCGCCGAGCAGGTCGACCCGCGGTCGATCCACGAGCGTGTACTTGCGGGTCCGCGCGAACAGCAGCGCCCCGTCGGCGAGCTCTGACGCCAACGACCCGGTCATGTCGCCGAATCCCTCGAGATCGTCGGGGTGGAGGTGGATCACGAACCGGTTGGGCACGAGCGTGCGGTCGGCCGTGGCCAGGCGCTCGGCCTCCATGGCGCGTTCGATCCGCCGCTGGAGCTGCACCGGCTGCAAGCGAGCACGGAACAGCCGAGCGGACGGACGCTCGAAAAGGCGTTCGAAGAACCGCTCGAGGGCGGCCAGCGGCGGCATGGTGCGTCGGAGACTAGCAGAGGCTCCCGGCGAGGCCCCGGAGGCGGCCACCCGGACCATCCGCAGGGGTCCAGGGTACCCCTGTCGGAGGGGCGTACAGGACCCTGCGGTATACTCTCGCCCCTGTTCGAGCGGTGCATCCGCTCAACACTTGAGCGCACCGCCCCGGGGTCCAGATGCCGGAGATCCTCACCGAATCATTCTGCGAACGCTGTGGCACGCGCTACACGTTCGAGTCCGCTGCACCACGGGCCGCCCGTCTCAAGGGCCTCAAGGTGATGTCGCGCGGACTCAAGAACTTCGTCATGTCCGACGACACGTCGCTGGACGAGGCGATGGCTGCTGCTCGCAGCGACACCGATCGCGAGGTCACCTCGCATCAGCTGGACGCCTTCCACAAGACGTTCAACTTCTGCATGACCTGCCGCCAGTACACCTGCGGCAATTGCTGGAACGAGGCTGAGGGGCGCTGCCTGACCTGCGCCCCGCATCTCGGCCAGGAGATCCTCCCGGCGCCGTTCCCGGGCCTCGACGCGCACGGCGGGTTCGAAGCAACCAACGGGGCGAACGGCACGAACGGGCACGAGCCCGTTCCTACTGACCTCTCCGACCTGCCAAGCCCCGACGCGATGTCGTGGCCGACCTCGGACTTCATGCGTGACGACGAGGTAACGGCTGCCGAGGCGGAGCCGGCGGCGGCCGTGGACGCCGGACTCGACGCTTACACCGCCGATGACCTGGAGCCGATCGACGTGCTGGCCCGGCTGGGAGCCGCCGAGACGCTCGAGCCGCTGATCGTCGAGGCCACGCCCGAGGTTGTCGCTGCACCCGAGGAATGGGTCGAGGCCGCTGCGGACGATTCCGTGGCGCCTGCCGTCGCGGCGGACGCGGACCCCACGGTCGTCGGCCCTGCGCAGATCGACGCCGACGACGTCGACGGACGCGCCATCGCCGCCGCTGCCCAGACATCGATGCTGCTCCGCAGCTTCCGGCCCGGGCAGAACCTCGATGCCGAGATCGCGGCGTTCGAACGGAAGCTGGAGGTCGAGCCCGAGCCGGAGCCAGTCGCGGCACAGGAAGACCTTGCGGCCAGTGCCGCACCCGAGCCAGATGCGGACGCCGCGGTCGAACCGGAGGACGTGGCGCCGTTCGAGCCCGAGCCCGTGGCCGAGTCGCTGGCCGTGGCCGCCGTCGCCGAGTCGCTCACCGATGCGTCGCCTACCGAGTCCGTCGCCGCCACGATCGAGCCGGTCCCCGCCGAGCCGGCGCCGGTCGCCGAGCCGGACGATCACGCTGCCGCCGTGCTCCTGGCCGCTGCCGCCGCCAAGTTGACGAGCGAGCGCGTCGACATCGAGCAGCAGCTCGACCCCGTCGCCGTGGTCGAGGCCGAGGCCGAGCCGGTCGCCGCGGTCGAGGCCGAGGCCGAGCCGGTCGCCGCGGTCGAGGTCGAGCCCGAACCGCAGCCCGAGCCGCTCGCCGCGGTCGAGGCCGAGCCCGAGCCGGTCGCCGCGGTCCAGGCCGAAGCCGAGCCGGTCGCCGCGGTCGAGGTCCCCGAGCCGGTCGCCGCGGTCGAGGCCGAGCCCGAGATTGCGGCCGAGCCTGAACCCGAGCCTGAGCCGATTTTCGCGGCGGAGCCCGTCGCCGCCGAGCCCGTCGCCGCCGAATCAACGCCTGAGCCGGTCGCCGCCGCAGAACCCCGCGTGGATGTCGTGGCGCAGCCGACGTGGCAGATCATGGCGCCCGACGCCCCGACCACCGATGGCGTCATGCCACCGACCTCCCCCGTCCAGCCAAGCGGACCGGCAGATCCGGTCGCCGCCACAGCTGAACCCGAGTGGCCCGCCCAGCCGCAGTGGCCAGCGGGTCGGCCCGACGCCGCAGGGCTGCCCTTCTTCAACCGACCGGCCGCGCCGAGCGGTGGCATGGAAGCTCTCTGGGCCGAGTCCGCCCGCGAGGTCACGACTGCCGCCCCCGATCCTGCGGCGCGCGCGAGCGGCGGCGTCCAGCCGTGCGTCAGCTGCGGGCTGTCACTCTCCGCGACCGCCCGCTTCTGTCGTCGCTGCGGGACCGCCCAGGGCTGACCCGGCCGGAGGGTCATCGCGGACCCGGACCCAGGCCGCGCCGAGTAGGAGCGCCTGGAACGTGAATGACAGCCAGGCCAGCGCCACGAATGCGGTCGCCAGCGATCCCGTGAGCAAGGCCGCGCCCAGCAGCCGCGGCGCGATGAACAGGAAGACCTGGCTGAGCGCGACGATCGCGATGCCGGCCACGACCGCCGGGAGCCAGATGGCCCGCCAGCTCGGCGCGTTCGGCGGCAGGACGCGGTAGAGCACCACCAACGCCAGCACCCCGAGTGCCGTCACGACCGGCAGCGAGGACAAGACCCGGTTGATCGACCCCACAGCCGCAGACGATGTCGGGAGCAGGGCCTCGGCCGCCGCCGCGAGCGACCCACCCACGATCAGCGCCACGATCATGCCGATCAGGGCGGCGACCCACACGAATGCGCGTGCGTTCCGGCGCAGGACGTCGCGCTCCGGGCGGTCGGTGAAGATCCGGGCGAACGCGACATCGAGCGTCACGTACAACTGGCTCACGGTCCAGAGCAGACCGACGACGCCGACGATCGACGTCACGATCGCGCCCTGGGAGAGCGCTCCGAGCGCCTGGTTCGACGAGATCCTGAAGGGGCGGCAGGAGCGTCCCGATGGCCTGCGCGAGTTGCGCCTGCACCGCCGGGTCGTTGACCAGCCAGCCCGCGATCCCGAGCGTGACCAGCGCGACCGGAAACGCCGCGAACAGGGCCGCGAAGGCCAGGCCGTTGGCGAGCAGGCCGCCCGGCGCGCGTCCATAGATGTCGAGCACGCGCCCGCACGTAGGCAACCCGAGGTCGATCGAGGAATCGCTCGAGGATCGCGCCCGCATCCATGGGCCGATCGCGGGTCAGTCCCGCAGGTCCTCGAACAGGGCCGGCTGGACGGCACTCGCGGGGACCCGCCGCGGCGCGGCGAGCAGGGCCCGGACCTCACCGCGGCGCACGTACCGCCGGCCACCGAGCTTGATGCTCTGGAGTCGTCCGTCGCGCGCCCAGCCACCGATCGTCGAGGTCGTGAAATGGACGTTGGCGGCGGCCAGGATCGCCTGCGCCTCGGCGAGCGTGATCCAGTCGGCGGCGGCGGACATCGCTAGTCGGCAGTCGCGGTCGGGGTCTTGCTGGTCGGCTTCGCGGTCGATCCGCTGTCGCTGCCCGAGGTCGTGGGCTTCGCGACCGTGGGCTCCGAGACCGTCGAGCCGGCGTCCTTCGAGCCGGCGTCCTTCGAGCCTGCGTCCTTGGACCCGGCGTCCTTCGAACCGGCCTCCGACGCCCCATCGTCGGCGCCCTTCGACGAGGCTGCGGACCGCGCGCTCGCGTGGCGCTCCTTCTTGGCCCAGCCGGACCCCTTGAAATGGACGCTCGGGGCGCTGATCGCCTTCCGCACGGGGCCACTGCCGCACAGCGGGCAGCACGGTCGGCGGATCGCCGTGGACCCCGTGGATGACCTCGAACCGCTCGCCGCACGCGGCACAGTCGTAGTCGTAGCGGGGCACGTCGGCAGGGGCTGCGGTCAGCCGCGCAGCAGGCGCATGCCGCACTTGGGGCAGTAGAACGCCCGCTCGTGGGCCGACGCGAAGCCGCAGTGGGCGCAGACGAGACCGCCACGACCGGCGGCCGGCACGGGTCGCTCGACGGCGGTCAGGCCCATCGCGTACTGGTTCGCGAGGATGTTCGTGAGGAGCCCGGCCAGCAGCTTCGCCCCGATCCGGTCCGTGTCGCCGCGCACGCCCCGGCCGCCCCAGCCGACGACCGCGCGGCAGATCATGTCGCCGGTCGCCTCGTCCCAGTGGGCCGCGACGCCGCCGATGACCGCGTTGTACTCGGGGTAGCCGCTCGTGTCGATCTCGCCGTCGAGCAGCGAGCACACGAACGTGTCGAACGCGAGGTCGATGGCATCGATCGACTCGAGGACGACGAGCGCGTGCCGGGTGATCGGGGAGTGCACGTGGTGGGCGTTGAGCCACTGCATCGCCTCGGACGGGCGCGCGATCGTCGGGGTCGCCTGGCTGAACTCGATCGGGCAGTGGCTCGACGACCTCGATCTCGGCCTTGGCGAGGCCCACCAGCATCGACGGCAGCTCGACCATCGCCTGCGGGCCGGTCTTCATGCGGACGCCCTCGCTGGTCTTGCCCGCGTAGTACAGCTTCAGCTGGTATTCCTGGGCGACGACCTCTTCGGGCATCATCGTCGAACCGATGGGCGTCGCCGTCGCGGGCTGCGGCATCGGCGCCGGCGGTGTTCTTGCGCTTCAGGAAATCGAGCGGCACGGATGGCCTCCCGGGGATCGTCAGGATCGGCCGTCATCGTAGCAGGGCGACCGCCCACGGGCCCACGCCGGCCGCACCGAATCAGCCAGGTCGTGCGGTGGGATCAGGCACGGACGGCGACGAGGCCCTCGTACGGCCGAAGCGTGCAGGTGGACCCGTGGACGAGCCGCTCGGCCAGGTCGCGATGCGTGCCGACGACCGGTCGCCAGCCACCACCCCGTTTCGGGCGGGGCACGGCGACCCGGTGCTCGCGGTCGGCGAAGCCGATGAGGACCAGCACCTCCGGCCCCGAGCCGGCCCGTCGGAACCCGAGCACGTCCGGATCGGTCGTCCGCGACGAGCTCGCAGCGCACCGTCCTGGAGCGATGGCAACTCGGCCCGGGACGCGATCAGGCGTCGATACGCATGCGAGGACGGAGTCGGGGTCGGCCGCCTGGACGGCGACGTTGCGCCACGTCGACGTCGGGCCCGAGGCGCAGCCACGGCGTGCCGGTCGTGAACCCGGCACCCGGCCCGCCGGACCACGGCATCGGGGTCCGCGATCTGCGAGCGATCCCACCACGGGAAGTCGGGGGCGACGCGTGCGGCCGGCGCGTCGATGCTCTCCTCGGGCGGGACGGCGACGTCGCCCATGCCCGAGCTCCTCGCCGTAGTACAGGAACGGGGTGCCGCGCACGGTGAGCTCGAGGACGGCCGCCGCCTTGGCGATCGCGTCACGCGCCGGACCCGTGGCACCGACCGTGTCCGCCAGGCGGGAGGCGTGGCGTGGCTGATCGTGGTTGGACAGCACGACCGTCGGCCAGCGGGCGGCCGGAAGGCCCGCTCGCGGCGGCGGATCGCGGCTCGGAACGCCGCCGCGGACCACGGCCGGGTGAGCAGCTCCCAGTCGAACACGAGGTGACGAGGGCCGCGTGAGCGCAGCGGCGTTCTCGGTCGTGCCGACGAACAGCTCCCCGACGGTCATCGGTCGACGGCCAGTCGTCGACCATCGTCCGGAAGCGGTCGAGCAGGGCGGGCAGGTCAGGCTGGTCGAAGTCGTTGACGTGGACCTGGCGGGTCCAGGCGGTCCGTCCGCGGCGGACGCGGATTCGACAGCATGTCGGGGTGCTTGAGGAAGACGTTGAACGTATCGAGCCGGAAGCCGTCGACGCCGCGCTCCAGCCAGCCGCGGACCATGTCGAACTGGGCGGCCTCGACCGCCGGCACGCGCCAGTCGAGCTCGGGCTGTTCGGCCAGGAAGGTGTGGTGGTAGAACTGGCCTCGCGCCGGGTCGTAGGTCCAGGCCGGCCCGCCGAACCACGAGACCCAGTCGTTGGGCGGCAGCGGCCGTCCCTCGCGGTCCGACGCCGGACGGGTCGCGCCACAGGTACCAGTCCGCAAACGGGCCCTGGCGCGACGCGCGCGATGCGACGAACCACGGGTGCTCGTCGCTCGTGTGGTTCATGACCAGGTCGAGCACGATCCGGATGCCGCGTCGATGGGCCTCGGTCACGAGGCGATCGAAGTCGGCCTCCGTGCCGAAGCGCGGATCGATCGCCGCGTGGTCGCTGACGTCGTAGCCGATGTCGCGCCCGGGCGATGGATAGATCGGCGAGAGCCAGATGGCGTCGATGCCCAGGCCGTCCGGCCCGAGGTGGTCGAGATGGTCGATGATCCCGGGCAGGTCGCCGGTCCCGTCGCCGTCGCTGTCGGCGAAGCTGCGCGGATAGATCTGGTAGACCACGCCGCGCTGCCACCAGTCGTCAGCGAACCGAAACGGCGGCGGTCCGGATCCTTGCGCGTGACCACGATCGGCGCCCACAGGACCTCCCTGACTCCCGCGTCGGTCGCTTCCCGGTCGCTCGATGGTAGCGGTAACGGGCTTGACAACGTCTCGCGAACACGTCATTGATACGCGTTACTGACGCGCGTTAGTCGACCACGTCGCAGACGCGTCGTCAAGCAGGAGGAGCAGCGGTCGACGATGCCGAGGCGACCGACCAGCGCGGACGTCGCGATCGAGGCCGGGGTCTCGCGGACGACGGTGTCCGTTCGTCCTGAACGGCCGGACCGACATCAAGATCCCGAACGAGACGCGCCAGCGTGTCTTGTCGGCGGCCGAGCGCCTCGGCTACCACCCGCACGCCCCGGCCCGGCAGCTGGCCGGTGGCCGCAGCCATATCATCGCGCTGGTCCTGCGCCAGACCCCCGAGCAGATCGCCGGCGACGCGATCCTCGTCGAGACCCTGCGCGGCCTGGCCACGACCGCGCGCTCGGTCGGCTTCCGGGTCCTGGTCGAACCGCTGGCCGTCGACGGCCCGGATTCGACCTACACGTCACTGCTGCGAGCGCAGCACGCCGACGGCCTCGTCGTGTCCGGTCCGCGGGTCGACGACCCGTCACTCGCCGCGCTGATCGCGCGACGGCTTTCCCGATCGTCATCCAGGGCGCCCTGCCCGGGGTGGCCGTGGCCAGCGTCGATGTCGACAACGTGGCCGGCGCGCGCGGCGCGGTCGAGCATCTGCTGGCCCTCGGCCATCGGCGGATCGCCTGCATCACCAATGCTCCGGTCGTCTACACCGCGGCCCAGGAGCGCCTCGAGGGCTACCGTCAGGCGATGGCCGCGGCCGGCCTCGCCGACGACCCGACGAGCTCGTCGCCGAAGCGGCGTTCGATGCCCCGAGCGGCCACGCGGCGATGGTCGAGCTGCTCGAGCGCGGCGTGCCGTTCGACGCGGTGTTCGTGGCCAGCGACGTGGTCGCCCTCGGCGCCATCGGCGCCCTGCGCGAGGCCGGCCTGCGCGTTCCGGACGACGTGTCGATCGTCGGCTTCGACGACATCCCCCTCGCCGGCGTACTTCGATCCACCCCTCACCACCGTCCGGCTGCCGGCCTTCGAGCTCGGGCAGGCCGCCGGACGAGCGCTCCTGGAACGCATCCCGATCACGCGATCGCGTCCCGGACGCTGCTACCGACCGAGCTCATCGTGCGCGCCTCGACGGCCCCGCCGTCGCCGCGCTGACCTACACGACGTCGGCCGTCCGGCCGACGCCTGGAGAGTGCCCAGACATCGGCCCGGACGACCGGGCCGAGGATCGGGAAAGGAGACGGACAATGGAGGAGCGGAATTCGTGGTGGCGACGGGCCACCGGATTCCTGGCGGTCATCGCCCTCGTGGCGGCGGCCTGCTCACCGGCTGGCGGAACTGCCAGCCCGGCGGAATCGAGCGGGGCGAGCACCCCGCCGGCAAGTGCCGGCGGATCGCCGAGCGCGAGCGGGTCCGGCGCGACCGGCAGCTTCGTGTGCGAGAACATCGGCGGCGAGGTCAGCGTCTACGGGACGTGGACCGGCGCCGAGCAGGACTCGTTCCTGGCGATGGTCGCTCCCTGGGAGGAGTGCAGCGGCGCGACCATCAACTACACCGGACAGCGCGACCTCGGCACGGCGCTGACGGCCGGCATCGCCGGCGGCAACCTGCCGGACGTCGCGGGGCTGCCCGGGACCCGGGCCTGATGCAGCAGTGGTACGACGAGGGCGCGCTCAAGCCCCTCGACTTCGTCGACTTCGCCGCCTACGAGGGCTCCACACCGCGCCGGGCTTCGCCGCGCTCGGCAATGCGCCGGACGGCAAGCTGGTCGGCATCTTCACCAAGGCCGCCGTCAAGGGCCTCATCTGGTACACCACGGCGAACTGGACGGCCGGCGCCCCGGCGACCTGGGATGAGCTCAACACGACCGCTCGGGCCGCCGCGACCGGCGAGACCAAGGAGTGGTGCATCGGCCTCGAGTCCGGTGGCGACTCGGGCTGGCCGGGAACGGACTGGATCGAGGACATCGTCCTCCGCCAGGCGGGCCCGGACGTGTACGACGGCTGGGTCGCCGGCACGACCGAAGTGGACCGACCCCGCGATCAAGGCCGCCTGCGAGACGTTCGGCGACGCCGTCGCCAACGCCTACGGCGGCCCGGCGGGCTACGTCAACGCCACCAACTTCGGCGCGGCCGCGAACCCGATGTTCGCGACCCCGCCCGGCTGCCTGCTCCACCATCAGGCCAGCTTCATCACCGACTTCTTCAAGAACGAGGCCGGAGCGGCCGCCGACCGAGTACGACTTCTTCCCCATTCCCGGACATCGACCCGGCCTTCGCCGGCAGCGTGACCGGCGGCGGCGATCTGTTCGGGATGTTCAACGACACCCCGCAGGCACAGTCGCTGATCCAGTACCTGCTGACGCCCGAGGCCCAGCAGATCTGGGTCGAGCGTGGCGGCTTCATCTCCGCCAACAAGAACGTGCCACTCGACGCGTATCCGGACGAGACTTCGCAAGACGTCGGCCGAGATCCTCGCCAACGCGCCAGCTGTTCCGGTTCGACGGCTCGGACCTCATGCCGAACGCGATGAACAAGGCCTTCTTCCAGGCGCATCGTCGAGTACGTCGAGGACGCCGGGCAATCTCGACTCGATCCTCGCGAACCTCGATACGGTCCAGGCGGACGCCTATAGCCAGATAGGCCCGCGACCGGCGAGCGGCGGTCGGGTGGCCGGCCGCCGCTCCGACTTCCGAAGGGAGGGCTGGGCGTGCTCGAAGAGCTCCTCGCTAATCGGATCGTCGCGGCGATCCTCGTGGTCATCGCGGTACCGCTCGTACTCGTCGGCTACATCCTGCTGATCGAGGCGATCCTGCGGCGAGTCCCACGGCGCATGGCGCCGGCGCATCCGCCCGTGGTTGTGGCTGGCGCCCGCGCATCGCTGTTCCTCGGCGTGTTCCTGGTCTATCCGACGATCGCGACGATCATCCGGAGCTTCCATGAACCGACGCGGCGACGCGTTCATCGGCCTCGACAACTACGCCTGGTTCTTCAGCCAGCACGACACGCTCATCGCGCTCCGCAACAACGTCCTGTGGGTGGTCCTGCTGCCGCTCCTCGTGGTCGGGCTCGGCTGCTCGATCGCGGTCCTCGTCGACCGGGTCCGCTACGAGGGGGTCGTCAAGTCGATCGTCTTCCTGCCGCTGGCGATCAGCTTCGTCGCGGCCGCGTGATCTGGCGGTTCATGTACGAGCTCGAGCCGAACATCGGGACGCTCAACGCGGTGGTCACCGGCCTCGGGGGTGACCCCGTCGCGTGGCTCTCAGACCCAACCGTGGAACAACTTCTTCCTGATCATCGTGGGCGTCTGGCTGCTGACCGGGTTCGCCATGGTCATCCTGTCCGCCGGGCTCAAGGGCATCAGCACCGAATTGCTGGAGGCCGCCCGGGTCGACGGGGCAAATGAGTTCCAGGTCTTCCGGGGGATCATGCTGCCCGCTGCTGATGCCGACCATCGCGGTCGTGGCGACGACGATCGTCATCTACGCGCTCAAGACGTTCGACGTCGTGTACACGATGACCAACGGCAACTTCGACACGAACGTCATCGCCAACGTGATGTACCAGGAGCTGTTCAACAACGGCCAACCGGGACGCGCGGCGGCGATCGCCGTGATCCTGTTCGCCGCGATCGTGCCGGTGATGATCATCAACATCCGCCGGTTCCGCGAGCAGGAGGCCCTCCGATGACCACGGCGCACCGGTGCCCGCCATCGAGGCCTCGCCGCGCACCAGAGCCCAGGCCCGGACCCGGACGCGGTCCGGCCCCGGTCTCGGTCGAGTCGCGTTGCACATCGTCGCTGCATCGTCCTGATGTTGATCTGGGCCATCCCGACGATCGCCCTCCTCGTCGCCTCGTTCCGGCCGGCCGCTGCGACGAACACGAGCGGCTGGTGGACCGCGTTCACGCCGCCGTGGGAGTTCACGCTCAATAACTACGAGTACGTGCTCGGCCGAGCCGGCATCGACCAGGCGTTCATCAACAGCTTCATCATCACGATCCCGGCCACGGTGCTCGTCGTGATGGTCGCGGCGTTCGCGGCCTATGCGTTCGCCTGGATGGAGTTCCCCGGTCGGAACATCCTGTTCGTGATCGTCGTCGGCCTGCTCGTGGTGCCCCTGCAGGTCACGCTGATCCCGGTGCTGAGCCTGTTCCGCGACTTCCAGCCGGTCGGGTTCAAGATCAACGGCACGATGCTCGCGGTGTGGCTGGCCCACACCGGCTACGGCCTGCCGTTCGCGATCTACCTGCTGCGCAACTACTTCGGCGGCCTGCCCCGGGAGGTCTTCGAGTCGGCCGCGATCGACGGCGCGCAGCCCGTCGACCGCGTTCTTCCGGCTGGCCATGCCGATGAGCGTGCCGGCGCTCGCCTCGCTGATCATCTTCCAGTTCCTGTGGGTCTGGAACGACCTGCTGGTGGCGCTGGTCTACCTCGGGCCCGTGCCCGCAGAACCATCCGCTGTCGGTGGTGCTGGCCAACCTCACGACGTCGTTCGGTGGCGGCTGGCAGTTCCTCACGGCCGCGGCCTTCGTCTCGATGATCGTCCCGATCATCGTGTTCCTCCGCCTCCAGCGGTACTTCGTCCGCGGCATCACCGGCGGCGCTGTCAAGGGCTGACCGCTCCGACCGCCTCCCATCGGGCCGCCGGACGGCCGATCGACCCTCCTCCTCCGGTCGACCTCCGGCGGCCCACCTCGTCCGCGGTGGGTCGTCCGTCGACGACCTCGAACGCGCTCGTGTTCGACAGGACCTCGAACGCGCCGTCCTCGAACGCGCAGCGACAGCGCGCCGCCGCCGGCCCGGAGGTTGCTGATCGTGAGGTCGCGGCAGCCAGTCGGGCAGCGCCGGGTCGACGTACAGCCGCGAGCCGGCCCGGCCGTGGTCGCCTGGATCCCGCACAGCACGCGACAAGCCGGAAGACCGCGCTGGCCGCCCAGGCCTGGGGCACGTTCGCCTCGAGGTACTGGACCGGGAACGCTGCCGGGCTGGCGGGTCAGGCCCGCGAACAGCTCCGGGAGGCGGGTCGCGACGAAGCGCTCGGCGGCGTCGAAGATCCCCTGGGCGACGATCGCGGCTTCGGTATGAAGCCGTAGCGCCGGAACCCACCGGCGATGATCGCGTTGTCGTGCGGCCAGACCGTGCCCGTGTGGTAGCTGAACGGGTTGTAGGCCTCGTGGTCGGACGACAGCGTGCGGATGCCCCACCCCGACCACATGTCGTCGGCCATGAGCCGCGCCGACGACGCGACCGGCGCGCTCCGGCGGGACGATCCCGGACACGAGCAATGGCCGGCGTTGGAGGCGACGACTCGATCGGTCGCTTCTCGCCGTCGAGGCCGAGGTAGTAGGTCCCCTCGGCTTCCCACCAGAACGTCGTCGTTGAAGCGCTCGTAGAGTGCGCCGCGCCTCGCGTCGCAGCTTGCGGCGTAGCGCTTGCCGGTCCAGGCGTCTCGTAGATCTCCGCCATCCGGAGCTTCGCTTCGTAGGCGTAGCCCTGGAGCTCGCACAGGGCGAGTCGGCAAAGGCGCCAGGCTGCCCGTCCTCGGCCGGGATGGCGTCGCCGGCATCCTTCCAGCCCTGGTTGTAGTAGCCGTGGCTCGAGCGGGTCCGGTACTCCTGGAACCCGTCGCCGTCGCGGTCACCCCACCGGTCGATCCAGCGCATCGCCGCCTCGGCGTTGGGCAGGTACCGCTGCAGGAGCGCTCTACGTCACCGAGCCAGTCGTAGAGGTAGGCGAGATCACGATCACGAACAGGCTCGTGGCGTCGTGGGTGCCGTAGTACGGGGCGTACGGAAGGATCCCGAGCTGCGCCAGCTCCCCATGGCGGACTTCGTGCGGGATCTTGCCCGGCTCCATGTCGCGCTCGGGATCGTCGTCCGTCGCCTGAAGACCGGCGAGGCGGCGCAGGGCCCCCGCCGCGAACTCCGGGAAGCCGCAGATGCCCATGCATCGAGACGATCAGCGCGTCGCGCCCGAACAGCGTCATGAACCACGGGACGCCGGCGGCCGGGATGTACACGCCGCGCTCGAAGGTGCGGGTCCTCGAGCCGGAGCGCCTCCATGTCGTCGACCGAACGTCGCCACGTCCGCACCACCGTTTCGTTGGGCTCGTCGTGACCCGGACCGGGCAGTGGCGGCCCGCCCAGCCGCGGCGGCGGGTCATCGCGCGCTGCACCCCAGCGTCGTCGGGTGCCGGCCGGACTGCGACGTCAGCGGCATCCAGCGCAGGCACGTGTGCCAGACGCCCTTGGGCTCGATCGTGGCCACGAAGATGAGCCGGCCGTTGGCGAACTGCGGCGGCGAATCGAACTGTCGACCTGCGACGAGGAGGTCGCGCCGGAAGTCGCGGTTGACGTAGGTCGTCTGGAGTCGTTGCGGCGACCGGAACCAGCGCGTGTTGATCTCGCCGCGCCGGATGAGCCGGCGCGCCTTGACGTCGAAGATGTCGGCGAAGTCGGATGTGATCGGGATCTCGATCGTGATGCGCACGGGCGGCGCGAGTAGTTGACGATGTCGTAGTCCTCGTGGACGCCGCCCGAGATCGTGCGATCGAGGCGGACCGCGATCGTGTGCCGATCGATCGGCCCGTCCTCGTCGAGCAGCGTCTCGTTCGTGAATTCGAAGCGCGACGAGAGCGACTGGATGGCCGACGAGTTGAGCAGGATCGGTCGGCTTCTCGTTGATCCACAAGTCGTAGCCGGACACGAACCGGGTGTCCCGGGCGAAGAAGCCCGTCATCGGCTGCCGCGTCGATGCGGCCGTCGGGCTCGCAGATGACGACCCGATCGTCGCGATTGATGGTGACGGTGGACGGACCGACCGGGATGGCCAGGGTCACGGGGCTGCGAGGCGGTCCGCGGCCGGCGGCAGGGAGGGATCCGGGGGTGCCCCGGCGCTGGCGACGACCATCGACGGTGGGCGGGCATGGGTTTGCGCGGTGGCGGGGATCGCTGGCTGGGGCGCAAGGCTCATCCGGACGATGATGACACCCATCGGGGCCTTTCCGCACACGACCCGCGACGGCGCGCTCGGCGGCCGTCCCGCGGGGCGTCAGGAGCCGAGACGATCGCGGAGTCGATCGACCTGGTCGGCGAGCTCGGCCGCGCGGGCGCGAGCCCCGTCGACGATCGCCGGTGGCGCCTTGGCCATGAACGCGTCGTTGGCCAGCCGGTCGAGGGCGGCCGCGAGCCACGTCTCGGCCTCGGCCAGCTCACGTTCCAGACGGGCCCGCTCGAGCTCCGCACCGGCAGGTCCTCGCCCTCGGCGGGTCGATAGGCGAGCGCCTCGAGGTCACCGGCGATGACGCTCAGGCCGCCGGCCGCGGCGCCGTCGCGCCCCTGCCCGAGGGCTTCGCGGGTCAGGCGTCGCTCGATCGGTCGGGCGCGGGCGAGGCGCTCGATCGCGGGCCTGAGCGCCTCGAACGTGGCTCCCATGGCGGCCGGCACGACGATCTCGGTCGGGAGCCAGGCAGCCGGCTCGACGCGGGCCTCGGCACGCGCGTTGCGGAGCCCGCGGATGAGGTCGATGACGGCCTCGACCTCGCGCTTCGAGCGCCGTCGTCGCGCTCCCCTGCCCCGGGCCAGCGGGCGACGATCAGCAGTTCCGGATCGCCGGCTCGATGCGGGATGGCCGCCCACAGCGCCTCGGTGACGAAGGGCATGACCGGGTGGAGCAGGCGCAGGTAGGTGTCGAGCGCCTCGACCAGCGTCCACCAGGTCGCCTCGCGGACCTCGCCCGGCAGGGACTCGTCGGCCAGGCGGACCTTGGCGAGCTCCACGCCCCAGTCGCAGAACTCGTTCCAGATCGCGTCGTAGAGGATACGGGTGACCTCGCCGAACGCGTAGCCGGCCATGGCCTCGTCGACGGCGGCTACGGTGGCGCTCGCGCGAGACAGGATCCAGCGCTCGGCGGGGCCGGTGTGGCGCCGGTCAGGCAGTCGGCGCTCCGCATCCGCGGCGATCGTGGCGGGCCGTGCGCCGACGACGAACCGGGTCGCGTTCCAGAGCTTGTTCGCGAAGTTGCGGGCGTTCTCGAGCTTGGCCGTCCGAAGCGCTGGTCCTGGCCCGGCGGCAGCGCCGTGGATGAGCGCGAAGCGCAGCGCGTCCGCCCCGGTCTCGTCGATGACCCCGAGCGGGATCGACGACGTTGCCCTTCGTCTTGGACATCTTCGTGCCTTCGGGGTCGCGGATGAGCCCGGACAGGTAGACCGTGTGGAAGGGCTCCTCGTCGGTGAGATGCAGGCCGAGCATCATCATCCGGGCGACCCAGAAGAAGATGATGTCGTAGCCGGTCTCCATCACCGAGGTCGGGTAGAACCGCTTGAGATCGGGGGTGTCGTCGGGCCAGCCGAGGGTCGAGAACGGCCACAGGCCGCTGCTGAACCACGTGTCGAAGATGTCCGGGTCCTGGGTCAGCTCGGTGGCCGGGCGTCCGCACACCTCGCAGGCCGCAGGGCCGTCCGCCTCCGCCGAGACCGTGACGTGCCCGTCCGGGCAGTACCAGGCCGGGATGCGATGACCCCACCACAGCTGGCGGCTGACACGTTCCAGTCGCGGATGTCGGTCAGCCAGTGCTCCCAGGTCTTCTCGAAGCGCTCGGGCAGGATCCGGGTCCGCCCCGAACGGGTCGCGTCGAGGGCGCGGGCCGCCAGTGGCTCGGTGCGGATGAACCACTGGGTCTTGAGACGCGGCTCCAGGACGTCGTCGCTGCGCTGGCAGCGGCCGATGATCATCTCGTGCGGCCGCTCGCCCGACGAGATCGCCACGATCGGCGAGGTCGGCCGACGATCCGTCGACGCGCCTCGTATCGGTCCAGGCCGTCGTACGCCGTGCCGGTGTTCGCGATCGGTCGCGTCGTCGGCGAGGATCGTCGGCGCGGGCAGGCCGTGGCGCTTGCCCGTGGCGTAGTCGTCCTGGTCGTGGGCCGGGGTGATCTTGACCGCGCCCGTCCCGAACTCGCGGTCCACGGCATCATCCGCGATGATCGGCACGTCGCGATCGACGAACGGGATGCGGACGCGTCCGCCCGACGAGGTCGCGGTAGCGCTCGTCGTCGGGATGCACGGCGACGGCTGTGTCGCCGAGGATCGTCTCGGGTCGGGTCGTCGCGACCGTGATCGATCGGTCGGGGTCGGGATCGAGCTCGCCGGTCGCCTCGTCGACCAGGTGGTAGCGGACGGACCACATCGTGCCGGTCTCGGGAGTCGGGACGACCTCGAGGTCGCTGACGCTGGTCTGGCAGCCCGGGCACCAGTTGACGAGGGCCTCGGTCCGATAGGCCAGGCCGTCGCGGTACAGCCGATCGAACGCGACCCGGACGGCCTTGGCGGATCCCTCGTCCATCGTGTAGCGCAACCGGCTCCAGTCGAAGGAGCCACCGACCCGGCGCTGTTGCCCGAGGATGACCGGCTTCGTGGAGTCGGAGAACGCCCGCATCCGCTCGAGATACCGCTCGCGGCCCAGCGTCTGGCGGCTCTCGCCCTCCTTGGCCAGGATGCCGTCGAGCACGAACTGCGCCGCGATGCTGGCGTGATCGAGGCCCGGCAGGAGCAGCGCCGGGTGCCCGCGCATCCTGGCGTGGCGGATCATCAGGTCCTCGACCGTGGTTCGCTGCGCGTGGCCCAGGTGGAGCGAGCCCGTGACGTTGGGCGGCGGCTGGATGATCGTGAAGGGCGGCAGATGCGGGTCGGCGGTCGAGCCAGCGCCGTCCGGCGCGAAGACGTCCGCGGCCAGCCAGCGCTCATAGATCACGCCTTCGACGTCGCGTGGCGTATACGCCTTCGGCAGTTCGGTCATCGCGGGTTCGTGCCTCGAAACAGAAACACCCGCTCGTCCAGCGGACGAACGGGTCGTGGTACCACCTGCTGGTTCGGTGTCGGGTCCGCGGCGGTCATCCCGTCCGGCTCGTCCGACACCCTCGCGACGCGCTATCGGGCGTCAGGCGTCACGGCTCGCGAGTGACGTTCACGCCGGTTGGTCCCGCGCGGCTCGCACCGTCCCGCGCTCGCTTCGGGCCGTCCCGACGCTACTCTTCTGCGGTCATCGCCGTGAAGGCGGCGAGTGTAGCACGGGCCGTGAGGCGGCCCAGACCGCGGTCTCGGCCCGTCGCACCCGCCGGGGCAGCGCCCCCAGGAGACTTCTTCAGCGTCGGCGCCACGCGAATAGTCGAGTGGCGCCGACATCGCACCAAATGAGGCCGGGCTCCGCGGGTGGCGTGGTGCCGCGCGTCAGCGCTTCGACCCATCCGCGCGACGAACCCGGGAATCGGCTGGCGAAGACTTCCGGGTAGCGCGCGAGCAGGGCGCGGTTTCGCGCGGTCGCGCGCACGACCCAGACGAGGCCCGTCGAGGCGCCAGCGCCCCATCGAGCGATGGCGAGGTCCTGGAGCTCGGCCAGCTTTCGAGCGCTGGATCGGGCGGCGGCCCCCACATCGCCGATAGTGTTCCAGCATTCGGTTTCGATCAGTCGACGGCGGGCTTCGGAGGCGAGGCCGACATCGGCGGACCGCCATGGCTCGGCAGGGCGGGTCGGAAGTTCGAAGGAGCCCGTGTAACCCGCGGCACGGCCGACCCGCAGGACGAGCTCCTGGATCGCGAGATGTCCTGCGTCCGCTGGCGTCTCCGACGGGTCCCGTCCGCCGAACGAAACGAGCAGCGGTCGACCAAGCGCGACAGCGATCCGTTGCAGGGCATCGAGGTCGGGGTTGCCGACACCACGTTCGATCCGACTCTCGACCATGCGGCCGAGGCCGGCACGCTCCGCCAGCTGGATGCGCGTCCAGCCGCGCCGCTCACGCATCGCCTGGATCTCGGCGCCGATGCGGGCCTGCTGCTCGCGGTTACGGCGCTCGACATCGAGAGCGCTCTGGGGTCGTCTGACGCCGGGCATGATCGTGCCATGTTCATTCCGGGCGCTTCACTGGCGCTTAGCTGCGCGGACCCCATGCTTGGCCGCGCGAACACCGACCTTGCGCCGCCCGATGATCAGCGGGAGTGCATCGCGGCCGTTATCGGCGGCCCAGGGCGGCCGCTCCGACCGGTTGCGGGCAGCGATGCGGCGGAAATGAACACCCTGCGTGCATCGCCCGCCCCATGGCCCAAGCCGGGGTCCGGCCGCCGGAGTGCGGGCCGGCCGCCGGAGAGCGGGCCGGCCGCGTGAGCAGGCCGCCCAGACGCCGGAGAGCGGGCGGGCTGTGTGAGCAGGCCGGCGGTGCAAGCGAGCTGGCGGCGCCCGCACTCGGGCGGGCTCCGGGCTACGCGGTCTCGCCGCGTTCGGCGAGCCACTCCTCGTAGTTCGTCTCGTCGACACCCTCGTCGACGTCGGTCTTGGTCAGGAGGAGCGGGAGGCGGCCGTCGCGGATCGTCTCCTCGGTGATGATGCACTTGCGGACCTCGGTCCGCTCCGGGATGTCGTACATCACCTCGAGGAGCGACTCCTCGACGATGGAGCGCAGCGCGCGAGCCCCGGTCTTGCGGTCCAGCGCCACCTCGGCCGCCGCCCGCAGGGCCCCCGGCGTGAACGCCAGCTCGACCTTGTCGAGGGACAGGAACTTCTGGAACTGCCGTGTGACGGCGTTCTTCGGCTCGGTCAGCACGCGAACGAGGTCATCGGCGGTCAACGCTGTCAGCGTCACCATCACCGGCAACCGTCCGATGAACTCCGGGATGAGCCCGAACTTGAGCAGGTCTTCGGGCATGAGCTTCTCGAGGACCTTGCCCCGCTCCGCCGAGCCCATCGGCGCCTCCGACCCGAACCCGATCGCCCGCTTGCCGACCCGCTCCTCGATGATCTTCTCGAGCCCATCGAACGCGCCGCCGCAGATGAACAGCACGTTGGTCGTGTCGATCTGGATGAAGTCCTGGTGCGGATGCTTCCGACCGCCCTGCGGCGGGACATTCGCGACGGTGCCTTCGAGGATCTTGAGCAGGGCCTGCTGGACCCCCTCCCCCGACACGTCCCTGGTGATCGACGGGTTGTCCGCCTTTCGCGCGATCTTGTCGATCTCGTCGATGTAGATGATCCCGCGCTGGGCCCGGGCCACGTCGAAGTCGGCGGCCTGGATCAGCCGCAGCAGGATGTTCTCGACGTCCTCACCGACATAGCCGGCCTCGGTCAGCGACGTGGCGTCGGCGATGCAGAACGGCACGTCCAGCACGCGCGCCAGGGTCTGGGCGAGCAACGTCTTGCCCGAACCCGTCGGCCCGACGAGCAGGACGTTGGACTTCTGGAGCTCGACGTCATCGACCTGGTGGCCGGCGTTGACCCGCTTGTAGTGGTTGTAGACCGCCACCGACAGGACCTTCTTGGCGCGATCCTGGCTGATGACGTATGAGTCGAGCGCATCCTTGATCTGGTGCGGGTTGGGGAGCTTCGACGCCGCCTGCTTGGGGCGCGGCGTCTCCAGCATCTCCTCTTCGATGATCTCCTGGCACAGGTTGATGCACTCGTCGCAGATGTAGACGCCCTGACCCGCGATGAGCTTGCGGACCTGTTCCTGGCTCTTTCCGCAGAAGGAGCAGCGATACGGGACCTTGGGTCCCTTGCTGCTGCTGGTGGTGGTCACGTGACGGTCGGCTCCCTGGTCCTCTATTCGCTCTTGGTGCGCTTCGGTTCGACGGCCGGGATCGGCTCCGGCTCATCGGCTACTTCTTCAGCAACCTTCTCGTCGTGGTGCTGAGCCGTCAGCGAATCCCACTGCTCAGAGTAGACCGCGTCGATGATGCCATAGTCCTTGGCCGCCTCGGGAGCCATGAAAAAGTCCCGGTCGGTGTCCGCGATCACTTTGTCGAGCGGCTGGCCCGTGTGGCGGGACAGGATCTCGTTGTTGCGCTGGACGAGGAACTCCCATTCCTTCATCTGGATCACGGCGTCCGGTGCGTTGCCACGGAACCCGCCCGAGCCCTGGTGGATCATGATCCTGGCGTTCGGCAGGGCGTAGCGCTTGCCCTTGCTGCCGGCTGCCAGAAGGACCGCCGCCATCGAGGCCGCCATGCCGATGCAGATCGTGCTGACCGGCGCACGCAGGTACTGCATGGTGTCGTAGATGGCGAGCCCGGAGTTCACGACGCCCCCGGGGGAGTTGATGTACAGGCTGATGTCCTTTTCGGGATCCTCCGAGTCGAGGAACAACAGCTGCGCGATGACGAGGTTGGCGAGGTGATCCTCGATGGCGTCGCCCAGGAAGATGATCCGCTCGCGCAGCAGGCGCGAGTAGATGTCGTAGGCGCGCTCCCCACGACTGGAGGATTCGATGACCATCGGGACGAGCATCTGGGGTCTCCCTGGTAGATCCGTGCTGAGTTCGAGGATAGGCCGCCGGATCATCCGGCGCGCGTGGGCTCGTCGGCGGTCACAGCATCGTCGGCGGACAAGGCTTCGTCGGCGGGACGATCAGACAGGGCCTCGGACGGAGTGCCGGAGGGGGTGACGACGTCGGTCAGCGCCGCCCCCGGATCCGTCGCGCCGATCGAGGCGGACGCCTGGGCCTGCTCGTTGTCGACGGGCGAGGCCGGCGCGTCCTCGAGGTGCGGCAGCGGCTGGTGCTCGGGATGGTCCTTGAGCCACGCGTCGATGATCTGCTCGACGACGCGGCTGCGCCGCAGCGTGCTGCGGATGAACGACCGGCCGCGCTCGGACTCGAAGTACGAGGTCAGCTTGGCGTCGTCCGCGTAGCGGGCGCGGCCCTGGGCGACCTCCGCCTCGACATCCGCCTCCGAGACCTCGACGTTCTCGACCTCGGCGATCTTCGAGAGCACGAGCAGGGTCTTGACCCGGCGCTCGGCGTTCGGCCGGAACTCCGCATGCAGGTCGTCGCCCGTCTTCTCGACCGCCTTGAGGTAGGCCTCCTCGGTGAGTCCCTGGCGCGCGAGCGAGGCGCGGAACTCGTCGTGCATGACCTCGACCTCCTGGTCGATGAGCACGTCCGGCAGTTCGACCGTCGCGTTCGCGACGGCGTACTCGATGATCTTGTCGGCGAACCCATGGCGCGCCCGGTCGAGCGCATTGCCCTCCAGGCGGCGGCGGATGTCCGCCCGCAGCTCATCGAGCGACCCGAAGTCGCCGAGACTCGTGAAGAAGTCCTCGTCGAGGTCGGGCTGGATCTTCTCGCGCAGTTCCTTGAGCTCGACGCTGAAATGGGCCACCTGGCCGGCCAGGCTCGCCTCGGTGTAATCGTCGGGGAAGGTGATGTCGAATTCGGTCGTGTCACCGACCTTGAGGCCGACCAGGTTCGATTCGAAGCCCGGGATCAAGCGCTCCTGACCGAGGATCAGGGGCATGCGCTCGGACGTGCCGCCGTCGAACGGCTCCCCGTCCCTGGTCCCGATGAACGAGATCACCGCGTAATCGCCGTCCTTCGCGCCCCGGTCCTCGACCGGGCCGAGCGTTGCATTCTGGTCGCGCAGCTCCTCGACGACCTGGTCGACGCGGGCGTCGTCGATCACGTCGATCTCGGGGGCGAAGTTGAAGTTGCGGTAATCGCCGAGCTCGAGGTCCGGACGGATCGGGACGGTCGCCTTGAAGATGAGCGGCTTGCCCTCTTCGGCCTGGACGACCTCCACATCGGCATTGCTCAGCGGGAGGATGTCCTCCTGGATGATCGCCTCGCGGTAGGCGTCCTGCATGAGGTGGTCGACGGCTTCATCGAAGACGACACCGGGGCCGAGGTGGCGCTCCAGGACCGGGCGCGGCGCCTTGCCGGGGCGGAAGCCGGGGACGCGGGTCCGGCGCGCGAGGGCGCGGACGGCGTCGCCCATCGCTCGTTCGAGGCGCTCCGGGGGCAGCTCGATCTCGAGCTGGACGGTCGATTTGGGAGACGGGGTTCGGGTGATCTGCATCGCCCGGGCAGTATAGGGCGGCTCCCGTGTTCAGGCGGCTTGGGCGGGCTACCGGCCGCGGCTGCGGCCGCCGCGTCCCGAGCCTGGCGCGCGAGCTCGTGGCCTGCTGCTCGAGGTCGACGCGACCGCGGCCGAATGCGTCGATCCGGCCCCACCGACCGGGGATGTCGAGGAGCTCGAGATGCCCGATGGTGGCCGGCAGCGCCGGGTCGACGATGAGGTGGTCGCCCATCGGCTCGAGTCCAAGCATCGTCCGAAGCAGGAGCAGCGGCGCACCGGTCGACCAGGCCTGTGGGCTGCAGGCCGTCGGATACTGGACCGGGTACTTCGTCAGATCCCGGTCGTAGCCACCAAAGGCCTCTGGCAGTCGCCCATCGAACAGGGCGGCGGCATCGAGGATGTCCGACGCGATCCGCGCCGCCTCCTCCTTGTAGCCGTACCGCCGCAGGCCCCAGGCGATGAACGAGTTGTCGAACGGCCAGACCGTTCCCAGGTGGTAGCCGATGGGGTTATAGCGACCCTCGCCTTCGGCCATCGTTCGGACGCCCCAGCCCGAGTAGAGCCGGGGGCCCATCAGATGACCCACGACCGCCTTCGCCTTCGTCGCATCGACGATCCCACTCCAGAGGAGCAGCCCCATATTCGAAGCGAGGGCGTCGACCTGGCTGCCGTCGGCGTCGAGGGCGAGCGCGAAGTACTCGCGATCGGGCAACCAGAAGTCGCGATTGAATCGTCGCTTGAGGTCGGCCGCCTCTCGCTCGAGGCGTTCGGCGAATGGTGGGTCGTTCCAGACCAGACGGGCCAGCCGCGCACCGCGCACCTTGGCGTCGTAGGCATAGCCCTGGAGCTCGCAGGTCGCCCGCGGGAAGTCCGGCAGGCGCCCGTCGCTATAGGCGATCGAGTTCCACGAATCCTTCCAGGACTGGTTCTCGAGCCCCGTCGTCTCATTTCGGCGCTTGTAGGAGATATAGCCGTTGCCCATGAGATCGGCGTACTCGTCGATCCAGTTCAATGCGGCTCGCGCCTCGAACTCCAGGTCGCGCACGAGCTTTCGATCGCCGGTCCAGCGCTCGTACTCGTCGAGCAGCACGACATAGAGCGGCGTGGAGTCCGCGGCGCCGTAATACGGCGTGTGAGGACGTTCCTCGAACGCGGCCATCTCGCCGTATCGCATCTCGTGGAGGATCCGGCCGGGGTCCTCGTCGCGGAAGTCGTCGCGCCGGCTGCCCTGCCAATCGCCCAGCGCTCGCAAGGTCGTGGCGGCCAGCTCGGGTGTGAATGGCAGCGCCTGCAGGCTGGTGAAGATGCTGTCGCGGCCGAACATGGTCATGAACCACGGAAGGCCCGCTGCCGGGAGGCTCTTGCCGCCCGCGACCGGTGGCGAGAAGCGCAGGGCGGCGAGGTCGATGAGGCTGCGCCGGTACGTGGACTCGAGCGACGCCAGGTCGCATTCGAGGCGTGGGGCATCGCTGATCCACTTCTCGAGGCTGCGTTCCATGTTGGGACGGGCCTGCTTCCGGCCGCGTCCGTACTTCGGCCGGGCGTAGGTGCCCCCGGCCCCAGCCTGGGAGGTCACGACATCGAGATCGGTCGTCCAGACCCCCTGTGGCTCGATCCGGACATCGAAGGTGAGGCCGCGCTCATCGATGCGGGCCGGCGCCGAGGCGGAGATGACGGTCTCGCGCCGGAAGGATCCGCGTTCGTAGCCGAGATAGAGCTTGCCGTCCTCGATCCGCGAGACGTACGTCCCGAGCTTCTTGAGCGCGTCCTTGACTTCGAACAGGTCCGCGAAATCGCTGGCCGCATCGATCCGGACCTCGAGGTCGACGGGTTCGTTCTGGTGATTGAGGATGGTCAGCTCCTCATGGAAGCCGTTCCCCACGGCCCGTTCGCGGATGACCGACAGCTTGGCGTCGATGTAGACCGTGCCGGTCCCCGGAACGAGGAAGAACCGCGACTGGAAGTACTGGAGGTCGTCGACAGAGAGGGTGTTGAGCTTCTGGCCGTTGATCGTCAGGACCCAGCTCGAAAGGAACCGCGTGTCGAACGAGAAGAGTCCAGTCGGCTCGGTCGGCGATGCCTCCACGTCACCGCGCTCGTCGCACACGACGAACGTGTTGCCGTCGAGGATGCGGACCACCTGCCCAGCCATCGTCAGCCTCTCCGGCGGCCGATGCAGCGCGCCGACGACGTGCGCTTTCGTCCCGTTGGCGCCGGGAAGAGTCGCTGGAAGCGAACGAGCATCGCCGGATCGCCATCGAGCTCGAGCTCGCCGCGCAGCGTCGCGGCCAGCGCATTGGCATGCCCGCGGGCTAGGTCCTCGAACACGTGTGCTTCCGTCCGGATGATGCAGTCGGCGGGTCCGGCTTCCTGCGACACGGTCAGGGCGCCTCGGCGCACCTCCACCCGCCACTGTCGCTCCACTAGCCCGTCGCGGTGAAGGTCGATGCGCAGGCTGCCGTTCGTTCGACCGAGCATCGGCTCGTGTTCGCGCTCACGTAGCCGCTCGAAGAATTCCGTGGTGACGTCAGCCATCGTGAACCCCCTCGCCCGATCACTCTGGGGCACCTGCCGGTCGTGGGACATCACCCCGACCGGGTGAACGGAGCGCCGGTTCTCGCGGAGCCACCGGTTCGGATCAAGAGCGCTTGCATTCGTGCCGATCCAGCCCTGCAAGAAGCTGCCGAGCGCCCGCTATACACTCTGCCACGGGCGAGTGGCGGAATGGCAGACGCGCCGGCCTTAGGAGCCGGTGCTGCGTGAGCAGCGTGTCGGTTCGACCCCGACCTCGCCTACCACGGTCCATGGCGACTGCCACGCCCGACGTCACCACCAGGCACACATTCCGCACAGCCGTGCGGGGGCCGAGTGGCCACATCACCACCAGGCACACATTCCGCACAGCCGTGCACGATCGATCGCTCAGATCGTCCGAAAACGCCTACAGGGCCGTCGATCACGTGGGATCTGTGGCAAATGTGTGCCTGGGAGTTGCATCGCCGGGCGGCGCGCCTGGAACCGGGGGCCTCGGCGGCGCCTTAGATCCCGGTCGGGGCCGTCTCGTCGGCGGGGCCGTCCGTCTTGCCCGCCGCCCCGGGCTCGCCGGCGACACTCCCTTTGGCAGCGTCCCCCGTGGTGCCCGCCTTCCCCGCTGCCGCCGGCTCGTCACGGCGCACGGCCGCGATCCGGTCCTTGGCCGACGCCTGCGCCTGATCGGCGCCCTGGCGCGCCCGGCCCGCCTCCTCGCCTGCCCGCGCCCGGACCTCGGCGAGTCGCGTGGAGAACCCATTCGGATCGGGTGAGAACAGCACCTCGCTGGCCACCCTCGCGCCACGTGCCAGCAAGGGCCGGACCACCGCCAGGAGCATCAGCGTCATCAGGCTCTGACGGCCGGCACGGGACTTCTTGGCGTACGCGGCGAAGTCGCGTTCCAGGGCGCCGCGCACCTTGTCGCCGTCGCGGCCCATCTTGCGCAGCGTCTTCTCGATCTCGTCGGGGAGCATCCCCGTAGGCATGTCGGCTGGTCGGCCGGTGATCCCTCGGCGCGCGGCGCCGAAGATCCGCTGCGGCCCCTTGAGGAGCAGGAACGCGATCCCGCCCACGATCGCCGCGGCCTTCGCCGGGCTGCGCTTGACCCGTGCGGGGATATCGAGTGCCGCGCGCCCGGACGCCTCCAGGAGCTCGAGCTCGTGCGCGAGGTCCGCTTTCGCCGCTAGGACCCGGTCCCGGGCGGCATCTTGCTCTGTAGCCACGCGAGCGTCTCCTTGGTGGTCTCGATCGTCTGGGTCGGGGTGAAGCGGGCCATGAGCGCATCGGTATCGACGCCGGTCCGCGAGATGTCCAGAGCCATCAGCGCCATCCAGGTCAGGTACGCGACCGCGATCCCGATGCCGATGCCGATCTGCGGACCGACATCGAGCGCGCTGATCGCGCCGATGGCGGCACCACCGACGACGCCGCCGAAGATGGCAGTCAGGCGCGACTCGGCCGTCGGAGCCCGCAACGCCGCCACGATGCCGACGAGCAGGCCGACCGCGCCGATGGTCACGACCCCGACCACGAGCGGTCGGACGCCCGGCTCGATGCCCGGCAGCCACTGCTCACCGATGATGACGTAGGCCTTGTTCGGCAGCGCGAGCACGAGCAGCGTGCCAACGACAAACCCGAGGAGGATCCCGAGCACGAGCGCCCGAGCGATCCGGCCCGGCGACACGCCGACCGCCGCCAGGGCGCACGCGACGGCGATCGAGATGAACAACAGGACTCCGTGGAGCACGCCCCAGCCGATGGAGCCGAGCAGCCACTCCCCGAGGAACAGCGATGTGCCGACGACGGCGAGGATGGCCGCGAACAGCACGACCGCGATCGCGACCCCGACGAAGGCGGCGACTCGCTGGATCTCCCCGCCGATGGCCCGGGCCTCGGCCTTGGCCAACTCGACGTGCGCGAGGACGAGCCGCATCCCGGCATCGCGGGTCAAGCGGACCTGCGCAAAGAGACCAGGCGGTCGGGGTACGTTCGAGGTCGAGCGGTCGTCCAGGGTGGTGCTCCGGCTCGGATGGGCGGGCCGCCGGTGCGGTCTTCGTGGGCCGGATGATAGCAGTGCCGAAATGACGGACCGCCCCGACCGAGGCTCGGCCGCCTCGCAGGACCGTTACGCTGACGGACGTGTCGACCCCGCCATCCACTGAAGCGCGCCGGATCCTCCAAGCCGAGTTGCTGAGCATCGGGTCCGAGCTGACCGTCGGGGAGACGCGTGACACCAACGCCGGCGAGCTTGCCCGGTCCCTGACCGATGCCGGCGTCACGGTCGGTCGCATCACGGCCCTCCCCGACCGCCTGGAGATCGTCGCGGACGCCTTCGCGACCGGCCTCGCGCGCGCCGACCTGGTGGTCAGCACGGGTGGCCTGGGGCCGACGCCCGACGACCTGAGCCGCGAGGCGATCGCCTCGGTCTGCGGCGAGACCCCGGCCGTGGATCCCGACCTCGAGCGCTGGCTGCGTGACCTGTGGGCGCGTCGCGACCTGCCGTTCCCGGAGCTCAACCTCAAGCAGGCCTGGCTGATTCCCTCCGCCGTCGCGCTGCCCAACCCGAACGGCACGGCCCCGGGCTGGTTCGTGACCCGCCCGGACGGGCGGGTCGTCGTCGCCCTGCCCGGTCCGCCGCGCGAGATGCGCCCGATGTGGGCCGACCACGCCCTGCCCCGCCTGCGCGTCCACGGTCTCGGCGCGGACGTGGCCACGCGCACGTTCCGCCTGACCGGGGTCGGCGAATCGCAGGTCGCCGAGATCCTCGGTGAGGTGCTGCTCCGCGGCCAGAACCCGGAGGTGGCGACCTACGCCCGCGCGGAGGCCGTCGATGTCCGGGTCAGCGCCGTCGGCGTGGAGGCATCCGGCCCTGGTGAGGCGCGCACGGCCGCGGAGCTGGTCGAGGCGGCCTCGGCGGTCGTCCAGGAACGCCTCGGCTCGTACATCTGGGCGACCGGCGACACGACGTGGGCCGGAGCGATCGGGGCACGACTCACCGAGCTCGGCTGGCGGCTGGCCGTCGCGGAGATCGGGACCGGTGGCCAGGTCGGTGCGCTGTTCGGGGACGTGGAATGGCTCGCCCTGGTCGAGTCGACCGGCGACGACGACCCGACCCCGGACGGTGATGATGGCGGGAGCCACCTGGTCGACCGTGCCCGGCTCGTGCGCGATCGGAGTCGTGCCCAGGTCGGGCTGGCGGTCCGGGCCCGCACACGCGGTACCGACAGCGCCGTGTCGATCGCGGTAGTAACCCCGTCCGGCGAGCACCGTCAGACCCGGCGCGTGTTCCTCGGTGGCAGCCTGGGGCGGACGCGTGCGGCGCTGGCCGCGGCGGCCGTCGTGTTCGAGGCGCTCCGCGACGACCGAGCCTGAACCGAGTTCAGCGGCGCGAGGCGGCGACCAGGCCGTCGAGGTCGATGATCACGATCCCTCCGCGCTCGAGCCGCAGCAGCCCGTCATCGGTGAACTGGCCGAGCAGCTTGTTCACGCTCTGCCGCGTGCAGCCGACCATCGCGGCGAGGTCGCCCTGGGTCAGGTTGCTGCGCAATCGCACGGCGCCGTCCGGTAGCGGCGTCCCGCTCTCGGCAAGGCGCACCAGGCGGGCGGCTAGACGTCCGGTGATATCGAGGAAGTGCAACTCCTCGACGTGGGTCGTCAAGCGCCGGAGCTCACCGGCGATCGCCGCCAGCAGCGCGTCCCGGACACCGGCCTCGGTGGCGATCAACTCTCGGAATCGATCGCGCGGCAGGACGACGGTCTCGGTCGCCACGAGCGCGGTGGCACTCGCCGACCGCGGCGCCCCGTCGAGCAGCGCGAGTTCCCCGAACACGTCACCCGGCCGGAGGGACGCCAGGATCGCTTCCTCCCCGGTGTCAGACGGCAACGAGATCTTGACCTCGCCGCTGACGATCACGAACAGGGCGTCGCCCGGGTCGCCGATGTGGAAGATGACCTCGCCGCGCCGGAACCGTCGAGCACGCATCGCGGCCGCCAGGCCCTCGAGAGCCGCCGCATCGAGCCCGCCGAAGAACGCGATCGACGTCAGCAATTCGAGGACGGTATGGCTCGGGAGCATGCTGGCATCCTAGCGGGCTGTCCGCGAGCCGACACACCGAACCTCGGTCGAACCCCTAGCATTGCGCGCCATGAGCGATCCCCTTGGTGCGCGGCTGCGTCTGACCGTGCTCGGCTGCAGCACCGCCGCGCCGCATCCCGACACGCCCACGGCCGGGTTCCTTGTCGAGTGGGGAACGACGGCGCTGCTCCTGGACGTGGGGCAGGGCGTGATCCGGAACCTGCAGGCCGTGCTCGATCCGCACGACCTCACCGGGATCGTCATCGGCCACATGCACGCCGACCACTACCTGGACCTGGTCGGGCTGCGCTACCTCTACCCGTGGGGCGAGCCGTCACCAAAACCGCTGCCCGTCCACCTGCCGCCCGGCGGTCGAGTGCGGCTCGACGCGCTCGCCACCGCGATCAGTGAGCGGGTCGGGTTCTTCGACGCGGCGTTCAGCGCGGTCGAATACGACCCGGACGCGATCCTCCAGGTGGGTGAGCTACGCCTCCGATTCCTCCGCGGCCGCCACTACGTCCCGGCCTGGGGCGTCGTGGTCGAGGCACCCGACGGTACGCGTCTGGCCTACACCGGCGATACCGGTCCATCCGCCTCGGTCGAGGACGCGGTTCGCGGTGCCGACCTGCTGCTCGTCGAGAGCGCGCTCGGTCTGGCCGCCCACGACGACGAGGAGCGGGGACATCTCACGCCCGAGGAAGCCATCGAGTTGGCGCGCCGATCCGAGGCACGTTCCGCGATCCTCGTCCACTACGGGCCGGCGCGGCGCGATGAGATGGACGCGATGTGCGCCGCAGCCGGCCCGTGGATCCGGACGGCCCTGGACGGACTCACGGTCACCGTCCGGCCGGCCAAGGACCGTGCAGCCGTCGCCGGAAAGGCGGGCGGTCGGGCGGATTCCGCGGAACCGCCCGAGGCCGGGACGCCCGGGGCACCCGAGACGGGCACGGCTCCGGAGCCGGCCTCCATCTAAGGCCGCCTCGACCCAACGGCCGCCGTTTGCCTGGGCGACCGGCCGTTCAGGCCGGGGCCGGCGACGACGGGTCGAGCGTGCCGAGATCCCGGAGGGCGCCCGCCGCCTCCATGGCCTCCGCGGCCCGCGACCGGTCGGCAGCCGCACCGGCCGGGTCGTCCGTCGCGCACAGGTCGGCGGCCTGATGCCAGAAGGCCGCCGCCTCGGATGCCGCACCCAACGACAGAGCGAAGCCTGCGGCCTCGCGCAGGAGGGGGAGTGCCCGCGCGGCGTCGCCGGCGGCCACCCGATGCGACGCGACCTGGCCGAGCGATGTCGGGGGCTCGCGCGTCTCGAGGTGATCGGCCAGCCGCGCATGGAGCACCCGCCGTCGACTCGCCAGGACCCCGGCGTAGGCGGCGTCGTGGATCAGGGCGTGCGCGAACCGCCATGTCCCGTCGTCCCCGGGCTGGATCAGGGCGGTGGCCGCCAAATGCTCCAGGGTCCCCGGCGCGACCGGATGGCCGAGGAGCTCAGCCACGAGGCTCTCGCCAAACGCGATGCCGATGATCGAGGCCACGCCGAGCGCCTCTCGGGGAGCCGGCTCGAGAGCGTCGATGCGGGCACCCAGGACCGCGCGGAGGGTGATCGGAACACGCGATGGCCCGAGCGACGTGAGCGCCACGCGTCCGTCCCGCCACTCGAGTGTGCCGTCCTCCAGGAACGCACGGACGGTCTCGCCGATGAACAGCGGGTTGCCACCCGTCCGCTCGTGGATGTTGCGGGCCCCCTCGGTTTCGACGGCCGCCCGAGCCACCAGGGTCGCCAACCGGGCGGTCTCCGGCGCCGCGAGTCCCCGCAGGTCCAGGAGCTGCGTGCCGGAACGGCTGGTCCAGGCGGGGAGGTCACCGGGTCGCGTGCCGGCCAGGACGAGCAGCGGGCGGTCGGCGGCCATCTCGACCATGAGCTCGACCATCCCGGCGCTCGAGGAGTCCAGCCAATGCAGGTCGTCGACGACGATGACTCGTGGCCCGGCAGTGGCCAGCATCCGTTCGACGAAGCGCGCGGCAACCTCGAGGAGCGTGGCTGCCACTTCGGCCGGGTCGGTCGGCATGTCGGACGCCTCCGCCTCCCAGCCGGTGAAGTCGGCCTCGCGCGCGATGGCGGCGATCGCACCGCCATAGCGGCGGACCGCGGCGGGTGCAAGGTCCTCGGTGAAGAGGAGCTGCCGCACATAGGCGCCCGAGTCGACCCCGTGCTCGTCAGCGATGGTCTGGGCGAACAGGCGCGCCCAGCGGTAGGGCTCGCCGCGGCGGTACGAGACGTTCTCGGTCCAGGTCCAGGCGAACCCGCTACTACGGGCGCGTTCCTCGACGGCGGCGAGGAGGCGCGACTTGCCCATGCCGGCCTCGCCCACGACCGCCACCGTACCGCCGCGACCCGTCCGGCGACAGCGCTCGATCGCGGCCTCCAGCGCGGCCATCTCGCTCGCGCGCCCGACGAGCGGACCGGGGGCCGCGGCACGGTACTGGGTCCAGGCATTCATCCCGGCCTCGCCCTTGAGGGCGTGGAGCTCGACGGGGGTCGACTGCCCGCGCAGGACCACCGAGCCCCGATCGTCGGTGGCGAGTCGACCGCGGGCGGCCGCCACCGTGGCACCGTCGAGCATGATCTCGCCGGGACGGGCCAGCGACTGGATCCGGGCCGCGGTCGTGATCGCCTCGCCGGTCAGCCCGAGGTCGCCCTCCATCACCGCGCGCCGCTCCGCGGTGACCACCTCGCCGGTGGCGATCCCGATGCGGACCTCCATCGGCTCGGCGCCGTCGCCGATCATCCGCAGGCCATCACGCACCGCGAGCGCGGCCAGGGCGGCCCGGACCGCGTCGTCATCGTGGGCCCTCGGCCAGCCGAACACCGCGAACACGGCGTCCCCGATGAACTTCTCGCGCGTGCCTTCGAACCGTCCGATGGCGTCGGCCATCGTGGCGAGCGCGGTCGTCACACGCGCCCGGACGACCTCGGGATCATGCTCCGCGAGCATGCGGACGTAATCGACGAGGTCGGCGAACAAGGCGGTGACGATGCGCCGGTCACCGAGATCGGCGGGATCGAATTGCGAGGCGGGCCGCTCGGGATCCGAAGCCGGATCCGGCCAGACGAGCGCGGCCCCGCAGCGATGGCAGAAGCGGGCATCGGCCGCTCCGTGGGATCCGCACGAGGTGCAGCGCACGGGGCCGGTCCCGCTCTCTCAGGAGATCGTGAGTAGCGGCCTGGTCTCGGCGTTTGCCGCCCGGACGCTCATGCGCGCGGCCACGGTCTGGGCGACGGCGGTCAGGGCGCGCGCCGCCGGGCCCGGCTCACGCTGCGCGACCGCGGGCACACCCACGTCCCCTCCCTGGCGCACGGTGACATCGAGCGGCACACCGCCAAGGTACTCCAGCCCGTGTTGCGCCGCGAAGCGCTCCCCACCGCCCCGCCCGAAGATCTCGGTCATCTCGCCGCAGTGCGGGCAAGCAAAGGCGGTCATGTTCTCGACGAGGCCGAGGACCGGCACGCTCATCCGCTGGAACATCGCCAGGGCCTTGGTCACGTCGCTCAGGGCTACTTCCTGGGGAGTCGTCACAAGGACGGCCCCGCTGATCGGGACGGCCTGGGCGAGGGTGAGCTGGGCATCGGAGGTGCCGGGCGGGAGGTCGATGACGAGGTAGTCGAGCTCGCCCCATTCGACGTCGCGCAGGAATTGCTGGATCGCTCCACCGACGAGCGGACCGCGCCAGACGATCGGCTGGCCCTCGGGGACGAAGAACTGGATCGAGATCGTCTTGACCCCGTAGCGCTCCAGGGGCGTGATCTTGTTGTTGGCGCTGGCCTTGGGCTGGCCCTCCACACCCATCATCTGGGGGATGTTGGGGCCGGTGATGTCGCCGTCGAGAAGACCGACCGTCGCACCCGCCTGGGCGAGCGCCACCGCGAGATTGACGCTGACCGTGCTCTTGCCGACGCCCCCCTTGCCCGACGCGACGGCGATGATGTTCTTGACGCCCGGGACGAGTTGCTCGGCCTGGCGCGGCTGGGCGCGACGGACCATGGCGCCCCAGGTGATCTCGACCTTTTCAACGCCGATCCCGGAGAGGACCGAGCGCGAATTGCCCTCGATCTCGTCCTTGAGCGGACAGGCCGGCGTCGTCAGTTCGATGGTGAAGGCCACGGCGCTGCCATCGATCACGATCGACTTGACCATGTCAAGGGTCACGATGTCGCGACCCAGCTCCGGTTCCTGGACGGCACGCAGGGCGTCGAGGACAGCCCCTTCGGTAATAGCGGTCATGCGGCGGTCGGGACCTCGTTCTGACACAGGGAACGTCGATATCGTACCGCGCCCGCGGCAAGTGGCCCCGCGGGGGCTCGGGGGCGTGCCGGCTCGGGGGGCGTGCCGGCTCGGGGGGGCGTGCCGGCTCGGGGGCGTGCCGGCTCGGGGGCGTGCCGGCCCGGGGGCGTGCCGGCACCCGCTCATGGAGCCAGCACCGTTCCAACGGACGAACCTGGGACCTTTCGGCTGCGTTCTGAACGTCCGGCATCCCCGATCCGCGGCGGAACACCGTCCTGCGACCCATTCGTTCGTCGGTTGGAACGCTCGTGGCGCCAAACGGCGGCCGCATGTGGCACGCGGGCTGGGCGGGCTCACCGCCGCGCGCCGCTCGCGTCGCGCCAACGGCGGCCGCACGTGGCATCTGCGCCCGGTAGGACCTCCGAAGCCGGCTGGGTCACGCGCCGGCCGGTGTGTGCCCGTCCCGTCAGTTGATCGCCAGATAAGCGATCGTCCGCATGATCGTGCCATGGGAACGCACGAGGGCATCCGGCAGCGTGGTATCCGGATGGGCCGACGTCAGCGACAGCGGGCTGGCGAGGAGCTGCGCCGGGGTCGATTCGCAGCCGGACTCAGCCAGCGAGCGCTCGGTGCGATCGTCGGTCTGTCCCACTCCGCGATCGGTCGTCTGGAGCGCGGCGAGCTCGAGCGGGTGACGGTCGATCGGATCGCGATGGTCGCGACGGCTCTCGGACTCGGCCTCAGCATCGGGCTCTTTCCATCCGGCTCGCCGGTTCGCGACGCCGCCCACCTGGCACTGATCGAACGGTTCCGCCACCGCATCGGGAGCCGCCTTCGCTGGCGGGTCGAGGTTCCCGTTCCGCTGCCCGGGGATCTGCGCAGCGCCGACGTCGTCATCGATGGTCAAGCGGTCGATGCGATGGTCGAGGCGGAGACCCGCCTCGATGATCTGCAGGCGATGGAGCGGCGCGTGCGCATCAAACAGCGAGATCTCGGGATCCGCCGGGTCATCCTGCTCGTCGCGGACACCCGGCACAACAGGTCCGTCCTCGCCGCCCACCCGGAGCTCGTGGAACGATTTCCGGTCTCGACCCGCGCGTGTCTGGCGGCCCTGCGGGATGGACGTGATCCGGGAGGCGATGCGATCGTCCTGCTCTAGACGGGCACGGTCCGTGGAGGCGCCACCGGTCCGTGGAGGCGCCACCGGTCCGTGGAGGCGCCACCGGTCCGTGAAGGCGCCACCGGTCCGTGGAGCCACAACGGTCCGTGGAGCCACCACCGTTCCAACGGACGAAGCTGGGACCGTTCAGCCGCGCTCGGAACGCCTCGCGTCCCCGATCGACGCGGGAACGGCCTCGCACGGTTCGTTCCTCCGCTGGTTGGAACGGTCCTGGCGCCAACCGCCCCGCCGGTTGGAACGGTCCTGGCGCCAACCGCCGCGCCGGTTGGAACGGTCCTGGCGCCAACTGCCGAGCTGGTTGGAACGGTCCTGGCGCCAACCGCCGCGCCGACCGGCCCCGCCCGGTGCGAAGCCCGTAGGCTCCGTGCCCATCCGCCACGAATCTCGCACACACGAACGCCGAGGGCCCGCGCTTCCCGTGTTCTTGACACTCTCCGCGATGCACCCATATCCTCGGCCGCAGCCAGCCTCTCGTGAGGCCAGGCCGGTCCCTGTCGCGGGAGGAGCGCCCGGGCCATGACCGTGCGTCCCCGGGGGACGCTCCAGCGGACGCCCAGGGGAGTGCGAACGAACGTGGCCGCCGTCGATGTCAGGCTCGTGGACGTGGTCAAGCGGTTCGGGGACGTGGTCGCGGTCGACCACATCGACCTCGAGGTCCAGGACGGCGAGTTCTTCAGCCTCCTCGGCCCGTCCGGCTGCGGCAAGACGACGACCCTGCGGATGATCGGCGGCTTCGAGGAGCCCAGCTCGGGCCTGATCGAGCTCCAGGGCGAGGACGTGACCTGGCTGCCGCCCTACAAGCGCAACGTCAACACCGTCTTCCAGAGCTACGCGCTGTTCCCCCACCTCACCATCTTCGAGAACGTGGCATTCGGGCTTCGTCGTCGGCAGGTCAAGGACGCGGAGGTGAAGCGGCGGGTCACCGAGATGCTCGACCTGGTCGAACTCCCCGGATACGAACGTCGCAAGCCAGGTCAGATCTCGGGCGGCCAGGCCCAGCGAGTGGCGCTGGCCCGGGCGCTGATCAACCGGCCTGCCGTCTTGCTGCTGGATGAACCGCTGGGCGCCCTCGACCTCAAGCTGCGCCGACAGATGCAGGTCGAGCTCAAACGGATCCAGCAGGAGGTGGGAATCACGTTCATCTACGTGACCCATGACCAGGAGGAGGCGATGACGATGTCCGATCGCATCGCGGTCATGAACAAGGGCCGGTACGAGCAGCTGGGCGATCCAGAAAGCCTCTACGAGCGACCGGCGACGCGGTTCGTGGCGGGCTTCCTTGGCATCAGCAACCTCCTCCCCGGCACCGTCGAGGGAACGGAGGCCACCTACGCGACCGTCCGACTCGATCGACGACGTGCGCGTCCGCGCCCCGCAGGGCTCCGTCGACGGGCACACCCAGGTCGATGTCGGCGTGCGCCCGGAGAAGATCCGACTGCGCGACCCGTCGGAGGATCCGCCCAGCGGCCACAACCAGCTGAGCGGCGTCGTGCGGGACGCGTCCTACATGGGGGTCAGTACCCAATACGTGGTCGAGACACCCGGCGGGGTCCATCTCACCGTCTACGAACAGAATGTGGAGCGCGCGAAGCGCTCCGAGCTGTGGGCGCCGGGGGAAGCGGTCCGGATGACATGGTCGCCGGATCACAGCTTCGTGGTACACGCAGCATCGCCCGTTGACGACCCGACCGCCAGCCGCGAGGCGGCGGTCCCCGACCCGGCCTGACGCCGGACCAGATGCGAGGAGCACGATGACCGAGAACCGGATCGAGATGACCGCGAACCTCACCCGCCGACGGTTCCTCCAGGGCACGGCCCTGACCGGCACGGCAGCCTTCCTGGCCGCTTGCGGCACGAGCGGGACAGGCAGCGCGGCCCCGAGCACGCCGCCCACCACGAGTTCGGGCGAGCCCTCCGTAGCGCCGTCGGCATCGGCCGAGCCCACCGCCGCCCAATCGCCGTCCGCGGAGTTGAACTTCGCGAATTGGCCGCTCTACATCGATACCGACGACGACGACGCCACCAAGCACAAGACGCTCGAGGACTTCACGGCCAAGTACGGCACGACCGTGAACTACTCCGAGGTCATCAACGACAACGACGAATTCTTCGGGACGATCCGACCGGCGCTCGAGGCGGGCCAGGACACCGGTTGGGATCTCGTGGTGGTGACCGACTGGATGGCCGGTCGGCTGATCCGGCTGGGCTGGACCGAGACCTTCGACCTGGCCACCATGCCGAACAAGGTCGCCAACATGCAGGACGTCTACAAGGGCGTCGACTTCGACCCGACCGACGACCACCACGCCCCGTGGCAGTCGGGCATGACCGGATTGGGCTACGACAGTGCCGTGACCGGCGAGTTGACCAGCCTCGACGCGTTCTGGACGGACGATCCCCGATGGAAGGGCAAAGTGACCTTCCTGACCGAGATGCGCGACACGATCGGGTTGAGCCTCCACCACCTCGGCAAGGATCCGAGCGCGGTGACGCTGGAGGATCTCGACCTGGCCATCGCCGACTGCCAGACGGTGATCGACGACGGGATCCTCCGGGCATTCACCGGCAACGAATACGCTGAGGACCTGGTGTCCGGGAACGTCGTCCTGGCGATGGCCTGGTCCGGGGACGTGATCGCCAAGCAAGCCGAGAAGGAGACGCTGGTCTGGCAGCTCCCTGATGAAGGTGGGATGCTCTGGACGGACAACATGGTCATCCCGAAGGGCGCCGCCCACAAATACACCGCCGAGCTGATGATCGACTTCGTCTACGACCCGGAGATCGCTGCGCAGATCGCGGCGTGGGTCAATTACGTGACCCCGGTGAAAGGCGCGAAGGAAGCGCTCGCCGCCTCGGATCCCGAGTTGGCCGAAAGCCCACTCATCTTTCCGCCGGACGACGTCCTGGCCAACGTTTCGATCTTCAAGACCCTGCCCGAGGACGAGGAGACCGTGTTCAATGACAAGTTCTCGGCCCTGACCGGCAACTAGCGGACCGACTGGGAGAGCGGGGATGGGCGCGCGGCAATGGCTGAACCGCCTGACGCCGTACCTGCTGCTGGCGCCCGGCATCCTGTGGCTGCTCGTGTTCTACGTGTACCCGAGCTTCCAGATGTTCATGAGCTCGTTCTGGTCGGGGACGTTGGAGACCGGGTTCACGGTCGCCCTGTCGAACTGGACCACCTACCCGGCTGCGCTGGAGCGGTACGGACCCCAGTTCGCGCGGTCCATCGTGTACGGCGCAGCGGCCACCGTGATCTGCTTCCTGATCGCCTACCCGCTCGCCTACACCATCGCGTTCCGCGGCGGCCGCTACAAGAGCCTCCTGCTCTTCCTGGTCATCGCGCCGTTCTTTACCAGCTTCCTGCTCCGCACCCAGAGCTGGAAGATCATCCTCGGCGACGACGGCATCCTGTTCGGGCCGCTCAAGGACCTCGGTCTGCTCGGGCCGGACTTCCGCGTTCTGGCCACGCCGGCCGCGGTGGTCGCCGGCATCGCCTACAACTTCCTGCCGTTCATGACCCTGCCGATCTATGTCTCGCTCGAAAAGATCGACGGACGCCTCGTCGAGGCCGCCAAGGATCTGTTCGCCGGACCGTGGCGACCGGGCGGGGCCATCGCGGGAGCGATCGTCGGCGGTGCGCTCGCGGGGGGGCTCGCGGCCGCGTTCGAATACCAGATCGTCCCGTTCGCGATCGCCGGGATCGTGGCTGGTTTGCTGGTCGGGACGCTGTTCCTGTCCGAGTCGTTCATCCGGGTCGTCCTGCCGCTCTCCCTGCCGGGCGTCTTTGCCGGCTCGCTCCTGACGTTCATCCCGGCGATGGGCGACTTCGTCAATGCCGAGTTGCTCGGTAACACCCAGACGCGGATGATCGGCAATGTCATCCAGAGCCGATTCCTGGAGAACAACGACTATCCGACCGCGGCTGCCCTGAGCTTCATGTTGATGGCCGGGATCCTGGTCGCCGTGGCGATCTACGCGCGACTCCTGGGCACCAAGGAACTGACGAGCGCCGGATGACCGGATCCGCGGCTGCCGCGCCACAGGGTCGCCCTCGCCAGGCGAGCGTGATCAGGTTCCTCGATCGATACCTGCTCTACGTGTATACGGCGTTCGCGATCCTCTACCTCATGCTGCCAGTGGCGGTGATGGCCCTGTTCTCGGTCAACGACCCGCCGGGCAAGAGCAATCTCACCTGGCACGGCTTCTCGCTCGACGCGTGGTTGAACCCGTTCGGCGTGCCGCAGCTGTTCGATGTCGTGCGGACCAGCGTCGTGATCGCGCTCGTGTCGACGATCGCAGCCACGATCCTCGGGCACGCTGATCGCACTCGCGCTCGTCCGCTACGACTTCCGCGGCTCGAGTACCGACGAATCTCCTGATCTTCCTGCCGATGGCGACCCCGGAGATCGTGCTCGGGGCCTCGTTGCTGACCCTGTTCGTGGCGATCGGCGAGCCGCCGTTCTTCCCGACCAACTTCGTGACCATCCTGATCGCCCACATCATGTTCAACATCAGTTTCGTCGTTGTCACGGTCCGCGCCCGGCTGTACGGGTTCGACCGACACCTCGAGGAGGCGGCCATGGACCTGGGCGCCAATGAATGGACGACGTTCTGGAAGGTGACGTTCCCGATCATCCTGCCGGGGATCATGGCCGCGGCGCTGTTGGCGTTCAGCCTGTCGATCGACGACTACGTCATCACGAGCTTCACGGCCGGCCGAACCTCGACGTTCCCGATCTTCATCTGGGGCTCGGCGCGGGTCGGCGTGCCCGTCCAGGTCAACGTCATCGGCACGGCCTTCTTCCTGATCGCGGTCGGGTTCGTCGCCTTGACGACGGTCCTCGGTTCGCGCGCCAACCGACCCCTGCCCCCGCCGCGCGTCGATCGCGACGCGGCGAGCCCGGCCGCGCTGGCTGCCCGCCCGGCGGCCCTCCCCGAAGCAGAGGCCTGACATGGTCGACACCGCCCCACCCAGCGCGTCGCTGGGCATCGATCCCGCTCCCCTCCCCGATCACGCGGTCGTGCCGCCGGTCTGGGGCCGGATCACGAACCTCGACGTGGACCGCGGCGAGGGCTCGTGGCTCATCACCAGGGACGGCCAGCGGTACCTCGACTACACCTCGGGGATCGGCGTGACGAACACGGGTCACGCCCATCCACGGGTAGCAGCGGCGGTCGCGGCCCAAGCGCAGAAGCTGCTCCACGGTCAGCAGAACATCCTGTATCACGAGCCGGGCCTGCGACTGTACGAGCGACTCCCCTCGTTGCTGCCCGGCGGCCCGTACCAGGCCTTCCTGTCGAACTCCGGCGCGGAGGCGGTCGAGGCGGCCGTCAAGCTCGCCCGCGTCGCGACCGGCCGACCGGCGATCCTGGCCTTCCGCTACGGCTACCACGGCCGGACGGCCCAGACCATGGCGCTGACCACGGCCAAGGACGTGTACCGCGCCGCATTCGAGCCACTCCCCGGCAGCGTCTATCACACGGCCTACCCGTACTGCTACCGAGCATCCGGCGGATCGCACGACCCGGCCGCGTGCACCTGCGACTGGGAGGCCCAGCTCGACCTGACGTTCCACCAGTTCATCTACCCGGACCGGGTCGCGGCGATCATCGTGGAGCCGGTACTGGGCGAGGGCGGCTACGTCGTCCCGCCGCCCGGACTTCCTGCCGCGCCTGCGCGAGATCACGGCCGAGCACGGGATCATGCTCATCGCGGATGAGGTCCAGACCGGCTTCGGACGGACCGGCGAGATGTTCGCGGTCCGCCACTGGGACGTGGAGCCGGACATCCTGGTCATGGCCAAGGGCATCGCCTCGGGGCTGCCGCTCTCGGGCATCCTCGCCCGGCGCGAGCTGATGGCCCAGTGGAAGCCCGGCTCCCACGGCGGCACGTACGGCGGAAACGTCGTGTCGTGCGCGGCGGCCAATGCGACTCTCGACGTCATCGAGGACGAGGGCCTCGTGGCCAACGCCCGGGAGCGCGGCGCCCAGTTCCTCACTGGGCTGCGCGCCCTGGCGCCGAGGTACGCGTCCATCGGTGACGTCCGCGGCCTCGGGCTGATGCTGGCGCTCGAGTTCATCAAGCCGTCCGACGGCGACGGCCGGACGCCCGATCCGGACCTCACCAAACGCGTCCAGGCCGAGGCGCTGGCGCGCAGATTGGTCACCCTGACGGCCGGCACGTACGTCAACGTCCTCCGGATCATCCCACCCTGGTCACGACGGCCGGGGAGGTCGACCAGGCGCTCGCGATCCTCGACGAGGCGCTGGCCGCGGCTGGCGCCGACGCCCGCGCGTGAGCGCGGTCGGCGCGTGGGTACGACGGGTCCGCTAGCCCCGATCGAGGTCGTCCCCGCGGTTCCCGGCCGCTGGTCGGACGTCGTTACGCTGATGGGGCGATCCGGCGACCGTGGCTGCTGGTGCCAGGCGCCGCGCGGCCGCGCCGTGGGCTACGGCAAGAGCGAGCCAGGCAGCCGTCGCGATGGGCTCCGCTCGCAATTCGACGAGGACCCGCCTCCGGGGGTGCTCGCCTACGTCGAGGGGGAAGTCGCCGGTTGGTGCGGGTTCGGGCCACGCCCCGACCTCCCGCGCCTGGTCAACTCGCGGACGATCCCCGCGATCGACGACCTGCCCGTCTGGTCGATCGTCTGCTTCCTCGTTCGCGTCGGCTATCGACGGCGGGGCGTGGCTTGCGCCCTCCTCGCTGGCGTCGTCGACCTCGCGAGACGGTCCGGTGCCCCGGGCGTCGAGGCCTACCCGATCGACCCGGAAGGTAGCCGCGTCGATGTCGGCTTAGCCTACGTCGGCGTGACGCCGATGTTCGAGAAGGCCGGCTTCCGTCGGGTCGTCGAGACCTCGGCGCACAGCGCCGGCCGGCCCCGGATCTTGATGCGCCTCGACTTCTGACACGATCGGACGCGCCTCGCCCTAGCCCTCGAGCAGGCGAGCCCGGATCGTTTCGTGGAGGTGGCCGTTGGACGCGAGAAACGTGCCCAAATCGATCGCCCGGCGCCCTTCGAGGTCGGTCACCCGGCCGCCGGCCTCCTCGATGAGCACGGTCGGGGCGGCCGCATCCCACGACATGAGGTCGACTTCGATCATCGCCTCGGCGGCGCCCTCGGCAAGCAGCGCGTAGCCCCAGAAGTCGCCGAACCCGCGCTCTCGCCATACGTCCCGGAGCAGTGCATCGAAGCCGGGGGCGTGGCCGGACTGCACGATATCCCGCCCGGACCCGTACAGGACCTGGGCATCAGCGAGATCCGTCACGCCGGACACGTGGATCCGCATCGGCGATGTCTCACCGCGGTGGCGGGCCCACGCGCCGCCGCCCCGATGCGCCCACCAGCGCTCGTCGAGAGCCGGCGCGGAGAGGACGGCCGCCTGCAGCTCGCCGTCGCGTTCCACGGCGAGCAGCGTACCGAACAGGGGCACGCCGCGGATGAAGTTGTGGGTCCCATCGATGGGGTCGATGTACCAGCGGACCGGGGCGTCGGCGGCCTGCGTCCCGTACTCCTCGCCGACGAGCCCGTGATCGGGGAACGTGTCGGCGAGACGGTCCCGTATCCGGCGCTCGATCGCGGTGTCCGCCTGGGTCACGAACGTGCGGTCGGGCTTGGTCGTGACCTCGAGGTCGCGCCGGAAATGCTGCCGGGCGAGGACGTCCGCCTCGTCGCACGCCTCGAGCGCGACGTCGAGCCAGCGACGGAGCTCGGCGTCGCTGCCCTTCCGGAGGGAAGCGGACCAGTCGGGTCCGTACGTCGGGCTGTCGGAGGTCACGATCGCCTCGCCTTCTCAGGGTCGTACAGCGACCTACTGGCAACCTCGGACCCGACCCACTCGCCGAACAGCATCCTCCGGATGTCTCCCTGCTTCGGGGCCGCGTCGTGCGCGCGGCGAGCCATCGACAGCCTAGCGGCGGCGTGCGGGCGGCGCGAGGTCGCTGCTGCATCGTTTAAGCGGTCATCGTCTAGGCTGACGCCCATCATGGCCGACGACCCGACCGCCTCCGTGCCGATCCCCGAACCGGACCCCGTGCCGGACGCGCCGGTAGGGGTCAGCGTGCGTGACGTGGCCCTCGGGGCGATCGTCTTCGTCGCGGTGCTCGTGCTCCTGCTCGGCGCCACGCGGCTCATCGAGCCCACGGGAACCGGCCCGGGCGCAGTACCGAGCGATGGGGCCGCAGGAGCGCCCTCGGCGACCGCCACCCACGCGGCGACCGCGTCGCCGTCCGGCTCCCCGACCAGCGAGCCGACCGCCGCCGAGTCGAGCCCACCGGCCGTCACGCCAGCCCCGAGCGGCGATCCCGTCCTGGTGGGTGCCGGCGACATCGGCGACTGCGGCGAAAGCAGCGACGAGGAGACCGCGAAGCTGCTCGATGGGATCGAGGGCACGGTCTTCACACTCGGCGACAACGCCTACGGCAACGGCACGCCCGAACAGTTCCGCGAGTGCTACCACCCGAACTGGGGCCGTCATCTGGCACGCACCCGGCCCGCCCCGGGCAACCACGACTGGGGTCGCGACAACCTCGACGGCTATTTCGGCTACTACGGGGCGAACGCCACCGGCCCGGATGGGGCGTCGTGGTACTCATACGACCTGGGTACCTGGCACGTCATCGTGCTGGACTCGATGTGCGACGAGGTCGGACGGCTGCGACGAAGGCTCCCCGCAGATGGACTGGCTGCTCGCGGACCTGGCCGCCTCCGATGCCACCTGCACGCTCGCGTACTGGCACCATCCGCGATGGAGCTCCGGCATGCACGGCAACCACAAGTTCGTCGGGCCGTTCTGGGAGGCGCTATACGACGCCGACGCCGATGTCATCGTCAGCGGGCACGACCACAACTACGAGCGCTTCGCCCCGCAGGATCCCGATGGCAACGAGGATCGAGCGCGAGGGATCCGGGAGTTCGTCGTGGGCACCGGCGGGACCAACCTGCGCCGATTCGAGAAGCCCAAGCCGAACAGCGAGCTTCGCTTGGGAGGGGTCCATGGGGTGATCGCGTTCACCCTGCACGACGGTTCGTACGACTGGGAGTTCGTCCCGACCGAAGACCGCGATCCCAGCGATCGCGGCACGGCGAAGTGCCATTGATCACCCGCTAGCCAGCTAGGCTCAGTCGCCGGCCGCTTCGCCCAGCGCGCGCTCGAACGCCCGGGTCGAGGCGTTCGCGAGCAATCGATCGAAGTGCTCGCCCGCGTACGCGACGAAGTCGACGTCGAGCGAGCTGATGCCCTGCTGCAGGACGCCCCACATCGCCTCGCGAAAGTCCGAGACGACGCGCATCACGGTGAGCCGCGCGAGGTGGTCGCTGCGCGCGTCGCCTCCGTAGACGGTCAGGAGGTGGGCGTCCTCGTCCGGGGTGAGCTCGTGGTTGATGCTGAAGTTGCCGAGATCGAAGAACGGGTCGCCCATGCCGGCGTACTCCCAATCGACGATCCGGATGCGTGTCCCGTCATCGATGAAGTTGGCGTTGAGCAGGTCGTTGTGGCACGGCCGTGGCTCGACCGGGTTGGCGAGGCAGGCGAGCTCGATCCGACGACCGATCTCGGCGGCGAGCTCGTACTCGTGCGGGATACGGACGCCGCGAGCGGCCGCGAGCGCCCGGTACGCCTCCACGATCCGCAGTGGCACGAACAGGCCCGGGATGGGCGGGCCGTCGTGGATGCTCCGGAGCGAGGTGGCGATCCGCTCCAGGGTCTCGGGCCGATGCACCTCGGCCTCGCTGACCGGCGCTCCCTCGATGAACCGGGTGACCAGATAGCCCTCCGGCCGGATGAAGGCGGTCACCTCGGGACCGACCCCGACCCCGGCCGCCGCCACGGTCGCGGCGTGCTCGACCTCGCGACTGATCCCGAGCAGGTGCGTGTCGTTGCCGGCCAGCCGGATGACGTAGCGATCTGCCGCGCCCAGGACGGTGATGACGAAGTTGCGGTTCGTGATCCCGCCGCTCAGCACGGCCAGCTCAAGGTCACGGCCCGCCAGCTCGGGGACCCGTTGGAGCGCCAGGACCAGGTGGTCGCGGAGCGCGTCCTCCAGGACAGCGTCATCGGTCATCGAGCCGATCCCCCGCCAGACGAGATGCGGCGCGACGATCGCTCGCCGCGCCGCATCGCCTCCTCCCGAGAACTTCGGGTCAACCGATGACTTCCTCACCGGTCACGGCGTCGGCGGCCTCGACATCGTGTCGGCGGCCACGGATCGCGACGACGTAATACAGCGCGCCGAGGATGAGCAGGGTCCCGACGACCGTTTCGTACAACGGCCACGACGGCAGACCCTCCAATGGTTGGCCGAACCACTGCAGGAAGGAATTGATGAACGGGTTCCAGTACAGCCGGCCCTCGCCACCGAAGTCGCCGAACAGGCCGGTGTCGTTCCACAAGGCGATGTTGAGGATCATCACCCCGCCGTAGACGAGGGCGAGGATGTTGACCGGCGTGCCCCAGCGTCCCAGGTTGAACCAGGCCTTCTGGCGCGGCCAGCCACCGCGGCGCGCCATCAGGACGCCGAGGTTGCACAGGAAATAGCTGAGGTAGATGAGCCCGGTTGCACAGATCGACAGCACGAACCCGCCGAACGGGCCGGTGACGAGGATCGGCAGCGCCGCCAGGATCCCGACGGCGATCGCCGCGTTGGCCGGGGTCCGGAACGTCTGGTTGACGTGACCCCACACGCCGCCGAGCGGCAGATGCCGGTCGCGCCCCATCGAGAACATCATCCGGGTGGCCGCGCCCTGGATCGCGAGCGTGCAGACGAAGACCGAGGCCAGGATCACCAGCAGGTACAGCTCACCGACCGTGATCCCGGCGACCAGCTCCGTCGCGAGGTGACCAGTGATGATCGTCGCGATCGGGAACCCACCAGCAAGCCCCTCCGCCATCGTGTCCGGGACGCTCGGGATGGCCAGGATGACGGCCGCGAAGAAGATCACGCCGACGAGGCCCGAGATCAGCACGGACGAGATGACGCCCCGCGGAGCCTGCCGGCTCGCATCGAGCGTCTCCTCGCCGAACGTGCCGGCCGTATCGAAGCCGTACAGGATGAAGATCGACATGTACATGCCGAGGGCGAACGCCGCCAGGTAGTTGCCATTCGTGGCCTGCTCCGCGCCGCCGGTTTCGAACAGCACCGACACCGGCTGGGTGTTGGCGAAGAACAGCAGGACGAGCGCGAAGACCACCATGCCGAGGATCTCGGTGGCGACACCGATATTGTTGAGGATCGAGAGAAGCCGGACGCCGTACGCGTTGATCAGCGTGGTGATCAGGAGGGTCGTCAGGGCGATGAACGTGTGCATGCTGCCGACGCCGAGCGGCGACGGCGAGTCGAGGAACTCCTGGCCGCCGCCGGTGAACCCGGCGATGACGTAGCCGACGATGACCGCGACCGCGCTGACCGTCACGACCTGCGCCCAGAAGTAGAACCAGCCGGTGAACCAGCCCAGCGTCCGGTTCGACAGTCGCTTCGACCACTGATAGATGGAGCCCGCCACGGGGAAGTGGCTGGCCAGCTCGGCGAACACGAGGGCCACCAGCAACTGACCGCCGACGACGATCGGCCACGACCAGAAGAAGGCCGGGCCACCGAGCCCGATCCCGACGCCGAAGTTGCCGAATGACCCGGTCGAGACGCTGATGAAGCTGAAGGCGATCGCGAAGTTCGACAGGAATCCCAGCGTGCGACGCAGCTCGGGCTTGATCCCGAGAGCGCGCAGCTGCGCGTCGTCGCGCGCGGCGACGTCCTGGCTGTTGACCGATCCCGCCACGATCTCCTCCTCCTACCCGCCGCGCCTTGGGCGCGAGCCTGCATACCGGGGAGTGACGCGAGGACGCCTGGGGTCGTCCGCCTCCGGCTCCCTCAAGCGGCGGCGGAACTGCGCGAGGATAGCACCGTGTCCGGCCCCGTCAATGACCGTAATTCGGCCGCCGACGCCCCGCCGCGTGCGGGATTTGCAACGTTCGGACGCTTAGGGATCGAGTCGATAGAAGCGGAAGCTGTCGTGCTCGGTCGGGAGGACGGTGAAGCCGGTGAAGCCGGCCTCGCGGGCGATCACCTCCATGGCCGCCGGCCGCAGGACGGTCCCGGTCCCGACCGACGGCTGATCGGCCAGGCCGTTGGCGAGGCAGCCCACGACGCTGTAGCCGTAGAACATCCGGTCCGCCTCGTCGCCGGGCGCGGTGAACGTCTCCGCGACCCGTTCATCGGCGATGAGCACCGCGCCGCCGGGCGCGAGCAGCTTGCGGGCCGTGGCGAGGACCTCGGCCGGCTGCGACATGTCGTGGACGGCCTCGAAGATCGTGACGAGGTCGTATCGGCCGGCGCCCTCGGCGTTGGCCGCATCGGCGAACAGGAACGCGACCCGGTCGGTCATCGCCTCGCGCTCGGCGTGCGCCTTCGCACGCTCGATCGAACCGGCGTCGATATCGATGCCGTCGACATGGATCCCCGGGAACGCACGGGCGATCGAGATCGACGACCAGCCCGTGCCGCAGGCCACGTCCGCGACCCGGCCGTCCCCGTCTCGCAGCCGCGCGGCGATGTCCGGCAGCGCCCCGATCCAGTCCCCGACGAAGTTCGCGAACTGCGGCCGGTTGAGGGCCTCCTGGGCCTCGATCACGTCCGGGCCGTAGTCGGCCCAATCGACACCGGCGCCGGTTCGGTAGGCCTCGAGCAGCGCGGGCATCGTCTGGGCACTGCCCACCAGGAAGCGGGCGATCGGAGCGACGAGCCAGGGGCTGTCCGGCTCGATGAGCACGGCGGCATGGCCGTCGGGCAAGGAGTAGCGACGGGCCTCGGGGTCGGCCGCCACGTCGTCCACGTCGAGGATGCCGCCGACGGCCTGGTGCTCGAGCCATTCCCGGGCGTAGCGAGGATGGATGCCGGCCAGTTCGGCCAGTTCGGCCGGGGTGGCCGTCCCGTCATCGGCCAGTGCCCGGTAGAGGCCGAGGCGATCGCCGAGGTAGACGGCCTGCAGGTCGAGGGCGCCCAGCGCGGCACCCATCAGGCGGCCGGCGAGCTCGTCGCGGCGCGCCTGGGCCGCCGCTTCCGGGTTCGAGGTGACGGTCATCGACAAGCTCTCCAGTTCGGTGCGAACGGCCGATCAGCCCGCCGCGACCGCCTCGCGCAAGGCGTCCGGGATCGGCCGATGCAGTTCCACGGGGCGGATGTAGGTCGCGATCATCTCGCGAGACCCGTTGACGCCGAGTTCCGTGAACAGGAACGAGATCTTGCGCCGCTGCGCCGCGAGGATCTCGTCCTTGGTCGGGAGGTCCCACAGCTCGCGCTTGAACGGCCCGATCGCCTTCTTGCGGGTCGTGTAGATGAACTGCTGGTCCGTCTGGCCGGGCTTGCGCTCGTCGGCGGCGTTCTCGAAGCACCAGGCCTCGATCCTGCGGTGGAGCTCCTCGGGGAACGCCGGGTGCTCGAACAGGGCGTTCTGGAAACCGGTCGCGAGGTGGATCTCGGCCGTCTCGACCGCCGGGAAGCGGTGGAACAGCTCGTCGGGCAGGGTCGACGCACCGTGCTGCACGGCCCCGGCAGCACCGTAGCCGCGGGCGATCTCACCGAGCTCGCGCAGGACCTCGAAGTCCAGCTTGACCTCCGCGACGCCACCATCGGGGAGTGGCACGCCGCCGTGGCTGGTGCCGGTCTGGACGCTGACCTTGCTGACGCCAACGGCGCCCGGCACCCTGGCATCGAGCTCTCGCCGATAGCCGTCGAGATAGGCGCGCAGCTCTTCGGCGTTCGAGTTCTGCGAACCCGACCTCGCCGATCTCGCCACCGACGCTGACCGTGACCCCGTCCGATTCGAGCGTCCGGATCAGCGCGGTCAGCTCGGCCGCCCGGCGGTAGTTCTCGCGCTGTTGCTCGTCGACGGTCGGCTTGGAGAGGTCGACGAGCGTCGAGGAATCGATGTCGATGTTGCGATAGCCGGCGTCGATGGCGAGCCGGCAGGCGCGCCGGATCTCCTCGGTCATCGCCTTCGGGGTCGGTGGCGTACTTCTTGGCGTTGAACTGGTAGTGGTCGCCCTGGATGAAGACCGGGGCGCGCCAGCCGGCCGCGATGGCGCCGGCGAGGACGGACGTCGCGAAGTCGATGGGCCGCTGGTACGTGTAGGTCTGCTCGCTGCGGGCGATCTCGAAGATGACCGCACCGACGTCGGCGCTCGCGGCGGCCTCGAGGGCCGTGCGGGCCATGTCGAATGTCTGCGCGCGCAGGTTGATGGCCGGGACCGTGAACCCGGACACTTCGCCGCGGGCGCGGGCCGTGTACAGATCCTGGATGCTGGCGCTGCGGGCGCCGAGCGCCTGGCTCGCCTCCCAGACGATCCACTGCGCGGCAGCGGTCGTCGCCTCGTCGGTCGAGAAGGCCGCGGTCCAGGCGAGATCGCGGATGGCGGTCGATCGGAAGGCCGCTTCGTCGTCGATGACGAGGACGTCGCCGTCGAGATGCGCCGCGGCGCGGATCGTCGTGAGCAGGTCGGCGGTCGAGGTCGCGACGTGGGGCATCGGTCGGGGGTCTCCTCGGTGGTCGTTGCGCCGTCCATGGTACGGCGCCCTCGCGACGAGCGGCCGTGCGATCCCTCAGATCGTCGGCTTCACGACCATCAGAAAGACGATCGCCACGAGCAGGATGCCGAGCATCATGCCGCCGCGCTGGATGCGCTTGACGAGGGCCATGAGCTCCGGTGGCGGCCCGCTCGCGCCGGGCGGCGGTGGCGTCGACGTGATCTCGATCACGCGTTCGACCAGCTTGCGCTGCACGAAGAACGAGTAGCCGTACGCGATGACGTAGAGGACGATCGCGAGCGCGAGCCACCAGTACGGCCGCGCCAGCGGGTTGATCTGTCGCACCGCCATGATCGCCAGCCCGGTGATCGGCAGGGTGATCCCGATCGGGTAGACGAGCTTGCGCCGAGATCGTGTGCGACACCCGAGTCGCGAAATTGGCATGTTGCGGCTCCGCGCCACCCGTCGGCCCCGATGAACGAGAACGCGAACGTCGGCCCGAACGCCACGATCGCGCCCAAGCACGTGCAGGAACAGCAGCCACGGGAACAACCAGGCCAGATCCATCGAACCCTCCCTCACCCGGCCGGCCGACGGCCGTGCCACGGCACGGAGGATAGCCGCTACGACACCCGCTTCGAACGCCGCCCGACGAAGTCGACCAGCACGTACTCGCCGAGTCGTTCCGGCGTCGCGTAGAACGCCCGACCACGGTTGAGCTTCGTCATGTGGGCGACGAACTCGGTCAGGGCGCGCGACCGTTCGAGCATGAACGTGTTGATCGTGATGCCCTCCTTCGTGCAGCGCTGTACCTCGCGGAGGGTCTCGTTGATCGTTCGCCGCGTCGGCGGGTAGCTGAACTCGACCTGGCCGTCCTCGAAGTGGGCGGTCGGCTCGCCATCGGTGATGACGACGATCTCCTTGTTCGCGGCGGCCTCGCGGGCGAGGATCCGGCGGGCCAGCAGCAGGCCGTGCTGGAGGTTCGTGCCGTACTCGTAGCCGTGCCAGGTGAGCTCGGCGAGCGCGCCAGGCCGGATCTCGCGGGCGTAGTAGGCGAACCCGATGACCGACAGGTGGTCGCGCGGGTACTGCGTCCGGATCAGCGTGTCGAGCGCGACCGCGACCTTCTTGGCCGCCAGGAAGCAGCCGCGCAACAGCATCGAGCGGCTCATGTCCACGAGGAGCACGGTCGCCGTGCGCGTCATCTGCTCCGTCCGGTAGACCTCGAAATCGTCGGGCGTCAGGTGGATGCCCCGCGCCCCGCCGGCGCGACGGCGCGTTCTCGTCGCGGGCCAGGGCGTTGGTCAGCGTCGCCCGCAGGTCCAGGTGGAACGGGTCGCCGAACTCGTACGGCTTGGTCGTCTCGTCGCGCTCGCCACCGCGCCCGGCCCGATCGATCCGGTGGCCCCCGAACGCGTCCCGCTGCAGCCTCGCGAACAGGTCGTCGAGCACCTTCTGGCCGATCTTGCGACTGCCGCGCGGCGTGAGCTCGAGCCGCTCGCCGTCGCGCGTCAGGTAGCCGGCCTCCTCGAGGCGCCGGGCCAGCTCGTCGAGCGCGTCCAGATCGCGGACCGCCTCGTCACCCATGAGGTCGCGCACCTCGTCGCGATCGATCCGAGCGAGATCGCCCGGGCGCCTCGATGTCGGTGAGGGCGTCCTCCAGTCGCTCCATCGCCTGGAGCCGGCCGATCTGGGCGAGGGCGCCGTCGAGCGAGAGCGGCTCGTCGCCATCGAACCGGACGCGGTCGCCGAGGCCGCCGGGGAGCAGCAGATCCAGGTTCGAGGCGAGTTCCTGCAGGTCGATCAGCAGCCGGTCGTCGCGCAGCAGCGCCTCCATCATCGATTCGAGCTCGGCCCGCTGCTCCGGGCTCATCGAGCGCATGAGCGACTGCATGGCGGCCATCCGCTGGGCCAGCTGGTCGATGATGTCGTCGAAGGTCTGGGCGCCCGGGAAGAACCGGCCGTGCTTGGCGAGGAACTCGCGGACGTCCGGCTCGTGACCGCCGATGCGCTCGCGGATGAGCTGGTTGAGGTCGCGGACCATCTCGCGGTTCGCCGCCAGGTCCTCGGGCGTGGTGGACCGGATCGCTTCGCTCATCCCACCGACGAATTGGTCCAGGACCTGCTTGCCGAGGCGCTCCACCAGCTCATCGAATCGAGCGCGGGCCTCGGGCTCCAGGAAGTCGTACTCGCGCAGGTCGCGGATCCGCTCGCCGACATCGCGCGGAAGGGCGTCGAGCCGGTCCAGTCGTTTGGCCGCGACGTCGCGCAGCATCTTCTGGAGGTCCGGGTCGGGCGTCGCGGAGGCGGGATCGGCTGGGTCCTTGCCGGCCGCCGGGTCTGTGCCCGGTGCGGGGTCTGTGGCCGCAGCGGGGTCCTTCGCGGCGGCTCCGTCCGTCGGCGCCGAGGGATTCGCGCTCGAGCGTTCGAGACGGCGCTCGACGCCGGCCCGCTCCTGCGCAACGATCTCGTCGAGCTCGCGCCGGATGTCGCCGAGGACGTCGCCCAGATCGAACCGCTCGCGCAGCTCCTCGCGGCGCCGGGCGAGTCGATCCATCAGCTCCTGGAGCCCGGCCAGATCCGGGCGGGTCGGGTCGCCGCTGCGCCAGCCACGTTCCATGAGCCGGCGGAGCGCCTCGGCCAGGTCGCCCTCGGCCATGACGTCGTCGACTGAGCGCCTCGAGGATCTCGTCGGCATCGAGATCGGGCAGCTGCTGGCTGCCGTCCCAGCGCGAATAGCGAGCCCGCCTCGCGAGCACATCCTCCTCGGCGAAACGAGCCGGTGGCACCCGGCCGCCGAGGTCCCGCGGATCGGGCGAGTAGGCGCGTCATCCCGGTGTCATCCCGGCCACGGCCATCGCTCCCCGCGATGGATTCCGGCCCGAAGCGGCGCACAGCGGGCCTGCGCCGTTCACCCCGCGGTCGCCCCATCGCTGCGGGCGATGGTTCGATGGCGACCCCGCCAGATACTGCGTTCGCCGGCCCACTCCGCACACCCAAACGTTGCAGAGGCCGAAATCGATCGCTCCGAGCGAATGCGGGTGACGCGGGAGGCAGGCCTGTTCTGCTGTCATCGGTGGTAGATCGTCCCGCCCGGGACGCGCTCCTTGTTGAGCCGCCGGGCCAGGTGCAGGCCTTCGAGCAGGAACTCGACGGCCGACGCCACCACCGCCGGTTCCTCGGCCCCATCGGTCACATCGAACGTGCCGAGATCCCGGACCGCCTCGCGCAGGCCGGGCACTTCCCGGGCCCATGCCACGTACTCGCGCGACGGCGTCCGCTCGCCGGTCTCAACAGTGAAGCCTTCCTCGAACGCCTCGACGACCGCATCCAGGTCGTCGACCGTGACGCGTCGCGTGAACGTCGCGTACAGCGCCTTGGTGATGAGCCGCTCGACGACCCGCTCCTCGGGCGCCTCGTCCCCCACCGACTCCAGCTCGACCTTGCCGACGGTGGAGGCCACGACCGAACCCAGGTCGGAGACGCGCGGCGCGGCAAGCGACTCCCCGAGACGGATCGCCCGCTTGAGCGCGGCCGCCTCCAGGACCTCCATGTTCGCGACGGACACGCGGACCGACACGCCCGACCGCTGGCTGATCTCCGGGGAGCGGCGGGCCAGGTGGGTCAGCTCCGCGACCACCTCCTCCATGAACGGCGGCACCACGACGGTGGGCGCGCCATCGGCGGCCTCGAACCGGTGCTTTTCCTGGCGAACGATGGACATCTCCTGGCCCAGCGTCCGCGGGTAGTGCGTTCGGATCTGCGACCCGAGCCGGTCCTTGAGCGGCGTGATGATCCGGCCGCGCGACGTGTAGTCCTCCGGGTTGGCCGAGGCGACGACATAGAGGTCGAGCGGCAGCCGGACGGTGAACCCGCGGATCTGCACATCGCGCTCCTCGAGCACGTTGAGCAGGCCGACCTGGATCCGCTCCGCCAGATCGGGCAGCTCGTTGATCGCCACGATGCCGCGGTTCGCACGCGGGATGAGGCCGTAGTGGAGGGTCAGCTCGTCGGAGAGGTAGCGCCCCTCGGCGACCTTGATCGGGTCGACTTCGCCGATGAGATCGGCGATCGTGATGTCGGGCGTCGCGAGCTTCTCGGCATAGCGGCGGTCGCGCGGCAGCCAGTCGATCGCGGTGGCTTCGCCATCGCGCTCCACGATGCGCCCGCCCGGCGGGCGAGACCGGTCCGTACGGGTCGTCGTTGAGCTCGCCGCCGCGGACGATCGGCAGCCACTCGTCGAGGAGGCCCACGAGCAGCCGCGCCATCCGTGTCTTGGCCTGCCCGCGCTCCCCGAGGAAGACCAGGTCGTGCCCGGCGAGGATCGCGTTCTCGATCGCTGGGAGCACGGTCTCCTCGAACCCGACGATGGTCGGCAGCACCTCGGCGCCGCTCGCCAACCGCTCCAGGAGATTCGTCCGAAGCTCCTCCTTGACGGTCCGCGATCGCCAGCCGGCGGCCCGCAACTCGGCGATGGTGGCGGGGCGGGACGGGCTCGGCATGAGGGACCTCAGTTCGGGATGGAGGCGCTGATCGAGGCGGACGTGGTCGTTCGATAGCCATCGATGGCGGCGCGCACGGCGCCGACGTCGACGATGCCGGCCTGGGCGAGTCCGCCGAGGTAGTCGCGTCGTCGATCGACCTCGAGCTCGAAGTCGCCGGCCCGGCGACCGACGCGCCGCGCGAGCTCGGGCGTGATGCCCCAGCCGAAGTGCTCGAACCGGTCGTGGTCCGGGTCCCAGGTCGACAGGACCGCCGGGCCGAGACGCTGCACATGACCGTGCTCGTCGCGGACGGTCGGGCGGACGTAGTGGGCGGCCACGACCCGCCGGAGGCCGTCACCGACGCGGCGCAGGATCAGCACGGTGCCCAGGCGCGACAGCTCGTCGTCGCCGAGCTCGACTGGCGGTCGACTGAGGGCGTCGAACACCTCGTCGAGGGCGTCGGCGTGGATGGTCGCGGCCAGGCCGTACCCGATGCTGGCGGCCCGGATCGCGATGCGTGCCTCGGCGCCCCAGGTGTACGACGGGAGGTGGTCGGACAGCTCGGGGATGAGCAGGACCGTGTCATCGGGGCGGATCGGTGGATCGTCGCGGTGCCGATGACCTGCCGGCTCCTCGAGGGCACGGTCCGGCCCGCCGAGTGCGCGGTGCCGCCGCCAGCCGAGCTCCGGGGCCTGCGGCAGCCAGTCGAACGTCTCCATCGCGCCATCGAGCTCCACGGTCCGCGCGCTCGGCGGGAGGAAATCCAGGAGCGCGGTGAGCAACGTGGTCTTGCCGGTGCCCCCTTCCGCGGCCGCGACGATGATCGGCACACGGCCTTCGAGGAGCACCCACAGCGTCGCCGCCAGCTCGGCATCGAGCGTGCCGGCACGGATCAGCTCCACGATGGAGCGCGGCGTCGGCGGGACGTGGCGGACGGCCCATCGGCCCCGCGCGGGCGAGGTGTCGGCCAAGGGTGTCTCCGAACGTGAGGGATGGCTGTCGGCTCGGGCCGTGAGCGTACGGCCGACCCCGGGGAGCGTCAAACGGTCCGGGTCGGTACGGCGCGCGGGGTCCGCCGCGTGCTTCCCAGTCGGCAGGATCCGCTCGAAGCGGCGGGCTCGTTGTCTCCCGCGCCAGAAGCGGGCCCCTCAGGCACGTTTCCGCGCTCTTGGCGCGACCGGAGCCCTCACTTCGGCCCGCGGGACTCGCCCGCTGGTCCCTCGGGGTCGTCCTGCAGTCTGAGAAGCACACAGACGTCGCTCGAGCGGCCCTCTCGCCGGAGAGAACCTGTCACGAATCGTCACGGATGTGCCTACCATCGACCCATGGATCTCGACATCCAGCCGCTGACGCCCGACGCGCATCGCCGACCTGGCCAGCCTCTTCGACCAGGGCGGCGACCCGAAGTGGTGCTGGTGCGCCTCGTTCCGGGTCCGCGGTCGGGACTTCTCCAACTCGACCGGGCCCGAGAACCGCAAGGTGCTGACGGCTGCTGCTGTCGAGGGCGAACGGCAGCGCCACGCACCGGGACTCGTCGCGTACGACGACGGGGTCGTGGTCGGCTGGGTCAGCCTCGGCCCGCGCGAGGACTACGAGCGGCTCGCGTACTCGAAGGTGCTGGCACCCGTCGACGAGAAGCCCGTGTGGTCGATCGTGTGCTTCGTCGTCGGGCGGAAGTCGCGCGGCCAGGGCGTCGCCGCAGCCCTCCTCGATGCCGCCATCGACTACGCCCGCGACCACGGGGCGACGATGCTGGAGGCCTACCCCGTGGACACCTCGAACGGCGGGCGGATCCCGTCCGCGAACGCGTACATGGGCACGCTCGCCATGTACGAGCGGGCCGGATTCGACATCGTGGAACGGCGCCAGTGGAACGCCACCAGCCCGGTCCGCCCGATCGTCCGTCGCGCGCTCAGGGCCCGGCCCGGCTGAGCCGGCATCGCGTCCGGCGCGGCTCACGGACCCCGCACCTACGTCATCTGTCGCCTGTCCGACATCGTCATCCGCCGAGGTTGACACGGCCTTGACGCGACGCCTAGACTGCCCGCTGGCGTGCAAGTCGCCCGCCCTCGTCTAGCTCAGTTTGGAGGCGGTCTCCGAATGAAGATGCTGCTGAATCTCCGATCGACCAAGGCGCCCGACGGCGCTGCGGATCGCGGGAGATCTGTGCCCATCTCGAGCTAGCCGCAGGCGGCAGGACCGCCTTCCGGACAGAACCCGAGCCGTGGGCCAGATCAGGCCCCCGGCTTTTTTGATGCCCTTCCCTGCCCCGCCGGGCAGACCCAGGACGGACACCACGAGCCGCGAGGCCACCCGACGAACTGTCGGACGAGGCCCGCGGCTCGTTCCATGTCCGGAACTCCGGAACCACCCGTCACCCACGCAACCCTGGAGCCACGAAGTGACTGCCACCCTGACCAACGAACTGAAGAGCACGACCCCGGTGGCCACGCCGGCCGCCTCGACCGTGACGTCCGCCGTGCCGGCCCTGCTCATCGAGGGCGTCAGCAAGTCCTTCGTCGTGGGCCGCAAGCGCAAGCCGGTCGTCGCGATCTCGAATGTGTCGATGCGCCTCGAGCGCGGCGACATCCACGGGGTCCTCGGCGCCAACGGCTCGGGCAAGTCGACGCTCATCCGCCTCATCAGCGGGCTGCTGACCCTCGACGAGGGTCGGGTCGAGGTCTTCGGCCACGACATCGAGCGCGAGGAGATGGCGGTCAAACGCGTGATCAACCGGGTCAGCGTCGACGCCGCCTTCTTCAAGAAGCTCAGCCCCATGGAGAACCTGATGTTCGCGGCACGGCTGTACGGCCTCGACGGGGCCACCGCCCGACGCGACGCCATCTCGATCATGGGCCGGCTCGGCATCGCCGAGAAGCGAACCGGCCGACCCGTGGAGCAGATGAGCCGAGGGATGCAGCAGAAGGTCGCGATCGCGCGGGCCCTGCTGACCAGCCCGACGCTCCTGCTCCTGGACGAACCGACCACCGGCCTGGACCCGCGCAGCAAGCTCGATGTCCAGACCTTCATCGAGGAGATCAACCAGACCCATGACGCGACGATCGTCCTGACGACCCACGACCTGGCGGAGGCCGAGCGCCTCTGTGCGCGGATCACGGTCCTCAACGACGGCCGGATCATCACCGAGGGCACCCCGACCGAGCTCAAGGCACAGACCAGCGCCCGCCTTGGCCGCGATACGACCCTCGAGGACGTGTTCATGACCTACACCGGCCGCTCCCTCGACGACGACGTCGAAGAGGACGAGAGCGGCGACGACGAATGATCGACAGAAGGGAGGTGATAACCATGCAGATCCACGACTTCACAGTCCTCGCGCTGGCGCGCGAGCACCAGCGGCGGGAGATCGATCGAGCCGCGCGCGAGCGCCGCTTCGCGACACCCCGTCCGTCCATCCGCCGCTCCGTCGGCCACCGCTTGATCGCGGTCGGTCAGCGGATCGCCGCGGAGCCGTCACTCGAGCTGGCTCGGTCCCGGTAGGGCCGGGTCAGCTCCCCGACAACCCAAGGAGATCCTCCCGTGACCATCGTCGCCCATGAGCTGAAGGCCTCGTACGCCTTCATCGAGCGCAACTTCTTCCTGACTCGCCGCTACTGGGGCTGGGAACTCGCCTTCCTGGTCTATTCCGTCGCGGGCGCGCTCTCGATCTCGCTCATCGGTGCCGACCAGGGCAGCCCGACGCTGCTGCTGAACCTGATGGTGGGAGCGATCTTCTGGAACTACCTCTCGGTCGTCTTCAGCTGGATCGCGGAGACCGTGGCCGTGGAGCGATGGGAGGGCACCCTCGAGTACACCTTCATGGCGCCCGTCCGACGCTGGGCTCAGCTGCTGGGCTCGGTGCTGTACGCGATGGCGTACGGCCTGGTCCACACAGCCGTCATCTTCGTGGCGCTCGTGCTGTTCTTCCCGCAGCTCGACTTCTCGAACGCGAATCCGGCGACTGCGGCCGCGTTCATGCTGCTCGGCTCGTTCAGCTTCGTCGGCATCGCCATGATCGCCGCCATCCTGCCGCTGCTGTACGTGGAGCGCGGCGCGCAGATGACGTTCGTGCTGCAGTCGTGCCTGCTGCTCGTCAGCGGCGTGTACTACTCGGTCGAGATCCTGCCCGAATGGATGCAGGTCCTGTCGTACCTGTCGCCGGCGACGTACGTCCTCGAAGGCGTACGGGCCGGACTCGTGGACGGCACCCCGATCGATGAGCTGCTGTACCTCGTCTGGCCGTTGCTTCTCGCGGGCGTCGTCCTCATCCCGTTCGGGCTGTGGGCGTTCTCCCGCGCCGAGCGCTACGCCAAGCGCACCGGCAAGCTCAAGCGGGTCGGCTGACATGACCCTGCCGGCCATCGTCCCGACCGTCGTCGGAGCGGACCTCGCGGTCCTCGGCTGGGATGCCGAGTGGGAGGCCGTCTTCGTGCCCTTCGGGACGACGGGCCGGCAGCCCGCCCGGGTCGTGGCCGTCCACAAGGAGACCGCGATCGTCCGTGACGGCGTCGGGCCTGACCGACCGGCGGCCGTGTCGGGCCGCTTCCGCTACGACGCCCTGGCCGCGTCGGACTACCCGGCCGTCGGGGATTGGGTGGTGCTCGAACCCACCGGCGCGCAGGCCGGACGGGACGATCCCGCGGTGATCGCGGCCGTCCTGCCCCGTCGCGCGGCGTTCGTTCGCAGCGCGGCCGACGCGAGCCGCCGGACAGCCGGCAACCTGGTGGACGAGCAGGTCATCGCCGCGAACGTCGACATCGGCCTTCCTCGTCGCCGGCCTCGACGGCGACTTCAACCTGCGGCGCCTGGAGCGCTACCTCGCGGTCGCGTGGTCGAGCGGCGTGACGCCGGTCGTCGTGCTCAACAAGGCCGATATCGCCCGCGACCTCGACGGCCGGCTGGTGGCCGTCGAAGCCGTCGCGCCGGGCGTCCCGGTCGTCGTACTGTCCGCATTGACCGGCGACCATCTCACCGATCTCGCCCCGCACCTGTCGGCCGGACGCACGGCGGTCGTGCTCGGATCGTCGGGGGTCGGCAAGTCCACGCTCGTGAACGCGCTCCTCGGCGAGGAGCGCCAGGCGGTGGCTGCGGTCCGCGAGGACGATTCGCGCGGACGCCACACCACGACCCACCGCGAGTTGTTCGGGTTGCCGGGGGGCGCGCTGCTCATCGATACGCCGGGCATCCGCTCGCTCGAGGTCGCCGGCGCGGATGAGGGTGTCGATACCGCCTTCGACGACATCGACGACCTCGCCACGTCCTGCCGGTTCAGCAACTGCCGCCACGACGGCGAGCCCGGTTGCGCGGTTCGCGCGGCCCTCGTCGACGGGACGCTGAGCCAGGAACGCCTCGACAGCCAGCGCAAGCTCGAGCGGGAGCTGGCCCACGCCGAACGCAAGGTCGACCCACGCGCCCGGGCCGAGGAGGCTCGACGGTGGAAGTCGATCCACAAGGCCGCCGCTCGGAAGATGCACGACAAGTACGGGGAGGACCGCTGATGGCCACCACGCTAGCCGACGAGGTCATCGTTCCGCATCGACCCGAGATCCCGGGGCTGCGGTTCCGGCGTTTCCGCGGATCGACCGACTACCCCGGCATGGCCGCCGCCAACCAGGCCACGCGGGACGACGCCGGCATCGAGGAGGTCATCACGGCCGAGGGGATGGCCATCCACTACGACCATCTCGTGAACTGCGACCGCGACCTGGACATCCTCCTCGTCGAGCGGGCCGACCGGATCATCGGCTACGCCCGTGTCGAGTGGCGCGAACTGACCGACGGCAGCCGCACGTTCGTGACGGTCTGCCTGCTGGACCCAGGGGAGCGGCGACAGGGGATCGGGACCGCGATGCTCGGCTGGTCGGAGGCCAGGCTGGCCGCCAAGGCCGCCGCTCTTCCGGACAACGGGACCAGGCCATCGCAGATGCAGGCGTTCACCTACGGCGAGGACGCGGGGGCCATCGCCCTGCTCGAACGAGCGGGCTGGACCCGTGCGGGTCATGGCTACGAGATGGTTCGTCCGACCCTCGACGACATCCCGGAGCTGCCCCTGCCGGACGGGCTGGTCGTCCGCCCGCTCGGCACCGACCCGGCATCGCGGCGTCGCGTGTGGGATGCCGCGGCGGATGGCTTCCGCGACCACCGGACGGAGCCGGAGCCGACGGAGGAGGACTGGGAGGAGTTCCTCGCCGACCCGCACCAGGACCCGTCGCTGTGGGTGGTCGGCTTCGACGGCGACGAGATCGCGGGCGCGGTCCTGGGCAAGATCGACCCGGCGGAGAACGCCCACCACGGCCGGGAGCGCGGCATCGTCGACTCCGTCTTCACGCGTCCGGCGTGGCGTCGCCGCGGGCTCGCCCGCGCGCTGATCGCCCGGACCCTGGTCCGCCTGCGCGACCACGGCATGTCGAGCGCCTACCTCGGCGTCGACGGGCTCAACCCCAATCAGGCCGAGAAGCTGTACCGCTCGCTCGGCTTCGAGATCGCGAGCACCTCCATCGACTGGACCAAGCCCGTGCCGTCCACCGGGGACGGCTCGACCACGGAGATCACGCCATGACGACCGATACGACGACCGACCCGACGACCTGGCTCGAACTCGCCGATGCCCCGGCGATCGACGGGCTCCGGTTCCGACGGCCGCGCGGCGACGACGCCGACTTCGAGGCGATGGCCCGGCTGATCGGCGCGGCCAACACCGAGGATCGCGTGCCGTGGATCCCGACCGCGACGCAGGTCCGCGAGGACCTCGAGGACTCGACCGCGCTGCGTCTTCGCCGAGGACGTCGTCCTCGCCGAGGTCGATGGAGAGATCGTCGCCGAGGCGGCGGTCGAGCGGACCGTCCGCGACGGCGTGGCCGTGTTCCACATCTCGGGCCACGTCCACCCGGCCCACCGTCGCCGAGGACTCGGGTCCGTGCTCCTGCGCGAGAACCTGCGCCGGGCCGCCGAACGCGGCGAGCAGGAGCCGGACGGCCGACCGTTCGAACCGCGCGGCTTCGTCGATGAGACCGAGGTCGGGCACATGGCCCTGCTCGAGGGGGCCGGCTTCACGCCGTTGCGCTGGTTCTTCATGATGCGCCGGCCGACCCTGGACGACATCCCCGACGCTCCCCTGCCCGAGGGCGTCGAGGTCCGGCCGGTCACGCCCGACCAGCACCGCGCCATCTTCGATGCCGAGGCCGAGGCGTTCCGGGACCACTGGCAGTCGCGCGAGATGACCGACGAGGACTTCCGGAACCTGTTCCGGAGCAGCGACCTCGACACCGACCTGTGGGTCGTGGCGTGGGACGGCGAGGAGATCGCCGGCGTGGTCCAGAACTGGATCTGGCCGGACGAGAACGAGAAGCTCGGGGTCACGCGCGGCTGGCTCGAGCACATCAGCGTGCGGCGGCCGTGGCGTCGGCGCGGGCCTCGGCCGGGCGATCACCGCGGAATCGCTGCGGCGGCTCCGGGCGGCCGGCATGACCGAGGCGATGCTCGGCGTCGACGCGGAGAGTCCGACCGGTGCGCTCGGGCTGTACGAGGGTCTCGGCTTCGAGGTCCACATGCGGTCGATCGCGTACCACCGGCCCGCATCGCGAGGCATGGCATCATGACGGGAACGCGTGGAGGATCCGATCGTGCGTTCCTACCTGATCGTGGCCAACCAGACCCTGACCAGCCGGTCGCTCGCCGACGCGATCGAGGCTCGGATGGCCGATGGACCGGTCCGCACCCACGTCGTCGTGCCGCTGACCCGGATCGGCGGCCGGCTCACCTGGGATGAAGAGGCGTCACGGATGGCCGCCCAGGACCGGCTCGACGAGGTCCTGGCGCGTCTCCGGGTGCTCGGCGCCGAGGCCGACGGCGAGATCGGCGACCCTGATCCGGTGATGGCCGTGCGGGATGCGGTGCGTAATCGCGAGATCGACGAGGTCATCGTGTCGACCCTGCCGCGCGGGGTCTCGCGCTGGCTCGGCGAGGACGTCCCGACCCGATTGCGCCATGCGGTCACGGTGCCGGTCACCGTCGTGACGCAGGACGCCCCGGTCTGACTTAGGCCTCGCGGCTGTCACGCGAACAGGCGACCACCGTCGCGCACGAGCTCCAGCCAGGCCCGCTCCCGTCCGATCGTGGTGGCCACTCCATGACCCGGGAACACCCCGACCGCGTCCGGTAGCTCGCTGAGACGGGCCAACGAGGCAGCCATCGCGGCCGCGTCGCCGCCCGGCAGGTCGACCCGGCCCCAGGCGCCGGCGAACAACGTGTCGCCGCTGAACAGCAGGCCGGCGTCGGGGTCGTACAGACACACGGACCCCTCGGTGTGGCCTGGCGTGTGCAGCACGGTGAGGCGGACGTCCCCGAATCGGACCTCGCCGCCCTCGGCGAGGTCCACGGCGGGCACCGACGGCACGATCTCGAACGGCGCCCACAGCGGCTGCGGGTCGGTCAGGCGCTCGCGGTCCAGCGGGTGCACGGCGATGTCCGCGCCGGTGTGGTCCGCCACCGCGGCGTTGTCGCCGATGTGGTCCCAGTGCCCGTGCGTCGAAACGATGAGCTTCAGCGTCCAGTCCCGAGCGGCCAGCTCGTCGGCGATCCAGGCGAGGGACGGCGTCGCGGTATCGATGGCGATGGCCTCGCGCGACCGTTCGTCGGCCAGCACGTGGACGTTCGTGCCGACCGGTCCGACAGTCCGCTGGATCCGGTCCATGCCCGTGCGGCGTCCGAGTCGGGTGTCAGCTGGCCGGTGCCGCCTCGAGCTTCGACTTCATGCAGTCGAAGGTCTGGCCGATCATCTTGTTCGCCGTGCCTTCGATCAGGCGCGAGCCGACGCTCGCGAGCGTGCCGGCGATGTTGACGTCGGCCTCCCAGTCCATGACCGTGCCGCCGCCCTCACCGTCGGACAGGCGCATCTGGGCGGTCGCGTCCACGGCACTCCCCGGCGCCTGGCCGTGCGCCTTGATGGTCGCCGCATCTGGGGCGCTCACCTCGGCGAACTCCATGTTCACGATGAAGCGCGCGCTGATGAAGCCGATCCCGACCTTGGCCGTCGCCTTGAAATGCGTGTCGTCGACGACCTCGATCGTCTCCACGCCGGGACCGCATTGGCCGACCTGGTTGGGATCGATGACGAACGCCCAGACGCGGTCGCGCGGGGCATCGATCTGGACCGTTCCTTCAAAGCGCATCAATTCCTCCACTGTGGTTGGCGGCCGGCGCCGCCGACCGTCATTCGAACGCTCGTCGCAGGAAGGCGGCCATCTGGGCCCGGGTCACGTTGGCCGCCGGGCAATACTTGCCGCCACCGCAGCCGCCGGTGATGCCGGCCGCCGCGATCCGGTTGATGCTCGGCTCGTGGGTGTTGCCCTCGTCGTCGGTAAAGGCGTCCGGCGCGGTGCCGGTCAGGCCGAGGGCGCGCGACAGGAACGACGCCATCTGATCGCGCCGGACCGTGGCGGTCGGGCAGTACCGGTTTGGTGCGCAGCCGCCCGTGATCCCGGCCGCCGCGACCCGGTTGATGCTTGGCTCGTGGGTGTTGCCCTCGTCGTCGACGAAGCGATCGGGCGCGTTCCCGGTCAACTTGAGGGCGCGCGACAGGAACGACGCCATCTGGTCGCGCCGGACGCTGGCCGTCGGGCAGTACCGGCCGGGAGCGCACCCGCCGGTGATGCCCGCCTCGGCCAGCCAGAGGATGTGGTGCCGGAAGGGATCCGTCGCGATGTCGTCGAAGTAGTTCGCCCAGGAGGTCACGTACGCCGAGGTCGACCCCGAACGGAAGCCATCGGCCAGGATCCGACCATGATGGTAGAGGAGCTCGGGGTCATCCGAGACGGCGATGTCGAGTCGATAGGGAGCGCTCGTGCCGGCGGGCAGCCAGCCGCCGCCGGCCGGAGGAGCGTACGTCACGTCGATGACATCGCCGTTGGCCTTGTAGGCGGTGACCATCGCCGTGGCGCCTGCCACCGAGAAGGTGTTCGGGTTGTGGATAGTGCCCTCGAACCGTCGCACGTCACCGACCACCGTGCTCGTGCTGTCGAGGATCTTGAGGACGCCCACGGCCGGGGTACTGACCGCGGTGCTCGAGACCACGCGGATGCGGTACGTCGCGACACAGTTCGCTGGTGGGCTGGTCGGCGGGCATTGCGGTCCGGGCGGCGTCTCGTCGAACAGGAGGAACGGCCCGAGGCTCCCGCGCGCCACCGAGTGGAGGATCACGTTGTCCTCGATCTCCCCGACCCGCGCAGCGGCGGCGTTGAAGTACGTCACCTCGATCCGGATCGCCCGCCGGCGCAGGGAGGCGTTATTGAACACGGTACCGACGATCGCCACCGATCCGTCACCGTAGAAGTAGCCGATGCTCGATTGGACCCCGACGGCGCCCGACGGAACCGGGTCGACGGCCACGGCGCGATCCGAGGTCAGTTGCGGGATGACGGTCACCTCTCCTGCCCGGTCCGGGGCGGGCTGGCGGGCCGGGGCGGGCTGGCGGGCCGGGGCGGGCTGGCGGGCCGGGGCGGGCGTCGCGGCCGGGGCGGGCGTCCGGTCCGTCGCGAGCGCCGAGGCCGGGGCCAGGGTCGCGACGATGAGGATGGCCAGCGAGGCGATGGCCCCATGCCATGCGAACCGGCGCACGGGGTGCGCGCGTGAACGGGAGCGGCGGGCGGGCAAGGTCACGACGTCTCCGAGATGCCGGGGATCATCGATCCGCGGCGACCCCCGGACCGAGATACGACGCCGGCTCGCGGATGAACCGCGTCCGGCAGCCGATGGAGCAGAAAGCGTAGACCACCCCGTCGTGTTCCGCGAGATGGCGGGCGTGGGCCCGGTCCACGGTCATGCCACAGACCGGATCGAGCAGGACGATGTCGTCGATCACGGGTTCGAGATCGATGGTGTCGGGCAGCCCGCCGGCCACGGTCGCCGGACCCGGCGAGGCGACGAAGTCCGCCCGCCCGCGACGGACCTGGACCAGCTCGGCCAGGATCGAGAGGGCGATCTCCTCGGCGGTCTCGGCGCCGAGGTCCAGGCCGGCCGGAGCACGGAGCGCCGCGATGCGGTCCTCGCCCACGGTCGTCTCTTCGCGCAGCCAGTCGCGCACGACGGCCGCTCGCGTCGGGGATGCGACGAGGCCGACGTACGACGCCTCGCGGGTCAGCGCCAGTCCGACGGCCTCCTCGTCCCAGATGCCCTGGCTCGCGACGACGACGTACGGCGAGGCATCCGGATCCAGGCCCCGGATGTCGGCTGAGGCGTGGACACGCGCGGTCGGAAAGGCGTCCGCTTCGGCGATCGGGTCGATGAGCGTGACCCGCCAGCCGGCGGCCGCGCCCAGCGCCGCGAGTGCCCCCGCGATCGGCGTCGTCCCGGCGATCCAGAGCTGTGGTGCGGGCAGATGCGGTTCCACGTAGATCTCCAGCGTGCCACCCGAGTGGCAGGTCATGACGAGTTCGATCACGCCATCGGCGCGGCGGCCCTCGGCCGGGCCGTCCTTCGATAGGCGGAGCAGCCGTGGCTGACCGTCGGCCAGCGCCCGCAGCCCTTCGCGGACGACCACGGGCTGGGCACAGCTGCCACCGACCCAGCCCTCGATCGTGCCGTCCGGGTGGATGATCCCGCTGGCACCCGGTCGGGCCGAGGTCGGCTTGCGCACCGCCACGACGGTCGCGACCACGAACGGACGCCCCGCACCGTCGAGCTCGGCGACGCGGGCGAAGGTATTCACGTTCATCTCGAGGGCCGGACCCTAGGAGAGGCCCTTCTGGTGGAGGATCCCCCAGACCTTCTGCGGCGTGATCGGGATGTCGATGTTGCGAACGCCGAGATGCCACAGCGCATCGACCACGGCGTTCGCGATCGCCGGCGGGGCGCCCACCGTGGCCGACTCCCCCACCCCCTTGGCACCGATCGGGTGATGTGGCGACGGCGTGACGGTCTTGGCGACCTCCCAGGCAGGGGTCTCCATGGCCGTGGGCACGAGGTAGTCCATGAACGTGCCGGCCATGTTGTTGCCCAGCTCGTCGTAGGTGATCTCCTCGTACAGCGCGGGCGCCAGGCCCATGGTGAGCCCGCCGTGGATCTGCCCGTCGACGATCATCGGGTTGATGATGTTGCCGCAGTCATCGACGGCGACGAACCGGCGGATCTTGACCTGTCCGGTCCCTTTGTCGATGTCCACGACGCAGATGTACGACCCGAACGGGAACGTCAGGTTCGGCGGGTCGTAGTAGTTGACCGCCTCGAGGCCGGCCTCCATCCCCTGTGGGTGGTTGGTGTAGGCCGCGAAGGCGATCTCCTGGATGGTCTTGAACCGGTCGGGCGAGCCCTTGACGCTGAACTTGCCCGGCTCCCATTCGAGGTCGTCCTCGGACACCTCCATCAGGTGCGCGGCGAGCGTCCGGGCCTTGGCCTGGATCTTGCGCGCGGCCATGGCGGCCGCGGCCCCGGCGACCGGCGTGGACCGCGACGCGTAGGTGCCCAGCCCGTAGGGCGCGGTATCGGTGTCGCCGTACTCGATCTTGATGTCGGCCACCGGGAAGCCGAGCTCCTCGGCGATGATCTGGGCGAACGTCGTCTCGTGGCCCTGCCCCTGGGTCTGGACACCGATCCGAGCGAGGACCTTGCCCGTCGGGTGCACCCGGATCTCGCACGAGTCGAACATCTTGAGCCCGAGGATGTCGAAGTCGTGGGACGGTCCCGCTCCGACGATCTCGGTGAACGAGCTGATGCCGATGCCCATGAGCTCGCCACGCTCGCGCTTCTCGAGCTGTTCCTTGCGCAGGCCGGCGTAATCGATCATGTCCATGGCCTTCTGGAGCGCCGGGGCGTAGTCGCCCGAGTCGTACTCCCAGCCGGTCGGGCTCTTGTACGGGAACTGGTCCTTGCGGATGAAGTTCTCCATCCGCAGTTGAGCGGGGTCCTTGCCGATGTCATGGGCGAGGATGTCGACCATCCGCTCGATGGCGTGGACCGCCTCGGTCACCCGGAACGAGCAGCGATAGGCCACGCCACCCGGCGGCTTGTTCGTGTAGACGCCATCGACCTCGACGAAGGCGTTGTCGAAGTCGTACGAGCCGGTGATGACATTGAACAGGCCGGCCGGGAACTTGGACGGATCGGCGGCGGCATCCGTGTAGCCGTGGTCGGCGATCGTCTTGACCTTGAGGCCGGTGATCTTGCCTTCCTTGGTGGCGCCCATCTCGGCATGGATGTGGTAGTCGCGGGCGAACGAGTCGGCCTGCAGATTCTCGGACCGGTCCTCGATCCACTTGACCGGCTTACCGGTGAGGAACGAGGCCGCGACGGCAAGGACATAGCCCGGGTAGACCGGCACCTTGCCCCCGAAGCCGCCGCCGATGTCGTGCGTCTTGACCCGGATGTTCTGCTCGTAGATGGGCAGGCCGGCGCCCCCGGCGACGAGTGCGAGCACGGTCCGGATGGCGTGCGGCGCCTGGCTGGTCATGTGCAGGGTGAGCTGCTGGCGGACCGGGTCCCAGTCCGCGACGCATCCGCACGTCTCGATCGAGGCCACATGGATGCGCGGGATGTAGATGTCCTGCTCGATCCGGACGTCGGCCGCTGCCAGCGCGGCATCGGCCTTGGCGGCATCGCCCGATTCCCAGTGCCAGATGTGGTTGTTCTGCTTGTCCGGTCCCCGGTCGGGACGGAGGACGAACGCATCGGATTCGAGGGCCTTGTGCGGGTCGACGATGACCGGCAGCGGCTCGTAGTCGACGAGGACGGCCGCGACACCGTCGGCGGCGGCATAGCGGGACGTGGCGATGACCGCCGCGACCTCCTGCGACTGGTACATGACGGTGTCCACGGGGAGCACCATCTGCATGTCACCGGCCAGCGTCGGCATCCAGTGGAGCTTGTAGCCCTCCAGGTCCTTGCCGGTGACGACGGCGGCGACACCCGGGATCTTCAGTGCCTCCGAGGCGTCGATCGACTTGATCGTCGCGTGGGCATATGGGCTGCGGACGATGTCCAGCCACAGCTGTCCCGGCAGGTTGACGTCGTCGATGTACTCGCCCGCCCCGCGGATGAACCGCGGGTCCTCCTTGCGCTTGACGGAGTGGCCCATGCCTCCGACTTCGGGGCTGGTGCGGAGCTCGGCTTCGGTGGTCATCGTCGTCCTCTCCCTCAGCCGGCCGCGGCGGGTTCGGCCGAGACGTCCTGGCCTTCGACCGTATCGGCGGCGACGACCGGTGCGGATTCGCTCTCGCGGAGCGTGCCGGCGGCCTGCTGGACGGCCTTCACGATGTTCACGTAGCCGGTGCAGCGACAGAGGTTGCCGCTGATGCCCTCGCGGATCTCCCCTTCCGACGGGTCCGGGTTCTCGCCGAGCAGCCAGGCCGCCTGCATGATCATGCCGGGCGTGCAGAAGCCACACTGGAGGCCGTGCTGGTCCCAGAACGCCTGCTGGAGCGGGTGCAGCGTGGCACCTTCGGCCATGCCCTCGATGGTCCGGACCTCGCGGCCGTCGGCCTGGACGGCGAGCATGGTGCACGACTTGGCGCTCTCGCCATCGACGTGGACGGTGCACGCCCCGCAGTTGCTGGTGTCGCAGCCGACATGCGTGCCGGTCAGCCCGAGGTTCTCGCGCAGCAGGTGGACGAGGAGCAGGCGCGGCTCGACATCCGCCTCGTGCGTGTCGCCGTTGACCTTGATGCTGATGTGGTGCGTCGTCATCGCGTACTCCCCCAGGTCTCGTTGAGGCCGCTCCGAGGTCCAAGGCGAAGCGCCGCGACGCCATTGGCCCGAGGATTGTGCTGGGTCGTCATCGTGGCTCCTCGGTCTACGAGAAGGAGAGGGCGCGAGCGACCGCGCTGCGGAGCGACCGGACGGTCAGCTCCGCGGCCATCGCGCGCTTGTACTCGATCGATCCGCGGACGTCGCCCGCGGGTCTCGCCTGGGCGCCGGCCGCCTCGCCGGCCCGGCGGAACAGGTCCTCGGAGGGGGGCTGGCCGGCGAGGATCGCCTCGGCGTCCGTGGCCGCGAACGGGGACTCGGCCACGGCCGTCAACCCGACGCCCGCCGTATCGATGCGGCCGTCCGTCGCCAACCTGACGATCACCGCGGATCCGGCCGTGGCGAAGTCGCCGACCTTGCGTTCCAGCTTCGTGTAGGCGCCGCCGGCGCCCTTCGGTCGGCGCGGGAATCGGATCTCGGTCAGGACCTCGGTGGGCTCGATCGCGGTCGTGAACGTGTCGAGGAAGAAGTCGCGCGACTTGATCTCGCGCTCACCGGTCTGGCCGCGGCAGACGATCGTCGCGTTGGCGGCGAGGAGCATCGCGGGCCAGTCGCTGGCCGGATCCGCATGCGCGACGGAGCCACCGATCGTGCCCCAGTTGCGGACCTGCGGGTCACCGATGACACCGGTCAGGTCGATGAGGCCCGGGTAACGGTCCTGGACGATCTCGTTGTCGTGGACCTGGCGATGGGTTGCCCGTGCGCCGATGCGCAGCTCGTCGTCCGTTTCGCTGATGCCGTCGAGGCCGGCAAGGTCGCGCATGTCCACGAGGAGCGCGGGCTGTGCGAGCCGAAGCTTGATGAGCGGGATGAGGCTGTAGCCGCCCGACAGCAGCTTCGCCTCCCCTTCGCGGTCCTTCAGGATCCGCAACGCTTCCTCCAGGCTTGGCGGACGAACGTAGTCGAACTGGCCCGGGATCATCGCGCGCCTGCCTCCTCCCCCGCCGCGCGGCGGGGACTCATCGGCCCATCCGGCCCGGACGGGCACAGAACTGTTGGCGATGGCGGGACGCCGGTCGAGTAACGTCCCTCAGCTCGACCGGGTCCAGGTTGCGAGGGGTGTGCCGAGGAGTATCCGCCCGGTGTCGTTAACCCGTCAACGGGTTGGCGGGTTGGCGGGTTCGAGCGACCGGGAGCGCCGGCTCCACATGGGGCGTTGGCTCCGCGGATCGGCGGGAGCGGCCCCAGCTTCGCCGATCCGTCCCCGATTCGTCGATTCCGTGCCTCGAACGCAGGAACTCGGCCCGACCTTGCATCGGATGCAGATAACGACGCCGCGGCGGGATTGCGACGTCGATCTCGTGCGGCCAACGCAACAAGTCGACCACGACGCTTCCAACCCCGGCCAAATCAGGGTGGAATCGTGCGTTCGGTGCAGAGAACCAACGCCGTCAGGTCCTTGCGGCACATGACGCCGGTCGTAACTTGCATCGGGCGCAATGCCGGCCGGGAACCTGGGCACGGACCGCGCCCCGCTCAGGGACGGCGGGTACGCGTCGGTCTTAACGGCGGGGTCTGCGTCGGACTCGGGGCAAGGCACGCGCGGAGTCGCCTTGGCCCCCCGCCTTATGGCGACTCCGCAGCGAGTGCCGCTAGAACGGTGCAACTCCTCAGGCGGCCCGTCATGACGACTCGTAATGAGGCGCGCTGGCGGCGAGCGCCTCCACCGACCCGGCCCTAGGTCCATCCTTCGTTGGAGAACGTGGGGATGAAACGGTAGCCCCTCCCGGGGACGGTTTCGATGAATCGTGGGTGCCGATAGTCATTCTGGAGTTTGATCCGCAGGCTTCGGATGTGGCGATCGACGATGTTGCTCTCGGCGACGAAGTCCGACCCCCAGATCGCATCGAGGATCTCGTCCCGGGTGAGCACGTTCCCAGCGCGGCTGGCGAGCAGGTACAACAGGCTTTGCTCGATGCCGGTGAGGTGGATGGTCGATGTTCCAGCACGGACCTCCCGGTTCACGATGTCGATCTCGATCTCGCCCAGCGAGATCGTCGGAACGAGTGGACGATCGCTTCCCAAGGTTCGTCGCGTGATGACGATGCAGCGGGCGAGGAGTTCCTCGGGCGAGAACGGCACGGTCAGGATGTCGTCGACGCCGAGATCGAATGCGGTGAGCTTGGTCTTGAGGTCTCCCCGTCTGGTCAAGCCGAGGACCGGGGGAACGGCGGCGAGGCGCCGGGAGGTGCTGAACCGTTGGAGGAGCACCGGACTGTCCGGGTGATCCATATCGAACACGCCGATATGCGGGTGCCACCGCGCAAGGATGTCCTCGGCCTGCGACAGGCTCTGGGCCGACTTGACCACGAAGAGGCCGTGGTTAAGTGTGAGTTCGATGAGGTCGACGACCAAGGCGCTATCGTGAAGCACGAGCGCGCGATGTGTCTCGTCGTGTCGTTGTACCACGCGATCCTGTCCCTGTTCGGCGTCCCGCCGACGATCGATGCACCGACGAGTATAGATCCGCCTGTCAGCCGGGCCAAGTCGTCGTCGGGTCGGTGACGGCCCGCGACGAACGGGCCGCCACTCCTGACTGCCGGCCTGGTTCAGGCCACGGCGAGCGGAGCCCCGGTTTCGAGATAGGTCTTGAGCCCCGAGACGATGTAAGCGTTGCCGCCCTGGAACTCCGTCTCGACCCGGGAACCGGGCACGATCGCGGTCGTGACGGTGAGCCGGGTCGGGGCGCCGGGGCCCTCTCCGGGCTCGACCGCCCAGGTCATCCGGACCGGCCCTTCGGCCTCGATTTCGGGCGACCAGCGCGGGTGGAACGCCATGACGACGCGCCGGCCCGGGTCGATCTCGAGCACCTCGCCATCCGCGGCGATCGAGCCGTCGGGATAGGCGTAGGTGATCGGCGCACCGACCGCCCACGAAGACGCTACCCGCGTGCCGTAGTAGTACTGGACGGTGTCGTCGCCGTCGGTGATCGCGCGCCACACGCGCTCCGGCGTCGCCTTGATATAGACGGAGTAGACGTGATCGACGGGGTCCATCGGTTCCTCCAGCGTTCGTTTCATGAAGGACATCGCCCCGACGACGGGCTCGGCGAACTTGCCGATCCATCGGTCGTGGGCGAGGCGGATCGGCACCGGGTTCAGGTAGTGGCGTTTCTCGCGACCGACCTTCTGGGTCGTCACGAGATCGGCCGCCTCCAGCACGCCCAGGTGCTTCATGACCCCGAACCGCGTCATCTCGGGCAGCGCCGTGCACAGCTCGCCGAGCGTCTGGCCATCGCGCTCGAAGAGCCGATCGAGCAGGACCCGCCGACCGGGATCGGCGAGTGCACGAAAGACCGGGGCCATGTCGTCCGTCATTCCGCTGATGTTATGTGACTGGATGGTCACATGTCAAGGTGCGGGCCGTGGCGCCGTTTCGTTTACGGCGGCGGTAGCCCGAGCGAGCGTGCGGCCCAAGGGAGGGCGGTTCGCGACTGCTGGAGCTGCAGCGGCCGAACGTGCGGAGCCTCGGGTATCGGATCGCCGCCGGCGCGGGCGCAAAAGAAGCCAGCGACCCAGGCCGCGAGCGCCGGGGCGCTCGACAGGATCGACTCGGGTGGTGGGCCGCCCTCGGCATGGAGACTCGGGAGCCAGAAGGCGATGTCGAGATCCGGGTTGGCGATGGTGGCGTGATTCCAGTCGATCGCGACCGTCCGACCGTCGCGAAAACACAGGTTATCGCTGCGGACATCCATGTGGACGAGCGAATTCCCCGCGAGCGGCGCCTCGGCTGACGCTGCGATCAACGCGGGCAACGCCGCCCGGAGCCAGGCCGCCGAGCACAAGCCCAGCGCTAGGAACGGAACGGGATCCGCGGCGATCGCGCGCCAATCGGCTCCCTCGGCGTCCGGTCGGCGAGCCAGGTGATCTGGCGGGCGTGCGTCATGGATCTCGGACAGCGCGTCGAGGACGTCCGCCACTCGCCGCTCCGTCCATGGCGGCGGCCACTCGGCCTGGGATAAGTCCTCGAGCGCGAGCGCGGGTCGAACGCCGTCGTCGTCGAAGCCCAGCACCTCTGGCAGGAAGGAGCCACTGATCGAGCGGTAGTTGCGGTGCTCGACCCTGGTCCATTCGGCGGTCAACTCCGTCGCGCCGATCTTCGCGAACGCCGACCGACGTCGAGGGTTGGCGTCGTGGGCGTCGGCGACGATCCAGCGCGCCGCGACATCGGACATGCCGCGGCCGAGCGTCGCCGGGCGAAACCACCTCGGGCGCCAGCCCAACGCACGCTCCATCCGGTCGACATCGCCACGGGCCGGCGCGGCGCTCGGGCCCTCGTCTGTGGTCACCCCGCGGCCAGGTAGGGATCCCACCAGCCGTCGGCCGGCTCGATCTGCTCGACGATATCGACCCACACGCCAGCCGGGTCGACCACGCCGAAGCGGCGCTGACCCCACGGTTCGTCCGTCAGGGGCAGCTCGCATCGCAGTCCGGCGTCGACCAGGCGGCCGTACTCGGCGGTCGCGTCCCCGACCTGGAACGTCACAAACGAGCCGTCGCCTCGGTGGGCACCCGGCGACGGCGGCGTCGACGGGTGATCGGGATGCATGAACGCGATCGAGACCGGACGCGCTCCCGCAGACGCCAGGAGGACGAACCATGACGCCTCGAACGCGATCTCGAAGTCGAACCACCGGACGTAGAAGTCGCGGCAATCGGTCATCGCCTCGGTGACGATCACGGGATACGAATCGACGATCTGCACCGTCCACCTCCGGCGGCTCCGATTTGCGTTCGGCTCCGAGTCTACCGACGAGCCTGCCCAACGACCGGCCCGCCCCTCTGGATCGCCCGGCGACCGCGACGTGGCATCCTGACGCGCATGTACCGCCAGCTCTTTCCGATCATCTCGACGACGGACCTGCCCCGGGCGCTCCGCTTCTACCGCGACCTTCTCGGTGGAACGGTCGCGTTCGAGTTCCCGGATCCGACTGGCCAGCCGGCGTATGTCGGCATCGACCTCGCCGAGTCGCATCTCGGCATCGGCCAGGATCCGGGCGCGCCCGGGCCGGACGTCCCGAAGTCGATGAGCCTGTGGATCTACGCCGACGACTGCGACGCCGCGATCGAACAGCTCCGCGCGGCAGGCGTGACGATCACCGTCGAGCCAGCCGATCAACCCTGGGGCGAGCGCATCGCCCGCGTCCGCGACTTCGACGGCAACGAGGTCATCATCGCGACGACGGCCGCCACCTGACGCCGAACCAGGCTCAGTCGCGCGGCCGGAACTGTGGCGGCCGCTCGTTCCGGGCCGCGTTGTCGGCCGCCTCGGCGATCCGTTTGGCGCGCGTCTCGGGGCGCTTGGCCTGGGCGATCCACTCGAGGATGGCCCGACGGGGTGAGCGGCTGAACGCATCCCAGTGCTCGCGGGCCGGCGGGTTGGCGTCCAGGGCCGACGCGAGATCGTCCGGGACCACGAGGTTCTCGACGTCGTCGAGCATCGTCCACGTGCCGGTCCGCTTGGCCTCCTCGATCGCGGCGAGGCCGGCTGGCAGCATCTGCCCGGCCGCGGTCAGGCGCTCGACGCGGGCCTTGTTGGTCCGGGCCCAGCCGCTCCGCGGGCGACGCGGCGAGAACCATTGCAGGGATCGGTCCTCGTCGAGGCGTCCGGCGACCGAATCGACCCAGCCGACGCATAGCGCCTCCTCGACCGCGTCCTCGTAGGGGACGCTGGTGCGGCCCGTCGGCCGGCGCCACGAAACGAGGTGGACGCCGCTCGAGCGTCGCGTGATTCGCGATGAGCCACGCCCGCCAGGCGGCCCGGTCGAACGGCCCGACCATCGGGCGCCCGTCCGGGGCCAGCTCCTCGTCCGTCGTCATCTCTGCCCTCCCGGTGTCCACGTCACGATCCCGATCGGCAACGGGCGCTGGCCGATCAGGCCCACTCGACCATCTGCGTCGGTCTCGATGAGGTCGTCGAGCGCAGCACGAAATCGGCGGTCCGCCGCTCCTCCCGGCTCGATCCAGAGCTGGCGCCGCAGGTAGCCCTCAAGTTCCTCGCGCGACGCGAACCGCCGCGGATGGCGCTCCAGGCGCTCGATCGATGGCTCGCGTCCGCGCGCGCGCAGGCAGCTCGACGAACTCGGGCAGGGCCGGCAGCGCGACCCGTGCCTCGCCGTGGACGGGCGGCCAGCACACGTCCGCGATCGATGACGGCTGGCGCTCCATCAGCATCGCGACACACAGCCGGCCCGCCACCGACTCCATCGCCGCCAAGAACGGCCCGATCGCCTCGATGTCGTAGCCGACGTGGGCGATGAGCGCGACGTCGGCTGTGTACGGAGCCGGGTCGGCCGGTGGCCAACGCGTCTCGATCGGGCGGACGTTGTGGATGCCGTGCTCCGCCGCGATCTCGCGGAGGCCGGCGAGCATCGAGGCCGACGCATCGATCGCGACGACCTCGCCGCCGGAAGGTGCCAGGGCGCGGGCGATCGGCAGCGCGTAGCGGCCGGCCCCCGCCCCGATGTCGAGCCAACGCTCGCCGGGCCAGACCAGGCCGAGAAGGAAGGCCAGTGCCGGCTCGTCGGTCCGGGTCGGGTCGGCGCGGAAGAGCCCGGTGACCGGCGCGTAGAAGTCGGTGCCGTCCGGGACCTCACGAAACCGATCGACCTGCTCGGCGTTCGCCCGGACCCGCGCGGCCCAGGCCGTCTCCAGCAACGCGACGAGATCCGCGCGGGTGTCCACATCCGGGTTGCCGCCCGGGATGGCCACGCGCACCTCGCGGACGAGGTCCGGATGCGCGGCGATCACCGGGCCCAGACCGCGGTCGCCGGTCGCCTCGGCCACGAGACCGAACGCCTCCCGGCCTACGAGCACGGGGTTGCGCCCACCTTCCGCTGGATACACGGGCACGACGATCGGCCGCTCCCCATCCCGGGGCGCTGCGAGCAACGCGCGGATGGCCTCGAGCGGCACGAGGGGCTGATCACCGAGCACGATGAGCGCCTCCTCGACCTCGCCATCGAGCGCCTCGATCCCGATCCGGACCGAGCTCGACAGGCCGCGGCCGGGGTCGTCGTTGCGAACCCGTCGCGCGCCGCGCCAGTCGATCGCCGCCTCGACGGCATCGGCGTCGTCCCCGAGCACCACCACGGCCTCCGAGAGGCCGGCCTCCGCCAGTCGATCCAGGACGTGCTGCAGGATCGGCCGACCTTCGAGCGGCGCCAGGAGCTTGCCGCCGCCGAACCGGGATCCCGCCCCGGCCGCCAGCACGATGGCCGCCGTGCGACGCGGCACCGAGGTCGATGTCATGCGCGAATCATGCCCTTCTCGTCGACCGATGACCGGACTGCCGTGGCAGCCGGACGCCGCGGTGCCATCCGGCCCGGGCCAGGCGGGCTAGGCGACCGCACGCTCCTTCATCGGGACACCCGACCCGCCGTAGCGCTCGGCCACGACCTCGGCCAGGATCGCCAGGGCGGTCTCGGCCGGGGCGCGCCCGCCCAGGTCCAGCCCGACCGGCCCGCGCAGACGCGCGAGCGCGTCCGGGTCCACGCCCGCCTCGAGCAGCCGCGCCCGGCGATCGGCCTGGGTCTTGCGCGATCCGACCGCGCCGACGTAGCGGCAGCCGCGACGCAGCGCCTCGATGATGGCCGGCTCGTCGAACTTGACGTCGTGGGTCAGGACCGCGACCGCATCGTTCGGGCCGAGGCCGATCTCGTCGGCGACCTCGTCCGGCCAGCCGACGACGAGCCGATCGACGTCGGGGAACCGCTCCGGCGTCGCGAACGACGCCCGGCCATCGATGACGACGGTCTCGAAACCGAGCTCCTTCGCGAGACGGACGAGCGATCGGGCGACCTCGACCGCACCGACGACCACGAGCCGCGGCCGGACCGGGAAGACCTCGACGAACAGGGACCGATCCCCGAGCTCGACCGTGCGCGACAGGCCGCGGCGGAGGGCCTCGGTCGCCGCCTCGACGAGCTGGGCGTCGAGGTCGGCGTCGCCGAGCGTGCCCTCGAGGCGCCCGTCGTCGTGGACGACGAGCGGCGGTTCCGGCGGCGCCCCGGCGACCGGGTGTGTGCTGGCCGAAGTCGGCCGGCGGCGAGTCCACGGGGAGTGGCGTGATGACCGCCGCCCCGTGCCCGCCCGCGCCAAGGGATGCGACCGCGGCCGCCACCGCCGCCGATGGCACGGCCGGCTCGACGAGCACGTCGATCGTGCCGCCGCAGGCCAGGCCCACGTCCCACGCCTGCTCGTCGCTGATGCCGTAGCGGATGACCCGGGCGTGGCCGTCGGCGCGGGCCTTCTCGATCTCCTCGGCCGCGGCACCCTCGACGCAGCCGCCACTGACCGACCCGGCGATCCGACCGTCGGCCGCGTAGAGCAGGACGGCCCCCTCCGGCCGCGGTGCGGAGCCGAACGTGCGGACCACCACGGCACGGCCGATATCGGTCCCCTCCCCCTGCCAGGCCTGGAGCGTGTCGAGCAGTTCCTTCATCGGATCGGCCTCGCTGTGGATGGGTCGGTCGGCGTGCCGCCGACGACGGTTGGCGGCGCGACCTCGGTCGTTCCGGCCAACCCGGGGCGTGCCGCGTGGGCGGCGGTCTCGCTCCCGCGTCGCGTGTCGGCGGAGCGGACACCGCCGAGGATCTCGCCGAGCCGTTCGAGGCTGGCGACGGTCCCGGCCGGCAGGAAGTCGTCGATGTACGGGAACGCCGCCCGCATGCCCGCCGGCGAGCGGCTGGTAGCCGGGCGTGCCGGCCAGCGGGTTGAGCCAGACCAGGCGATGGCAGTTGCGGCGCAGCCGGGCGGTCTCGGCCGCGACGAGCGCCGGGTCGCCGCGGTCCCAGCCGTCGCTGACCGACGATCACGACCCCGGACGTGCGCAGCGAGCGGCGCGCCCAGTGCTGGTTGAAGGTCCGGAAGCTCTCGCCGATCCGCGTCCCGCCCGCCCAGTCGTTGACCGTGTCGGCCACCCGGGCCAGCGCGCGGTCGCGGTCCTTGTCGCGCAGCAGCCGGGTCACGCGGGTCAGCCGCGTCCCGAACACGAACGACTCGGTCCGCACCTCGCTCGCCGCCGACAGGGCCTGGACGAAACGCAGGAGGAGCCGCGAGTGGCGCTCCATCGAGCCGCTGATGTCGCACAGCACGACGAGCGAGCGCGGCTCCTTGATCGGGCGCCGCCAGACCCACGTCAGCAGCTGCCCGCCGGTCCCGAGGTTGCGCCGGAACATCGCCCGCGGCGCCAGGCGTCGGCCGTGCGAGTGGAGCTCGTACCGGCGGGTCCGTCGCCGCTCGAGACGCGGGATGAGCTGGTCGACCAGGCGCTCGGCCTCGCGCAGCTCGGCGGGGGTCATCCGGTCGAACTCACGGTGGCGCAGCAATCTCCCCGCGCGAGTACGCATCCGGGGCGACGATGACGCCTTCGATGTCCGCGTCGTCGACCGACTCGTCGTCACCGGCCGAGGGGATCGGCACGCCCGTTCGTCGGGGCTCGCGTCGGTCCGCTCGTTGCCGGCCTGGGGCTGGGCCTGGCCGCTCGCCTCGTCGCCTTCGTCTCCCTCCGACGGGCGCTGCAGCGGCGGTGCCTGGAAGTCGCCCTGGCGGCGGGTCCGCTGGCGCCACCAGCGATCGAACACGGCGTCGTACGTCTCGCGATCGTCGCGTCGCCGGACGAAGATCGCCTCCCCGGCCGCCCGCACCTGCTCGCGCTCGCCGATGTCGACGAGCGGCAGGGCCCGGGCGTAGTCGACCGCGGCTCCGAGGTCGACGTGCAGGCCGGCAGCGCGCAGCGCCCGCCCGAACCCGACCGCCTCGTGGAGCAGCCGCCGACCGTCGACCTCGTCGCCCCACGGCGCCGACACGATCGCGGGACCAGGGCCCTCTTGCATGCCGTGACTGTGCCACGCCCCGAGATCAGGCGCCACGGGCGCTCGAAGGCGTCGGTTCGGCCACGACCTACGGTTCGCGACCTCACGTTGTGCTTCGTGGTCGGCAGATGCCCTCCGAAGGTGCCCGGTTCGGCGTCATCTCTCGCCCACGATCCTGGTTCGTGCCTGCCAGGCACGTCGTGGTGGGCTGGACCCGAACAACGGATGGGCGAGACCCCTTCAGCCCGTTTCTGCCGACTGCCAGGCACATCTTCGTGGCCGAACGCCACGGACTGGCCTCCGGGCACGCCCGTCGCGGCGCTACCGAGGAACTGCCGTCAGCCGCTCGATGAGGTCCTCCACCGAGGCTCGCCACGCCGCGTCATCGTCCGACTCGCCCCACAGCTCGGCAACCTCTGATCCTTCGAGCACGCGCTCGACGGCCGTCCGGGCCCGGACCGCGTGGTCGGCGGTGACGCTCGCGCTCAGGCCGCCCACGAGCTCCTGGACATCGTCGGGCAGCGCATCTGCGGGCCGGCCGAGCGCCGCTGCAACCACTTCGGCGGCCGCGATCGCGTTCACGTCGACCGGGACCTCGAGGTCGGTCGCCCGCAGCGCGTCCGCAACGGCCGATTCGACGGCGGTTATCCCACCCTTCTCGAGCTGGTAGACCCAGTCCGAGGCGTCGTCATTATCGAACGCCGCCGTGCCCCACGATCCCATGCGCCCTCCTCAGCCCCGTGCGGCGACCTCGGTGAGCATCCGCGCCGCCTGCTCGCCCCGGATCTGACGGATGTCCTCCTCGTACTTGAGGACGACGCCGAGGGTCTCGTCGACGAGCTCGGCGTCAGCTCGCGCGCGCCGAGCGACAGGAGGGCAGCGGCCCAGTCGAGCGTCTCGGCGATGCCGGGCACCTTGGTGAGGTCGGCCTCGCGCAGCCGGTGGACGAACCCGACGACCTCGCGGGCGAGCGGCTCGGGCGCCGCCGGGCACGCGCGCCAGCACGATCTCGTATTCCTTCTGCGCGCGTCGGGTAGTCGATCCAGTGGTACAGGCAGCGGCGCTTGAGGGCGTCGTGGACCTCGCGGGTCCGGTTGCAGGTCAGGATCACGCGCGGCGGCTGCTCGGCCCTGATCGTGCCGATCTCCGGGACGGTGACCTGGAAGTCGGACAGGATCTCGAGGAGGTACGCCTCGAATTCCTCGTCGGCGCGGTCGATCTCGTCGATCAGCAGGACCGGCGCGACGCCGTCGGTCGACTCGAGCGCCTGGAGCAGCGGGCGGCGGATGAGGAACTCGCTCGCCGAAGATGTCGTGGGCGCTCGCGTCGTTCCGCCTCGCCGCGGGCCTCGAGCAGCCGGATCTCGAGCATCTGGCGCGGGTAGTTCCACTCGTAGACGGCCGTGTTGACGTCGAGGCCCTCGTAGCACTGGAGCCGGATGAGGCGCGCCCCGAGGCTGGCGGCGAGGACCTTGGCGAGCTCGGTCTTGCCGACGCCGGCCTCGCCCTCGAGGAGCAGCGGGCGCCCGAGCTCGAGCGCCAGGAAGACGGCCGTCGTGAGCGATCGGTCGGTGATGTAGTCGCGACCGCGGAAGTCCTCGGTGAGCGCCTCGATGGAGCGCGTGCCGGCGGGACGCTCGGAGCGGTCGGACGGGGGTCGGTCATGGTCGGACTCTACACGGAAGGCCGGCGGGCAGGAGGCAAGACCACGGCCCGTGGCCGGGGGGCAGCGTGGCGGAACGGGCGCCGTGGCGGAACCGGCGCCGTGGCGGAACGGGCGCCGCGGCGCCACCAGCGTTCCAACGGACACCGGAACGAGCCGTCCCGCGTCGATCGGGGACGGCTGGCGTTCCGAATGCAACGGAGCTGGCTCTTTGGGGCGTTCCTTCGTCGGTTGGAACGCTGCTGGCTCCGGCCGGGCCGGGCGGAACGGGCGCCGTGGCGGGCCGGGCGCCGGAACGGGGTGGGGCCGCGGACGACCGGCTCCGGCCTAGCACCGCCTCCGTCAGCCGACGTCGACGGTGAGCTCCACAGGCACGGCGCGACGTACGGCATCGTCGACCGGGCAATGGCTCGTGCCCCACTCGACGACCGCGCGGACCCTCGCGGGATCGGCGTCCGCCGAGGTGGCCCGGACGGCCACGCGCATGCTCAGCGGCCCGGCGGGTACCGTCTCGTCGATCCCGAGGATGCCTCGGTCGTCCGATTCGCTGTCGACCGTGACCTCGAGGCCGACGATGTTCACGCCGGTCTCCGCGGCGCGCATCGTGATCAGCGTCGCCACGCACGAGGCGTAGGCCGCCCGGAACAGCCAGCCCGGCGACGGGGCGGTCCCGCCGCCACCGATGCCCTTGGCCATATCGGTCACGACGGACGCCCCATCGGGACCGTCGACTCGCACACGGAGTCCGCGCTCGACGACCGCGGTCGCCGCGCCGTCGCGATAGCGTGCCTCGGCAGGGTTGGCCGTGAGGTACGCCCGGGCTCCCCGGATCGACTCCGCGATGTCAGCCTGGCGCATGGTCACCCGTCCGGCGCGTCGAGCTCCCGCGCGTAGGGCGGGAAGCGGAACCGCTGTGCGCGGGTCAGGATGCCGCCGTGGCCGAGCTTCGCGACGGTGCGTCTCCGACGCCGGCTCGCCGGACAGCAGCCGCGGCAGCAGCAGGTCGGCGGCGGTCGCCTTGGAGTACGCGCCGCACGTCGGCAGGCCGAGGATGGACGTGCCGCCGATCCGCGCCAGCCACAGCATCGAGCCCGGGTGGGCCGGCACGCCGCGCCGGACGACCCGCCCGCCGAGCGCGTCGATCGCGACGAAGAACGCGTCGCGCGGGTCGGTGCTCGCCGAACCGGCGGTCAGGACCAGGTCGGCCGGGTCGGCGCCGCGCGTGAACCGGGCCAGCGCGGTCTCGACGGCATCCTCGTCGTCCTCGACGTAGACGATGTCGATGATCCGCGAGCCGAGGCCCTCGACCTTGGCCCGGACGCTCGCCTCGAACCGCTCGCGGGCCGTGCCGCGGACCGACTCCTTGACGACGACCCCGACGCGGCGCGGGACGAACGGCGCGACCCAGACGACCGGTTGGCCGCCCAAGACCCGGCGATCCGGGCCGCCGGCTTCCACGATGCCGGCGTCGACGACGTGCGGCGCGACCTTGACGCTCGCGACGAGGTCGCCCGCGCTCGACGATCTGGCCGTCGAAGACCGTGAACACCTCGAGCGGGTCGAGCCGGTTGATCCGTTCCAGCTCCGGCGACCAGGACGTTGACGACGCCCGTCCGTCGCGGCGATGAGGTCGAGCCGGCTCTGGTTCGGGCCGCGGACGTCGAGGTTGGCGCCCGCGACGGCCCTGGCGAGCCGGATGGCGGCATCGTCCTCGTGCAGCTCGCCGGGCTCGAGGACGAGGACCGTGACCGGCGGCCCGGGCTCGGCCGCGGCGAGGGCCAGCAGGTCGTCCGCGGTCAGCCGACGGCCCTTGCGCCCAGCGCTGCGCCGCCGACCTTGAGGTCGCGGGCGAGGACCGCGCCCGGCAAGCGCGGCGGGCACGCGTCGACCGGGAGTGACTCGCTCGACGCGCACGCGGGGACGCTGGGATCCGGCGCCGGGCTACGCGCGGCCGAGCGCGGCCTCGATCGCGCGTCGGGTGTAGACCACGGCCATGCGCGGTACGATAGTCGCGATCGGCGTGGATGTCGCCGTTGACCGTCTGGCCGTCGGTCGCGTGCTCGGCCGCAGCGGCGACCGCGGCCGATGAACCGTCGCTGCCCCAGGAGGGCCGCCTCGACCGCCCGGCGCGCGATAGGCCACCTCGCCCACCCCGGTCAGCGCGACCCGCGCGTGGGTGATCGGACCCGCCGCTCGACGCGACGACCGCGCCACGCCGACGATCGAGTAGCCCGACGCCGGGTGCTCCAGCTTCTGGTACGAGCCGCTCGCGCCGGCCGGCAGCGGGCCGCGGCGGAGCGGACGATGAGGATCTCGTCGGGCGCGATGTCGCGTCGTGAAGGCGCCCTGGAAGAACCCGTCGAGCGGCACGACCCGCTCGCCGCGCTGCGAGCGCAGGACGACCGAGTAGTCGAGCGCGAGCGCCAGGGCCGGCAGGTCCGAGGCCGGATCGGCGTGGGCGATCGCGCCGCCGACCGTGCCCCGGTTGCGGACCTGGACGTCGCCGATGCCCGCGATGCAGTCGCGGGCGAAGCTCGAGCTGCGCGTCGCCTCGAGCGACCTCGGCGTACGTCGTGAGCGCCCCGATCTCGAAGCCGCCGTCGGCCGTCGCGCCGGGCGCCCGGAGCTCGGCCAGCCGACCGATGTCGACGAGCGTGCTCGGCGTTCGCGAGCCGCAGCTTCATCAGCGGCAGCAGGCTCATGCCCGCCGGCGAGGACCTTGGCGTCCCCGCCGGCCGAGCGGCGGCGAGCGCCTCGTCGATGGACGCCGCCCGCCGGTACTCGAACGCCGCCGGGATCATGCCTGGCCTCCCTTCGCCGCCTGGATCGCCGACCAGACCTTCTGGGACGTGTACGGCATGTCGAGGTGCCGGATGCCGAGCGCGCTCAGCGCGTCGATGACGGCGTTGGCGACGGCCGCGGTGGTGGCGATCGCGCCGGCCTCGCCGACGCCCTTGACGCCGAGCGGGTTGACCGGCGACGGCGTCACCGTCTCGTCGAGCTCGAAGGTCGGGAAGCACGAGGCCTCGCGGCAGCGCGTAGTCGAGCATCGAGCCCGTCAGCAGCTGGCCGTCGTCGCTGTAGATGCGCCTGCTCCCAGAGCGCCTGGCCGACGCCCTGGGCGATGCCGCCGTGGAGCTGGCCGTCGACGATCATCGGGTTGATCTTGTTGCCGACGTCGTCGACGGCGACGTAGCGGACGAGGTCGACCTCGCCGGTCTCCTCGTCGATCTCGACGACCGCGATGTGCGTCCCGAACGGCCACGTGCAGTTCGGCGTGTCGTAGTAGGCCGTCTCGTCGAGGTACGGCTCCATGCCCTCGGGCGCATCGAACGCGAGGTCGAGCGCGAAGGCGATCTCCTGGAACGTCTTCTTGCGGTCGGGCGAGCCCTTGACCCGGTACTCGGCGCCGTCGATCTCGATGTCGTCGGCGACGGCCTCGAGCATGTGCGCGGCGTAGCGCCGGGCCTTGTCCTTGATCTTGTCGGCGGCCTTGATCGCGGCGGTCATGCCGACCGACGAGGTCCGGCTGCCGTACGAGCCGTAGCCGAACGGCGTGCCCTGGGTGTCCGAGTGCTGGATGACGATGTCCTCCATCGGGATGCCGAGCTCGCTGGCGACGACCTGGGCGTAGGTCGTCTCGTGACCCTGGCCCTGCGGCTGGGTGCCCATCGTGACGACGACCTTGCCGGTCAGGTGGACCTTGATGTTGGACGACTCCCACATCGCGGCGCCCCAGCCCTCGCCGACGGCACCGATCCACTTGGCTGGGCGCGACGCCGCAGACCTCGATGTAGGTGCGAGAAGCCGAGGCCGAGGAGCTTGCCGCGGCCCTTGGCCTCGGCCTTCTTCGCGGCGAGGTCCTTGTAGCCGACCGTCGCGAGGGCCATGTCCATCGCCGGCTCGTAGTTGCCGGAGTCGATCGAGATCTTGGCGCCGCCGGAGGCCGTGTCCAGGCCGGACGGGTTCTCGTACGGGAACTGGTCGGGCTGGATGAAGTTCCGGCGCCGGAGCTCGGCGCGGTCCATCCCGATCTCGGCCGCGAACAGGTCCATCGCCCGCTCGATGACGTAGGTCGCCTCCGGGCGGCCGGCGCCGCGATACGCGTCGACGAACGTGGTGTTCGTGTAGACGCCGGTCACCTCGGCGTAGACGTTCGGGATCCTGTAGCAGCCGGCCAGGACGCGCGCGTACAGCGTCGTCGGGATGCCTGGGCCGATCGTCGAGAGGCGGCCACCGAGGTTGGCCAGGGTCTTGACCCGCAGGCCGGTGATCTCGCCGTCGCGCTTGCCGGCGATCTCGAGGTAGGTGATGTGGTCGCGGCCGTGGATCGTGCTCTGGTAGTTCTCGCGCCGGCCCTCCACCCACTTGACCGGCCGACCGCCGATCGCCTTGCTCGCGAACATCGTCAGCGCCATGTCGGCGTAGCAGAAGATCTTGGACCCGAAGGCGCCGCCGACGTCCGGGGCTGATGCAGCGGACCTTGTGCTCGGGGATGCCCGTCACGAAGGCGGTCAGCAGCAGCCGCTGGATGTGCGGCGTCTGGCTCGACATCCAGACCGTGTACTCGTCGGTGCCGGGGTTGTACCAGCCGATGTCGCCGCGCGTCTCGATCGAGTTCGGGATGAGCCGCTGGTTGACGATGCGCTGGCGGACGACGACCTCGGCGCCGTCGATCGGCGGCGTCGGTGCCGGCCTTGTCGCCGACCGTCCACTCGAACACGACGTTGTTCGGGGCGTTCTCGTGGAGCTGCGGCGCGCCGGGCTGCGTGGCCTTCTCGGCGTCGACGACCGCCGGGAGCGGCTCCCAGTCGACCTCGATCGCCTCGAGCGCGTCGTAGGCCTGGGCCTCGGTCTCGGCGACGACCGCCGCGACGCCCTCGCCGGTCCACTTGACGCTGTCGGTGGCGAGGACCCGCGGCATGTTGACGTTGTTCTGGATGCCCGCGCTGCCGCCGGCCGGCCAGGCCATCGGCAGCGGGTTGTACGGGATGTCGGCACCGACGAACACGGCGACGACACCGGGCATCGACTTGCGCCGCGCTCGTGTCGATCGAGCGGATGTTGGCGTGCGCGTACGGGCTGCGCAGGATGGCCATGTGGGTCATCGACTGGAGCTTGATGTCGTCGAGGTAGCGGCCCTCGCCGGTGATGAACCGCGGGTCCTCGGTCCGCTTGATCGGCTTGCCGAGCGGGGAGGTCGGGGCGTCGAGCACGTCGGTCATCGTCGTGCCTCCCGCTCAGACCGCGGCCGGGGCGGCGGCCCCGTCGCGCATGGCGGCCGCGGCGGCCCGGATCGCGACGACGATGTTGTGGTAGCCGGTACAGCGGCAGATGTTGCCCTCGATGGCGTGGCGGATCTCGTCGTCGGTCGGATCGCTGTTGCGGGCCAGCAGGTCGGCGGCGGTCATGATCATGCCCGGCGTGCAGAACCCGCACTGCAGGCCGTGCTTCTCCCAGAAGGCCGTCTGGAGCGGGTGGAGGTCGTCGCCGCTGGTGGCCATGCCCTCGATCGTCGTGACCGAGCGCGCCGTCCGCCTGGACCGCGAGCATCGTGCACGACTTCACGGCCCGGCCGTCGACGTGGACCGTGCAGGCGCCGCACTGGCTGGTGTCGCACCCGACGTGGGTGCCGGTCAGGTCGAGGTCCTCGCGCAGGGCCTGGACGAGGAGGCGTCTCGGCTCGACGTCGAGCTCGCGTGCGGCGCCATTGACCGTCAGGGAGATGTGTTCGCCCACGGGCCGGACCTCCTTCGACGACTGCCTGTCGCGTGGTCAGTAGCGGGCCACGCTGGATGACGGTTCGATGCGTCCGCTGGAGCACTCAGGCCCTCTGGCCGACGTGTCGCACGGGTCGGCGGGAGGTGTCGCGATGGTGGCACCGTCGGGTGCCGGAATCAAGTCGGAAGGGTTGCGGTGGGGCGGCGACCGCGGGGCCGCGGTGCCGCCGGGCCGCGGGGGCGGGGCGGGGGCGCGGGGGCGGGGCCGCGGGGACGCGGCCGCGGCGCGGGCGCCCCGCCCGCGCGATGTAACCACCAGGCACCAGATCGGCACAGGGTCCTCGTGATCCCTCACCCTGTGGCCCGTTTCCTGCAACCTGGGCAAAGGATCGTGCACGGCTGTACCGAAAATGGTGCCTGGGAGTGACATCGGCCGGGCTCCCCTGCACGGCTGTTCCGAAATGGTATCTGGGAGTGACATCGTCCGGGCTCCCCTGCACGGCCACGACGTGGCGGGGACCGGGGACATCCAAGTCGACCGAGCGGGCGTGGCCGCACGGTAGGATGCAGTCGTGCGTGCCGACGAGATCGTCCTGCTGTTCGACCACCTGTACTTCGTGCGCGACAGGATCCTCGCGGCGGCGGCGAGCGCCCCGCCAGGCCCTGGTCGATCCGGCGGCGCCGACGATCCGCGACCTGCGCACGACGCTCGTCCACGAGCTCGATGTCGAGTGGAGCTGGCGCGAGCGCCTCGACGGCAAGGATCCGACGACCTTCGACGAGGCGATCGACGAGCTGACCGTCGAGGACCTGCCCGATCTCGAAGCCATCACGGCCCGATGGCGCAGCGACGAGGCCGAGATGCGAGCCTGGCTCGCCCGCCTCGGCGACGACGGTCTCGCCGGTCCGTGCCGGGCCGAGGACCCGAGCCGGCACCCCCTCTGGTACCACCTCATCCACCTGTACACCCACGCGATCCAACAGTTCAGCGATGCCGCGGTCCTGCTGACGGCGGCGGGTCATTCCCCGGGCGAGCTGGACTTCCTCGATTTCATCGAACGCCGGGAAGCCGCCGGGTCGTAGCGGCCCAGGGCCGCGCTCCGGATGTCGACCGCTCGCGGGTCGATGGCGGCCTTTCGTTCGTCCACCGGCAGGGCTGCGAGCCGTGCCGCGTGGCCCAGCCGCTCCATCTTCCGTGCCGCCACGTCCCAGGGCAGCGCCGCGAGCGAGCCGGCGGTCGCGAGGCCGACGCGGTTCGGACCGCGACCGCCGGTCGAGGCCGCGTAGCCGGCCGCCCACACCAGGAGCTCCGGTCCGTCATCGCTCCCCAAACGGGTCGAGAGTGCCCCGCAGATGATCCCGCGATCTCCCGGCGTCGCGACCGCAAGGCGCCAGTTGTCGGGCCCTTCGATCAGGTCGAGCGCGAGGCTCGCGTAGGCACCCGCGAGGATCGTCTCGATCCCGGCCGCATCGGCGGAGCCGCCGGTGATGGCCAGCGAGAGGTGGACTCCCTCGAGGTCGTCGGTCAGCGCCCGATGCGCGTCGGCGAAGCCGGCGCGGGCATCCGGATCGGCCCCGATCGTCGTCGCGGCCGGGCTCGTGGACCTCGATCCAGGTACAGCCGGCGTCGGCCAGGCCGCGCAGGACCGCGCGAACCGCGTCGACCGCCCGTCCGGTGCTCACCGGACCGACCACGACCGCCTTCACGAGCCCGTCGACGCGCTCGGACGTGCGTTGCCACGAAGCGACCGGATCGTCGGGGGCAATGGGCCAGCCGCCGTCGGTCAGGGGCTCGAGCCCGTGCGCGACCTGGAGCTCGAGGATCGCGTCGAGGAGCGCTTCGGGTGCGGCGTCCTCGGGGAGCGGCGGTCGTGGGGAGAGCCCCGAGCAGGGTCGCGAACATTACAGCGTGCCCGTTCGGCGGTCCCGTACGCCAGTCCGACGACGACGGCGACGGCCACGACCCCGACGGCCAGCACCGGGACGAGCATCGGGACCTTCGCGCACGTGCGCGGCACCCGCGTCGCCGGCCCGCTGCCACAGCGAGGCCATCGTCTGCACCCGGGTCGGCGGCAGCATCGCGCCCAGCCACAGGCCCGCCGCGAGCCCACCGAGGTGCGCGGCATTGTCGATGCCCTGGACCGCGAACCCGAAGGCGATGTTGATGAGGATCAGCATCCCGAGCTGGCTGATGAGCCCGCGGCTCTGGCGGTCGACCGGGTGGTGGACGCGACCGGCCGCGAGGAGCACGCCGAACAGGCCGAAGATCGCGCCCGACGCACCGACGGACGGCACGTTCCCACCGAACACGAAGCTCGCGACCGATCCCGCCGCGGCACACGCGAGGTACAGACCAAGGAACGTCAGCGAGCCGTACCAGCGCTCGACGATCGGGCCGGCGAGGTACAGCGCGTACATGTTGAAGAACAGGTGGAGCAGGCTGCCGTGGAGCAGCGTCACCGTCCACAGCCGCCAGTACTCGCCGGCCGCGACGGCCGCCTTGTCGAGCTGGAACGCGTCGAAGAGCGCCTGGCCCTCGGCCGACAGCAAGGCCGAGAGCGACACGATCGACGGTCGCCGCGATGAGGATCACCGTGACCGACACGAGCGGGCCGTCGCCGCGGCCCCTGGCGAAGTAGCGGCGGGCGGCCCGGGGTCGCCGGTCTCCTTCGTCAGCCAGCCGAGGCGCGTCGCGATCTCCGCCTTGTCCTCCGGCGGGGCGCGTCGATCGGCCTGCCGGTAGGCCTCGATGGCGCCGGGCAGGTCGTCGGCCCGGACCCGGGCCGCGGCCACGTTCCGCCAGGCCGGGTAGGTCGACGGCGTCTCGCCGAGCTGGGTCGCCGCCTCCCAGCTGACGAGCGCCGGCATCGTCGTCATCCAGCCGGTAGCGCGCCTCGCCGAGCCCGAGGAGCGCCGCCGCGGTGATGACCGGGTCGTCGAACCCGACGACGCGCGAGTAGCGGATCGCGGCGTCGCGGAACTCGCCGGCCGCCAGGGCCGCGTCGGCGGCGGCGAGATGCTCGAGCGCCTCGGCGCGGCGACAGGCGGCCGATCCGTGACGGGTCGGGCGGGACGGGAGGCGCGGACGTCGTCCATGTGCCGCGACGATACTAGACTTGGCCGGATGTGCGGACGGTTCACCCAGCAGCGGCCGGCGTCCGAGCTCGCCGAGATCTTCGCGGCCGAGCCGCTCGCCGACGAGCTCGGCCCCCGGTTCAACGTCGCCCCGACCGACGACGCCTTCGTCGTCGTCCAGCGCGAGGAGCGGCGGGCCATCACCGCCTATCGCTGGGGACTCGTCCCGCACTGGTCGGCGGACCTCAAGGCCGGCTCGCGGATGTTCAACGCCCGGGCCGAGACCCTGACCACGAGCCCCGCGTTCCGCGACGCGTTCAAGCGGCGGCGCTGCCTCGTGCCGGTCGATTCGTTCTACGAGTGGAAGCGCGAGGGTACGGTCCGCCAGCCGTACCGGGTCGTGCGCGAGGACGGCCGACCGCTCGCGCTGGCCGGCCTGTGGGCGGGCTGGCACGACCCGGAGACCGACGTCGGTCCGGCGCACCTTCACGATCGTCACGACCACGCCGAACGACGCGCTGACCGACCTCCACGACCGGATGCCGGTGCTCATCCGCGACGATGCCTGGGACCGCTGGCTCGATCCCGAACCGGCCGACCCGGGCGAGCTGCGCGCGATGCTCCAGCCCACCGACGACATCGCCGCTTCGGATCTACCCGGTCGAGCGGCTCGTCAACGACGTCCGCCGGGACGGGCCGGAGCTCATCGAGCCGCTGGCCGTCGGGGCCGCGGCCGCGCCGCCGGACACGCTCGGGATCTAGGCACTCCCCGCGGCCGCGGCCGCGGTCATCGCCGCGTAGGCGGCCGCCCGGTCATCGCCGCGATCCACGGCCGCAGCGTATCGGCCGAGGAGGTCCCCCGCCCCGGTGCCGCCTCGGCCGCCGCCCTCCGTGCCGATCCTGGCCGGGCCGGGATCAGCCGTGTCGGCATCGCCGCGCTCGGCCAGCTCGATGACGAGGGCGTCGGCCGCGACCCCGTCCGGGACACCCGAGCCGGGTTCCACGACCACCACGAGGTGCGCCTCGGCGTAGGCGGCGGCGGCCGCGGCCTCGGCGAGCACCTCGGGCGTGACGTGGACCGCCACGACGACGCCGTAGTCGGCGACGTAGCGGAGGGCCAGCCCGACATCGGCCGGTTCGAGGACCGGGCCGGGGCCGTCCGACCGTCCGGTCGCGGGTGCCACGTTCGCGGCCTCGGACGGGGCGGGATCGATGGCGTCGTCTTCGTCGGCCCCGGCAGACCGGACCACGCGTCGCCCGCGACGGATCGCGCAGCGTCGCAACATGCCCGATGCCGTGAGCGCGCCAGCGCGACCATCAGCGCATCCCCGGCCGGGTCGTCCCCGACCTTGCCGATCAGCTCGACGTCCGCACCCTCCCCGACCGCGGCCCGACCGATATCCACCGGCAACCCGTCCGCGGCGGCCTCCGGGCCGACTCCACGCAACGCGGCCGAGCCGATGATGACGATCACCTGCGCAGCCTAGCGTCCTGCCCGGGGACTCGTGTCAACGGTGCGGATGCGCAACGAGTACCCCCAACGTTCGTGCTGGATCCTCGTTGCTGTTGGTACGTTCGTCCTATCCGTCCTGTTTCCCGCTCGAGAGCGCTCCGTGGTCAGATCCCCGTTCCCGCGCCGTCGCGAACGCCGCCTCCCCGGTCTGCGCCGTCGAGCGGCGCGTGGCCAGTCGCTGGCGGAGTTCGCCCTCATCGTCCCGGTCCTGTTCCTGCTGGCGGTCGCGATCGGCGACTTCGGGCGCATCTTCACCGCGGTCGTCGCGACGGAATTGGCCGCTCGGGAGGCGGCCGACTACGGCGCCTTCCTCGGCTCAGCCGCGTGGCAGGAAACTGATGCGCCCTGGGCGAACAATGACACCGAGATGCGGCGGCGCTCCTGCGCGGCGACGTCGGAACTGGCCGCGTTCGAGGATCCGGACGGCAGGTGCTCCACGAACCCGCGGATGACCTGGGCGCTCGAGAAGCCGGCAGGCGTCTACGAGTGCGGCGGGAGGACCGGACTCGTGGAACCCTGTCGCGTCAGGGTGACCGTCGTGTACGACTTCCGCCCGTTCTTCGCCCTGCCCCCGATCCCGGAGAGCATCACGCTGACCCGCGAGAGCATCTTCGCGATCTCGGATCTGACGGGCAGCTGAGATGACGACCCGGGGACGCCGCCGAGGCCAGGCGCTCGTCGAGTTCGCGCTCGTCGCGCCGTTCTTCTTCCTGTTGCTGTTCTCGCTGATCGAATTCGGGCGGGCGGTCTACTACATCCAGGTCCTCAACAACGCCGCCCGGGAGGGAGCTCGTTACGCGATCGTCCACGGCGCCGAGGTGGCCGGCTGTCCGAGCGGGCCGATGCCCCTGGGTTACGGCGCCAACCCGTGCGACCCATCCGGCGCCCGGGTCGTCGGAGCGGTCAAGGACGCCGCCATCGGGATCATCGATCCAGGCATCGCGGTGTTTGCGGTGACCGTCCGCTGGTGCGACACCCCGGCCTGCCCCGGGACGCTGGGCGACGGGACCAACGAGCGCAACCAGACGGTCAAGGTCGACGTGTCCTACACGTACGAGGCCGTCATCGGCGCGATCGTGCCGCTGCCGACGTTCACCCTATCGGGAGGTTCGAGCCTTGTCGTCAACCACTGACCGGGCTCGGCGCGAGCGGTCGCGCGGCCAGGTGCTGGCGATCTTCGCCTTCGGCCTGATCGGGATCGTCGCGATCGCGGCCCTGGTCTTCGACATCGGGCAGAACCTCGTCGAGCGGCGCAAGCAGCAGGACGCGTCCGATGCGGCGGCCCTGGCCGGAGCGCGCTTCGTGACCGAGCCGGGCTGCAAGGCCTCGCCGAGCCCAGGCAACTGCCCGGACGCGGTGGCCGCGGCGTTGGCGATCGCCCAGGCCAACGGCTATGACCCGGCCCAGGTCACGATCACGATCCCGCCGAGCGCCAGGACGAACTTCGGTGGCTACCCGGGCCACATCCAGGTCGACATCGAGTCGGAGCGCGACGCGTATTTCTCCGGCGTCCTCGGGCTCACCGATTTCCGGATCAACGCGATGGCCGTCGCGGCCAACATCGATGGCTACGCGTTCCCGTTCTCGTTCCTGGCGCTCGATCCGCACGCGTGCAAGGCCGGCCACGCCCACGGCAACGGCCACATGGTGGTCGGTGGCGACGTCATGGTGAACTCGGACTGCACGTCACCTGGAGCACTCTCCTTCGACGGTAACCGGACGGTCGTAGACGTCGCCGGGAGCTGTTCCGCGGCCGGCACGGTCGATTACGGGCCATCGTCGACCGTGGTCTGTGGCTCGACCGCGCCGGCGTCGCCGCCGATCAGCGACCCGCTTAGTGGCCTGGAGGGACCGCTCATCGGCGGTTCCGCCGTCCCGGATCCGCCCGCGGCCATGGTCATCAGCGGGACCGACCTCCGGCGAGCCCCGAACGGCTGCCCCGGTTCGACCTCCCCGTCGACAGCGGCCAGCCCGGCAGGCTGCCGCATCCAGTCCCGCTCGAATGTCGTCCGCCTGTACCCGGGCGTCTACTACGGCGGGCTGAGCATCCACGAGCAGACATCGTCCGGGAATCTCACGGTGTACCTGGAGCCCGGGATCTACGTCATGGCCGGTGGGGGCTTCGAGGTCGGTGGATCGCTCGAGCTGCGTTCCGTCGGGACCGGGGGCACCACGTACGGCGGCGGGGTGATGATCTACAACACGGACGGCCCGACCTGCGCATCGGGCGGCGGCAACTGCATCCGGGCGGTCGACTTCCAGAACACCGCCGGCGGCAACGTGCGGTTGCACGGCTACCTCGGGAATGTCTACACCGGGATCCTGGTCTACCAGGAGCGCGCCGCCTCGGGCCAGCCCACGTTCGGCATCGAGGGCAACTCGTCGAACACGTTCGAGGGCACGTTCTACCTGCCCAATGCGCTGTTCAAGTACACGGGCAACGGTGTGGGCGAGGTCCTGAACTCCCAGGTCATCTGTGACCAGTTCGATGTCGGGGGGAACGGCAACCTGACGGTGACCTACCACCCGGACACCGCGATCCAGCTGAGCGGGACCGGGCTCGTCCAGTAGCGCCCGACGTTCAGTCCTCCGACTCGGGCACGTCGTCCGAGCCGGAGCCGGATTCCGAGCCAGAGCCGGAGCCGGAGCTGTCGCCGCTCGATCCCGAGCCGGGACCCGAGCTGTCACCGCCCGATCCCGGGCCGGACCCATCGTCAGACCCATGGGGCGTCTCGTCGGGCTCCGAGGTCTCCGTGCCCTGATCGTCGGTCGGCGTGGCGCCCCCTCCGTTCGTTTCCGTCGGCGAGGGCGAGGCGTCCGGCGTCGCGCTCGGTGTCGGGCTCGGCGACGTGCTCGGGCTCGGGGACGGACTCGGGGCGACGGTCGGGCTCGGACTCGGGCTCGGCGCGGGCGGCAACGTCGGTGCGGGCGGCACATCCGGCGTCAGCAGCCGCGCGACCCCGATGGTGGCCAGCGAGCCGACCGAGCCGACGGCCAGGACCGCGATCAGCACGAGGGCGAAGGCCTGGGCCCGGACCGCGAGGGGTCGACCGCCACTCCACGTGATCCGCCACGCGTCGCGGACGGCGAACCACAGACCGGCGATCCCGCCATCGACCGCGATCGGGCGAGGCGGCGGCTCGGTGGCGATCACGGCCATCACTCGGTCCTCGAAATCGGTCGTGGGCGCGGCGTACTCACTTCGCGCGAATGCCTCCAGATCGCGCGCCGTGTCGAGCAGACCGGCGGCCTCGGCATCCGCGGGACGGCGCCCGTCGTCATCGAGCTCGGCCGGATCGAACCGACGTCCGAGGTCGCTCATCGATCGTCTCCCTGCAAGCTCGATCGGAGGCGAGCGAGGCCGCGGTGCAGGTGCGTCTTGACCGTGCCGAGCGGCCGACCGGTCTGCCGCGCGATCTCCTCGAGCGACGCCTCACCGAAGAAGCGCAGCGCAACGACCTCGCGATACGGCTCGGGGAGTTCCGTGACCGCGGTCCGGATCTCGGTAGCGCGTTCCGCCCGCATCGAGAGGACGGCCGGATCGGTCAACGGCGCTGCGGCCACGGCCGCCCGGTCAGCGGCGCGGGCGGCCGGATCGGTCCGAGCTGAGGACGAGCCGAGCGCTGGGTCCCGCCACGTCACGGTCCGGCGCTTGCCGGCCTGGCGGAGCGCGATCCGAATACCGATGCGCGTCAGCCACGCCCCGAACGGACCGTCGCCGCGCCAGGAAGCCAGGGAGCGGTAGGCGGTCACGAAGGCCTCCTGCGCGGCATCCTCGGCCTCGGCATGGTCGCCGAGGATGCGATGGCAGGCTCGAACGAGCGCCGGCGATTCGCGTTCGACGAGCCGACGGAATGCGTCACGATCGCCGGCCAGCACGGCAGCGACGATGGCGCGCTCGTCGGCGGTGGCGGCGGATCGATCGAACGATCCTTGGTCGATGGCGATCGCAGTTCTCCGTTGCGCGGCGGGCTCAGCGTCGGCCACGGCGTCGAACCGGCCCGCCACCATGATGCCGTGGTGCGGGCCGATCCATCCCGTGGTGTGGCGTTGGCCCACGCTCGGGATCCGTGTGGGTCAGTCGTCGTCGGTGCCGCCGGGGCCGTCATCGTCCCCACCGCCGGGGCCGTCATGGTCGTCGTTCGGCCCGTCGTCCTGATCCTTGCCGGATGAGCCGGCGGCGCCGTCGTCGTGATCGTCGTTCGCGTGCTCGCCCTGCTCGTCCGGGCCGGACTGCTCGTTGACGTTGTCGCCGTCGGGCTCGTCGGTCTCCGCGGGCTCGGTGGTCTCACCGGGCTCGGCCGTTTCGCTCGGCGCCGCGGCTCCGGCCGGTTGGCTCGTGGCGGTCGGCTCGGTCGTCGCGGTCGGCTCCGTCGTGGGTTCGCTCGTGGCGGTGGGCTCGGCCGTCGATTCGGTCGTCGCGGTCGGCTCCGTCGTGGGTTCGCTCGTGGCGGTGGGCTCGGCCGTCGATTCGGTCGTGGTGGTCGGTTCGGTCGTGGCGGTCGCGGTCGGCGAAGCCGTCTCGTTCAGCTCGATCACGGCCGGCCCGGACGCCGGTCCGGCTGCGAGCCCGTCCGCGGCGAGGACCGCACCACCGGCGAGGAACAGCGTGATCACGCCGGTGCCGAAGCCACGCATCAATCGGGTATCCATTCGCATCGCGTCGTCTCCCAAGTTCGCCGGATTCGTGACCGGTCGTTACCTGACTGAGACGATGGCCCCCGAAAAGGTTTCAGCGCACGGCATTCGGGATCCGCTGGGTCCACCAGCGTTCCAAGGAGCGCCGGAGGGCTAGTTCAGGCGCGTTTGGAACGTGCCGCGTCCCCGTATGTCACCCGATCGGCCCGATTTCGGGCGTTCCGGTGTCGGTTGGAACGCTCCTGGCGCCAGGCGAGCCACGGCGACCGCCCACCACTCCCGCGAACGCGCCCCTCCCCGCCGCGATCAGCCCTCGCTCTCTCCGCTCGAGGTGTCCGCGGCCGCTGGATCATCGGTCGTGCCCGGCAGGTTCGGTTCCTCGGCTCCGGCGGTCGGACCGGCCTCGTCACTTTCATCGGTCGGGCCGATGGCCGCGGCCACCTCCGTCACCGCCGCGACAGGGGCGGCGACCGGCAGGCCCTCATCCCGATCGATCACGATCCGCCCGAGCCCCGCCGCCTCGAGGTCCGATCCGAACGCGTCGACGTCGCCCACCAGCACGATGGAGGCCTCTTCGACGTGCAGGTGTGCGCGCGCGGCGGCGGCGACCGCATCGACGTCGACCGCCTCGATCCGCGTTCGGTAGTCGATCAACTCCTCCAACGGCAGGCCGTGGACGGAGAGCCCGGCGAGCGCACCGACGACCGCGCCCGGCGTCTCGAAGCGCAGCGGGAAGACCCCGACGAGGAAGTCGCGGGCGGCGGCCAGCTCGTCGACCGCGACCGTCGAATCGCGCATCCGCTCGAGCTCGGCGAGCGTGTCGAGCACCGCCGGCACGGTCACCTCGGTGTTCACGGCCGCTCGTGCACTGAACGGCCCCGCGCCACGGCGCATGTCGAACCCGGCGCTGGCGCCGTAGGTGTAGCCCTTCGCCTCTCGCAGCTGCATGTTCAACCGGGAGTTGAACAGCCCACCGAGGATGGCCCCCATGACCGACACGGCGTGGAAATCGGGGACGCGCCGGGGCAGACCGGGGTGGCCGATGCGGAACTCGGTCTGGACACTCCCGGGTCGGTGGACGATCCGCACGATCCGCCCCGACCCGGATGGCGTGTCGTCCACGGCACCCCCTGACGCGGCGCCACCACCCGGCGCCGCCCAATCGCCGAGCAGATCCCGCGCGATGCCCACCACGTCCTGGCCGCCGAGATCGCCACCGACGACCAGCGTGGCCCGGGCCGGATCGAGCACCCGTTGATACGCCCGGCGCAGCACGGCGTCGTCGAGGCGTTCGACGGTGTCGCGCAACCCGGCGCTGGGGCGGTGGTAGGGCGAGGAGGGCGCGTAGATCGTGCCGATGAACGCCTCATCGGCTCGCCGTCGCGGGTCCGCCTGCGCCTGGAGCAGGTCGTTGAGTCGCTCATCGCGCAGACGCTCGACCTCGCCGCCCGGGAAGGTCGGCCGGAGGAGCACCTCGGCGAGGAGTTCCAGGGCGGGCGAAAGCCGCGTCGTCGGGACGTCGATGCTGATGCTCGTCGCGTCCCAGCCGGCCTCGGCGTGCAGGGAGGCCCCAAGGCGCTCGGACGCCTCGGTCAGACCTACCGCGTCGTAGCGTTCCGTGCCCTCGGTCAGGGCGCGGGCCGCGAGGACCGCGGCGCCACCCTCGGCATCGGGCTCGTCCGCGGCGCCAACCGGCAGCACGATCGTGGCGCTCACCAGCGGCCGGCCCGGCAGGTCGACGACGAGGACCGACAAGCCGTTGTCGAGCTGCGCGCGGCTTACGCTCGGGAAGTCGTAGGGCCGGGGCATGCCGGGCGCAGGCCGTTCCGCGATGACGAAGCCGTCGCGCTCCAGCTGCTCGGCGGTCATGCCGCGACCTCCTCATCCGTGCTCTCGGTCCCTTCGGCGTCCGCATCGACCTCCCCGCTCTCCGCCGACGGCGTCTCGGGGAGATAGGTCAGCACGAGCCGGTTGTCCTGCCGGAAGGTCGCGGCGGCGACTTCGAGGATCGCCTCGGGCGTGACCGCCAGGTAGCGCGGCAGCATCTCGTTGATGAGGCCAGGTCGGTCGAACAGCGTCGCGTACATCGACAGCCGATCGGCGCGCTCCTCGACGCGCTGCAGGGCGCCGAGCTCGTCGGCCTCGATGAGCGCGAAGGCACGGGCCAGCTCATCCGCGCTCACGGGTTCGACCGCCAGGCGCTCGAGCTCCTCGTGGAGCGCCGCCTCGACTCGATCGACCGAGACGCCCGGACGGACGGTGACCCAGCCCGCAGCGATCGACGCGCCACCGATGAACCCGAGGGTGAACAGCGCGACGTCCTGGGCGATGCGCTCGTCGCGCACGAGGCGCCGGTGCAGCCGGCTGCCCTTCCCGCCGGCGACGATCTGGCCGGCCACCTCGAGGGCGTCGAGCCTCCGATCGCCGTAGACCGGCGCGCGGAACCCGACGTAGATGCGCGGCAGCGGCACCCGATCGTGGACGGTCTCGCGGATCTCCGCCCCGAGCGTCGGCGGCAGGGACAGGTCGCCGAGCGGCGGGATCGATGGATTCGCGGGGATGGCACCGAAGTACCGCTCGACGCTGGCGCGCACCTCGGCCGTATCGACGTCGCCGACGACCGACAGCACCGCGTTGTTCGGCGCGTAGTACGTGCGGAAAAAGGCGCTCACGTCCTCGAGCGAGGCCGCGTCGAGGTCCTCCATCGAGCCGATGGTCGAGTGGTGGTACGGGTGCTCCGGTGGAAAGAGGTGGGCCTGCAGCTTCTCCTGCCACGAGCCGTACGGCCGGTTGTCATATGACCAGCGCTTCTCGTTCTTCACGACCTCGCGCTGGTTGTCGAGGTTCTCCTGGCTGAGCGCATCGAGCAGGGTCGCCATCCGGTCCGCCTCGAGCCAGAGGGCCAGGTCGAGCTGGTGGGACGGCATGGTCTCGAAGTAGTTGGTCCGATCGAGCCAGGTCGTGCCGTTCATCGTCCCGCCCGCGGCCTGGACGAGCGCGATGTGCTCGGCCTTGGCGACGTGCCGGCTGCCCTGGAACATCACGTGCTCGAACAGGTGCGCGAACCCGGTCTTGCCCGGTTCCTCGTGCTTGGAGCCGACGTTGTACCAGACGTTGATCGCCACGACCGGCGCGAGATGATCCTCGGCGACGATCAGGCGGAGGCCGTTGGACAGGCGTTCGTCGCTGAATGCGACGGTCGGAACGGGGATGGTCGGCACGCGCGGCTCCTGGGTTCGGGCGGGGCGGGGCGATGGCGGGACAGTGCGGTCGATCGTACCGCGTCGGATCGGTCCGGGCCCGGAGGCGGTCGACGACGGCCGTGTCTGACCGACATGGGGTGACGACCACCCAGGCTCGCGGCCGGACGTGTGTTGCCTGAGAGGCGACAGATTCGGCTTCTGGGTGGTGACCGGCCGACGCCGGTGACTCCACGATCCATCGTGTCGCCTACCAGGCGACGGAAATGACCTGAGCGGCCTCGAGCAGGCTGCCGTGGCCGGCTTCGAGCCGATCCTGTCGCCTGCCACTCGACAGACTCGGAACGGTGGGGCCGTTCGGCCGCAACGCGTCTCGGCATCGTGTCGGACCGGCACGCGGTGAGCGCGGTTCGCCGTGAGCGGCCGGAGCCCGAGAACGGACCGGCACGCGGTGAGCGCGGTTGGCGAGCGGCCGGGGCGCGATCCGCCTCGCGCCCTTGACAGCGTCGCGATCCGGGTGTTAGATACATATCTAACATCGGTTAGGAGAACAGATCCCAGTGATGGCCGCACCTCGTCCCGCCAATCGCCGACCCGCGTCGGGTTCGGTCGCAACACGTCCTGGCTCGCCGGCGAGCCCGCACGTGCGCGACTACGCGAGCCCGGGCGCCGGCTTCGCGATCGAGTGGGACGTCCGCGTCGTCTACGACTTCCTGTTCAGCCTCACCGACGACGCCGGCTCGACGGACGATCTGCCCGCGGCCGATCGAGCCTGGCTCAAGGAATCGCGCGCGGCGATCACCGGCGAGGCGAAGGTCGACATGGACGCGCTCTTCGCCACGAGCATGGCGATCCTGGTCGCGTCCTTCGCGGTCGAACACCCGGAACTGCGGACCGTGGACGCGTTCATCGATGCGCTCGAGGCCACGCCGACCACGGATCTCGTCAAGACGATCACGGCGGACCTGTCGCGCGATCCCGACTTCGGTGGGCTCGTCGAACAGGCCGCGACCGGAGACCCCAAGGCCGTCGACGCGCTCCTCGCGGCGATGCCCGAGCACAAGTCCGGGCTCGAAACCCTGCTCCGGGATCCGGAGTCGGGCCAGCGCGGCATCGTCCGCGTCCTCCGCTCGTGGTCCACGGTGTTCGCCACCATCGAGCCGCGGATCAGCGCGATCATCGAGCGCGACCATGCGCTCCGCGCCGCCGACCGGGGGGCATACGCTGGGTCCGAGCTCATCGAGCGCACGACCGGCGGCATCCGCTGGCTGCCCGAAGTCGGCATCCGACGGGTCGTGTTGGCGCCGTCGTACTTCAGCCGGCCCTACAACTTCCTCCTCGCAGGCGACGACTGGCGGTTCTTCGCCTATCCCGTCGCCGACGATGCGCTGGAGGCGGACGATCGACTCGCCCCGCCGGCGGCCGTCGTGCGACTCCATCGCGCGCTCGGCGACGAAACCCGGCTGCGCATCCTCAAGCTGCTGGCCGGAAACGATCTGTACCTGACGGAGATCGCCCAGCACCTCGAGCTTTCCAAGCCCACGATCAAGCACCACCTGGCGCTCTTGCGCGCGGCGGGACTCGTGACGGTCGTCGAGGCCGGCGCGGTCATCTACTACAGCCTCCGGCGCGATCGGATCGAGGCCTCCTCGGCCGAACTCGCCCGGTTCCTCATCCCGTAACGCCCCTCCCGCGGGCCCTCCCGCGGGCCCTCCCGGGCCCTCCCGGGCTTCGCGCGGTGACCAGTTAGATATCTATCTAACACGAAGAAGACCAAGACAACCGAACGAGGGAAAGGACCCGCGAGACATGCATCCGATCACCATCGCCCAATTCGCAAGCCACCGGATCAACGAGCTCCAGTCGATCGCCGATCGCATCCGCCAGGAACGTGCCTTGCGCGCGGCACCGGCTGTTGGGCCGGTCGTTCCGCCGGCCCGTCCGGCCGAGGCCCAGCGCAGTTCCGCCACCTCCGGCTGCGCCTCGCCAGCAGAACGAGCGGCCTGAGCCGAGACCGAGGCCTGAGCCCGAACGAGCGGCCAGCCGAGAACGCCGCCTGAGCCGAGAACAATCGCTGGCAGGTCGCGGGTGCACTAGGTGCACGTAACGACGATCGAACCACGGCTAGCTGGTCGCGGGTGCACTAGGTGCACGTAACGACGATCGAACCACGGCTAGCTGGTCGCGGGTGCACTAGGTGCACGTAACGACGATCGACCCGGGTCCCAGCCGCGGTTTATGCATGCGGCGCACGACCGGGCGATGGAAGTGCCCGAATGGGCGCCGTCGGAGCAGTTCAATCGTCGATGTATGCGTGTCGTGCACGCGCGGCCGACCGATGCCCGGGCGGGACGCTTGACCGCGGCACGGCGCCTCGCAGCGCTCCGCCGCAACGTTTCGTAGACTCCGAGGCATGACCGCTCGTCCCATTCGCGCGCATCTCGTCGCGCTCGCCGCCGTCTCGGTGCTCCTCCTCCTCCTTCCGCTGAACGTCGCTGCCCACGCCGAGCTCCTCGAAACGGTCCCGGCTGCAGATTCGACGGTGGCCGGAACGCCCGATGAGCTCAGCGCGACCTTCAGTGAGCCGCTGCTGGTCGACGGATCGACGTTCTCGATTCGGAACGCGGCCGGCGAGCGACTGGCAGTCGGCCACCTGGATCCGGCCGATCACGCCCGCCTGATCATCGATCCGGTGCCCGAGCTGGCGCCGGGGACCTACGAGATGCGCTGGCAGGCCGCGACGGCGGACGGCCACATCGAGAACGACACGTGGACCTTCACGGTCGTCGCACCCCCGCCGACCGCCTCGCCCCCGCCATCCGCTACCGCATCGCCGACGGACAGCGCAGCTCCCTCGGCCACAGCCTCGCCCACCCCGGAGCCGACGCCCGAGGTCTCACCCTCGCCCTCCGCGCCGACGACCCCGCCGCAGGACCCCGCAGCATCCAGCTCGGACGTGGTCCTGCCGATCGTCGCCGGCCTCGCCATCGTCCTCGGTGCCGCCGGATTCCTGCTGTCGCGCCGCGGGCGCCCACCCGGCCCGGCGTGAGCGCCCGTCGCTCCCGAGCCATCGCCGCGACGCTGGCCGCCGTCGGCGGCCTCGCCTTCGCCGCCCCGTCGGCCGTTCTCGGCCACACGCTGAACGCGACCTACACGAGCCGTCTCCCGCTCGCCGTCTACCTCGCCGGGGCGGCTGCGACCGTCGCCCTGTCGTTCGTCTTCGTCCTCCTGCGCGACGTACGTGCCGAGCGCCCGACCACCACCGACCCCGGCAAGCTCCCACCCGCCCCGATCCGCTACGTCCTGCGGGCGATCGGTCTGCTCGGCTGGGCCTGGATCATCGCCCAGGGGATCGCCGGCGGCTCGAGCCAGGCCGAGGTCGACCACCCTGTTCCTGTGGGTCTACGGCTGGGTCGGCGTCGCGATGCTTGTCCGCGTTCGTCGGGCCGGTCTGGCAGTTCCTCGACCCGTTCTCGACGCTCCACGACATCGGTGCGGCCATCGTGCGACCGGCTCGGGATCGGCGCCTGGGATCTCGCCGAGTACCCGGCGGGGCTCGGTCGATGGCCCGCCGCCATCGGCTTCGCGGTCGTCGTCTGGCTCGAGCTCGTGCTTCGACGCCGGACCGGCGGTGCTGTTCATCGTGCTCGTCGGCTACACCGCGCTACACGCTCGCGATGATGGCCCAGTTCGGGCGCGACACCTGGCGCGCCAACGCCGAGGTCTTCACGGTCTGGTTCCGGCTGCTCGGTCGGCTCGCGCCGTTCGCGCTCGTCGACGAGGACGGCCGCGTCCGCCGTCGGTCGTTCGCGAGCGGTCTGCTCGAGCCCGGCTGGAGCCTCGCCGATGTCGTGATCATCGCGCTCGGCGTCGGCTCGATCCTGTTCGACGGGCTGTCGCAGACCCAGATCTGGTTCGACCTGTTCGGGCTGCCCCAACTCCCCGGGCAGACCGTCCTCCTGATCGGGTTCCTCGGCATCATCGTCGCCGCGGCCCTGGCGGTGACCCGGTTCGTCGGGATCAGCGCGACCGCCGCCGGCCTGCTGCCGATCGCCGTCGGCTACCTCATCGCCCACTACCTGACGTACCTGCTGATCGATGGCCAGCGCATCCTCATCGCGGTGTCGGACCCGTTCCAGCGCGGCTGGGACCTGTTCGGGACTGCGTTCTACGAGCCGACCGGGGAGTGGCTGCCGCCGGGGCTCGTCTGGACCCTGCAGCTCGCGGCCGTCGTCGGCGGCCACATGCTCGGCGCGTGGGGCGGGCACGTCGTGGCCGCACTCGACGCCCCGACGGGAACGACCGCCTCGACCCTGCGGACGCGGCAGGTCCCGCTCGCGGTCGTCATGGTCGCGCTGACGACCCTGACGCTGTGGTCACTCGGCCAGGCGATCGTCGTCACGCCCGAGGAGGTCCAGGCTCGCGTTCAGACGGTGGCCGACCAGCCGCGGCTGACCCGCGTGCGGGCACCCACTCGTCGAGCGAGCGGACCTCGGACAGGCGCTCCACGATCGAGGCGTCGAGGGCCTCGGCCGCGGCGACCGCCGTCTCCATCGCGGTCAGGCACAGGATCCCCTCCCCCGTCGCGGCGAGCCGGATCTCGGCGGCGTCGCGGACGGCGCCGGAGCGTGGGGTCGGGGTGTTGACGACGAGGCGGACCTCGCCGGTCGCGATGAGCTCGAGGATCGGGACCTCGCCGGTCGCCTCGTCGGCCGCCTCGCCGAGCTTGGCCACCGGCCGGGCGTCGTAGCCCGCCTCGGCCAGCGCCCGACGCGTCCCCGGCGTCGCCGCGAGCCGGTAGCCCGCCACGGCCAGCCCGGCCGCCAGCCGGGGCAGCAGCGCCTTGTCGCGATCGGCGATCGACAGCAGGGCCAGCGCCCCCGCTTCGCCCGGCCGGGGCGGCACGAGCGCGGCGCCCAGCAGCGCCTTGGCCAGCGCGACCCGCGGGTCCTCGTGCAGGCCGATGACCTCGCCGGTCGACTGCATGCCCGGGCCGACCGACGGGTCCACGCCGCGCAGCTTGGCCGTCGAGAACGCCGGGGCCTTGACCGCGACGAACGGCGGCGGCGGCAGCAGCCCGCCGTCCCAGCCGAGCTCCGGGAGCGTGGCCCCCAGCGAGATCCGGACCGCCAGCTCGACCATCGGCACGCCGGTCACCTTGGACATGAACGGCACGGTCCGCGAGGCACGCGGGTTGACCTCGATGAGGTAGACGCCGTCGTCGCGGACGATGAACTGGGCGTTGACGAGGCCGCGTCGCGCCGAGCGCCAGCACGATCCGCTCCATCGTGGCGACGATGAGGTCCTGGTCGCCCTCGCTGACGAACTGCGGCGGGAACACCCCGACCGAGTCGCCGCTGTGGACGCCGGCCCGCTCGACGTGCTCGAGCAGGCCCGGGATCAGCACCCGCACGCCGTCGCTGACGGCATCGACGTCGACCTCGACGCCCTCGAGATAGCGGTCGATGCGGACGGGCCGATCCGGATCGACGACCGTGGCCGCCGCCAGCTGCCGCGCCAGGTCCTCCGGCGAGTAGCAGAAGTCGATCGCGAGACCGCCGATCACGAACGACGGCCGGACGATGACCGGGTAGCCGATGCGCTCGGCCAGGGTCAGCGCCTCCTCGACGCTGTGGGCCATGCCGCCCTCGGGCTGCGGGATCCCGAGTCGGTCGAGCAGGGCGGCGAAGCGGACGCGCTCCTCGGCCTGGTCGATCGCCTCGAGGTCGCTGCCGAGCAGCGGCACGCCCACCGGCGGCCAGGGGCGCGGCGAGGTTGAGCGGCGTCTGGCCGCCGAACGCGACGACGGCCGGCAGGAGGTCCGCAGCCCGACGGTGACTCGGCGTCGATGACGCTGCGGACGCTCTCCGGGTCGAGCGGCTCGAAGTACAGCCGCGACGACGCGTCGAAGTCGGTCGAGACGGTCTCCGGGTTCGAGTTGATCATCACGGCCTGCCAGCCGGAGCGGCGGAGCGTGTCGGCGGCCTGGACCGCGCAGTAGTCGAACTCGATGCCCTGGCCGATGCGGACCGGCCCGCAGCCGATGACCAGGGCCGCGGGACGCTCGACCGGCGGGGCCTCCGGCGCCGAGCCGGCCGCGGCGTAGGTCGCGTAGAAGTACGGGGTCTCGGCCGCGAACTCGGCGGCGCAGGTGTCGACCATCGCGTAGCCCGGCACGATCCCGAGGACGAGGCGTGCGGCGCGCAGCGCGTCCGGGGTCGTGCCGGCCAGCCCGGCCAGCTCCTTGTCCCCGAACCCGGCGCGCTTGACCGTGGCGAGGAGCTCGGCCGCCTCGGGGTCGCCGGCGTCGGCGAGCCGCTCGCCGATCGGTCGCCACGTCCCGTTCGAGCGCCACGTTCCGGCCCATCTCGGCGAGGAACCAGGCGGAGATCCCGGTCGCCTCGCCGACGACCGCCTCCGGCACGCCGCGCCGCAGCAGGCCGAGCAGCCGCCACAGGCGCGAGTCCGACGGCTCCAGGAACCGCCGCAGGACGATCGGCGCGGCCGTGCGCTGGGCGTGACGCGTGGACTCGCACGCCTGACCACGCTCGTCGATCCAGCGGATCGGCTCGTCGGCGTCCGGGTCGCCGGCGTAGACGCCGGCGAGGTAGTCGAACGTCGGGGTCCAGGTCGGGTCCTCGGCCAGCGGCCCGACCCCGGCCTGCTCGAGACCCCGGAGCGCCTTGTTGAGCGCCGAGCCGAACGTCCGGTCGATGGCCATCACCTCGCCCGTCGCCTTCATCTGGCTGCCGAGCGTCCGGTCGGCGGTCGGGAACTTGTCGAACGGGAAGCGCGGCAGCTTGACGACGACGTAGTCGAGCGCCGGCTCGAACGCGGCCACGGTCGTGCCGGTCACGACGTTCGGGATCTCGGCGAGCCGCCGCCCGACCGCGATCTGCGCCGCGACCCGGGCGATCGGGTAGCCGGTCGCCTTCGAGGCGAGCGCCGAGGACCGGCTCACGCGCGGGTTGACCTCGATGACGGCGTAGTCGGTCGAGTCGGGCGACAGGGCGAACTGGACGTTGCAGCCGCCCTCGACGCCGAGGGCCCGGATGATGGCGAGCGCCGCGCTGCGCAGCCGCTGGTGGACCGCGTCGGTCAGGGTCTGGACCGGAGCGACCACGATCGAGTCGCCGGTGTGGACGCCGAGCGGGTCCACGTTCTCCATCGAGCAGACCGCGATGCACGTGTCGTCGGCGTCGCGCATGACCTCGTACTCGATCTCCTGCCAGCCGACGAGGCAGCGTCTCGACCATGACCTGGCCGATCGGGCTGGCGCGCAGGCCCGACCGGACGATCTCGCGGTAGGCCGGCTCGGTCTCGACGATGCCGCCGCCGGTGCCGCCGAGCGTGAAGGCCGGTCGGACGATGGCCGGCAGGCCGATCTCGCTGGAGCGCCGTCTCCGTGTCCTCGGCGTTCTCGACGATCCAGCTCGGCGCGTACGGCTGGCCGATCCGGTCGAGCAGGTCGCGGAACGCCTCGCGGTCCTCGGCCATGTGGATCGCCTCGAGCGGCGTGCCGAGGAGCTTGATGTCGTGGCGCTCGAAGACGCCGGCCTTGGCCATGGCCGTGGTGAGGTTCAGCGCGGTCTGCCCGCCGAGGCCGGCGAGCAGGCCCTCGGGCCGCTCCTTCGCGATGACCGCCTCGACCGCCTCGACGGTGAGCGGCTCGAGGTAGATCGCGTCGGCCACCTGCGGGTCGGTCATGATCGTGGCCGGGTTCGAGTTGACGAGGATCGTGCGCACGCCCTCGGCGCGCAGGGCGCGGCAGGCCTGCGTCCCGGCGTAGTCGAACTCCGCGGCCTGGCCGATGACGACCGGCCCGCTGCCGAGGATGAGGACCGACGTCGGCTTGGGCCCGGGTGGGCTCACGCGCGACCTCGGAGCGCGGCTCGAGGCACGGTCACCGGGCCTCGCGAAGCGCGCCGGTCGCCGCCACGAACCGGTCGAACACGGCGAGCGCGTCCAGCGGGCCGGGCGCGCCCTCCGGGTGGTACTGGACGGTCTCGATCGGCAGCTCGCGGTGGCGCAGCCCCTCGACGGAACGGTCGTTGAGGTTGACCTGGCTGACGCGGAACCCGGAACCGACGGGCAGGGAGTCGCCGACGACCTGGACCTCGTGGTTCTGGGCGGTGACCTGGACCAGCCCGAGGTCCACGTCCTGGACCGGATGGTTCGCGCCGTGGTGCCCGAACCGGAGGCGGCGCTGTCTCGGCACCGGCCGCCCGGGCGACGATCTGGTGGCCGAGGCAGATGCCGAGCAGCGGCCGCCCGTCCTCGATGATCGCCCGCGCCAGGGCGACCGGACCGTCGAGCCGTGCCGGGTCGCCCGGCCCCGGCGAGAGGATCAGCCCGTCGACGTCACGGGCGAGCGCGACCGCGCGAGGAGATCGTGTGGGGCAGGATGCGGACGCGGGCGCCGCGACGGCGCATGGCGCGGACGATGTTCGACTTGAGCCCGAAGTCGACGATCCCGATCAGCGGGCCCGCCTCGTCGTGGCTGCCGATGTCCATGATCGACGGACGGCGAGACCTGGCCGACGAAGTCCTGGTCCTCCCAGCGGGGAACGACTCGCGCCCGATCCACGGCGTCATCGCGATCTACGAAGCCCGGTTCCGTCACGATCGCGCGAAGGCAACCGTGCGTCCGGAGGTGGCGGGCCAGCGCCCGTGTGTCCACGCCCGCGATGGCCGGGATCCGCGCGTTCCGCAGCATGCGCCGCGAGCTGGCGGGCGTCGTCGAGCACCGCGGCCGTGGCGTTGGCGACGACCAGGGCTCGCAGCCACGGTCGGGTCGACTGGTCGTCGTCGAGCAACCGGCCGTAGTTGCCGATGAGCGGATAGGTCATCACGACGACCTGGCCGGCGTACGACGGATCGGTGCAGACCTCCTGGTAGCCCGTCTGGCTCGTGTTGACGACGAGGTCGCCGCCGGACGCGACGGGGGCCCCGAACGCCACGCCCGGAAACACGGTCCCATCCTCGAGCGCCAGCAACGCCGGACCAAGATCGCCGATCCGTGGATCGACGATCGCGGAGGCTCGCGGCGGCGGTGGGAGGATCACGCGACGGCGACCTCGCCGCGTCGGGCAACAAAACACCCACCCGCCGCGGGGGCGTGGTGGGCGAGGACGTGCGCGGTCATCGAGCCTCCTTCGCCGGCCTCACGGGACCGGTACGCCAGCCTCACAGGACTGGCCATGAAAGGACGGCGTCAGGGTAGCACCTCCCGCCGGTCGGGGGTGGCCATGGCCGGTACGTGACGAGCCGGGCGACCGCGTGGGCCGCCCGGCTCGAGTCGACTTGGTCGACGGGTCAGTCGTCGCGCCGGATGTTGCCGCGGACCTCGCCACCCGGGTAGGTCGGCGAGTGCACGTTGGCGTACGTGGCACCGTTTCGCATCGCCTTGATGAGCTCGCGGAACTCACCGGGGGCGATGCCCTGGCCCGCGGGACCGACCACATTGGCCGCGACGATCGTGCCCGAGACGGTCCCGTTCGCCGGGCAGGCCGGCTTGCCGCCGCCACCGCACAGGAACGCCGCCACGCCGCCGTTCACGTCGGGGCGCGCGAAGTGGATGTGGGCGAAAAGGGGGTTCTCCGAGAAATCGCGGATCGTGAGCCGATAGCGCAGGGTCTCGCCGCTCAGCTGGGCGCTGAACGAGCCCCGCGCCCCGGTCGAGATCGATGGCACCTCGAGATAGCCATTGAGCGACGCCTTGAACTCGTTGTCGTCGTCGCCGATGGCGACCGGCGCGAGCGCCACGAGCAATAGGCCCGTGGCGGCTATGACGAACAGGAGCTTCCGCATCCGATGTCCTCCTTCGGTCGATGGACGTGACGATCGATGCGCATGCCGGCCGTCATCCGCCTCCTTCCTGTCGCCGGGCGCGCGTGGACCGGGCTGGGAGATTCGACCGTCTCCGCGTAGGTACGAAGGGCGGAGGTGCACCGGTTTCGCGCCGACGGCGAGCGGACTAGGACCATCGTCGCGGGGACGGGCAGCAGGTCCATGCGGACCATGGCGGCGAGGTCGTCTCCCTCCGATAAGGACGTGAGCCCCAGGACTCGCGTTGGATGGGGACGACCTCGCCATCGACATTCAGTACCGGCCGAATAGGTCACTTGCAGTTCGGCGATCGGCGTGTAGATTCGCACTCGGCGTCGATGGCGTTGCGACGGGGACGAAAGGGTAGCGATGGTGGCGACGATCACGCTGACGGCAGAGGGCCGGGTCGAAGCAGCGAACCCCGACGCGCTTTCGCTGCTTGGCGTGACGCTCGACGAACTGCTCGCCCTTCCACAAGGGGCGTTCTCGCCGGACCCTCCCGATCCGGACGCCGATGCGGCCTTCCGGGAGCAGTGGGAGGCCGAGGGGCGCCCGGACATCGGTGGCCAGGCGACGCTGCGGCGACTCGATGGATCCATGGTCCGCGTGCGCTTCGCCATCTCGCCGACAGCCGATCGACGCTTCGTCGCCGTTCTCGAGCCGATCGACGCCCCGATCGAAACGGCGACCCGGGTCTACACGGCCGGCGACGTGCTCAACGAATGGCGCGCGGCCGAACGTCGCCTGTCATCGCTCGATGAGGGCAGCCACGAGTGGGCCGCCGTCGTCTCTGAGATCGAGGACTTCCGCGCGACGTACCAGCAGATCTTCCGACGCGGAGCTGAGCAGGGCGCGTAGATGCCGGACGGCGCGGGACCGGCGTGGGCTACGACGTTTCCGGCGCCGCCTCCGCGGACTCTTCGACGAGTTCGGTCTGGGCAGCCGTCTTCACGACGAGCTCGCGCGCCAGTTCCTCGGCCTCGAGCGACAGATCCAGCCGCCGCGGATCAGCCGGCTGGAGGTCGCCTTTCCTCGTTTCGATCTCGGCCAGCCGAGCGGCATCGGCGTGCACGTCATCGACGGTCGCCTGGAGATCGTCTTCGGCATCGGAACGTTTCAAGTGCTTCACTTTCCATCGTGACGGTCTGGGACCCAGGAACCATCACGGTACACGTACCAAACCTCGATCCGCTCCGCGCTCAATCCACGCGGCCGGACGATGGCGGATGGGTAGCGTATCCGAAGGGCAGCCTGGAGCGATTCCGGCGTCGGGTGGCGACCATCGAGTAGTTCATCGACGAACGCTCGGAAGTCGACGTCGCTGCGCGGGTTCAAGACGATCGTCGGCAGCATGGCCACGGCCAGCGTAGTCCCTGGACTGGCCCACGATTCCTTCGCCGATCGCCGGGGCGTTGCACCGGTGTCGCAGGACGAGGGCGGCGCGGCACCAAGAGAAGACCCCGGCGGTGGTCCGTCGGGGTCGAAACGTGAGCGATTGGTGAGCCCGGAAGGACTTGAACCTTCAACCCAGTGATTAAGAGTCACTTGCTCTGCCATTGAGCTACGGGCCCAGAAGGCGGGATGATACCGCACCTGTGTCGAACCACCTCGGATGTGGCGTTGGTCCCTAACGGTCACCGTCCTGGGTCGTTGCCATCAGCGAGGCCCTCGGTTCGGACATCGTCACCCCGGCGGTGGTCGTTCGCCGGGGGCCTCGCCACCTCCCCGTGGACCCGCCGTGCCACCATCTGCGTGTGGATGCGCTCGGCTCGATCCTCGTCGTGGTGGCGGCCGTCATCGGCCTGTGGCTCATCGTCGTCGCCCTGCTCTGGCTGCACCGGCCGTCGCGCGAGCTGGCGATGCCCGCGCTTCGAGCGCTGCCGGATATCGTCCGGCTCGCCCGACGACTGCTGGCCGATCCGCACACGCCCCGCCGGCACAAAGCAGCCCTCGTGGTGTTGGTCGTCTGGCTCCTGAGTCCGATCGATCTGCTGCCCGAGTTCCTGCCCGGGATCGGAGCGCTCGACGACATCGTGGCCGCCGCGGTCATCCTCGGGTGGGTCGGCCGGCAGACTGGCACGGCGCGGCTCCGGGAGCTATGGCCGGGCGACGCAGCCGGCTTCACCGTCGTCGCACGGATGCTCCGCCTGCCGGCCGAGTAGTCCCGGCCGGTTGGTGCCCGGGTTCACACGACGTTGACGTGGGGGTGATGCTATTCGCCTACGGTCGACGCGCTCCCATCCCGAGCGCCATGCCAGCCGAAGGAGTCTCCATGTCCCCCTTCCCGGCCATCCGCACGGCCCGCGGCAGGATCGGTCTCCTCGCCGCCGCGACGATCCTCGCCACGATCGTGGCCGCCCCGACCGCCGCGACGGCGTCCTCCCCGGTCACGCGGTTCGCGACGTTCAATGCATCCCTCAACCGGGGTGCCGCCGGCCAGGCGCTGACGGATCTGTCCGCGCCGGGCAATGCCCAGGCCAACGCGGTCGCCGAGATCATCCAGCGCACCCGGCCCGATATCCTGCTGATCAACGAGTTCGACTACTACGCCCCGACGGCCGCACACCCCGATGGCCCGCTCGTGGACGCGTTCCGCGACAACTACCTGGCCATCGGCCAGAAGGGCGCCCAGCCGATCGACTACCCGTACTCCTTCGTCGCGGCGTCGAACACGGGCGTCTCGAGCGGTTTCGACCTGAACAACAACGGCGTGACCGACACGACTCCGGGTGACAACGCGTACGGCGACGACTCTCTTGGCTTCGGGGTGTTCGAGGGTCAGTTCGCGATGGTCGTCTACTCGCGCTTCCCGATCGTGACCGAGGACATCCGTACCTTCCAGCACTTCCTGTGGAAGGACATGCCGGGCGCGCTGCTTCCCGACGATCCGGCGACGCCCGCGCCGCACGATTGGTACAACGCCCAGGAGCTGGCCATCTTCCCGCTTTCGTCCAAGAGTCACTGGGACGTCCCGATCGATGTCGACGGCTCGGTCGTGCACTTCCTCGTGAGTCACCCGACGCCGCCGGTGTTCGACGGTCCGGAGGACCGCAACGGCACGCGGAACGCGGACGAGATCCGGCTCTGGGCGGACTACATCACGCCAGGTCCCACGGCCGACTACATCTACGACGATGCCGGCACGTACGGCGGCCTCAAGCCAGGATCCAAGTTCGTCATCGCCGGCGACCAGAACTCCGACCCGCTCGACGGCGACAGCATCCCGGGCTCCATCCAGCAGCTCCTCGACCATCGCCTAGTGAACACGAGCGTCACGCCATCGAGCGTCGGCGGTCCCTATTGGGCCGAGGTCCAGGGCTTCCTCAACGACGGTCATGAGAGCGACCCGGCGTATGACACCGCCGACTTCTGCGACACGCCCGCGTTCCCGCCGTGCAGCGGCCCGGGCAACCTGCGCGCCGACTACGTCCTGCCGCGGCGATCCCTGAAGATCGTCGAGGCCGGGGTGTTCTGGCCGACCGCGTCCGACCCGCTCGTGTACCTGACCGGCACGGGGTTCCCGGTCCCCTCCTCCGACCACCGCCTCGTCTGGGTCGACGTCCGCATCCCGGGCTGACCGACCACCAGGGCGCTCGTTCGCCGGGCACGCTCCGCCCGCAGACTGCGGGGCGTGCCCGACGGTCGCCGCCGTGCGACTGACGGGCGCTCAGGCGCCGGCGGTCTCGGGCGTGTCCGACTCGCCCTCGATCGTGACCCGCGGGATCCACGAGAGGAACGAGGGCATCCACCAGTTCCACTCGCCGAGCAGCCGCATGGACGCCGGTAGCAGCACGCTCCGGATGACCGTGGCATCCAGGAAGACCGCGACCGCCAGCCCGAACCCGAGCTGCTTGATGATGTTCAGCTCAAGCGTCACGAAGACCGCGAAGACGGCGACCATGATCGCCGCCGCGCTGGTGACCGTGCCGGCCGTGATCGAGATGCCCCGCTCGACGGCCGCGTCCGAGTCGAGGCCGCGGTCGCGGGCCTCCTTGATCCGGGTGAGGATGAAGACGTGGTAGTCCATCGATAGGCCGAACAGGATCGTGAAGATGAACACCGGCACGAATGACTCGATGACGCCGGGCTTCACGTTCAGGATGTCCGCCGCCCAGCCTTCCTGAAACACCAGGACAAGGAGCCCGTACGCGGCGCCGGTCGAGAGCAGGTTCAGGATGATCGCCTTGATCGGGATCACGACCGAGTGGAAGGCGACGAGCAGCAGGACGAACGAGAACCCCAGGACGAACAGGAACACCATCGGCATGCCTGCCTCATAGAACCCGACGACGTCCGCGGTCCGGGCCGCGTCCCCGGTCACCAGCGCCTCGACCCCGACGAGGCCGCCGAACACGGCCGGGACGACGTCGGTCCGGATCTCGCGGACGATGGCCCGGTTCGCGACGTCGTTCTGACTGCCGGACATCACGTACGACAGGAGCGCCACGGTCCCGTCCTGCGACGGCGTCGACTCGACGGGGCCGCTGAGACCGTCGATCGCCAGCACCGCGTCGGTCAGTCGCCCGATCGCCGCCTGCGTCGCGGGTTGGTCGGCCTTCGTGACGACGACCTGGAGCTGGAGCGTCGACCCCTCCGGCCATTTCTCGTTCATGAGGTTGATGGCCTGGACGCCGTCGATCGAGTCGGGGAACGAACTGAAGTCGCCCTGCCCGATGTGCAGGCGCAGGGCCGGAGCGGCCAGCGCCAGCAGGAAGCCGGCCGATACGACGAACGAGAGCAGTGGCCGGCGCATCGCCGCGCGGACGACGCGCGCCCAGGGCCCGCTGCCCTCGTCGCGCTCGCGACCGATGAACGGGATGCGGAGCCGGTTCATGTTCCGGTCCAGGATCGCCATGACCGCCGGCAGGAAGGTCAGCGACCCGACGACCGAGATGAAGACGACCGAGATCGTGCCGATGGCCATCGAGCGGAACAGCGGGTCGTCGAGCAGGAACAGCCCGGCGATCGAGATCATCACGGCGAGGCCCGAGAAGAACACGGCCCGCCCGGCCGTGCTGGAGGCGACCTCGATCGCCTGGAGCTTCTCGCGCCGGCGCCGTTCGGTCCGGAAGCGCGTGATCATGAACAGCGAGTAGTCGACCGCCACGGCCAGGCCGATGAGGACGACGAGCTGGTTCGCATACGGGCTGACCGGGGAGATGAACTGGCTGTACAGGGCGAGCACGCCGAACGCCGCCAGCAACGAGGTGACCGCGAGGACCAGCGGCACGAAGGCGGCCACCGCGGCCCCGAACGCCACGAGCAGGATCGCGAAGGTCAGCGGGATCGTGATGAGGAGCGCCGAGTCCAGGTCTTCGGTGACCAGCGTCGAGATGTCGTTGTTGGCCAGCGTGTTGTTGAGCGCGTGGATGCGCAGATCGGGATGGGCAGCACGCAACTCCTCGAGGAACGCCGGCACGGGCGCAAGGCGGTCGCTGGCGGATGGGCCTTCGCTCGGGAAGTCGGCCACGATGCGGACCGTCGTCCGGTCCGGCGAGACCAGCCCGGCCTCGGCCGGGACGAGCAGCGGGTCGATGACCTCCTCGAAGGTCGCCAACGGTGCGCCATCGATGGTCGACTGGAGGGCCGCCGTCCGCGCGACGATGTCCGTTACCGCGGTCGCGACGGCCGGGTCGTCGACGGTTCCCGCACCGGACGAGACCACGAGGAACAGGCGCTGGCCCGCATCCTCGGTCCCCGACGCGTTGAAGAGGTCGTAGGCGCGCCCGGATTCGTACTCGGGGGCGCTGTCGTCGGCGACGGCGTTCTCGGACGCCGTCCCACCCGCCGCGATGCTGGCAAGGAAGATGCCGATGGTGAATACGAACCAGAGGCCGATGACCGGCCAGCGATGGGCGGCGCTGAACGCGGCGACACGCACGGTGAATGGCGGGCGATGCGTGACGGGCGGAGTCATCGCGTGAGCCTACAGCCCGATGGATTCCACCGTGTCATCGGGGCCCGGAGAGCGCCTCCAGCAGTCGATCGATGAACGGGATCTGGGTGTCCTTGACCCGTCGACGGGCCTCGTCGGGCGAGAACCACTCGACCCGGTCGATCTCGGGGATCGTGATCCAGCGGCCCGATCGGGGCGGCCACTCGAACGGGAACGTGTTGCTGTGCGCCGTCGCCGGGTCGAGATCGCCCTCGAGCGCCCACGCGACCACGACCTTGCCGCCCTTCTGGCGGATCTCGCCGAGGTCGATCGCGTCGCCGTCCGGTGCCGGGTGCCCGGTCTCCTCCTCGAACTCGCGCCGTGCGACCGACCAGGGGGTCTCGCCCTCGCCATACTCGCCCTTGGGCACCGTCCAGACGCCCTCGTCGCGACTCGCCCAGATGGGTCCGCCCGGGTGGGCCAGCAGGACTTCGACCGCGCCCTCGGGGTTCCGCCGGTAGAGCAGCACCCCGGCGCTCCGCCGTGAGCGGCCGCTCACTGGTTGTCGAAACCTCGGCCCGATGCGGTCGCGGAGCTCCCGCTCGGACCTCCGTGCGGCCAGATTCGGCTCACTGGTTGTCGATCTGTGCTCTTTGCAGCCGGCCGCTGAAGTCGACGTAGATCGACTTCCATTCGGTGTAGGTATCGATCGCGACGTGGCCCGCTTCGCGGTGGCCGTTGCCGGTCTCCTTCCAGCCACCGAACGGCAAGTGGGTCTCGGCTCCGGTCGTGCCGGCGTTGATGTAGACGATGCCGGTCTCGAAGTCACGCATCGCGCGGAAGGCCAGGTTCACGTCCTGCGTGTAGATGCTCGACGACAGGCCGTAGCGGGTCTGGTTGAGCGCCAGCATCGCCTCGCCGTAGTCGCCGACCGGGATGACCGAGAGGACCGGCCCGAAGATCTCCTCCTGGCCGATGCGGTCCATCGGGCGGACCCCGCTGAAGATCGTCGGCTCGAAGAAATGGCCGTGGGCCAGGTCGCCGTCGGTCGCCCGACCGCCGCCGATGAGAAGCTCGCCCTCCGCGCGACCGATATCGATGTACGAGGCGACCTTGTCGACGGCACCGGCGTTGATGAGCGGCCCGACATCGGTCGCCTCGTCGAGGCCGGGCCCGAGTCGGAGTTTACGGGCGCGGGTTTCGAGCCGTTCGAGGAGCGGCTCGAGGACGGGGCGCTCCACGATCACGCGGGAGCAGGCCGTGCAGCGCTGGCCGGTCGTGCCGAACGCGCTCCACAGGATCCCGTCGGTCGCGAGATCGAGGTCGGCGTCCTTGAGCACGACCACCCCGTTCTTGCCACCGAGCTCGAGGGAGACGCGCTTGAGCCGCTGGGCGGCCCTCGTCGCGATCGTCCGACCCGTCGCCGACGAACCGGTGAACGAGATGACGGCGATGTCCGGGTTCTCGACGATCGCGTCGCCGACCTCGGCGCCTGCCCCGGTGATCAGATTCACGACACCGGCCGGGAAGCCGGCCTCGGCCATGAGCTCGACGAGCAGCGTCGCGCAATGCGGCGTGTCGGATGCGGGCTTGAAGATCACGACGTTGCCGGTGACGAGGGCCGGCATCATCTTCCAGCACGGGATCGCCATCGGGAAGTTCCACGGCGTGATGATCCCGGCGATCCCGATCGGCTGGCGGATGCTCATCGCCCATTTGTCGGGGAGCTCGCTCGGCACCGTGTCGCCGAACATCCGGCGGCCCTCCCCGGCCATCAGGAAGGCGATGTCGATGCCCTCCTGGACGTCGCCCCGAGCCTCCGACAGGACCTTGCCCATCTCGCGAGTCATCGCCCGGGCCAGGCGTTCCTTGTTCGCGGCCATGAGCTGGGCGAAGGCGTACATGATCTCGCCGCGCTTCGGCGCCGGGGTGCGCTGCCACATCGGCCGGGCGGCCCAGGCGGCGCTCACGGCCATCGCCACATCCGCGGCCGTTCCTTGCTGGAACCGACCGATGATGTCGCGCCCGTCGGCCGGGTTGCGGCTCTCGAACGTCCGGCCGCTGGTGGACTCGGTCCACTCCCCGGCGATGAAGTGGCGGAACGTCGGGATCTCGGCGGGGGCCGCGGTCGGCGGCGTGACAGTCTCGGTCATACCGCTGAGTGTAGTGCTCGACGCGGTCCCGTCAGGCTCGCTCGGTAAGCCACGCCCGGATCGACGGTTCGTGCTCGTCGTGGACGTGGCTGAACAGGTCGATATCGGCGAGCGCCTCGCCCTCGAGCCACGGCAAAGCACCCGGGTCGGTGACCTTCTCCTCGGGAAGAGCGCCGATGGCGCTCGCGAGGCGCTCGTACGACCGGTCGACGTCGTCGAGCACCTGGCGGACCGAACGGTCGCGGCTGCGCTCCTGGATCCAGTCGTTGATCGAGTCGTCGTCATCGTCACATCATCGAGCGCGGCGGGCCACGGCGATGGTGCCTCGTCACGTCCCTCCGCCGCGGCCTCGAGGCGCGCGATGGTGCGCTCGCGCCAGCCGAGCAGGTGGGCCGCCAGGTCCTTGAAGGTCCACTCGCCCATCGGACCGCGTTCGGTCATCCGTCCCTCGCCGACCTCGGCGACGAGATCGCGCCACCAGGCGCGCTCGGCGTGGATGTGGGCGACGAGTCGGTCGCGGTTGGCGGTGTCGGTCATCGCGGCATCGTGCGGGTGCCGGACACGGCTAGACGCGCTCGACGGCCATGGCGACCGAGCCGCCACCGCCGAGGCACAGGGTCGCGAGGCCATAGCGACCCTCGCGTCGGTCGAGCTCATGCAGGAGCGTCGCGACGATCCTCGCGCCGCTCGCGCCGATCGGGTGGCCGAGCGCGATCGCCCCGCCGTTCACGTTGACCTTGTCCCAATCGAAGCCGAGGGCCCGCCCGTCGGCGAGGGTCTGGGCGGCGAACGCCTCGTTGATCTCGATGAGATCGAAGGCTTCGATGGGCAGCTCGATCCGGTCCAGGAGCCGGCGCACGCCCTCGACCGGCGCGAGGAACAGCCACTTGGGGGCGACCTCGGCCTGGGCGTAACCGACGATGCGGGCGAGGGGCGTGAGGCCGAGCCGCTCGACGGCGCGTTCGGATGCCACGACCGTCGCCGCGGCACCGTCCGTGATGCCGGGGGCGTTGCCGGCGGTGACGGTGCCTTCGGTCGCGTCCCCGCGGTCCTGGCCGTCGGGCAGCGCGAAGGCGGGCTTCAGCCTGGCGAGGGCCCCCGCGGTCGTGTCACGGCGAGGGCCCTCGTCGGTGGTCACGACGGTCTCGCGGCCCTTCGCGTCGCGGACCGTGACGGGCGCCATCTCGGCGTCGAAGCGGCCGGCATCGATGGCGGCGATCGCCTTCTGGTGCGAGGCCAGGGCGAAGGCGTCCTGGTCCTCGCGGCTGACCTGCTCCTTGATCGCGACGCGCTCGGCGTGGGTGCCCATGTGGCAGCCTTCGATCGAGCACCACAGGCCGTCGTTGACGGTCGAGTCGATCAGCTGGGCGTTGCCGAGTCGAAGGCCGAAGCGGGCGCCCGGGAGGAGGTACGGCGCGCCGTTCATCGATTCCATGCCCCCGGCGATGACAAGCTCGGCGTCACCCGCCCGGATCTCCGCCGCCGCCAGCATGATGGCCTTGAGCCCCGAGCCACAGACCCGGTTGATCGTCGTGGCGCTGGTCGTGTCCGGGAGACCGGCCTTCAGCGCGGCCTGGCGAGCCGGCGCCTGCCCGACGCCTGCCTGCAGGACCTGGCCCATGAGCACGTCATCGACTTCGACGGTGGCCGGATCGAGGCCCGCCTGCTCGACTGCGGCACGGATCGCGATGCCGCCAAGCTCCGTGGCCGGGACCGCGCTGAGCGCGCCACCGAACTTGCCGATCGGCGTCCGCGCGGCGCTGACGATGAAGACGTCGCCGTTGGGCTGCTGCATGCCCCGAGTCTACGACGCTGCCTCCGGATAAGCCGCAGGTGAGCGGTCCTGGCGATGCTTCGACCGATGGTTGATCAGCGGGCCGGCCAGATCCTCCGAGCGCTCCGCCAACGGAAGCGATGGCGTCAGGAAGACCTGGGTGAACGAGCGGGCGTGTCGGCGACGATGGTCGCCAGGATCGAGCGCGGCGCGTGGGACTCCATCCCGCTTGGCAAGATCCGGCGCGTGGCGGAGTCGCTGGGCGCACGCCTGGACAACATCGTCCGTTGGCAGGGCGCCGATCTCGGGCGCCTGCTCGACGCGCGGCATGCGGCGATGCACGAGGCGATGGCCCGCTTCCTCGGTGGGCTCGATGGCTGGGAGCTTGAGCCCGAAGTGTCGTTCTCGATCTACGGGGAGCGAGGAATCATCGACATCCTCGCGTGGCATCCGGGCAGGCGAATGCTCCTTGTCATCGAACTCAAGACCGAGATCGTCGACGTCAGTGGGCTGCTCGGCTCGATGGACCAGCGCCGTCGCCTGGCGACCGAGATCGGAGCCCGGTTCGGCTGGAAGGCACGGTCGGTCAGCACATGGGTGGTCGTTGCCGACAGTCGGACCAACCGACGGGCTGTCGCCGCGCACGCTGGGGTCATGCGGGCGAAGATGCCTGTCGATGGTCGTAGCATCGGGCCCTGGCTTCGCGACCCGGCTACCAGGGTTGACGCGCTCAGCTTCCTGCCACATCGGCATGGGGTGACTGTTGGGCGACCTGTCGCGCCCGTTCGACGGGTTCGGGGGTCCCGGAGGACAGCCTGCTGAGCGTGGGACCCAGTTCAGAGCGATCGGTCGGCTCTCGGCAAGTGCCCTGGATCGCGCCGAAGCGTCACGAGGTGCCGATTTGGCATGAATTCGGGCGCGCCCTGGCTTGGGCTAGCGGTGAGCAATGGGCCGCGGCCGCGATTGCCAGCCCGCGCCGTCGAGCGTGAACGGCGCCCGGGCCGCAGGGCCGCCGGCCGCCGGGCCACGGGCCACGGGCCACGGACGCGGACGCGGGACGCGACGGACTATTCCGATCCGGCCCGCTTGAGGATCTCGCCCGCCACGATCTCGCGGTGGATCTGGTTCGTGCCCTCGTAGATCTGGGCACCCTTGGCGTCGCGCATCAGGCGTTCGATGCCGGTCTCGCGGGAGTAGCCGCTGGCGCCGAATAGCTGGACCGCGTCGGTCGCGACCCGCATCGCCGTGTCGGAGGCGGTCCACTTGGCCAGCGACGAAACCTCGGCCAGGGGCTCGCCGCGATCCTTGGCCGCCGCGGCAACCTGGGTGAGTGCCCGCGCCGCCGCCACGTCCCGGGCCATCTCGGCCAGCATGAAGCGCAGGCCCTGCTGGTCGGACAGCGGCCCACCGAACGCCCGTCGCTCGCCGAGATACCGGGCGGCGGCCTCCAGGCCGGCCCGTGCCAGCCCCACGCACGCGGCGGCGATCGAGATCCGTCCCTCCCCCAGCGCCGACAGCGCGATCCGGTAGCCATCCCCCTCGTCGCCGAGGCGGTTCGCGACCGGAACCTCGCACGACTCGAACACGAGCTCCGCGGCCGGGCACGACCGGATCCCCATCTTGCGCTCGTGCGCACCGAACCGGAACCCGGGCATGCCCTTCTCGACGAGGAACGCCGTGATGCCACGCGACCCGGCTTCCGGATCAACGGTGGCGAAGACCAGGTAGCGCTCGGCCTCGGGCGCGTTCGAGATCCAGATCTTCGTGCCGGTCAACCGGTACGAATCCGGCTCGGCGCCGTCCGCGCCGCCCACCCGTTCCGCCCGCGTTCGGATCGCCGACGCGTCGCTCCCCGCATGCGGCTCCGTCAGGGCGAACGCACCCAGCGCGGCGCCCGACTGCATCGCGGGCAGCCACCGTGCGCGCTGGTCCTCCGTCCCCCAGGCCACGACCGGGTACTGGGACAGGATATGGACCGACAACGACACGGCGACCGCCATGTCCGCTGCGCCCAGCTCCTCCATCACAAGCGTCCAACCGAGGTACGAGAACCCGGCGCCGCCCATTTCGGTCGGGAAGGGAGCAGCGGTCAGACCGAGTTCGCCCATCGCCGCGAACAGCGACCGGTCGAATCGCTCCGCCTCGTCGCGTTCGCCCGCCCCGGGCGCCACCTCGCGCTGGGCGAATGCACGGGCTGTCGTCTGGAGCAGCCGCTCCTCGTCCGTCAGGGCCCAGCTCACGAGGCTAGGATAGCCGGGTGCGAGACCCAGACGCGCCGGCCGATGAGGCCTCGCCGCTCGATGTGATCCGCGGTCTCGCGGACCTTGCCCGCCTCCAGGCGGATGCCATCGCCGTCACGGACCTCCGACGTCGGGTGGTCGTCTGGAACGAGGCCGCCGAACGGCTCTACGGCATCGGCGCCGGCGACGCGCTCGGTCGGCCGATCGCGGACCTGTTCGACTCGGTCGTCATCAGCGAGGGAACGAGCACCGCCAAGGCCCGCGCCGATGCCATCGAGCACGGCTCGTGGCGGGGCCGGATCGCCGATCGACCGCGCATCGGCAGCCTGGTGGGTCACGAGCTCGTCATCGATGTCGTCCTGAATCGACTCGACGGCCCGGACGGGCGTCCGGTCGGCGCCATGAGCGTCAACCGCGACATCACGGCCAGCGTTCAGCTCGAGCGCGAGCTCCTGGCGCTCGGCACGCTCACGACCGCCACCGGCACGGCCCGCTCCAGGGCGACCTTCGCGGAGCGAGCTCTCGAGGTGGTGACCGCGACGACCGGCGCCGACCACGGCGTGATCGTGGTCGCGCACGGACGGGCCGGTCACGTGATCGCGGGCGTGGGCATGACGCCGACGCTCGAGTCGATCGTACGTGTCCCGTGGGCGGATGCTCCGGCGATCCGCGCCGTGGCACCGGCCGGGCGCGTCATCAAGGGGGCCGTCGACCGGCTCCCACTCGCACCCGCGACACGTCAGATGTTCCTCGGCGCCGGGATTCGCACGATGCTCGTGGTCGGGCTGCACCGCGAGCAGGAGCTCATCGGCGTCATCGCGCTTGGGTGGGACGGGGACAAGGCGGCCACCCCGTCGGACACCGTAGCGGTGCTCATCGCGTCCACGATCGCTCGCGGACTCGAGAACGCTCGACTGATCGAGGAGATCGTCCGCCGGGCCGAGGCAGAGCGCACGACCACGGCGCGGCTTCGCGCGCTGGACGAGCTCACGCACATCGGCGAGCACGCCGCGACGATCGACGTCCTCGCACGCCGCTCGGCGGACCTCATCAACACGTCCCTCGGGGCGTCGGGTACCGCGTACGGCCTGCTCGCGGCAGATGGCCATTCCTATGCGGTCTCGGCCCTGACCGACGTCCGTCCCAGGATCGCCGCATGGCTGCGCGACAACCCGCCCGACGAACGGTCGACGTTCCGCCGCTGGCGCGCCGGCGAGGGGCCGTTCCTCGAGGCGTTCGTACCGGGAACGGTCCCGCTGCCGATCGTCGAGCTCGCGCGAGCCGCCGGCGTCACGGCCTACGCGGCGATCCCCATCCGAATCGAGGGCCAGGTGGTCGGTGGGATCGCCGCCTACTTCGACCGGCCGACCGACGAGATCCATGTCGACGCCGGTGCCCTCGAGCGGGTCGCGAGTATCGTCTCGATCTCGCTCGAGAACTGGCGCCTGCGCGAGCGCCTCAAGGGCTCGGAGCGACGGTACCGGACGTTGTTCGAGGAGTCGCCGGACGCGCTCATCATCGAACGGCTCGACGGGACCGTCCTCGAGGTCAACGACGCAGCGACCCGCACGTACCGGGCCGAGCGCGAGTGGCTGCTGGGTCGCCCCTCGACCGAGCTCGCCGTGTTCGATGTGCCCATATCCACCTCTCGGTCCGCGGCCCTCGAGCCGGGTGACAGCTTCGTCGTCCGCTCGACGGGCCTTCGGCGCGGCGGTGATCGCTTTCCGCAGGAGGTCCAGGTGCTGCGGGTGGAGCTCGACGGAGAGGCGCGCCTCCTCGTGCGGGTCCGCGACCTGACCGACCAGGAGCGCCTCCAGGCGGAGCTCATCCAGGCCCAGAAGATGGAAGCGACCGGCCAGCTCGTGTCGGGCGTCGCGCATGAGCTCAACAATCCGCTCGCGGCCATCCTCGGCTTCAGCCAGTTGATCCGCCAGGACACCAGCCTGCCAGACGACCTGCGCCACAACGCCGACCTCCTGGTCGAGGAGGCGTCGCGGACCCGGCGCATCGTCGGCGACCTGCTCGACTTCGCGCGGCAGCGGCCGCCCGAGCGACACCCGACCTCGATCCGCGCGCTGGTGGAGAGCGTCCTGACGCTCCAGTCATACAGCCTCGGTCATGGGCTGGCCGAGGTCGAGGTGGACATACCAGCCGACCTGCCCGCCGTCGAGCTCGATCGAGGGCAGCTCCAGCAGGTGCTCGTGAACCTGACCCACAACGCGATCGACGCGATCCACGCCGGGGGCGGGTCGCGGATCAGGATCTCGGCCCGCCGCGAGGGCTCCGCGGACGACGAGCGCGTGCGGGTGACGGTCGCCGACGACGGGGTCGGGGTCGCGCCCGAGCACGTCCCGCGGCTGTTCGAGGCGTTCTTCACGACCAAGCCGCCAGGCGAAGGCAGCGGCCTGGGGCTGCCGGTCTCGTACGGGCTCGTCCGCTCGCACGGCGGCGAGCTCCGCTACGCGCCGTCGCCGTTCGGGCGACGGCGCGGCCTTCACGTTCGACCTTCCCGTCCATGCCGCCCCCATCGACGGCGGCGAGACCGCGACGCCGGCCGGGCCGCCGCCGGTGGCGCGGAGTCGAGCGCGGGCGGTCTCAGCCGGCGTCGGTCACGCGGGCGGCTTCTGGCGCTTCGAACGCACGGGCGGCGTCGGGCCTCGCGGTCGCGCGTGCCACCGCGGCCGCCGAAGCCGGCGGGGCTCGACCGCGGGTCCTCGTGCTCGATGACGAGCCATCGATCCGGGTCTTCCTCGACAAGGCCCTCCGCTCCCTCGGGTACGAGCCGGTCGTCGTCGAGTTCGGCGATGAGGCGGTCCAGGCGGCCCTCGCCGGCGACTTCGCCGCGGTCCTGTGCGACCACCAGATGGCGGGCTTCTCGGGCATCGAGGTGTACGAGCAGATCGCCCAGTCAGGCCCGACTTCGCGAGGCGATTCGTGATGATGAGCGGCGACGTGCTCAACCCGACCCTCGAGACCTTCGCCTCGGCCCGAGGGGTGACGCTGCTCGCCAAACCGTTCGACCTCGCCACGCTGGACGCGACCATCCGCGCCGTGCTGGATGCGAGGGATCAGCCGCGCGGGTAGGTGTAGAAGCCGCGCCCGGTCTTCTGGCCGAGATGGCCGGCCTGCACGAGATCGACGAGGACCTGTGGCGGCCGCAGGTGCTCGAGGCCCAGGCCGTCCTCGATCACGCGCATGACCCCGAGACAGACGTCGAGGCCGATGAAGTCGGCGAGCTCGAGCGGGCCCATCGGATGGTTGAGCCCGACCCGCGCGCCGGTATCGATGTCCTCGGCCGTGCCGAGGCCCTCCTCGATAGGCTCGCATGGCCTCGGCCAGGAACGGCATGAGGATGCGGTTCACGATGAAGCCGGGTCGGTCGGCCGACACGATCACCTGCTTGCCGAGCTCCGCGGAGAGGCCACGCACGGCGTCCACGGTCGCGTCGGAGGTGTCGCCCGAGCGGATGAGCTCGACGAGCGGCATGACCGGCACCGGGCTGAAGAAGTGCATGCCGATGAACGCCCCGCGGCGTCCCTCGCCGACCGCCTCCGCGAGCCGATGGATCGAGATGGAACTCGTGTTCGAGGCGAAGATCGCGTGCTCGGCAGCATGCCGGTCGAGGTCCGCCCACAGGCGGGTCTTGACCCGCAGGTCCTCGAAGACCGCCTCGATGGCGAGGTCCGCCCCACCGACTGCCACCAGGTCATCGGTCGGGGTGATGCGAGCCAGGGTCGCATCGCGCTCCTCGGCGCTGAGCCGACCCTTGTCGACGGCGCGCTGGAGGTTGCCCTCGATCCTGGCCTTGCCGGCCGAGGCTCGCGCCAGCTCCGGCTCGTACAGCGTCACGTTCTTGCCGATCGCGGCATGGACCTGCGCGATGCCGTGGCCCATCAACCCCGCGCCCGCCACGAACACGCGCTCGATCGTCACCCGGGCAGCGTACCCGGTGATCGCGCGATCGGTGGGACCAGGGTGTTCCGGCGAACGGCCAGGAGCACGCTGCCACCGAACGCGACGACGGCGGACACGACGAAGGTGCCGCCGAACCCGATGGCCCCCACCGCCAGCCCGAGGATCGCGGGCGCCAGCCCGAACGAGAGGTCGACGAACGCGGTTGTCGTGCCGACGACCGTCCCACGTTCCGTCTCCGCAACCCGGGCCACCGCGAGCGCGAGCAGGGCCGGGAACAGGAACGCGATCCCCGCCGCAAACACCGCGGTCCCGAGATAGACGCCTACCGGACTCCCGACCAGGCCCAGGATGCCAAGCCCGAGTGCCGACCCGACGAGCGCCACGCCCGACAGCCGCGCCGCACCGATCCGGTCCGGTAGTTTCGCGAAGATGATCCGCAGGGTAACCACGATGAGCGCGTACAGGGCGAGGGCAGGGCCGGCGCCGCCGATGCCGAGCTCGGCCGTGTACAGCGGGAGGAACGCGAGGAACCCAGCCATCCCCCACGTGCCGGTCATGATCAGGAAGCCCGGGAACAACCCGGCCGGGTGGATGAGTGGCGTGCGCGGTGCCCGTTCGCCGGTGATGCGCCGTCGAAGGGCGCCGGGTGCGGTCTCCGGCACGAGGAGCGTCATGACCGTGGCCGTGCCCGCCATCGCCGCGGCGGCGATCCACACCGCATTGAAGCCGCCCCAGCCCAGGATCGTCTCCCCGATGAACGGTCCGAACGCCAGGCCCAGGTAGACGGCGAGCGAGCCATAGTTGATGGCCTCGCCTCGCCGCTCCGGTGGGGCCAGATCGCTCACGGCAGCGATGGCGGCCACGAAGAAGAAGGCCTCGGCGATGCCGAGGAGTGACCGCGCGACGACGAACAGCGGCAGGGTGTCAGCAACGAGATGGAAGCCCAGCGCGCCGACCGTCATCAGGCCGCCGCCGAGCAGGAGCGGCCGGCGGCCGAACCGGTCCGACGCCCAGCCGACCACGGGCCGCAGCGCGAGCGCCGCGATCGCGAACGCACCGATCGAGATGCCCACGCCGGTCGCGTCGGCGCCGAGCGGCCCCGCGGCGAACCGGGACGCGACCGGCAGCACCGTGCTCCCGGACGTGAAGAACACGAGCGCGGCCGCGAAGAGTGCCCCGAAGGCCGGCGTGAAGAGTCGTGGCGCCGCCGTCATCGGGGGGCGAGCAGGGCGCTCAGCAGGCGATCGGCGGCTGCGTACGGATCCAGCCGGTGTTCGGCGACGTCGGCGAGCACCTGTTCCGTGCCGGCTCGCCGTTCCGGCGTGACCAGCGACGCACGCAGCCGCTCGCCCAGGATCGCCCAGACCTGGGCCTCGGCACGGGCCAGCCGCGCGCCGCCACCCTCCGTTTCGCGACCGGTCGCGCGATGGCGATCCAGCGCGGCCAACAGTTCCGGCACCCCTTCCCCGGTCGCGGCCGTCGTCACCAGGATCTCCGGGCGCTTGGGTGCCGGCCGGTCCGTCGGGGTCCGCGCGACCGTCGGCACGAGCATGGCCCGCAGTTGCGCCGCGGTCCGGAGCGCGCCCGGCTTGTCGCCCTTGTTGACGACCACGAGATCGGCGACCTCGAGCAGGCCCGCCTTGATCGCCTGCACCTCGTCGCCCATCTCGGGAGCCTCGAGCACGACCGTGGTGTCCGCCGCGGCCGCGACCTCGACCTCGCTCTGGCCGGTCCCGACAGTCTCGATCAGCACGAGGTCGAACCCGGCCGCATCGAGGACGGCCGCTGCGGCCGTCGTCGTCGAGGCGAGTCCCCCGGCGTGGCCGCGGGACGCCATCGAGCGGATGAAGACATCCTTGTCCGATGCATACGACTGCATCCGCACCCGGTCGCCGAGCAGCGCGCCCCCGGTGATCGGCGACGACGGGTCCACGGCGACGACGGCCACCGCACGCCCCGCCTCCCGGACGACGCCGATCAACGCCGCCACCAGGGTCGACTTGCCGGAGCCCGGCGGGCCGGTGATCCCTACGAGGTGGGCCCGCCCGGCGACGGGATACAGCCGGCGCATGGCCGCCTCGGCCAGCGGGGTCCGGTTCTCGACGGCGGTCAGGACCCGAGCGAGCGCCCCCCGGTCGCCGGCAAGCGCGGCCTCGGCCAGCTCCGTCGCGCGGCGCTCGACCTGGGGAGTGGCGGCCTCCCCCACCTAGTCGCGCGGCCGAGCGTTGGTCCGCAGGAATTCGGCCACGGCCGCGATGGTGGTGCCCGGGCCGAACACGGCGGCCACTCCGGCCTCACGCAGCGCCGGCACGTCGTCGTCGGGGATGATCCCGCCGACCGTCACGAGCACGTCCCCGAGCCCGTTTTCGGCGAGCAGCTTCGTGATCCGTGGCACGAGCGTCATGTGCGCCCCCGACAGGATCGACAACCCGACGACGTCGACGTCCTCCTGCAGGGCGGCCGTGGCGACCATCTCGGGCGTCTGTCGAAGGCCGGTGTAGACGACCTCGAAGCCCTCGTCACGCAACCCGCGTGCGAGGACCTTGGCGCCCCGGTCGTGGCCATCGAGGCCGGGCTTCGCGATGAGCACCTTGAGCGGGCGATCAGGCATGGTCGGATTGTAGACGCGCCCAGGCCGCATGAACGTCGGCCCGGACCCCCGAAGAGGTCCGGGCCGATGAGCGCGACCGGCGCAGTGTTCGATCGCGTCAGGCGTTGGTCCGTGCGAAGGCGCGGGACGCGATCCACAGCGAGAACAACGCGAGCGTCCCCATGACCACCGAGCCGACGACGATCTGCGGGTCGCCCCACACACCGTTGAACAGCGCCCGCGCCGCATCCACCGCGTGGGTCAGCGGGTTGAGCGTCGAGAGCGTCTGCAGCCAGTCCGGCGCCAACGCCATCGGCAGCATGATCCCGGATAGCAGGAGCAGTGGCAGGGAGACGGCCTGGGCTACGGGCGCAAGCGCCTCCTCGCTCTTGAAGACGAGCCCGAGGGTGTACGAGAGCAGGGAGAACGTCAGCCCGACCAGCGCGACGATGCCCAGGGTCAGGACCGCCCCGACGGGATCGATCTCCAGGCCGAACGGGATGGCGACCAGGATCAGCAGCGTCGACTGGGCGAGCAGGATCGTCACGTCCCGGAGCGACCGACCGGCCAGCATCGCGAAGCGGCTCATCGGCGTCACCCGCATCCGCTCGACGACGCCGTACCGGATCTCGGCGACCAGGCCGAAGCCAGCGAAGGCCGCGGCGAAGAATGCCGTCAGGATGAGCAGGCCCGGGATGAACCAGTTGAACGCACTGCTGGACGCGCCGGCTGTGGATGTCGCGCCCTCCAGGAGCGGCGCGAACAGGAGCAGATAGAGGATGGGCTGGAAGAGGCCCATCGCGACCCACACCGGCTGGCGCAGGGTCAGGATGAGCGAACGTCGGTACATGAGCCAGGTGTCTCGCAGGACCTTCACGGTCGGTCTCCCTTCGATGGTAGTGGGCTTTCGAGCCGCCTCACGCGGCGGGCTCCTCGCGGAGCGATCGGCCGGTCTGGCGGAGGAACACGTCGTCGAGGCTGGGGCGGGTCAGGGTCAGCGAGCGGGCGCGGAGCCCGGCACTGTCGAGCACGCGGATCAGGTTCGGGACCGCGATGTCGCCCTGGTCGACATAGAGTCGGACGAGGTCGTCCTCGTGGCTCGCCTCGCGGACGAATGGCTGGTCGCGCACAGCCTCCAGGACGTGTTCGACGGCGCCATCGACGCCGATCGTGATGACGTCGCCGGCGATCTGGCGCTTCAGCTCGTCGGCCGTGCCCTCGGCGACGATCAGGCCGTGGTCGATGATCGCCAGCCGGTCGGCCAGGGCATCCGCCTCCTCGAGGTAGTGGGTCGTCAGGAACACCGTCGTGCCCGCTTCGCGCAGACCACGGATCTCGTCCCACATCCGGGCTCGTGCCTGCGGGTCGAGGCCGGTGGTCGGCTCGTCGAGGAACAGGACCGCCGGACGGTGGACGATGCCCAGGCCGACATCGAGCCGGCGTTTCATGCCGCCCGAGTACGTCGCGATCGCGCGGTCGGCGGCGGCCCCGAGATCGAGCGTCTCCAGGATCTCGCTGGCTCGGCGCTGGGCGCTCGCCTTGTCGATGCCATAGAGGCGACCCTGGATGACCAGCTCGCCTCGGCCGGTCTCGGCCGGGTCGGTCGAGCCGCCCTGCGGGACGTAGCCGATCCGCTCGCGGACCGCCTGGGGCTCGCGCCGCAGGTCGGCACCCGCGATCGTCGCTTCTCCGGAGGTCGGCGTGAGCAGGGTGGCCAGCATCCGCAGCGTCGTGGTCTTGCCGGCCCCGTTCGGGCCGAGGAAGCCGAAGATCTCGCCGACGCCGACCTCGAGGTCGACGCCGCGGACGGCCTCGACGACGCTCTTGCGAGAGCTGAAGGTTCGGGCCAGATCGTGGGTGGCGATCATCGTGCCATTGGTCGGTCGTGCCATGGCCATCGTTCGTTCTCCTCGCTCCCGTGGCGTATCCTGCATCTGGTCAGCAGTTGCGCCGTTCAACATCTTGGTGCAATATCTGCACTGCGCAGATAATCACCCAAGCGAGGAGATGTTGTCAACCATGAACCGCGAGTCGATCGATTCCGTCCTCCGCTCCTTGCGCCGCGTCAACCTCCAGGGGTCGCTGTTCGGCCACACGGTGGCCCTCCGGTTCGGGCTGTCGGAGTCCGACATCGAGGCTCTGGAGGTGCTCCTCGACACGGGCGCGGCCACCGCCGGCATGCTGTCCGATCTCACGGGCTTGACGACCGGCGCGGTCACCCGCGTGATCGACCGCCTGGAACAGGCCGGCTACGTGCGCCGGGTCCCCGATCCGACCGACCGCCGGCGCGTCATCGTCGAGCTCGTACCGGAGCGCATGGCGGGTGTCGCAGCCACGATGGCCCGCGTCAGCGACAAGAGCGCCACGGAGATCGGCCAATATTCCGAGGCCGAACTGGCCGTCATCACTGACTTCCTGACCCGCATGGCGGCGATCAGACGCGACGAGGCGACGGCGCTCCGGGAAACGCCCGATCAGCCGAGCGGCGGTGGATCCGAGCACGCCGCCCCCATCGGGGGGTTGGGCCGGGCGCGACTCCTGTTCAAGTCGGGCGCCCACGAGCTCCTGCTCCGGGGCGCCACCGACATCGACGACCTGTACCGCGCTCGGTTCGAAGGGTCGGTCCCACAGGTTCGGCTGCGTGACGGGACGGTGACGATCCAGTACAAGGGCGGTTCTTCCCTAAGGGCCGGTCCCTTTTTCGCAAATTGGCAGTTGGCCCGGCACGAGCGGCACAGCGAGGTCTCGCTCAACGCCGCCATCCCGTGGGATGTCGAGGTCGTCGGCGGGGCCGGCAAGCTCCAGGCCAAGTTCGCCTCGCTGGACCTTCGCTCGTTCGAGCTGACGGGCGGGGTCGATCAGCTCCGGCTGACCCTTGGCCAGCCGGCGGGCGACGTCCCGATTCGGCTGACCGCTGGGGCGAACAACGTTCGGATCGAACGACCAGCGGGGGTCCACGTCCGGCTCAAGCTCCACGGCGGCGCCGGGCGCATCGACTTCGATCAGCAGCGGCTGAACGGACCAGGCGACACGCTCCTGGAGACCACCGGGGCCGAGGATGCGACCGATCGCTACCTCGTCGATGTGGTCGGGGGTGCTGGCAGGATCACGGTCACCGAGGTCGACTGACCGACGACATGCCGCCTGGTGGAGCGACCGGGCTGATCAGCCGCGAAGCTGGGTGATGATCTCGGCCGCCCGACGGAGGCGCGTTTCGGGGCGCTTGGCGGCGGCGACGTGGTCAGCGTGTTCGCGGCGGCGCGACGGCGCCAGCGCATCGAACGCGGCGCGCGCCGCGGGCGTTCGGGCCAACGCCTCGGTCAGCTCGGGCGGGATCTCGACGTCGACCGAGCGCGACCGTTCGTCGCGTTCGAGGTCGAATTCGACCATGTCGCCGGCGGTCTTGCCGATTGCTTCGCGTGTTGCCTTGTTGACGGCCATCACGACCTGGCGACCGACGCCCTCGAAGACGTAGGGCATGAACTGGTGACGGATCGGACGGCCGTCGATCGTGCCGACCACCGACGTCCGGCCGGTCGCCCGTAACGCCTCGACCACGTCGGCCGGGATGACCACGAACGTCCCCAATTCGATCGGCTCCAGGCGGGCCGTGAATCGGGCCACGGTCAGGCGCCCGGGGCCGGCCGCGCGAGGTGATCGAGGAACTCGGACCGGGTGCGGTCGCGCGTGCGGAACAGACCCAGCACCGACGAGGTGGTCATGACGGTGCCGGGCTTGCGCACCCCACGCATGACCGCGCACAGGTGGGTCGCCTCGATCACGACGCCGACGCCCTGCGGTTCCAACCGATCCTGGACGAACTGGGCGACCTCCTGGGTCAGCCGCTCCTGGACCTGCAGCCGGCGCGCGTACATCTCGACGATGCGCGGGATCTTCGAGAGCCCGATGACCCGGCCGCGGGGGATGTAGGCGACCGCCGCCGTCCCGAAGAACGGCAGCAGATGGTGCTCGCACAGGGAATAGAACGGGATGCCCCTGACGATGACCATCTCGCTGTAATCCACGTCGAACACCGCACCATTGATCAACCGATCCGGGTCGACGTGGTAGCCGGCCGTCAGCTCCGTGTACATGCGGTGGACGCGTTCCGGGGTCCCCTGGAGGCCCTGGCGATCGGGGTCCTCGCCGATCTCGAGCAGGATCTCGCGGACCGCGGCTTCGACCTTCCCGTTGTCGGTGGGCGCCTCGCCAGCGTGGTCGCGACCGCGCGAGCCCGTGATGTCGTCGGTCGCGACCGACGTCTCCCCGATCTCGTTCTCGATCTCGTCAACGAGACGGCGGACGTTGGGCGGCAGGTCGGTCGGGCTGGCCATCGGGTCGTCGGGCTCCTTGCAGGCCGCGATGGTACGTCAGGAACCCGCCGAGGTCAGAGGCAGATGATGATCAGGTCGATGATCTCGCAGTCCGGCTCCGGCGTCGGTGTGGGCGTGGGGGCCGCCGTCGGGGTGGGCGTGGGGGCCGGCGTGGGCGCGGCCGTGGGGGCCGCCGTCCGGTTTGGCGTCGGCTTGGGCTTCGGCTTGGCCGACGGCTGGGGCGTCGGCTCCGACGTCGGCTCCGGGCTCGACGTGGCCGCGGGGGCCGGGGTGCGCGTTGGTGTCGGCCTCGCGGTCGGGTCTGGCGTCGCGGTCGAGTCGGGTGCTCGAGTGGGTGTCGCGATCGGGCGCTCGGTCGGCGGCGGCGCCACCCCAGGCGGCTGGGCGGTGACACCGGGCGTCGGAACGGCGGCCGGCTCGATCGCGGAGCCAGCCTGCACGCCTGTCGTGGCGCGGGGCGTCGGCGAGTCGTCGCCGGACGAGGGCGAACCGGTCGGCTCGTCGGATGAGGTCGGGGCCGTGGGTACGGCGCCCGTTGTCGACTGGCCCGGAGTCTCGCCCGGATGCGCGCTCTCGCCCGGGGCTGCGACCACGACGCGCGACCAGCCCGACCCGGAGGGCTCGGGCAGCATGGCCCGGAACGCGAGGGCCACCACCAGGGCCACCGACAGCCCGAACAGGGCGCCGATCACGGTCTGGCGGGTCATCGAGTCGAATGACCGGATGTGGCACCTCCTCCACAGTCCGAATTGAGCGGCTCCCCCAGCCGCTCGGTCGAGGATACGCCGACCGGCCATGCGCGGATCGGTCGGCGGATCGCGTTTCCGTGGCATCCACGCACCACCATCGGGCGCGCCGAGTGCCGTGATCGGGAGGCTCGTCAGCCGGCGACTGCGCCGCTCGGGCCGAACCCGGCCGCCGGGCGCGGATCGAAGGCGCGGCCCTCCGCCCCGCGCAGCCACGCCCGGGCGTTCTCGCCAAGGGACGGCCGGTGATAACCGCCCTCCTGGAGGATCACCAGCCGTCGGCCGAGCTGCGCCACCCGCCGACCGACCTCGTGATAGACGTCCGTGGTCAGGGCGAAGTCGCCGATCGGGTCCAGCCCGTACGTATCGAAGCCGAGGGACACCACGACGACGGAACCCGGCACGGCCGCGATCGCCTCGACCGCCCGGTCGGTGGCCTCCAGGTAGTCGGCGTTCGTGGCCCCGGCGCGCAGCGGAAGGTTGAGGTTCTCGCCCCTGCCCTCCCCCTCACCGATCTCGTCGGCGCGGCCGAGGAAGTACGGGTACTGCCGATCGGGATCGGCATGGATCGAGACGTACCGCACGTCGCCCCGCCGCCAGAAGATCTGCTGCGAACCGTTGCCGTGGTGGTAGTCCACGTCGAGGATCGCGACGCGTTCGCCGGTGGCCCGGGTGATGGCCTCGGCGGCGATCGCCGCGTTGTTGAAGAAGCAGTACCCGCCGTACATCGATCGCGCGGCGTGGTGGCCGGGCGGCCGGCACAGGCCGTACGCGGCGGTCTCGCCGCCCAGCACCAGGTCGACCGCGGTGAGTGCCACGTCCACGGCCGCCCGCGCGGCGACGTACGTGCCCGCGACGAGTGGCGCGGCGGAATCGAGGCCCCAGAAGCCCGCTCGACCCCCAGCGTGCCGTGGCTCGCGCGCGAACGTCTCGATCGCGTCCGGGCTCATTCCCTCGAACATCGCGCGGTTGGGGTACGTGTCGGCCGTGAGGAACGCCCGTGGGATCTGTTGCGCCCGCAGCTCGGACCAGGCCACCTCGAGGAACCGGATGAGGCCGGGGTCATGGACCGTGGTGATCGGCGCTTCACCGTGCTCGGTCGGACCGACGAGCGTGAACCCCCCATCGGCCTCCAGGGCGGCCCGGATGATCTCCGCCCGCTCGGCGACCTCGTTGGCCGGGACAGCGACGCCCATGTACGTCTCGGTGTCGATGTCGTGCGCGAGGTGCGTAGGGGTGTAGACGACCTGCATGCGGACCTCGTCAGTCGGTGAGGGACTGGATGGCGGCGGCGACTTCGCGCGGACGGTAGCGCATCAGGTTGTGGCCGACGCGGCCGAAGCGGACGACCTGGATCGCGCCGCGGCCGGCGGCGACGCGCGCGGCCGAGGCGGCCTCGAGCGCCCGCTCGCGGGATCGCGCCTCGTCGTCCCCGGTCATGAGCGCCACGACCGGGGCCGCTAGCGCGGCCAGCGTGGCCAGTGGCTCATACGTGAACATCGCCCGCACCGAGGCCTCCAGTGCGTGCGGCCGGGTCGCCGGCACGACCCGACCGGCATGGGTCTCGACCACCGTCGCCTCGGCCGCCCGCTTCTGGTCCGCATCCCACGAGGCGGGATCGAAGCCGCGGCGGTCGGCCATGAACGCCGGCAGCGAGCGCATGACCTCGGGCGGCTCGTCCAGGCCGCGCAGGAACTCGTCGGCGTCCATATCGGTCGAGGCTTCCATCGATTCCCAGCCGCCGTCCACGAGGACAAGGCCCGCGCAACGCGGCCCGAGCCGCTCGGCCGCGATGGCGGCCACGATCGCACCGAACCCATGGCCGGCCAGCACGACTCGCTCGTCCCCGCCTCCGGCACCGGCCGGCGGGAGCAGGCCGGCGCCCTCGGCAACGGCCACGACGTCGTCGGCCTGCACGTCGAGGTCGTAGGCGCCGTCGTCGGTCGGGGCATCGGAGAGACCGTGGCCACGCAGGTCCATCGTCACGAAATGGGTCCAGCCGCCGATCCCGCCCAGCCGGCGAGCGACGGGCGCCCAGATCCAGGCGGTCTGGGACAGGCCGTGGACCGCCAGGACGCCCGGATGCGACGGCGGCGCTCCGGGTTCGCCTCGGGTCCCCGGCTCCCCCGGCGCCCCCCAGTCGAGGAAGTGGATCCGGTCGCCAGGTTCGACGACCACGACGAAGCCTTCGGGCTCGAGCGACGCGTCCGGCTCGGGGACAGCGGTCAGCGGCAGCTCCATCGGCCCTAGGATACGGTGGCCATGCCGAAGCGCCGCCGCGGTTCCCGGACCGCCCGTACCCGTCCGGGCCGCCTCGCCCGACATCGCCGCTTCGAGGACCTCGTCGCGGAGGCACTCGCGACGATCCCGATGCCGTTCGCAGCCGCGCTGGACGAGGTGGCCATCGTCATCGAAGACGAGCCAACCGCCCAGCAGGTCGGCGAGAGCGAGATCTGATGACGGCGCCCTGTACGGGTTGTACGAGGGTGTGCCGCGCACCGAGTGGGGCGCCGACTGGGTGACCGAGCCGAACCGGATCTCCCTGTTCCGCCTGCCCCTCGAAGCAGACTTCCCCGACCCCGACGACCTCGCTGACGAGGTCTGGATCACGGTCGTCCATGAGCTCGCCCACCACCTGGGCATCGATGACGAGCGTCTGCACGCCCTTGGCGTCGACTGACCGTGGGGGGCGACCGCCTAGCCCGAGACGGTGACGACCACCAGCCCGAGACCGATCGCGCCGAGTGCATATCCCAGCAGCATCGGACGGGTGATCCAGCGGAAGCGGCGAGCATCGGGACGTCGCCCATCCGGGTCGTCCGGCCCCCCGGCGCGAACCCGGTCCAGCCCGACCGTGGCATGGGTCAGCCCCACGAACATCACGACCTGCGGCGCGATCGTGATCGCCATGACCGTGAAGATGAGCGTGCCGAAGGCGAAGATGATCGCGACGACGCCGGCGATCGTGACGGCCAGCCCGCCCGTGCCGGAGTCCACGCCGAGGCCGAGGGCATCGAAGATCCGGAAGACCACATCGAGTCCCGCGCTCAGGCCGAGGATCAGCAGCACGGCGGTGATGGTCTCGAACACGGCCACGACCGAAGCCGCCAACTTGCGCGCCCGGAACACTCGGAATGATCGTCGCACGGCCTCGAACGGGTCGACGTCGCCGAGGACGACCCCGGCCAGCACGTACGCGAAGGGCGCCCCGACCACGGCGCTGACGAGGGTCGACGTGATGACCGACGCCTCCAGGGACGCTTCGACCGTGAGGCCGAAGGCGGAATCGACCACCGTGCTGGCGATGGCCTGGGCCACGGCCACGGGGACAGTCACGACGATCGAGGCGACGATCGCACGCCAGAATGTCTGGCGCGATCGAGCGATCCCGCCACGGATGGACAGCGGTCGCTCGGCCATGCTCCCGCCCAGCACGGCGACTGCGAGGGTTCGGCTCTCAACGGTGGCGACGACCAGGCCGATCATCGCCAGGATGCCGAGTGCGGCCAGCGGCCCACTGACCTGGCCGAGCATCCGCTCGTACTCCTCGAACGTCATCTCGAACCCGACGACTTCGAGGGCGAGCGACGCGAGGGCGAACGGACCGACCGTCCCGAGCACGATCGAACCGATATAGAACGATGCCCGGCGCAGGTCCTTGCCGGAGCGCGTGAGCAGGTCGAAACTCGCGGCAAGCAGGCCACGGGTCGTGGCAAGCGGGATCGGGACGGGCAAGGGCGGCGGCGGACCGGGCTCGGTAGCCGGTGCGAGCGGCGGGGCGGTTGCACCATCGGCCGGGGTCAATGGCTCGGCCGGGGTCGCGGGCTCGGCCGGCGTCGCGGGCTCGGCCGCGGTGAACGGCTCGGCCGGGGTCGCGGGCTCGGCCGGCGTCGCGGGCTCGGCCGCGGTGAACGGCTCGGCCGGGGTCAATAGCTCGGCCGCGGTGAACGGCTCGGCCGGGGTCGCCGCCCACGCGGGCGATGTCGACTCGGGTATCGGACGCTCGTCGTCGGTCATGTGCCGGCACCCGGGAGCGTGCCCGCGCCGGCGACCAACTCGCCGAGCCGCCCGACCTCCACGTTGCCTCCCGACAGGACCACCGCGACCCGCTCGCCGTCGCGCAACGGCACACGCCCCGCCAGGACCGCGGCCAGCGCGGCGGCCCCCGCGGGCTCCAGGACCTGCTTCATCCGCTCGAGCGCGAAGCGCAGGCCGGCGAGGATCGTGGCGTCGTCGATCAGGACGACCTGGTCGACATGGCGCCGGGCCATCGCGAGCGTCCACCGCCCGGCGAATGGCGCCCCAAGGCCGTCGGCGATCGAGTGCGGCTGGATCGTCACGACCTCGCCCCGCTCCATGGCCAGCGACAGGGCGTTCGAGCGCTCCGGCTCCACCCCGATGACCCGCGCCCCCGGCTGGCGCCCCCTGACCGCGGCCGCGACCCCGGAGATGAGGCCACCGCCGCCGACGCCGACGACCACGACATCGACATCGGGGACATCCGCGACCAACTCGAGCCCGGCAGTGCCATTCCCGGCGATGACGGCAGGGTCATCGAACGGATGGACGAACGTGAGGCCCTCGGCATCGCGGATCCGCTCCATCTCGGCGAAGGTCTCGCCGACGTGCGCCCCGTGCAGGACGACGCGCGCCCCGTACCCGCGACAGGCTTCGACCTTGGACGGCACCGCGCCGGCGGGCATCACGACCGTGATGGGCACGCCCGCCGAGCGCCCGGCCCAGGCGTAGGCCTGGCCGGCGTTCCCGGCCGACAACGTGATGGCGCCGCGGCGCCGCGCCTCCGGCGACAACGTGGCGATCCGGTTCGACATCCCGCGCGCCTTGAACGACCCGGTCTTCTGGAAATGTTCCGCCTTGAGCGCGAGCGTGCCACCGGCCACACGCACACCGGTCGCGCGCTCGATCCAGGCAGCGGCCGTGCTCGAGGTCAGGACCGGCGTTCGGTGGACGAGGCCCGTCAATCGGTCGGCGGCGGCTTCGATGTCCGCCAACGGGACGTCAAAGGCAGCGTCCTCGTCGACCTCGGGCATGCGGGCGAGTATCGCACGCCGTACCCTCCGGCCACGACGCGCTGGGGCCCGGCACCCCCCGGCCGAGTCGGGGCCTTGCTTCGACATCAGCCATCGGAGTCGGTGACACCGTTCTGGCGGGCCCTGGAACCTGCCATGTGACGATCTCGGTCGGAACGTGGTGAACAGCAGGATGGTGCGGCGCTCCGAGGCGGATCGGCACACCACAGGTGCCATCCGGCGCCCGACGGCACCCGATCGGCGCCAGTCCCGTCACTCCGGCTGCGTTCGTAACGCGTGATGTTCCAGGCGGTCGCGGGCGCCAGTTTGACGCGTCGCGGGCGCCAGTTCGCCAGGCCGGGACGAGCCACTCCGACCATGCCGCGCAACCGCCCGGGCACCATCGGCCGATTTCGCGGGGCTCGGCCATCGACCCGCGTGAACCACCGGCCAGCACTTGCGTGTTTGCGCAAACAGCTGATATCGTTGCCATCGATGTTGGATTACCTGCCAGTTTCCGCCGACACCGATCGAGAGCGGTACGCCGCCGTCGGTCGCGCGCTCGCGGACCCCAAGCGCCTGTGCGTCCTCGAGTCGCTCGCCATCGGCGAGCTCTCGGTCAGCGACCTCAGCACCCGGGTCGGCTGCCAGGTGCCCAACATGAGCCAGCATCTCGCGGTGCTCCGCCGAGCGGGGCTCGTGACCAGCCGGCGTGACGGCAACACCATCCTCTATCGCCTCGCGGACCCTCGGGTCCTCGAGGCGTACCGACTCATCCAGGACATCGCCCGCTAGGCGGGAGGAGGACTCTTCATGGCGGAGATCAAGCACGCCACCGACGCAAACTTCGAGGAACTCGTGCTCAAGGCGGAACGCCCGGTCGTGGTCGACTTCTGGGCCGCCTGGTGCGGGCCGTGCAAGATGGTCGCTCCCGAGATGGAGAAGCTCGCGGCGAAGTACGACGGCGCGGTCGACGTGGTCAAGGTCGACGTGGACGCCAACCCGCGGCTGTCCCAAGCCTTCAACATCATGAGCATCCCGACGATCGCGTTCTTCAAGCCGGGCTCGCAGCCGCAGGGCGTGGTCGGCTTCCGCCCGCTCGAGCAGCTCGAGCAGCAGTTCGGCCTGGCCGAGTTCGAGGTCGCCGCGGCCACCGACTGACCTCCGACACATCCCGCGCGTTCGACCCTGGCGGCTGCCGGGGTCGTTCGATTCTGAGGCCGCGCGCCTCAGGCGGGGACGGCTCGCCGGTAGGCGGCTTCGAACCAGGCCTCGCGCCCGATCGATCGCGTGCGCATCGATGTCACCGGGCCCGAACACGACCCATGGGTTGCCGCGCGCCGTCGGTGCCGTGTCCGGCGTGCGGATGGCTGCGGCCGCCAGTTCGTCGTCGAGCCGGAACGCGGCCGAGTCGCCCGACATCTCCACCGCTGCGAAGACGACGCCGTCGCGCGAGTACTCGACCGAACCGTCGGGCAGCTTCGTCACATCGGGCGGCGGATCCAGCTGCGCCGCCGCCTCGGCGAGGACCTCCAGGAGCGTCATCGGTCGCCGGCCGTTGCCAGGATCGCGCGCAGGTCCGCATCGTGCTCCTCGTAGTGCGCGATCGTCTCCTCGTGGAACGACTTGAGATGCTCGGCATGCTTCAGCCAGCGAGTCTCCGGCACGACGGTCAGGTACCCACGAAGCTCGCCGGGCTGCGTCCGGAAGCGGTCGCGCACCTCCGCGAGCGGCACGTCGGCCCACGTCCTGGTGATCTCGTCGTTGACCACATCACCGCCGCGCGCGTCCCAGTCCGCGGCCGACGCGAGCGATGGTCGGGCTGGTCTCGTTGACCGCCAGCTCCCTCGCCGCGTCGAGCGCGATGGCCTGCCACGCGAGGAGGTGGGCCATGAGATCGCGCCCGGTCCAGCCGTGGGCACCTTCGACCGACGCGGTCAGTTGCTCGTCGGTCAGCCCATCCAGGGCCTCGAACGGCGCCCAGCTGTCGCGCTCCTCCTCGAGGAACTCCAGCGCATCGAGGTACATGCACGGCATGGTAGCCGTGTGCCGGTCAGACCGCGACGGGTTCGCGGTACTCCCCGAAGACGCCGCGCAGGACCGCGCACTGCTCCCCGAGCGTGGCGTAGGCCTCGGCACAGCGGATGAAATGGGGCATGAGGTTCGTCTCGCTGGTGCCCGGCCGGGACGCCGCCTCGCGCAGGCCGCGCAATGCCGTCTCCACGGCCTCCGGGTCCCGCTCGCGACGGGTGCGCTCCAGACGCTCGAGGTGTCGTTCCAGGGAGCCTTCCGGCACGCTCAGGACGGGCACCGCGGTCACCTCGTCCGCATCCACGTACGCGTTCACCCCGACCACCAGCCGCTCGCCGGCGTCGAACTCGCGCTGATAGCGATACGCGGCATCGGCGATCTCGCGCTGGGGATAGCCCTCGGTGATGGCGGCGACCATCCCGCCGCGCCGATCGATCTCGTCGATGTAGCGCCAGACCTGGCGCTCGGTCTCGTTCGTCAGGGCTTCGACGAACCAGCTTCCGCCGAGCGGATCCACCGTGGCGTCCACCCCGGTCTCCTCGGCGATGACCTGCTGCTGCCGCAGCGCGAGGAGCGCCGCCTTGGCGGTCGGGACCGCGAGCGCCTCGTCGTAGGCGTCGGTGTGGAGCGACTGCGTCCCACCGAGCACGCCGGCGAGCGCCTGCAATGCGACCCGGGTCAAGTTGTTGAGCGGCTGCTGGGGAGTCAGCGACACCCCGGCGGTCTGGGTGTGGAAGCGCATCCACGCGCTGCGCTCGTTCTCGGCCCCGTAGCGCTTCGTCATCAGGTCGTGCCAGATCCTGCGGCTCGCCCGGAACTTGGCGATCTCCTCGAAGAAATCCGAGTGGCTGTTGAAGAAGAACGACAAGCGCGGGGCGAAGTCGTCGACACGCAAGCCGCGCTCGATGGCCGCCTCGACGTACGCCATCCCGTCGGCGATCGTGAAAGCCAGCTCCTGGACCGCGGTCGAGCCCGCTTCGCGGATGTGGTAGCCCGAGATCGAGATCGTGTTCCAGCGAGGCATCTCGCGCGTGCCGAATTCGATCGTGTCGGTCACGAGGCGCATCGACGGCTCGGGCGGGAAGAGGAACTCCTTCTGGGCGACGAATTCCTTGAGGATGTCGTTCTGGGTCGTCCCCTCGAGGCGATCGCGCGGGACACCGGCCTTCTCGGCCGCGACGATGTACATCGCCCAGATCGGCGCCGCCGGCGAATTGATCGTCATCGAGGTGCTCACGCGTTCGAGTGGCAGGCCGTCGAGCAGGACCTCCATGTCGGCCAGGCTTGACACGGCCACGCCGCACGTGCCGAACTCGCCCTCCGCCTCGGCGTCGTCGGTGTCGTAGCCGTACAGGGTCGGCATGTCGTAGGCGATCGACAGGCCGGTCTGGCCCGCCGCGAGCAGCTGGTGGAACCGGGCGTTGGTGTCCTCGGCGGCCCCGAACCCGGCGAACATCCGCATCGTCCAGCGCCGGCTGCGGTAGCCGTTGGCGTGGATGCCGCGGGTGAACGGCGGCTCGCCCGGCAGCCCGATGCGCGTTTCCGCGTCGTCCGGGAGCGACGAGGGGCCGTACAGCCGCTCGATCGGCATGTCGCTGATGGTCGAGAAGCGAGGCTTGCGCTCGCGGATCTCCTTCGACCGCTCGGTCATGGCCGCGACTCTAGCACCGGCCGCGGCCGATCACCGCCCAGCGAAGGCATCGACCGCAGCCTGGATCTTTGGATCGGGCAGGTCGTTGGTGATGACGACATTGACGAGGTCGGGTTCGGCGGCAGGCCAGACGACGACGGTCTGGATGCGCGGACCGGTGGTCGTGTCGATCCGCCGACCCGGTCGGCCGGCCAGGGTGGGCGACGACTCCCCGGTGACCTGGGTCCGGTTCGCCTGCCGCGCGCTCGATGCATAGAAGTCGGCGATGGCGTCGGCGCCGAGACCGGGCGCGCTGAACACCACGAGCACGGCCGCGCGGTTGCCCCCGAACCCCCAGGTCCCGCCCGCGAAGCGGATCTCCTCGAGCCCGTCGTCGGCCAGCGAGCCGAGATTCTCGGGCGTGCAGTTGCGCCCCGAATCGAGCGTGTCCGGAGACCGGCCCTCGTAGGTCGTCGGGATCTTCGCCTCGAGCTCGGGATACGCGCCCGGCGCGGAGCCATCACCCGTGCAGACGCCGGTCGGGTCGAAGGACGGGGCCTCGGGCGCGGCACAGCCGGCGAGGCCGAGGGCGAGGGCGAGCGCGATCGACAGCACGGTCCGGAGGGGCATGACGGAAGCGTAGAGGACGTGGCATTCCGGTGCCCGAATGGTGTCGTCAGGGTCGTACCGGTGCATCCTGGCACCTGGTACGGGCGTCCCACGGAGGTGCGTCAGTGCGCCAGACCATCGACCCCGGGCAGTTCGGGACGGACGGACCATTGCCCCGACTACGTAATCGGACGTAGTGTTCTGCATACGCCGACCCGCGGACGAACCGGGAACAAGCACCTGGGGCGTCGGTCACGGGCCAGGAAACGGACGCTTTCTCGAGGAGGTTCGAGGGAGGGATCCCGGATCCAGGCCACGAGCCGAGTAACCGGATCATTCGGCCATCAGGCCCGTAAGGTCGTTGGGACGGCAGCACTCATCGAGATAGGCGCGCAACGGCGCATCGATCGCCTCCCGGTATCGGGGGGCGATCATCGCGTCCGGGTCGGTCAGGCGGTCCGCCCTGGTCGAGCCGGCGTCGGGTGCGTCCGTCGAACGACGCCGCGGCGATCGAGATCGGCCTGGACGACGCGGGCCGCGGCCACGAGCTCCGGGTCCCTGGTGACGGTGCCGGCCACCCAGTCGATGTAGGACGGCTCGAACGCGGCGATCTGGCCGAGCGTGTGCCCGTGGAACTTCCCGAACTCCATCGTGTGCTCGCGCGCGAGGTCGAGCGTCGGCGGCTTGGGGCGCCGGAAGTGGCGGAGCCGGCCGCGTTCGAGCGGACCGGTCGGGGTGGACGCCCGCGGCGGCTCCTGGCGGACCTGCTCCCCGCGCATCGGGGGCTGGCCGGGCGGATGGGCGCGGCGAGAGCCTGGGGCGCTCCCGTCCCGACCGGTGGTCTGATTGCGTTGCCGGAACGTGCCGGTCATGTCGACCCGGCCGGTGACCGGGCGGCTGGGCCGCGGCCTGGGCGGGCCACCCCGGCGCTCGGCGCCGTCCCCACCGAAGTCGGCGCGCTCGCCGGCCCGCGCTCGCCGGTCGGCCTCGGCTTCGCGGGTGAGGGCCGCGTAGGCATCGTTGATCTCGGCCATACGACGCGTGGCTGCCTGGGAGGCGGCCGGGTCGTCGCCGGTCAGGTCCGGATGGTTCGTCCTGGCGAGCCGGCGCCAGGCTGCCTTGATCTCGGTCGGGGCGGCGCCGCGTTCGATGCCGAGGACCACGTGCGGATCGCGCTTTGCCACACCGGCCAGTGTACCGGCCCGGTCCGGCGGCACTTCGGGTCCCTCGCGCTTGACAGGCTCGCGTCCGTGCCGTCCCCTAGGGGCATGTCAGTCGTCCGTCGGGCCGGGGTCGCCGCGGCCATCGCCGCGGCACCGCTCGGGCTCGCGTACCGCTTTGCGCTGGCGTACCGGGCACGCGCCGGCTATCCGCGGCAGCACCCGCCGGTCATCACCCCGGCGGACCTGGGGCTGGCGTACGAGACGACGACGGTCCGCTCGGGCGACCTCGAGTTGCCGGCCTGGTTCATCCCCGCCCGCGGCGGCGCTCCCGGCCCGGGCGTCGCGCTCGTCCATGGCTGGGAGTCCGCTCGTGACCGCACGTTGCCCTATGCGCTGTTCCTGCATGCCGCCGGATTCCACATCCTGACCATCGACATCCGGGGGCACGGCGCCAACCCGGCCGAGACGCTGCCGGTCAGCGGCGGGGAGTTCGGGTTGGACGCCCTGGCCACGTTCGAGGCGCTCCTGGCCCGGGACGAGGTGACGGTCGGGGCGATCGCGGGTCATTCGATGGGCGCCATCGGAGCGATCCTGGCGGGCGCGGCGGATCCGCGCGTGGCGGCCATCGTGGCTACGGCTGCCCCGGCCGATCCCTATCGGCTCACGCGCCAGACGTTCCACCTGGCTCGGTTGCCGATCCCGGACCCGATCGCCTACCCGCTTGCCTGGTTGACGACCCGCGTGTTCCTGCGTCCGCGGCGCCACACCGTCCGTGACATCAGCGCGACCCGCGCGATCGCGCGCTACCGCGGGCCGGTGCTCCTGGCGCATGGAGCAGCCGACCAGGTCGTCCCGGTCGGTCATCTGCGCCGGCTGGCCGCGGCGGCCCGCGCCACGCGAACGGAGCGGGGACGCGCCGGTCGAGACCCTCGTCCTGCCGGATGGCCAGCATTCGTGGCTCTACGAGGACCCGACCTACCGGGCCGCCGTGGCCAGGTTCCTCGCGACGGCCCTCGGCGGGCCGCTGACCCCCGATGCGGCCGCGGCTGCTGCGGCGGCGACACCGGCCGAGCGCATCCCCGACGGCGAGTCCCGCTTCGCCGCCGTCGCGGAGACCCCGGGCGGCTTTCGGACGCTCGCCCAGGTGGCACTCCCCGGTGCGACGCAGCCGGTCCGGGCGGCACGAACTACGGGCCCACGCGCGGCACCGGCGGGCGAGACGGCCCGGGACACGATCGCCGGCCCCGGGGTCGTCCCACCGGCCGCCGACGAACCCGGTCTCGGCTGATGGACGATCAGGATCCGGTCTGGCGGGTCGTCCATTCGCGCCGGGTGGTTCGCCAGTTCGCCGATCGACCACTTGAGCCGGCGCACCTGGAGCGCATCCTGCGAGCCGGGCGCCGCGCGAACAGCTCCAAGAACCAGCAGCGCTGGGCCTTCATCGTGTGCCGCGACCGGGAGCATCTGCGCGAGCTGGCGAAGCTCGGGCCCTGGGCGGGCCACCTGGCCGGGGCCACGGTCGCTATCGCGTTGGTGACGCCCGATCCCAAGGTGACCGACGCGCCGCTATCGGTCATGTTCGATCTCGGCCAGGCCGCCGATTCGATGATGCTCGTGGCCTGGGAGCTGGGGATCGGCAGCGTGCCGGCGACCGTGTACGACCACGACATGGGCCAGCGCCTCCTCGGCTATCCGGATGGCTACCACTGCGAGTTCCTGCTGTCGTTCGGCTATCCCACCGATCCGACCGTTCTCACGCGCCCGCTCAGGGCCGGGGGCCGTCGCCCGCTGGGCGACCTGGTCCACGAGGAGCGCTGGTAGCGGCCTACTGCCAGCGGAACTTGGCCGAAGCGATCCCGAAGCAGACGACCAGCCAGCCGGCCAGTACCGCGGCGCAGACCGACAGCGGAGCGAACGGCGCGCCGCCGACCATCACCTGGCGGAGCGCGTCGGACAGGTAGGTCAGCGGGATGATCCGGGCGATCGCCTGCAGCACATCCGGCATCTGATCGATCGGGAAGAACGTGCCGGACAGGAACATCATCGGGAACTGGATGACGCTGGTCATGCCATTCGCCGCATCTTCGGTCGAGGCGAAGGACGCCACGACGTACCCGAGGGCCAGGAACGCCAGCGCGCCGAGGACGACGAACACGACCGTGAGCATGATGGAACCGGTGATCTCGACGCCGAACGCGAGCGACCCGACCGCCACGATGATCACCGCCTGGACCAGGGCGATGAGCAGCCGCATGAGCACGTTCGAGCCCACCAGTTGCCACCGCCGCAGCGGCGTCGCCGCGAGTCGCTTGAGGATGAGCTTCTCGCGGTCGGCCACGAGCGGGATCGCCGCGAAGATCCCGACCTGCATGACGGACAGGCCGAGCATGCTCGGCACGAAGTAGCTGATGAAGTTGAGGTTCTCGGTCTGGATGGTTCGGTCCTCGCGGACGACGAGCGGCGGCCGGCCGCCGAGGTTGACGACCCCGAGCACGCTCCCGACCACCTGGGAGACCGATGCACTCAGCCCTTGGCGCGACGGATCCGTGTACACCGCGACCGTGGCCGGCGCCGCAGTCCCCGAGCCGGCGGCCGCAGCCTCGACCGCCGCGCCGTACCCGGGCGGTACGACGATCACGGCGTCGACCTCGCCCTGGCGCATCTGCGCGAGGGCGTCCTCCTCGTCGGTGTCGACGAGCTCGACCGCCCCGGTCGCGGTGAAATCGTTCCGGATCTCGGCCGATGCCGGCGTTTGGTCCTGGTCGACCCAGGCGAGGCTGAGCGGCTCGGCGCTGCCGCCCTCGAAGATGAAGCCGAACAAGAAGATGAAGATCAGCGGGAAGGCCAGCGTCCAGAACAACGCCGCACGATCGCGGACATAGCTCTTGATGTTGGCGACGGTGAGGGCGAGCAGGGCGTTCATCGTGCCGTCAGTCCCGGAGCGCCCGACCGGTCAGGTCCAGGAATACGTCCTCGAGGGTGGGGCGGCGGATGGCCAGGTTCTGTGGCTCCAGCCCGCGTGCCTCGGTCAGGTCGAGCAGGGCACCGATCGTGGCCCCGACATTGGCGGTGTACACGAGGATCTCGTCGCCGTCCTCCTTGACCGACACGACCGCCGGCAGCGCCTGCAGGTCGTTCGACGGCAGGCCTTCGATCCGATCGAATCGGACGGCCCGCTCGTGAAAGCGCTTCGAGATGAGTTCGTCCACGGTGCCCATCTCGAGGATCCGGCCGTGATCCATGATCGCCAGTCGATCGCACAGGACCTCGGCCTCCTCCATGTAGTGGGTCGTCAACAGGACCGACCGGCCGCCGGCTTTGAGGCCACGCACCAGGTCCCACAGCGATCGGCGGGCCGCCGGGTCAAGGCCGGTCGTCGGCTCGTCGAGGAACACGAGCTCGGGGTCGTTGACGAGGGCGAGCGCAACCGCAAGTCGCTGGCGCTGGCCGCCGGACAGGACCTGGGTCTGGGCGTTGCGGCGCTCGCCGAGCTCCAGGTCGTCGATGAGCTCGGCCGTCGGGCGGGCCCGTGGATAGAAGCTGCGGAACAGGTCCAGGACCTCGGTCACGGTGAGCTTCGGGTACATCGCCGCCGTCTGGAGGCTGACCCCGATCCGTGGCTTGAGGGCGTCCGCGCCCTTCGTCACGTCGACGCCCAGCACCGTCACCTCGCCACCGTCCGGGGCCCGCAGGCCCTCGAGGATCTCGACGGTCGTGGTCTTGCCGGCGCCGTTCGGGCCGAGCAGGCCGAAGATCTGGCCCGGGGCGACATCGAAGTCGATCCCGGCGACTGCCTGGACATCGCCATACCGCTTGGTGAGGCCGCGAACGCGGATGACGGGCTCCGTCGCGGTCGAGGCGGTCATGCGTCGATGGTGCCACAGCCCGTGGCCCGCCCGCACGAGGGCCGGATCAGGCCTCGAGGTCGTCGTCAGGCTCGGTCTCCCAGCCGCCGGACCAGTCGATGTCGAGCGCGACCCCGGCTTCGGCGGTCCGCGCGTCGGCCTCCGGTGCCGGCGCACCGAGCCCGAGATACGCGTCCATGGCGGCGGCCAGGCCGACATCCTTGCCGGCCATCTCGGACAGGATCCACTTCTGCTCCAGGACGTCGCAGTACGCCTGGAGGGGGTCGCGACCGGCCCCGATAGCGGGCACGAGCTCCTGCAGGGCGGGCTCCAGGACGTCGTGCACCCAGCGATCGGCGCCCTCCTTGTCGCTCACGGGGCGTCCGAGCTCGCGTTCCAGCCACGCGCGGTACTCGTGGAGGTCGTTGAGCAGCAGCTGGGCCTGGCCCTCCAGGGCGGAGATGCCGGTGAGGCGCTCGAGCTCGCGGGCGTGGAACCGCCGATTGGCGACGGCCACGCGCAGGCGAACGCGGCCCTCCCCGTTGTCGGACGGTTCGAGCGAGATCTCGTCGACCGCGAACCCGAGTTCGTTGAGCCGACGGATCCGTGCCCGGACCGCCTGTCGATCGTCCGGGGGCAGCTCGGGTTCCTGGTGCAGCTCGTCCCAGACCGCGGCGTACCGGGCGCGGACCGTCTCGGCCGCCTCGACGGCATCGTCCGCCGCACCCTCGCGACCCTGCATCGCACCGAGATCGGCCAGACCGAAGGCGACGTTCTCGACGAGGATGTCGAGATCGTAGTTGCGCTGACCGTCGGACAGGCTCGGATGGATCTCGCTCGTCTCCGCGTCGACGAGGAAGGCCTGGATCTTGTCGCCATCACGACGAAACAGCGTGTTGGCGAGCGAGCAATCGCCCCAGAACACGCCGGAACGATGGAGGTCCACGAGCAGCCAGGCCATGGCGTCGAGCAGCCGGTCGCGATAGGGTCCGGGCCCGAGTGGGAAGCGCATGAGCAGCCGGCGGTACTGGATCGAGAACTCCAGGTACTCGGTCACGAGGATGGCCGACTCGCGGTCCGGCGCCTCGGCGAGCCCGACCGCGGCGACGGCCGGCAGGCCCTTCTCCTGGAGGTGGCGGAGCACGTCGAACTCCGTCCCCCCGACCTTGAGTGGCTCCTCCTTGAGCGCGTAGGTCCGACGCTGGCTGGTCAGGAACCGGACGAGATGCCGCGACGGCCCGATCGGCAGTTCGCGGACGCGCATCCCGGCGATCTTGCCGCTCTCGTCCGGCACCCACGCGCCGAGGGGCAGGGACCACGGCAGGTCGAGGAGCTCGGAGGCGCCCTCGCGAAGGCGAAGGCGTGGGAACCCTCGACGGTTCGTCTGGTCGACGGCCGCCCCGGACGTCGCGAGCATGGGCGATCCGGGCGGCGTGGGCGGCGCGGTGGGCGCGGTGGGGTCCGTCAGAGCTTCTTGCGCAGGTAGGCCGCGACGGTCGCGTCGTAGCCCAGGGATTCGTACAGGTGGCGCGCTTCGGGCCGATGGTGGCCGGCGGTGATCTCGATGAAGGCCGCTCCGAGGTCCCGCCCGACTCGCTCGGCCTCCGCGATGAGGCCGCGGCCCACGCCGCGCTCTCGAGCCCCGGCGTCGACGACCAGCGCCAGGATCCGCAGGATCCGGTCATCGTGCTCGAAGCGCGGTAGGGCATGCAGCGCGATGAAGCCGAGCATCGCCCCGTCGTGCTCGGCCACGAGGACCCGCGAATGATCGGACCCGAAGCGGCTGAGCCGTTCAACGATGTCGCTCGGGCCGGCGGGGTAGCCCTCGTCGGTGAAGAGGGCGGCGATGACCTCGGCGTCAGCGTCGGTCGCCGGGCGGAAGGTCAGGGCGGTATCGGTCATGGCTCGATGGTAGCGACCTCCACCAGCAGGCGGTGGGGACCCTCGACCGGGCCGCCCAGGACGAGCCGCTCGACGCCGAGCGGGCCGGGGCGAGCGGCCGAGACCCGCGGCGTCGCCGGGTCGGATCGGTTAGCCGGTCCGGAGCGGGTCCGTGGTCCTGCGGGCACCCAGGTCGCGGCCCAGCCCTCGCCGGCGCGAGCGAGCGTGGCGGCCAGGCGCCCTTCCGCGTCCGGCTCCATCAGCACGAGCCGGAACTCGCGACCGTCCCCCAGCTTGATCCGGCCCAGCCGGCTCCGGGCGCCCAGGACAACCGACGCCGGTCCGTCGGTGAAGCCTTCGCCAGGCGGGAGGAGCCCGGCCAGCTCGCGAGCCGCCCGGTCGAGCTCCACGGTCGCCCAGCCGATGGCGATCGTCCCGGGCGGAAGATCCGACAGGGCCGCTGCGGCCGTGGGCCGCGCCGGACGGCTCACCCGACGAGGAGCATGTCCGGCCCAGGGTCGCAGCCCATCGTGAACCCGAGGCGCCGGTAGAGCGCGATCGCGGGCGCGTTGTCGGCGAACACGCCCAGGTGGATCCATTCGCTGCCGGCCTCCTCCGCATCGAGCATCGCGCTCGCGGTCACCAGCCGGCCGAGCCCACGCCCGCGCGCCCAACCGACCGTCCCGATCGAGGACAGATAGCTGAGCCCTTCGAAGGTGGCCCGTCGGGCCACGGCCGCCGGCTCGCCCCGATGCCGGACGAGATAGTGGGTGAACCGCGGGTCCCCGAGCGAGGCCACGGTCTCGCTGGTGATCGCGGCCTGTCGGTCGGCCTCCACGCCGAACGCGGTGAGCAGGACCCCGACGATGGCGTCCGCGGCGGCCTCGGCCACGCTGCCACGCAGGCCCGACAGGCGTTCGAGGGTGATCTCCGGGTCCGGCGGCCCGGCGAGGGCGACGCGGGCACGATCGCCGTCACGGGTCACCATGAGCAGACCCTTGCCCATGTCTTCGAAGCCGTTGGCCGCCAGGCGCGCGACCAGGTCCCACGGCTCGTCGTGGGGCGGACCCACCCAGATGTGGGGCTGCCGCCCGAGCGCGGCGAACAGCACGCTCACCTCGCCCAGGCGGCGATCGAAGGCGTCCGGTTCGGTCGGCCAGCGCAGCCCTTCGATCCGGTTCCAGAACGGCTCCGAATCGAGCGGGTCGTGCAGCATCAAGGCATCACCGAGGTCGCGCAGCTCGCGCCCCGGGGCGGCGTGGACCTGGGCTTCGTGCCGCAGAAGACGGAGGAACGTCGGGGCGTCGATCGTCGGGGCCATCGCCAACCGGCCTCAGGAAGCCGGGCCGGGTTGGGTGGCGAAAACGACGGCACGGGAGGAAGATGGGATGTAGCGCGCAGAGGAGGAGCCCATGTCCCGCCGTTCGTTATCCCTGCTCCCGATCATCGCCATGCTGTCCCTCGCCGCCTGCACGGGCGGAACGACGACGACCGCGGCCCCGAGCGGCGCGCCGGCCGCGTCCGAACCGGGCACCGCCTCGGCATCCGCGGGGACCGGCGCCGCCGTGTGTGCGCCGTCCGAGGAGGCGGGCGCCGTCGAAGCGGCGATGGTCGGGATCGCCTTCGTGCCGACGGCGATCGCCGCCAAGGTCGGCGACGTCATCACCTGGACCAACGACGACACGGTCCAGCACACCGCCTCGCTGACCGAGGACCCGACCTGCACGACGCCTCGGCTGGATCCCGGGACATCGGGCGGGCTGACCTTCAGTGCGCCAGGCACGTACGCCTTCTTCTGCATGGTGCATGCGAACATGACCGGGACCATCGAGGTCACCAGCTAGCCAGCCGGTCGCTCCACGAGGAACACCGCCGCCCCGGACGGCAGGTCGATGACCGCAGGCGTCGGGAGACCGGCGTCCGCGAACCACGCCAGGAACTGCTCTCGCGTCGCCAGGGCCGTGCCCTGGTAGAGCTCATCGAGCTGGACTCCGGCGATGATCTCGCCGTGGCGCGTCCGGAACTCGTCCGGCGTTGAAGGCAGCGGCCAGTCCAACACGAGCAGGCGGCCGCCGGGCCGGATCGCGGCCCAGGCCGCGCGGAGGACCTCCGGGGCGTCCCGGAGTTGGTGGAGCGCGTACTGGAAATAGACCAGGTCGTACTCGCTCTTGCCTGCTGGGGTGGTCGCCTGGGCTTCGCGGATCGTGATGCGCCCGGTGAGGCTTTCGGCCTCGATCGCGGCGCGGGCGCGCGCCACCGAGTCGGCCTCGAACTCCACGCCGACGAGCTCGAGTGCAGGGAAGCGGCGCGCCATCGCCATGAGCCAGCGGCCGCCGCCGCTGTGGACGTCGACCACGCGACCACCGGCCGACAGGTCCGCGGCCAACTGCGGGAGCGCCGCGAGGACCTCCTGGAAGAACACTGCGATGTCCTGGCGGGTGAGCCGCTCGATGGCCTCGCGGTAACGGTCCGGGCGGGACCCGATCGACACCCCGGTCCGGAAGAAGTCGGCCATCCCGCCCCAATCCATCGAGGCGACGATCGCGTGACTGAACTGCCCGCCGAGGAAGTCGGCGCGGTCCCCGTCGAGCAGCATCGCCGCGACGTCCTCGTCGGCGACCAGCCGCCCGTCGTCGAAGGTCGCGAGATCGTGGGCGTCCGCGGCCCAGGCCCAGACCTCGACCGCCTGCGGGTGGGTGCCGGTCGCCTCGGCCAGTTCGGCCGGGGTGAGGCCGCTCGGGCCCGCGGCCCGAAGTCGGGTGAACAGGCCCAAGTCGAGGCCGAGGTACACCAGCCACGACCGGTAGAACCCACCGAGGCTGGCGATCAGGTCGTCGAATCGATCGTCGTGGCCCATCGCTGCGATTGTCGCATGGCCTCGGGGGCCGGCGGCGGCCGAGGACGGGTACCGTACCGAGATGCAACGGTTCGCGCGCAAGCCGGGTTCTGGGACCTGATGGACGCTGACGACCGACTCGCCGCTGCTCTCGCCGCCGACCTCGACCGTTCGTTCGAGGCGCTCGTCCTGGCGCACCAGGACCGCCTGTACACGATCGCGCTGCGGATGCTGGGCGAACCCTCGGACGCGCAGGAGGCAGCGCAGGATGCGCTGGTCCGCGCCTACCGAGCGTTGTCGGGCTACGAGGTGGCGCGGATCCGCGAACTCCGCTTGCGGGGCTGGCTGACGACGATCGTGCTGAACCTGTGCCGGTCGCGCCGGGTCCGGTCGGCCGCCCGCGGGGCGGCGCCCCTGTCCCTCGACGCGACGGACGGGCTGGCCGGTCACCTCGCCACTCCGTCGCACGGGTCGCCGCCCGAGGTCGTGGAACGCCACGCCGAACGCGAACGATGGGCGGCACGCCTGTTGACCCTGCCGGCCCCGTACCGAGCGGCCGTGATCCTTCGCCATGTCGACGGCCTGTCGTACCCGGAAGCGGCCGCGGCACTCGGTCGACCCGAGGGTACGGTCAAAGCCCAGGTCCACCGGGGGGTCGCCCTGTTACGCACGATGCTTGAGTCGGATGCCCGCCGCGAGCCCGAGGAGATGACCGCATGAACCGCCCGCTCGACCCCACCGCAGCCATCGAGGCTGGGCTGGCCGACTTGACCGCCAAGGCGCCGGCCGGGCTCCGACCGGCCGTCCTCGCCGACGTCGGCCTGGCCGATCGGTACGCCCATATCGATTCGCCGATCGGCACGCTGGTCGTCGCCTGGAACGGCCGTGGCGTGTCGGTCGTCGACATGGCGACCGACGCTGACGCCTTCGAGGCGCGCCATCTCGCGCTGACCGGGCGTCCGGCCTACCGCACGGAGGCCCTGCCGCCCCGGCTCGCGACCGCCATCGAGCGCCGCCTCGGCGGCGACCGTCGTGTCCGCATCGACCTCGATCTGCGCGGCCACAGCCCGTTCGAGCAGGACGTCTGGCGCAAGGCGCTCGAGATCCCGCGCGGCGAGGTCCGGCCGTACGGCTGGGTCGCCGCGGAGATCGGTCGACCGCGGGCCGTCCGGGCGGTGGGAACCGCGCTCGGCCACAACCCGGTCCCGCTCATCGTCCCGTGCCACCGGGTCGTCCGGACGGACGGCTTCATCGGTCAGTACTCGCTTGGCGGCCCGGGCAACAAGCGGACGATCCTGCGTAGCGAGGGCCTGGATCCGGACGGCCTCGAGGCACAGGCCGCGGCGGGTATCCGGTATGTCGGGTCGGACACGACCAACATCATGTGCCTCCCCACGTGCCGGCACGCGCGACGCACGGTGGATGTGCATCGGGTGGCGTTCCGGTCGGTCAAGGCCGGGGTCGCGGCGGGCTACCGTGCGTGCAAGGTCTGCCGGCCCGACTCGGGGGCGGCACTCGCGGCCTAGCGGCGAACATACGGCCCGTGGCGGACGCCCGGCCGGCGGCGGCGGGAAGCTGACGTCCGCCCGCCGGCGTCGTATCCTCTCCACTTGGACCACTCGCCTATGCCAATCGAACCAGCGGACCGGCCCGTCGATCGCAGCCGGCTGTGGCTCGGGATGCTCGTCCTCTACGTGGTCTGGGGCTCGACCTACCTCGGGATCGCGATCGCGGTCGAGACCATCCCGCCGTTCCTGATGGCCGCGATCCGGTTCGGGCTGGCCGGTGCGGTCCTCCTCGCGTGGCCCGTGCTCCGGGCCCGCGGCGCCTTCGTGCCGCCGACCCGTCGCGAGTGGCGCGACAGCGCGATCGTCGGAGCGCTCCTCCTGGGTGGCGGGATGGGCATGGTGGCCTGGGCCGAGCAGACGATCCCGTCGGGCATCGCCGCCCTGCTCGTCGCCATGATGCCGGTGTGGGTCGCGATCTTCGGCCGGGCGTTCTTCGGCGAGCGGCTGCCGCGGCTTGCGATCATCGGCATCGTCGTCGGGTTCGTGGGCGTCGCGATCCTTGTCGGACCGACGATCCTCGGCGAGGCCGGAGCGCTGGACCCGCTCGGTGTGGTGGCGATCATCATCTCCCCCATCGCCTGGGCGGCGGGCTCCCTCTACGCCTCGCATCGGGCGATGCTGCCGCGCCATCCGCTCGTGGCGACGAGCGCCCAGATGCTCACCGGCGCGCTCGTCCTGGCGGTCTTCGCCCTGGTCACGGGTGAACTCGGTCGCTTCGACGCGGCGGCGATCTCGGGCGACTCGATCGCGGCGCTGGCCTACCTGACGATCGTCGGCAGCCTGCTCGCGTTCACGGTGTTCGGCTGGCTGCTGCGGGTCGCCCCACTGCCACTCATCGCGACGTACGCCTACGTCAACCCGGTCGTGGCGGTCATCCTCGGCGCGTTCGTCCGCCACGAGCCGATCGACCCACGGACGCTCGTGGCGGGTGCCGTCATCGTCGGGGCGGTCGCGCTCATCGTCACGGCCCGCGGTCGGATGCGGACGCCGCGACCCCGGTTCGAGGCGTCGACGACCCCGGTCGGCCCGCAGCCAGGACTGTCCGCGCCACCCGCCGGGCCAGCGCCATGATCGTGTGCATCCGGTTCACGCCGAGGCCGGTCGGGCACCCCTGAGGCGATCGCCGCGGTTGCGGCGGCGTTCCCACTGGGTACCGACCTGCGATGTCGTTCGGTACGGGTGCCTGCAGGCCCTTGTGAGGGCGTCCATCGGCTGCGTACGCTCGGTTGGCGCCAGCGTGAATCCTTGCGCTGGGTCGTTTCGGCACAAGGGAGCGGCACGTGGCGACCCTCATCGACCAGGCGCAGCATGGCCGAACCGGCCAGCGGCCGGTCGCCCTCGCACTGGCGACCCCGCCACGAGCTGACGTCATCGGCTCCCCGCTGGCGGCCTACCTGGCGCGGATCCATGAGCGTCATCGCGCAGCGGACGACGGCGCCATCGCGACCTACATCCCCGAGCTCGGCAAGGCCGACCCGGCGTGGTTCGGCATCGCGGCGGCGACACTCGACGGCGTGGTCCACGAGGTGGGCGAGACCCGGATCCCGTTCACCATCCAGTCCATCTCGAAGCCGCTCACCTACGCCCTCGTGCTCGACGACCTCGGCGAGACGGCGGTGCGGACACGGATCGGCGTCGAGCCCACCGGCGAAGCCTTCAACGCGATCACCCTCGATCGGGCCAGCGGCCGACCGCTGAACCCGATGGTCAACGCGGGGGCCATCGCGGCCGCCGGCCTCGTGCAGGCCGGCGACGCGGGCACGCGCCTCGAGCGCCTGCTCGACGGGTACGGTCGGTTCGCGGGGCGGCCGCTATCGATCGATTCGGAGGTCGAGGCGTCGGAACGGGCGACGGGGCATCGCAATCGGGCGATCGGGCACCTCCTGCGCGCCTCGGGCGCGCTCGATGGCGATGCGGACGCCGCCGTGGAACGCTACTTCGCCCAGTGCTCCGTTGCCGTCACGGCGGCCGACCTCGCGGTCATCGCCGCGACGCTGGCCAACGGCGGGGTCAATCCGCTCACGGGCGTGCGAGCGGCGTCCGGCTCGACCGTCCGCGCCGTCCTCGCCGTGATGTCCACGTGCGGGATGTACGACGGCGCCGGGGAGTGGCTCTACACGGTCGGGCTGCCGGCGAAGAGCGGGGTTTCCGGCGGCATCCTCGCGGTCGTACCGGGCCGCCTCGGTCTCGGGTTCTTCGCTCCGCCGCTCGACCCGCAGGGCAACAGCGTCGCGTGGTGGACGAGCCTGCCGCGACATCGTCCGCGACCTCGACCTGCATCCGCTCGGTGAATCGGGACCGACGACCCGGCCCATCCGCACGTCGTACACCCTGGCCGAGGTCGGATCGAAACGCGAGCGTCCCGAGGCGGCCCGGGCGGCCCTCGCCGAGCATGGCGGTCGAGCGGTCGTCATCGAACTCCAGGGTGCCTTGACATTCCTCGCCGCGGAGGCGGTCGCCATGACCCTGCAGATCGCCACGAACACCGCCGCGTCCCCGATCGCGACCCTGGTGCTCGACCTGCGGCGCGTCGAACGGCTCGATGGTCCGTCCATCACCCTCCTGGCCGAGGTCCTGGCCCGGGTGGCGTCGTCGGGTAGCAGCGTCATCGTCTCGGGCCGGCATCGCCATGCGCCGGCGATCGGGCGGCTCGACCGCGCGGTGGCCGGCGCTGCGGGCGGCCCGCTGACCACGACCGACGACCTCGACACCGCCATCGAAGCTGCGGAGGACGCCCTGCTCGGGGGCCTCGGTCACCTCGCTGACGAGATGCTGTCGCCTGAGGAACACCCGATCCTGGCCGGGCTCGACGACGCCGATCGTCGCGCGGTCCTGGACCTCGCGGCACCACGGGCGTACACGCCCGGCACGCGTATCGTCAGCGTGGGCGACCCCTCCGATGAGCTGTTCCTCGTCGTCGGCGGGCGCCTGAGCGTGACCATCGAGGTGCCCGGCACCGGTGCGCGGCGGCTGACCACGCTGGGGCCGGGCATGGCGTTCGGCGAGACCGCGATGCTTGGCGACGGCCGGCGCGGCGCCGACGTCTACGCCGATGGGCCGGTCGCCTGCCTCGTGCTGCCGCGTTCGGCATTCGAGGTCCTCGCGACGCAGCGCCCGGCGGCGGCCCTGACGATCCTGCGCAACCTGCTCGGGACCGCGAGCGCGACGACCGGTCGGCTGACCCGCGAGATGGCCGTGCTGGCCGGCTAGGACCGGCAGGTCAGGCCGTCGCTCGTTCCCAGCCCTGGGCCGGCCATGGTTCGCAGCGCAGCGGCCGGTCTTCGCGGTAGCCCATCGCATAGTCCGCCTGGATCAGGGTGTGGAGCTGGCTCGTGCCCTCGTAGATGACCGCGGCCTTGGCATTGCGCAGGTAACGCTCCACGGGGAACTCATTCGAGTAGCCGTTCGCGCCGTGGATCTGGATGGCATCGAGGGCGCTCTGGACGGAGTGCTCGGTGGTGTGCCACTTGGCCAGGCTTGTCTCGCGGGTGTTGCGCCAACCCTGGTTCTTGAGCCAGCCGGCGCGCCACACGAGGAGCCGCCCGATCTCGGTGCCGGCGGCCATCTTCGCGATCATCTGCTTGACGAGCTGATGCTGGCCGATCTCCTGCCCGAAGGTCTGGCGCTCGTGGGCGTAGGCGACGGACGCATCGATGCAGGCTTGGGCGAGTCCCACAGCCCCGGCGGCGACCGTGAAGCGGCCCTGGTCGATGGCACTCATCGCGATGAGGAAGCCCTCCCCTTCCTCCCCGATACGGTGCTCCTCGGGCACGACGACGTCATCGAGGTTGATCAGCCCCGTGTTGCCGGCCCGGATCCCGAGCTTGCCGTGGAGCGTGCCGGTGGACAGGCCCGCCATCCCGCGCTCGAGCAGGAAGGCCGTGACGCCCTTGTGCTGCTTCGATCGGTCCACCGTGGCGAAGACGAGGAAGTGATCGGCGATGTCGGCGAGCGAGATCCAGATCTTCTGGCCATTGAGTCGATAGCCCGAGCCGTCCCGGCGCGCCGTCGTCTGGAGGTTGCCGGCGTCCGTCCCGACGCCCGGCTCGGTCAGGCCGAACGTCGCGAGCTTCTCGCCCCTCGCCTGCGGCACGAGCCAGCGCTGGCGCTGTTCTTCCGTGCCCCACTGGAGCAACGCGAGGGAGTTGAGGCCGACATGCACGCTCTGGACGACCCGGAACGCGGTGTCGGCACGCTCCAGCTCCTCGCACAGGATCGCGAAGCTCAGGTAATCCATCCCGCCGCCGCCATAGGCCTCCGGGATCGGCGCGCCGAGGAACCCCTGCTCGGCCATCTTGCCGAACAGGGCGCGCGGGAACCCGTCGCCCGTGTCCCAGTCGCGGATATGGGGCAGGATCTCGGCCTCGGCGAACGCCCGGGCGGCCTGCTGGACGAGCTTGTTCTCGTCGGTGAGCGTGAAGTCGACCATCACCGGCATCGTACGCGGCGGCGCGCGTCTCCGGGTCCCGGTCGCGGGGGTCGACCCGATACACTCGGGCGATGGAGACCGTCACCCCCATCGCCCCGCATCTGACCCCGGTCCTCGGCCGCTATTTCCAGCGCGAATGGAGCCACGGTCAAGGCCACCGCCTGTATGACACCGCTGGGCGGGTTTACCTGGACTTCGCGAACGGCATCGCCGTGACGGCGCTTGGGCACGTCCATCCACGGGTGACGGCCGCGATCCACGCCCAGGTCGACCGGCTCATCGGCCCGGTCTCGGCACTCGGCTTCACCGAGCCCATCTCGCGGCTGGCCGACGAGATCGCGGCGACCTTTCCGGAGCCGCTCGATTCGGTCATGTTCCTCAATTCCGGTTCCGAGGCGATCGATGCCGCACTCAAGCTGGCGCGGCGGGTGACCGGACGACCCGGGATCGTCGCCTTCCGCGGCGGGTTCCACGGCCGGACCTGGGGTGCGACTTCAGTGACGTCGTCAGCTTTGAACTACCGGATCGGCTACGAGCCGATGCTCCCGGGCGTCCACCTCACGACCTTCCCGGCGGTCTACCGCGGATTCGGCGGCGATGAGGGGGCGGCCGTCGCCGGCGCGATGGCCGACCTGCGAACCCTGACCACCTCTACGATCCCGCCGAGCGCGATCGGTTCCATCCTGATCGAGCCGGTGCAGGGCGAGGGCGGCTTCACCCCCGCGCCAGCCGCCTTCCTTCGCCAGCTTCGGGCGTTCTGCGACGAGCACGGCATCCTCCTCATCGCCGACGAGGTGCAGTCCGGCTACGGACGGACGGGCAGGATGTGGGCCTTCGAGCACGCCGGGATCGTGCCGGACGTCGTGGCCATCGCCAAGGCGATCGCCAACGGGCTGCCGCTCTCGGCGATCGTCGCGTCGACCGAGCTCCAGGCCCGTTGGGGACGGGGCGCCCACGGCTCGACCTTCGGCGGGAACCCGGTGGCGTGCGCCGCCGGGCTGGCGGTGCTCGAGACGATCCAGTCGGAGGGACTGCTGGAGAACGCCGTCGCGCGCGGCGAGGAGCTGCGGGCAGGGCTCCAGCGGATCGCGGCGGAGGACGACCGGATCGGCGACGTCCGCGGGCCGGGCCTGATGGTCGGCGTCGAATTCGTCCGTGACCGCACGACACGCGAGGCGGATGGCACCCTCCCGGATCGACTGTCCGCCGCGTGCGCGGATGCGGGCCTGCTGGTGCTGACCTGCGGCCGCGAGCACGAGGTCGTGCGCTGGATCCCCCCATTGGACGTGACCGCGGCCGAGATCAGCGAGGCGGTCGAGATCTTCGGCGAGTCACTAGCGGGCATCCCGCGCGAGTAGCCCGCCCGACGGCGGGCACGCAACGAGCGCCCGGGGAGGGACCGGGCGCTCGGTGCTTCGTCGCGAACGACGGGCGGAAGTGACCCCAGCCACTCCCGAGATGATTTGCGGTATCAGCGGTTCTGGGCGAGGAACCTCATCACGTCGTCGAGGCGAAAGCGGCGATCGCCTCGCTTGCAGACGCGGTAGAAGGGCAGCTCACCCCGATCACCCAGGCGCTTCACCGTGTTCACGTGCAGGTGGAGCATCTCGGCGACTTCGGTCGCGGTGAGCATCGGTCCCAGTTCGTTCACGACCATCGATGCCATCGGTCAGGTTGCCTCAGTTCAGAGCAGTAGTCGGCGGCTCCGGTCCCCTGCGGTACTCAGGGGTAGGGTTCGGCCCGCTTCGAGGCAGACTGTATGAGTGCGGAGGAACCCCTCCAAGCCGTACTTTGGGATACCCACCAGTACCACACCGCTGCCCTCCGGCTCGGCCCCCACGCGGGACCTCCCGACCGCACCGCCTCGGCGATCGCCGGCCGGGTCAGCCGCCCCGCGCGATCCGGCGCGCCTTGCGCGTCACCCGGACGAACTCCGTGAAGTGGCGCCACGGCCGGATGTGGGACGGCTCACCGGCATAGATGGTGCGGATCGGCACCGAATCGATCGGTAACCCGAGGGCGAGACAGCGCGCGATCATCTCGACCTCGAACTCGAAGCCCGATTCGTCGCTGTCGAGCAAGGCCCGCATGAGCGTCCGGCCGATGAGCCGGTAGCCCGACTGGTTGTCCGGCACCGCACGGCCGAGCGCCGCGGCCAGGACGACGCCGCCGACCGTGTTCGATAGCCGCCGAACCGCGTGGCATGGCCGCCAGGTCGCGCTGACCGATGATCAGCTCGGCCCGCCTCGCCTCGAAGCGCTCCAGGAACGCCCCGATCTCGGCCGGATCGTGCTGGCCGTCGGCATCGAGCGTGACGACCGCCGGCGCTCCGGCCTCGAGGGCGTGCCGGAACCCGGTCCGGAGGGCCGCCCCCTTGCCCGCGTTGGGAACCTGGCGGATGACCGTCGCGCCGGCGGCCCGGGCGCGCTCGGCGGTGTCGTCGGTCGAGCCGTCGTCGATGACCACGACAGGAAGAAGCCGGCCGGCCGCCTCGACCACCGCGCCGATGCGCGGCCCCTCCTCGTAGGCCGGGATCAACGCGAGGACGGCACCATCCGGGGTCGACACGGCCAAAGTATCGCCGCGTTGCGATTCTCAGGACCGACTCAGGAATCGTTGCCACGCTGCACGGCAGTCGACGCGTCCGAGTGGAGGCGTCCTGAAGGAGACCATCGATGCCCTCGAATCCGCCCGACTTCGACCCTTCGACGGCACCCGACCCGGCCACCGTCGAACCGCTCGTCCCGCAATCGACCGCCGCCAACCCCACAAACGATGCCCCGGCCGCCGACGGCGTCGCGTTCGCGTCGCGGACCCCGGGCCCCAGCCGGCTACGGGTCGGCGTCGTCGCCGGCGCCGCTGCGGCGCTCGCGATCGGCGCCGTCGCGACGTCGTTCGCCGCCACCCCCGCACCATCCAGCTCCGGCAACACGAACGGCTCGCCGAGCGTGACCGCACCGCTCGGCGTGATCGACCCGATCGTCGACGAGGACGTCGACCTCGATCACGGCCGCTCCGGCGGCCGCGCCTTCCGCGACATCACGATCTCGGCGATCAGCGGGACGAACGTCACGCTCACCACCGAGGACGGCTGGACCCGCACGATCGCGGTGACCGACGCGGTCGAGCTGACCAAGGGCGGCCAGGCCATCGAGCTGTCCGCCCTCGCGGTCGGCGATCAGGTCCGCTTCAGCCAGACCCGCAATGCCGATGGCACCTACACCGTCGAGGCCATCGCGGTCGTCGTGCCGAGCGTGCGCGGCGAGGTCAGCGAGGTCTCCTCGAGCGGCTTCAAGGTCACGACCCGCGACGGCTCGGTCTGGACGATCACCGTGGACGGCTCGACCCAGTACGAATACGGGACGGGCACGGGTTCGCTCGCGGACGTGACGAACGGCACGGACGTGCTCGTCCAGGGCACGACGACCGGCGAGAACGCGCTGACCGCCACGAGCGTCCAGGTCGCCGGCGATCGGGCCGTCGGCACGGTTACGGCCAAGACGGCCGACACGATCACGGTCCAGAAGCGCGACGGATCCAGCGTCACGATCCACGTCGATGGGGACACGACCTACCGGGTGGCCGGCGTCGATACCGCCGAGCTCGGTGACGTCACGGTCGACATGGGCATCGGCGTCTCGGGCCGTGCCCGGGCGGACGGCTCCATCGACGCCGACACGGTCGTGGCCGGTGAGGGCCGCGGCTTCCACTTCGGCCGCGGCGGCGACTCCCGCGGGCCCGACTCGACGCCCTGATCCATCGGCCCAGCCAAATGGAGCGATCCGAGGCGACGCCGTCAGGCGTCGCCTCGTCGTTTGGTACGCGATCGCGGTCCACGACGAGGTGGCGGCGTCCACGCGGGCACCCGCATTTCCCATAGGCGGGGGTACGAAGGGACGGACCGGAGGCGGGTCGGGCGGGCCTAGGGTGGACATATCGCCCATCGCCCCGGCATCGAGAGAGGCCGACATGAACCCGATCACGGCCATCATCGAGATCCTGCTGATCGCCAGCGGACTCTTCTTCCTGGGTCTGGCCCTCGCGGATGGCCGGCGGGCCACCCGCCGCGCCGCTGAGCCGGACGTCGCCCACCCAAGCGGCGTCAGGGAACCGGCGACCGTCCTGCCCCGAACGATCCGGCGGACCGCGCTCGACTGAGTCGCGCGACCGGCTGGTCGCCGAGCATCCGTCGTTACGGCGCGCGTGCCCCCTGCGCGGTAGGCTCCGGCTCGTAGCGGAGACCCGATCGATGACGACGCCTGCCCACGATGCCCGCGCCACCGGCGCCGCCGGTAGCCGGCGACCCATCTCCACGCTCGTCTGTGCCAACTGCGGGACGCCGAACCGGATCGGGCCGAGCGACCGTGGCGCCCCGCATTGCGGCAACTGCGGCAAGCCGCTTGCCTGGGTCGTGGACGCCGACGAGTCGACGTTCGACGTCGAAGTCCGCGCTCAGCCCACCGTGGTGATCGATCTGTGGGCGCCGTGGTGCGGGCCGTGTCTGTTCGTGTCACCGATCCTCGACGAGCTCGCCCATGAGTACGCCGGGCGCCTCAAGGTGGTCAAGGTCAACGTCGATGAGAACCAGGGCCTCGCCCGCCGGTTCGAGGCGATGAGCATCCCGACCATCGTCGTCCTGCGTGACGGCACCGTCGTGGACCGCGTGGTCGGTGCCCTTCCCAAGGATCAGCTCGCGGCCCAGATCAGGCCGCATCTCAAGCCGCCCAAGGCCTCGTGACGCGCCGCGACGCGATGTGGCGTCCCCGGCAGGATTCGAACCTGCGACCTTCCGCTTAGAAGGCGGTTGCTCTGTCCACTGAGCTACGGGGACGCGGTCGGCGGGCTTGACCCCGAGGGAATCTACGCCATCGAGACGCGGCGCTCGATCAGCCACAGCCCGATCAGCCAGCCCCGTCGAGCGTTCCGAAGCCGGCGCGCGAGCGTCGGGCCGTAGGCGTCCCGCCACACGATAGGTAATGCGGCGTATTCCCGTAAGCGGGCCAGGTTCCCTAGTCTGCTTGCCAAGACCCGGCTCGCCTTCCCCCTGGCGGCCCGGGTCTTCCCTTGTTCGGTGGCGCGGAAGCGCACATGGGAAGCCCGCCGAAACCCCGGACTCGCCGGAGGCGGCGGGCTGTCAGGCTCGAGGGGGCCCCTTCGCCGGCGGTGGCCGGGTCGGTGGGGACGGGGCCGGCCGACTGGACCGGACCCCACGGAGTCGACCGTTGATCGTCTCCCTGGAGCCCGGGACGGTGCCCGGTTCCGCGTGATCCTCGAGCCTGCGGCTAGCCTACGCCCTCCGGCTTTGGATGACCACAGGCATTCGCTTCGATTTCGGGTCATTCACCGGGCATAGGCACCGAGGCGGGGTGCTACACTCCGCGCCCCATCGCGCCGATCGGAGATCGGCGGCGGGCCATCGAGGTGACGACAAGCCCATGTCGGTCGGACCGGGACGGGGTCGCCCGAGCGCTGCAGCCGCCGCCCAGCTCGCCCTTGAGCTGCCGCTCGATCTGCCGGCGATGGCCATCGAGCCCGAATGGAAGGCGCAGCAGCGCCTGTGGGGCCACTCGTTCCACCCGATGTGCTCGTACCTGGCGAGCTTTCCGGCCGCCCTCGCGCATGCCTTCATCGCGCGCTATTCGCGACCCGGCGATGTCGTTCTCGACCCGTTCTCCGGCCGCGGCACTACCCCGCTCCAGGCCTGCGCGGAGGGACGCATCGGCGTCGGCAATGACCTGAACCCGTTCGCCCACCTGTTGACCGCGTCCAAGCTCGAGCCGGCGACGCGCGGCGCGGCCGCGACCCGCCTGACCCAGCTCCGACTCGCCTGGAATGCCGAGGCGGCCGATTGGCTCGCGATCGCCGAGCGGGTCGTGGCGGACACGGCCAGCGCGCGGGTTCCTCGGGCAGGCTCGCACGACCGGGGCGCGGCCGACGAGCTGGTCCCGGCCGAGGTGGCCCTCGCCTTCCACCCGCACACGTTGGCGCAGCTGCTGTTCGTCCGGACGACCCTCCAGCTCGACGACCGCACGGACCGGTTCCTCGCCGCGGCCATCACCGGCATCCTGCACGGCAAGAGCGCCAGTTACCTGTCCGAGATCATGCCGAACACTTTCAGCATGGCCCCGCGCTATGTCCGCGACTTCGCGGCCCGCACCGACTTCGCGTCGCCGCGCCGCGACGTGTTCGATGGGCTCGCCGCCAAGCTCGATCGACTGTTCCGCCAGCCGCCGCCCGCTGATGGAGGGCGTCGCCCTGCTCGGCGATGCACGGGATGTGTCGCCCCGGGTGCGCGCCGCCCTGCGCGAGCGCGGCCGACCCGATCGCGCGCGGCTCGTCGTCACCTCGCCGCCCTACCTGCGGGTCGTCAAGTACGGCTACTACAACTGGCTCCGAACGTGGTTCCTCGGGTTCGATGCCCGGGTCATCGATGCGACGCTGGACGACGCCCATCACCGCGAGCCCTATCTGGCGTTCCTCCGCGACGTCCTGGCCGGGATGCGCCCCGCGCTCGCCGACGATGCCGTCGTCGTGCTGGTCATCGGCGATGTCGAGACCGACCGTGGTCGAACGATCCGGGGCGGCGTCGGGCTCGCCGAGCGCGTCTGGGAGCAGGCCGCCGAACCCGAGGGCTATCGACTCGCGGGCGTCGCGCTCGATGACGTCGCGGCCATCCGGAAGATGACGAAGCTGTGGGGCGCCGAGGCGGGCCGGGCCACGAAGACGGACCGCATCCTCGTCCTGGGCGCCACCGAAGCGGGCCGTCGACGGGCGCTCGCGGGGGCGTCGCTCGACATCGACTGGACCTGGCCGCCGCGCGCACTGCGCGCCCTCTGACACTCGCATCCCCGCCCCTGGGCCGAGTCGTCGCCCGTAGAATGCCGCCATGCAGCAGATGTATCACCCGTCCGACCTGGCCGCGATGGACCCCCTCGTCCTGATGAAGAATCTGGACCACGTCCGGATGACCAGCCGGCGGCTGTCGTACATCCTCCAGCAGCAGGTCCACCTCTACGCGCCCGAGGCGAACCAGCTCCGCGAGCAGATCGATCGCTACGTCGAGGCCGAGCGCCAGATCGAGGGCGAGATGGCGAGGCGCCGGATCCGAGCCTGAGGGCAGGAAGAAGCCCCGCCCGGAGGGGCCGGGCGAGGCTTCGAAGGATGAGTGCGATCTCTCGGGTCAGGCGCCGGCGGGGACCACCGCGAACCTGACAGCGGTCTCGCTCCGAAGCGACGACTCCACGGTTGGCTGGACGACATGGTGGACCGTGACGGGTTCGACCTCGAGCACGGTCTCGACGGTTGACGTTTCCGGAACGACGGGCGCCTCAGCGTCCGGGATGGGCGTGATCACGACCGAGACCGGCCGTCGCAGGGCCTGTTCCTCCGCCACGATCAGCGAAGCGGCCGCGGCCAGCGCGGGCGTGTCGAACAGACTGAAGCCGATGCCGTGTGCGGCGAGATCGTCAGTCCCGAACCCACGGAACAGCCCGCGCGCGGCGACCGCGCACATCTCGTCATAGAGCTCCGGCCAGCCCACGCGTCGGCGCCGGTAGCAGAAACGGATGAACTCGACCGCGTCCGGGTCGGGTACGCGCGTGGTGGCGATGCGAGGATCCATCGATGGCATGCCTCCCTTCAGCGAACCGAACGGCGACGAGTCGGACGGAGACCCGCCGTCTGTCCGGCGATTTGGCAACAGGAAGCCCAGCCCGCAAGCATCGGACGGGTTCGGGTCCGACCGTCGGGCGCAGCTTCCCGGTGTCCCGACCGTTCCTCCTGGGGGATTCGGCGGCCGGTATTCGGACATCCTATGCCCGTCGGCCGCGAGCCGGAAGGGGGCTTGTCCACGACTTCATCCACCAACTTGTCCACACGAACGGACGTTCACCGAACGCCTGTGCGGAACGAGCGTAAACCGGTTCACGCGGGCGAGCGGGTCAGTCCGAGACCCGGTCGATCGGCCAGCCGCCAGCGTTTGTCGGCATCCAGCTCCAATCCGCTGAACGGGTCATCCGCGAGGAGCAGGTTGCCGTCGAGGTCGACCCATTCCGCGAGCGAGGCCACGACCGCCGAGGCGGCGATCCCGACCGAGGTCTCCTCCATGCACCCGAGGAACGTCCGGAAGCCCAGCTGGCGAGCGCGCTCGAGCATCTGCTTGGCCGGCCCGATGCCGCCGCACTTGGCGAGCTTGACGTTGACGCCCGCGACGACCCCGACGAGCGGCTCGAGATCCTCCTCCATGACGGCGCTCTCGTCGGCCACGATCGGCAAGGGCGAGCGCTCCTGGAGCCACGCCAGGTCCCGATACGCCCGAGCCGGGAACGGCTGCTCGATCAGTTCGACGCCGAGATCGACCAGCTCGGGCAACAGGGCCTCGGCGTCGGCACGCGACCAGCCCGTGTTGGCATCGACCCGGATCGGGCCGGCGAAGACCTCGCGGACCGCCCGGAGCGTGGCGAGGTCGGCCGGTCCGCCGCACTTGATCTTGAGCGCCGGGAAGTCCGCCGCGCGACGCGCACGCTCGGCGACGACCGCCGGCTCGTCGATCCCGATGGTGAAGTCGGTCGGTGGCGTCAGGGGCGGGCAGGTCCCGGACCACGTGGACCGGCAGGTCCAGGATCTTGCCGATCAGGTCGTGCAGCGCGATGTCGACAGCGCACTTGGCCGCCCCGTGGCCACGGATGGCGGCGCCGATGCTGTGCCCCGGCGAGGATGAGGCCGCGCTGGGTCGGCTCGAAGACGCTGCGGTCGGTCCACCGTCGCGAGCAGCAGCGGGAACACGGCCGCCATCGTCTCGGGCGTCTCGCCGTAGAACCGATCCGGGTAGCCCTCCCCCACCCCGACGAGGTCCGGGTAGTCGCTGTGCCGCAGCTCGACGATGACGGTCGTGATGCGCGTCCCCTCGCCGTGCTCCGAGCGGGCGATCCGGAACGGGTCCCGTAGCGCCAGGGAGAGGACCTCATGGGTGAGGCTCAGACCCATGGCAGGGCTTCCACGGCGGCCCGGACGGCCGGCCACAGCCGGTCGGCCCCGAAGCGCACCGGGTCGTCGGCCGGCAACCCGGTCTCGGCCGCGATCGACTCGATCACAGCGCGCGCCGCGTCGTCGGACGGGTACAGCGAGGTGTTCAGCGCGATCGCCACGACCCGCGACGGCGCGACCAGCCCCGCGATCCGCTCGTGCAGCTCGATGAACGGGCGGCAGGTCGGCGATCGGGAACGACGCATCCGGCAGGTGCGTGAAGTCGTGTTCGACCAGCCCGGGCTTGTGGACCAGGACCATCGCGTGCGGCGTCGCTCCGTGGATCAGGCCCATGGTCACGGCGCTGTACGCCGGATGGTCGATCGACCCCTGGCCCTCGACGATCACCCAGTCGCCGCGCGCCTCGCCCTGCTCGACCAGCCACTCGACGGTGCCGTTCGCGAAGTCGCTGATGACCCGGTCGACGGCCACGCCCCAGCCCTCGATCATCATCCCGGTCTGGCCGGTCGGCACGATCACGGCCGATGCGCCCGTCCCGACGCGCCGCCGCGACCAGTTCGAGTGCGACGGACATCTTGCCGATCGCGCAGTCCGTGCCGACGGTCAGGATCACCCGCTTGCCCGGCAGGTGCCGGCGCCCGACCGAGGTCTCCATCCGGTCCGGCGGCCGCCGGTAGTCGATCAGCCTCGTGCCGGCCGCCGCCGCAGCCGCCGCGAACTCCGGATCGTCGCCGAGGAACTCGTGCAGGCCGCTGTGGACATCGAGGCCGGCCGCGATCGCCTCGAGGATGGTCGCTCCGCCACGCAGGCGGCAGCCGCCCGCCGGTCGGTGCGATGCCGATGAGCAGCCCGTCCGGCCGCACGGGGCCGCCGAGCGCCTCGTCGAGCGAGGCCACGAACGGGATGTCGAACCGCGGCAGGAACTCGCGCAGGTTCCGCCCGGCCATCGTCGAATCGAGGATCGCCACGACGTGGTCGCGGCCGTAGCGGATGACGCCCATCGCGGTCTTGGCAGTCGTGGATGCCGAACTGGCCTTCGGTCAGGATGACGAGGCGTCGGGGAGCCGTGGAGAGCACGACGCCGAGTCTAGAGAAACGAGGACGCCCCCGGGGCGCGGTCCGGGGGCGTCAGGGAGAGTCATCTGGTACCGCATACCGGATTCGAACCGGTGATCTCCGCCTTGAGAGGGCGGTGTCCTGGGCCTCTAGACGAATGCGGCGCATGTGGGCTCGGCGATCGGACCGCGTTGCCGGCCGACAGGATACCAGCGACCCGCGAAGGCCAGCAACCGCAGGCCCTCGCCGGTGCGCCGCTACAGCCGATGGGTCTCCAGGAAGGCCCGGATCGACTCGGCCACCTGCTGATGGCTCTCGCTCGCCGGCGATCAGGCCGAAGTGCGAGTGGGCCCCGAACGGCTCGTACTCGGCGCCCAGCCACTCGGCCAGCCGCTCCGTCTCGTCGAGGCTGACGGTGCGGTCCAGGCCGCCACCGATGACGAGCCGCGGCACCTCGCCGACGACCCGCCGGTCGACCGGCACGCCGGCCAGCATCTGCCGTCGGGCCGCACCCGCCTCGTGCGGCTTCTGGCCGAGCAGGTGCTGGATGCGCAGCACGTCGGCCAGCGTCAGGTCGCGGTCGTCGCGCAGCAGCTTCTCGGGGAGCGTCTCCCAGCCGATGACGCTGCGTCCGTAGACCTCGGGGATCTCGCGCAGCTCGTACGAGCGGGCCGGGGCGCGCAGGTCGCGCGGCAGCTCGGATGCCACGAGGACGAGGCCCGAGATGGCCACGCGCTCGGCCGCCTTGAGCGCGAGCAGCCCGCCCATCCCGTGCCCGATGGCCACGGTCGTCGGCCCGAGTCGGTCGAGCGCCGCGACGACGTCCTCGGTGTAGGTGTCGAACGACAGCGTCGCCGGATCGGCGGTCTGCGACCAGAAGTGGTTGCGCAGGTTGAGCGCGTGGCCCTCCCAGCCGCGTCCGGCGAAGTAGCCGAGGTAGCGCTCCCAGACCCACGAGCCGGCCAGCTCGCCGTGGATGAACAGCAGCGGCTTGCGGCGCGAGCGGCGCTCCGGCAGCCACGACTCGATGTAGAGGCCGCGGTCGTGCAGCTCGATCTCGTCCTTGCGCACCGGCCGGCCGTTGACGGGCGGCACCTGGGCGCGCGACAGGATCGGCTCGGGGATGGGGTCGGGCGTTCGATTCACGGGCGGCTCACCACTCGTGCGGGTTGATGACGAGGCCGGTCAGGGCCTTCGGGTAGAAGTAGGTCGACTTCTGGGGCATGACGTCGCCGTCGCGCGCGACGGCCTCGATCGACGGCGACGGGCGTTCCCTCGAGCAGGAACGCGGCATCGACCCCGTCGCCGGCCTCGACCGCCGCGACGGCCTCGGCCGCCGACTTCGTGTAGCCGATGGCCCCGGCGGCGACGGCCTCGGCATCGATCCCGGCCAGCCGCTCGAGCGCGACGCCGAGCAGCGTGACGTCCAGCGCCCGGAGCGCCTCGCCACCAGCCGGCAGATGGGACCGGAACGCGTGTCGACGCGCGGTCAGCAGCGCCCCGCCGGCGCGTGTCCACAGGCCGAACCGACCCTCGCCACCCGCCGCGAGCCCGGCGGCCTCGAACCGACGCGACGAGCGCGTCCGCATCGTCGACGGGCTCGACGGCGAACAGCTCCGTGGCCCGCGCCAGGAGCCCGGCCGCTGCCTCGTCGCCGATCCCTCGGACCAGTCGATGGGTCGGCAGCACGGTCAGCGGCTGGCGGCTGGCCTCGAGGAACAGCATCAGCAGGTAGTCGAACGCCGGGTCCTCCTCGCACGAGCGCGTCATCCGCCGCTCGTCGCGGTAGCGGAGCGCCGTCTCGTAGCGGTGGTGGCCGTCGGCGATGGTGACCGGGCCGCTTGGCGGCGGCAGCGATGAGCGCCGCGGCGACCTCCGCTCGCGGACCCTCGCCGTCGGCCGCCACGAGCCCACAGTCGATGGCGCACGCCGTCGTCGTCGGTCACTTCGATGGCCGGCGGTCCGGCGGCGACCGCCGCCAGTCGCTCCTCCGTCGCGCCGGATCGGTCGTCGAACAGGCCGACGACCGGGCTCGTGTTGACGCCGGTCGCGCGCAGCAGCTTGTAGCGATCCTCCTTCGGACCGGTCAGCGTCCGCTCGTGCGGCAGGACCCCCGAACCCTCCCCGAACGCCTCGAGACGGAGACGGGCGAAGAAGCCGCGCTGGGTCCGCTCGACCGTCGGTGCCGGGGACGACGTAGGTCTGCTCGTAGACGTAGACCGACGGGTGCGGATCCTTGCGCAGGGTCCCGTCCGAGCGCCACGCCGCCAGCGTGCGCGCCGCCCGTCGGTAGCGGTCGTCCGGGTCTTCGCGCGGCTCCTCGGCCGGCAGGTCCAGGCGGACGACGTTGGCCGGATGGCGGGCCACGAGCGCCGTCCGTTGCTCCGGCCCGATGACGTCGTATGGCGGGGCCACCACCAGACCGAGGTCGCCGACAGTGGACGACTCGAAGCGAAGGGCACGGAACGGGCGGATCTCGGGCACGGGTTCCTCGGGAAGCGGCACGCCGGCCGGCGGCTCATGGGACCGCCCCATCGTACGATAGGTCCTGCCCGGACCGCGACCGGCCGGGCCGGACGTCGTTGCGACCCGACCGCAGGGAGGTCCGGCGCAACTTTCACGGGGGGTGAGGCGTCCTTGCTCCGATCATCCCCCTGCCTCGCCAGCTCGGAGTGCTGCGTGCCTCATCCATCGCCGTCGCGGGTCCAGCGCCTCGTGGTCGCCGTCTTCGGGACGGCCCTGCTCCTCGGGATCGCCGTAGCGCCGGCCAGCGCCGTCCAGGCACGCCGCCGGCCTGACGATGTCGGCGAGCGTACTGCTCGACGGCCACGCGCGGGTCGGCTCGTGGATGGCGATCGACATCCAGCTCGCCAACGACGGCCCGCCCCTGACCGGGGAGCTGCGGCTGGCCGGCGGCGCCCAGGGCAAGACGCGATTCGGCACCCCGGTCGATCTCCCGACCGAATCGCGCAAGACGTACCGGCTGTACGCCCAACCGCCGGCGTTCGGGCGGCGAGCTCGAGATCAGCCTCGTGTCCGGCCCGACGACGATCGCGACCACGAAGGCCGAATTCGCCGTCCACGACGCGACGCAGCTAGTCGTCGGCATCGTGGCCGAGCGGCCGGGTGACATCGTCGGCGACCTGGATCTCGTCCCGAACCAGAACAACGTCGCGCCGCTCACCGTGGCCCTCGGCATCGCCGACCTGCCCGAACGCGTGGAGGCGTGGAGCACCCTTGATCGGCTGATCTGGCAGGACACCGACTCCTCGCAGCTGACCCCGGCCCAGCTCGACGCGCTCCGGGGTTGGGTCGCCGGTGGCGGCCGCCTGGTGATCGTCGGCGGCACGGTCGGCCCGGCCAGCATCGCCGCGCTCCCGGATCTCCTGCTCCCGTACCGCCCGACGGCCACGACGGATGTCGCCCCGAGCTCGCTCGTCGCCCTGCTCGGCGAGATCCCGGAAGGCGCGACGGACCTGCCGGCCCTGTCGGGCGAGCTCATCGGCGGACGCACGCTGGCCAGCGCCGGGGACGGGTCGTCGCCGCGGAGCGCGCCTACGGCAGCGGTGCCGTGACGATCGTCGGCTTCGATCCGACCGCGGACTGGATCGCCGGCACGCGCGTGGCCGAAGGCCTGTGGCGTCGGCTCCTGCCGACCCGGGCGCTCGGCGGCCCGGTCATCGGCGACGACAGCCAGATCGTGTCCGCAGTCTCGCAGCTGCCGGCGCTCGCGCTGCCGCCGATCGGAGGGCCTCATCGGCCTGCTCGGCGCCTACATCCTGCTCATCGGGCCGATCAACTACTTCGTCCTCCGGCGACTGGACCGGCGCGAGTGGGCGTGGGTCACGATGCCGGTCCTCATCGTGGTATTCGCCGTCGGTGCGTACGGCTTCGGTTCGCTGTTGCGCGGCAGCGACCTGATCATCAACGAGGTCGCGATCGTCCGCGGCGCCCCCGGCGCGACCGACGGCACGGCCCAGATCTACCTCGGTGTGTTCTCGCCGGCCGCGTAACACCTACCAGCTGCGCGTGCCCGGTGGCGCGTTGCTCTCGTCGCCCATCAACGGCGACTTCTTCGGCGGCGACGGCACGGCCGCGACCCTCGACGTCCTCCAGGGCGATCCGGCCCGGGTCCGCGATCTCAGCGTCGGGTTCGGCACGCTGCGCACGATCCGGGCGGAGACCGCCGTCCAGGTCCCGCTCGTCCAGGCCGACCTTCGTCTCGATGACGGCCGGCTCAAGGGCACGGTGACCAATGCCTCCAACGAGACGCTGCTCAAGCCGGCCGTCGTCCTCGGCGGCACCGTCGCCACGCTCAGCGACCTCGCGCCAGGCGCCACGGCCACGATCGACGTCCAGCTCCAGGCCGTTCCAGATGGGCCAGCAGCTGTCCGACAAGATCGTCGGGCCCGTCTTCTTCGGGGAGCCGGGCCAGATGGGCGAGGACGCCAGTCGACAGTACGCCCGGCACACGATCATCGATCAGCTCACCTTCGACCCGAACATGGGGTTCACCGGTCAGCTGCCCGCCGACGGCCCGGTGGTCCTGGGCTGGACGGATCGCGAGCTGCTCCCGGTCGAGATCGAGGGCCAGGAAGCGCGGCGGACCGGCAACGTCCTCTGGTTCCTCCCGACCGACGTGACCATCACCGGCACGACCACGTTCCGGAACGACCTCCTGCGCTCGACGGTGATCTCGTCGGACGCCGCGTTCTTCAACAAGGACCCGTTCACCATGAACTTCGGGAAGGGCACGGCCGAGCTGTCCTACCGCCCCATCGCCTTCGAGGGCACGATCGAGGCGACCCAGCTGGCGATCGGGCTCAACTTCGGGGACCCGGGCTTCGTCGCGCGACCCCAAGCTCATCGAGCCGCTCCCCACGATCCCGCCGCCGTGCGACGAGGCAGCCGACGGCTGCGGGCAGGTCGAACTTCGATGGCCTCGCCGGAGGTCGAGCTGTACGACCTCGTCGCCTCCGAGTGGAAGCGCCTGCCCCACCTCGAGGGCGGCTCGCGCTACGCAGTCGCCGAGCCGGCCCGCTATGTCGACCCGGCCACCGGGACCGTGCTCATCCGGTTCGTCAACGAGAACAACGACGTCATCGGATTCAGTCTCGACCTCGCGATCACCGGAGACGTGAAGTGACCGAGATCGTCCGGACCGAGGGCCTCGTCAAGCGCTACGACGGCACGCTCGCCGTCGCCGGCGTCGATCTGAGCGTCGACCAGGGCGAGATCTTCGGCCTGGTCGGGCCCCAACGGCGCCGGCAAGACGACGACCCTGCGCATCCTCGCCACGCTGCTACTGCCGTCGGCCGGCACCGCCGAGATCGCCGGCATGTCGGTCACCCGGAACCCCGACCAGGTCCGGCGCGTCATCGGCTTCATGCCGGACGCGTTCGGCGTCTACGACGACATGAAGGTGTGGGAATACCTCGACTTCTTCGCCCGCTGCTACGGCATCGGCCCGGCCGCCCGGCGACGGATGATCGGCGACCTTCTGGAGCTGGTGGACCTCGGCGACAAGCGCGACGCCTACGTGCAGACGCTGTCGCGCGGCATGCAGCAGCGCCTGTGCCTCGCCCACGCCCTCGTCCACGACCCGCAGGTGCTGCTCCTCGACGAGCCGGCGTCCGGCCTCGACCCACGCGCCCGGGTCGAGCTTCGCGAGCTGCTCCGCGAGCTGCGCTCGCTGGGCAAGACCATCCTCATCAGCAGCCACATCCTCCCCGAGCTCGAGGAGCTGTGCACGAGCGTCGCGATCGTCGATCGCGGCCAGGTGCTGGCCCAGGGTCGCGTCTCGGACATCGAGCGCCGGTTGCGCTTCGGCGCGGTGCTCCGCGTCCGACTCCTGCTGGAGGGCGAAGCGCTCGAGGCCGCGCGGGCCACGCTTCGCGGCCGACCCCGAGGTCGCGTCCGCCGCCCTGCTCGACGACGGCACCGATCGAGCTCGGCTTCCGCGGCGACGACGCCGCTTCGGCCCGCCTGCTCGCAGAGTCCGTGGCCGCGGGCATGCCCATCGTCAGCTTCGCCCGGGCCGCGAGCGACCTCGAGGAGCTGTTCCTCCAGGTGACCTCACCCGACCGAGAGCCCGTGGAAGCGGCGTAGGAAGGCCCCATGACCGACATGACCGTCGCTCCACCGACGACGCCCGTGCTGCCGCCCCGCGAGCGCTTCGGCGGCTTCGCGCGGACCGCCGGGGGCGTCGCCGCCATCGGGGTCAAGGAGCTGCGCGGCCGGATGCGCGGCCGGCGCGCGTTCATCATCCTCACGATCTACCTGCTGCTGCTCGGCGGCTTCGCGCTGATGGTCGAGACGGTCATCGAGGCGGGGATGTCGAGCGGCTTCGGCGGGACCTCGGCGTTCGCGAGCGCCGCGATCGGCCAGGGGATCTTCGCGGCGCTGTTCTTCCTCATGACGCTCCAGGTCGTCTTCCTGGCGTCGTCCTCGACGTCGGGCGCGATCAGCCTGGAGCGCGAGAAGCAGACCCTCGAGCTGCTGATCACGACGCCCATCAGCTCGCTGGCGATCGTCATCGGGAAGCTGCTCTCGGCGCTGGTCTACGTCTTCCTGCTCATCGCCGCCTCCGTGCCGCTCATGGCCGTCGTCTTCGTGTATGGCGGCGTCGGCCCGGAGGACGTCCTGCGCGGCTACATCGTCCTGTTCGCCACCGCCCTTGGCCTCGGCTCGTTCGGGCTGCTGTGCTCGAGCCTCGTCAAGCGCACCACGGCGGCGACGGCCATCACGATCTTCGGCGTCCTGGCCATCACCGTCGGTACGGTCTTCATCCTCGTGTTCTGGCAGGCCATGGCCTCGTTCGACAACAACGGCAACCGACGCCCCGGGCCCGTTCGGCGTCCGATCGCCGGTCATCCTCGCCTATCTCAATCCGTTCATCGCCCAGGCCGACGTGATGTGCGGCACCGAGGCGACCTTCGGCGGCGGTTGGTGCACCGCCGTGTCGGGCCTCGCTCCGACCAACGACGCCATCGTCTTCAACGACGGGGGCATGGTGCCGGGGATCACCAGGCCCGACTTCGCGGATCCCGGCGTGATCGTCGACGGGAAGGGCGGGATCATCGTCGAGGGTGAGCAGGCCATCGATGGCGGCGGCCGCGCGGTCGCCGACGAGCAGAACCAACTCTTCGGCGTCCAGCGCGACGCCCTGTGGCCGAAGAGCGTCGTGACCTGGCTCGTCCTGTCTGTCGTGTTCATCTTCCTGTCCGTCCAGGCCGTTTCACCCACCCGTCGCTGGCGCCCGCGCCGGCCTCGGCGTGTCTCGCGGAGTGCCGTCACATGACCGTTCGTCTCCGGCTCCCATCCCGCCGTCGACCGGCTGCTGACGCGAACGGCTCCGTGGCCGTGATCCCGCCCGACCCGCGGCTGCATCTGCCGGCACCGCTCGATCCGCCCCTCGACGCGATCCGGGCGTCCCTCGCGCCGCATCGCCGGCGGCTCTGGTTCCGACGCATCGTGCGCCGGGCCTGGGTGGCGCTGGCGGCCGTTGCGATCGCCGAGGTCGTGCTGTGGACCGTGGCTCGCATCGTTCCGATCGAGTCGGCGCCGGTCATCGGCTGCCGCGATCCCCGTGATCGTGCTGCTCGCCCTGCTCGTCGCGGTGGTCCGCTCCCGACCCTCGCTGGGCGAGACCGCCTTGGCCGTCGACGCCGAAGGCGGGCTGGGCGATCGCGTCTCGAGCGCGCTCGAGCTTGCCGTCGGGTTCCCGGCGTCCGCCGGACCGGCGACGGATCCCGCGGCCCTCGATGCACCCGCCGACGGTCCCTTCGACGAGGCGGTCGAGACCGACCGCTTCGTCCGGCGGCAGCGACGGGACGCCCTGGCCGCGCTGCGCCGGACCCCGAGCCTGTTCAAGCCGCGACTCTCGCGGTCGCCGGCGTTCGCCGCGCTTGGCGGCAGCCGCGCTGCTCGTGCCGGTCCTCGTCCTGCCGAACCCACAGGACGCGGTCATCGCCCAGCAGCGCGACATCCGCGAGGCCGCCGACCGGCAGGCCGATCGGCTCGACGAGCTGGCTGACGAGCTCGACTCGAAGGGGGGCGAGGCCGAAGATCCTCGAACGGAGCTGGCCGAGGAGTTGCGCGAGCTCGCCCGCCAATTGCGCGCGAAGCCGGAGGAGCTCGCCGCGAACCTGCGCGAGCTCGGCGCGGTCGAGAGCGGGGTCCGTGCCCGCATCGACCCGGCCACGGAGCAGCGGGCGTCGGCGATGACATCGCTGGCTCGCTCGCTGTCGCGGGCCGCCACCGGCGATCCGGACGCGAACCGCGACGGCGATCCCGAGAAGACCCGCGAGGATCTCGACGAGCTCGGCGAGAAGCTCGACGAGATGACCCCCGAGGAACAAGCGAGCTCGCCCGCGAGCTCGCCGAGATGGAGGCGACGGCCGCGGGTGCCGACGGTGCCGCTGCGACGGCCCTGCGCGACGCGGCGCAGAGCCTCGCCCAGGGCGACACGGCCGGGGCTCGTTCGGCCCTCGATCGACTCGGCGAGTCGCTCGCAGGGACGCAGGCTCGAGTCGAGACGAACCGCGACCTGGCCGAGGCCGCCTCGCGACTCCAGGACGCTCGACGCGACCTTGCGGATGCCGGGCGCCAGGGCGATGGGCAGCAGGCACAGGGGCAGGGTCAGGGTCAGGGCCAGGGTCAGGGCCAGGGCCAGGGTCAAGGCCAGGGTCAAGGCGGTAGCCCCGCGCCGAGCGGGCAGGGGCAAGGTCAGGGCCAGGGTCAAGGCCAGGGTCAGGGGCAAGGTCAGGGCCAGGGTCAAGGGCAAGGTCAGGGCCAGGGTCAGGGCCAGGGTCAGGGTCAAGGCCAGGGTCAGGGCCAGGGTCAAGGCCAGGGCCAAGGTCAGGGTCAGGGCCAGGGTGGTGGCATCGGGGCGGCGGCTCCAACGCCCGCCAGCTCGGCTCCGGCACGAGCGGCGGTGGGCAGGCGGCGGCCCCGACCGGCGCCAACCGGGCGGCCGAGCTCGGGGAGGACCTCTCCTCGGTCTTCGCGCCGTTCGATCGCGTCGGCAAGCCCGGTGACCCGTCGTACGTGGCCGGGACCGGCGGCGACGGCCAGACCCAGCAGGGCAACCAGATCGGCAGCGGCATCGACAACGGCTCGCTGACGCCGTACCAGCAGGTCTACACCGACTTCGAGCAGCTACGCGCAGACCTCGCTCGACCGCGGCTATGTGCCGCTCTCGGTCAAGGACTACGTGCGCGACTACTTCAGCTCTCTCGATCCCTCGAACTGAGAGCCGCGCCGGCCACCTGCGACGGCCGGCGCCAATACCGGAGGCCGCATGGAAGCGCCCGTCACGACCGATCCCACGCCGCGCCTCGCTCCGGAGGCCTTCGCCGAACGCGCCCAGGCCATCGAGCGCGAGGTCGGACGCGTCATCGTCGGCCAGCGCGAGCTCGTCCGCCAGACCCTCACCGGGCTGCTCGCCAACAGCCACGTGCTGCTCGAGGGCGTGCCCGGCCTCGGCAAGACGATGCTCGTCCGGACGATCGCCGACGTCATCGACTGCACGTTCAACCGGATCCAGTTCACGCCCGACCTGATGCCGGCCGACATCACCGGCACGAACATCCTGATCGAGGAGGGCGGCCAGCGGATCTTCAAGTTCCAGCCCGGGCCGATCTTCGCGAACCTCGTCCTGGCCGACGAGATCAACCGGGCGACGCCCAAGACGCAGTCGAGCCTGCTCGAGGCGATGCAGGAGCACCAGGTCACCGTCGCCCGCCAGCGCTTCCCGCTCGACCCGCCGTTCTTCGTGCTCGCGACCCAGAACCCGCTCGAGATGGAGGGGACCTATCCCCTGCCCGAGGCGCAGCTCGACCGGTTCGTCTTCAAGGTCATGGTGCCGTTCCCGTCCGAGGAGGACCTGATCGCGATCATGGACCGAACGACCGGCGCCGAAGCCGTGACCGCGTCCAAGGTCTGCACCGCCGCCGAGATCGTCGAGATGCAGCGCCTCGCGCGGGCGGTGCCGATCGCGCCGCACGTGACCGCCTACGCCGTGAGCATCCTGGCGGCGACGCACCCCGACCAGGCCCGGGCACCCGGGCTCGTACGCGACTACGTGCGCTACGGCGGCTCGCCGCGCGGGGCCCAGGCGCTCGTGACCGCGGGCAAGATCTACGCCCTGCTCGACGGCCGGTTCAACGTCTCGACCGACGACATCCGGGCGGTCGCGCTGCCCGTCGCTCCGCCACCGCATCATCCTCAACTTCGAGGGCGAGGCCGAGGGCATCACGACCGAGGCGGTCGTTCGCGCTGTCCTCGACGCCGTCGCCGTGCCGACCGTCGAGTAGCGTCGCCACCATGACCGAGCGATCCAGCCCCGACGCCGGGGCCTCGCCGCCCACGGGCGTCGCGGCGGGCACACGCCCGGTCTTCCTCCCGTCGGAGGTCGACCCGACCGTCTTCGACGAGGCGTTCCTGCGCCAGCTCGAGCGGCTCCTGCTGCTGATGCGCTCGCCCGTCCGGGGCGGCCTGAAGGGCGGTCGGCGGAGCGTCAAGCGCGGCCAGTCCGTGGAGTTCGCCGACTACCGCGACTACGCCCTGGGCGACGACCTCCGCCAGCTCGACTGGAACGTCTACGCCCGCCTCGAGAAGCTGTTCGTCAAGCTGTTCATCGAGGAGGAGGACGTCACGGTGACGCTCCTGCTCGACGCGTCGGCGTCGATGGCCACCGGCCATCCCCAGAAGCTCATGTTCGCCAAGCGGGCAGCGGCGGCGCTCGGCTACATCGGACTCGCGAGCGAGGACAAGGTGTCGGTCAGCGCCCTGACCGGCCGGATGGCTCGCCGACGAGCCTCGTTGCGGGGCTCCGGCCGCGTCTTCCGGCTGCTCGCCGACCTCTCCGCCATCGAGCCCGCCCAGGGGCCGACCGACCTCGTCGCCGCTGCCCGTCACGCGGCCGCCCAGCTCCATGGTCGTGGCGTGGTCGTGCTGCTGTCGGACCTGCTCGACCCGGGCGCCGACCGCGTCGTCCGCGAGCTCGCGGCGACCGGCTCGGAGCTCATCGTCATGCACATCCTGTCGCCCGACGAGCTCGATCCGCCGCTCGAGGGCGACCTTCGCCTGGTCGACACCGAGACCGGCGACCGCGTCGACATCACCGCCGACCTTGCCACCATCGATGCCTACAAGGCTCGGCTCGCCGCCTGGAAGGACGGCTTCGCGGACATCGCGGCCAAGCGCCGGGCGAGCTACGTCGATCTCGCCTCGGACGTCAACCTCGCCGAGCTGATGTTCGCCGAGCTCCGCCGCCGCCGCGTGCTCGGCTAGGCCCGCCATGCCGTTCACGTCGCCCCTCGCGCTGCTCGGCCTGCTGTTCATCCCGGCCGTCATCGCGATGTACCTGCTGAAGCTGCGGCGCGACGAGGCGGTCGTGCCGTCGACCCTGCTGTGGACGCGGCTGGTCGCCGACGTCGAGGCCAACGCGCCGTGGCAGAAGCTCAAGCGCAGCCTGCTGCTGCTGCTCCAGTTGCTCCTCGTCGCGATCCTGGCGCTGCTGGCGGCTCGCCCGTTCCTGGAGCGCCCGGCCGGTCTGGCCCGCGACATCGTGCTGGTCATGGACACGTCGGCCAGCATGGCCGCCACGGACGTGACGCCCGATCGCCTGACCGCGGCCAAGAGCGCCGCGATCGAGGCGCTGCGCGACCTGCCGACCGGCGGCAAGGTCAGCGTCATCGCTGCCGATCGCAGCGCTCGGATCGTCGTCAACGAATCGAGCGACCTGGGCCGGGTGCGGCAGGCCATCGAGGGCATCCCGGTGACCCAGAGCAGCGGCGACCTGGGCGACGCCCTCGAGCTCGCCTCGAAGCTCGCTGCCCGATCCGGCGATGCCCAGGTCCTGGTCGCGACGGACGCGGCCCTCGCCAGCGTCCCGACGGGTCGAGTGACCGCCCCGGTCAAGGTCCTGCCGGTCGGCCGGGAGCGCAAGAACCAGGCCATCGTCGCGCTCGCCGTGAAGACGTCACCCTCGGCGGTCACCCGGTCGGTGTTCATCAGCGTCGCCAACGTCGACCTGGAGCGGGCAGGCCGCCGGGTCGAGCTGTGGGGCGACGATCGGCTGCTGGAGGTCCGCGACGTCGTCATCGAGGCGCAGGCGCGCGCGGACGTCATCGTGGACGACCTGCCGCGCGACGTGCGCACCGTCGAGGTCCGCCTCGTCAGTGCCGACCCGGCCGTGACCACCCCCTCCGACCATCTCGCAGTCGACGATCGCGCCTGGGCCGTCATCCCGCCCGACCGCACCCGGTTGATCCTGGTCGTCGGCGACGGCGATCCCTATCTCGAGACGGCCCTCGGCTATCTGCCCGACGTCGAGCTGTACGGCGTGAAGCCGGCCGAGTACGGTCCTGCCTCCCAACGGCAGGACGGCCGACCGTGGGACCTCATCATCTTCGAGGGCTTCCTGCCGGCGACCCTGCCGCGCTCGCCGATCCTGGCCATCGCGCCACCACGGACGAGCCCGCTCGGCGAGGTCGCCGGCAAGCTCACGAACCCCGGGATCGGCACCCTGGCACCGGACGAACCGGTCCTCCGCTACGTCGACCTGTCGACGACGCACATCGCCGAGGCGACCCGGCTCACGACCCCGGAGTGGGCCCGGACCATCATCCCCGGGCCGCGCGGCGCGCCACTGCTGTACGCCGGTCCGCGCGACGGGATCGCCACCGCGGTGCTGGCGTTCGAGCCGCGACGATCCGACCTGCCGCTCCAGGTCGCCTTCCCGATCCTGCTCGCCAACCTGACCGGCGAGCTGCTCGGTTCCTCGACCGCACCCACCGAGGCCGTCCAGCCCGGCACGCCGGTCGAGCTCGTCGATCCCGACCGGCGCGACGGGCCTGACCGTCACGCGACCGGACGGCACGACGACCGAGCTCGTGCCCGGGACGACGGGCGGGATCGCGGTGACCTATGCGGCGACGGACCTGCCCGGCGTCTACACGGTGAGCCCGATCGCGGCCCCGGATGCTTCACCGGCTCCCTCGGGGAGCGCCGGCGCGACCGCGCGACCGACCGCGAGCGCGCAGCGCGTCCCCGAGCGCTTCGGCGGATGCCTCGGCCAGCGCCTCGCCGATCCCGGACGACCCGCTGGCCCCGGCCCGTTTCGCGGTCGATCTCTTCGACGTCGATGAATCGACCATCGCGCCCGGGTCCGCGGCGACGATCGAGGCGCTCGGGACCACCGCGGCCGCCTCGCCGGCCCCGGGAAGCAGCGGCACGGCCGGCGGCGCCGCCACGGAGCGCCCCACGACGCGCGACGAGCTGTGGGTCCCGATCGTCCTCATCGTGCTCGTCGTCCTGTGCGTGGAATGGGCGCTCTACCACCGCGATGGCTTCATCCGCGCCCGCCGCGCACTGGCCGCCCGCCTCGGCCGCGACACGGGTGGGGCGGCCTGATGGGCTTCAGCTTCGAGACCCCCCTCGCGCTGCTGCTGATCGTCCCGGCGTTGGCGCTCACGGTCGGCCTCTATCTCAGCGCTCGGCGGCGCGTGGGCGCGAACCGGCGACGGGTCGCCCTCGTCGTCCGGGCGGTGCTGCTGTCGGCGCTCGTTCTCGCCCTGGCCGGCTTCCGCATCGTGCTGCCGGTCGATCGGCTGGCCACGGTGTTCGTGGTCGACCTCTCCGACTCGGTCGGGAACGACGGACGCGAGGATGCCCTGGCGTTCCTGCGCGAGACGCTCGACGTGATCCCTGACGGCGACGTGGCGGGGATCGTGGCGTTCGGCAAGGAAGCACTGGTCGAGCGCCTGCCGACCGACCTGGCCGAGATCGACCGGATCGCCTCGACGCCGGTCCGCTCCGCGACCGACATCGGCGCCGCCCTTCGGCTCGCGACGGCGCTCTTCCCCGACGACGCCCAGAAGCGGATCGTCCTGCTGTCGGACGGCAACGACACGACCGGTGGCGGCCAGGCCGAGGCTGCGCTGGCGGCGACCCGGGACATCCGCATCGAGACCCGGCTCATCGGCCTCGGCTCGACCGACGAGGTGCTCGTCGAGCGGCTGATCACGCCCTCGACGATCAACCTCGGCGAGTCGGTGGAGGCGGTCGCGGAGATCCGCTCGAGCGTTGCCCAGCCCGCGACGGTCCGCCTCTTCGCCGACGGCGAGCTCGTCGAGACCGTGCCCGTGGACCTGGGCGTCGGGTTGACCCGGGTCGTGTTCGACGTCACACCGACCGAGCCACGGTTCCACACCTTCCGCGTCGTCGTGGAGGCCGGGCGCGACACGTTCGACCAGAACGACCGGGCCGACTCGAACACGATCGTGAAGGGCGAGCCGCGGACGCTGGTCCTTGCCGGCAACGAGGCGGTGGCCGCCGAGCTGGTGGACGCCCTGACCGCCCAGCGGCAGAAGGTCGACACGATGGTCCCCGAGGCGCATGCCGACCGACTTCGCGGCGCTCGCGACGTACGACAGCGTGGTCCTCGTCGACGTGCCGCGGATCCGCCTGTCGGACCGGCAGCTCGCCGCGCTCCAGGTCTACGTCCGCGACATCGGCAAGGGCCTGGTGATGATCGGCGGGCCGGACAGCTACGGCGCCGGCGGCTATGCCAAGACGCCCGCTCGAGGAGACCCTGCCGGTCGACATGGGCGTGCGCGACCGCCAGAAGCAGCCCGACGTGGCGCTCGTCGTCGTGATCGACCAGTCCGGATCGATGGATGCCTGCCACTGCAACTCGTTCGAGGGCGGCATGGGCGGCGGCACCGGCATCGGCGGCGTGCGCAAGGTCGACATCGGCAAGGAGGCCATCCTGCGGGCGGCGGCCGCCCTGACCGAGCGCGACGAGCTCGGGGTCGTCTCGTTCAACGAGCAGGCGCACTGGGTGGTCCGGACCCAGCCGCTCGGCGGTCTCGACGACCTCCAGGCCCAGATCGCCGGGCTGCAGCCGGTCGGGCAGACGAACATCTTCGCGGGTCTCGAGCAGGCGGTGGAGTCGCTCGAGGGCGCGACCGCGACCCGGCGCCACATCATCCTGCTGACCGACGGCTGGTCGAGCTCCGGGCAGTACGACGCGATCCTCGAGCGGATGAAGGCGGCGAGCATCACGCTCTCGACGGTCGGAGCCGGCGGCGGATCCAATCCGTTCCTCGAGGGCCTCGCGGAGCGTGGCGGCGGTCGCTTCTACGACGCCGCGAACCCGTCGAGCATCCCGGACATCTTCCTCAAGGAGACCCAGCAGGTCTCCGGCCAGCAGATCATCGAGGAGCCGTTCTTCCCGATCCTGACCTCGTCGTCGCCGATCCTCCGCGGGCTCGACGATGGGCTCCCCCAGCTGCGCGGCTACAACGGCACGACCGCCAAGCCGGCCGCCCAGACGGTGCTCGTCACCGCACGCGACGACCCGCTCCTCGCCCAGTGGCAGTACGGCCTCGGACGGTCCGTCGCGTGGACGTCGGACTCGACCGGCCGCTGGGCGCGCGATTGGGTGGCGTGGCCGGGCTTCTCGCGGTTCTTCAGCCAGCTCGTGTCGTGGACGTTCCCGGGCGAGGAGACCGGCGGCATCGAGGCGGCCTTCGACGCCCGCGGCGGACAGACGACCCTGCACGTCGAGAGCGTCGAGGCCGACGGGTCGCCGCGCGACTTCTACTCCACCACGGCAGTCCTCGTCGGGCTCGACCTCGAGCCCGTGGAGGTGACGCTGAACCAGGTGGCGCCCGGTGTCTACGAGGTGCCGCTCGGCGAGATCGACTCGGGGGCGTACGCCATCCGGATCACCCAGACCCGGCCGGGGTCGTCGCCACTCGGGCGGACGGTCGGGCTGGTCGCCCCGACCGCGGCCGAGTACCGATCGCTCGGGCCGAACGAGGCCGTTCCTCGCCACCCTGCGCGGGGCGACCGGTGGATCCGTCATCGAGACGCCGCTCGCAGCCGTGGGTCCACGACCTGACCCAGACTTCGCGTTCCACCGACCTGTGGCCGCTGCTGCTGGTCCTCGCCCTGCTCCTGTGGCCGCTCGACATCGCGCTGCGGCGCGTCTCGATCGGCCGCCGGGAATTCGCGGCGGCCGGCGCGTGGGTCCGCGCGATCCCGCGCCGACGGGGGGCCACGGATGCGCGCACGGCCGCGGGCGAGGGCCTCTTCGCCGCGCGCGAGCGGGCGACGTCCGCGGGAGCGCGGGCGGCGATGCGGCGGCCGGACGACGCCGCCCCGGCCGCCAGCGGCTCCCGCCCGGTCACCGCGCCGCCCACCGTCCCGATGCCGGTCGCCTCGCCGCGCGAAGCGGCCGCCTCGCCACCCTCGCCGACTGCCTCGCCACCCTCGCCGATCACGAACGCCCCGACAGCCGCCGCTCCTCCACCCGCGCCCCCCGCCGCGGCCGCGGCCGCGGACGGTGCCGATACGATGGCCCGCCTGCGCGACGCCAAGCGTCGCGCCCGGGAGCGCTGAACCCGGATCCGGCCTCAGCGCGGGGCGAGGCCGCCGCCGGGCGGCAGTTCCTCGATCTCGGCTCCGGGCCCGTCGTCGAACCCGCCCGTCTCGCGGCGGGATGGACGCGCGGACTTGCCCGTCCGGCGCTCGCCGAGCACCCCGCGAGCCGCGACGACCGTGAGCAGCGCGACCGCCGCGATGAACGGCCACGGGAACCGTCGGTAGTCGACGCCGCCGATCACGGAGACCTCCTGGACCGTGACATTCCCCGAGGGGTCGGTGGCCGTGACCCGCAGCGTCTGCGGCCACGGAGCGAGCGTCGTCTCGAAGGTGAACCGACCACGCCGGTCAAGCTCCATCTCCCCGACGCCGTCGACGATGACCGTGGAACCGAGGTCGCTGGATCCTCGGAGCTCGGCGGCGATCGGCCACACCGCGGTCGAGAAGGGCGTCTCCACGGTCAGGTTCGGGCCGATCGCGTCGCGTGCGACGATCCGCCTCGCCGGATCGCCGAGCTCGCCCCAGTCATTGAGCGGAACGACATCGAGCATCCAGCGGGTTGCCGCGCTGCCGTCCGCCATCGTGGCCCCGGTCAGATCGACCGTGGCGAAACCGCCGTCCCGGGCCGACTCGACCCCCGGCGGGACGGGCACCCGGACCACCGTCGCGAGGATGCTGGGGTCGGGCGTGCCATCGAGGACCGCCAGCGCCGATGGCAGGGCCGCCGGCAGCTCGGCATCGTCGCCGACGGCTGTCGCTCGTACGAACAGACGGGTCCCGGTGAAGCCCGGGATGGCAGTCGTGATCGCGGGCGTCGTGTCGGCCTCGATGCTGACGAGCGGTACCGGGAATTCGCGGAAGTACGTCGCGTCGCTGGCCCGAATCTCGGATAGGGCGAACGGGACGGACGGCCCGTGACGCCACCAGCCCGCGGGTCCCGCGGCCCACGGTGCCGGGCTCGGGGGCAGACCACCATCGGAACCCCAGCCCAGGCCGGCCGCGACGAGCAATCGACGCTGCCCGCCGGCACTCATCGCGACGATCGGACGGGTGCCGATCCAGGCCGGCCCGCTGCGGAAGGCATCGGCGCCACAGGGCTGGAGTCCGAGTGGCACCAGGATATCGGGGCAGCCTTCGTCCACCGCGCCCCCGAGATAGCCAAGCGCCGGCTCATGTCGCGCGGCTCCATCGATGACCGCCCGGCGCATCAAGTCCCAGCGGTCCGTGTCGGCCGAGATGTCCAGGGCCGATCCGCCGGATGCTTCGATGGCGCCAGCCGGCCCTCGACGATACCGTTCGGCGGCGATCACTCCCTCCCGAGGTTCCGACCAGCCGACCCGGACGGCAGGCCCGGCCGCGTCGGCGTCCGCGCCGGCGACGAGCGGGATCGCCCGGTCGGTGCCGATCGGGATCGAGGCCCAGCCGTTACTCGGATCGAGGATCGACAGGCCGTCAGCGGTCACGGCGACCGCTTCGTCGGGCACCGTGCCGTCGAGATCGATGCGCAGGGGAGGCCCGACGGCACTGTCGTCGTAGTGCGGCGCCGATGGCCCATCGAAGATCGTCGTCCCGTCCGCCAACCGCACAGCGAGGACGTGGACAGGGTCGAGCGAACCAGCGTCGTAGCACTCCTCATCGGCATAGACAAGCAGCTCGTCCCCCGGCACATCGTCGAACGGGCCGATGACACCCGACCCGAGGAGCCGGTTCGCGACCGGGATCGTGGACGACAAGGCGAGCGTGGTGCCGTCGTACACGGACAACGCACTCCCACTGCACGCTGCGGACGGGGTCGTGCTCGGGCTGAGCAGCAGCTCAAGCGTGCCGTCGCCGTCCACGTCGGCTGCACCGGCATCGCCGATGTGGCGTTCCATACCGATGCGGCCCGTCTCCTCCACGGCCCGACCGCCTGGCTCGTCGACGATGCGCAGGCCGACGACCATCGAGCGCTCGGGCGAATCGGCCGTCCCGATCAACACGAAGCGAGCCGCGCCGAGCCCGATGAGCCAGCGAGCATCCAGCCAGTGCGCGGCGGACCCAGCTGTCCCGAAGTCGATCGACGTCTCGGCGACCGATTCCCAGGCCTGGGTCCGCTCGAGCAAGCGGATGGTCGCCACGTTCGGCTGCTCGTCGAAGGCATCGACCACGAGGAGGCGCGGCGGGGCGTCCGCGTCCGCCGATTCGACGAGGGCGACGTCGGCCATCGGCTGGTCGAGCCGATTGGGCGAGTCGGTCGGCTCGACGGCGAGCGTCGCCGTGGCCGTGATGGCCAGCGCGAGGGCGACGAAGACAGCGGCCAGGGTGGACGCGAGGGCAACCCCTGGTCGGTGGGTCCGTCGTTGGTGGGAGATCGTCATCGCGGCCTCACGCGGGGCGCCATCGTACCGCGGCCGGCGGGGCGCTCCGGCAGGATGCGATGGCCGGTGCTAGCCTCGCCGCCGATGCCCTCCCTACGTCGCTACCTGGCTCTTGCCGCCCTCCTGCTCGTCGTGGCCGGATGCGGCACGATCTCCACGACCCCGCCCGCGCCGACGCCGGCCGATTTCCAGGGCGTTGCGACCGAGCTGACTCGGCGGGGGATCGCCATCGACGACCTGGTCTCGGGCGACGCGGGCTGCCTGGATCGGGTCCTCATCCCGACCGCCATCGGGCTGACGGCGAGCGGCCTCGACCAGGCGGAGCCGGTGCGGATCTACCTCTACGTCTTCCGCAACCGCGACTCGTTCGAGCGGCTCCGCGCGTCGATCGACGATTGCGCGCGCAGCTTCGTCACCGATCCCGCGACCTACGAGACCGTGGAGCAGTCCCCGTTCGTGCTCGCCGGCCAGGGGCCGTGGGCGCCCGAGTTCGAGGCGGCCGTCCGCGAGGCGCTGGTGGTCGCGGCGGGGACCGGCGACTGACGATCCTGCAGCGGGCGACGCAGCCAGCGGGGTGACGAAGGTCAGGTCCCCGGTCCTGGGACCGCTCGACCGTCCCATGGCGGATGGGACGTCCGGGCCACGGTCCGGTGGCGTCCAGGTGGGGATGCTGGGGTCATGCCCCTCCCCGATCGACCCGCGCGGTCGCTGCTCGCCCTGGCGCTCGTCGTCAACCTCGTCGCGGCCGGCGCTCCCGGCGCCGCCCTCGGCGGGCAGATCGCGGATCCAGCCGGCGCAGTCCCGATCACGAGGGCCATCGGTCCGCCGCGCCGACGCCTACGACGCCGCGACGCGCCCCCACGCACCGCGAACCCTGGCCGAGGACGACCGCGAGACGAGCGCCCGCATCGACCCTCACGGGCCGGCGGTAGCCAGGACCGGCGAGGTGGCGGCGGTGGCCGCGGCCGATATCCCGATGGCGGCCCAGGTCGACTGGATCGATCGCCCGACGCCCGACGTGCCCGAGCCCAAGGCCAGGGCCGGTTTCGGCCGTCGAGCTGGCATCGGGCGGCTCCGGCGCCAACCCGTCCAGCTTCAAGGGTCGCAACCACGTCTGGATCCCGGCGCTGGGCGTCAACCGGTCGGTCTCGTTCTTCTCCTGCTCGTCCAAGGCGTACCCGGGCGACCGGGTCTATCGCTGGGGTTGTGCGGGCGGCAACAACGTCTACCTGTTCGGACACGCCCACAGCGTCTTCAAGTCCGCTCCACGACGCATACGTCCGCGGCCGCCTCGCCAAGGGCATGAAGGTGCACTACGCCGACGGCAACGGCCGGGTCAGCACGTACGCGGTGGCGTGGTGGAAGGTCACGACGCCGGACAAGGGCGCGTGGGCCTACGCCGGCCAGTCGCGTGCCAGCCTGACCCTCCAGACGTGTGTCGGGTCGCGGAGCCAGTACCGCCTGATCGTGCGGCTGCACAAGGTCGGATAGCCGGTCCCGCGCCGACCGACTCGCCGGACTCAGACGACGCGCAGGCCCAGCACCTTCCGGGCGATCACCAGGCGCTGGATCTGGCTGGTCCCCTCCCCGATCTCGGTCAGCTTGGCGTCGCGCATGAAGCGCTCGACCGGGTAGTCGGTCACGTAGCCGTAGCCGCCGTGGATCTGGATCGCGGCGTTCGTGGCGCGGCTGCTGACCTCCGACGCGAAGAGCTTCGCCTCGGCAGCCACCAGGCCGTAGTCGCGACCCTGGTCCTTGAGCCAGGCGGCGCGCCAGACCATCGACCGCGCGGCCTCGATCTCGGTCGCCATGTCGGCGACCATGAACGCGACCCCCTGGAACGTGCCGATCGGCCGGCCGAACTGCTCGCGCGTCTGGGCGTACGGGATGCTCGCGTCGAGCGCGGCCTGGGCGAGCCCGACGGCCAGTGCGCCGATCGAGATGCGCCCGCCGTCGAGGATCTTGAGGAACATCCGGAAGCCGTCGCCCCGCTTGCCCAGGAGGTTGGCCGCCGGGATGCGGGCGCCGTCGAAGCGCAGCTCACCGGTGGCCGAGGCGTGCAGGCCGAGCTTGTCTTCGAGCCGCCCGATCGAGAACCCGGGCGTCGATGCCGGGACGATGAAGGCCGTGATCTCGGCGTCACCCTTGGCCGTTTCGCCGGTCTTGGCGGTCACGATGTACGTCGCCGGCTTGCCCGGCGTTTGTGATGAACCGCTTCGCGCCATCGAGGACCCATGTCCCGTCGTCCGGTCCGCCCTCGAGACGGGCCGTCGTGCGCGTGCCGCCGGCGTCGGAGCCGGCCCCTGGTTCGGTCAGTCCGTAAGCACCCAGATCGCGGCCCTCGGCCATCGGAACGAGGAAGGTCCGCTTCTGCTCGGGCGTGCCGGCCAGGTGGAGCGGTCCACAGCCAAGGCTCGTGTGGGCGGCGACGATCAGGCCGAGCGACCCCCACACGCGCCCGATCTCCTCGATCGCGATGGCGTACGCCAGGGTGTCGAGGCCCGCGCCGCCCTCGTCCTCCGGGATGGGGATACCCAGCCAGCCGAGCTCGCCGATGCGCCGGACGATGTCGCGCTGGGGAAGCGGCGCTCGCGCTCGTGCTCCTCGATGACCGGCGCGACCTCCGCCAGCATGAATTCGCGGATCGTGTCGCGGAGCAGCACGTGTTCGGCGGGCAGATCCAGGTCCATCGGTCGCGAGCCTATCACCGCAGCGCTGGCGCGGTCCCGGTGCTAGCCTTCCCCGCACGATGCCCGAGTCGCGCGCCGCGCAGCAACCCCCTGTCACCCATCGCTCATCGGTCGGCGATCCGCTGCATGCGGCAACGGCCCCGGCCGAAGGCATCGGCGGGTCGTCCGGACTGCGGCGCGACATCGTGATGCGCCTTCGTCATGACGGCCCGAGCACCCCCGAGGGCATCGCCGCCGCGCTGGGCGTCAGCCGGACGGGCGTCCTCCAGCAGCTCCACGCGCTCGAGACTGCCGGCCTCGTCAGCCGCCAGGCGGTGAAGCATGGGGTCGGGCGCCCACGCCACGTCTACGACGTCACCGAGGCCGCCCAGGACCTCTTCCCGACCAACTACGACGGGCTGGCCAGCGGCCTGCTCGCCGCGATCCGCGCGATCGGGGGCGAGGAGCTCATCGAAGGCGTGTTCGAGGAGCGCCGGCGGATCACCCGCGAGCGCGTCCGCCAACGGATGGCGGACCGGCTCCCCGCGGGTGCCCCGCTGGTCGATCGTGCCCGCGAGCTCGCCGTGATCCAGGACGAGCAGGGCTATCTCGCGGAGACCCTCATCGGCAGCGATGGGGTCATCCGGCTCGTCGAGCGGAATTGCGCGATCCATCGCGTCGCAGCCAACCACGTCGCTGCCTGTCAGGCGGAGCTGGACCTGTTCCGCGAGATCCTCGGCGCCGACGTCGAGCGCGAGACCCACATCGCGGCCGGCGATCGCTGCTGCACGTACCGGATCGGCGGCCCGGCCGACTGACGAACTGGTGCCGACGCGCACCAGCAGAACGTCCCGACGGCTCGACGCCGTCCGTACCGGGCAACGACAATCCTGTAGCCTGCAAGAAGGCGCCGGGGGGAAGCCGGCCGATCGCATCACCGAACCAGGGGGATCGACGATGACGGCGGATCCGGGGGCGCCTGCGCGCATCGCGCGCGACGACGTCACCTTGCAGCGGGTCGGCCGCGAGGCGATCCTCCACGACGCACGGTCCGGTCAGGCGCACGTCATCAACGCCTCGGCCGCCCGCGTCTGGGAGTTGTGCGACGGCCGTCCGGTCGACGACCTCCTCGATGCCTTCGCCGAACCGTACGGGCTCACACCGGACGCCGTTCGCGCCGATGTCGAGCGCGTCCTGGCCGGCTTCCAGGGGCTCGGCCTGTTGACCGACGCGGACCGGTCGGCGTGACCGGCGCGACTCGCCGACGTGGTCGGCCAGACGACCGACGCGGTGTTCCCGGTACTGGCGCGCTTCGCGATCCACGGCGTCGTCCTCCAGGTCGAGACCGACGTCCCGGCCGCAGCCGAGGCGGTCGCGGTCTCGTACGGAGCCTTCGCCATCGGGCCGGATCACGCCGTCGCCGGATCGACCAGGTCTCGGTTTCGGCGATCCGGACCGGCGATCGGGTCAGGCTCACCGACCATCGCGGGCGCGTCGCGCTCGCCGAGAGCGAGACCGCGGCGATCCTCGGCGCTGCTCGATCGGGTCGTGATGGCCGTCCTGGACCGGCTCCATGCGCGGGGCATCATCGGGACCCATGCTGGTGTCGTCGACGTCGACGGATTGGCGGTCCTGCTGTCGGGCCGCAGCGGTCGCGGCAAGTCCACGCTCACCCTCGGGCTCGTCCGTCGCGGCGCGGGCTGGCTGACCGACGAACTGGCCCTGATCGCGCCAGACGATCGGACCGTCCTGCCGTACCCACGGGCCCTCCACGTGAGTCCTTCGACGGCCGAGCTGTTCCCCGAACTCTGCGTTCCTGCACGAACGCGAGCGGCACGACCTGGGCGGCGGAAGCGAGTGGTCGGTCACGCCAGCCGACCTGGCCCGGGCCTTCGGGACGCGTCCAGCCGGACCGGTGCGGCTCGCCGCGATCCTCCTGCTCGATGGCGACCCGGATCCGGCCCGGGATCCGCAGATCACCCGGGTCCCTCCAGCGCTCGCGACGATGGAGCTGCTGCGCGGCACACCGGCCGCAGCGGATGACTTCGCGGGCACGATGCGGCGCCTCTCCGACATCGCAGGCGGGGTCGCGACCGCCCGATTGCGGGTCGGCGAGCTCGACCAGACGGCCCGACTGGTCGTCGAATGGCTGCAGGCGCTGGCATGACCGCACTCGATGCCCGAGACATCGCCCGAGCCGGCCTGCTCGAGTCGTTTCGCGGCGACGGCCGGACGACGTGGCTGGAGGCCACAGGTCTGAGCATGGAGCCGCTGATCCCCGCCGGCAGTCTCCTGCTCGTCGAGTTCGGAGCGGCGCCCGGACGCATCGGCGACGTGGTCCTGTTTCGACGTCCCGGTGGCGCCGTCGCACATCGACTCGTTTCCCGGCGCAGGACGAGCGACCGGCTCATGCTGATCCTCAAGGGCGATGGCGAAGCCCTCGCCGACGGCGCGATCGGCCCGGAGGCGGTCCTGGGCGTCGTGCGCGAGGTCCGGCTTCCCGACGGACGTCCCGGCGGCGCAGCCATCGCCCGCCGACGTGGGGCCGCGCTGGCCCGCGTCTCATGGTTGAGCGGGCGTGCCGCCCGCCTCGGTGGCTACGCCGGTCGCCGAGCCCCCGCTTCGCTGAGGCCGGGCGCGATCGCCACGGCCCACGCCCTGTCCCGGGTCCCGACCCGGGTGTTGACGGCCATCATCCCCCGGCTCGACCGGGGAGCTTCGGCAGGAAGGAGGTGAAGTCGATGGAATATGAGAGCCCCGAGATCATCGCCAGCTATTCCGAAGAGGAGCTGACGAGCGAGGCTTCGGTCAGCATGACCTACGGGATCATCGAGAGCCCGAACAACCTGTAGCCCAGTCGGCGCAAGTCGCCGAGCAGGAGGGAACAGCCAATGGACTACGAAAGCCCCGAGATCATCGCCAGCTATTCCGAAGAGGAATTGACCGGCGAGGCCGTGGTCAGCATGACCTACGGCGAGATCGTCCTGGAATAACGTAGCCGTCCTGAGTCGAGCGGGGACGGTATCGTCCCCGCTCGCTCGTGCTTCCCATTCGCCACAAGATCGTCCCAAGGATCCATGACCCCCGCCATCGAGACCCACGACCTCACGAAGCGTTTCCGCCCGATCCGCCCGTTGCGCGGGATGCTCCTCGGCCGGGCACCCGAGCCCGACCGCGTGGCGGTCGACGGCGTGACCCTGTCCGTCGGCCAGGGCGAGGTCTTCGGCCTGCTCGGCCAGAACGGGGCGGGCAAGACCACGCTCGTGCGGATGCTCACCACCCTGCTCCTGCCCTCGTCCGGGACGGCGCGCGTGGACGGTATCGACGTCATCCACGACCCACGCGCGGTGCGCACCCGGATCGGCCTCATCAACGGCGACGAGCGCTCGTTCTACTGGCGCCTGACCGGCCGACAGAACCTCGAGTTCTTCGCGCTCTGCGACGGCTCGACGCGGTCGCCGCGACCGCCGCCATCGACCGCTTGTCCGGCCGGCTCGGCATGGCCGAGCACCTCGATCGCCCGTTCGGTCGCCTGTCGACCGGCCAGCGCCAGGCGCTGGCCATCGTGCGCGGCCTGCTCGACGCCCCGGCCATCGTGTTCATGGACGAGCCGACGCGCTCGCTCGACCCGATCTCCGCCGAACGGCTGCGCCGGTTCGTCGCCGAGGTCATCGTCGGCGAGCTCGGGCGCACAGTCGTGCTCGCGACGCACTCGATGGTCGAGGCCGAGGAGCTGTGCGACCGACTCGCGTTCATCCAGGACGGCCGCATCGCCGCGCTTGGCACGGTCGACGAGCTGCGCCGGGCGATCGGCTACGGCACGCGTTGCGAACTGCGCCTGCGCGACGTCCCCGCCGATATCGCGGCGATGATCGGCCGCGATCGCCGGCGTGACGGCGCTCACGAGCGAGGCCCTCGGCGACGCCGACCCCTGACGGCGCGGCTGTCGCGGTCCACCTGACGATGACCTCACGCGACGCCTTGCCCGGGATCCTTCGGGTCCTCGTCGTCGGCCGACGTCGCGGTCCTCGGCTGCGAGACGAGCGAGTTGTCCCTCGAGGAGATCTACATCCAGACGCTCGGCGGACCGGCCCGGGCCGTGCCGGCCAGCATCCCGGTGCCCGCGCGATGAGCGCGCTGACCCGTCCGGCCTCGTCCCTCGGGCAGATCCTGCTCGTGCCCCGGGCGTTCTTCCGGCGCGATCGGCGCATCGAGACGAGCTATCGGGCTGGGCTCGTCCTGCGCCTGGGCTCGACGGTCGTCACGATCGGCGTGTTCTTCTTCCTGAGCCGCACGTTCGATGCGGCGGCGCCGGCGCTCATGCCGGTCGGGACCAGCTATTTCGCGTTCGTGCTCATCGGGATCGTCGCCCAGGAATTCCTGTCATCGATCGTCGGCGGCTTCAGCGGGTCGTTGCGCGAGAGCCATGACGACGGGCACGCTCGAGCTCATGCTGCTCGGGCCATCGCGGCTCGGCACGCTGCTCATCTCGTCGACCCTCTGGCTGCAGGCATCGGCCGCAATCGGCGCGCGGGACGTACCTGCTCCTGGGCATGGCCCTCGGCGTGGACCTCTCGCGCATCGACGTGCCGGCGACCCTCCTGGGCCTGGTGCTGATGAACGTCGGGTTCACCGGGATGGCCCTGCTCGCGGGGGCCGTCGTGCTCGTCATCAAGCGCGGCAACCCGCTGGGCTGGGCCCTCCGGGGCGCGTCCGTGGTGCTGGGCGGCATCCTGTACCCGGTCGAGGTCCTGCCGCCGGCCCTGCAGACCCTTGGCGTGCTGCTGCCGATCACGCACGCGCTCACCGTGCTGCGCGGGGCGATGCTGGAAGGCCAGGGCATCACGGAGCTGGCGATCCCGCTGGCGGCGCTCTCGGTCGTCAGCGCGACATACCTCGTCCTTGGCCTCGCCGCGTCCGCGGCCGCGGTCCGGCACGCCCGCTCCGACGGCAGCCTGGCCCAGTACTGACGATGCGCACGATCGACCCGCTCCACGACTTCGACCCGGAGCAGCGCGCCCTGTGCCTGGGCGCCCGAACGTCCCTGACCCCGAAGGCGCGAGAGCAGCTCGCGGCCGTCGTCGGCGACGGGCCTGGACTGGGACCGTCTATGGGCGCTGGGTCACTTGCACGAGGTGGTCCCACTGCTTGCCGAGACGATCCCGGCGGCGGCCGGCGACGCCGTCCCGCCCGAATGGGCTGCGCGTGCCCGTAAACGGCGCCACGTGACGCTGAGCACGAATGCACGCCTGGGCGAGGCCCTGCTCGCCATCCTGCGCGGCATGGGCGCGGCCGGGGTCCCGGCCATGCCGGTCAAGGGCCTGGTGATCGCGGAGGGCATCTACGGCAGCCTCGCGGCGCGGCCGTGCGCCGATCTGGACGTGCTCGTGCAGCCAGCGGACATGCCGGCTGCTCGGGCGGTGCTGCGCGACCTCGGTTTCATCCAGCGCGCGGTCCCGGGCTACAAGGCCCTCGTCCACCAGTTCCACGACCCGGCCTGGGGCCGCGGGGCGGGCCACGAGCACATCCGCGTCGAGCTCCACTGGGCCCTCTGGGCCGACAGCGACCGTCGACTCGGCACGGACGGCCTGTGGGAGCGGTCCGTGGCGGGCGCGCTGCTCGACGAGCCGGTCCGCACGCTGTCGCCAGAGGACACGCTGCTCCACCTGTCGATCCATCGCACGCGCTCCGCGTTGCGCCTGCGTTGGGTCGTTGACGTCGCGGAGCTGCTGCGTCGGTATGAGGGGGAACTCGACTGGCCCGCCTACCTGGAGCGGGCCCGGATCGCGGGGGCGCGGACGTCGAGCTGGGTCGTCCTGGCGCTCGCCCGCGATCTGTTCGATGCCCCCGTGCCGGCCGACGTCCTCGCTGCCCTGGCGGTCCGCGGGCCGAAACGCGCCCTGCTGGAGCGAACCTGCGGCCGAGCCGCGCTGTTCCGGGGGGCGGCCAGCAACGATCTCACGCAGCAGCCGCATCTGGTGGTGCGAGCCTTCGAGGAGGATGGTCCGGGACGCATCGGTCGGGTCCTCGGCGGGAGCGCGCTGCGTCCGATCCGCGAGGCGCTGCACAACGCCGGGCTCATCCGCGTTCGCCGACGGATGGCCTGAGGCCTACGCCTCCTCGCGCTCGACGACGCCGCGCGGTGCAGGCTGCAGTCGCGGGGCCGGCACGTCCGACACGTTCGGGACGAACGAGGCGGCCAGGGACGTCGCCGCGGCCTGCTCCTGGTCCTCGACCGAGAGGATGCCGAGCCGACCCAGCTGGGCCATCTCGTCGCGGATGTACGTCTTGAGCATCTCGGGACCGTCGGTGTTGATCGTGAACCGGATCTCGTTGCGTCGGAAGGTGTCGAAGATCCAGCGGAACTCGTCCCAGCCCGAGACGACCCGCGTGTTCAGGTTCGACGTCGGGCAGATCTCGAGGACGATGCCCCGCTCGCGGATCATCGTCATCGCGCGCGGGTCGTAGGCCGCCTTGACGCCGTGGCCGATGCGGTCGGGTTCGAGCAGCTCGATGACCCGCGCGACCTCATCGATCGGTCCCGACTCGCCGGTGTGGACGGTGAGCCCGAGACCGTACTGGCGGGCACGGCGGAACAGGCGTCGGTAGTCGGCGACGCGGAAGGTCGCGGCCTCGGGACCGGCGATATCGACGCCGACCACGCCGCGATCGCGCCACGCGATGGCCTTCTCCGCGATGATCTCGTTCAGCTCGAACGGGAACGCGCGGTCGAGGCAGAAGATCAGCCCCGGCTTGATCGGGTACTCGAGCGTGGCCTTGTCCATGCCCCGGACGGCCGCCGCGATGATGTGATCGAGATCCTGCTCGCCGCCGCGGTTTCGCTTCATCGGGTTGAAGCGCAGTTCCATCGTCGTGACGTTGTTCTTGCGGTACGCGCCACCGACGACCTCGTAGACGCGCGCTCGACGGCCAGCGGCGAGCTCTGGATGAGCTCGGTCCAATGGAAGAGCTGGAGGTAGCCGTCGAAGCTGCGCGTCCGGCGCGACACGGTGATCATGTCGCGGAATTCCCAGTAGTCCTTCGTCGGGAGCTTGATCCCCTGGGCGTGGGCGATGCCCCACATGATCGCCGGGGTGACCGCGCCGCCGAGGTGGCAATGCAGCTCCGCGAGGGCGATCTTGCGGGCGAGCTGGCGTGCCATCAGGACGGAGGATACCCCGCGAGGAACCCGGCGAGCGTCACATGCACAGCGCCAGGAGCTTCGGTCCGTCCCGTCGGATGAGCTGCAACGAGAACCCGGTAGGGGTGGTGAACGTGGCGTGGTCCTTATCGGTGAACGTCAGGACGCCGGGGGTCGCATTCACGGCCTCCCCGGAGTCCATGGCCACGCTGCCGACGGGATCCCACCAGGCGCCGTCGAGGTCGATGCCGCTAAAGATGCCGCAGTGGCCGAGGCTGTACTGGATCGGCCCTGTCTCGCCGCCGTCGACCGAGGCCGGTTCGACCGAGACGCCCATGGCCGGCTCGCGCGTCGCCTCGAAGGTGCCGTCCGGTGCGACCTTGAGGTGGACGGTGATGCCCTGGCCATCGCCGAACTCGAGGATCACGTCGCCCTCGGGACGGGCGAGCAGCGTCGGTGGGCATCGATCGCCGGTCGCGCACCCGAACGGCCCGACCTGGACGTAGCGAACGGGGAGGTCGCCGGCCGCGAGCGTCGTGGCCGCGAACGCGCGGGCCCGCTCGCAGTCCTGGGGCCCGAGCGTGAGACAGGCCGTGAGCAGGTCGTCGGGGACGCCGCTGAGCGGCGAGGCAGACGGCGACGGCGACGGCGACGGCGATGCAGAGCTCGGGGCAGCAGACGAAGGGACTTGGGATGCTGTGGCCGTTGCTTGCGCGGGCGGATCCGTGGCGGCGGGGCTCGCACCAGTGCCGGTCGCGCCGCCACAGGCGGCGACCAGCCCGGCGATCATCAGGACGGCGATGGGTGCGGCGGTGCGCGCGCGATCCGGCAGGCTCATGGCGCCCCGACGCCGGACCCGTGGTCCCGGTTTCGTGGTCATCGCTAGTCGCAACCGGGTGGCGACTTCGCCCCGACGTGCCGGCGGAGGGCCACACGCGATCGATCGGTTGCGAATTCGGCCTCGTTCGGACCGAGGCGGCGGAACTGACCCTCGCTGGCGTTGATGAAGGCGCTATCCGGGCCGATCGCGCCGTAGGGGTCCCAGAACGAGCCGTCGACATCGATGGGCGACGAGAGGCCGCAATGGCCGAGGACGAATGGGACGACGGGACCGACCGCCGGACCCGACGTCGGCTGGATGCCGCCGACCTGCGACTCGGTCCACGAACCGAACTCGAGCCGGCCATCCGCCGCTGTGGCGAACTCGATGGTCATGCGGCCGCCCCCGTCAGCGAACTCGACATCGATGACGATGTCGCGGACCTCGACGAGCGTTACGGGACGTGCCTCGTCAGGCAGGCCGGCGATCGCCTCGGCCGACGCACGCTCGCAGTCAAGGGCGGGTACGTTCCAGCAGGCCATCAACGGGGCTGGCTCGATCTGGCCGGGCGCCGGGCTCGGCGGTGCCGGGCTCGGGTCGCTCGTGCAGGCACCGCTCGCGAGGGCGAGGGCGAGGGCGAGCGTTGAGAACCGTCGCATCCGTGGGAGGACGACGGCGCTGACGCGGATGTTCCGCTTCGCGCGAACCAATCGTTACGTGGCGGGGTCGCGTGCGCCGCGAGGGATCAGCCGGCGAGCGGGATGACCCGACCCTCGGCGTCGAGGGTCGCCTGGCGGCGGAGCCGCTTGAGCTCCGCGCCGGGCACCTGGTCACGGGCGTGGTAGCTGGAACGCACAAGCGGTGCGGACTCGACGTGCTTGAAGCCCAGCCCCAGCGCCTCTGTCTTCATCTCGGCGAACTCGTCCGGATGGTAGTAGCGCTCCAACGGCAGGTGCTGGAGGGATGGCCGCAGGTACTGGCCGATGGTCAGGATGTCGACGTCGACCGCGCGCAGCGCCTCGAAGGCCTCGGTCAGCTCGTCACGCGTCTCACCGAGCCCGACCATCAGGCTGGACTTGGTGTGGACCGCGTAGTCGATCTCGCCGGCCATCTCCTTCGCCCGGGCGAGCACGTACAGGCTGCGGTCCCAGCGAGCACGCTTGCGGACCGGCTTCTGCAGCCGCTTCACGGTCTCCAGGTTGTGGTTGAGGATGTCCGGCCTGGCATCCATGACCGTCCGGAGTCGGTCGTCGAAACCGTCGAAGTCGGGGATCAGGACCTCGATGCCCATGCCCGGACTGGTCTCGCGCATCGCGGTGATGGTCTCGGCGAAGATCCGCGCGCCACCATCGGGGAGATCGTCACGCGCGACGCTCGTGACGACGACGTGCTCCAGGCCGAGCTGACCGACGGCTTCGGCCACCCGGCGCGGCTCATCGTCGTCGAACCAGGTCGGTCGACCGGTCTTGACCGCGCAGAACCCGCAGGCCCGGGTGCACGTGTCACCCAGGATCATGATCGTGGCCGTGCGCTGGTCCCAGCACTCCCCGATGTTCGGGCAGTGGGCCTCCTCGCAGACCGTGTTGAGGTCGAGGCCGCGGAGCAGCCCTTTGAGCGAGTGGAAGTTGTCCCCTGACGGCATCCGGGCGCGGATCCAGTCCGGGTGACGGCGCAGGGCCACCGAGCCATCCGCGGCAGGCAGGCCGGCCTGACCGCCACCGATCGAGATCGGTAGTTCGGGACGTGGGTGGGGGGTCTGCCCGGTCGGTGCCGGGTCGAACATCGGGAGCTCGCGAGCCATGGCCGGAGTGTAAACGCTCGACCGTCAGGGGGAGGCGACGGCATCAGGGACGGCGAAGCGGCTGCGGACCGCGCTGCTGACGCGACCATCGGCGCTGACGTCCAGCAGGAGGAGGTACCAGGACTCGGCAGCGGCGAAGTCGTCCCGTTCGTCGACCGTCATCGTGTCGTAGGGAAGGCTGGCCACAAGGCCATCAGGGCTCGCCCATTCGCCGTAGTCGTGGCACGGAGGACCTGGCTGCCAGCCGACGAGGGCCGGTCCCGGATCCGGCAGGGGCGGCGGTTCGACCGGACAGAGATAGAGCTCGGTCGTGTCCGCAAACCACCCGGGTGCGTTGACCTCCACCGCGGTCGCGGTGGTCCAGACGTGCAGGTCCACGGCGATCGGGCCGTCCAGGGTGCCGGGCACGTACGTGCAGGCGCCGACCGCGGCGGCGGCGACTGATGCGAGCATGACGCGGAGCAGACCGCGCCTCGCGCGACCACCCGCGGCCCGGTCAGCCGCCATCGAACGTGGCCCGCAGCCCGCTGGCGAGATCGCGCGGCCGATAGCCGAGCTCGGTCGCGGCCTTGGCCGACGAAGCCCAGTACGTCACCCCGTGACTCGATCGGAAGACCTCGGCGAGATCGTCGGGCATGCCGGCCGCTCGTGCCAGTACGGCCGGGGCCCGGGACCCGATCCGGATGAGCGCGGTCGGCAGCTCCAGTCGGGGCAGGCCGTGCCCGCCGATCCGCGCAGCGACCCGCATCGCATCACGCAACCGTAGGTTCTCGCCCGCGAGGATGTACGACTCGCCGATCCGGGCGCGATCGAGCGCCGCGACGATCCCGGCCGCCTCGTCCTCGAGGTAGACCGCCGAGATCCCGGCGTCCCCGATCGCGAGAAAGCCGAGCGTCCCGTCGTGAGCGCCGCGTAGCTGCTCGCCGATGCCCGAGTGGTCGCGCGGGCCGTACGTCGCGCCGGGCATGGCGATGACGGCCGGCAGCCCTCCGTCGATCCGCTCCTGGACGGCTCGATGGGCGAGGTACTTCGTTTCATCGTAGTAGCTGAGAAAGCCGTCCCCGAGGTCGCGGCGATACCGCTCGTCGAGGATCCGGGCGTGGGTGTTGCCCAGGACGTTGACCGTGGACACGTACACGAGACGCTCGAGGCCGGCGGTCGCGGTCGCGTCGAGCATCCGGTGGGTCGCCCCGACATTCGCGTCGTGCATGGCCGGGCGGTCGCTGGCCGGGATCCCGATCCGATACATGCCGGCGAGGTGGATCGCAGCCTCCGACCCACGCATCGCGTCCACGATCGCTGCCGTCCGCGACAGATCGCCCTGACGCAGCTCGACGCCGAGGTCGGCGAGGACCTCGGCCCGGTCCGGATCGCGGACCACCGCCACAACGCGATCTCCCCGTCCTACGAGCCGGCGGACGACCGCGAGCCCGATGAAGCCGGCACCGCCGGTGATGAAGACGCGCATCAGTCGCAGCGGACGCCAGGTGCGCCGGCGCCGAGCGGGGCGGGCCCCGACTCAGTAGACAGGCGTCTCCGGCCCGATCGACTCGAGCCCGGACTTGATCGCCTTCAGGAGCGCCGCGGCCTGGGCGCCGTCGTTGGCTCGATGGTCGATGGCCAGGACCATGTTCATGATCGGCCGGATGGCGATGACATCACCCTCGGGCGTCTCGCGGACCACGGGGCGCTTGGTGATCGCCTCCATCGTCAGGATCGCGACCTCCGGGACGTTGATGATCGGCATCGTGAGGTTCGATCCGAACCAGCCGGTGTTATCGATGGTGAACGTGCTTCCGCCATAGTCGTCGAGCTTCAGCTTGCCGGCCCTCGCGCGGGCGGCGACATCGGCGATCGCACGATTGAGGCCGCTGATGCTGAGCTGGTCGACATCGCGGACCACCGGGACCAGCAGACCGTCGTCGACCGCGACCGCGACGCCCATGTGGATCCGGCGCTTGGCGAGGAGTCCGTTCTCGGTCCAGAGGGCGTTGAAGGTCGGGTACTGGCGGAGGGCGGCCACCGTGGCCTTGATGACGAACGGCACGTAGCTGAGCGAGATGCCCTCGCGGGCCTGGTACTCGCGCTTGGCCGCCTCGCGCGCCTTCACGAGGGTGGTGGCATCGACCTCCATGTGCACGTAGGCGTGCGGGACCTGCAGTGCACGGGTCATCTGGGCGGCGATGCCTTTGCGCATCTGGGTCATCGGGAGGAGCAGTTCGTCGGCGCCCTCGGGGAACTGGATCGCGCCACCGACCGGGCCGCGCGCCGGGGGTGCTGTGGGCGCGGCTGGGGCCTGGGCCGCGGAGGCCGGCGCCGGCGACGCGCCGTTCGCCGTCGCCATGACCGCGACCGGTGCCGTGCCGCCGGTCCGGATGGACTCCACGACGGCGAGGACGTCGTCTCGGGTGATCCGGCCACCACCACCGGTGCCGGCGATCTGCTCCGGGCTCAGGGCGTGCTCACGCAGAAGGCGTCGAACGGCGGGGGTCATGCGGGCGTCGGGGTCACCGACCGCAGCCTGGCTCGGGGTTGGCTTCGTGGTCGACGCCGCGGGGCCGCTTGCCGCGGGGGGCGGCGCGGCGGCGGCTGCAGTCGGGGCCTGGGCGGCGGGCTGGGACGATCCAGCGCCGGTGGTCGGACGCTCGTCGGATCCGGCAGGCCCGTTGGTGGAAGCGGCCGCCGCCGCGTCGCGCGGCTCGACCTCGACGGTGCCTTCGGCCTCCGGGCCGCCGGCCTTCTCGAGCGCGACCGGCGCCGGGGCATCGCCGCTTGCCTCATCAGCCGTCTCGATGATGGCGATCTCGGCGTTGTTGGGGACCGTGGCCCCCTCCTCGGCAAGGATCTCCTTGAGCACGCCCTCGAACGGTGAGGGCACCTCGGCGTTGACCTTGTCGGTGATGACCTCCAGCAGCGGCTCGTACTTGGCGACCGCATCGCCGGGCTGCTTGAGCCACTTTCCGATCGTCCCCTCGGCGACGCTCTCGCCGAGTTGGGGCATCGTCACCTTCGCCACGTTCGCAGGTCCTCCGGATGGCGCCGAATCCAAGCGGCGCGCGTCGGTCATGTCGGTTGGCCCATAGTGTCGCCCATCCAGCGATGTCGGTCGAGCGACTTGGCGCGGTGTCGCCTTGACGGGGGGCGTAGGGTGCCTTCATGAACGACCTCGAGCGCCGCCAGCGCCGTCTCGATCGCGCTCGCAGGCTCATCCGGCTGGAGCTTGCCATCGCCTTCGCGGCGCCGATCGTCCTGGGGTTCTTGTTTGTCGCCGCGCCCCCACACAGCCACCCGATGTTCGAGCGTGAGCCGCTCCTCATCCAGTCGCTGGTCGTGTGGGCCGGCGTCGCGATGTTCATCGTCGGCCTCGTCTGGATGATCCGGATCTACCGCGCGGACCCCGAAGCCGGCGAGAGCGCCTGGCGCTACCGGGACTACTGACTCCCGCGCCGCGGGCTGGCACCGGCCCGTCGTCTTCGAATCCTCGAACGTCCGGGACGCGGTGCCGCCATCATGCGTGCGATGGGGGCGATGGTGCGCCGACTGGCTCGTCTACTCAGCGTCCGCCCGGGCGAAGGCCCGCTGGCGATCCGTGTCGCCCTCCTGTTCGCCATCGTCGAGGCCGCCCGCGGGTTCGGTGAGATCGGCGCTGACACGCTGGTGATCGGCCGGCTCGGGACGACGGTCTTTCCGTACCTCTTCATCGCGCTCGGGTTCAGTAGCCTCGTGGCCGCGCTGGTCTATGGAGCGGCGCTCGGTCGCGTGCCCCGCGTGCCACTGTTCGTCGGGCTGCTCGCGGGCATCGCCGTTCTCATCGTCGCCCAGCGGATCTGGCTCGCAACGGGCGACACGACGGCCGTCATGACCCTGTGGCTCACGGTCTTCGCCGCCGGGGCGATCGCCGTGACGATCTACTGGACGGCGGCCGGATCGGCGTTCGATGCCCGCCAGGCCAAGCGGCTCTTTCCGCTGCTGACGGGCGCGGCCATCGTCGGCAGCTTCCTCGGGACCCTGCTGGCCGGACCGGTCAGCCAGGCGGCCGGGACCGAGGCGCTCGTGGTGATCGAGGCCGCGCTCCTCGTCGTGGGTGCCGCGCTGCTCGCCCGACTCCCCAGGCGGGCGCCGCCACGACGCCGGCCCGCTGCGCGGTCGTCGGTGCTGACGGACCTCCGAGCCGGTTTCGATTTCGTCGCCAGCTCCCCGCTGATGCGTCTCGTGGCCATCGTCTACGTCCTGTTGGCGATCCTCAACTTCTCGATGACGTACCCGCTGCTGACGGCCGCGTCGGAGACGTTCGCGACCGAGGCAGAGGTGGCGACCGCCCTGGGCCTCCTGTCGACCGCCATCACAGCGACCTCGTTCATCGTGTCGATGGTGGTCGCCAATCGGCTCTACGCCAGGTTCGGCGTGTCCGCGGGGGCGATCATCCTGCCCCTGGTCTACCTGGTCGGGTTCGGGCTATGGATCGTCCAGTTCACCTTCGCGACCGCGGTCATCGTCCGATTCTTCCAGCAGGTGACGCAGCGCGGGGTCTCGAACGCCGCCTGGAGCGCGTTCTACAACGTCGTCCCAGCGGAGCGGCGGGCGCAGGTCCTCGCCTTCAACGACGGCGTGCCGGGCCAGCTCGGCACGATCCTGTCCGGGATCCTGCTGCTGGCGGCCGGGCGCATCCTGGCCCCGGACCAGGTGTTCCTGCTCGGTGCAGGGACGGCCCTCGTGGCAACGGTCGTCGTCGTGGGCATCCGCCGCCGGTACGCGGGCAGTCTCATCCTCGCCCTGCGTTCCGACGGGGCGGAACAGGTCCTCGAGGGCGGTCCGGGGATCGCCGCGCTGGGCCGCGATCCGACCGTGTTCCGGGCTCTGCTCGACGCCATGCACGCGCCGGAGCCGGGTGTCCGCGAGATGGCGGCGTCGATGCTGGGCAGGCTGCCCGTGCCCGGCTCGCGCGACGCGCTCATCGAGGCGCTCGGCGACGACGACGCCCGGGTTCGCGCCGCGGCGATCCGATCGATCGCCAGCTCGAACGACGGCAGCGACGGCGTGGACCTCGCATCGTTCATCGCCGACCCGAGCCCGATCGTCCGGGCCGCGGCGCTGGTCACCCAGGCCGACCACGGCATCACGCCGGGTGATGGCCTGCTGGCCGACCCATCCCCGCATGTCCGAGCCGCCGCGCTCACCGACCTGGCGGACCCCGAGATCGACCGGCGGCCGGACGGCCCTGCTGGCGGCGCTCGATGACGACGCCGGCATGGTCCGCGACGCCGCCTCCACCGTGCTGGCCGCCTCCAGCTCGACGGCGACGACCTCATCCTGGTGCTGGACGACGGCCGACCCCGCGCGCAGCGGGCGGCCCTGGTCGCGCTTGCCGGCGTCGCCGGACGCGACCCTGCGGTGAACGCCCCCGTCGCGGATTGGGCGTTGCATCGTCTTGCGCGCGCCGCGCGGCTCCGTGACGCTCGTGCCGCCCTGGGCGCCTCGCGCGTCGACGGCCGCGCCAGCGCCGCGGCCGGTTGGCGCCTTCCTCGACTCGGTGCTGGCGTCCCGGCAGCGAGCGCTGGAGGAGCTGGCGCTCGGCGCTCTGGCGGTGCTCGGCTCACCCGAGGCGAGCGGCGTCATCCGGCGCTGCCTGCGATCCGACGACATCGAGATCCGCGCCCAGGCACTCGAGGCGCTCGACTCGCTCCCTGACCGGAGGATCGCGAGCGCCCTGATCCCGTTGCTCGAGGGCGACGCCGGGCGGCGCACGCCTGGCGACGGATCCGCCGACGCCACCCTGCGAGCGTTGGCGGATGATGCGGACCCGTGGATCCGTGCGCTCGCGCGACGGTGCATCAACGATGAAGGAGGAGGATCCGACATGGCGGGCACGGACCGGACCCTGACCGACCTGGATACGATGCTCCTGCTCCGTCGCGTCCCCCTGTTCGAAGGGCTGGATCCCGAGGACCTGCAGCGCATCGCGACGACCTGCATGGAGCGCCATTACGCGGACGGCGAGGTCCTCATGCGCGAAGGCGATCTCGGCGACGAGCTCGTCGTCATCATCTCGGGTTCCGTCCGGGTGGTGCACCAGGCGGCCGGATGGCACCGAACGCCTGATCCGGCGGTACGAGGCCGGTGACCACATCGGCGAGCTCGCGGTCCTGCGCGAAGCGGCCACGCGCCGCCACGGTGCTGGCCGAGGGCGAGCTCCACGGCGCTGGTGATCGGTGGCGATGCATTGAAGTCCATCCTGCGCGAGCGTCCGGAGGCGGCGATGTCGATGCTGGCCACGCTCGCCGAGCGAATCAGCAGGCAGTAGGGTGCGCGAGATGGAGGACGTCCGAAACGGGGTGACCCGCGACCTGCCGACCGGCACGGTGACGTTCCTGCGCACCGATGTCGAGGGCTCGATGGGCCACGTGCGCGCCCTGGGCTCGGCCTGGGACGACATCAACGCGGTCCACCTGGGCATCATCCGTCGCGCGGTCGAGGCGCAGCGGTGGCGTCATCGTCCGGACCGAGGGCGATGCCCTGTTCGCTGCCTTCCCCGAGGCCGGCGCCGCCGTGCTCGCGGCGATCTCGGCGCAGCGCTCGATCCAGGGTCATCCATGGCCGGTCGACGGCGGCCTGCGGGTCCGGATGGGCCTGCACTCGGGCGAGGCGCACCTGGCCGGTGACGACTACGGCGGCTTCGAGGTCAATCGAGCCGCCCGGATCGCGGCGGCCGGGCACGGCGGCCAGATCGTCGTGTCCGGGACCACGGCAGCCCTCATCGACCGACCAGCTGCCGGGCGGCACCCGGCTCGACGACCTCGGCACGCACCGCCTTCGCGACGTGCCCACGCCGGAGCGGCTGTTCCAGCTGACGATCGAGGGCCTGGCGTCGGACTTCGCCCCGCCGCGTACCGCCGGAGGCGTGACGGGCAATCTGCCCGATCGGCTGACGAGCTTCCTCGGACGGGACGCGGAGCTGGCCGCGATCGACGGAGCTCGCGGGCACCGCTCGGCTGATCACGCTGACCGGTCCCGGCGGCATCGGGAAGACGAGCCTGGCCATCGAAGCCGCCCGGCAGCTCGCGCCGGCGCATCCGGACGGCGCCTGGTTCGTGGCCCTCGCCGACGTGACCGATCCGGCCGAGGTGCCCGCGGCCATCGCCCACGGCATCGGCCTCTTCGACGGCCCGGAACGACCGGCCGCCGACGCCCTCTTCCCGTACGTCGCCGGCCGCTCGATGGTCATCGTCCTCGACAACCTCGAGCAGGTGCTCGAGGCGGCCGGCCACGTGCACGTCGATCGTTCGGGCGTCGCCGGCCACGCGCGTGATCGTCACGAGCCGGGCGCCCCTGCACGTCGCCGGCGAGCACGAGCTGGCGGTCCGCCCGTTGGCCGACGACGGCGTCCAGCTTGTTCATCGAGCGTGCGCGGGCCGTCCGGGCGGGCTGGGAACCCGAGCCCGACCGGCCCGATCATCGAGGAGATCTGCGCGCTGCTTGACGACCTGCCCCTCGGCATCGAGCTCGCCGCCGCGCGCATCGCGCTGCTGCCGCCGGCCGTCATCCGCGACCGTCTGGCCGTCACGCCTGCCCCTGCCCGGACCCGGCGTCGCGCGACGCGCCCGACCGTCAGCGCACGCTCGACTTGGCGGTCGCCTGGAGTCACGACCTGCTCGACCCGGCGCTCCAGCGGCCTGCTCCACGAGCTCGCCGTCTTCGAAGGCGGCTTCGACCTGGAGCAGGTCGACGCGATGAGCTTGGCGGGCGGCGGCGCCACCGACCGCCTCGACGACCTCCTCGAGCTCGCCGACCGGAGCCTGATCGTCGCGGTACCCGAGGTGACGGGCCGGGCTCGCTTCCGGATGCTGCGCACGATCCAGACATTCGCCCTGGCGCGGTTGGCCGAGGACGACGACGAGGCGGCGGCACGACGGCGGCATGCCGAGGCGTTCCTCGAGCTCGTGCGCACGGAGCAGACCCGACTCAACACGTCCTGGCACGGCGTGATCCTCGATCGAGTCGGCCCCGAGATGGCCAATATCCGCGCGGCCGTGCGCTGGGCCATCGATGCCGAAGCGGGGGAGCTCGCCCTGGGCCTCGTCGCGAACCTGTGGCGGTTCTGGAACGCGTTCGGACTGGGCACGGAGGGTCGCCGGCTGACCGAGACGGTCCTCGCCATGCCGAGCGCCGCCGGCGTGAGCATCGCCCGGAGCTGGGCGGCATCCGCGGCCGGCAGCCTCGCCTATTGGCAGGCCGACACCGCGGGCGCGCGCGCCTGGTACGAGGAACAGATCGAGCTCGCCAAGGCGACCGGCGACGAGGCTGGCGTGGTAGACGGCCTCTTCAATCTGGGCCACGTTGCCTTCCCGTTCGGCACGGACGAGGCGGTCCAGCGGCGATTCGCCGAGGAGGTCATCCAGCGCTACCGCGACCTGGGCGACGCGCGGAGCGAGGCGCGGGCGGCCTGGGCGCTGGCGATCCTGGCCATGGGCGCGGGTCGGGCCGACGAGGCTACCGATCTGCTCGAGCGAGCCCTGCCAGAGTTCGAGCGGCTCGATGATCGCCAGTACCACGCGATGACCGTCTCCAGCCTCGGTTGGGCGTGGTTCACCCGCGGCGATATCCCCTTGGCGATCCGCTACGCGATCGATGGGCTCCTGGAGTCGCATGCGATGCGCGACATCGCCACGACGACGATCTCGCTCCACGTCGGGGTGCTGGTCGCCGCGGTCGTCGGACGGTTCGAGGACGCTGCCGAGCTGATCGGCACGTTCGACGCCTCGTGCGAACGCTACGGCGTCCGGCCGCCCGTAGCGCTCAGCAGCTTCATCAAGACGCACGACCCGTTCGCCGCGACGGCTGAGGCGCTTCCGCCGGAGGCCTACGCCGCCGCGTACGAGCGCGGGCGACGGCTCAGCCTGGACGAAGCGGTGGCCAAGGTGGCAGACCTCGGTGAAGCGGCTGCGGCGGCGGCCGCCGGTCCGGCTATCGCCGACGCCTGAGCCGCGCCGCGAACTCGTCCTGGGCCATCGATCGGCCCTCCTCAGTAGGCCGCGAGGGTCCGGATCCCGTCGGCGATCTTCTCGGGCGACACCATGAACCAGTCCTCGAGGGCGTGGTTGTAGGGCACGCCCGGCACCTCGGGCCCGGCGATGCGCGTCACCGGCCCGTCGAGATAGTCGAACGCCTCTTCGGCGACGATCGCCGCGACCTCCGCGCCGTACCCGCCGAACCGGTTGTCCTCGTAGACGATCAGGCACTTGCCGGTCTTGCGGACCGAGTCGAGGAGCGTCTCGGTGTCGAGCGGTCGGAGCGTGCGGAGGTCGACGACCTCGACGCTGATGCCTTCCTCGGCGACCCGGTCGGCGGCCTCGAGCGCGTAGTGCGCCATGAGTCCGTACGCGATGACCGACACCTGCGAACCCGGATGGGTGATCGCCGCCTTGCCCAGCGGCACGACGTACTCCGTATCGGGGACGTCGCCGCGCACGGAGCGGTACATCTTCTTGTGCTCGAAGAACAGCACCGGATCCTCGTCGCGGATGGAGGCGCGCAGCAGACCGCGGGCGTCGTAGGGCGTGGACGGGACCACGACCTTGAGCCCCGGCACGTGGGTGAAGAACGCCTCGACGCTCTGGGAGTGGTAGAGCGCCCCGTGGACGCCGCCGCCGTACGGCGCACGGATGACCATCGGGACACCGTAGCCGTCGTTCGATCGATAGCGCATCCGCGCCGCTTCCGACACGATCTGGTTGAACGCCGGAAAGATGAAGTCGGCGAACTGGATCTCCGCGATCGGTCGCAGGCCATTGACGGCGGCACCGATCGAGGCGCCGACGATCATCGATTCGGTGAGTGGCGTGTCGATCACCCGGTCGTCGCCGAACTCCGCCCACAACCCGTCCGTGGCCAGGAACACGCCGCCCTTCTTCCCGACGTCCTCGCCGAGCACGATGATCGACTCGTCGCGGCGCATCTCCTCGGCAAGCGTCTCGCGGATCGCCTCGATGAAGGTCCGGGCCGGCATCTACTCGGTGTCCTCGGCGTACACGTGGCGCAGGGCAGTGGCTGGATCGGGGTCCGGCTGGGCCTCGGCATAGTCGGTCGCCTCGTCGACGACCGCCTTGATCTCGGCATCGAGGCGCGCCTCGATCTCGTCGGTCAGGATGCCCGCCTCACGCAGCTGGGCCCGAAAGGCCGGCACGGGATCGCGCTCGCGCTCGGCGGCGAGCTCCTCCTCGGTCCGGTACTTCGTCTGCTGGTCGTCCGAGGAGTGGCCGGTCAACCGGGTGACCTTGGCCTCGATCAGCGTGGGTCCCTCGCCCGCGCGCGCCCGCGCGACCGCATCGCGGGCCGCCGCGTAGCACGCCAGCACGTCGTTGCCGTCGACGATCACGCCCGGGATGCCGTAGCCGGGCGCCCGGTCCGCGACGTTCTGCACGGACACCTGGCGGGCCATCGGGACGCTGATGGCATAGCCATTGTTCTCGACGACGAACACGAACGGCAGCTTGTGGATGGCCGCGAAGTTGAGGCCCTCGTGGACGTCGCCCTGGTTGCTGCTCCCCTCGCCCATGCTCGTCATCGCGACCTGGCCGGTCTTGCGGACCTTGGCCGCGAGCGCGATGCCCACCGCGTGGAGCAGCTGCGTCGCGACCGGCGAGCTGACGCTGAGGAGGTTGTGCTCGTGCGAGCCGTAGTGGCCGGGCATCTGGCGACCGCCGGAGCTCGGGTCGTTGGCCGTCGCGTACTGCGCCGTCAGGATGTCGCGCGGGCTCATCCCGAACGTCAGGCACGTCGCGATCGAGCGGTAGAACGGCGCGATCCAGTCGTGGCCGCGCTTGAATGCCCAGGCGATACCGACCTGGGCGCCTTCGTGACCCTGGCCGGAGATCACGAACGGGATCCGTCCGGCGCGGTTGAGGATCCACATCCGCTCATCGAGCGCCCGGGCGAGCGCGACGTAGCGGTACATCTCGATGAGGTCGGCGTCGGACAGGCCGACGGAGGCTGCGAGGCTGGTGTCCTTGCCCCTGGTCACGGCCATCGTCGGGGACGGACCTCCGGTCAGAAGTTGATCGAGCGGCCCTCGACGGCCATCGCCGCCTCGCCGATGACCTCCGAGAGCGTGGGATGGGCGTGCGTCGTGCTACCGATCTCCCAGGCCGTCGCATCGAGCTCGAACGCGAGCGACGCCTCCGCGATGAGGTCCGTGGCGTGCGGACCGACGATGTGGACGCCGAGGATGTCCTGGTTCGCGGTGTCGATGATGACCTTGGCGAAACCCTCGTACTCCCCGCCGATGATGGCCTTGGCGATGGCCTGGAACGGGACCTTGCCGACCTTGTAGGGAGTGCCCGCGGCCTTGACCTGCTCCTCGGTCAGGCCGATCGAGGCGATCTCCGGGCGGGAATAGGTCGCGCGCGGCTGCTTCGTGTAGTCCATCTCGTGGACGTCCTTCTCGCCGGCGATGACGTGGGCCGCGATAAGCCCCTCGTGCGCGGCCGTGTGGGCCAGCCACAGGCCCCCGATGATGTCGCCGATCGCGTACACGTGCTGTTCCTTCGTCCGCATCCGGCCGTTGACCTTGATGACGCCACGCTCGGTCTCGACGGTCGTGGTCTCCAGGCCGATGTCCTCGATGTTGGCGGCCCGGCCGGTCGCGACGAGCATCATCTCGGCGCGGACTTCCTGCGGGTCCTTGCCTTCGGGGCCGACCATCACGCAGATGCCGTCCTTGTCGGTCGTGACCGCCTTCGGGTCGAAGCGGGCGTTGGTGATGATCGTCATGCCGCGCTTCTCGAAGCTGCGCTGGAGGACTTTGGCGACCTCGGCGTCCTCGAGCGGGACGATCTGCGGGGCGTACTCGAGCAGGGTCACCGCGACGCCGAGATCGGCGAACATCGAGGCGAACTCGACGCCTACCGCGCCGGCACCGACGATGACGATGTCCTTCGGCAGCGTCGTCATCTGCAGGACATCGTCGCTGGTGACGATCCGCTTGCCGTCGGGCGTGAGATCCGGCAGGGATTTGACGCGCGATCCGGTCGCAAGGATGACGTCCGTCGCCTGGAGCACGCGCTCGCCGCCCTTGCCCGGAGTGCCGTCATCGCCGGGCTGAAGGACGCGCACCTTCTGCGGGCCATCGAGGCGGCCGCGGCCGGCGACCCAGGTCACCTTGTTCTTGTCGACGAGTGTCTTGAGGCCGGTCCACATCCGCTTCACGACCTGGTCGCGGCGGGCAGCCATCTGGGCGTAGTCGATGACCGGCTCACCGGGGAGGGTCAGGCCGAAGTCCTTGGCGTGGCGGAGGTGCTCGGCGAACGCGGCGGACTCGAGCAGGGCCTTGGTCGGGATGCAGCCGCGATGGAGGCAGGTACCGCCGATCTTGTCCTCATCGACGAGGGCGACCTTCAGGCCGAGCTGGCCGGCACGGAACGCCGCCGCGTAGCCGCCGGTGCCAGCGCCGAGCACGACGAGATCGAAGTCATTGGAGGAGCCGACAGCCATGGTTCAGGGTGCCTCGGGAAGCCTCGGCGCGAGTCCGTCGAGGGCCTGCGCGGGCGGGTGGGTCATCGCGGTTCATCGTACGGCCGAGGTCGCACAGGGCGCAACCGACGTCCGGTCGTGCGAGGATGCCGGGATGGCCGGTCGATCCGCGATCATCGTGCCGATCCTGCTGCCACCTGCCCTCGGCGCCGTTCGCGATGCCCTGGACCCGATGGCGATGCGGGGCGTGCCGGCCCACGTCACGATCCTGTACCCGTTCCTGGGGGCCGAGGACCTCGGCGCGACGGACCGGGCGTCGCTGGCGGCCATCGCGCAGGCACATGGCGCTTCCGTTGCGCGATTCGATCGCGTGGAGCGGCGCGACGGCTTCGTGTGGGTGCTGCCGGCCGATCAGGGTCCGTTCCTGGCGCTGACCGCGTCGGTCGTCGAACGCTGGCCGGACCACCCGCCGTATGGCGGAGCGCACGAGGTGCTGATCGCTCACCTGACGTTGGTCGAGACCGATGATGGAAGCATCCTCGACCGGGTCTCATCCCTCGCCCGCGCCCATGGGCCGTTCGATGCGGCCGTTACCGAGCTCCTGGTCATTGCGGAGTCGACCCAGGGAACCTGGCCGATGCGATGGCGATTCCCCCTCGTGCCCGGGCTCACCACGAAGGGCCGGTGCTAGAGTTGCGGACCGAGGCGCCGGGGTCGGTCCGGGGTCGGGCTACGAGGTCGAAGTCGAGCGGTGGACCCGGCGATCCTGCTCCGGACGGGGGTGCTGGTGCTCCTCGCGTACCTGATCGGGTCCGTCCCGGTCGGCGCCATCGTCGCGCGGCGGGTCGGTGGGCCGGACCTGCGCTCCGTTGGGTCAGGGCGCACCGGTGGGACCAACGCGCTCCGGGCCCTGGGCCGGAAATGGGCGGCCGTCGTCGTCCTGGGCGACCTGTTGAAGGGCGCAATACCCGTCCTGGTCGCTCGATACGTGACGGGTGATCCGCTGGTCGAGGTGCTGTGCGGTGGCGCGGCGGTGGCCGGTGCGATCTGGAGCGTGTTCGCGGGGTTTCGCAGCGGGCGCGGGGTCGGGACCGGCGTGGGGACGATGCTCGTCATCCAGCCACTCGCCGTGGTCCTCGCGACGCCCGTCTTTGTCGTCGTGATCCTGCTGACACGGTATGTCTCCCTGGGGTCGCTGCTCGGGTCTGCGGCGATGTTCCCGGTGATGCTGCTCTTGTTGCTGGTCGTGCCGGAGACGCCGCTGCCGTACGTGATCTACTCGGCGGTCGGGGCGGCGCTCATCTGGCTGGCCCACGCGGACAACATCGATCGCCTGCTGCACGGCACGGAACGCAAGTTCGACCTGGACCTGCTCGCGGGGAAACGACCGAGCGGCTGACGGCGCGGGTGCGCGGCACGAGGCTGCGCGCGAGCCGAGTCCTTCGCCGCCCAGATATGCGTCCCATGATTAGGATCGGGGGTTCGAGGGGCACATCGACCGTGGTCGGGTTGGTCGTTGCCCCCCGCCCACGCTCGATCGAGCTTACAGCCGGCCGTCTCGGTGGCACGGAACTGGGGTTGCGCGTCTTGATACGCCGACTGTAGCCATGGGGTGAATATCGGGTCCGGCATCGTTCGCGGGTCCGGGTGCCATCACCCTGATCGGGCCCCTCATGCTCGGAGGCACAACTCGCTCAGGGGCGGCTCGGTCGGCACGCGGCACGCGGCACGCGGGACGCAGCATGCCCGGAGAATCGATCGACCCGGGTCGGCTGACGACCCGGGTCGGGGATCCACGCTGGTTCGGCGGGTCGTTGGTCGACCCGCGCCGAGAGGACTAGGTCAGCCGCCGCGCTGGCTGCGGAAGCAATCGGAGCAGTAGACGGGCTTGCCGCTGGTCGGACGGAAGGGGACCTGGGCTTCCTTGCCACAGGATGAACACGTGGCCGCGAACATCTCGCGAGGGCCGCGATCGCGGTAGCCGCCGCCACCGCCACCGCTGCTGTAGCCGCCACCGCCGCCGGCGGAATATCCGCCGCCCGCGCCGTAGCCGCCATACGAGCTGCTGCCGCCACCCTCGGCGTTCCGAGCTGCCTTGCGGCTCGCTCGGCACGACGGGCAACGACGGGGTTCGGTGAAGCCACGCTGTGCGTAGAAGTCCTGCTCAGACGCGGTGAACACGAACTCCTGTCCACAGTCTGCACACGCCAGATTCTTGTCGTTGTACACGAAAACGAAACTCCTCTCGGTAGCCGGCGCGATCCCGTCGGGTTCTCGCGTCAGCCGTGAGAGGAGTCCGAGTTGCGTCAAGCTACGTTCTGGCCATGGACGCTGTTCCATGGCGTTTGCCAGCGGGATGGTACGCGCTCGGAACGGCGTTTGTATAGACCCGACTTTCGTTCGATTCCACGCTCAGCCCACGAGGGGCGCCACCGCGAACAGATGGCTGAACTGCTTGCACCAGATGAGGGCGCTGCGGAACCGTTCCGGGTCGACGCCGGAGGGCAGGTCGTACCCGAATGAACCGTCGGTCGCTTTGAGCCGACCGAGCTCCAGTGCGTCGCTGTCGTAGCCCTCGGCGGAGGGTGAGAGCAGCACGTAGAGGTCGGGGCCGTTGCGCACGGAGAAGTCTTCGAGGCGTAGGTGGAATCGACCGGGCTCGACCTCGATGATCGAGGCGGTCCCACGGCCGAAGTGGAAGTCGTCGGTGCCCCTGAACGTCCCGGTCGAGACGGTCGTGGGCGCGAACGGGGTCGGGGCGGGAGACGACCCGAGTGTCGGGCTCGCGGCCGGGTCGGGCGACGGAGTCGGGCCTGGAGTCGGGCTCGCGTCTGGGTCGGGCGTCGCCACCGGCGTCGCGGCCGGGGCCGCCACCGGCGCCCCTTCCACGAGCGACGTCCGGATGAAGATCGGCGAGCCCAGGTACCAGCCGAGCGGCACCGCCACCGCCAGCGCGATGGCCAGGACGGAGGCGGCGCGGCGCGGGTGACGGCGCGCCGCCGCGAACCACCCGAGTCGCCGCGCAACCCAGGCGAGCAGCACGAAGCCCACGAGGGACGCGACCGCGATCGGGATGCGGAACTCATACAGGGACCGAGCGATGTCGTTGGCGAGGTCGCCGATCGATGGCATGTCGCCGATCGTGCCCTCCCTCGATGACCGGCGTGTGACGACGCGTCAGCCGGCGATCAGGTCCTCGACCACGCTCGACACCGCGGCCGGGTCCGGTCCCGGCGCCGCCACCCCGTACTCGCGACTGGCGGTCGAGCGGTACGTTTCCACCTCGAGCGCCCGGCGCGTCTCGCCCCATCCGAGTTCGGCGCCCATGATCTCGGCAACTCGCTGCGCGACGGCGGTTCGACGATCTCCGAGCTCCGGGCTTAGCCGGAGGCGGCGCGACAGCACATCGTCGATCGACAGCGCGAGCTCGCGCCGGACGCCCCACGCGACCTCGGCTTCGATGTACGGCCGGCCAGCAACGAGCGGCCGCAACAGACCGAGCTTGCCGCCCAGAGCGACGACCGCCGGCGCTTCCGTCCCATATCTCGATACCAGCCGGGATGCCGCCTCGGGATGCGCGGCGGCGACCCCAGCCACGGAACCGATCTCCGCGGCGATCCGCTCGCGCTCGGGGCGATCGGCGGCGCCGACCAGGCGCCGCCCGGCGGTCACGCTCGGCAGGCGTTCGGCGCCCTCGCGCCCGACCACGGCATCGATGACGTCGCGGGCCATGATCCGGTAGGTCGTGTACTTGCCGCCGCCGATGCGGACCAGCCCGTTCGACTCGACCGTGACCCGGTGCTCGCGCGACGCCTTGACGGTCGAACCGCCTGACGGCGCGATGAGCGGTCGCAGCCCGGCGTAGGTGCCGACGACGTCATCCCGGCGCAGGTCGACATCGAGGGTGGAATTGACCGTGCGAAGCAGCTCGTCCACCTCCCGGCCGTCAGCGGCAGGCCGGTCGGGCAGTCCATCGAACGGTGCGTCCGTCGTGCCGATGAGCCAGTGGTCCGGCCACGGCACGAGGAACACGATCTTGCCCGGGGCCCTGATCGTCAGCCCGACCGTGGCGGGGATCCGGTCGCGCGGCACGACCAGGTGCGCACCACGACTGGGGAGGATCCGCATCGATGGGCTCGCGAACGGTTGGTCCGGGTCGGCGGCCCAGACACCGGTCGCATCGACGACGGCACGCGTCCGAATGACGAGGTCACCGCCATCGAACAGGTCCCGCGCCAGGACCGCGTCGAGGACCCCCGATCGAGCATCCGTCCGGAGGCCCGTGGCGCGGACGCGCGTGAGGGCGATGGGCGCGGACTCGGCGACGAGCGCGGTCCGCAGCACCGCCAGGGTGAATCGCGCGTCGTCCTCCATGCCGTCGTGATAGAGCAATCCGCCACGCAGACCCTTCCGCCGAAGGGACGGTGCCATCTGGAGCGCCTCTGCCGGGCTGAGTCGTCGATGCCACCCGCCGTCGCGGCGCGCACCGAGGAGGTCGTACAGCGTCAGCCCCGCGTCGTAGAACGCCTTGCTGAGAAACGGGATTCCGTAGATCGGGAAGAGCATCGGCTGGAGCGTGACGAGGTGCGGCGCGTTGCGCAGCAGTCGGTGACGTTCGGCGAGCGCCTCGCGCACCAGCGGGAAACGAAGCTGCTCGAGATAGCGGAGGCCGCCGTGGATCAGCCGCGATGAGCGGGACGAGGTACCGGCGGCGATGTCGTCCTGCTCGATGAGGGCGACCCGCAGGCCGCGGGTCGCGGCGTCGAGTAGCGCGCCGGCCCCGACGATCCCGCCGCCGACCACGACGATGTCCCAGGCCGTATCCGCGAGAAACGCGAGGTCGGCCTCGCGGCGATCGAGCACCGTCGATCCGTTCGCCGGCGGGGTCGCCGGTCCGGTCACCGTCCGTCGTCGACGGGGCGGCCGCGCGAGATCCGCCAGAGCAGCCACGCGGTCCCGACGATGAGGACCACGATGAGGACCGGTCCGTGGAAGATCGCCTGCTGGATCGGGGTCGGCAGGAGGCCGGTCACGGCCGCGGCGCCAAGGACGACCGCCACGACGGCCGCGGCGACCAGCACGACCTCCCGCCAACCGGGCTGGTGTCGTGCCTCAACCACAGTCGGCCTCAACCACGGTCGGCCACGGGCGGGATCCCGATCGGGGCGACGAGCACCTTGCCGGCCTGGGCCGCTCCCCGGCGCGTCAGCAGACCCGTCTTGGGACGGTGGAACGTGACCGTCAGGTCGGCCTGGACCGCGGGGTCGGACGGCTCCCCGCTCGAGAGATCGACCGCCGTCGGCGTATCGATGGCGACGATCGGGATGCCAGCGGCACGCGCCCGCTCGACCAGCATGACGGCGGACCGGATCGGTTCGCGCAGCGGGCCGCGGACGCCGGTGCCGAGCAGCGCATCGACGATGACCGCCGCCCGTTCGATCCCCTGGCCGAAGACCGCCACGTCGCGCGCCACGGGGGCGTGGACCTTGTCGATCCCCGCGTCGCGGGCAACGCGATCCCAGTTGCGGGCGGCGGCTGCTCCCCGGGGTCTCGCCTCGCTCGCGATGACGGCCACGACGACCCGCCCACCGGCGAGCGCCAACCGTCGAGCGGCCACGAACCCATCCCCGCCGTTGTTGCCGGGGCCGCATAGGATCACGATGGGGCCCGTCCCCCAGCGCTCGGTGTCCACCGCGAGCGCCCGGACGGCCGCGGCGACCGCGGTCCCCGCGTGCTCCATGAGCCGCTCCTCCGACACGCCGAGGGCCTGGGCGCGCCGGTCGGCACCGGCCATCGCCTCCGCGCCGATCGCGGGGAGCGCCGCCTGAGCTGCCCAGCGGCCGCGCAGCCCGCGTAGGTCGAGCTCGAACAGGCTCGGATCGTTGGCCGGAAGCGGCACGCTCGCACCGTCGCCGGGCGTGCCGGGCGTTCGGTCGGTGCCGGTCGGCGTCGGGGTGGGGGCCATGGCCAACGAAGCGTAGCCGACACGCGGGTCTCGGTCAGGCGAGCGGCAGTCGGGCACGCAGCGGGCCGTTGGTCGAGCGGCTCTCGAGCTCGAGGACGCCATCGGCGGCCATGCTGGTCGCGGCCGCTCGCACCCGCATGACATCGTGCTCGCCGATCCCGTCGTCGAGGGCCACCCATTCACCGTCCGGCACGGCGCGCAGGCGATCCAGGATCCGGCCGCGCAGCCAGCGGGTCGTCGAGGCGAAGGGAGCGGCACGTTCGCGAGCCGCGTGGCGCGCGGCGGTGGCCGGAGGGCCGGCGCGCGAGCTGCGGACGGCGGTCGGCGTTGCGGTTGCAGCTCCCGCCGCGATCGTTGCGTACCGGCACCACGGCCGTGCTGGACACGCGTCGCAGCGCGGCGCCCGCGGCCGGCAGACCATCGCCCCGACGTCCATCACGGCATGGGTCCACTCCCCCGGCCGATCCCCGGGCACGGCCTCGTCGGCTACGTGCTGTAGCTCGACCCGGGTAAGGGCCGCGGGATCGCCGGCGACGATCCTGCCGAGCACGCGTCGGACATTCACGTCGACCGCCCCGACCGGGAGGCCGAACGCGAGCGCGGCGAGCGCCCGTGCGGTGTACGGCCCGATACCCGGCAAGGTCTCGAGCTCCGGCACGGTCGAGGGGATCCGCCCGCCGTGTTCATCCATCACGATCCGGGCGGTCCGCCAGATCGCCAGGGCCCGGCGGTCGTAGCCGAGGCCCTGCCACTCGCGCAGGACATCGGCGGGCGTGGCAGCGGCGAGGTCGGCCACGGTCGGGAAGCGCGCCATGAAGCGCTCCCAGTAGGCCGCTGCGCGGGCCGCCTGGGTCTGTTGAGCCATCGCCTCGGACACGAGGATCGCGTACGGATCGCGGGTGCCCCGGAAGGCCAGTGGTCGGCCGCGCTCCGCGAACCACGCGAGGATCGCGTCACGCGCCTCGGCGGGGACGGTCAGGTCGGAGGGCACGCGACGAGGATAAGCCGCGGTGCAGCGCCGGTTGATGGCGGGATGAGTCGCGCGGCGTACGATGAGACGCATTCGCTGGCGAGGTGGGATCGATGGTGGTCGAAACGGAGAGGTTCACGGGCTTCCGGCCGGAGGCCATCGATTTTCTCGCGGATCTCGCGCAGAACAACGACCGGGCCTGGTTCCAGCCGCGCAAGGCCGAGTACGAACGACTGCTAAAGACGCCGATGGAGGCGCTGGTCACGGCCCTCGCCGATCGATTCGCGACGCGCGGGATCCCGCTCGAGGCGGATCCGAAGCGAGCCGTGTCCAGGATCTACCGCGATACGCGCTTCGCGAAGGACAAGTCCCCGTACAAGACCAACGTGTACGCGCGGTTCCCCTGGATCGGCCGCGGCACCGACCACGACGCATCCGATGACGGTCCGGCCGGCCCGGGCGGCTATATCAGCGTGATGCCCGGCGAGAGCTTCGTCGGTGGCGGGATGTGGAGGCCGGAGAAGCCCCGACTCGAGGCGTTCCGGCGAGCCGTGCTCGATGAGCCCGCTCGGGTCAGGGCCGCGCTCGAGGATCCGGCCTTCCTGGCGGCGTTCGGGCCGGCGTACAGCCACGACATGCTGAAGCGCGTGCCGACCGGCTTTTCGCCGGACCACCCGATGGCCGACATGCTCCGGTTCAAGGACGTCATCTTCGGTCGCCGCCTGTCCGACGAGGAGCTCCACTCGCCGGACCTGCCGGACATCCTGGCCGACGCCTACGCGGCGGCGATGCCGGCATTTCGGTTCCTGGGCACGCTCGGCTCCTGACGCCGGGTCGGGCGCGTCTGGCGCGTCGACACCACCTCGAGACAGCCCGATGGCTACCATCGCGTGCCATGCGGTTCGGTGCGGCCTTCTGGATCCAGCGGACGGACTGGCCGTCCCTGCGCGACGCGTGCCTTGCGGTGGAGCGTGCCGGGTGGGACTCGCTCTGGCTTGACGACCACCTGATGTCCGACGAGGGCGATTGGCGGGACCCCAAGCTCGAAGGCTGGGCGACCCTCGCCGCCGTGGCGGCCCTGACCGAGCGGGTGCCGCTGGGCCTCCTCGTGAGCGCGAACACCTTCCGCAACCCCGGGCTCACCGCGAAGCTCGCCACGACCCTGGATCAGCTCTCGGGCGGGCGCGCCATCCTCGGTCTCGGCGGCGGCTGGTTCGAACGGGAGCACGACGCGTTCGGCATCGACTTCGGGAGTGGGTTCGGCGAGCGCCTCGATCGGCTGGACGAGGCCGTCATGCTCATCCGACGGCTGCTCGACGGCGAGACCGTTACGCACGATGGCCGGTTCTACCGGTTCCATGAGGCGCTGTGCCGACCGCGCCCGATCCAGCCGCGCCTGCCGATCCTCATCGGCGGGTCGGGGCCCCGAAAGACACTGCGAACCACGGCCGCTTACGCCGACCTGTGGAACGCGTACGGTACGCCGGAGGCGATCGCCGCGAGCGACGCGGTGCTGCGCGACCATTGCCGGGATCTCGGGCGCGACGAACGCGAGATCGCCCGCACCGTCACCCAGGACGCGGTCATCCGCGACACCATGGAAGCGGCCCTCGCCACGTACGCGGAACTGGCCGCGGTCCACGATCTGGCGGCGAAGACGGACGTGGACAGCAACCGGTACGTACTGATGACCGGGCCGCCGGCCGCCATCGCGGAGCGACTCCGCCCCTACGCTGCGGTCGGCGTCGACGAGGTCATCTGGATCTTCCGCCACCCGTTCGATCTCGAGACCATGGAACGGATCGGTGAGGTGCGGGCGGCCCTCGACGGCTGACCTCGACACGGCCGGGCTTCCCCGGTCGTCGTAGGGCCACCCACGAGGACCGACCGGATGCCGACCCTGCGACCGATGCATCGACGCCGCCACGCGGTGCTGGCGGCTGGGATCGCTGTGCTCGCGGCCGCCGGGATCGCGATCGTCGGGGTCGCGACGCGACCCGTTGCCCCGGCACCCGCAGCAGGGGTCGAGGCAAGACCGGACCTCGCTCCCTGGGTCGACATCCGCTGGGAACGCATCGACCCGCCGGCCATGGGGGGCCGGCTGAACCAGTCCGTCTACCAGATCGTCGAGGGCGGTCCCGGCTTGGCGGCCCTCGGCACCGACGCCGACGGGAATGAGGGTGCCCAAACCTCGATCGCCGCGATCTGGACGTCGCGCGACGGACGAGACTGGACGAAGTCGCGGCTCGTCGATGGCGTCGCGGGTCCGGACACCTCCGAGGCGCAGCTCATCGCGGCAAAGCCGGGAGCCCTTGTCGTCAGTGGCGGTGTCTGCTGCACGGTCGAGGAGCAACGCGCGATGTGGTGGTCGGACGACGGGCTCGTCTGGGAACGCCTCGTCCTCCCGCTCGAGATGCAGGGCGTTGTGTTCCTGTCGATGGCCGGCGGCCCGGATGGCTTCGTCGGTGCGGGGGTATCACAGGAGGGGAACCCCAACGACCCGACGGAGCGCGGTGAGCTCTGGACGTCGCCCGATGGCCGGAACTGGGAGCGAGTGGACCCTGTCGCCGCCGGGCTCGATCTGGGCGCCGTATCCGACGTTGCGTGGACGGGAACACACTGGGTGGCCGTGGGGAAGCAGGCGGGTGGCGAGACGTGGGATGGAGCGGTGTGGCGGGCCCCGAACCTCGGCCGCTGGTCTCGGGTGGCCGCCCAGGACCCGGTCCTGGTCGGAGCGGACGAAGTCGAGCTCGGTCGGGTCGTCCCCTTTGCCGGCGGGATCCTTGCCGCTGGGGGCCGGGGGACGCACGAGGATCGAGCCAGGTGCGAGGACGCGCTCGGCGTGGCCGGTCCGTCCGACGTCGTCCTCGTCCGTTCATGTGGCTGGCTGCGCGCCGAGCACCTTTGGTCCGCGGACGGACTCGTGTGGCGACGGCTCCAGCCCATCGAAGCGCCGCCAGGCGGACCGGCCCTGCCACGCGGTCCAGGCGCCCGGAGGTTGATCAGCCATCACGTGATGGCGGCAGGCGGGCCCGGGCTTGTCGTGGTCGACGCCGAGTCCCACGAGCGGGACCTACCCGGCGACATGGTGGGAACCTGGAGATCGGTTGACGGCGATACCTGGCTACCGGTCGGCCGTGCGCCTCAGCTCCCGATGGGCCTCTATCTCAACGATCTCGTCGTAACGGGCCGAACGATCATCGGGATCGGTGATTCCGAGTGGGATCAGCCGACCGGTCCGGATGGGGTGGTCTGGATCGGGACCGTGCTGCCCTGACCCTCGTCGTCGACGGGCGCGGCTGACTCGGCATTCGGCGCCTGGGCGGCGTGAGCCGTCGGGAATGCCACGGTCTCGACCTCGCGCAGCCGCAGGTTGACGGCGTCGCCGACCCGTAGGCGACGGACCGCGTGACCGGCCTCGACCCACAGCCGCTCCCCGTCGGGTGCCGCGACCTCGTACAGGATCTCGGTGCCCGTGAACCGGCGGCGGAGGACCCGCCACGAGCCGGCGTCGGCCGGGCCATCCGGTGCTTCGAGGACGTCAAGGTGCTCCGGTCGCAGCACGACGAGACCACGGCCCGTCGTCCCGGCACTCCCCCGCCCCACCAGCCGGACCGCCCCGAAGCGGGTGATCGCCAGACCGTCGTGGTACTCCCCGTGGACGAGGTTCGCGGTACCGACGAACGTGGCCACGAACGGCGTCGCCGGCTCGCCGTACACGACCTCCGGCGGCGCCAGCTGCTCGACCCGGCCGCGGACCATGACCGCCATCCGGTCGCCGAGGGTCAGGGCCTCGTCCTGGTCGTGGGTCACGAACACCGCGGCGGCGCCGGCGGCGCGCAGGATCTCGCGAACGTCGCCCGCGCAGCTGCGTCCGGAGGGCGGCGTCCAGGGACGAGAACGGCTCGTCGAGCAGCACGACGTCCGGCCGCGGCGCCAGGGCACGGGCCACCGCGACCCGCTGCTGCATCCCGCCCGACAGCTGGTACGGCATCCGGTCGCCGGCATCGGGCAGGTCGATGAGCTCGAGCAGCTCGCGGACCCGGACCTCGCGGTCCGGGTCGCGCCGCAGCCCGTAGCCGATGTTGTCGCGCACGGACAGGTGCGGGAAGAGCGCGACGTCCTGGAAGACCATCCCGACCCGCCGTCGCTCGGGCGGGACCGATGCGCCGGCACCGGACACCCGCCGCCCACCGATCTCGATGGTGCCCGGCGTCCGGCGTGTCGAGGCCGGCGATGAGACGCAGGACCGTGGTCTTGCCACAGCCCGACGGCCCGAGCACGGTCAACATCTCGCCGGGCAGGACCTCGAGGTCGACGTCATCGACGGCCAGGACATCCCCGAACCGGCGACGGAGGCCGCGCGCCTGGACCGCGAACGCCGGGCGCGCGGCGGTTGCGCCGGCCGCGCCGTGCCCGCCGAACGAGCCGCTCATCGAGCGCGTTCCTCGGCGCGCAGCAGCACCGCGACGGTCCCGACCGAGATCGCCAGCAGCAGCGCCGCGGGACCTGCCGCCCGCGCGTAGAACCCGGACGACGCCGCGTCCCAGATCTCGGTCGCGAGCGTGTCGAACCCGATCGGTGCCAGCAGCAGGGCCAGCGGCAGCTCCTTGATGACCGTCAGGAACACGAGGGCGCCGCGCGGCCACGAACGCCGGCCGCAGCGCCGGCAGCGTCAGCCGAACGAACGCCCGGACCGGACCGTCGCCCAGCGTCCGGCCGGCCTCCTCGATGCCGCGGCCGGCCTGACCGAGGCCGGCGCGCAGGCCACCGACCGCCTGGGGCATGAAGCGCACCGCGTACACCACGACGAGCAGGCCGAGCGTCTGGTAGGCGAACGGCAGGGTCCGTGTGGCGAGGAAGACCATGGCGAGGGCGACGACGATGCCCGGAAGCGCGTAGCCGGCGAAGACGCGCCGAGCCGACGAACGACGAGACGCGCGATCGGTAGCGGGCGGACAGCAGCGCGACCACCAGCGCCAGGCCGACCGCGGCCACCGCCGAGATCCCGCCGACGAGGAACGAATCGACCGCCACGTCCGGCCACGAGCCGCAATGGCTCGCCCTGGGCGAGGCCACGAACCAGCCACCACGCGACGGTCCCGACCGGCACGATGAGCGCCAGGCCGACGACGACGGCGAGGAAGCCGATGGCCGGCCACCGCCAGCGCCCGAGCGCGACGATCGTCCGGAGGCCTTCGAGCGCGGGTCGCGTAGGCGCCGGCCCTCGAGCGCAGCCGGGTCTCGCCCCAGGTCAGCACGAACGTGATGACCACGAGCACGAGCGCGAGGATGGCAGCGAGCGACCGGTCGAAGGACGCGCCGTACTGGAGGTAGATCGCCCGCGACAGGCTGTCGAACTGGAGGAGCGACACGGCCCCGAAATCGGACAGGGCGTACAGGACCGCGAGCAGCGCCCCGGCGACGATCGCCGGCACGAGGACCGGCAGGGTCACCCGCCGGAACACCGTCATGCGCCGGTCACCGAGCAGCCGGGCCGACTCCTCGACGGCCGGATCCGTGCGCAGGATCGCCGCCCGCGTCGCGAGCGACACGTACGGGAAGGACACCAGCGTGAGCACGAGCGCCGCGCCGAACAGACCGCCGATCGACGGCAGGCGGTCCACGCCGAGCGGGCGCCAGGATCCCCTGGAGCGTGCCACGCGGCCCGAAGAACGCGAGGAACGCGAACCCCACGACGTAGGACGGGATGGCCAGCGGGATCGCGGTCAGCACCGCCCACAGCCGGCGACCCGGGAGGTCGGTCCGCGTCGTCAGCCATGCGATCGGCACGCCCAGGGCGATCGTGCCCATCCCGACGAGCAATGCCAGACCGACGGTGCCCAGCACGATCCCGGCCGTGCGCGGCCGGAGCAGGAAGGCGGCCGCTGACGCCTCCGCCCCGAAGGCGCGGATGACGAGATAGACGAGCGGCAGCAGGGCCAGGAACGCGATGACGAGCCCCGCAGCGACGAGCGGCCACGGGGCTCGTGGAGCGGTCTCGCGGGCGGCCGCTCGCGGCGCGCTCCCCGGGAGCCCGATGAGCGGCGGCCTTCGGCGGACGAGACCTGTCACGTGCCGGCCGGACGGCGCCCTACAGGACGCCGGCCTCCTGGAGCAGTCGCAGCGTGCCCTCGAGATCGGACAGGTCCGACAGGTCGATGTCCGGGCTCTGGATCTCGGTCAGGGGCGGCAGCTCCGGGTCGGCGGCCACGCCATCGATCAGCGGGTACTCGCTGGTCTCGCTGGCGAAGTACGCCTGGCCTTCGCTCGAGAGGAGGAAGTCGACGAAGGCCTGGGCGGCGGCGGGGTTCTTCGCCGTCGTCAGGATCCCGGCGCCGGCCACGTTGACCAGGGCACCCGGGTCACCCGCGGCCAGGAAGTGGTTGCGCGACCGGGAAGTCGGGCTGCTCCATGAGCTGGCGCATGAGGTAGTAGTGGTTGACGAAGCCGACCTCGATCTCGCCCGCCCCGACCGCCGCGAGGACCGCGTCGTTGCCGTCGTACACCTTCGGTTCGTTGGCCTGGATCCCTTCGAGCCACGCCTTCGCGGCCTCGTCGCCCTTGAGCACGCGGTAAGCGGTCACGAACGACTGGAACGAGGCGTTCGTCGGCGCCCAGCCGATCCGGCCCTTCCACGCGGGATCGGTGAAGGCGTCGATCGTCGTCGGCAGGTCGGTCTCCGGCGAGCGCCCGGGTGTCGTAGATCACGACGCGGGCCCGGCCGCTGACGCCGACCCAGTTGCCGTCGTCCGAGCGGAAGCGCGGGTCCACGAGCTCGAGCGTCGTGTCGGGCAGGGCCGCGAGACGGCCCTCCGCGGCGACGGCCCCGAGGGCACCGGCGTCCTGGGCGAAGAACACGTCGGCGGGCGATGCATCGCCCTCCTCGAGGATGGTCGCGGCGAGGTCCGTCGTCCCGGCGTAGTTCACCTGGACGTCGATGCCGGTCTCGGCCTCGAAGCGCTCGATGATCGGGCCGACGAGTTCCTCGCTGCGGCCGGAGTAGATCGTCAGCGTGCCGGATGGGGCGGTGCTGGGCGTCTCGCCCGTCGCCTGGCCGGTCGCGGGAGCGGACGACGCGGAGCCGGCCGCGCCGGTACCGCATGCCGCCACGGCGAGTAGCGCAACGAGGATCAGGGCGAAGGGACGGAGCGAGGGACGCAAGTCGGGGCCTCCAGCAGGGATCGGTCGAGGAATTCGGCGGGATGGTAGCCCGGCACCGCCGATTTGGTCAAGCGACCCTGCGCGCGGGACTCAAGCGCCCTTGTCTGCTGCCTCGGCCCGACGCCACAGATCGGCGGCCAGGAGTTCGGCCGCGACCGACTGGACGATCGCGCGTTCGACGCCTCCGCCGGCCGTCCCGGCCGCGATCGACTGCGCCGCGCCCGGCACGGTCGCGCCCACGACAACCACCTCGCCGCCCCGGGCATGGATGGTCCGCGCCACCTCGCGGTCCGCCGCGGCACCCGCGAACAGCAGCGCCCGATGGCCGGGAAAGGCGAGGTAGACGGCCGTGTGCAGCCAGTCGCCGGTGTCGTGGGCGAAGGCCGGGAGGCGCGGGCCTTCGCGGAGCATGAGCGCCGCCTGCTCGGCGAGCGCGAGGTCGGCCGCATCCGCCAGGACGTCGATCGCCGGGGCGTGATCGAAGTCGATCACTCGCCTCTGCCAACCAGTCGTCCTTCGTCTCGATCGCCCGGGACAGCGCATCGACGCAGGGTCCCAGGATCTCGCGGGCGCGCCCGGAACCGGTCAGCCATTGGGAATCGAGCAGGGCGAGCACGGCGAGCGTGGCTCGGAACGTCCGGGTCGCGACGCCCGAGCGCTCCTCCCCGGCGAACAGCGGCAGGACGATGTCGGCCTCGCGGGCCAGGGCCGAGTCCTCGCGATTGGTCAAGGCGATGACGCGGCTCACGCCTCGATGCCGGCGGGCCGCCTCGACGACCTCGCGCGTGCCGCCGCTCGCCGAGATGGCCACGAGCACGAGATCGTCGGACGGCGGGGTCGGCGCGCTGGTCGAGGCGTACTCGACTGCCGTGGCGCACCCGCCGATGCGGAGGGAGGCCTCGACCGCGAGAGCGGCATACCGCGAGCTGCCCAGCCGGTGAACACGACCCTCGACGGTCGCGGGCCCGACGCGCGACAGCGGGCCGGTCGGATCGGCATAGGCATCGATGAGGCGCGCCAGCGCCGCGGGTCCGCCGAGGATGTCGTCGAGCAGCAGCGCCGCCCGGTCGGTCACGCGCCGTCCTCGAAGAGCGCGCGCATCCCCTCGGTCGGGGCGTAGAGCCAGGTCGGGAGGTACGTCGCGGCGTAGGCGAACTCGTACAGCTCCTTGTCGATCTCGAAGGCGCGAAGCAGGTCCGGGTCCAGGTCCATCCAGACCCGCTGCTCGCGGAGGCCAGCCTGGTAGGCCTCGAGGAACCGCTCGCGCGACCGTCGGATCCAGCCGGGCAGGTCGAGACCCGCCCGCTCGAGCGGGCCGCCGTTGCGCGCCTCGGCCCGCCGGCCGGCACTCCGCGCGACGTGATCGAGCGAGCGGAGCATCGAGGCGACGTCGCGCAGCGCGCGGTCGATGGGCGCGGCGCTGTTCCGGCGGGCTCAGCGGCTCGCCCTCGAAATCGATGATCCGGAAGCCGTCGGGCGCGACCAGGACCTGGCCCAGGTGGTAGTCGCCGTGGGCACGGATGACCTCGGGCGCCGTCGGGAGCGCGTCGAGGACCGTGAGGGCCTCGGCGATGCGCGGGGCGAGGTCGCGGAGCGTCTGGCCGGCCTCGCCGGGCGTGACCTCCAGGGCGGTCGCGAGGTGCTGGTGCGCGGCTCGTCGCCCAGGCCCGGATCTCGTCGCGGGTCGCCTCGCGCGGCGCCATGTCCGGCAGGCCGTGGCCGTCGGCGAGCGCCGCATGGAGGCCGGCGGTCAGCGTGCCCGAGGTCGGCGGCGATCTCGGTCGCGAACTCGAGGCTGACCTCGCCGGGCGCGAGCAGCCAGTCCGGTCAGCGGTCTCGGCGATCGATTCGAAGGCGTCCGCGCCGTCGGCGATGTACTCCTGGAGCATCGCGACGGTCGAGGTGCCGTCGCGCGCGGAGACGACCTCGGCGAACCCGCCGAGTCGCGGGACGGCCGCGAAACCGGCCTCCTCGCTGAGGAACGCGGTCATCTCGAGGTCCGGATTGAGGCCGGGCTGGAGTCGGCGGTAGGCCTTGAGGAGGAGCTGCTCGCCGAGGACCACGCTGGTGTTGCTCTGGTCCGCGCCGAGATCCCGTTCCGTGCTGGCGGCGAGTCTCGGCGGCGCCGCCAGGAGCGAGATCGCGCAGGGCCGGGGCGGGGCGACAGACGAGGACGGCGGTCGGCGGCCGTTCGGGATCGGCGGCGAGGGCCGGCGACGATCCGACCCTCGGCCATCGCGACGCCGAGCGCGCGCCACGCACCGTCGCCGGGGACAGCTTCGCGCAGCGAGTCGTCCGGTCAGCGCGATCGTGTAGGCGCTGCGCGCGACCGGTCGTCGAGCGTGAGCGTGACGATGGCCAGGACGTGGGGCGCGGTCGTCGTCGAGCACGAACGCTTCGTCGAGGACGGCCTCGGCGATCGTCCGACCCTTGGCCCCGAACCAGCGAGCCGCGGCGATCGGCATCGCGGTCGAGGCGCCGACGGCGGCGGCGACCTCCGCGCGCGTCGGTGCAGGAGGTCGTCGTTCGGCACGGGCCCACGATAGCGGGCGGGGCCGCGGACCGGGGGCGGGCCTGCCCGGCGGGGCTCAGATCTTGAGCATCACGTGCTTGACGACCGTGTAGTCCTCGACCGCGTACATGCTCTGGTCCTTGCCGTAGCCGGACTCCTTGAAGCCGCCGTGCGGCATCTCGGACACGAGCATGAAGTGGTCGTTGATCCAGACCGTGCCGAACTGGATGGCCTTGGCGACGCGCATCCCGCGACCGGCGTCGGCGGTCCAGACGGACGCCGCGAGACCGAACCGCACGTCGTTGGCCCACTTGATCGCCTGGTCCTCGTCGGAGAAGCGCTGGACCGTCACGACCGGCCCGAACACCTCGTCCTGGACGATCTCGGACTTCTGGTCCGGGCCGGCGATGAGCGTCGGCTCGTAGAAGGCGCCGGCGCGGTCGGGACGGACGCCGCCGGTCACGACCTCGGCGCCGGAACGCGCCCGATCGACCATGCCCTCGACCTTGTCGGCCTGCGCCTTCGCGATGAGCGAGCCCATCTCGATGTCGTCGCCCTCGGCCGGGTCGCCCCACTTGATCGACTTGACCTGGTCCGAGACCTCGGCCACGAACTTGTCGTAGATCTTCGGGCCGGCGATGACCCGGGTGGCCGCGGTGCAGTCCTGGCCCGGCGTTCCAGTAGCCCCACAGCTTGATCGCCTCGGCGACCGCGTCGAGGTCGGCGTCGTCGAAGACGATGACCGGCGCCTTGCCACCGAGCTCGAGGTGCAGCCGCTTGACCTTGTCGGCGGCGACCCTTGCGATGTGCTTGCCGGTGTCCGTGTCGCCGGTCACCGACACCATCCCGACCTTGGGGTGGCCGACGAGCGGGTCGCCGACGACCGAGCCGCTGCCGGTGATCACGTTGAGCACGCCCGGAGGCAGGATGTCGGCCGCGATCTCGGCCAGGACCAGCGCCGTCAGCGGGGTCCGGATGGACGGCTTGAGGATGACCGTGTTGCCGGCCGCGAGGGCCGGGCCGATCTTCCAGCCGGCCATCATGATCGGGTAGTTCCACGGCGCGATGGACGCGACCACGCCCACCGGTTCGCGGCGGATGAACGAGGTGTGGCCTTCCATGTACTCGTTCGCGGCCTTGCCCTCGAGCAGGCGCGCGGCGCCCGCGAAGAACCGCAGGTTGTCGACCATGACCGGGATCTCGTCGATCGCGGCGGCGACCGGCTTGCCGGCGTTCTTCGACTCGAGGCGACCCAGCTCGTCGGCCCGTGCCTCGATGGCATCGGCGAGCTTGAGGAGCGCCAGGCTGCGCTCCTGCGGCGTGGCCTTGCCCCAGGTCTCGAAGGCCGCCTCGGCGGCGTTCGCGGCGCGGTCGACGTCCTCGGCGCCCGACGCCTGGACCCTGGCGATGACCTGCTCGTCGGCCGGGTTCTCGACGTCGATCGTCTCGCCCGAGGCGGAGTCGACCCACTCGCCGTTGATGAACTGCTGGTACGTCTTGACGCGTTCCGCGACGTCGGTCATCTCGGGTGCCTCCTGGGGCGGTGGGTTCGGTCGAGGTGGGAAGTGTCGTCATCCTATGCCCGCGGCGAAAGCGCGTCTCGCCACGCGGTCGGGCGACGCGGCTGGCGGGCATCGTCTGACCACGGCGAACACCTCGGCGCGCCCGTTGAAGAGGCCGCAACGGGCCCAGGCGGAACCCATCCCCATCAGCGCGAGGATCCAGGCTCCGCCCTGCTTACGCACTCGTGATCGGCTCGCCGGTCGTCGCCAGGCGTTCGATCAGGTCGGCGGCGCGCTTGGTGCCGGACGTGGACTTGATGCGCTTCGACATCCTGGCGAGCCGCTTGGCCAGCGCCCGATCCGCCAGCAGCTCGTCGATGGCGTCCGTCAGCTCCTCGTCGCGAAATCCGTAGGTCGACAGGCGGCGGCCGAACCCGGTCTCGTCGACGCGCTGGGCGTTGTCGACCTGGTCCCAGAACAGCGGCAGCACGATCATCGGCTTGCCGTGGTGGAAGGCCTCGGTGACGGTGTTGTTGCCGCCGTGGGTGATGACCAGATCGACCTGCGGGAGGATCGCTGGCTGGGGCAGGAACCCCTCCCCGACCTGGTTCTCGTGGAGCGTGATCTGGTCGGCGAGCGGGCCCTTCGACACGATCACCCGGTGTTCCGTGGTCGCGAGCAGGTCCACGAGGCGCTGCATGAGCCCGACGTCCGCCGAGCCGAGCGACCCCAGGGAGAGGTAGATCAACGCCCCATCCCGCTCGGCCAGGTGCGCGGGCAGCTTCCAGGTCGCCTCGGGCGCCCGGACCGTGGAATCGAGGCGGTGCCACGTCGGCCCCAGCGGGACCTCACGCTCGTAATCGGCCTCGGCCGGGTACGAATAGAGGTTCAGGTACGGGGACTCGGCGATGAACTCCGGCCCCAGCGTCCCGTAGGTCAGCCCGGTCTCGCCGTGCTCGCGACAGAACGCGTCGAAGTCCATCCACATGTCGGCGTGCGTGCGCCGGACCTCCTCGAGGAAGTCCGGCCAGCCGCGTCCGGTCCGCCACCGGATAGCCGCTCGAGAACGGGGCGATCGCCTCGTCCTTCAGTCTCCATCGGGTTGCACGACACGATCCGGACCCACGGCCGACCGAAGGCCGTGATCGCGGGGAACGCCACGACGTTGTCCTCGACGATGACGTCCGGCGCGACCTCGTCGAGGATCTCGGTCAGGCGCGGGTTCACGAACTTCGAACCGTCGATGAGCGCCTGCCAGGTCGGCGCGATGAACTCGCCGAGCTGCTCGATCGTCGGCTTCCGAAAGACCGGTGCCGTGTCGCGGATGAAGTCGATCCAGAACTGGCCCGGGACCTCGGGCTCGGCCGCGCGGCGGGGTCAGGCGCATGAGCCGTTCCTCGAACCCCTTCTCCTCGAGCGTGCCGGCGAACGACTCCTCCAGCACGAACACGACGCGGTGCCCGCGCTCGCGCAGCACGTTCCCGATCCCGACGCAGTTGTTCGTCGGGCCGTAGGCACTCTCGGGGAAGAAGACGATCGTGCGCGAGTCGGTCACGTGGCCCTCCGTCAGCGGCTGAGGCCCTGATGATGGCGACCCGGCCAGCCCGTCGCTCAGCCGCGCTGCAGGACGGAACGCAGGCGGTCGTACTCGGCTTCGTCGATCTCGCCGGCAGCGAATCGAGCGCGCAGAGCATCGATAGCTGGATCCCTGCGGTTCCTGAGGACGCTTCGGAGGATGAGGACAGGAATCCCGACGAACATGACGGCGATCGTCGTCACGACCAGGTACTCGGCGAGACCGGGCTCCGGCATGGGCCGACTCTACGACATGCCTGCAAGGGACGGGATCGGCGCGACGATCGAACACGTCGCGAGCGCTGTCACGTGTCCCACCGGACGGGGAGCGACCTCGGCTTCCGGAAGATCACGCCGGTCGGCGGCGTCGCCTCGGGGCTGATCCGCAGCCCGGGCCACGCATCCAGCGCAGCATCCAGGGCGGCCTGGGTCTCCAGCCGCGCGAGGTGACTGCCGATGCAGGCGTGCGGACCCTGGGCGAAGGCGAGGTGCGCCCTGGCGTTCGCCCTCGAGAGGTCGAACGCGTCGGGATCGGGGAAGGTGGCCGGATCGCGGTTGGCCGCCGTCAGGGACACGATCACGAGGTCGCCGCGCCGGATGGAGGCTCCGGCCAGCTCGCGTATCGGCCGTGGCGTATCGATCGACCCTGGCCGCGGCCGGTTCCAACCGCAGCGATTCGTCGACCGCACCAGCGCCCAGCGATCGGTCGGCCGCCACGGCCGCCAGCTGGTCAGGGTTGGTCAGCAGGTGCCAGAACAAGCTCGTCGTCATGCCCTCGCTGGTCTCGATCCCGCCGAACATCATCACGGCGGCATTCGATGTGACCTCGGCCGGACTGAGCGTGGTCGTCGCCCCCGCCAGGACACCGCTGCCATGGTCGATCGTCGCGCCGACATGCCGTTCCAGGGCACCGACGGCCGTGCGCGCTTTGACACCGATCTCGCCGCCAGCCGACACCCGATCGACCGCAGCGACGATCTCCGCGTACCACCCCAGCACCGTTCCGGGCTCCGCGTCCAGCAGACCGATCGCGTCGGCGACGACGTTCACGGCCAGGGGGCCGGCGAGGTCTCGGCGGATCTCGGCACTCCCCCTCGGAGATAGGGCGCCCACGAGCCGGCCGGCCTCCGCTGCGACTCGCTCGGCAAAGCGATCCCGCACCTCGGGCCCGCGCAACGCCCAGGCGAATGGGTCGCGGTGGCGCCGGTGTTCGTCGCCATCGAGCGACAGCATGCTCGGGCCGACCACCTGGGCTGTCGAGAAGCGGGGGTCGTCGACCGTGAAGAGCCCGGCGTCGCGCATCACCTCGATGCACAGATCCCGGCGCGTCACCAACCAGCCGTCGAGGACCGGGCACCCAGGAGACGGGTTCACGCTCTCGAAGGTCGGCGAGCGGGCCATGCGGATCCGTGTCGAGCTGTTCGAGCGTGAGGGCCGCGCCGAGGGGATACCGCCGCTGCATCGAAGTCATCGGTTCACGTCCGGGATCGCCCGGCACCGCTCAATGGCGCTGCAGGACGGTCCGGAGACGCTCGAACTCGGCCTCGTCGATGTCGCCGTTGGCGAGCCGGGTGCGCAGGGCGTCGATCGCAGGATCACGTGGCGGTGACGTGGCCGGCATGTACCGGTGCAAGGTCCGGGCGGCCAGCACGATCACGGCATACGCGAGCAGCACGAAGACCCCGAACACGGCGATCGCGTACAGGAATCCGAGGAAGCCGCTCGCATCCATGCACGCGACTCTACGCCGTCAGCGCAAGCGCACCGCCGAGGACGACGAGCGCCCCGAGGCCGAGCAACGCATCGACCGCCGACCAGCGCACGACCCGATAGCGGGTCCGCGGCCCCGACCCGAACGCCCGCGCGTCCATCGACAGCGCCACCCGATCGCCGTGCCGGATGGCCAGGACGAGGAGTCCGAGCAGCAGCCGCGGATGCCAACCGCCGCGCAGCCCCCGGATGCGCCGGGCCTGGCGCAGCGTGGTCAGGTCCTCGGCGAAACGCGGGATGGCCTGGTAGGCGGCCAGCGCGCCGTACGCGAACCGCTCCGGGACGCGAGCCTGCTGGACGAGCGCATCGACCAGCCGGGTCGGCTCGGTCGTGAGCGCGAAGACCGCCCCGACCGATGCGATGGCCAGCACGCGCAGACCCAGGGCTGTCGCGGTCGAGACGGCCTCAGCCGTGACCCGCAGCGGTCCGAAGCGTGCCAGTTCCGTGGCCGTGGGGTTCGTGTTGGCCGCCCCGAACACGATGTTGCTCAGGACGACGATGCCCGCGACGAACCACAGCGGCGCCAGGGCGCGCGCCAGGTCGCCGGCCCGGATCCGCCCGAGGACGAGCCCAGCGGCGAGCGCGACGACCGTGATCGCCAGCGGTGGCAGATGGCGAGTCGTGAACGCCAGCCCGAGCAGCCACAGGAAGGCGATCGCGAGCTTGGCCAGTGGATTCGCCCGGCCCAAGACGCTCGATGCCCGCTCGTCGGCGAGCGCGACCGCGCGGATCACGCGACGACCTCGTCGCTGGTGATCGACCCGGCGTCCAGGCGGATCGATCCTGGTCGCGACGTCGGCGACGAACCGTTCGTCGTGGGTCGCGGCGAACAGGCACGCCCCGGCGTCCAGGTGCTCGCGCAGGATCGCGAGGAGCGCCTCGTACCCGTGCCGATCCTGGCCGAACGTGGGTTCGTCGAGCACGAGCACATCGGGCCGGCGCACGAGCACGGTCGCCAGCGACAGCCGTCGCTGCTCGCCGCCCGACAGTCGATACGGGCTCCTGTACCCGAACTGTTCGAGCGGCATCCCGAGACGCGCCATCAGCGCTTCGGCGGCCGGCGTCTCGTCGGGGCGCAGCCCGAGCAGGATCTCGTCGCGGACCCGCTGGGCCAGGAACTGGCGCTCCGGCTCCTGGAACACGTAGCCGGCGCGTCTCGCCAGGACGGCCGCCGGCAGCCTCGCCGGGTCCGCGTCACCCAGGCGGATCGTGCCGGTGTCCGGGGCGAGGAGCCCGACCAGCAGCCGGCCGAGGGTCGACTTGCCGCCGCCGTTCGGTCCGAGGAGGGCGATCCGTTCGCCGGCGCGGGCGGAGAGGTCGATGTCGACCAGGACCGGCCGCGCCGGCTCGTAGGCGAACGACACGCTCGACGCCTGGATGACCGTCGTGCCCGACGAGCCCACGACGCCCGGAGCTCGGCGGATGGGCTGCGTCGTCGTGCCCGGCAGCCAGATGCCGGCTCCCTCGAGGCGGTCGCGATCACGCAGCACCGCGTCCGGGGTCCCGGCCGCGATGGGCGCCCCATCTCGTCCCAGCGCGAGCACAAGGTCGGCCAGCGGCCAGGCGCCATCGACTCGATGCTCGATGAGGACGATGGTGGCTGAACCCGTCGCCCGGACGGCCGCCAGCCGTTCGAGGAACGCGGCGGCGCCCGACGGGTCGAGGTTGGCGGTCGGCTCGTCGAGGACGAGGACGCCGGGGTGCGGCGCCAGGACCCCGGCCAGCGCGAGGCGTTGCTGCTGACCGCCGGACAACTCGAGCGCGATCCGGCGCTCCAGCCCCGCGAGGCCGACCTCATCGAGCGCCTCTGGCACGCGCGCGAGCATCGCCGCCCGGGGCCAGGCGCGGTTCTCGAGCCCGAAGGCGACATCGTCCTCGACCCGGTCCATGACGATCTGCCGCGATGGGTCCTGGAACACGAGCCCGACGCGCGCGGCGAGCCCGCCCGGTGGGTACGCCCGCGTCTCCATGCCATCGACCGCGAGGGAGCCTGCCCACGTCCCGGGCACATCGCGCGGGATCAGGCCGGCGAGGGCCAGCCCGAGGGTGCTCTTGCCCGACCCGGACGGCCCGATGACGAGCAGGCATGCCCCAGCGGGAGCATCGAGCTCGATGTCCCGGATCGCCGGCGCAGCGGCACCCGCGTACGTGAACCCGAACCCGCGCGCCAGGATCGTGCCGGGCGCGCCGGCCGTGGGGGGAGCGGTCGTCAGGTCGGGAACCCGTCGAGCACGCCGGTCGACCGGAGAGCGCGCACCAGGCCGATCGCCACGAGCGGCAGCAGCACGAGCCCCGACACGGCCATCCACACACCGATGAACGCCAGCACGTCCGTGGCGTACCCGGCGTACCAGAAGTAGACATCGTGGACGAAGGCCGCGGCCGCGCTGGCCAGGCCCGCCGCGGCGAGCACCGGGAACGCGTACGAGCGATAGCGGGTGAGCGCGAAGACCGCTTCGGCGGCGGCTCCCTGCATGATCCCGGACATCAGGGTGTCGACACCCCACGTGCTCCCCAGGATCGCCGAGAGCCCCGCGGCGACGACCTCCGCGAAGACGGCGGCACCCGGCTTGCGGATGATCAACGGGGCGACGATCGCGGGCAGGAGCCAGACCGCGTAGAAGACGTTCTGGACCGGACCGAGGAACGCCAGCGACGCCCAGATCCCGCCCGCGACGACGAAGACGACGCCGAACGCCACGCCGATGACCGCCGCGACGACGATGTCGCGCGTTCGCCAGCGCAGGTCGGGCGCGGATGTCGGCGCCGAGGCGCCGTAGGTGGTGGCCATATCGATCTCCGAGCCTCCGAATGCATCGAACATGCAGAACGCCGTCTCCGGATCCCGGGGACGGCGTCGTCGGATGACGTTCGGCCTGCTTCCTTCGCCGGTACGAACCGGATCAGGTTCAGCGGGTAAGTGGCTGTGAGCCACACTCTCAGCGCGCGAGGCGCTCCCCGGAGGCGGTATTCGGTTGTGCCGGCATGCTAGCACGCTCGCGCAGCCAGGCGATGATCTCGTCGAGGACGGCCGGGCCCTCGGGCTCGTTGTGGAGCTCGTGGCGGAGGCCCGGGTAGGTGCGGCGCTCGATTCCCGGGACGCCCTCGAAGACCTCCGTGGCGGCGGGCGGGACGAGCCCGTCGTCGAGGCCGTGCAGCACGAGCGTCGGCACGACCATCGAGGGCACGCCCGCGCGCACGCGCTCCTGCTCGGCAAGCGCCTCGGCCCCGAACCGGGTCGTCGAGACCTTGACGCACAGGTCGTCGGTCGCGACCCTCGCCCCGACCGAGGGGTCCCGCGACAGCGTGGCCGGGTCGATGCCGGTCGGGACCGCGAGCATGGGCACGACCCTGGCGAGGACTGGCGCCAGCGCGACCTTCCAGCGGGCCAGGGTCGAGTCCAGGCCGGGCGCCGTCAGCACCGCGAGGTCCGGCTTCGGTCGGTCGGACTGCAGGTAGCCGGCCACGATCGAGCCCGCCCATCGAGTGGCCGTACAAGACCACCGGGCGGCCCGTCGGCGCCGGCACGCACGGTCGCGAGCCGCTCCCCGAGGTCGTCGTGGTAGTCGCTCCAGCGGTCGACGTGGCCGCGGCGGCCGTCCGATCCGCCCTGACCGCGCTGGTCGTACGCGTGCACATCGATGGCACCGGCGCTCAGCTGCTCGCCGACGTGCTCATAGCGCCCCGAATGCTCGCCGAGACCGTGGACGAGCAGGAGGCTCGCCCATGGCTCGACGGCGGGCCAATGGCGGGTCCGCAGCTCGGTGCCGTCGGCGGCGGTGACCCGACCGATCACGGATGGCATGACCGGCAGCGTAGCCCGGGACGGCGCCGCGCGAGCGACGGCCACGCGGCTAGCATGGGGCGATGGGCGTGGCGGACGGCTGGGTCGAGATCGGCGATCGCGTCTTCGTGCGGCGATACCCCTTCTTCGACCAGAACATCGGGGTCGATCCTCGGTCGCGGCGAGGCGCTCGTCATCGACACCCGCGCGACGTACGGGCAGGCGCGCGAGATCATCGCCGACCTGCAGGAGCTGACGCGCGACCCGGTCACGGTCGTCGTGGACACGCACGGCCACTGGGATCACGCGTTCGGGAACCGGCTCTTCAGGCCCGCCCGGATCTGGGGTCACGAGCGGTGCGTCACGTTCCTGGAGCGGACCGGCGAGGCGCGCAAGCCCAAGATCGAAGCCGAGAACCCGGAGGTCGCCGGCCAGCTCGACGAGGTCGTCATCGATCCGCCCGACCAGACGTTCACCGAGACCGCGACGGTCGAGGTCGGTGGGCGCGAGGTCGAGCTGCGCTACCTCGGCCGCGGCCACACCGATCACGACATCGTGATCACCGTGCCAGGCACGGACGTGCTGTTCGCGGGCGACCTGTTCGAGAACGGCGCCGTGCCGTTCTACGCGGACGGCTACGCCCTCGAGTGGCCGGCGACGGCCGCGGCGGTCACCGCGCTCGTCGCTCGCGACCGGAGTCGTCGTGCCCGGCCACGGCGACCACGCCGGCCGGGACTTCGTCGAGCGCCAGACGGCCTCGATCGCGGCGCTCGCGACCCTCGGGACCCGCGTGCATGCCGGCGAGATCACCCTCGACGACGCCCTCGCGGCGCATCCCTTCCCCGAGCATCCGATCGAAGACGCCCGTCGACCCCTGCTCCGAGCCCTGGCCGAGCTCCGCGGCGAAGGTCCTCGCGCGTAAGCGAGGCGGAAGTCAGCCGGCCACCCGGACCACCCAGCGGCCCCGCGCTTCGCCGGCGAGGATCGCCGTCCAGGGCCTGATCCAGCGACTCGAGCGTGACCTCGGTCACGTGGTCGCCGAGTGCGCGCGGCCGCAGATCGGTCGCCAGGCGCGACCAGAGGGCGCGTCGTCGATCGATGGCCATCTGGGCGGAATCCATGCCGAGCAGCGCGACGCCGCGCAGGATGAACGGGAAGACCGTGGTCTCGAGCCGTGGCCCGCTGGCATTGCCGCTCGATGCGACCGCCGCGCCGGCCCGCAGGGTCCGCAGCACATACGGCAGCGTGGCCGCGCCGACCGCGTCCACCGCCCCGGCCCAGCGTTCCGACTCGAGCGGCTTGCCCTCGGCGGTCACCTCGTCCCGTGCCAGGATCCCGGCCGCACCGAGCGCGCGCAGCCGGTCCGCCTCGTCGGCCTTGCCGGTCGCCGCCCAGACCTCATGGCCGCGCTCCGCGAGGATCGCCACGGCCGTCGAGCCGACCCCGCCGCTCGCCCCCGTCACGAGGACGGGCCCGTCGCCGGGTTTGAGGCCGCGGTCCTCGAGCGCCGCCACGGACATCGCGGCGGTGAAGCCAGCCGTCCCGATCGCCATCGCGTCCCGCGGCGAGAGGCCTCGGTCCAGGGGCACGACCCAGCCCGCCGGCACGCGCTCGTACTCGGCGTAACCGCCGTGGCGTGCCACGCCCAGGTCGTAGCCGTGGGCAAGCACGGGGGTGCCCACCGCGAACCCCGCGTCCGAGCTCGCGACGACCTCGCCCGCGAGATCGATGCCGGGGATGATCGGGCTGATCCGGGCGACCTTGCCATCAGCGCGAGTGGCGAGGCCGTCCTTGTAGTTGACGCTGGACCAGGCGACCCGGATCTCGACCTCGCCCGGCGGCAGGTCCGACGCTGCGAACTCGCGGACGCCGCGGTCGACCCGCGCGCCGCCGTCCGCCTCCTGGACCTTCTCGGCCACGTACGCGCGGAACGTGGCGGGGATGGCGCTCATGGCGACAGGGTATCCGGCGTCGAACGGCGGTGAATGCGCGTCCCGATCGGCGGTGCGTGGCGGCACGGTTCGCCATCTGGAACGTTGCGATTCGGGGGCGCGGGTTGACGCCCGACCCGCGGCTCCCCCACCATCAGCGGGCGATGAACCCGACCTGCTCGTCCTGGAACATGTGTATGCGCTGGCGGCCCCGCCGTGCGGAGGATGGGGTCTGAGGTCACGCGCATCCTGATCCACGGGTGACGACGCGGGACCACAGACACTGGTCCCGGGGCCGCGGACTCCACACCGGAGCCGCGGCTTTTCGTTTGTCCTCCGAACCACACGACGGGTGTCCGCCAGGACCAACGGCCTTCCCAGGGCCACCGGGACCACCCGCTCACGCTCTCTTCGAACCAGCCCCAGGAGGCACCCGACTTCACCATGGCAGAACTCGATCCGACCACGTTCCGACCCGAGACCCGCGCCCTGCACTCCGGCCAGAAGCCCGATCCCGCCGACCAACGCCCGCGCCGTCCCGATCTACGCCACCACGAGCTACGTCTTCGATGACGCGGCGCACGCCGCGCGGCTGTTCGGGCTCCAGGAGTTCGGGAACATCTACACCCGGATCATGAATCCGACCACCGACGTCTTCGAGCAGCGCGTCGCGGCGCTCGAGGGTGGCGTCGCGGCCCTCGGCGTCGCGTCCGGCCAGGCGGCCGAGACGCTCTCGATCCTCAACCTCGCGCGGGCCGGCGACAACATCGTTTCGTCGTCGTCGCTGTACGGCGGCACGTACAACCTGTTCACCCACACGCTGCCCAAGATCGGGATCACGACGACGCTACGTCGACGGCAGCGATCCATCGGCCTTCGGGCGAGCGATCAACGACCGCACCAAGGCCGTCTTCCTGGAGCTCATCGGCAACCCGCGGCTCGACGTCCACGACCTGGCGTCGATCGCGGACGTGGCGCATGCCCGCGGCGTGCCGGTCATCGTCGACAACACGTTCGCCCCGCTCCTCGCGCAGCCGATCAAGCACGGCGCCGACATCGTCATCCACTCGGCCACGAAGTGGATCGGCGGCCACGGCACGGCGATCGGCGGCGTCGTCGTCGACGGCGGCACGTTCGACTGGGCGGCGAGCGAGCGGTTCAAGGCCGACTTCGTCGATCCCGACCCGTCCTACCACGGCATCAGCTACACGGAGGCGTTCGGCAACCTCGCGTTCATCCTCAAGCTCCGCGTCCAGGGCCTGCGCGACATCGGCGCGGCGCTCAGCCCGTTCAACGCGTTCCTGTTCCTGCAGGGCCTCGAGACGCTGCCGCTGCGCATCACCCGTCACAGCGAGAACGCGCTGGCCATCGCGAAGTGGCTCGAGACGCGGCCCGAGGTGACCTGGGTCTGCTACCCGGGCCTCGAGTCGCACCCGACCCACAAGCAGGCGAAGCGGTACCTCACCGGTGGCTTCGGCGGCATCGTCACGTTCGGGGTCAAGGGCGGTGTCGAGGCCGGTCGCCGGCTCATCGACAACGTCCAGATCTTCTCGCTGCTCGCCAACGTGGGCGACGCGAAGTCGCTGATCATCCATCCGGCGTCGACGACCCACTCGCAGCTCGAGCCGGAGGAGCAGGCCTCGACCGGCGTGACCGACGACCTCATCCGCCTGTCGGTGGGGCTGGAGCACGTCGACGACCTCATCGCCGACCTCGAGCAGGCCCTGGCCGCCGCTACGGCCGAGGCACCCGCCGACGGCGAGCTCGTCGGCGCCGCCGGGTGACGGTCGACGTCCCCACGACCCGGCCGGCCGGTCTCCCGACGGGGACCGGCCGGCTCGAGACCGCGTCGCTGGGGACCTTCGAGCTGGAGGACGGGACGGCACTCCCCGAGCTGACCGTCGCGTACCGGCATGACGGCCCTCCTCCCGGGGAGGCGCCGCAGGTCCTGGTCGTCCACGCCCTGACCGGCTCGGCCGATGCGGCCGGGGACTGGTGGGAACCGCTCATCGGGCCTGGCCGGGCGCTCGACACGGACCGGCTCGGCGTGCTGAGCGCCAACCTGCTCGGCGGCCGCTACGGATCCACGGGGCCCACATCCGTCGATCCCGCGACGGGGCGGCCGTACGGGCGCGACTTCCCGGCCGTCTCGACCCGGGACCAGGCGCGGGCGCAGTGGGCCCTCCTCGACGCGCTTCGGGGTCGACGAGATCGCCCTGGTCGTCGGCGGCTCGCTCGGCGGGATGGTCGCGCTCGAGGTCGCCCTGACGCGCCCCGAGGCCGTCCGCCATGTCGTGCCGATCGCCGCGCCCGCCGCGACCGGTCCGATGGCGGTCGCCTGGAACCACTTCCAGCTCGAGCTGATCGAACGGCTCGGCCTGGATGGACTCTCGCTCGCCCGCCAACTCGCGATGACGACGTATCGGAGCGAGCACGATTTCGACGAGCGCTTCGGGCGCTCGGTGCAGGACGATGGCCGGCCATCGGTCGTCAGCTATCTCGATCACCAGGGCCGCAAGCTGGTCGATCGATTCGATGCCGCGACGTATCGAACGCTTGTCGGAGCGATGGACCGGCCATGACATCGGGGGCGGTCGGGGCGGTCTGGATGCGGCATTCGCGGAGCTGGCGACGGCCGGGGTCACGATCACCGGCATCGGGATCCAGGACGACATCCTGTACGGCCCGCGGCAGGTCCACGACCTGGTGGACACAGCGGCGCGCGCCGGCGCCGATGCGCGCTATCGCGAGATCCATTCGACCAAGGGCCACGATGCGTTCCTGGTCGAGTGGGATCAGCTCACGGACCTCCTTCGGGAGGCGCTCGACGGCGCGAACTGACCCAGCCCGGAGCTGGCCCCTTGTCGGTCACGACGCAGGCGGCGGTGAAGAGCGGTCGTCGACGCCGAGATACGATCAGCACCGTATGAACCACCGTCGGCACCATGGGGATGCCGGTGTGCAGCCGACCGAGCCGGCGACCGGCGCTGCACTCGCGGGAGCTCAGGGACACCATGCGACGGGCCGCAACGGTGGCCACGACCGACACGCGGGCCATTCCGTCGATATGTTCCGCGACAAGTTCTGGCTGACGCTGGCATTGACGATCCCGGTCGTCCTGCTGAGCCACGACATCCAGGTGTGGTTCGGCTACTCGGTTCCCGAGTTCCCGGGCTCCCAGTACGCCCCGGCCATCCTCGGCACGGTCATCTTCTTCTACGGCGGCCTCGTCTTCCTCCGTGGCGCTCGGGACGAACTCGCGGATCGCAAGCCCGGGATGATGACGCTCATCTCGCTCGCGATCGTGGTCGCTTTCGTGACCTCGTGGGCCGGCACGCTCGGCCTGTTCGAGGTCGAGATCTGGTGGGAGCTCGCGACGCTCATCACGATCATGCTGCTGGGCCATTGGCTGGAGATGCGCTCGATCGCCCAGGCGCAAGGCGCCCTCGCAGCGCTCGCCGCGTTGCTGCCGGACACGGCCGAGCGGGTCACGCCGACCGGCATCCAGGAAGTCCCGATCGGGGAGTTGCGCGTCGGCGACGTCGTGCTCGTCCGCCCCGGCGCCCGGGCACCGGCCGACGGCATCGTCGTCGAGGGGACGGCCGACGTCGACGAGTCGATGATCACCGGCGAGTCGCGAGCCGTAGCCAAGGAACCAGGTGCTCCTGTCGTGGCCGGCACGGTCGCCGCCGGTGGATCGCTCCGCGTCAGGGTCACCGCCACGGGCGACGAGACCGCCTTGTCCGGGATCATGCGCCTCGTCGCGGCCGCACAGGCCTCGGGCTCGCGGGCGCAGGCCCTCGCCGACCGGGCTGCCGCGATCCTGTTCTACGTGGCCCTGGCCGCGGGCACCATCACGCTCGTGTTCTGGTGGGTCGCCGGTGACCCGGAAGGCGCGCTCGTCCGGACCGCGACCGTGCTGGTCATCGCCTGCCCGCATGCCCTGGGCCTGGCGATCCCGTTGGTCATCGCCATCTCGACGTCGCTGGGCGCCCGCAACGGGCTGCTCGTCAAGGACCGCCTGGCGCTCGAGCGGGCTCGCACCATCGACACCGTGATCTTCGACAAGACCGGGACGCTCACGAAGGGCGAGCCGGCGCTCATCGATATCAGCGATGACCGAGAACGCTTCGGCTCGCCGCCGCCGTCGAGGCCGACTCCGAGCATCCGCTGGCGCGGGCCATCGTCGCTGGCGCCCGGGCCCGCGGTCTGTCGATCCCCTCAGCAGCCGCTTTCGAGTCGCTACCCGGCCGTGGCGCGCGCGCACGCGTCGATGGTCACGAGGTCGCGGTGGGCGGCCCCCGGCTCCTCGCGGACCTTTCGCTCGAGCCGCTCCCACGGGCCGAAGCCTGGGATCGCGAGGGCCGGACGGTCCTGCACGTCGTGGCCGACGGCCAGGTGGCCGGGGCGATCGCGGTCGAGGACGAAGTCCGACCAGAGTCGAAGGAGGCGGTCGATGCCCTCCACGTCCTCGGCGTGCGGGTGGCGATGATCACCGGCGACAGCCAGGCGGTCGCCGACTCGGTCGCACGACGCCTGGGCATCGACGAGGTCGCCGCCCAGGTCCTGCCGGCCGACAAGGCCGCCGCCGTCCAACGGTTCCAGGAGGGCGGCCGCAAGGTCGCCATGGTCGGCGACGGCGTCAACGATGCGCCGGCGCTCGCCACCGCCGATGTCGGCATCGCCATCGGCGCGGGCACCGACGTCGCCATCGAGTCGGCCGGTATCGTGCTGGTCCGAAGCGACCCGCGGGATGTCGTCGGTGCGATCGAACTGTCCCGGGCGGCGTACAGCAAGATGGTCCAGAACCTCGTCTGGGCAACGGGCTACAACCTGGTCGCCATCCCGATCGCGATGGGCGTCCTCGTGCCCTGGGGCATCGACCTGCCGATGTCGGTCGGCGCGATCGCCATGAGCGCGTCCACCATCATCGTCGCCGCCAACGCCCAACTCCTCCGCCGCGTCCGACTGCGTCGTGATCCCCCGCGAACGCAACGGCTCCTGGCGACGGCGTGACTCGGAGCCGAGGGTCCCGTTACGGGCGGGCCGAGCCGCCGGGCACGAATGGCTTCGGGGTCGGAACGGGCGTCGCGGTGACCGTCGTCGTCTGTTCGCGCCACAGGAATTGGCGCAGGGTCAGGCCGCTCTTGCGGATCACGGCGGCCCGCGCTCGACCGACGTAGCGATAGTGCCAGGGCTCGTAGGTGTAGCACGTGACCGCGCTCTTGCCCTTGGGGTAGGACATGACAAAGCCGTACTTCCAGGCATTGGTCTTCAGCCATGTGCCGGCCTTGGTAGTCCCCCAGTCGCTGTAGTCCCACGGCGCACCGCCACCGTAGGATCGGAAGTCCAGCGTCGTGCCCAGCTGGTGCTCGCTATGACCGGCCCGGGCGCTCTCTTTGAGCGCGGTCGCGTACCCGTGCACGCGGACCCAGTACGCGAAGGTCGATTTCTGCGTCGCATAGCTGCGGTACGCGGACTGGACGGACATCCGCGCGCCGGCGGCGCGGGCAGCGGTGGCCATCGCCTTGAGATCGGCGATGACGTGCTTGCGCACGGAGTGGCCGCTGTTGAGGCCCGCCCCGCTGGTCGATCGAAGGTCCGCGGGCGCGTAGCCGCTCGATAGGCGATAGGTCTGATCGAGCAGCGATCGATGCCAGTCGTTGTAGGTGCGGTGCTTGGTCAGCGTGTCGGCCACCTTGCAGGCCGGCAGCGCCGGGGCCGCCGTGACCGTCGCGGTGGCGGCGAGGCCGGTCAGCAGGCCGACGACGAGGAGGAGCGCAACGAGCCGGGGGCGGCGATCGGGGGTTCGCGGCATGCGCATACGGTGCCAGCCGGCACCGCGGCCGTCCACTCCCCCGAACGTACCAGCGCGGTGGTCGGGCTGGCCCGGGGCCGGGCGAACGGTGCCGATGCGGTATCATCTCGGCCGCCCCACTGGCGAGTGGCCAAGCGGTAAGGCGCCTGACTCTGGATCAGGAGATCGAAGGTTCGAATCCTTCCTCGCCAGCCACACCACAACATCTAGGGCACAGCGAGCGCTGAACCACCAGATGTTGCGGTTTCGAACTCTCTCGGTTCCCATGCCGAGGAGGTTCGATCGTGGCTACTTCGCCTGACTATTCCCCGGTTTGTTCGCCTGACTCTTCGGGCCCATCCGGCACTTCGCTTGATTCTTCGGGCCCGATTCCGATCGGACTGGGCGCCGCGGCCGACCTGTTCTGCGCCGCCAAGGCGGCCGAGGGTGCCTCACCGCGGACCGTCGAGTGGTACCGGATGATCCTCATCCGGGCCGTCCGCCGGTTCGGCCAGGCACGCCCGGTCGACGCCATTCCGGCGGCCGAGCTTCGGGCCTGGACGCTCGAACTGCGGGCAACGCTGGCGCCCGAGTCGATCGCCGGCTACGTCCGCGGGCTCAAGGCCTTCGGCAACTGGTGCGACGCCGAAGAGGTCGCCGCGGCCGCTGGCTTCCGAGCGCTGCGCCGACCGAAGGTGCCACCCTGCTGACCACCGAGATCTACCTGGTCCACGTCATAGGCAAGCCGACTCTGGAGCGCTGCGCCGCCACCCTGACCATCCCGCACAGCCTCGAGGCCCACTCGGTCCGAGCGCGGATGCACCTCTGGTAGAGATTGACTGACGGGGAGGGCTCCGGGACTCCTCGCTGGGAAATGGATGCCCAGGTTGTGGGCCCGTCCCGGCTCATAGTCAACGTCCGCGTGCTGGTGCGACACTGCGCGGCATGACGCCCTTGGAGCTCTCGACATCGCCCCAGTGTCCGGCACGGTCGCAGCCAAGCACGATCTGGGCATGACATGAGCCGCCCCGAGCACCTCTTCAGCTCCGGCGACCTCGGCGGGTCCCTGCGGGCACAGGAGCAGAAGATGGAGCAGGCGGCTCAAGTCATCCCGGCCGATCACGCCCTCGCCAGCAGCGCCCCGGACCTGGCGGCTGAGCTGCTGGGCCAGTTCCGGGTCGAGCCGCTGGTCCTCGACGAGGAGGCGATCACCGTGTCTCACCAGGACGCGCAGGTCGATGTAAGCCGGGACCAGATGCGGATGATCACCGACCGCAGCCGGCCTTTCCACATCCCCGGCACCACTGTTACCTACCACGTGCCATACAGCGGCGAGGCCGACCTGTTCAAGATGCGGCCATCCACCTGGTCCATGAGCCTGCCGATGGCGGTGGTCGGTGATGGGGAGCTGCGGATCTCGGCGACGGTGCCGACCCCGGTCCCGGCCAGCCTGAAAGGCCACCTCGACGGGGAGCTGGCCAAAATCAGGCAATTCCTGGGCTGGGTGAATGCCGATGTGGACACGTTCAATGACAGGCTCGAGGGCCTGGCACTCACCTCGGCCACCCGGCGGCGCGAGAAGGTGATCGCCGACCACGACCTGATCGCCTCCTTTGGAGTGCCGGTCCGCCGGGCTGCCGCCCCCAAGACCTATGCCGCGCCGCCGGTCCGTCGGTCCGTCCCCCGGGCGCCCACCTCCAAGGGGTCAGCCACAGGTCCCCTGGAGCCCGTCCTGCCGGCCGAGACCTACGAGCACATTCTCGGAGTGGCCCGCCAGATGGTGGCGGTCATGGAGCGCAGTCCAAAATCCTTCGTAAAGATGAACGAGGAGGCCATCCGGGACCACTTCCTGGTCCAGCTCAACGGCCAATACGAGGGCGACGCCACCGGGGAGACCTTCAACTTCGAGGGGAAGACCGACATCCTGATCAGGCGCAATGGGCGCAACCTGTTCGTGGCCGAGTGCAAGTTCTGGGGTGGCCCGAAGAAGCTCACTGAGACGGTCGACCAGCTCCTGGGCTATGCCAGCTGGCGCGACACCAAGACCGCAATCTTCGTGTTCAACCGGGGCCGCGAGCTATCGAAGGTCCTAGCCCAGGTCAGCCCGACCATCACCGCCCACCCGAACTTCGTGCGCGAGGCGACCTACGGCGGCGAGACCGACTTCCGGTTCACCATCGCCCATCGCGACGATCCTGAGCGGGAGCTGACTCTGACCATCCTCGTCTTCGAGGTGCCGGCATAGGGCGGTCACATCATAGGTGATCTCGACCGCAGTCTCGGTGCGGGCGATTGCGGCTTCGATGTGACGCTTCCCGACGTAGCAGCACGGACAGACGACGTCAGACCACACATCGATGCGAAGAGGCGCTTCTCCTTCAGCCACCGGTCATCCCTCGAGGCGTTGGCCGAGCAACGTGCCGATCCGTGTCGCGCCTGCGGGTGAGCCCGGGTCGGTCGGCAGCCGCAACCCCCAGCCGTCGCTGGCGTCGGCGACATATGGCACGACGAACGCGGGCGTACCGAGGTCAAAGCGGCGGCTCTCCTTCAGTGACCCGGCGTCCACCGCATCCCAGCCAAGCCGGTCGAGCAGCCGGGTCGTGACCAGTTTCGCCTCGATCGAGTCGCCGGCAATCGGCAGGGCGCTGCGATCGGGCGCACCCGCTGGCCGGCTCAGAGCTGCCAGGTGGTTCGCGAAGATGCTGCTAAAGGCCTTCACGACGCTCGCGCCGGCCAGCCGGGCAGCCAACAGCTCGGCGGGCGTCTGCCCGGTTTCGATCAGGGCGGCAACTGCCCCGTCGCGTCCGGGGTCAAAGTTCATCGTGTCGATCACGGTGCGGTCAGCGAACGCGGCTGCGGGCAGGTCCCGGAACCGGAAGAACGGGATGGCGACCACCACGCACTCACCGGCGCGGGCAGCCTGATCGACGGACCCAGCCCGAACCCCGGGGCCGAGCTCGTCAACCAGCCCAGCGAGGGACTCAGGCCCACGCGAGTTAGCGATAACGACCTCTAGACCTGCTTTCGCCGCCAGCCGGGCCACGACCGAGCCGATGTTCCCGGCTCCGACCACACCAACGGTCCCTTCATCTGACACGCGCTACCTCGGTTTCTTCGTCCCAGCCGCGAGCAGGAGCCCGCGACGAACAACGTTACCACCAAGCGGACATCACTGTCCGTTTATGGCCTGCTGGCTGCCTTGACGATGCTCCCGAACGCAAGCTGGACAACCCGCTCAACGGCTCCCTGACGGCCCGCGACCGTGCGCTGCTGCCGAAGCGCGCCATCGACCATCGCCATCACCAACGTCACGTCCTCGACCGTCAGATCCGATCGGACCAGACCGGCCTCCACCGCATCGCCCAGGGGCCCGGCGAGCAGCCTGTCGACACGCTCCTGCAGGGCATCGATGCGGACATCGACACCTCGCGGCGTTGCCAGACAATCCGCCAGGCCGTGGAAGCGGACCTGACTCGTCACCATCGCCTCGACCAACGCAACGAACGCCGTCGGATCACCCGCACGCGCACTGGCCTCGCTCTCCAACCGATCGACCTCTTCGCAGAAGATGGTGAGGACCAAGTCATCGCGCGTCGGGAAGTGCCTGTACAGCGTCGCTTGGCCCACCCCGGCCCGCCGGCCGATCTCCGACATAGGAGTTTCGGCGGCCTCAGCAAAGAGGACCCGAGCGGCGGTCAGGATCGCGGCGCGGTTGCGTTCGGCGTCGGCCCGACGAGGCGTTGAGGAAGACAAAGTTGAACTCGGCACGAGATGCACGCGCCCACCACGACCGTGGGAAGAGGACCGCATCACCCTAGGGTATGACGACTACGGGACTTGACGCGGCTCGAACCTATGGCGTCAGTGACGTGCGAGGGCGGCAATGCCACGCGAGACCTCCGCGCGTTCGGCATGCGATAGGCGCAGTGGTGATCGCTTCGGTGGTGGCGGTGGCAGCCGGCGGCATTCGCTTCTCGCCCCACTGCTACAACACCGAAGACCAAATCAGCTCAGCACTCGAAACGATGCGATAGCCGCCATGGCGACGAGATACATGCACCCTACGCAAAGTTGCAGTGAATGCATACTCGGGTAGAGTGCACGGATGGTCGTCACTGCAGGTCTCCGCGAGCGCAAGAAGCTCGACAGCAGGCGTGCGATCGCGAGCGTCGCGTTGGACCTCGCCATCGAGCGCGGCCCGGACGAGATCACCGTGGAGGACATCGCCGCTGCCGCCCACGTCTCCCCGAGGACCGTGTTCAACCACTTCGGGACCAAGGACGAGGCGATCCTCGGCATCGATCCCGAACGAAGGACTGCGCTAGTTGTCGTTCTCGTCGACCTTGTTGACGAGGATGGACATCGGGGTCATGCCCGCGAGCCCGGCGTGAGGACGTCGTCGATTGTAGGAGTCGAGCCAGCCCGGCAGTGACGCCAGGCGCTCGTCGTTGGGGCGGAAGAGGCGGCAGTACGCCCACTCGCGCTGGAGGGTCCCGATGA